>NZ_CP047358.1:0-1264660 GCF_030408855.1 Corynebacterium glaucum | reverse complement strand
CTTTTCGCGCGCCGGCTGCGACGGAGCGCTGTTCCAATGCCTGCGCTCTCGCAAGGAGCTCACCACACCCGAAGAGCAAGAAGAGATCAAGAACATTATCGACGACGGCGTGGCCGACATCCCCGCCGAGGATCTCGATGTGCTCAACTACCGCCAGCTACGCACCGCGTGGACCCGGGGTTTTGCCGCCCACCACGCAGGTATGTTGCCAGCATTCAAGCACATCGTGGAGGAGCTGTTTGTCCGCGGCCTGGTGAAGGTGGTCTTCGCCACCGAAACGTTGGCGCTGGGCATCAACATGCCGGCACGCACCGTGGTGCTGGAGAAGTTGATCAAGTTCAACGGCGAAGCCCACGTCGACCTCACACCAGGGCAATACACCCAACTGACCGGACGCGCGGGCAGACGCGGCATCGACACCATAGGCAACGCCGTAGTGCAGTGGGCGCCAGCAATGGATCCGCGCGAAGTTGCGGGTCTTGCCTCCACCCGCACGTACCCGCTGATTTCACCGTTCACGCCGGGATACAACATGGCCATCAACATGCTGGGCATGAATGGCTTCGACGATTCAATCCGCCTCATTGAGCAGTCCTTCGCGCAGTTCCAAACCGACCGCTCTGTGGTCGGCGAGGTGCGCGACATCGAACGTCTTGAATCAAAGGTGGCAAAGCTTCGCACGCAGCTCGAGCGTGACATCGCTTCCTTCGCACCGCCTTCAAGCCCGGGCGAGAACCCCGCCGACGAGCTGGTGGAGTACCTCGAACTCCGCCGCGATCTCACCGAAGCGGAAAAGGAATCCCGGCGCGAGTCCGTCGAAGACCGCCAGGTAGAGACTCGAAAGATTCTTGCGCGCCTGCAGGTCGGCGAAGTCATCGCCATTCCGGGCAAGAAGTATCCGGAGCTCGCCGCCGTCGTCCAACCGGCGGGCAAACCCGAGGACCCGCGCCCGTGGGTGACCACGGAGCGGGGCTGGTCGGGCCGCATCAGCGCCGACGCGTTCAAGAACCCGCCGATCCCGGTCGGCCGCATCAAGGTGCCTCGACACATGCAAGACCAGCCGCGCCGCCACACCCGCAAGGTGGTCGACATGCTGCGCCGAGGCAACTTCAAAGCCCCGAAGAAAATGCGCACGCAGGCCCGCACTCGCCCGAACAAGCAGGTGCTCGCGCTGCGTGAGGCGATCCGCAACCACCCCGTGCACCACTGGCCAGCCACGGACCGCGAGATGCTCGCCCGCGTCGGCGAGGAGCTGGTGCGCGAGGAGCGCAAGCTGGCAAAGCTCTCGCGCCGCGTCGACGCGTCGACCGACACGTTGGGTCGTACCTTCGAGCGCATCATCGGCCTGCTCACCGAGATGGACTACGTCGAGGTCATCGACGGCGAGCCGCAGGTGACCGACGAGGGCGAACGCCTTGCACGCATCCACAACGTCTCCGACCTGCTCGTCGCGCAATGTCTCAAGCGGGGTATCTGGGATGATCTCGACCCCGCCGAGCTCGCCGGGGTTGCCTCCATGGTGGTGTTTGAGAACCGCAAGGCCACAGGCGGCTCCCCGGAGGTCGCTACCGAGGCGATGGCGGACGCCATGAATGAGACCATGCGCATCTACAACGAGCTGGTCTCCGACGAGCAGCGCCACCAGCTGCCGATCACCCGCATGCCGGATGCCGGATTCGCGCTCTCCATCCACCAGTGGACGGCCGGCGCGCCGCTGGGCTACGCTCTCGCAGCCGCAGCGGAGTCGGGCGCCGAACTCACCGCTGGCGACTTTGTGCGCTGGTGCCGTCAGGTCATCGACTTGCTCGAGCAGGTGCACAACACGGGCTACTCGGATGAGATCCGCCGCAACGCGAACCGCGCCATCGACGCGATTCGCCGCGGTGTCGTCGCCATCGGCAACTAGAGTTCGCTAGAGCTCAATGCTTATCGACGATCCGTTGCACCGCCTCAGCATCCACCAACGAAACCGTTGCCATCCCGAGGTTCACGCCGAAGAGTTCCAGGATGAGTGATTGGACGGCGACGACGTGGCCGTCGACAAGCACTGGGCCCCCTGAGTCTCCCTTGACTGCCCGCGGAGCGTTGAGGATGATCCCTGCCGGGCGCACGATGGTGGCGAGCGAGCGCGACGCGGCGATCGGCAGTGAGGTGATGTAGCGACCTACGCGGCCCGCGGGCTGCGCTGCGGCTCCGCCGAAACCGAGGGTGACAGTCGGGGCGAGCGGGCCCGGAGGCGGCCCGAAGGTGGGGAAGTCGTCGATGCCGCGAATAGGTTTGCTGAGCTTCACGACGGCGATGTCGGTGCCGGGAAGGCGGTCGAGCTGCGCAATTCGGCGGCGTTGGCCTGCGACGTGGCACGTGACGGACGAGAGGGTGTCTTCCCTGGACCGGAAGTAGTGTGCGCAGGTGAGCACTGATTGGGGCCCGATCAAGGTGCCAGTGCAGTATCCGCCGGAGCCGGCGAGCTTGGCGATGTGAGCGGGGGAGAGGAGCACGGAGAGCAGTCTATCCACCTACGATGAATCCATGCCGTATTTCGACAATGGCGTATATGAGACACGCCGCCGAGCGCTTGCCGAAGCAGTTGCAGCCGCAGGGATTGGCGGAGTGGTGTTGGGCACCGGCGCGGAGTTCGAGTACCTGACCGGCTCGGCGATGCACTCGCACGAGCGGCTGACCGCGTTTGTGGCGGGACCGGGCGGATTCCGGGTGGTGGCACCGATGACGGACGTGGCGACGCTGTGCCATGAGGCCGCGCTGGATGGGGTTGAAGTCGTTGGGTGGCGCGATGGGAACAACCCGTACGCCTTGGTGCAGTCGTGGGTGGGCGACGGTGTCGTCGAGCTCGGTGCGTCGCTGACTGCGGACCACGTTTTCGAACTCCAGGCGCGGGTGCCAACTCGTGCGCTTTCTCCCGGAGTGCGTTCCTGCTTCTTGGTGAAGGACGCCGGTGAGGTCGCCGAATTGACGCGTGCGGGCGAGGCAATCGACGCGGTGCACGCCCGCGTGCCAGAGCTGCTCGTGCCCGGCGCGACTGAGATCGCAGTAGCAGACCAGCTCCGTGAACTCATCAAAGCTCAGCATGTTCGCGCTGACTTCGTCATTGTGGGCTCCGGGCCCAACGGGGCGAACCCGCACCACGACTTTTCGGATCGGGTTCTAGAGCCCGGCGATCCGGTGGTGGTGGATATTGGCGGCACGCTCGATTCGGGCTATCACTCTGACTGCACCCGCACGTACGTGGTGCGTGGCACCGAGGGGACAGATGGCGATGGGGCAGGTGGCGAGGTGGATCCAGAGTTCCTCACCGCGTACGAGGTGCTGCACCGCGCCCAGCAGGCCGCGGTGGAGGCAGCCCGGCCGGGGATGACCGCCGGTGAACTCGATGCGGTTGCTCGCGACATCATCACGCAGGGTGGTTACGGCAGGTTTTTCACCCACCGTCTCGGTCACGGCATTGGGCTTGCGGTGCACGAGGCACCATTCATCATCGACGGCAGCGACGTAGTGCTCGAAGAAGGCATGGTCTTCTCGATCGAGCCGGGCATCTACGTCCCTGGTAGGTGGGGTATGCGCATCGAGGACATCGTCCAGCTTGGCGCCGCTGCAGCGGTCCCGCTGAACCACCAGCCGAGGGAGGTTGCGCATGGGTAGGGCTCGGCGCGAAATGAGCGACGGCACCATCCTGCTGCTGGGTGCGACAAGCGACATCGGCGGGGAAGTGGCCACGCGCCTGTGCGCTGGCCGGGATGTGGTCGCCGCGCTGCGGAATGTGGCGGTTCAAGGTGCCGTCGAAAAGCGATTGCTCGATGCTGGAGCCCGATCCGTGCGGGTGGTGGAGTTTGAGGCGACCGACCTCGCCTCACACCGTGCGCTCGTAGAGTCCGTAGAGTACCTGACCACTGCGATCGTGGCGTTCGGGATTTTGGGCGACCAGGCCCGTGCGGAGCAGAACGAGGGTGAGGCGGTGCGCATCGCCGAGGTGGACTACCTCGCGCAGGTCTCGATGCTCACAGTGCTTGCCGACGCCATGGAACACGGTGAGATTTTCGCCTTCTCGTCCATCGCTGGGTGGCGGGCCAGGCGCGCGAACTATGTCTACGGATCGACGAAGGCTGGCCTCGACGCGTTCTGCCAAGGGTTGGCGGATCGCTTGCACGGCAGCGCTCTGCATTTGATTACGGCTCGACCTGGGTTTGTCATTGGTTCAATGACCGCGGGCATGAAGCCGGCGGTGATGTCGGTAGCCCCTGACCAGCTCGCTGACTCGGTAGTGGAGGCCGCCGGGCGAGCCACGGCGCGCGGTCGAAGTGTAACCGTGTGGATCCCACGCCCGTTAGCAGTGCTGGCGATGGTGATGCGGCTTGTGCCGCGTCCGATCTGGCGGCACATGCCGCGGTAGTTGCGATGTTTGGACCAGTGGCGCGGACATGCGCCGGATTCGTGCTGGGGCTTGTGCATGAGCGTCCCGTAACCGATCCCGAGTTCGAGGTGGCGACGTGGCTTACTGGCCTGCGACCGGGCACGCTGCTTGATTCGACTCGGGTGGAGCCAGTTGGGTTGAGGACGCGGGTGAATCCTGCAGACGCGTGGCGGATTTCTTACGCCACTTCCGATCGGCGCAGCCGCATCCTTACCGCGACCGGTGTCGTGTTGCGGTCGCGCACGCCGTGGAAAGGGGCCGGGCCGCGGCCGACGGTGGCGTTCGCCCCCTCGACCCAAGGTGTGGCGCCGCGCTGCGATCCCTCCTACACCTGCACCGTGGGGGTTGCGGTGCGCAGCCGCCCGGTAGATCTCATCGCCGCCTACGAGCAACCGGCAATCAATCTGCTGTTGGCCTCGGGTGCCAACGTGGTCGTGAGCGATCACCCGCGCGATCCGGAGGGCAACGTGCAGATGTATTGCGACCATGTCTCCTCTGCGCGTGCGCTGGCGGACGCGGTGCTTGCGGCCCGTGAGTTGGGGATTGGCACGGACAACCTCGGCATGTGGGGCTTCTCCCAGGGTGGCGGGGCGGTCGGTGCGTGGCTGGAGGAGCCGGAGTACGCCCCCGAACTGCAGCCGCTAGCCGCGGTGGTTGGTGCCCCACCAGCCGATCTGACGGCCATGCTCAAGCACGTCGACGGCGCGTTGGCCTCTGTGGTGATCTTGTATGCGGTCGCCGGAATGATGGCTGCGGATTCTCGCATTGCGGCTGAGCTTGCGCCGCACCTGAGCGCTAAGGGCGTGGAAGCGGTGCTCGCCGAGGCGAGCATGTGCGCTGTCGGAGCGGTTCTGCACCGCCCCTGGGCGTCGACTAGCGATTGGACGACCAGCGGGGTGCCGATGGCCGAGCTTCTCGACGACCTGCCGGCCACCTCCGCCTACCTCGACGCTGCAACGCTGGGGCTGCGCGCTCCGCTGCGAATTCCGATCCGGCTGTGGGCGTCAAAGCACGACGACCTTGTGCCGTTTTCCACCGTGCAGGATTTGGCTCGCGCCTGGAATGTGCCGCTGCAGGCCAGGAACTTCCCGCGGGTGCTGGGCCGCACCGGGTTGAGCCATTTTGGGCCGTACTTCACGCACCTCGCGGGTGATGCGAAATGGCTTGTGCGTCACCTCGCCGGGTAGTCTGAGCCGCATGCCGCTGCTTCTCTTCGCGTACTTTGCCGTTGAAGTCCTAGCGTTCATCGGTGTGGCCAAACTCATCGGCGTCGGGTGGGCCTTTCTCGCGCTATTCGCCCTGATGGTGTTCGGGATCTTGGCTGCGAACCTTTCGCTGCGCTCCACGTTTGCCTCTGCGGCGCGTGGGCGGTCATCCGTCGGCAAGCTTGCGGGGGACTCAGCGATCCTGCTGGTGGGATGGGTGTTGTGTGTGCTGCCCGGTTTCGTCAGCACGGCAATTGGTCTGCTCATGATCTTCCCACCCACTCGTGCGCTGATGCGGCGCAGTTTGAACGCCAGCGTCCAGCAATCTATGGAGAACTTCAGCGTCCGTCTCTACGAATCCTCGCCAATGTCGCAGCGGCGCACGAGCTACGGGACGTTCACCCAGCCCGGCAACACCGCCGGCGAGCCGTCCGGTGCCGCACAGCGCGAATCGCAGCCCGACCACGAGGTGATCGACGCGGACGAACTCGAGCGCTGGTACCGCATGGAGAGCAACGAGCGTCCGAAGCCAAACGACGACCCACGTAATGGGCACCGCGAGGGTTAGAGCATGACCGCGTTTCTACGCTTCGGACTCGCCGCCATTTCCGGCTGGCTGGTGTACCTCTCGTACGAGCCGATTGGCTATTGGTGGGCAGCGCTGCTCGGCATCGCGCTGTTGTATCTCGTGCTCATGCCGTGGCCGCGCTCGGCGACCCGTGCGCTTGGTATGGCGGGCGAGGCCCAGGAGCGTCCCACCGACCGCTTCGGCGCGCTGCTCGGGTTCACGCACACCGTGTTTTGCTACCTGTTCCTGCTGCCGTGGATCGGTGAGTTTGTCGGGGCGATGCCCTATGTCGCGCTCTCGATCACGCTGGCGCTCTACGGGATCATCACCGGTGTCTTCGGCGTGCTGGTGGCCAGGTGGCGCTACGGATTCGTTGCGTTCTCGTTGGTGTACGTCGCAGTTGAGTTCCTCCGTTCGTCGTTCCCGTTTGGCGGATTTTCGTGGGTGCGGTTGGCGTGGGGCCAGATCAACGGCCCACTGGCCAATCTTGCGGCCTGGGGTGGGCCAGTGTTGGTTACCTTGGCGGCGGTGCTTGTCGGGGTGGGCGCGGTAGCGCTTGTCGCCACTCGCGGAGCGCAGCGCCTGACTGCCGCGGCGTGCGTTGCGCTCCCTCTGCTTCTCGGCCTTGCTGCAGGAGCCGGTGTGAACCTTGATTCGCGCACCACGGGCGAGGTTCGCGCCGCAGCGGTGCAGGGCAATGTCCCGCGAATGGGCCTGGACTTTAACGCGCAGCGCCGCGCCGTGCTGGCAAACCACGTCAATCAGACCATCCAGCTGGGCGAGGAAGCTCGCGCAGCGGGGACACCGCTAGATCTCGTGATCTGGCCGGAGAACGCCTCGGATGTCAACCCCTTCATGGATTCCGACGCCGCAGCGCTTATCGACGAAGCAGTGAGCGCTATCGACGCACCGCTGCTCGTCGGCACCCTGACCCGCGATGAGGTCGGCGCCCGCAACACTATGGTCGTTTTCGACCCGGAGACCGGGCCAGGGGACTACCACTACAAGCGCTTCTTGCAGCCGTTCGGCGAATACATGCCGATGCGCGATTTCTTCCGCAACTTCTCGGATCTCGTTGACCTTGCCGGCGATTTCAAACCTGGCGATGGTCCGGGAGTGGTGCGCATGGGCAATGTCATGGTGGGCGTTGCCACTTGCTACGAAGTTGCGGAGGACCCCGCCTACCGCCTGGCCGTGCGAAACGGTGCGCAACTGCTGGCAACCCCGACCAACAACGCCACCTTCGGGTTCACGGACATGACCTACCAACAGTTGGCGATGAGCCGGATGCGCGCGATTGAACTGGATCGCGCCGTTATCGTCGCGGCAACCTCCGGTGTCTCCGCCATCGTGCACCCAGACGGCACGGTGTCCCAACACTCGGAAATCTTTCAACCAGCGCGTCTGGTCGAGGACCTGCCACTGCGGGATCGCATCACACCCGCAGTCAAAATCGGCGCGCCCCTTGAATGGGTGCTTGTCGCGCTCGGCATTGCAACCATGGTTGGGGCGATCATTGTTTCCCGTCGCGGGTATGCTGCTTGAAGGCTAAGTCGAAGAACAATAAGGAGTCCACACCGTGTCGACGACCCTGGTAATCATTCCGACGTACAACGAGGTCGAGAACCTGCCCCTGATCGTCGGCCGTGTTCTGGATGCCACCCCCGAAGTTGACGTGCTCGTTGTGGACGACAACTCCCCGGACGGTACGGGCGAGAAGGCGGACGAGCTTGCGAACGCCCACCCGGAAGTGCACGTGCTGCACCGCGGCGGAAAGGAGGGTCTCCTGGCCGCGTACCGCGCTGGCTTCCGCTGGGGTCTGGAGCGCGAGTACGAAGTGATCTGCCAGATGGATGCGGACGGCTCGCACGCGCCAGAGGAGCTCGAGTTGCTTCTCGACGAAATCGCGGCCGGCGCCGACCTGGTCATCGGCTCCCGCTACGTCGAGGGTGGGGAAGTGAAGAACTGGCCGCAGCGCCGCCTCCTGCTGTCCAAGTTCGGCAACCGCTACATTGCTTTGGCGCTGGGTGAGGATGTGCTGGATATGACCGCCGGGTACCGCGCGATGCGCCGGGAGGTGCTTGAAGGGATTGACCTCGACGCGCTGTCATCCAAGGGCTACATCTTCCAGGCCGAACTGGCGTACCGGGCGATCAATGCGGGCTTCGATGTGCGTGAAGTTCCCGTCACTTTTGAGGATCGCAAGCTGGGCAAGTCCAAGCTGGACGCGAGCTTCGCCGTTGCCTCACTCACGGAGGTCACCAAGTGGGGCGTCGCAGACAAGGCGAGCAAGATTGCCGAGATGGCGAAGCAGATGAGCGGTCTCGCTCGGTACGAGTACGACCACTCCGGCCTGCCAAAGCTAGGACAGCGAATCAACGAGGTGCCGGAGGCTGTGGTGGGCATGGTTTCCGAGTTCTCGAAGCTGGCGAAGCACGAGATGCAGAACTCCCGACTATTCGGCAAGAGGCGCTAGCAGAACGCCGCATACAAAAAGCCAGCGCCTTTACCGGGCGCCGGCTTCTCTCGGTGCTCAGGGTGCGTACTAGGCGTTCGAACCTTCTGCAGCCTGCTGTTCTTGCTGCTCCTTGGCAATGCGCGCAGCGTTGCGGCGGCGCTTGCGAAGCTGCTCGAGGCGCTCTTCGAGAAGGACGTCGAGTTCCTCGATGGTGCGGCGCTCGCGCAACATGTCCCAGTGGGTCCGCGGCGGCTTGGCTGGTTTTGCTTCAACGCCTTCACCCTCCATGAGGGTGCCAACCTGGCCGTTCTTGCACATCCACTCCTCGGGAATCTCCGCGTCGTCTGCGAAAGGTACCTCGAACACCTCGCCGTTGGGGGTCCGGTACTTCGCCATCTGGCGCGGTGCGAGGTCGTGGTCGCGGTCCGTCTCGTAGCTCACTGCGCCCATGCGGCTTCCGCGCAAAACCCGATCAGCCATGCTGTCTGCTCTTCCTTCCCTCGGTACACGAAAAGTGCGGTCGATACAGTATAACGATGCTCGGTCCGGCTTTGTTCCCTGAGATGGGGCTTTTCTGAAACGGTGTATTAGACTTCTCGGGCATGGCGGGTTACGCGAATACTTCTGGTCGGCCCGCTCCAGTGTGCCAGTGGTGCGGCAAAGAACTTGCTGAACAGCAGGGGAGAGGTCGACGCCGAAAGTTTTGCGGGCCTTCCTGCAAGCAGCGCGCCTACGAGCAGCGCCACAACATTGCGGGTACCGGTGTTGCGGAGGGATCCGTAATCTTGCGGCCCGAGCGCGTTGCGGCACTGCGTGATGAGTTGTATGAACTCCGGTGCGCTGCAGAAGATGTCCGCACGGCAGCGGAAGAGGACGCGGATGCCGCTGAAATTCGTCACTTGTGTGACGAATTAGTCGAAATGGCACTCCAGATCGAGAAACTGAGGTAGATGGTTCATGGCAGCGAAGCCGAATGCACGGTCACGAAAAACCACGGCACTTGTGGTCGCCGGTTCAATCTTCATCGTGGTCGCCGTGCTCGTCGCAATGGTGCCATTGATGCTCAACCTGTTCGGAGGCGGCGGCGTGAAGACCGAAGGGATTGATGCCCAATCCGTGAAGCCCGCGAGCACAGACATCGACGGCGAGTGGACAGTAACCAACCGACCGGGAACGAATCACTCATCGGCTGGATTTACCTTCGACGAAGTGCTGCCCGGCGAGCGACGCACGACATCGGGGTCGACGAAGGGCGTCAGCGGCACGGTGACTATCGAGGGCGGAACGCTTACCGCAGGCGAAATCGAGGTGGACATGACGACGATCACCTCAGATAGCGATGTGCGCGATAACAACGTGCGCCGCAAGATCTTTCTTACGGACCAGTATCCGAACGCAACGTTCCAGGTGTCCGAGCCGGCGGATCTCTCGGGCGTGCCTGCGGATGGCTCAGTCGCACAGGTTGAGCTCACCGGAGATCTCACGATCATGGACGAGACGAACGAGATCACCGAGACGTTTGATGTGGCTCGTTCCGGCGATCGGTTGCTCGTAGCCGGCGACATTCACGTCAACCGCCTGGACTACGGGGTGGAAACGCCGGATTTCGTCGCGGCGACCATCGCCGAGGAAGGCGAGATCAACATCCGCATCAACATGGGTAAATAAATCTCTATTAACGTCACTTGACGTAATTACAGCCTTACTGCGGGCCATGCCGGCACATGGTTCAATACGGATATTTGTCCGATAATGTACATTATGTCAACTAACTCGGAGGGTGGCCTGCCTCCGAGTCCATCGCCGCCGTGCTCGAGCGCGCGTCGCGTCCGCAAACCTCTCTCGCCTAGCCAGCAATTGCTTATCGACGGCCCCTTCGACTCCGCGGGACCAATGTCAGCTGCGTGAGGTTGAGCATGCCAAGGCGTGCCAGCGCTTCGCGCAGCGCGAACTGCCAGGTCCACAGCCTGCGGTACACGGGGTCGAAGCCGTCGGCGGCGGCATCACGAGCTCTGCCGTCGAAGGTCGTGCGCTGCAGCGACAGCGACGCCACGAGGTGCTCGGGCGCGCGCGTCTCGGAGATCACACGCAAACCAGTATGGCGGTCGACGAGCCTCGCCAACTCCTCCGGCGTGGCGAAGCTTAAGCCGGGCCAGATGTACGCGCGCAGGCTTTCAAGGGCGGCGTTCGCCGCCGGGGTCATTGTTTCGGTGCGGACAATGGTTTGCATGGCCACTCGCCCACCGGGTGCGAGCACAGCGTCGATACCGGCCAAGTAGCTGGCCTTGCTCCGGGGCGACAACGTCTCCAGATACTCGGCCGAGATGATCGCATCGAATGCGCCAACGGTCGAGTTGAGTTCATCCGGGCTCATGACTCGCACCGCGTCGGCTGCGCCGGCAAATACGAGTAACTCCTTTAGCGTCCGTGCGTCGCCTGTCTCGGACACCACGCAATCAACGGTGGCACCGAGCCGTATTGCGGCGAGTGGTAGCGCTCCACCCGGTACAGGAGACACAAGCAGATGCGTGCCTGACTGCGTATGAGCCGCCTCCAGGAGCATTTCCGCACTTCTTGTCTGGGCGTCAGCAAGGTCCTGCCGCATCGTATTCAGCGGGGCGCCGAACTCAGTGATGTCCACGTAGTGGCGCGCGGGTTCACTCCGCTTGCCTGCCCCGCGCGCCCACGATTTCACTATGACGCGCTCAGTGGTCGGGACACCGGTGGCGAAATGCCCCTGGAACGGACTCATGCCGTCACCCGAGTAGTGCGCGACGAGCGACGCTGGAGGCTCCCCGCTACTGGCCCCACTCGACGGTTTGAGACGGATGGTTTTAGGGCGGTAGTTGGCGGTAATGAGCGCTGCCAAGACGTCGACAAGCTTATGCGAGGAGGCGGTGCGCCACTCTCCTGCCAGGTAGCCTTCCGCAAGCCCGACCCAACCGTTAACCGCAATGCGGGAGAAGAGCTCCGCATAGTCGACGATGAGATCGGCATTGTTCCCGTCGAAGGTGAGGCCCGCGGCGCTGACCGCCCGCGCGAACGTCGACTCGGCCCGCCGCGCGCGCATTGTGGTCGTCGCAACGTCCGGAAGAGTGGCAATCCCAGGCCATCGATCGGGGTCGATGGTAGCTAGATGATCTCCCGGTCGCGCTCTGCCTGTCACGCGGCTCATGCTAGCGCCCACGCACGGTGACACCGTTTAGCCACGTCGAGGGCGCCTGTGGCGAATCCCACTCAGGGGCGTACTATCGACGAGGGTATTTTGATTCGTTGTTTCCAAGGAGATCCAAAACCATGGCAGACAAGCCATTTCGCCCTGCTGGTAACCGCCACCACGTTGTGATTGTCGGTGCCGGCTTCGGCGGCCTCTACGCTGCTCGCGAGCTCGCGGACGCAGACGTGGACATCACGTTGATCAACCGCACCGACCACCACCTGTTCCCGCCTTTGCTCTACCAGGTGGCCACCGGCCTGCTTTCCTCCGGCGAGATCGGTGTGTCGCTTCGCCAGCTCACTCGCGGTCAGAAGAATTTCCGAGTGGTGCGCGGCGATGTGCAGGACATCGACTCTTCGGCACAGGTCGTCGTCGCTGTGGATGAGGATAATGAGTACCGCTACGAGTACGACTCTCTGATCATCGCCGCTGGTGCCGGGCAGTCCTACTTTGGCAACGACCACTTCGCCGAGTTCGCGCCGGGTTTGAAGACGCTCGATGACGCGTTTGAGATCCGTGCCCGCATCATGGACGCGTTAGAGCGTGCCGAGCTCACCGACTCCGCGGAAGAGCGCGAGCGGTTGCTCACCTTCGTCATCGTCGGCGCCGGCCCGACCGGTGTCGAGATGGCTGGCCAGATTGCGGAGCTTGCCCACCGCTCGTTCAAGAAGGGTGAGTACTCGTTCAGCCCCGATTCCGCGAAGATCGTCCTCATCGACGGCATGGCGCAGGTTCTGCCGCCGTTCGGCAAGCGCCTCGGCAAAAAGGCACAGCGCCAGCTCGAACGCGAGGGCGTGACCATCGTGCTCAACTCGATGGTCACCAACGTCGACGAGAAGTCCGTCACCTACAAGAACACGAAGACCGAGGAAGAGACGACTGTCGAGGCCGAGACCAAGATCTGGTCCGCCGGTGTCGAGGCCTCCCCGCTCGGCCGCGTCATCGCGGAGCAGGCTGGCGTTGAGGTGCCGCGTAACGGCAAGGTACCGGTGAACCCGGACTGCACCGTGGGCGAGCTGCGCAACGTTTTCGTTGTCGGCGACATGATGGAACTGAACAAGCTGCCGGGTGTGGCTCAGGTGGCGATCCAGTCCGGTGAGTACGCAGGGCGCATCATCAAGGAGCAGGTCGAGCACGATGTTGCTCCGGAGGATCGCGATCCGTTCTCCTACTTCGACAAGGGCTCGATGGCGATTATCTCCCGCTTCAATGCTGTGGTGAAGATGGGCAAGGTCGAGTTCACCGGCTTCATCGGTTGGCTGATGTGGCTGTTCGTCCACGTCCAGTTCCTCCAGAGCCTGCGAAACCGCGTTGTCACCTCGTTTACGTGGCTGCTCAACGCGATCAACCCGCGGCGCTACAACCTGGTCACCACCACCGGCCAGTTGGAGCAGCGCCTAGCGCGGGGCAACGCAAGCGTCGATAAGCAATAGCTCCTTTCCCCACTGACCGCCCGGTGACCGGCCCAGAGCCTGACACCGGGCGGTTTCTTGTGTGCCTAAAGTCACTTGTTAAGTAGCACCAAAGAGAATGTCACTCACCTACACTGATTCATAAGCGGCGGGCGCTTTAAAAACAGAAATGGTGAGGGTAAGCGCAGCCGCCGGAGCACACAAGATCAACAACGTGAAGGACCGTGCAACTGTGACTATCGCTACAGAGCCGCAAACTCAGAACCAGGCGTGGGAAGGCTTCACACCTGGTCCGTGGATGGAAGAGATTGACGTTCGCGATTTCATCCAACGCAACTACACCCCCTACGATGGGGATGCTTCGTTCCTCGAAGGCGCAACTGAAAAAACGCTGCGCCTCTGGGACCACCTGGACAAGAACTACCTGGCCGTCGAGCGCGAGCGACGTGTATACGACGTAGACACCGAGACCCCGGCTGACATTGACGCGTTCGAGCCCGGCTACATCTCCGAGGACGACGATGTCATCGTCGGCCTGCAGACGGACACCCCGACCAAGCGCGCCATGATGCCGAACGGTGGCTGGCGCATGGTCGAGCAGGCTATCAACGAGGCCGGCAAAGAGGTCAACCCGGATGTGAAGAAGATCTTCACCCAGTACCGCAAGACCCACAACGACGCGGTCTTCGACATTTACACTCCGCGCATCCGTGCCGCGCGTTCCTCGCACATCGTGACCGGCTTGCCGGATGCATACGGCCGCGGCCGCATCATTGGCGACTACCGACGGGTGGCGCTCTACGGCGTCGACAAGCTCATCGAGGACAAGCTCCGTGCCAAGGATGCTTCCATGCAGAACGGCTTCTCCGAGCACTGGGCGCGCTACCGCGAGGAGCACTCCGAGCAAATCAAGGCGCTAAAGAAGCTCAAGAAGATGGCCGCAGACTACGGCTTCGACATCTCGGGGCCTGCGACCAACGCCAAGGAAGCCGTCCAGTGGACCTACTTCGGCTACCTCGCGTCGGTCAAGAGCCAGGACGGCGCGGCAATGTCCATCGGCCGCCTCTCCCCTTTCCTGGACGCGTACTTCGAGCGCGACCTTGCGAACGGCACGCTCACTGAGGTTAAGGCCCAGGAGATCATCGATGCCCTGGTGATCAAGCTGCGCATAGTGCGCTTCCTGCGCACCGAAGACTACGACCAGATCTTCTCCGGCGACCCATACTGGGCAACCTGGTCCGATGCTGGCTTCTCCGAAGACGGACGCCACCAGGTGACCAAGACGTCGTTCCGCCTGCTCCAGACCCTGCGCAACCTGGGTCCGGCTCCGGAACCGAACATCACCATCTTCTGGGATCCGTCCCTTCCGGAGGGCTACAAGGAGTTCTGCGCCGCGATCTCGATTGAAACCTCGTCGCTGCAGTACGAGTCTGACAAGCAGATTCGCGACATGTGGGGCGACGATGCCGCGATCGCCTGCTGTGTCTCGCCGATGAAGGTGGGCAAGCAGATGCAGTTCTTCGGCGCTCGTGTGAACGCCGCGAAGGCGCTGCTGTACGCCATTAACGGTGGCCGCGACGAAGTCAGTGGCAAGCAGATTACCGACGGCAACCACACCCCGATCGAGGGCGACGGCCCACTGGACTTCGACGAGGTCTGGCAGAAGTATGAGGAGATGCTCGACTGGGTCGTTGGCACCTACGTTGAAGCGTTGAACATCATCCACTACTGCCACGACCGCTACGCCTACGAGTCCATCGAGATGGCGCTGCATGATTCCGACATCATCCGCACCATGGGCTGTGGCATCGCAGGTCTTTCGATCGTGGCCGACTCGCTCAGCGCCATCAAGCACGCGAAGGTCTTCCCAGTGCGCGATGAAACGGGCCTGGTGGTCGACTACGTCACCGAAGGCGACTTCCCGTTCTACGGCAACGACGACGACCGCGCGGACGACATCGCTGCAACCGTGGTGCACACGGTGATGCAGAAGATCAAGTCCATCCCGATGTACCGCGACGCGATCCCGACGCAGTCGGTGCTGACGATTACGTCCAACGTGGTCTACGGCAAGGCCACCGGCTCGTTCCCCTCTGGGCACAAGGCCGGCACCCCGTTCGCACCTGGTGCGAACCCGGAGAACGGCGCCGACAACCACGGCATGGTCGCATCGATGCTGTCTGTGGGCAAGCTCGACTACAACGACGCGCTCGACGGCATTTCGCTGACCAACACCATCACCCCGGCTGGCCTTGGCCGCAACAAGGACGAGCAGGTAGCTAACCTGGTCGGTGTCCTCGACGCGGGCTTCATCATGGAGAACGCTGACACCACCATCCAGCCGGCCTAACCCAAGTTTTCCCATCCACCTACCCACTCAAGAAGGAGTACACCCAACATGTCCACCCCTACCTTTGACCAGCGTCTCGAGAGCATGCGCGCATCCCGCGCGGCCAACAACATGGAGTCCGGCCTCTACCACGCCAACATCAACGTGCTGGATGAGTCCACGCTCGAAGACGCTATGGAGCATCCGGAAAACTACCCGAACCTGACCGTGCGCGTGTCCGGCTACGCCGTGAACTTTGTCAAGCTGACGAAGGAGCAGCAGCGCGACGTCATTTCCCGTACCTTCCACCAGGGTGCCTAAGCCTATGGCGAACGACGGAACGAGCGGCGTCGTCACGCTTCAGCCTGAACAGGGTGAACGCGTGCGCGGCGTCGCCGCCGGTTTAGGCGGACTTTCTACCGATGATCTCGAGATCACCCGTCCAGAGCTTCTCGACGCTCGGCGGACTGGCGACATTGGTCTCATCCACTCCTGGGAGCTGGTCACTGCTGTCGACGGCCCAGGCACCCGCATGACCCTCTTTCTTTCTGGTTGCCCGCTGCGGTGCAAGTTCTGCCACAACCCGGACACCATGGAAATGAAGGAAGGCACGCTCGAACACATCGACGACGTGGTGAAGCGGATCCTGCGCTACAAGCCGGTGTTCAACGCTTCAGGCGGAGGGATCACCCTGTCTGGAGGCGAGCCGCTGTTTCAGATTGCGTTCACGCGTCGGCTTCTGAAAGCTGTCCACGACGCGGGCGTGCACACCACCGTTGATACCTCAGGGTTCCTCGGATCCCGACTAACGGATGATGATCTGGACAACATCGACCTATTTCTGCTCGATGTGAAATCCGGCGACCCGGACACCTACGAGCACGTCACCGCGCGTCAGCTGCAGCCGACGATCGACTTTGGCGACCGTCTTCACGCTAAGGGCAAGAAGGTGTGGGTTCGTTTTGTCCTTGTACCGGGTTTGACCGATGCTGAGGACAACGTGCAGCGGGTAGCCGACATTGTCGCGCGGTGGAAAGACACCGTGGAACGCGTCGAGGTGCTGCCGTTCCACAACATGGGCGCGGACAAGTGGGAGAAAATCGGGCTGGACTACGAACTGAAGGACGTGACTCCCCCATCTCAGGAGTCTGTCGATCATGTGCGTTCGGTCTTTCGTTCCCGTGGCCTGACGGTTTTCTAACCCGCACCTAGCGCGTAGTATCTCCTACGTCGAGCGCGCCCCGGGTGCGCAATCTTAAGCCGCACAGGGGCCCGCGCCGTAAGGGCCACACACGCCCCTCGCACGAGTGAAAGGGGGCTGAACGCCCATGCCACCACGCATCCCACTCACCCGCCCACGGCCAAAAAAGTCTCAGCCCCCGGCCCGCAAGCCCATTCCGGTGCCGATTGAACGCTCGATCGATTTTTGCCGGGTCTTCGTCGACGGCACCCGGTTGCCGCAGAACTTCCGCGTCGCGGAAGCCATTGAATTGGTGAACCAGCGCGAGAACGCATTTGTGTGGCTGTCGCTCAAAGCCCCAAATATCGAGCAGATGGAGCGACTCGCAGGGCTTTTCGACATCCACGACCTGATCGTCGATGACATCGTGGACGCACACCAGCGTCCCAAGATCGAGCGCTACGACGAGCAGCTTTTCATGGTGGTGCGCTCCGTCCACTACCGCGACGACGAGGAAGTGGCTGACGCTCGCGAGATCATTTCCACCGGTGAGGTGCAGGTTGTCACCGGACCGAAGTTCGCGATCACGATTCGCCACAACGCACCCATGCCGGATCTCACCGCATCTCTGGAGGAGGAAGAAGAGGTCGCACAGGTTGGCCCCGTGGCTGTGTCCTGGGTCGTCGCAAACCACCTGGTGGATGCCTATCTTCGAGTCGCGGAGTATCTGAGCCAGGACGTTGATGAACTGGAAAATGAGGTCTTCACCCCGAAACGACAGATCAACATCGACAAGATCTACAACTACAAGCGAGAGATCTTGGAGATGCGCCACGCCATCGACCCGCTCAGCCCAGCACTGCGCTCAGGGATGATCAACCACAAAGATCTCCTGCGCAAACCTCTGCGGTCCTATTTCCGTGACGTGCAAGACAACGCCACGATTGCTTCGGATCGTATTTCCGGCTTCGATGAGCGCCTGTCTTCGCTGCTCGACGCATCTGTGGCCAAGGTGAGCATGCAGCAGAACGCTGACATGCGCACCATCTCGGCCGTGGTCGGCATGGCGGCCGCGCCAACCATGATCGCCGGAATCTACGGCATGAACTTTGAGTACATGCCCGAGCTGGGGTGGAAGTACGGATACCCGGTTGTCCTGCTCATCATGTTTGGGGTCACAGTGGCGATGTTCTGGTGGTTTCGCCGTAACCACTGGCTCTAAAACGCAAAGCTAGCTCAGGATCATAAGCTTGAGGTTTGTCGCGGCGACGAGCTTGTCACCGCTTCGCATCTCAATGCGCCAGAGGTGGGTGCTGCGACCGATATGCACCGGCGCGGCCACCGCCTCAATCCGCCCCTGCGTCACGCTGCCGAGCAAATCGGTGTAGTTGCTCATTCCCACCACCAGCTTCCCGCTGGTCACTATTGCAGCAGCAGAGCCGAGCGTTTCACCGATCGAGCCGTAAACGCCGCCGTTGACAATGCCTGCGGCCTGAAGGTGGTGCGGCTCAACATCTACATAACTCTCCAGCCTCTCGCTGGAGCAATACGTGATCACCATGCCGATGTGCTGCGCAAATCCGGTATTCGCCGCGTTCAAAGCCGCGAGCTCCGCTTCGCCGAGCGGCTCGGGTCCCACCGGCCGATTCAAGTAGCGCTGTACCATTGAACCCACTCTACGGCGCTCGAGCGCCACGTGTCCGGCGTAGAATTTCCACTATGACTCAACCCGCGACCTCTTCCGAAACCTCCTCCGCAGAGCACGCAGACAGCCTCGCCCAGATCGGCGTCGTCGGTATGGCGGTCATGGGCTCGAACCTCGCGCGCAACTTCGTGTCAAAGGGCCACACCGTGGCCATTTACAACCGCTCACCCGAAAAGACCCGGGCGGTCATGGAGCAGCACGGCCACGAAGGCGCGTTCATTCCATCGGAAACCATCGAAGATTTCGTGGCATCGCTGGAACGCCCCCGCAAGGCCATCATCATGGTTCAGGCGGGCCCCGCCACAGATGCGGTCATCGATCAGCTCGCGGCCGCGATGGATGAAGGGGACATTATTATCGACGGCGGCAACGCCCTGTTCAACGACACCATTCGCCGCGAGCGCGACGTGGCTGCTCGGGGACGCCACTTTGTCGGCGCAGGCATTTCCGGTGGCGAGGAAGGCGCGCTCAACGGGCCGTCGATAATGCCTGGTGGCCCCGCCGAGTCTTGGGAAACCTTGGGGCCTCTCCTGGAGGATATTTCGGCGAAGGTCGACGGGAAGCCGTGCGTGACCCACATTGGTCCTGACGGTGCCGGCCACTTTGTGAAGATGGTGCACAACGGCATCGAGTACGCCGACATGCAGGTCATCGGCGAGGCGTACCATCTGCTGCGATACGCCGCAGGGATCGAACCTGCTGAGCTTGCGGACATCTTCAGCGAGTGGAACGAAGGCGACCTGGATTCGTACCTCATCGAGATCACCGCGGATGTCCTGCGCCAGAAGGATGCGCGCACAGGGCAGCCGTTCATCGACATCATCGTGGACGCTGCTGGGCAGAAGGGCACCGGCCGTTGGACGGTGAAGGAAGCGCTCGACCTCGGCGTGCCGGTCACCGGCATTGGCGAGGCTGTTTTTGCGCGAGCGTTGTCCTCGGCGCTGGCGCAGCGCGAAGCAGCGCAAAAGATCGGTTTGCCGGCGGGCGACACCACCACACTTGAGGCTCTGGGCATCGAGCGGGACGCGTTCGTCGAAGACGTCCGCCGCGCACTCTACGCATCCAAACTGGTCGCGTACGCGCAGGGCTTCGACGAGATCAACGCAGGTTCGCAGGAGTACGGCTGGGGCGTGCAGCCGGGTGACCTCGCCCGCATCTGGCGCGGCGGCTGCATCATCCGCGCGAAGTTCCTCAATCGCATCACCGAGGCCTACGAGCGCGATCCGGAGCTGCCTTCGCTGCTCCTGGACCCGTACTTCAAGGCAGAGCTGGAAAAGGGGCTCGTGAATTCGTGGCGTCGCGTCGTGGTCACCGCAACGCAGCTGGGCCTGCCGGTGCCGGTGTTCGCTTCCTCGCTCTCCTACTACGACTCGCTACGCGCGAAGCGCCTGCCGGCAGCCCTGATTCAGGGCCAGCGCGACTTCTTCGGCGCGCACACGTACCGCCGCGTCGACATGGAGGGCACCTTCCACACCGCCTGGTCGGGCGATCGTGAGGAGCTGAGCTACTAAGATCGCACGAATGACTTCTTTCGCCGACCTAGGGCTGCCCCGCGAGATCATTTCCGTACTGAACAAGCAGGGCATCGATACACCGTTCCCCATCCAGGAGGCGGCGATTCCGGACGGACTGGCGGGTCTCGACGTCCTCGGCCGTGGACCCACCGGCTCCGGCAAGACGTTCACCTTTGGTCTTCCGATGCTCGCCCGGTTGGCAGGAGCACCGTCCAAGCCTGGTCGCCCGCGCGGTCTCGTGCTCGCCCCCACGCGCGAGCTCGCAGCGCAGATCCGCGAGCGGCTCGAGGATCCCGCGGCAGCGCTTGGGCTCCGCGTCCTCGATGTGGTCGGCGGTGTGAACATCAACCACCACATCCGGGCGCTCGCAGCTCCGGTTGACCTGCTCATTGCCACTCCAGGTCGCGCCGAGGACCTCATCAACCAGGGCAAGCTTTCGCTTGACGACGTGCGCGTTACCGCCATCGACGAGGCCGATCAGATGGCCGATATGGGTTTTTTGCCGCAGGTACGCAAACTGCTCGACCGGACGCCGCCAGACGGTCAACGGCTGCTGTTCTCTGCGACGCTTGACGGTGACGTCGAAAAGCTCATTGCTCGCTACATGCACGATCCGGTGACCCACTCGACTGCTCCTGTTGAGGCTGCGGTGGACACGATGGAGCACTACCAGCTGCTGGTGGGCGACCGCGATACCCGCAACGAGATTGTGCTGCAGATCGGTGCGCGCGACGGCAAGACGATCATGTTCATGCGCACCAAGCACGGCGTGGATCGCCAGGTGAAGAAGCTTCGTCGTGTCGGTATTGACGCGATGGGCCTGCACGGGGATAAAGGCCAGGGTGCCCGCACACGTGCAATCGAAGGGTTTGCCGACGGCTCCACTCCCGTGCTGGTGGCGACTGACATTGCGGCGCGCGGGATCGACATTCACGACGTCTCCCTCGTCGTCCACGTCGATCCTCCGGCCGAACACAAGGCGTACCTGCACCGGGCGGGGCGCACCGCACGCGCCGGAACCTCCGGCACGGTGGTGACGCTGGTGATGGATGAGCAACGCAAGGAAGTCGACCAGCTGTTGAGGAAGGCTGGCGTGGACGCGACCACGGTGCGTGTTACCCCGATGTCGGAAGAATTGGTTAACATTACTGGCGCACGAAAACCCGAGGGAGCACCGCTGCCGCCCCCGGGTCAGCAACCGGCGAAATCCTCGTCCGCTAGGGCGTCCGGAGGGCAGCAACCGCGCTCGCGCCGCCGGCGAGGCGGAGGCGGCAAGCAAAGGCACTAACGCACCACGCACATGGACATATTCATCTCCATCCTTTCGCTCCTCGGGTTCATCCTGCTCACCGCCTCGACAGGCCTGTTCGTGGCCATTGAGTTCGCGATGACGGGACTTGAACGCTCCACCATCGAGGCGCATGTCCGCGACAAAGGCGATGCTGCCGCTCGCGCAGTTGCACGCGATCACGCGAACCTCTCCTTTGTGCTCTCGGGCGCGCAACTCGGCATCACCGTGACCACCCTGGCAGCGGGCTTTTTGGCCGAGCCGGTGTTGGGCCAGTACTTCACGCCTTTGCTGGAATTGGCGGGGCTCGACGCATCGGCGTCCAGGGCTGTCGCACTGATAATCGCGCTTATCGTTGCGACGTTCCTCTCCATGGTGTTCGGCGAGCTGGTACCGAAGAACATTGCGATTACGGAGCCGTTGGCCACCGCGCGCTTCGTGGTGCCGCCGGTCAACGCGTTCAATACGGTGTTCGCCTGGTTCATCAAGTCGCTGAACCGATCCGCGAACTGGATTGTGCGGCGCATGGGCATCGAGCCGGCCGACGAGCTTGCCTCGGCGCGCTCCGGACAGGAACTCGGCGCCATGGTGCGAAACTCCGCGGAAGCTGGCGGTCTGGATGCGGAAACCGCGGCGGTGATCGATCGCTCGCTGCGCTTCGGTGAAACCACGGCAGAAGAGGTGATGACTCCGCGCTCCACCATTGACTCGCTGGATGCCGAAGACACGGTTGCGGATCTCATCTCGCTGGCTCGCGAGTCGGGCCATTCCCGCTTCCCGGTGCGGCGCGGCGACCTCGACGACACGATTGGCTTTGTGCACATCAAGGACGCATTCTCCGTTCCAAGGGAGGATCGCGCCACCACCAAGCTCGCCCCCCTCGCCCGCCCAGTGCCGTTCGTGCCGGGCACGCTCGACGGCGACGCAGTGCTCAACCGCGTGCGCTCCGCCGGCTCCCAAGTGGTGCTTATCGCAGACGAATACGGCGGCACCCAGGGCTTGGTGACTATCGAAGATGTCGTTGAGGAGATTCTCGGCGAGGTTTACGACGAGTACGACGACAGGGAGTCGATGCGCGATTTCCAACGATTCGGCACTTCCTGGGAGGTCGCCGGCCTTGTCCGCCTCGACGAGCTGGAAGAAAAGACTGGGTATACCGCCCCGGATGGGCCATATGAGACTTTAGGCGGGCTGATCATGGCCACGCTCGGACGGGTTCCGCGGGTCGGTGACCGCATCGTACTGCCACGGAACGCAGTGACCAGCTTCCAGGAGGAACTGGAGTCCGGTGCCGAGGGGCACTGGCTCGCTCGGGTGACGGTGATGGATGAGCGTCGTGTGGACCGCACAATCTTGAGTCCCATCACCCCGGAGCAAGCTGAACAGGCGAAGCAGGCGCAGGAGTCTCGACAAGCCTCGAACGGAGGTGCTCGATGAACATCTTTGCCGCCATTCTGCTCATCGCGGTGTTGCTCGCCGTCAACGCCTTTTTCGTCGCCACCGAGTTCGCGCTAGTGTCCTCGCGTCGCGACCGCCTCGAGTCGCTGCTTGCTCAGGGCAAGAGCGAAGCCAAAGGTGTTATCCACGCAATCGAGCACCTGTCGATCTACCTGGCCGGTGCTCAGTTTGGCATCACCGTGGCCTCGCTCATCCTGGGAAAGGTCGCAGAACCCGCTATCGCCCACTACATCGAAGTCCCCTTCGAGGCGTTGGGGTTGCCTGGGGAGCTGCTTCACCCGATCTCCTTCGTCATCGCGCTCATCATCATTTCCTACCTGCACATTCTGCTGGGTGAAATGGTGCCCAAGAACATCGCCATCGCGGGCCCCGAAACCACCGCGATGCTGCTCACTCCGGCGTTCACCGTCTGGATGCGGGCCACCCGCCCGATCATTGAAGGCCTAAACTGGGTCGCCCGCCGCACGCTGCGCGCCTTTGGCATAGAACAGCGCGATGAGCTCGAATCCACCGTGGACCAGGAGCAGCTGGCCACCATGATCAAGGAATCGAGCGAAGAAGGTCTGCTAGACGCAGAGGAAACTCGCCGCCTCGCCAACGCGCTGCGCACGGAGTCGCGCAGCCTCAGCGAGATCATGATCCCGCTCGGGGACCTGGTGACCCTTCCCTACCGTCCACGCGGCACCCGCCTTTCCGAGATTGAGCAGGCGGTGCGCGAAACCGGCTACTCACGCTTCCCCGTGGAGCGCGCGCCGGGCGTCCTTGTCGGCTACATCCACGTGAAGGACTGCCTCGACCTCATGGAGTCCGAGGAAGAGGACCCGGTCATGCCGGTCTCCCGCATTCGTGCACTGAGCATTGTCGACGGCGCGCAGTCCCTCGACGACGCTCTGACCGCCATGCACCGCCGTTCTGCGCACATGGCGCAGGTGCGCGACAACGGCGAGCTGGTCGGGGTGGCCGCGCTCGAAGACATCATCGAGGAGTACGTGGGCACCGTGTCGGACTGGACACATGAAGAGGAATAGCGAGAGGGTGTATACACCGACGGCGTATAAAGAGGCCGTCGATAAGCACGAGCTCCGGGCACGAGCCTTCACTGAGCCGCACCTCGAGCGGCGCACCCGCGGGATCGCGCACCCCGTGTGGGATTTCCTCTTTGACTACTACCCTTTTAGAGCAAGCCAGTTGCGCACCTGGCACCCGGGGCTTGGGGCTTTGCTTGTCGACGCCTCCGCCACACCGCACGCGCGCTATCCCCACTACGAAACGCTGGAGGATGGCACTGTGCGGTTCAACCCCGAGTCTTTCCTCGCAAAACGGCGCGCCGAAATGGTGCGCATCCGCGAGCTGCTTCGGGCCACGCAGGACCGGCCCGCCCACTTTGACTGCTTTGGCATGCATGAGTGGGCAATGGTGTATCGCACGGAGCGTCCGCGCCACGATCTGCCACTCCGCCTCGGCGCCGCCGGCACCGACGCTGTGGTGGAGTCGCACCAGCTTAAGTGCAGCCATTTCGACGCTTACCGCTTCTTCGCTCCTGCCGCGCGCCCGCTCAACCTCACCGTGCTTGAGCGCGAAGATCAGATTGCGCAGGACCAGCCCGGCTGCGTGCATGTGACGATGGACTTGTACAAGTGGGCGGCAAAGCTTGGGCCGGTGGTGCCCGGGGAGCTCTTGCTTGATGCTTTTGAGCTTGCTGCGCGGGCGCGACAACTCGATATGGAGGCTTCGCCCTACGATTGCCGCAGCCTAGGTTTCGACGTGGTTGCGGTTGAGACAAACGAGGGTAAAGCTGAATATGTCACCCGGCAGCGGCAACTCTCGGAGGAGGCAATTCCCCTGCGTTCCCAGCTTGTCGCCCTGCTGGATCAGCTGTTGAGCGACTAGACTGCGGTCGGATGGACGGCTCGCGCAACGCGAGCACAATCGGAGGCGGTAAGGCGAAGATGGGTAGGCATTCGAGCGGGCAAAACAACTACAGGCTTTCTGGCCGCGCTATCGCCGCGCTGGTTGTTGCGTTAGCGCTGGTCGCCGGCCTGATTTGGTTTGTTGTGTGGCAACGCGGGGCTTCTGAATCAACCGCAGCCCAGGGCGATGGAAGCGGCACCAACGATTCGTGCGTCTCTGGCGAAATTACGCTGCCGGTCGCGTCCTCGAACGCGGTTGTGGGCAAAGAGCTTGTCGACGCTTACGCGGCAAGCAACCCCGTGGTACGCGACTACTGCATCCGCCCGCAGCTGGTGGAGACGCTGAGCGACGCCGCGGTCTACATCGCGCCGAATACTCCGATTGCGCACCAGGAACTTGCCCGTTCTGGCCGCACCGCGGCTGTTGCAGACCCTGAGCAGGTCTTCGCGGACGTAGTGGGGTTGAGCGGCCAAGATAACCCCGGTCCCAATGTCCCGTTGCAGAAGGTGGTCTTCCCTACCCAGATGCCAGCATCCTCCGCGGTGGTCGCGTCGCTGCTCGCGGACAGCGATAGCACGGCGGTTAACGTGCTCACCGATCAACAAATCGACAGCGTCGACGGGATTACCTTGACGCCGGGGATGTGGGTGGCCACCTCGAAAGCAAACTCCCTGCCCCACGCTGGGTTCTACCCACTCGATGCTTCGGTGATCTACACCGCCATCCCACTGAATTCCGGGGCCACAGTGGATGAGAACCAAGCCCGTGCCGGCCAGGACTTCGCCCGCTTCGGTGCGCAGAGTTTCGATGCGGAAACCCCGAAGCAACCGGTCATCGCCGAGATGGTCTGGGCCGCGGCAATGCCCACCGGAGGAGCGGCGCTGACCGCCGACGGCAACTCCCCCACCAACGCCAACGATGCCGCCGTCGCCGCCGACGGGCAAGTGGGCAACACGGTGTTCCTGCTAGATACCTCCGGCGCCATGGAGCCCTATCTCGAGTCTGCGAAGCGTGGTGTGGAGCGCGCCGCCGATGAGGTCACAGCCGCTGGACACAACGTTGCACTGTGGAACTACTCCTCCCCGCTCAGCGTCGGTGTGACGAATGGGTACCGCGACAACGTGGCCATGACCTCGAGCCCGTCCGCGGTGAAGAATGCGGTTGCCCCCCTGACTACTGGCGGCGTTCCGCAAACCCGCGAGGCCGTGACTGCGGCGGTGGGCTCGTTCCCAAGCCCGGTGCGGATCGTAGTAATCACCACCGGTACTGCAGACGGCGAGGACGACGCCGTCTTCACCAAGGCGATTCAAGCCGGTGCCGACAGCGGCACCTCGATCGCGGTCGTGCATGTCGGCAGCGCGCCGCACGACAAGGCTCTCGAAGCAGTCGCCGCATCGCGTCAGCAGGTGGGTTCAGCAGCCGAACTCGAAGCGGCGATCGTCGCAGCGACCGGCACCCGCTCTTAGGACAAAAAGCTCCCGCACGAAGCAGTGCGGGAGCGGTGGGAGTAAAAGTAGTTTGCTTTACGACGTCTTGCGGCGACGGCGGGCAGCCAGCTCGTCGATCCCGACAACGTTTTCCGGCTCAGCGTCCTCAATAACGCGCTCGGACGGGAACGCAGAGATGGTCCCGGTGAGTTCCTTCATGATCTGCGGAACAGCAATGCCGAAGACACCCTGGCCGCCGTTGAGGAGGTCGATGATCTCCTCGTTGCTACGACACTCGTACACCGTGACACCATCGGAAACCAGCGTGATCTCAGCGATGTCATTGACACCGCGGTCCCGCAGCTTGTCAACTGCCAAGCGGATGTTCTGGAGCGAAATGCCGGTGTCCAAGAGACCCTTGACGATCTTCAGAACCAGGATGTCCTTGAAGGAGTACAGGCGCTGGGAGCCGGAGCCCTTTGCACCGCGGATCGACGGGCGCACCAGGTTGGTGCGAGCCCAGTAGTCGAGCTGGCGGTAGGTGATGCCGGCGACTTGGCACGCGATTGGCACACGGTAGCCGACCTCGTCGGACGGGCCGATGTCGAACAGCGACTCCTGTACCGGTGCCACGTAATCCTCGACAGGGGTGTCGGTAGTGTTCGTAGTCACGTAATTACTCCCATGGTGTTTGCCTGTAGGCCTAATGCATATTAAAAGCCAGCTTAGAGGTTCGGTCAAGCCTTACCTCAGCAACACGCCGAAAGTCTCAACCTCAACTTGAGGGTTTGGGCCCGGTATCAGGATCGTCCTCCCCCATGTCGGGAAAGTCTGCCGCATCTACACCTAACTCTCGCATGAACGCCTCAAACGCTGCGGCGTCGAGCCCGTCCGTATCGAGTGTTTCGGGCGGGATTTCGTCGACATCTGAGTTGTCCTCGATCTCAATGCCGAAGTACTCTGCAGCGTCACGTCCGTTGATGTGTATCGAGGCGTGCTGCAGCACCGTCTCATCCGCTTCGATCTGGACATCCATAACGAGTCCCAGCAGCAGTGCGTCCGAGGTGCGCATGTCAATCTCGGCGCCGTTGTCCAATGTCAGTGTCGCAACAAAGACACCTTCGTGGTAGCTAGACAACTCGATTGCGTTCACCTCGGCCGAGGTCTGGTCGATCACGTCGGCTAGCACATCGTGCACACCAGGCCTGCGCGGTGCCCAGTCTTCAAGGCGCGCCGCGAGCAGTGCTCCTTCGATTGGCGGCAACCAGACAGGCAGATACCGGCTGCTTTCCTCCCACTCGAACAGCGCGCACATGAAGTTTTCCGGTCCGATTGGAAACACTCCGAGAAGATGGATAGGAGTCATTTCGCGTGCCCTTCGCGCAGCTTACGGACGCTGGTCGCGCAGCTCTCGCTTGACCAGCGAGGCGTGCAGCGAAACTACAAGCGCGGACACCTGCTGAGCGAGTTCATCCGCCTGCTGGCGTGCAGCGGTTTTCCCAGACTTAGCCACTGGCTCCGCGACTTGCGCAATCAGGTCTGCTTGGCGCGAGGCCGCGGTGCGCAGTGTTTTGAGGTGACGCACGTCGAAGCCGAACTCGCGCAATTGCATAGCTGTCGACACAATGCGCACGTCATCTGCGCAGAACAACCCGGCAGAATCCGGGACGAGCAATCCGGCCTTTATCAGCTCAGCAACCGTGTTTTCCTCCGCGCCCGTCTGGGTCGCCAGGTCGGCATCCGTCAGGTATGCGTTCGCGTCGACTCGAAACGAATCCGGCGAGATCATCGGCTCTGAGTCTGCCGAACTCAGCACCGCAGTGACTTTGCCCGCATCCATCGCCTCGAGCTGCTCGCGGATAACTTTGAGCGGAAGGTAGTTATCTCGCTGCGTGACCAGGATGTAGCGCAGGCGCTCCACGTCCTCGTCTGTGAAGCGGCGATACCCGGATGCCGTGCGCTGCGGGGTAATCAGCCCCTCTGACTCCAGAAACCGAATCTTGGACACCGTCACGTCCGGAAACTCGCCGCGCAACTGTTCAAGTACTACTCCGATGGACATCGTTTTCGCGGACGGCCGTTTGACGGCCTGCGGCGAGGTCTTACGGATAGCGCTCACGGGTATCTGCTCAATCTTTCGTCGAGGTTGAAGGTTAGGGCCTGTTTCTTTGCACCGCCCAAAGCACAATGGCTAGGGCGCGCATTAGAAGTTACTTAGCGTTGGAGATGAAAACGAGACGGAACTTGCCGATCTGGATCTCGTCACCGTCGGAGAGCAGCTCGGAGTTACGCGGCTCGCGGTTCACATAGGTGCCGTTCAGCGAACCCACGTCAACTACCTCGTAGGAGTCATCCTTCCGGCGGAACTCGGCGTGGCGGCGTGACACGGTCACATCGTCAAGGAAGATATCTGCTTCCGGATGGCGACCGGCGGTGGTGGAGTCTTGGTCCAGGAGAAAGCGAGCACCTGAGTTCGGGCCACGCTTAACGACGAGCAGCGCCGCGCCCTCGGGGAGGTTCTCTGCGCCGGAGGTCGAATCCGGGGCAGCTGCCGCGCCAGATTCCATCTCCTTCAACAGATCAGCGCGGAAGACCGAGGTGGTTTCCACCTGGTTCTGTGGTGTGCCCGTGTTTTCGCTCATGAGACCCTCCAAGTAGCTCAACAAAACTTAATCGCTCGCTATATTACCGGCTCGTGACTGTTGCGGTGGGTTTTGCCACCCAAGTGCGGGGTTGGCCATCAGCGGAACAGATTGCCGATGCCGGAGAGCACCGAATTGCCCGAACCTGCCAACGGATTGTCCGAGACCATGTAGGTCCACGTCGAGCTGGGGCGCTTCCACCCCGCGTCGGCAAGGTGTGCGCCGCGCTCATCGATTTCGACGGTCTCGAACGTCTCAGCTGCCTTGTCCACGGCCCGATTCGCAAGATCCTTGAACTCCCGTACGGCAATGCGGTGGTACTCATCGATCGGCGTCTCCCGGGCGATCGCACGCAGGTGGATAGATTCGCGGACGTCGTCCATCATGGCGAGGTGCTCGGACCACTCGTCGTCGAGGTGGAACAGCATGATCTCCCGGGCTGCCTGCACCTTGACGCCATCAGGGAGGTGCTCCAGTTCCGCCGCCCGCTGCGGATGGCGGCTTGCAAGCTCGCGCCATGCAGCGTCGGTATCAAGCAGCGCTGTGCGGCGCTCGTCGAGGATATCGCGGTGATCCGCGAGCAGCTTGTTGTACTTCCAGGTCTGGGAATGGATCTCCAGTAGCTGACCTTCGGTAACACGCTGGCAGTGTTCAATGAACTGCTGAATGCGGTTCGAATCTATCCGGCCGGTGGCATCCGGCTGCGCGGTGACCTGTTCATCGGCACCGCCGACCTTGACGATGTCATCCTCCAGCGACACGAAGAACAGGCTCAACCCGGGGTCGCCCTGCCGGCCAGCGCGTCCGCGCAGCTGGTTGTCCAAGCGTGCGGTGCGGTGGCGGGCAGTGCCAATCACTGCGAGGCCGCCGAGCTGGGCAACTTCGTCGTGGTCGCGTTCGTCGGCCCCGCCGAGACGGATGTCGGTGCCGCGTCCGGCCATCTGGGTGGAAACCGTCACGCGCCCGGTGTCGCCCGCCTCGGCGATAATCCGGGCCTCTTCCGCGTCGTTCTTCGCGTTGAGCACGTTGACCTCAATGCCGCGCGCCTGCAGCGCGTCTGCGAGCGCCTCGGATTCTGCGACGTCGTGCGTACCGACGAGCACCGGCTGGCCGGTGGCGTTGATATGTGCGATCTCGTCGACGATGGCGGCGTTCTTCTCCTCCATAGTCGCGTAGATCCGATCCGCTTCGTCGAAACGCGCCAGCTCGTTCGCCCGGTCAATGACGGACACGTGCAAACCGTAGAACGAACGCAGCTGGTCAGTCGCTTCGACCGCGGTGCCGGTCATGCCGCACACAATTGGGTAGCGGCGCATGAGCGCCTGCAGGGTTATGGAATCCAGGATCCGCCCGCCTTCGGAGACATCGAGGCCTTCTTTCGCCTCCACGGCTGCCTGCAGACCGTCAGGCCAGCGCTGGAGTTCGGCGACGCGGCCGCGCGAGGCGTCGACAAGCGCGACCTTGCCCTCGGAGACGATGTAGTGCACGTCGCGCACCAGTAGCGCCTTGGCGTGCAGCGCGAGGTTGACGCGCACGAGCGTGGTGCCGATGTGCTCGTCCGAGTACAGAGAATCGATGCCGAGGAGGCGCTCGATCTTGGAGGCGCCGCCGTCGGTGAGGAAGACGTTGCGTCCCTCGGCGTCGATGGCGTAGTCCTCGCCCTCCTCCAGCTGCGCAACCGCCGCAGTGATCTGCCCGGTCGCCTGCTGTGAACCCTCGGAACCGGCGAGAACGAGCGGCACCAGGGCTTCGTCGACAAGCACACTGTCCGACTCGTCGACCAGCGCGACGTCCGCGGGAACCTGAACCGTTTGGTCGCGGTGGGTGATTTGATTGTCGCGCAGGTGGTCGAAGCCGATCTCCGTCACCGGCGCGTAGATCACGTCGCAGCGGTAGCCCGCGACGCGCTCCTCCCGCGAAGATGATTCAGTCACCGCAGCGACAGTGAGTCCAAAGAATTCCACGAGCGGGCGCATCCACTCCGCGTCGCGGGCGGCGAGGTAGTTGTTCACGGTGATCAGGTGCACGCGCTTGCCAGTCAAGGCGTAACCCGTAGCCGCCATCGCACCGACCAGCGTCTTCCCCTCGCCGGTGGCCATCTGGATCACATCACCTTCGAGCAATCGCAGCACTGCTTGGTTCTGCACGGTAAACGGCGTCATCCCAAGAGTTCGCTGCGAGGCGACGGAAAGCCCCGCCAGAAATCGCGGCTTATCCCCGATCGCACCTGCGGCGACGGTGCCGCGGACTTCGGCCGCCAACGCAGCGTCGTCAAGCTTTGCAAGCTCTGGGATGAGCTCCTCTGCTGCCGCCACGATGCCTTTGGACTTCTTGTTGTTGCGCTCGGCTGAAGAGCCCATGGCCTTCCAGAACCAGTCGAATGCGCCCATGTGTGCTGCCGTCCTTCCTCAATGCCCTCAATGCCCTCAACGCCCTCAGTGCCCTGTCGCGTGGATTGCTAGCAAACTTCTCCTATCGTAGGTGCGACCGGCACCGAAACCGCAATGTGCTCTAGTGTTGGTGGCGTTCCGCGCAACGCGTATGCCGCGTATGCCGCGTATGCAATGTCTAGGAGGCTTGTAGTTGCTGTCTTTGAACGTCCAGGTGCCATCGTCCACCGGCAAAATGATGGCCGGAACCATCGACCGGCCCGACGCGCCCGCGCAAGCCTATGCAATCTTCGCGCACTGCTTCGCCGGCTCCCGCCACACTCCGGGCGCATCCCGCATCTCCAAACGGCTCACGGAGCACGGCATCGCCACCCTGCGCTTCGACTTCCCCGGCCTCGGCCAGTCTGAGGGCGAGTTCGCCGAAACCAGTTTCACGCAGAATGTCGACGACATCGTCGCAGCCGCGCTGTGGATGCAGGAGAACTTCACTGCCCCGCAGCTCATCATGGGCCACTCCCTCGGCGGTGCCGCGACACTGCAGGCGGCCACGCGGCCGGAGCTGAAGAAAATGATCAAGGCGGTGGCCACCGTCGGAGCGCCCTTTGACCCGGCGCACTCGGTGCTGCACTACGCGGACAAGATCGGCGAGGCAGATGCCAACGGGTCCGTGCCGGTTGTGCTCGGCGGGCGCGAGCTCGTCATCTCGCGCGAGTTCCTCGAGGACTTAGCCGACACCAACCCGGAGACGTATTTGCCGAAGCTGCGCAAGCCGCTGCTGCTGCTCCACTCGCCTATCGATGTCACCGTGGGCATCGACAACGCGCAGACCATCTTCCAGCTCACCCGCTACCCCAAGTCGCTCATGGCCTTGGATAAAGCGGATCACTTGCTCACCCGCTCCGGTAGCGCGCAGCGCGCAGCGGACATCATCGCTTCCTGGGCCCAGCAGTACATCGAGCCGGAGTTTGCGCCCGAGGCCACCGGCGACACCAACGCGATTTCATACACCGCCCGCGGCACGAAGTACGGCGATGTCGTGCGCACCTCCGACCGGGCCATCACCACCGACCGCGCCAAAAACGCCGGCGGCAAGGGTCAGGGTGTCACCTCGACAGGTCTCTACATGTCGGCCCTCGCCGTCAGCTGCTCGCAGGCCGTCAGGGAGGCAGCCAAGGGCATGAAGCTTGACGACGTCCGCGTGGAAGTCTCCCACCGCGGAGATGGCACTTTCACCCGCGAGATCACCTTGTACGGGGATCTGACGGATGCGGAAGCCGAGCAACTGCGTGCTGCCGGCGCTGCCTCGACAGTCGACGGCTACGTGGCCAAGGGCGACATTGACACCACCGTGCGCACCGCCACAGTGGCAGAGCGCCGCGCAGCGAGCAAGGCCTCCGGCACGGCGCACATGAGCGCAGCGAAGCGACGCTGATGTGCCCCTGCGGATCGGGAATGCCGTTCGAGCAGTGCTGCCAGCCCTACCACCAGGGCAAGCCGACGCCTACCGCAGAAACGCTCATGCGCTCACGGTACAGCGCATTCGTTGTGGGTGACGCCAATTACCTCTTGCAAACGTGGGCGGAGGAGACGCGCCCGTTGGCGCTGGACCTCGACGCGAGTGGGGAACCATTCACGCGTCTCGTGATCGTCGATAAGCAGGGCGGCGGCCCCTTTGATGCCGAAGGTGTGGTGGAGTTCGAGGCCCACCACCCTGGAGGCGTGCAGCGCGAGCGCTCCCGCTTCGAGCGGCGCGCTGGGCGGTGGGTCTACGTCGACGGAACCCTCGGTTAGTTCTTAGCTAGTTCCAGCGGATTTCAGTGCCCTGGTGACAGTGGTGTAATCTGTGCAAGTTGCCGCTTCGGCGGGAACGATCGGGCTGTGGCGCAGTTTGGTAGCGCACCACACTGGGGGTGTGGGGGTCGCAGGTTCAAATCCTGTCAGTCCGACCATTTCTTGGAGAGTTTCGGCCCTCTACTACGGCTTGAGGACGACCTTGATGCAGCCGTCCTGCTTCTTCTGGAACTTCTCGCACATGGCGGGGGCTACGTCGAGCGGCGCGGTGTGGGTTTTCAGGTCGAGTACGCCCAACGACGCGGTCGCCGGGTTTGAGGTTGGTGACAGCGCTGCCAACCTCTTCGACGATGCCCATCGGCTCGTGTCCTTTCATTCTCAAGGGTGCGCCCGAGTGTAGTCCCGACTGCAGTGGCCGCGCCGCTATCGCAGCCCGATGCCGAAGAACTCAAGCAGCCGGTGCGTTGCAAAGTCCTTCGGAATGCCGGAGCGATCGGTCTCACCACCAGGCCAGACATGGTGCCCGCCTTCGATGCGGTAGTGCTCGAGCCCGGCATCGCAGTCCACCCAGCGCTCTTCCACCACGGTGTCTAAAACCTTGGTTTCTTCCGGCTCAGCCGCGCACCGGTTGCGAGCGGCGGCGCCGTCTGTGCTCTCTTCAATCGAGTCATAGGAACTGCCGTGGCGGAATCCGCCGTTGTATTGGATGACTTCATCGTCGGTACCGTGGAAGTCGATTTGCTTCATCGGAATCGAAGAACAACCTTCAAAGACCTTCTCGTACTGCGCCGCGGCCACGGTCGCCACCGCGGTGAAGTCCTGGGGTCGACGGCAACCAAGGAACGCCGCGAAGCCACCGCCGTTGGAGAATCCGGCAGCAAATACCCGCGACTGGTCAACGTCGAATTCCCCGATGAGCTGAGCACGTACCGCGTCGACATACGCGAGATCCTGGTCCGCAGTGGTCTTCGCGTAGGGAGCCGGCGACCACGCCTTCTCCACGCCCTGCATGTAAACGACTATGGCGTCTGCCGCGTCGAGGTTGGTGTGGCGCTGCATCGTCACCGCTTCTTCGCCCAAGCCGTGGAACGCGAAGATCACCGGCAACCCTTCGCGCTGACGCGCACCCGCCGGCAGAGACAAGACGTAATTGCGGTTAGTTCCCTCGACCTCCACGGTGCGACTGTGCATCATCGGGGGCGCCCACGGCTTGAGCAGGGTGGGTGCGTCCTCTCCGGCTTCCACCTCCCCCACCGCGGGCTCTGTGGGCAACGTTGTCAACGTGCCCGTGTCCGACCCCGGCTCGTCGCACGCGCTGACACAGAACGCTAGCAACGACGACACCATGGCAGCCGCGGCTGCGGGTCTAAACCGACTCATGCGATCCTGCCTACCAACACGACTGGCTAGCGTAACGCATCGCGTTCTCGGCTCAGCGGTAGATTGGCCTACCATGTCCGACCAACCCGCTGACCGTCCAGCCCCGCGCAATTTCAAGCCGAGTGCGAAGGACGCGCCGGGGTTTCGCGACGATGCCGCCCGCGCGTTCTCTGCGGGGGCGTTTGCCAGCGGAGGCCGGGAGTACAACGACGTGCGCCCCTCCTACCCCTCCCAGGTCGCCGCGATGATCAGCAGCGCACAGCGCGTCCTCGACGTTGGTGCGGGCACCGGCAAGCTCACCGCAACCCTCGTTGCTCCGGGCCGCCAGGTGGTTGCGCTCGATCCTTCGGCAGACATGGCACGCGTCTGCAGCCAGCAGGTCCCCCAGGCACAGGTCATGCTTGGCACAGCCGAAGAGCTTCCGCTTATCGACGCCTCGTTTGACGCCTACACCTGCGCCCAAACGTGGCACTGGGTCGACGTAGCAAAAGCGAGCCGTGAAGCAGACCGCGTTCTCGCCCCGGGCGGAAAACTCCTGCTGTGCTGGAACACATTAGATGTGACGCATCCGTGGGTGCTGCGCCTGTCGCGCATCAGCCACTCCGGCGACGTGCACCGCGAAGGGTTCTACCCCGAAGTCGCCTCGCCCTGGCGGCTCGCCGACGAGTTGCGTATGAAGTGGATCCAGCCCGCGACCACTGATGACCTGTTCGCGCTCGCACGCACCCGCTCCTACTGGCTGCGCGCGAGCGAGGCCACCCGCGCGAAAGTCACTGCCAATCTGCGGTGGTACCTGTTCGAGCGGCTCGGTTTCGAATCGGGCCAGCTTCTCCCCTTGCCGTATCGCACCGACGCGTTCGTCTACGAACGCTGAAGCCCGAAGAAATCGAAGATCTCTTCGGTCACGTCGATGTTGCGCGCCCAGGCACCCGTCGGCCACTCGTGCCCCATCTTCTCCACGCGGCGGTGCTCGGTGCGCGCAGCGTCGCCGTTGCGGCGCTCAAAGCCAGCGACCACATCCGAAGCCGACTGAATCACGTCGTCCTCCACACCGCTGTATGGCGAGCGCTGCTCGCCCTCGTACGGCACCACGTCGTCGTAAGTGCCGTGAATGTTCAGGTAGTCCACCGGGTTTGGAGCCTGCGCGATCTGCTCGGCGCTAGCCCGCACCGCCGCGGACACGGTGGCCACACCGGCGAAGCGATCTGAGTGCAGCGACAGCTCCACTGCCAATCCGCCACCGTTTGAGAATCCCACGGCATAGATCCGCGTGGTATCCACGTCGTGGGTAGTGATGAGGTCGTCCAAGATGCCGTCGATACGCTCCTTGTCCTCCTCGAAGCTGGTGCGAGCGTACGGTGCCGGCGCCCATGCCAAGCCGCTGCCTGTGGGGGCGGCGACGATGGCTCGAGCTCGGCCGAGCCCGGTGCCTTCGAGGAAGTCGTTGCCGTTGTCGCCTTTGCCGTGCAACGCGAGCAGGAGTGGTGCGGGGCCATTGAGGCCTTCCGGGATACTGACGTGGCAGCTCGGGTCCATGCGGGTGGTTTTCCTCTACTTCCGCTTCTTCGGTTTTCGCTCGCGCACGCGAACCGCGATGCGTATCGGGCTGCCGTGGTAGCCGAACTGCTCACGGAACTTGCGCTCCAGGTAGCGGCGGTAGCCGGCGTCGAGGAACCCGGTGGTGAACAAGATGATGGTCGGCGGGCGCGTGGTGGCCATCGTAGCGAAGAGCACCTTCGGCAGACGGTTGTTCTTCATCGGCGGCGGGTTCGCGGCGATCGCCTCGCGCAGCCAGTTGTTCAGCTGGCCAGTCGAGATGCGCTTGTCCCAGCTCTCCAATGCTTGGTCCATTGCCGGTTCAAGTCGGTGCAAGCCACGGCCGGTGTCAGCGGAAATGTTGAGCTTGGTCACCCAGTTCAGGTGGCCGATGTTTTGCTCGAATTCGCGGTCGAAGTCGTAGCGGCGATCTTCGTCCATGAGATCCCACTTGTTGAAGCAGATAACCATGGCCTTACCAGCGTCGAGCACCATCGAGATGACACGCTGGTCCTGCTCCGAGATCTCCTGGGAGGCGTCGATGACCACCACGCAAACCTCGGCAGCCTCGATCGTGCCGCGGGTGCGCAGCGAGGCGTAATACTCGTGGCCTTGCGCGTTCTTGACTTTCTTGCGCAGGCCTGCGGTGTCGATGAACTTCCAGATCTTCTCGTCCAGTTCGATGAGTTCGTCGACCGGGTCGACGGTCGTGCCGGCGACGTTGTCCACCACCGAGCGGTCCTTCTTGCTCAGCTTGTTCAGCAGACTGGACTTGCCGACGTTCGGCCGCCCGACGAGTGCGACGCGGCGCGGTCCCTCGGTGATGGAGTTCGCTGCGCGGGGAACCTCCGGGAAGAGACGCAGGATCTCATCAAGCACGTCGGCGCCACCGCGGCCGTGCAGCGCGGAGACCGGCCACGGGTCATCCAGGCCCAGGGAGTAGAACTCCGCGACATCGCCCCACTGGGACTCGGATTCGAACTTGTTGGCCACCAGGATCACGGGGACTTCGGAGCGTTGGAGGTTGCGCGCCATCACCGCGTCCGTCTCTGTGATGCCGGTGTGCGAATCCACCACCATGACGATTACGTCGGCGGTTTCCATTGCCACCTCGGACTGCCGAGCGATTGCGGCATGGATGCCCTTGGCGTCCGGATCCCAACCGCCGGTGTCTTGCACCCAGAAGCGTCGTCCGCCCCAGTCAGCCAGGTAGCTCACACGGTCGCGCGTGACACCCGGGTGGTCCTCCACCACAGCCTCGCGGCGGCCAAGGAAGCGGTTCACTAGCGACGACTTGCCCACGTTCGGGCGGCCGACAATCGCCACGGTCGGCAGCGCTTCCTCAACCACATCGGGGCGCAGGATGCCGTACTCGCGCTCGAGCGCCTCCCAGTCCTCGTCGGTGTACTCCTTATCGCCGTAGTCGGCCTCTGCGAAGTCCGCGTCGTCGAAATCGTCTTCGTCGAGGTAGTACTCGACGTCATCGAGCCCAGAAGCGTCGATACCCGGCTGGAAGAACTGCGTCTCTTCCGCTTCGTTCGGATCAAACTTGTTGCTCACTTCGCGCTCCTTTCGATCACCTGAATCAGGGAGGCCAGAACCTCGTCTCGCGTCATGTCGGAGGTGTCAATGATCTCGGCATCATCTGCGGGCCGCAGTGGGCTGGTCGCGCGCGACGAATCCAGCTCGTCGCGGCGCTGCACATCTGCAAGCACGGTGTCGAAATCGGCATCGCGGCCGGCTGCGATGTCTTGTTCGTAGCGGCGCTGCGCACGTACGTTGGCGGACGCAGTCATGAACGCCTTCGCGGGGGCGTCGACAAGCACGACCGTGCCGATGTCGCGACCTTCCACGATCGCGCGGTGCGCATCCATCGTGAGTTTGCGCTGTAGCGCAACGAGGTTTTCGCGCACCTCGGGGATAGCTGACACCGCAGAGACGTTGCGGGTGACTTCCGCGCCGCGGATCTCACCGGAGACATCCTCGCCGCCGAGCAGCACTTCCGTGGAATCAGGGTCGTCCGACACTGTCAGGGGCAACTCCGCCGTCGTCTCGATCACGGCCGGAGTGTCTCGCGGATCCACCCCAGCACGCAAGACCGCGAGGGTGGCCACGCGATACATCGCACCGGTGTCGATGTATTTTGCGTCAAGCTGCTTCGCCAGCGCGCGGCAGGTCGTGGATTTTCCGGTGCCACTGGGACCGTCCACAGCAAGGATCAACCCGCCGTCGGGCATATTTGCTAAGTGGTTGTAGGTAGCCATTTACATCTCCACCGCCTTGTACAGTGAGGCGAGCTCCGCCGAGTTCAGCGCCCGCATTGAGCCAGGTTTCATGTCTCCGAGCTGGACCGTGTGCACCTTGGTGCGCACGAGGCGCTGCACAGGGAAACCGGCGGCCTTGAGCATCCGTCGGACGATGTGCTTGCGTCCCTCGTGAAGCTCGACGCGCACCAATGACTGACCGTTGTGCACATCGACAATCTGCGCGAAGTCCGCCTTGGCCACCCCGTCGTCAAGCTCAATGCCCTGCTTGAGCTGCTTGACCAGCTCTGGCTTGGCTTCCCCGAGCACCGTGGCCAGGTAGGTCTTGGGCACCTCGTACTTTGGGTGCGTGAGGCGGTTGGCCAACTCGCCGTCGTTGGTGAGGATGAGTAGGCCCTCGGTGTCGGCGTCGAGGCGGCCGACGTGGAAGAGCCGCTGGCCAGAGGCTGTGCGCTCGGAGAGCACGTCGCCCACCGACGCGCGGTCAAACTCGTCGCTCATCGTGGTCTGCATGCCGCGCGGTTTGTTGAACGCGAAGTACTCCAGCTCTTCGTTCACGTTGATGCGCGCGCCGTCGACACGGATGACATCCACGTTCGGGTTGACGCGCACGCCCTGCTGGGTGACCTTTTCCCCGTTGACCGTCACGCGGCCCTGGTCGATCATGACCTCGGCGTGGCGGCGCGAAGCTACGCCCGCCTGCGCGAGCACCTTCTGCAAGCGCACGCCTTCAGCACCGCCCTTCGAGCGATTGTTCTCATCCGCATCCCACCAGTTGTCCGCCAACGGGTGGGGCTCTTCGTAGTCGGGGTTATCGCGGCGCTTTTCGGGCCGTACGTGCTGCTTTCTCGCTGGCTTCGCGTTGGAGATGTAGAACTTGTCGTCCTTTTCTCTGTCCGGTGTGCCGTCTCGGCGAGCGGGTGGAGTCATCGGAGTGCATCCTTTGCTTGAGGTTGTCTGTAGTTATTCAATCGTCTTGGGACGCGGCCAGTCTAGCAGCTTGAATGCGGTTACCAGGCATCCTCAATTGCGTCGACCTCAGGCAGCAGCGGCGCCAAATCTGGCAGCCGATCTAGCGAATCAATGCCCAGCAACTCTAAGAACAGCTCGGTGGTGACGTAGCGGTGCGCACCAGTCGCCTCATCCGGGTCGACCTCCGCGATCAGACCTCGCAGCGTCAGCGTCCGCATCACGCCGTCGACGTTTACACCACGCACCCCAGCCACCTGCGCGCGCGTCACCGGCTGGCGGTACGCAATCACCGCCAAAGTCTCCATCGCCGCTCGCGAAAGCTTTGTTTGCGCCCCATCAAGTACGAACGACTCCACTGCCTCCGCGTTCTCCGGCCGCGTGTACAGCCGCCACCCCTCCGCAGTCTCGCGCAGCTCGATGCCGCTTCCTCGCGCATCAAGCTCATTCGCCCATTCGAGCAATTGCTTATCGACGTCACTTGGCGACGCGCCCAGCACCTCCGCCAACTCTGCCACCATCACCGGCGTTTCAACCACGAGCAGGATTGACTCGATCCGCGATCGCAGCTGCGACACCATCGGCAGCGAATGGTCCGGCAAACTCATCCGACATCTCCTCTTCGCACGCTATTCCCAGTTCCCCGCAGCAACCACGGCCGGGTCGACCTCAACACCGGTCCACGCAATATCCAACGGACCCAGTGCTTCTTCCTGCCGCGTGTCAACAGCACGAGCTTTGTACAACTCCAGCAGCGCAAGGAAACGCCCGACCACTTCCATCGAGCGGGTGCAGTCACGGGTCAATGCGACAAACGACATCCACTCCTCCGGCCCCCGATGCCGCAGGGTGTCCAGGATGCGGCCGGCCTGCTCGGGGACAGACACTTGTACTTCGTGCAGGTGATCCACACGAACTTCCTCCGGCGGCTTCGGCCGAAACACACTGGCGGCCAGTTGCGCGAAGCTCGCAGGAGTGTGCCCCAGTTCCACTGGCGGCAGCAGATCGGCGAATCGCTCCTCCATCGCCACCGCCCGCGGGTAACGACGCTTCGCATCCAGCTGCCACTGCGCGAACTCGTCGGCTACCTGCTGGTAGGCCCGGTACTGAAGCAAGCGCGCAAAAAGGAGATCCCGCGATTCCAACAGCTCCAGATCTTCGATCTCGTCGGACTCACCGCGCGGTAGAAGGCGAGCTGCTTTCAAGTCCAACAGCGTTGCGGCGATGAGCAGAAACTCAGTCACCTCATCGAGCTCCGCGGTCTCTCCAAGCGCCCGGGTGTAGGCGATGAACTCGTCGGTGACCTCGGCCAGCGCCACCTCAGTGACATCCAGCTTCTTCGAGTTGATGAGGTTCAGGAGAAGGTCGAAGGGTCCCTCAAAATTGTTGAGCACCAGCGTGAAGCCGGTGATTTCCGGCTGCACCACGTTAGCGCTCGGTCCTCTCCATCACCTCGAGCGCGAGATTTCGGTACTGCTCGGCCCCCTGGGAGTTCGGTGCCCACGTCGTAATCGGCTCGCCCGCCACCGACGTTTCCGGGAACCGGACAGTACGGGTGATGACCGTGTCAAAGACGCGGTCACCGAAGACCTCAACGACCCGCTCCATCACCTCGCGTGCGTGGGTTGTACGCCGGTCAAACATGGTCACCAAAATGCCCACGATGTCGAGGTCGAAATTGATGCGGTCCCGAACCTTCTCCACGGTATCGGTGAGAAGCGCAAGGCCACGCAGCGAGTAATACTCGCCTTCCATCGGGATGATCACGCCGTGCGACGCGGCGAGCGCGTTGACCGTGAGCAACCCCAGTGATGGGCCGCAGTCGATGAAGATGAAGTCGTATTCGTTGCGCACCGGCCGCAGGGCGCGGGCCAGCGTCTGCTCGCGGCCGACCTCGTTGACCAGCTGAATCTCCGCGGCAGAGAGGTCGATGTTGGCGGGCACGAGGTCGAGGCCCGAGACCTTGGAATGCCGAATCGCTGCGTGCACGCTCGCAGTGTTGTCGAAGAGCAGGTCGTAGACGGTGAGCTGATCGTCGTCGTGTGCGGTGCCCAGGCCAGCGGACAACGCGCCCTGGGGGTCAAGATCGACGAGGAGCACTTTCCTACCCTGCTCAACCAGCGAGGCACCAAGGTTGATCGTGGAGGTGGTCTTTCCGACCCCGCCCTTTTGGTTCACCATAGAGATGATCGTCGCCGGACCGTGGCGGTCAAGCGGCTTCGGCGTGGCGAACTCCCGCTGCGGGCGCCCGGTGAGGAACGTCTTCTCCTCCTCCGCATCGAACAGCGCGTCGCCACCAGTCGTGTCAGTCGAGCTAGCCATGTCCGCCATCGCCAGTCCTTTCTCACGGTGTTTCACGGTGTTTTTCGCGTTGTCTTCTCGCGGTTCATTCGCGCCGACGCAGAATCATGCCGACGTCCTTGACGTTCCTCATCTTACAACGGTGGCATTTCGGCAGGGGCGAACCTACTGGGTGCGCCGCCGGCGTGTTTCCGCAGGAAATTCTAAGCGACGCTTTTTCCGGCCCCGCCTAATCAAGAGCATGCCAATAATGGCTGCAACGCATCCCGCAGAGATCAAGACGACGGGCCAGCCGGTGAATGAGTCAGGGTTATTCCCTTGACCTTCAGAAGCGGCCGCGGAGTATGGGCCGGATTCGCCGGCCATTGCTTGCGCGACGGGCGCGTTGGTCGCCGTGAGGACAGCGATGAATTCAGCGCGCGCATCGTCGCGCACCACTTCGATAATGAACGGGTTGTCCGGTGTTTCACCTTCTGGGTATGTCAACGTCAGGGTGCGCCCAGCAACGTCAATATCTCGGCTCACCCCTTCGATAACCTGCCCGTTGATGTCGAGGTACCGAACTTTCGCGTTGCTTTGATCTGTGTTGGCATACGGGAGCAGATCGCCGGCCCGGGAAAGCGGCACCTTCACCACGATCTGGTTCCCGTGAATCTCGGCATCGAATGAGAAACGCTTCGCTTGTGAGGTGTCCACTGGGGACGCAGCCGACCTGGGTTGCGTCGCTGCACCCTCAACGGCAGTTCCCGCCGACTCTTCCGGCCCTTCCGCAGATTCCGCGGGTTCCGCAGTTTTCGCGGGTTCGGGCGCGGCGGGAGCCGGCGACGGCACATCTCCCACCGCGACTAGCGTCACGGTCGCGGAGTAGCCTGCGGCACTCGCGGTGACTGGTGCTGTCGCGCCCGGCGTATCTGGGGCGGTGACAGTGATTACCGTCCCGCTTGATGACACCGCCCACCCATCCGCTTCGTAGCTCGCGCTCACCGGCACGCCCACATCGACGGTGGTCGTTTGCCCGGCAGGCACAGTGATTTCAGCAGGAAGCATTTGCTGGACGACGGCCGGGTCGAGCCCATTGGGCATCTGTGCCGCCGCCGGTGCCGGTACGAGACTCAGCACGCCTATGGCGGCTGCCGCGCAGGCCGATACAACGGTTGTATATCTCATAATTAAGCCAACTCTACAGACCGCGGTCACGCGCGCGGGTGCGCCCCTGCCCACACCTCGCGCAGACTTTCCGCAGTGATGTGCGTGTAGATCTGGGTGGTGGTCACCGAGGCGTGCCCAAGGAGTTCCTGGACGGTTCGCACATCGGCACCGCCCTCCAGCAAGTGAGTCGCAAACGAGTGCCGCAGGGTATGCGGCGAGATGTCCTTGTCCAACCCAGCGCGCTGTGCCGCTTGCTTGATGACGGTCCACGCGCTCTGGCGCGACAAAGCGGTTCCGCGGGCGTTAAGGAAGAGCGCGTGAGACTTGCCTGTCGCGAGCGACGGGCGGGCACGGATCAAGTACGCGTTCAGCGCCTCCTGCGCGTGGGAACCAATGGGTACTAGACGCTGCTTATTCCCCTTGCCGGTAACTGCCACTACCCCGTCACTGGCGGTGATGTCGTCGAGGGCGAGCGCGAGCACCTCCGACACGCGCGCACCGGTTGCGTATAGGGTCTCCAACAGCGCCTTATCGCGCAACCCGGTCGCGGTGTCTGTCGGGCAGGCATCGAGCAGGGCGGCGACCTCATCGATTGAAAGCGTGTCCGGAAGCTTTTCGCCGGCTGCTGGCGGAGACACGTCAGCCGAGACGTCGGCAAGCAAAAGCCCCTCTGCAACTCCGAACTTGTGCAAGCCACGCGCTACCACCAGCGCCCGGGCGGCGGACGAGGCGGCCAACGGCTTTGTAGTCTCGCTGCCGCGGCGCAGATCCGCCACATAGGACTCGAGGTGGTTGGCGGTCACCGTGGTCAGATCATTGATGCCGGCGGCCTCCAGCCATGCCACATAGCGGTTGAGGTCGCGGTCATAGTTGCTGATCGTATGGTCTGAAAGCCCACGTTCGACCACTAAGTGCACGTGCCACTTGTGGGCGAGCTGCGCAGGCGAAACGGTCGGCATGGAGGGGTTTAGATGCGCTTCATGTCGGGCAGGATGCCCGCTGCGGCACGACGCGTGGCCATGGATGTCGGCCGGATCTCGAACGGCTCGGCAACGTCGCGCAGCTCAGCGCGACCGGAGTGGACTTCACTGGCTGCGAGGATGCCGGTGATGGCGATGGAGTTCAAGAACTCTCCACGCATGACTGCTGCCCGGGCCTCTTCCAGAGAGAGCCAGGAGAAGCCCATATCCGCCTCCTCATCTTCAGCTTCGGGCTTCTCGACCTCGTTGAGACCGCGTGCGAGGTAGATTCGCACGGCCTCCTCAGCGAATCCGGGAGAGGTGACTACGTCAATGAGCACTCCCCAATCGGAAGCGGCAAGGCCGGCTTCCTCCTGGAGTTCGCGCTTTGCTGCAGTTAGCTCGTCTTCTTCGTGGAAATCAAGGATGCCTGCTGGCAGTTCACGGAGACGGCGACGCACGCTGGGGCGGTACTGCTCCACGAGCGCGACGCGATTGTCGGCGTCCAACGCAACCACAGCCACGGCACCGAAATGCTCGACCACCTCGCGATCTGCTGCGCCGCCGCCCGGCATGACCAACGTGTCTCGGCGGAGGGCAATCACCGGAGCGTCGACAAGCAGTTCTGACTGCGTGACCTCGAAATTATGGCTCATGCCCACTACCCTACTGCTGACCGGCTACCAGGTCACCGGCTGCTAAGACCGCACCAATGCGACCCGCGTCAGTGTCGACGTGGCCGACCGGATGGGCATGCTTTGCGTCTTGCTCGCCCCCAGGTGTGGCCAGCACTACGCGAGATTTCGACCCAAGCGCATCCGCAAAATCGTTGAGCAACTGGTGAGCGAAGTTCGCGCCGCTCTCGTTTGGCGCCAGCTCGCCGGTAACCACCAGCAGGACACCGGCGGGGACAATCCCGTCGGAGCGCTCAATGAATCCAGCTTCGGAAAGGGCATCAAGCACCAGTGCCCGGTCATCATCGGTGGCGTAAGCCTCGCCCGTGTCAGGGTTCACGGCGAGGGCGGCGGCCAGAGACTCGCCAGCGTGGGTGCCAGGCGAGCGATTATCTACGGAGAGCTGAGCTCCAGAGGGCAACGTGTTCACGATGATGTTGGACAACTCGTCCGCTGCGTCGCGCTGGAAGAATTTGTCTGTGAGGACTACCTCGCCGGCGTCTGTGGCACCCGCTGTCTCCGCGAATCCTCGCAGTGCCGCGATGTCTTCGTCGTGCGCGCCCGCGGTGCGGATAATCGTTACCGGAACGTCAACCAACTTTTCCGCGAGAATCGTCTCTGCTTCTGCGGCGAGCAGCGCGTTTGCCGCATCAGCTTGGCCCTCGGCACGGAATGCGTCTCCGCTGTCACCGCTGCCGGCACTGTCTGTGCTATTCGCGCCGATATCGCCGCCAGCGCTTTCCGGTCCGGTGCCAGCGCTGCTCGCCGACGCTTTAGCGGGACCCAGGGTGCCGTTCATCGCTGGAGCGATGAGCAGCATGCCGATTGCGACCCCGATCGCAGCTCCCCAACCGAGGCCCGCTGCGAGGAGTCCCGAAGTGCGAGTTCCATTCGACATGATGCGTTACCTCCTTGACGTCGCGTGCGTGTTACTGAATCCAGTCTTGAACGGCCACAGCGATCGCGTTCCAAGTGTTGATCAGGTTTTCGGTGAACTCCCCATCTCCACCGAGTCCAACGATCAGGACAACGGTGGCCGCCGCGACGAGCAAGCCCAGGATCGCCCACGCCCAGGCGACGCCTCCACCGCCGGTATTCGATGTGTACAGATTCTCAATCACGCTGGAGTCCACCAGCTTGCGGCCGGCCTTCAGGCGCGTGAGTAGCGCGGCTGGTTCCGAAGTCTCGGCTTGCGCAAAAATGCGGTCAAGCTCAACCGGCTGGCTTACCGTCACAATGGTCTCTGCATCGTGGAACACCGCGAGCAAAATCGCCAGATCCAGCGCAGAGTCAGTCGCGGCCGGGAAGGTCATAGCGCCGACACCAAGATCCTGAATGCGCTCAAGTCCAGGCGCGTAGCCGTCCGTCTCGGCCGGCAAAATCACCTTGGCGTCGCTGCGCAGGTTCTCAGCAGCAACCTCGGTCGGGTCGGCCACGATGAAGTCCGGGTCGTAGCCCATGTCCGCCAGCGTGTTCGCAGCCTGGCCCACACCGACGATCACCGGTGAAAACTCGCGAATAAAGTTCCGCAGACCCTGCAGCCGCTCGCGGGTGTCCGGCGTCGGGGCAACAATCAGCACCTTGCGGCCCGTCATGGCGTCGCCGACTTCGGGCGCGCCGATGCCGTCGATAAGCATTGGTGCTTCTGAGTGGATGAACTGGATGGTGTTACCGAAGTAGGCTTCCATGTTCTCCACGAGGCTGCGTTGAGAGTCGTCGAACGTCGCGTCGACCGCCTCGCGCGTGACCGGCGACGCGTGGCCGACAAGCTTCTTGCCCACCATGATCTCGCCGTCAGCGTCGACGCTGCCCTTCTTGCCGTCCCGGATTGCCGAACGCACCTCCGCGCCCGCCGCCTCGTACAACGGAATCCCGGCATCGAGCAGCAAGTGGGGACCGTAGTTCGGGATCGCGCCGGTGGAAAAGTGCGCGAGGTTCACCACCGCAGACGGGCGCGCTGCCACAAGCGATTCCGCGAGGCGACGGGTCATGTCCGGCGCATCCACGATCACGATGTCGCCGGCGCTCATCCGGCCCAAGCCCTTGCCCTGCGGGGTGCAGTCGCGTACGGTGCCCTGGATCGTCGGTGCTGCGGATCCGGTGCGAGAGGTAGAGACAGTCATACCCCGTATTGTGCACACTGACCTGCGCCTACCAGGGAGGCGCGCGGGAGAATCCTGTGATGTGTTTAGGCCCGAAGTTTGGCGACTTCCCGCTGCGCCTGCGCGAGCAGCTCGGCCGCGTGCGCGCGCCCAGTGTCCGAATCGTCCAGGCCCGCCATCATCCGCGCCAGCTCCTCCACCCGGTCGTCCTCACTCAAGCTGCCTACGCCGGAGGTCACGGCCTCGTCGCCGACGTGCTTGGACACGTGCAGATGCGTATCGGCGTACGCCGCCACCTGCGGCAGGTGTGTCACCACGATGACCTGGTTGTTTGTGGCCAACCGCGCAAGCCGGCGCCCGATCTCCACCGCCGCGCGCCCGCCCACACCAGCGTCAACCTCGTCGAACACCAGCGTCGCGCCGCTCGAAGAACCAGCCAGCACCACCTCCAACGCCAGCATCACACGCGACAACTCACCGCCCGAGGCACTCGTCGCCAACGGCTTCGGATCCTGCGCCGCGTTCGGTGCAAGCCGAAACTCCACCGAGTCTGCGCCGTCGCGCCCGTACGGCGCTCGCTCAACATGCACGTGCAGCCGCGCCTTCGGCATCGCCAGGCCCTGCAGCTCCGCCGTCACTTGTTCCCCGAGCCGCGCTGCCGCCGCCTCACGCGCCGCGCTCAGTTTCCCAGCCCGCGTCGCAAGCTCACTCTCAAGTTCGGTTACAAGCTTTTGCAGCTTATCGACGGCCTCTTCAGACGTATCGATTTTCCCCAACCGTTTCGCCGCCTTCGCGCGCCACGCGAGCACACCGGCAATATCTGGCGCGTACTTCCGGGTCAGGCCTTTGAGCTCCTGCTGGCGCTGCAAGAGACGCTCCAGCTCTCCGGGGTCGCTTGGAAGGTCCGCAATGTAGCTGCCCAGTTCTACGGAGACGTCGGCAAGCACACTGCTCACTTCGCGCAACCGGGTGCCGAGCTCCTTGAGCGCAGTGTCTGAGGCGCCGTCGAGCGCGCTCGCGGCTTGACCGACCAGGGTGGAGGCGGCGGCGTCCTCCCCACCGCCATATCCGCCAGCCGCCTCCGGCCCGTCGATGGCTGCCAGGGCTTCGGTAGCTGCTTCGCGCAGCGCGTCGACATCTTGGAGCCGGTTAATCGCCTCAACCAGCTCATCGTCTTCCGATTCTTGCGGCGCGATCGCGTCAATCTCGTCGATGGCAAAGCGCAGACGATCGACTTCTTGCGCGAGCTCGAGCTTTTTCTCGGTGCGCTCCTTGAGGTCCTTCGCCGCGGCCCGCCATGCGTTGTAAGTCTCGCGGTATGCGGCAAGCAGCGGCGCGATCCCCGGATCGACCCGATCGAGGGCGACAAGCTGCTTTTCGGGTGCCATCAGTCGAAGCTGATCGTTTTGCCCATGGATAGTGAGCAGATGCGAGGTGAACTCACTGAGCGTAGCCGCGGGCACCGTGCGGCCGCCGAGATGCGCCTTCGACCGACCGCTTGCCTTGACCGAACGAGACACCACGAACTCGCCGTTCTCATCCGCGGTCGAACCTGCCTCGTTGGCAATCGCCTCAACGGCGGTCTGGTCGCCCTCCGGAAGACCGTTAAGAGCAAACGCGCCCTCCACCACTGCTTCCTCGGAACCGGTTCGCACGCGCGACGCGTCCGCGCGCCCACCGGTGAGGAGCCGTAGCCCGGTCACCACCATGGTTTTACCGGCGCCGGTTTCGCCGGTAAGCACAGTCAGCCCCGGCGAAAGCTCCGCCGACGCAGCCGGGATGACTCCGAGGTTGCGAATTGAAATTTCTGCGAGCATCTACTTGTACCTAGGTCCGCGCCAACCCGAGACCGGCAGCTGGAACTTCCGCACCAGCCGGTCGGTGAACGGACGCTTGTCCAGGCGCACCCACTTCACCGGGCGATGGCCACGAATCACCTCGACTCGGGACCCCGGCGGCATCTCAATGCGGCGGAACCCGTCCATTACTGCAACAGCGCGCCCGGTAGTCGGTTCGGACTCCACCGCCACGGTCGAGCGTGGCGAGACAACCATAGGCTTGGCAAACAGCGCGTGCGCGTTGTTTGGCACCACCAGAATCGCGTCGAGCGCAGGCCACATCACCGGCCCCCCAGCGGAGAATGCATACGCGGTGGAACCCGTTGGTGTCGAAATCAGCACACCGTCGCACCCGAACGAGGACACCGGCCGGAAGTCGACCTCCAGAATTGCATCGAGCACCCTCGTGCGGTCAGTGTTTTCCACGCTGCATTCGTTCAGCGCCCAGCTGGTTTCAATTGGTTTGCCTTCGGCGTCGAGCACTTGGACGTCGATAGTCATCCTGTCCTCAACAAAATAAGTCCGGTCGATGACATGGGCAATCGCGGTTTCCAAGCTTTCGGCTTCACCCTCCGCAAGGAAGCCCACATGCCCCAGGTTGATACCGAGCACCGGCAGATCCTGCTCGCGGGCCACCGCAGCCGCCCGCAGGAACGTCCCGTCGCCGCCAAGCACCAGCACCAGCTCGCACCCTGCCGCTGCCTGCGAATCTGGTGCCACGCGCTCAAGCTGGTTCAGCACCGGATCCTTGTCAATCGGCTGCTCCGAGCCCGGCTCCCCTTGGTCCAGCAAGCGCACGCGGATGCCGGCATCTTCCAGCAAGCTCGCTGCCTTTGAGGCGCTTGCAATGTTGTCCGGACGATAGAAATGCGGAACGAGCAGGATTTCGCGGTCCGTCATCGCGTCAGCCATCTACTGCGGTCCTTCCTTCACTGCAGCAGCAACCATCTCGGCCACCGCTTCCGGCGAAAGCGCGGTCACACCCGCATCTTTCACCAACCACAGGAAGTATTCTACGTTGCCGCTCGGCCCCGGAAGTGGCGAGGCCGTCACCGCCCTCAGACTCAGCCCCAGCGTTTGTGCGAACAACGCAACGTCGGCAGTCACCTCAGCTCGCAGGTCAGGAGAGCGCACCACACCCCCGCTGCCAAGTCGGTCCTTGCCAACCTCAAATTGCGGCTTCACCATCGGTAGCAGGTCGGCACCGTCCGCCAGGCACTCCACAATCGCGGGTAGGACCAGCTTCAGCGAGATGAACGAGAGGTCCCCCACCATCACATCGGCCGGCCCGCCCATCATCTCAGGGGTGAGGTTGCGAATATTCGTCCTGTCCAGCACCCGGACACGTTCGTCATTCTGCAGCCGCCACACAAGCTGGCCGTAGCCCACGTCGACCGCCACCACTTCACTCGCACCCCGCGACAGCAGTACGTCGGTAAACCCACCAGTTGAGGCTCCAGCATCAAGAGCTTTTCGCTTATCGACGCCTAACCCCATCCGCTCAAACACCTCAAGCGCTCCCAGGAGCTTGTGCGCTCCGCGTGACGCCCAATCGTCTTCCTCGGTGAGCGCGACCTTGATCGAGTCCTCTGCTTCAACCACGGTTGCCGGCTTCGTGGCGATGAAACCGGCAACCTCGACGCGGCCTTCCTTGATCCAGGTCTGCGCCTGTTCCCGAGAACGCGCGATCTTGCGCCGCACCAACTCTGCATCGAGGCGGCGTCGTCCTGGAGCCATGCTTGGCCCTCCAATCCTGTCGAGTGCTTGGGGGTTGCGACCTTAGTCATTCTGCAAGGCGTTGTGCAGCAGCGCATGTGTCTTAGAAAGTTGCTCTAACTCTGCGGCAAGGTCCTCTGTAGGTTCCGACAGGACTTCGCGTACTTGCTCTCTGAGATCCTCGACGGAGACGCGGGGAGCACGTGGATCGTGGGGCTTGGGTGCGGTCACGGTGGTCACCACCAGTTGGCCGTCGCTGCTTCAGCAGCCTCGGAGTTTGGGCGGACGAGTTCAGGAGGAGTCTCCATCAACCAAGCGACTTCGAGGACGGTGCGCAGCGCCTGCATACCGGTCGCGCCTTCCTTGCCGTGGCTCAGAATGATGTCATTGCCATCAACTCGGGCACTGAACCCGCCCTGCCGTCCCGGTCGTAGATCCTCAGCCTCAGCGTGCAACGAGCGGAGATCCTCTGCGACGTACGTAGGACGCAATTCTTTTGGCGCCTCCAGAAGAGCGATGGGCCCGGAGACTCCCGTGGCTACATGCAACACCGGGATGCCCGCAGCCACGGCTCCGGCGATGTCTGTATCCAGCCGGTCACCGACTGCAAGCGGGCGCGTGGCACCGACCGAGTTGGCTGCCTGCAGGAACATAGCTGGTTCTGGCTTCCCAGCAGCTTGTGGGACCACACCGGTCGCGGAGGTGACGGCCGCGACCATCGAGCCGTTACCCACCATCAGCCCGCGCTCTGAGGGCAGCGAAGTATCCAAGTTCGACGCAAGGTAAGTCGCACCGTTTCGGATCGCGAGTGCTGCTTCGGACAGCTGCCGCCAGCCCGTGTCTGGGTTGTGTCCTTGAAGAACGACCTTCGGCTCTTCATCCGCCGAATCCACAGCGTGGTAGCCTGCGGCAACCACGAGATCCCGGAAAGATTCCGCCCCCAAGACAAGGACACTATCGCCGGGATCGAGGTGGGATGCCGCCAACTGCAACGCCGCCTGAGCTGAGGTAAGCACGTCGGCAGACTCTGCACGAAGCCCAATCTCGCGAAGCATCACCGCAACTTGCTCTGCGCTCCGCGAAGCGTTGTTGGTGATGTAGAGAGCAGGTGCCGAAACAGCGTTGATTGCCTCAACGGCATGGGGCAGCGCGTTCCCGCCTTCCCACACCGTCCCATCGAGGTCAAGGAAGATCGCGTCATGGTTATCAACCAAAGCCATGATCTTGACCCTAGCTTAGTTCAGCAACGCGCTCGTCGGCATCGGTTAGCCCTTCTTCATCGATGCGGGCAACGTGCTCGAACCACGTTTTCGCCTCTGATTTCCGATCGAGCGCCAGGAGCGCCTCCGCGTACGCATACGAAAGACGGGCTTGCGTTTCACCCTCAGAATCAAGCGAAGGTCGGAAACGTTCCAGTGTTGCTAGTGCCGACTCGTGCTGACCGAGATCATGGCGGGCGCCCGCAAGCACGATGGCAAGCTCAATTCGATCCTCAACTCCCAGTTCGGAAGCCTCAGGGGATCGGCCGAGTTCCAACGCCTTCTCCGGGCGTCCGAGACCACGCTCGGCATCCGCCATCACTGCAAGCAATCCGGGGCCACCGGACATACGCCGCGCTGCTCTCAGCTCGGAAAGCGCTTCCTTCCACTCACCGGCGTGGTACGCAACCACTCCGTTTGTCTCGCGGACGACGCCCACGCGCCCAGCACGATTCTTGGCGGCCCTTGCGTGTCGCAGCGCGAGCTGAGGCTCATCCTCAAGCAGCTCCGCCGCCATCAGCATGTGCTTTGCCACGCGATCCGCATTGTCCTTCGACAGAACACGCAAGTCCTGGATTACCGATGGATCGAGCTCGCTGATATCAAGGCCTTCAGGGAGATCAGGTTCGGATAGCCGCTGCGCCATGCGGTCTTCCCGATAGCCCTGTCTGACGGGGTTAGAGCGGTTGTGCCGAACCCGGTCGTCGCGACCTCGGTTCTTGCCACTCCGATTCGGCCGGCGGTTCTCACGCCCACCGCCACCCTGGCCCTCGCGATTGCGACGCTGTCCTTCACCCCGCTGGGGTCGGCCACCTCCGTTATCCGACTGGCCCGCGGGACGGCTATCCGGTTCCGACATTGAGAGACCTTTCCGTAGATTTCAACTCATTATAGAAGTGCAGGCGACATCTACTGTGAAGAGGGCGCGCAAGGAGTCAGCTCCCCACGGGCAGCCTCGGCGTTAGAAATGCCTGCGACCGGTCGCTCGCCGTGGTGTTGGCGGGTGACCGGTCGCAGGTGGTTGTTGTGAAGTTGTTGGGTCGGCGGTAACCTACTCTCCCACACCCTCCCGGGTGCAGTACCATCGGCGCGGGCGGGCTTAGCTTCCGGGTTCGGAATGGGTCCGGGCGTTTCCCCGCCGCTATCAACTACCGACACATTTTTTGGTTGTTGGCCACACCGTGCGTGTCCCCGTGGTTGGGGTCCCCCGTGGTGGTTGGGGTGGTGTGGTGTGTCAGATACCGGAGAATGGACGCGGTGCGGTGCAGGTTTGTTCTGCTGGTTTGTGTTGGTGTTTTGGTTTTGGTGTATTAGTACCGGTCGCCTGACCACATTACTGTGGGTACAGTTCCGGCCTATCAACCCCATCGTCTTTGGGGAACCTGTGAAACCTCATCTTAAAACAGGCTTCCCGCTTAGATGCTTTCAGCGGTTATCCTTTCCGTACGTAGCTAACCAGCGCTGCTCCTGGCGGAACAACTGGCACACCAGAGGTACGTCCGTCCCGGTCCTCTCGTACTAGGGACAGCCTTTTTCAAGTTTCAACGCGCGCGGCGGATAGAGACCGAACTGTCTCACGACGTTCTGAACCCAGCTCGCGTGCCGCTTTAATGGGCGAACAGCCCAACCCTTGGGACCTACTCCAGCCCCAGGATGCGACGAGCCGACATCGAGGTGCCAAACCATCCCGTCGATATGGACTCTTGGGGAAGATCAGCCTGTTATCCCCGGGGTACCTTTTATCCGTTGAGCGACACCACATCCACAAGTAGGTGCCGGATCACTAGTCCCGACTTTCGTCCCTGCTCGACTGGTAAGTCTCGCAGTCAAGCTCCCTTGTGCACTTACACTCTTGCACCTGATTGCCAACCAGGCTGAGGGAACCTTTGGGCGCCTCCGTTACATTTTGGGAGGCAACCGCCCCAGTTAAACTACCCACCAGGCACTGTCCCCAACCCAGATCATGGGCCAAGGTTGAGGTATCCACTACGGTCAGAGTGGTATTTCAACAACGACTCCACAACCACTGGCGTGGCCGTTTCACAGTCTCCCACCTATCCTACACAAACCGCACCGAACACCAATACCAAGCTGTAGTGAAGGTCCCGGGGTCTTTTCGTCCTGCCGCGCGTAACGAGCATCTTTACTCGTAGTGCAATTTCACCGGGCCTGTGGTTGAGACAGCAGGGGAGTCGTTACGCCATTCGTGCAGGTCGGAACTTACCCGACAAGGAATTTCGCTACCTTAGGATGGTTATAGTTACCACCGCCGTTTACTGGGGCTTAAATTCTCCGCTTCGGACAAAAGTCCTAACAGGTCCTCTTAACCTTCCAGCACCGGGCAGGCGTCAGTCCGTATACATCAACTTCTTCGTCTTCGCACGGACCTGTGTTTTTGATAAACAGTCGCTCCCCTCTCTTCTCTGCGACCACCACCAGCTTGAAACCGCATGTGTTTCGCACCAGGTGTGGTCCCCCTTCTCCCGAAGTTACGGGGGCATTTTGCCGAGTTCCTTAACCACAGTTCACCCGCTCGCCTGAGTATGCTCTACCTGACAACCTGTGTCGGTTTCGGGTACGGGCCGTCTATCCACATCGCTAGAGGCTTTTCTCGGCAGCACAGGATCACCAACATCACCCCACTAGGGCTACGCATCACGCCTCACACCTTCTAACGGCCGCATTTGACAAGCCGTCGTGCTGCACGCTTGCACCACAATCCAAATACGTGGCTTGGCTACCACTCTGCGTCACCCCATCACTGACCTACCACGGATCAGGCCCCACGCATCACCACACCACAGGCACCCAAAAGGATGCTGTCAGTACGGCTCTGGGTGGTTAGTCTCACCGCTTCGATACTGGGCGCGGATACACGGGTACGGGAATATCAACCCGTTGACCATCGACTACGCCTGTCGGCCTCGCCTTAGGACCCGACTCACCCTGGGAAGACGAACTTGACCCAGGAACCCTTCGTCATTCGGCGGGCAAGATTCTCACTTGCCATTCGTTACTCATGCCTGCATTCTCACTCGCACACAGTCCACTGCCCCTTCCAGTACAGCTTCACCCCATGCACGACGCTCCCCTACCCAACGCAAAAACGTTGCCGCGGCTTCGGCGGTGTACTTGAGCCCCACTGAATTGTCGGCGCAAAACCACTCGACCAGTGAGCTATTACGCACTCTTTCAAGGATGGCTGCTTCTAAGCCAACCTCCTGGCTGTCTTCGCGATCCCACATCCTTTTCCACTTAGTACACCCTTAGGGGCCTTAACCGGCGATCTGGGCTGTTTCCCTCTCGACTATGAAGCTTATCCCCCACAGTCTCACTGCCGTGCTCAATTTTCACCGGCATTCGGAGTTTGGCTGACATTGCTAAGATGATAGTCCCGCTCAACCAACCAGTAGCTCTACCTCCGGCAAACACACACAACGCTGCACCTAAATGCATTTCGGGGAGAACCAGCTATCACGGAGTTTGATTGGCCTTTCACCCCTACCCACAACTCATCCCCTCAGTTTTCAACCTAAGTGGGTTCGCGCCTCCACAACCTCTTACAGCTGCTTCACACTGGCCATGGGTAGATCACCCCGCTTCGGGTCTAGGACATGCCACTAAAAGGCACCCATTTCGGATTCGCTTTCGCTACGACTCCCCAACCAACTGGTTAATCTCGCGACATGCCGCTAACTCGCAGGCTCATTCTTCAAAAGGCACGCCATCACACACAAGAGGTGCTCTGACGGATTGTCAGCGCACGGTTTCAGGAACTCTTTCACTCCCCTCCCGGGGTACTTTTCACCATTCCCTCACGGTACTTCATCCGCTATCGGTCACACTGAGTATTTAGGCTTACCGGGTGGTCCCGGTAGATTCACAGCAGATTCCACGAGCCCGCTGCTACTCGGGGCGACAACCACACCACGCATGTGCACCTTCACGTACAGGACTCATCACCTACTCCGGTGTGCCATCCCAGACACTTCCGCTAACACACAACACCATGATGCGACAGTTGACAGCCTGCCACGGTCATACCCCACAACCCCACGCATGCAACCCCTGCCAGGTCTCACACACACATGGTTTAGCCTCATCCGCTATCGCTCGCCACTACACACGGAATCACACTTGTTTTCTTCTCCTACGGGTACTGAGATGTTTCACTTCCCCGCGTCAACCCCCACACAGGCTATGCATTCACCTGCAGGTAACCGCCCACAACGACGGCTGGGTTTCCCCATTCGGACATCCTCGGATCAACGCTTAGTTGGCAACTCCCCGAGGCATAACGCAGCCTCACACGTCCTTCATCGGCCCAGCATGCCAAGGCATCCACCGTACGCCCTTGAACAAAACACACTAAACAACACCCACACACACCCCACCACCACAACAAAAGGTGACAGCAGGATATGCGCGGGCAACACACAAAAAAGAAAGAAAAAACACTACCCAACCAACCCCAACCCCACACAAGGAGCCAGGCAATTGATTGGTTCATGCTCGCGTCCACTCTCCAGTTCTCACACACCACACCCACACACCCCACACACAACCACCGGCTGCGTCCAGGACTATGCAGGCCACAAGAACACCACACCATGCACACACAGTGCACACAAACGGTGTGCTGTTCCAGACACCCAACAGCATGCCAATACATCCGCACACAAACGCGCGTGTTCATGAACATTGCATTCATACAGGGTGTATTCGGGTTGCTTACAACGCGGGCGACGTTTCTGAAGCCACCCGCCGGTATGTGACCACCCGGACATTTTGCAAATATATTTAGTGGCAGGCGCACCCACGGCAACCTCAACCACCACACACCCCACAACTGCAGGGCTTATGAGTACTGCTCCTTAGAAAGGAGGTGATCCAGCCGCACCTTCCGGTACGGCTACCTTGTTACGACTTCGTCCCAATCGCCGATCCCACCTTCGACAGCTCCTTTTGACAGGCCACTGGCTTCGGGTGTTACCAACTTTCATGACGTGACGGGCGGTGTGTACAAGGCCCGGGAACGTATTCACCGCAGCGTTGCTGATCTGCGATTACTAGCGACTCCGACTTCATGGGGTCGAGTTGCAGACCCCAATCCGAACTACGACCGGCTTTAGAGCGATTCGCTCACCCTCACAGGCTCGCAAGCGCGTTGTACCGACCATTGTAGCATGTGTGAAGCCCTGGACATAAGGGGCATGATGATTTGACGTCATCCCCACCTTCCTCCGAGTTAACCCCGGCAGTCTCTCATGAGTCCCCACCACAACATGCTGGCAACATAAGACAAGGGTTGCGCTCGTTGCGGGACTTAACCCAACATCTCACGACACGAGCTGACGACAACCATGCACCACCTGTACACCAACCACAAGGGAAACCACATCTCTGCGGCGATCTGGTGTATGTCAAGCCCAGGTAAGGTTCTTCGCGTTGCATCGAATTAATCCACATGCTCCGCCGCTTGTGCGGGCCCCCGTCAATTCCTTTGAGTTTTAGCCTTGCGGCCGTACTCCCCAGGCGGGGCGCTTAATGCGTTAGCTACGGCACGAACCCCGTGGAAGGGACTCACACCTAGCGCCCACCGTTTACGGCATGGACTACCAGGGTATCTAATCCTGTTCGCTCCCCATGCTTTCGCTCCTCAGCGTCAGTTACTGCCCAGAGACCTGCCTTCGCCATCGGTGTTCCTCCTGATATCTGCGCATTTCACCGCTACACCAGGAATTCCAGTCTCCCCTACAGCACTCAAGTTATGCCCGTATCGTATGCAACCCCGAAGTTAAGCCCCGGTATTCCACAAACGACGCGACAAACCACCTACGAGCTCTTTACGCCCAGTAATTCCGGACAACGCTCGCACCCTACGTATTACCGCGGCTGCTGGCACGTAGTTAGCCGGTGCTTCTTCTCCAAATACCGTCAAAATTCGTCTTTGGCGAAAGGAGTTTACAACCCGAAGGCCGTCATCCCCCACGCGGCGTCGCTGCATCAGGCTTGCGCCCATTGTGCAATATTCCCCACTGCTGCCTCCCGTAGGAGTCTGGGCCGTATCTCAGTCCCAATGTGGCCGTACACCCTCTCAGGCCGGCTACCCGTCGACGCCTTGGTAGGCCATTACCCCACCAACAAGCTGATAGGCCGCGAGCTCATCCCACACCGAAAAAACTTTCCACCACGATCACCACACCGTGGTCCTATCCGGTATTAGACCCAGTTTCCCAGGCTTATCCCAAAGTGCAGGGCAGATCACCCACGTGTTACTCACCCGTTCGCCACTCGAGTACCAAAGCAAGCTTCGGCCTTTCCGTTCGACTTGCATGTGTTAAGCACGCCGCCAGCGTTCATCCTGAGCCAGGATCAAACTCTCCACAAAAACACCAAACAATAACTGCCCAGTGCGTGCTTCAGAAGAAACAGGCCGTGAAAAGCCCAATACCCAACCAAAACAAACCACCCAACACAAAACCGTGCTGGACTGGCTATCCAAAAATTACTCCGTGTCTGCTTGTTGTATCCGACGAGGAAAAACCAACAAACAACACAGTTTTAAAAAAATACTCGTGAAACCATCACACGCATGATGCTGTGCAGCGTCTCACCAGCACACCACAAGCCCCAATCATTGGTTCAAGGCCATGATGACCGGCACACACCAACCACCCCACACAAACAGCTAAGGGCAGCAAGCACCAACCACAAACACACCACACAACGCAAAAGTTCACAAACAAAAATGCATTGGCACACTATCGAGTTCTCAAACAACACACGCACACCCCGCCGACTAGATCATTCGATCTGCCTGCGGAAGCGACTTATACGACATTACTTATGGAATCTATTCAAGTCAACTCTTCGTTGTTCGAATTTCTTCCCTTATGTCGACCACCAAGCTTTGCATCGCTATGCTTTGCTCCTTGGCGGCGAGAAGAAACAATAGCCAGGTGCGGCTAGAAAGCACAAACCCGCAGCACAACGCTCATTTATGCCGTTTCAACGAGTTTGACACCCGCGAAGTTCTTCTTTCCGCGACGCAGAACCAGCCACGAACCATGCAGAAAGTCACTGACCTGCGGTGTCCATTCCTCGGCTTCAACTCGCTGGTTATTCACGTAGACGCCACCCTCCTTGATGGAACGACGCGCCGCCCCCTTCGAATCAGCGAGTCCGGTGCCCACTAGCAAGTCAACAATGTTTTCGCTCTCCGCTGCCCGGGTTTCGTAAACGCCAGTCTCGGAGACCGCGGCTGCGAGAGTGCTCTCGTCCAGATCGGCCAGCTCCGCCTTCCCGAACAACGCCTGTGCAGCGAGTTCGGCGCCACGGCGTGCCTGCTCCCCATGCACCAGGTCTGTCATCTCCTGGGCGAGGCGCCGCTGCGCTTCCCGCTTGAACGGGCGTTCGGTGACCTCATCCTCGAGACGGCTCAGCTCCTCCTGATCAACGAAGGTGAACCAGCGCAAGTAACGAATCACATCCGCGTCCGCGGTGTTCAAGAAGTACTGGTACCAGGTGTACGGGCTCGTCATCTCTGGATCGAGCCACAGCGAACCACCGCCGGTGGACTTGCCAAACTTCTTGCCCTCCGAGTCAGTGACCAGCGGAACGGTCAGCGCGTGCACAGACTCGCCATCCATCCTTCGGTTCAAGTCGACGCCGGCGACGAGGTTGCCCCACTGATCTCCGCCACCGACCTGCAGCACACAGTCGTACTCGCGACGCAGCTGCACGAAGTCATTCGCCTGCAGCAGCATGTACGAGAACTCGGTGTAGGAGATGCCATCAGACTCAAGGCGGCGCTTCACCGTCTCGCGACCAAGCATGGTGGAGAGGGAAAAGTGCTTTCCAATGTCACGCAGGAACTCAATCGCTGACAGGTCCTGCGTCCAGTCGTTGTTGTTGACCAACAACGCTGCGTTCTCTCCCTCGAAAGAGACAAAACGGGAAAGCTGGCCGGCAATGCGGTCAGCCCACTCTTTCACAGTGTCCTCGGAGTTCAGCGTCCGCTCCCCCACGTCACGAGGGTCGCCGATCATGCCTGTCGCACCGCCCGCGAGAACGACCGGGCGGTGCCCCGCCATCTGGAAGCGCCGAAGCATCAGAAGCGGAACCAAGTGCCCGGCGTGGAGTGAGGGCCCTGTCGGGTCGAAGCCGCAGTACAACGTGATTGAGTTCTTCGTCGTCTCCCGCAGCGCATCCAGGTCGGTTGACTGGTTAATCAGGCCGCGCCATTCGATCTCATCGACGATGTTGGCGGGAGTTGTCATGAACAGATCACACTCTTTCGTTGCATATTCGTTGGCGGAAATGCGGCAAGGGGTTAGTTCGACGCGGCTGGATGGGGCTGCGCTTCGTCGATAAGCAAAACGGGAATGCCCTCGTCGATGCGGTACGCGATTCCGAGCCGCTCGTTGATAAGCAACTGTTCCTCTTCGCTGTATCTCAGTGGCCCCTTGTCTTGGGGGCACACAAGAATGTCTAACAGCTGGGGGTCGAGGCTCATGGCTGTTTATCGTACCCGGCTGACCCAGACAGGTCGTCGTCCAACCCCGGCAGTGCGCCGAATTCACCGCGAAGGAACTGGGCCTGCGAATCCATGGCCCGCAGGTTGTCGTCCAGGATGCCCTTCTTGATCCGAGCGACCGCATTGGTAAGTGTGGTCAGCGAATCCACCACGACGCTGACTGCTGCCTCATCACGGAACTGTGGCACGTCGAGGTAGGTGCTGATCACCTCCGGGTAGTAGACCTTGACCACGTTCCACATCGTCTGTCGGTGCTCAGGTGTGGGTTGCAGATGGTCCCATTCCTTGAGCACAAAGCGGATGTTCGCCTCGAGCTCCTTGACCTGGTTCACGACCGCGCTCGGTGGACCTGCCTTAAAGAGCCGGCCGGAAGTTTCGCGCATTGCATCCTCGAGCACGATCGGGGTCGGCGTGATCGGTGGAGGCGGCAGCTCCTTCGGTTTCGCAGGCGGGGTCAGAGCCACTCCTGCACCGTAGGCCGCAGCAGCGGCAACCGGCCACAGGAAGCCTAGGCCGAGTGCAATGTGCAGGGTTACCACCAAAATGGCCAAAAGCAGGCCAACCTGGTTCCTCCTCGAGACGAGGAAGCTTTGAAAGCCACCTGGGGTACCGCTCGAACTACTGGAAACCACGAATCTCCTTAAATGCTGCCTCGAGGTCGCCGTTCAACGCGTCGAACACCGCCCCTCCCGTCAGTTCTGCCAGTTGATTCATCTCCGCGACGTTCGCCTCGCCGTACAAGATGATGAAAATCGGCACGCTGCGCTTGTCCTCCGGGAGCCCGTTGTAGATTTCGGTGAACCCGCGGAAGTCGGGGCCGAAGTTGGCCTCGCCGTCGCTGAGCAGGACTATCGACGGAATGCCGTTCGAGGTATCGATCCCATTCAGGGCTTCCAGCAACGCCGGGTACATTGCAGTGCCACCGCTTGCCACGATTCCGTCGACGTACGCACTGAGTTGATCCACCGATGCCTCGTTGTCGCGGTTGTACTCGACCGTCACCGGCGGGTTCGGCTGATCGTCGAAGGACAGCAGGGTCACAGTTTCGCGGTCGCGAAGGGACACATCGCCGACTAGATTCGCGGCGGAGCCGTCGATAAGCGAATTCATGGTGTCCTTGAGTGCCTGGATGCGATCGCCCTCCATAGATCCGGAGGCATCCAGGATGAACATGGTGGTTCCGGGCTGACGATACTGGTTGTTGTAGGCGAAGAGCAGCTCGTCGACCACGCTTTGGTTCGCCGGGAACGGCAGCTCAATCGCCTGCTGGCTAGCCAGCTCGGCAGGCATATTCGAGACTTGCTCCACCGGTCGGCGGAAGGTCTGCGCGATGTCTTCCTGGTGTTCGAGCAGCCAGTCGGCCAACTGACGCACTTGTTCAGACGCATTCGGGTTCGCCGGTTGCGCGAGGGTCGACAGCGGGTAATCGGCGGAGACGACACCGTCACGCGGCACGATCACCTGGATCGGCAGACCCTCGGCGCGCAGCTGATGCAGCGTGGACTCGTAGTTCACGATCGCGTCGGCCTTTTCTGGGTCGGCGACGAACGCGTCGGCGAGCCAGCCGGAGGAACCGGACACCAGCGTTTGCGCCTGGAAGAGCTCTTCCAGAGTCGGTGCCACGCGATCGAGGTCCTGGGGGGTGATCGCCGCACCGGTGTCTGCGAGGGCGGTGGACACCGACACCAACGCCGAAAAACCGGAGTTGGACGCTGCCGGGTTGGTCATACCGAAGGTGAAATCCCCGGCTTGCGCCGCTTTGACAAAGTCGGTCCAGGTCGGCTGATCCGTGTCCCAGCCGAGGCGCTTCGCCGCTTCGTCCCACACGCCGAACGCCACTGGGCTCGTTGCAATCTTGGTCTCATCCGCCAGCTTGTCGGACGCGCCGATGAGGTTGACGTAACGGTTGGTGGCAAACCAGGTCGCGTCGACCGTGCTGTCGAAGTTACCCAGCTTCAGGTTCTCGGAATTCTCGAGAGTGCCGGCTGGGAACTGGAGCTCAATGTCGAACCCGAGGTCGTCCGACGCTCGCTGCACAACGGGCTCCAGGTCCATAAGTTCGGTAGCCGCCACGATCGTGAGGGCATCCTGCGAGCCGGTGCGCTGCCCACCGCTAGAACCCCCGCCGCCTTCGCTCGCACCGTCATCGGCACACGCGGCCAGCGCCATTGAGCTCAGCAGCACGAGGATCAAAATCCAGAGCTTTTTCATTGCTGTTCGTCTCCATCTTCCGGCGGCGGAGGGGAAAGGGTGCCATAGCGGGTGCCCACACCGTCGATAAGCTGTTCCAGGCGATCATACTGTGGCGGGTCCACCGAATTGACGTAATCCGATGGCGGATTCAAACCCTGCTTGGACATCTCATCAGCGAGCGAACCGTGGTTAGCCGGGCGGAACCCGTGCCGCGCAGCGAGCTGCTGTAGCTCCGGGTCGTTAGCCAAGAGACGTGCCAGCTCCTGGCCCTCCGGGGTGATGCCAACCACGCCGTGGTTCGCCAGCACCGTCGGGCTGAGGTGGAACAGCACCATATCGTCGCGGATGCGCGAGTTTGGACGCATTTGCTCACCGATGAACTGCGCCTCGTAAATCATCACCATTGGTGCCGCGCCCATTCCTTGGCTCAAATATTCGGCAAACGGGCCGGCAGACGACGACTCCGAGTAACCCTGCCCCGTAAAGAACGGCGTGATCTTGTCCACCAGGTAGCCGATGTCGTTGCCGCGGTTCGGCTCCCGCTCCGCGAACTCCCACGCAAGCACCGAGAGATACATCGCGGCCGAATTCGAGGTGCGGATGTCGGTGGTGCGGATCTGCACGGTGCGTGGCGAAGGGAACGTGTCGCCGAAATCGCGCCAACGTTTACCCGACTGCGCCAAGTCGACGTACTTGGCAATGTCGAGGACGTACCCGCCGTTTTCCTTGCGCACCACGCCTTCAGCTTCAAGAATGTCCGCAATCGGCTGCCAGCTCGCCACCGCCATCGGCGTGAAGAACGGGTACTCCACCGTGTAGCCGTTGTTTTGCTCGCGCACCTTCTGCGTCGCGGGCGCCGACGACGGGGACACGAAGTCCAGCGAAGACAGATCGGTCCGCGTCGCAATGGTTCGCGAGCCCGCCGTCGAGAAACTCACTTCGTAGCCGAGCTCACGCAACCGATCGACCACATCCGGGTCTTCAAAGTACAAGCGTTTTTCAGAACCCACCACGCCATGCACCTGGGTCACGCCGCCGCGGTCCCCAAAGCCGGAGCTTCCGGTGTCCTTGTTTCCCCTTCCAAGCAGTCCCCCGCCACGGCCAAGAATGATCGCCGCTGCCACCACAACAACGAGAAGGACACCAAGTACGACGGTAAGAACGCGTCCGCCGCGCTTGGTGTCCGCACTACCCGCACTGCTCGGAACACTCATGGCTTTATCGTAGAGTGCACGTCACACGTGCGCTGTATTTCTTGGGCAGTTACTGGGGCTTCTCTCCCCGCACCGGCCGTGTGGCCCACGCACGGAACTGCGCGTTCGCTTCTACCACGCGGTCCCGCTGTTCCTCCACGCGCACCTTCGCGGTCCCACCGCGAGTCGCGCGCGAAGCAACCGCACCATCGACAGTCAGCACCTCACGGACCTCAGGGAGCAGTCGCTTGTCGACGCTTGCGAGCTCCTCATCACTGAGCTCGTCAAGGCCAACGCCTCGGCTCTCAGCAATCCGCACGCACGCCCCGGAAGCCTCGTGCGCCTCGCGGAACGGCACGCCTTGGCGCACCATCCACTCCGCGAGGTCAGTCGCCAGCGTGTAGCCCGCAGGTGCAAGTTCGCGCATCCGATCCTCGTGGAACGTCAGAGTGCCAACGAGACCGGTGAACGCCGGCAGCAGCACGCGCAGCTGCGTCACCGAATCGATAACCGGTTCCTTGTCTTCCTGCAGGTCGCGGTTGTACGCCAGCGGTTGTGCCTTCAGCGTCGCCATAAGACCGGCGAGGTTGCCAATGAGCCGGCCAGACTTGCCACGCGCAAGCTCGGCGACATCCGGGTTCTTCTTCTGCGGCATGATCGATGAGCCGGTCGACCAGGCGTCGTCCAACGTGACGTAGCCGAACTCCGGGGTGCACCAGGCGATAATCTCCTCGGCGAAACGCGAGAGGTCAACCGCGATCTGGGCAAGCACGTACGCCGCTTCTGCTGCGAAATCGCGTGAGGCCGTGCCGTCGAGCGAGTTGTCGGCGGAGGATGCGAAACCAAGTTCTTCCGCAATGGCCTCCGGGTCGAGCTGCAGCGACGACCCTGCGAGCGCGCCAGATCCGTACGGCGAAACGGCGAGGCGTTTGTCCAAATCCTGGATGCGCTCCAAATCCCTCAACAGCGGCTGCGCGTGAGCGAGCAGGGAGTGCGCCAGCAGAATCGGCTGCGCGGCCTGGAAGTGGGTCTTGCCCGGCATGATTGCATCCGGGTGCGCCTTCGCCTGAGCGATGATGGCGTCGATCAGGTCCGACACATCTTGCGCGACACCGCGGATGGCATCGCGCAGCCACATGCGGAACATCGCAGCGACCTGATCGTTGCGGGAGCGTCCGGCACGTAGCCGGCCGCCGATTTCGGGGCCGACGCGGTCGATAAGGCCGCGCTCCATGGCGCCGTGGACGTCTTCGTCCGTCGGGAGCGGCCCGAAGGAGCCGTTGGCAACGTCCTCGCCCAGTTGGTCCAGGCCCGCGAGCATGGTGGACAACGCATCGTCGTCAAGCAAACCTGCCCTGTTGAGCACCTTTGCGTGAGCCTTTGATGCAAGCACATCGTATGGTGCGAGGACCCAGTCGAAGTGGGTAGAGACGGACAGCGCGAACATGGCTTCGCTGGGGCCGCCGGAAAAGCGGCCGCCCCACAGCGCGCCCTCGTTGGTCTTGTGCTGCTCCATTTACTTCCCAGCCGCCTCGCGGTCGCGCTTGTTGGCGATCTGGGAGCTCAGGCCGTGCAGGCGCACGAAGCCCTTCGCCAGGGTCTGGTCAAAGGTATCGCCGGTGTCGTAGGTGGCCAGGTTGAAGTCGTAGAGAGAGTGGTTCGAGCGGCGGCCGTTGACCGTGGCCTTGCCCGCGTGGAGCTCCATCCGGATGTCACCCGTGACGTACTGCTGGGTGGAATCGATGAAAGCGTCGAGGGAGCGCTTCAGCGGGCCGAACCAGAGACCGTCGTACACCTCCTCGGACCAGCGGGCATCCACCAGACGCTTGTAGCGGGCGAGCTCGCGCTCGACGGTGACGTCCTCAAGCGCTTTGTGCGCGGTGATGAGTGCGACTGCGCCCGGGGCCTCGTAGATCTCGCGGGACTTGATGCCCACCAGGCGATCCTCCACCATGTCCAAGCGGCCGATGCCCTGCGCTCCGGCACGGCGGTTGAGCTCCTCGATTGCCTCGAGCACGGAGACGCTGCGGCCGTCGATTGCCACCGGCTTACCGCCCTCGAAAGAGATGATGACCTCATCCGGAGCGTTGCCCATTGCCGGGTCCTCGGTGTAGGCGTAGAGGTCCTTCGTCGGCGCGTTCCACAAATCCTCAAGGAAGCCGGTCTCAACCGCGCGGCCCCAGACATTCTGGTCGATGGAGAACGGGGATGCGGCGGACTGCTCAATCGGCAGGTTCTTGCCCTCTGCGTACTCGATCGCCTTGTCGCGGGTCCAAGCGTAGTCGCGTGCCGGGGCGATAATCTCCAGGTTGGGGTCCTGGTTGAGGAATCCGACCTCGAAGCGAACCTGGTCGTTGCCCTTGCCGGTGCAGCCGTGGGCCACGTGGGTGCCGCCGAACTGGTGGCCTGCCTCAACGAGGTGCTTCACAATCAGCGGGCGCGAGATCGCGGAGACCAGAGGGTACTGCCCCATGTACATGCCGTTCGCCTTGATGGTGGGCAGGCAGTACTCCTCGGCGAACTCGTCCTTGGCGTCGACCACGATGGATTCGACGGCACCGCAGTCCAGCGCGCGCTGGCGCACGGACTCCATGTCCTCACCGCCCTGGCCGAGGTCGAGCGAGACGGCGATAACCTCGCCGCCGGTCATCTCGGCGAGGTACGGGATGGCGACGGAGGTGTCCAGGCCGCCGGAGTACGCGAGAACGACGCGGTTGGTCATGAATATGGGCTCCTTTTGAGTTCTATTCTGAGATTCACAGAAAGTGTTTTACAGAAACGTGTCGAATTGCTAGGTTACTCGTGCTTACGGGGCGCACCGGCAAAGAGCTGCTCCGCAAGATCGCGGCCGCTCAGCGGTTCGCGGGCCAGCACGAAGATGGTGTCGTCGCCGGCGATGCAGCCGACCACTTGGTCGAGGCCGACGCGGTCGATGTAGCTGGCGAGGTACTGCGCCGCGCCGGGCGGGGTGCGCAGCACCGCGGTTGAGTGAGAGTAGTCCACCGAGACCACCAGCTCATCGATCATGCGGTTGAGCTTGTCGCGCGGGCCGGTGGCTACGTCCTCGAGTGCGTCGGCCTCATCCCCGACCGCGTAGAACGCGCGGCCACCTGCGAGCGGGCGGATCTTCTTCGCCCCCAGCTCGTCGAGATCGCGCGACAGTGTCGCCTGAGTGATATCGATGCCGTCGTCGAAGAGCAGCTGCGACAGCTGGCCTTGCGAGTACACGCGTGTGTTGGAGAGCAGCTCCAGGATGCGGGCCTGGCGCGCCGTGCGGGAAACTGGCTGAGTCACGGCTGGTGCTCCAGGAGCCAGGTCAGCAGCGCCTTCTGTGCGTGCAGGCGATTTTCGGCCTCGTCAAACACGCGCGAGGCGGGGCCATCGATTACCTCTGCAGTGACTTCGCTACCGCGGTACGCCGGCAGACAGTGCAAAAAGATCGCGCCCTCGCCTGCCGCGTCCATCACGTCCTGGGTGACTTGGTACGGCATAAACGGAGTGCGGCGGTCCTTGCCGTCGTCCTCCATGCCCATGGACACCCAAGTATCGGTAATCACCACACCGGCGCCCTCGACAGCAGACAGGTCAGAGGTCACCGCCACCGCTGCACCCGTCTCCGCCGCGCGCGCTTGAGCACGCTCAACGAATTCCTGGCGCGGCAGGAACCCCTCCGGGCCGATGACGGTGATGTCCATACCGGCGGTGGCAAAGCCCAGCAGGTAGCTGTTGGCCATGTTGTTGTCGCCGTCACCGAGGTAGACGGCCTTCTTGCCCTTCAGCCCCGCGGCCCCCTCATCCGGGCACAGGTTCTCTACCACGGTCTGCAGGTCGGCGAGGATCTGGCATGGGTGCAGGTCGTCGGACAGCGCGTTCACCAGCGGCACCGTCGCAGTCTCCGCCATGTCCAGCAAGTTCTGATGCGCGTAGGTACGCCACACAATCGCCGAAACGTAACGCGACAGCACCGCACCGGTGTCCTGGTAGGTCTCTCCCTTGCCCATCTGCGAGTTGCCGGTCTCCGCGACAATCGCGTGCCCACCGAGCTGCGCGATGCCCGCGGCGAAGGAGAACCTCGTGCGCGTCGACGTCTTGTCAAACAGCACCGCCACCGACTGCGGCCCCTCAAGCGGGCGGTACTTGTACGGCTCGCGCTTCATCTCCGCGGCAAGCGCAAGCACCTCGGCCTGCTCTGCTGGGGTCAGATCGTCATCGGCCAAGAAATGTCGTGGCATCTAATTCTCCCCCTCGGAGTTGTTCAACTCATTCAGCAGCGCGTCGAGGCGCTGGACAGCGTCAGCAAGCTCATCATCAGAAATCACCAGCGGCGGGGTGAATCGCACCACCGCATCGCTCGGAGCATTCAGCACCAGCCCGTGCTTCAGGCCTGCAGGAACCGCTTGCTTTGCGACGGGACGTTTGAGCACCGCACCGAGCATCAGCCCCCGGCCGCGCACTTCCTCCACCCCGTCAAGATCGCGGAGTTCTTCGGCGAAAATTTTGCCCTTTCGAACGACCTCGCTGAGAAACGCGTCGTCGACGGTATCGAGGACTGCGGACGCTGCCGCACACGCAATCGGGTTGCCGCCGAATGTCGTGCCGTGCGAACCCGGCGTAAAGGTCCTGGCTACCTCTTCAGTCGCGATGACTGCGCCAATCGGCAGCCCTCCGCCGAGGCCCTTCGCCATGGTGACCACATCGGGGCGCACACCGGCCGGCAGGTCGTGCTCAAAGGCAAAGAAATCGCCGGTGCGGCCGACGCCGGTTTGCACTTCATCGGCGACCATGAGGATGGCGTGGTCGTCGCAAAGCTTTCGAATGCCCTCCATGAATCCTTCCGGAGCTGGGATGACTCCGGTTTCCCCCTGGATGGGTTCGAGGAAGATCGCGGCGACGTCGGTGGGGTTGACCTCGACGAGCTTGCGCAGGTAATCGAGGTCGCCGTATGGGTAGTACTCGACGCCAGACGGCACTGGCTCGAAGGCCTTGCGCTTGTCTGGCTGGCCGGTCAGCGCGAGCGCACCCATGGTGCGGCCGTGGAAACCGTGCTGGGCGGCAAGGATACGGCGCTTGCCGGTCAACCGTGCGAGCTTGAATGCGGCCTCGTTCGCCTCCGCACCGGAGTTGCAAAAGAACACCCGCGCATCCGGATCGCCGAAGCGGCGCACGAGCTCGCCCGCGACCTTCACCGCCGGTTCAGAGGCAAAGAGGTTGGAAACGTGGCCGAGGGTGTTGATCTGCTCGGTGACCGCGTGCACCACTGCAGGGTGGGCGTGGCCGAGCGCGTTGACCGCAATCCCGGCGAGAAGGTCGATGTAGGTGTTGCCCGAGTCGTCGATAAGCGTGGCACCCTCGCCCTTGACCAGGGCGATCGGCGGGGTTCCGTAGTTGTTCATCAGGCCGGTTTGCCAGCCGGTGAGGATTTCGCTCACTTTGCCTCGTCCTTCCTGAACACCTTGGACACGGTTGCCTCCGGGTAGTGCGCCTCGTCGTATGTGTCCGGCAGCACCATGGTGCCGATGCCGCCGCTGGTGAGCAGCTCGAGCAGCACGGAGTGCGCAATGCGGCCGTCGATGACGTGAGCCGCGCGCACCCCGCCGCGCACGGCGGTCAGGCATGCCTCCATCTTCGGGATCATGCCCGAATCCAGCGACGGCATCATCTGCTCGAGGTCGCCCACGTTGATCTTTGACAGCAGCGAGTCTTTGTTCGGCCAGTCGGTGTAGAGGCCCTCGACGTTGGTGAGCACTACGAGTCGCTCAGCCCCGATGGCCGCAGCAAGCGCGCCGGCAGCTTCGTCGGCGTTGATGTTGTACACATCGCCGTCTTCGCCTGGCGCGATGCCGGAGACCACCGGGATGCGCCCAGCCTCGATGATGTCCATGAGCGCAGACGGGTTGACGCTGGTGATAGTGCCGACCAGGCCGATGTCGGCCGGTTCGCCGTCGACATCCACATAGCGCTTCTCCGCCGTGAACAGCCCAGCATCCTCGCCGGAGGTGCCCACCGCGTACGGGCCGTGGGAGTTGATCTTGCCCAGCAGATCCCGGCCCACCTGACCGAAGAGCACCATGCGCACTACGTCGAGGATCTCCGGCGTGGTCACGCGGAAGCCGCCGACGAACTCCCCGCCGTCCAGGTTCAGCCGCTGCATCATCGCCGTGATCTGCGGACCGCCGCCGTGCACCACGACGGGCTTCGCCCCGACGGTGCGCAAGAACACCATGTCGGCGGCGAAAGCTGCCTTCAGGTCCTCATCGACCATGGCGTTGCCGCCGTACTTCACCACCACGATCTTGTCGCGGAAATGTTGCAGCCACGGCAGCGCCTCTGCGAGGACGTGGGCGCGCGCCTCATTGCTCAAGTCCGCACTCATTGCTTCGAAATCCATTGCAAGGCCCTTCCTAGCTGCTGTATGCGGAGTTGATCTCCACGTACGCGTGGCTCAGGTCGGTCGTGCGCACGGTGGCCACACCCGGCCCGCCCGCGCCGAGATCTACGTCGACGTCAATGTCCACACCCGACAGATCCACCTCGCGCGCACCGGGCGCACCGGCGGAATCCACGCACACCGGCTGGCCGTTGAAGCGCACCGAGATCTTCTCCGGGTTCATCTCGGCGTCCGCCATACCGACGGCGGCCAGCACGCGGCCCCAGTTGGGGTCGGAACCGAACATGGCGCACTTGAACAAGTTGTCGCGCCCGATCGTGCGCGCCGCCTCCAGCGCCTGGGCATCATCGGCGGTGCCGCGCACGGAAATGGTCACCCGCTTGGTCACGCCTTCTGCATCAGCCTGCATCTGCTTCGCCAGCGATTCGCAGATGGAAAGCAACGCCTCGTCGACCTCATCCTGGCTCGGGGTGATACCACTCGCCCCGTTCGCCATCACGATCACAGTGTCGTTCGTCGAGGTCGCACCGTCAATATCCAGGGTGTTGAACGTCACCGCGGTCGCCTTGCCCAAGGCTTCCTCCAGGGCTTCATTGCTTATCGACGCATCCGTGGTCACCGCAACCAGCATCGTCGCCAAGCTCGGCGCCATCATGCCCACGCCTTTGCCGATGGCGCCAACTGCCCAGCCGTCGCGCTCCACGAGCGCTTCCTTTGCGACCGTGTCGGTGGTCATGATGGCTTCCGCCGCCGCGGATCCGTGCGCTGCGTCCGAGCCAAGGCCCCGTGCAAGAGTGTCGATGCCCGCGCGCACCTTGTCCATCGGCAGCAGTTCACCGATCAAACCCGTGGAACACACCGCGACATCGTTCGCGTCGAGACCCAGCCGCTCTGCCGCGAGCTCCTGCGCCTCGCGCGCGTCAGCGTCTCCCTGCGCTCCGTTGCAGGCGTTCGCGTTTCCGGAGTTGAACAGCACCGCTTTGCACTGGCCGTCTGCGAGCACTTCGCGGCTAATTTTCACCGGCGAAGCGAACACTTTGTTGCGGGTGAACACCGCGGCAGCGGTGAACTCCGGACCTTCATTGACCACGAGCGCCATGTCCGGGTTGCCCGAAGGCTTGATGCCTGCCGTCGTCGCGGCGGCGCTGAACCCCTTGGGTGTGGTCACTGCTCCTGCAGTCATCGGTTCTCCTTCGATCAGTGGTGTGTGGATGGTTGGGATGTGCATCTAGGGTGCAACGCCCTGGCGCGGAAGCCCTGCGGCTTCTTCCAACCCCAAAGCGAGGTTCATGCACTGGACCGCGGCGCCTGCAGTACCCTTGGTCAAGTTATCGATCGCCGAGGTCATGAGCACCACACCCGCCTCCGCGTCGACCTCGACTTGCACGTGGCACATATTCGACCCAACGACGTGCTGGGTTTGCGGTTGAGTGCCTTCCGGCACCACCCACACAAACGGCTCGGAGGCGTAGAAGTCCTCGTACGCCTGTCGGGCGGACTCGGAGGTGACGCCCTCGACCAAAGGGGCGGTCACGGTGGTGAGAATGCCGCGCGGCAGCGGCGCAAGCACCGGGGTGAAACTGACCGTGACTGGCGCGTCTGTTACCTCAGCGATGTTTTGGGCAATCTCCGGCGTGTGGCGGTGTTTGCCCGCGGTGTTGTAGGCCTTGAGCGAGCCCATCGTCTCCGCGCCGAGCATGGGCACGGCAGCTTTCTTTCCTGCCCCGGAAACACCGGTGATGGAAACTACGCGCAGGTCCGGCTCGCAGATCCCAGCTTTGACCGCGGGTAGCGCCGCCAAGGTCGCCCCCGTCGGGAAGCAACCGGGCACCGCGATGCGCTTGGCCCCCTGGAGCTCCTCACGGTGGCCAGGCATCTCCGGGATACCGTAGGGCCAGTGGCCAGCGTGCTTGGAACCGTAGTAGCGCGCCCAGGCTTCCGCGTCGCGGAGCCGGAAGTCCGCCGCGCAGTCGATCGCCACGGTTTCCTCGGGAAGGTTCGCGCCGATCTCGGCGGAGAACCCGTGCGGCAGGCCCAGGAACACCACGTCGTGGCCGCTGAGGACGGCGATGGAGGTCTCTTCGATCACCCTGCCTGCGAGCTGCGGTAAGTGCGGCATCTGCTCCTCCACCGGCTGGCCGGCATTCGAATTGCCGGTCAGTGCGCCGATCTCCAGCTCCCCCGAAAGGTAGGCGGGGTGGGCAAGCAAGAGGCGAAGGATTTCGCCACCGGCGTACCCGGTGGCACCCGCAACTGCGACAGAGAAGCTCATGCCGTCACAGTAGCGAATTATGCAGTTGGCTGCAAACTATGCGATCGTACCGGCCTAGCCGCGCATCGCCGCACCGTGCTGCTCCTCAGCTGCCTTCGCAGCACGCAAACGTGCCTCGGAAGCCTCGTCCTCAGTCAGGGTGCGGTCCCCCGCCCTGAATACAAGCCCGAACGCCAGCGACTTCTTGCCCTCGCCGAGCTGCTCAGAGCGGTAAACATCGAACAGGCGCACGCTCTCGACGAGCTCGCCCGCGGCCTCCTCAACAGTGCGCCGCACTGATTCCGCCGGTAATTCCTCGTCCACTACCAGCGCGATGTCTTGGTTCACCGCAGGGAACGCAGAGAGCACCGGAGCCGGCAGCACCTCATCCAGCGGCAGCGCGGTGAGGTCGAGCTCCATTGCGCACGTGCGCGCCGGCAGCTCGAGCGCTTCAAGAATCTGCGGGTGTAGCTCGCCCGCATAACCAACAATTCGGCGATCCTGACCGTCGGCGGAGGCGACGGTCAGCGCCGCGCAGCGACCCGGGTGCCACGGCAAGTGCTCCGCGGCCTCCACCTCGAGCACCACACCGGCAGCTGCAGCGGCCACCCGCGCAGCCTGGATCGCATCAGCCCAGGTGTAGTCACGAGCCGCGCCCAGCGGTCCGGCGATCTCCTGCTTGCCCACCGCCACGGTGGCAGCGTGCAGGCGCTGATCCGGCAAGGAATCGACCAGCTCCCGCAAAACGTCTTCATCCGGGCGCGCCGCAACCGACGGCATCGGCGAGACATCCGCACGCTTCACCGAGGTCTGTGCCACCGAGAACACCGCCACGTCGTTGCGCCCGCGCGCCACGTTGCGGCCGATCGCCTCAAGCATGGACGGCAGCAGGGTCGAGCCGAGCACGCCATAGTCGGCGTCCAGCGGGTTCTGCACCTTGACCACGTTTCGGCGCGGATCGTCCGCGTCGAGCCCCCACACGTCAAAGGCATCGTTCTTCATGAACGGGGTCGGGATAATCTCGGCGTAGCCGGAGTACGCCAGCGCGTGCGTCACCGCGCGGCGGCGGCGTTGCAGCGGAGACAGCCCTCGGCCACCGACCGGGGTCGGCAGGATCGACGGCACGTCGTCAAGACCCTCAAGGCGCACGACCTCTTCGATCAGCTCGACAGGCACCGTGAGGTCGCCGCGCCACGTCGGCGGAGTAACAGTCGCCTCATCGCCGTGCACCTCAACGACACAGCCCACTTCTTCCAGCCGCCGCACCACAGTCTCCGGCGCGTACTCCACGCCGATCAGCTCACTCGGGCGACCCAGACCCACGGTGATCGGCTCGCGCGTAGGCACCTCGCCCACGATCGTGCCGCGCTCAGAGATCGTGCCCCCAGCACACTCCACCAACAGCGCGCACGCGATATCCAGCGAGATCTCGATGATCGCCGGATCCACGCCACGCTCGAAACGACGCGAGGCTTCTGAGGACAACTTGTGGTGCCGCGCTGTCTTCGCCACGGTCAGCTCGTCCCAGCTTGCCGCCTCGAAGTACACGTTCACTGTCTCATCGGAAATCTCCGAGGAGGTTCCACCCATCACCGCAGCGAGCGACTGAATCCCGTTGTCGTCCGAAATCACCACGTCCGTCGGCAACAGCGTCCGCTTCGCGTGGTCGAGAGTCTCAAATTCCTCGCCACCCGCCGCGTTGTGCACCCGCAGCCCGCCAGCCACCTTGTCCGCGTCAAACGCGTGCATCGGCTGCCCGGTCAGCAGCATCACAAAGTTGGTCACGTCCGTCGCCGCGTTCACCGAGCGAATCCCCGCCAGCATCAGCTCGCGCTGCATCCAAAACGGTGCCTGCGCGTGCGGGTCAATTCCCTCCACCAGTCGCAGGCCGAATCGCTTCGCCTTCGTCGCAGGCTCCAGGTCGATCTCAATCAGCTTTTCGCTTATCGACGGCACCTTGGACACGTCCACCCCAGCCACAGCCGGATCCTGCGCCACATCCCCGAAGCGCAGATCAAAGGCCGAAGCGATCTCGCGGGTCAGCCCACGCGCGGACAGAGCGTAGCCGCGGTCCGGCGTGATGTTGACCTCAAAGACCGTGTCGGCGAGGCCGACAACCTCGCGCGCGTCCTGGCCCGGGATGAGGTTGAACCGCTCCACGGTGGCGTCGTCAAGCGTGATGATGCCCTCGCTCTTTGCAGTGAGTCCGAGCTCTGCCGCGGAAGCCATCATGCCGTTGGAAATGTGGTCATAGGTCTCGCGCGCGGCGATCTCGAAACCACCGGGCAACACTGCGCCCGGCAGCGACACGACGACCGTGTCCCCTTCCGCGAAATTGCGCGCGCCGCAGATGATGCCCTGCGGCTCGCCGGTGCCGTTGGCGTCACCAACGTCGACCTGGCAGTAGCGAATCGGCTTCTTGAACCCGGTGAGTTCCTCGATTTCGAGGACCTTGCCAATTACGAGCGGCCCGGTGGTTTCCGGAACCGCCTCGTATCCTTCGGTTTCAAAGCCGACCCGGACGAAGCCTGCGTCGAGTTCCTCGTCGGTCGGGTTGAAGCCGTCGTTGCCCGCATTGTCCAGCAGGCGGGTGATCCAGTTCTTGGAAATCAGCATGATCTACTCCTTATGCCTGCACGCCGAACGGGATGGTGAATCGCACGTCGCCTTCGACCATGTCTCGCATGTCGGTCAGGCCGTTGCGGAACTGCAAAGTCCGCTCAAGTCCCATGCCGAATGCGAAGCCGGTGTAGACCTCCGGGTCAATGCCCACCGCGCGCAGCACATTCGGGTTGACCATGCCGCAGCCGCCCCACTCGATCCAGCCGGCACCGCCCTTCTTGTTGGGGAACCAAACGTCCACTTCGGCGGACGGCTCGGTGAACGGGAAGTAGTTGGTGCGCATGCGCGTAGTGGTCTCCGGGCCGAAGAGGCTCTGCGCGAGGTGGTCGAGCGTGCCCTTGAGGTGCGCCATGGTCAGGCCCTTGTCCACCGCGAGCCCCTCCACCTGGTGAAACACCGGGGTGTGCGTGGCATCGAGCTCATCGGTGCGGAACACGCGACCCGGGCAGGCGATGTAGACCGGCACATCACGCTCGAGCAGGGTGCGCACCTGCACCGGCGAGGTGTGGGTGCGCAACACCTGGCGCGAGCCTTCCTCGCCGATGTAGAAGGTGTCCTGCAGGGTGCGTGCAGGGTGATCCGGAATGAAGTTCAGCGCGTCGAAGTTGAAGTACTCCGCTTCGACCTCGGGACCTTCGGCGACTTCCCACCCCATGCCGATGAAAATGTCGGCGATCTGCTCGCTCAGCGTGGTAATCGGGTGCATCGCGCCCGGCTGGGTTCGACCGGTGGCCAGGGTGACGTCGACCTTCTCCTCGCGCAGCTGCTGCTCGCGGTACTCAGCTTCGCGCAACTGATGTACAGCTGCGTAGTGTTTCTCTGCCTTGCCGCGGGCCACGTTGACGAAGCGGCCGGCATCCTTGCGCTGATCCTTCGGCAGCGTGCCAAGCGAACGGCGTGCTAAGGAGATCGGCGACTTCTCACCGAGGTGGGCACGGTATGCCTCTTCCAGTGCCGGCAGATCCGCAGCGGCATCAAAAGCTGCGATCGCATTCTGCGCCGCAGAATCGAGTGCTTCCTCCGTCAGTTCGACGGTCATCGCCGATTCATTGTGAGCGTTCTTGTCTGTGTCAGTCACGTCAAACCTTTACCCAATCGGGTTATTGAACCCCGTCCGGTCAAAACGGTATCTAGCTTACCCACCCCCACGCGATGGTCCTGCGACCTGTCGGACCTCTTACCAATCGCAGCAGATACAGCGGACGTACAGTCACCTTTCAGATTGATAGCTCTCGTTTCCCACGTATTTGGTGGTCTACCAGCATTGATCCATTGGCACATTGATTTACAGTACTTGCTCGCCGGTATCCCGGAAGGGACGAGACATTCCCGGCACCGCCCAAAGACAGAACAGGAAAGATAGTGGGCACTCCTTATAACCAAACATCGAGCAACCGATCCGAACTCAAGTCGTTCGAAGGCCGCATTCTTCCCAATCAAAACGAAGATCCGGAGGATCAGGGACTCACATTCGACCTCACAACAATCGAGAATCGGATCTCCCGCCGCAAGCTACTCGGCATGTTCGGCATCGGCGCGGGCTCTGTCGCGCTCGCTGCGTGCGCCCCGAATGCACCTACCGTGTCCAGTACCGCAAGCTCCTCCCAAGCGAGCTCCGCTGCCCCAGCTTCAAGCTCTACCTCGTCCACTGAGGCGACAAGCAACACACTCGCGGAGATGAACACCGAGACCGCAGGTCCGTACCCGGGCGACGGTTCGAACGGCCCGGACGTTCTCGAGCAAGTCGGGGTTGAACGCAGTGACATCCGTTCCTCAATCGGCGGTGGCGCGACCGCAAGCGGCATACCGCTGAAGCTGAAGATGAACATCATCGACATGGTTAACGGCAATGCACCCATGTCCGGCGCCGCGGTATACATCTGGCACTGCGACGCATCCGGCAGCTACTCCATGTACTCGTCCGGTCTCGAGGACGAGACGTACCTTCGCGGCGTGCAGGTCACCGGCGAGGACGGATCGGTGGAGTTCGCCACGATCATCCCAGGCTGCTACGAAGGTCGTTGGCCACACATCCACTTCGAGGTGTTTTCCTCGGTCGACGACATTACCGATGCCTCGAATGCGATCCTGACCTCACAGATTGCGCTTCCTGCAGCGGTCTGCAGCGAGGTGTACGAGACCGACAACTACGCCGACTCGGTCGTACCGTTCTCGCATATCACGCTCGAGACCGACAACGTTTTCTCGGATGGATGGGAACAGCAAACACCCGAAATGAGTGGAGACATCCTCGCTGGCTACAGTGCGAAGCTCAATGCCCCCATCGACACCACCACATCGAACAGTGGTGGCGGCGCCGCACCGAACATAGGTGGTGGGCCAGGTGAAAGCTCCGGGCCGGGTGGACCGGGCGGTCGTCCGCCAGCCGACATGCCGACTCCTCCGAGTCAGTAACCAGGCTCAGTCTGCTTCGTCGCGGATGGCTTCGGTGAGTTCTTTCACCAGCTGCGAAAGGTGTAGCAGGTCCTGGTCTCCTAGCTTCGCCGCCACCTCATTGGCCCACTGATGCTGACGGGGTCTCAGCGAGGCGAGTTCCGCGTATCCGTGCGAGGTAAGCGCAAGTAGTTGAGAGCGCTTGTGCTCCGGGTTCTCACGCCACTCGGCGATACCCGTCTCAACGGCAACATTCGCCAAACGCTGAACACTCTGCCTCGCGCGGCCGAGGCGTCGGGCAATCACGGCGACCGTCAAGGGCTCGTCGATAAGCAAACCGAGCACCTGCCACATTGCAGGGGTGATCTGTGAGCCCTCAGTGATTGAGCTCGCGGCATTGTCCAGTGCCGCCGCCAGCTCGAAAACGGGCATGACGAGGTTGGTCAGCGCATCACCCTCAGGAGTTCTGCCAGGCATCAAGGGCCTCCATGAGCCGCGGGTATGCGCCTGGATTACCCAGGTAGAGCTCTTCCCACGCGTCCGTGAATTCGTCAGGGAACAGCTCGATCTCCCGCAGTACCGCCGCCGTGAACTGCACCGGAAAGATCCCGGAGGCGGTAATTACCCCCGCGTCGCTGACTGCGGGCGCGTCTTGGTAGAGGTGTTGACCCTGGTAACCTGTGGTCTCGAGCATCTCTGGCGCGTTGGAGGTGTGCTCGTGACAGTCGAGGAGGCCTGCCCGGGCAAGCGCAAGCGTGCCTCCGCAGATCGCCGCTACCGGGATACCTCGCTTTTCGCATTCGCGCACAGTTTCAAGGAGCCTATCGTGGCCCGCGTCATACGTGTCGCCGCCAGGAATGACCAGAATGCTCAGACCCTCCAGCTCCAGATTCTGCAGATCTACATCCGATTCGATGGGCACCCCACCCAAAGTGCGCACGCTTCCCATTGCATCTCCGACAAATTGAAGCTCACAGCTTTCCGGTTTCGCCTGCCGCGCACGTGCTGCGTGGGTGGTCAAGTAAGCGAATTCCCAATCGGCCATTGTGTCAGTCGCGTAAACCGCGATACGTTTCGTCATATTTGACAGTATACTGTCAAATATGACGTCGTAAAGGCCAACCGAGAAAGACAAACGGCCCTCCTGCGGTTCATACAGCGAGAGGGCCGTCAGTGACTTACCGGGGAACGGTAGGCGCAATCATGAATCGCCACGGCCATTCAGCCATGGATCCCCATCATCCCAATCGTCCCAGCCAGGATTTCTCGGCGGCTGTGGAGCTGGAGGCCACAGAGCCGGTGGCTCCTGGTCACCGCTGCGCTCGCCAACGGCCGCGGCAGGGTCAACGATTCCGGTACCGCATCCGTTGCACGAGCCCTCCAGCGGGCGGGCCGTTTCGCGCAAGCGGGCCGCCACCTGATCCGGGTTCATGCCCGGGTTTTCTGCGAGCATCAGCGCAACTACACCGGCAACGTACGGCGAAGCCATGGAAGTACCCTGCAGCGACGAGTAGCTCGGCTGTCCAGGGCCTTTGCTTCCCGAGTTGTAGGTCGCCAGGATTCCGCCGCCCTGGCGGTCGTCACCGCCGGGAGCAGTGACATCCACGGATGCGCCGTAGTTGGAGTAGCTCGACTTTTGGTCGCGCGGGCCGGAGGCCGCCACGGTGATCACACCACGGCAGCTGGCCGGCTGGACGTTTTCAGCGTTCTGGTTTTCGTTACCAGCGGCGACGACAACCACCGTGCCTCGGCTACGTGCCCTATCCACTGCTTCCTGGTAGGAGCGGGAGCACTGGCCCTGACCGCCAAGCGACATGTTGATGATCTTGGCTGGGTTCGGATTCTGGCTGGCACCCCTGACCTGGCCACCGGAGGCCCAGTCCATTGCATCGATAATGTCGGAGCTGTAGCCGCCGCACGGTCCCATAATGCGAACAGGCTGAATCGCCGCGCGTGGCGCGACGCTGGCCACGCCTTCGCCATTATCAGCCACAGCTGCGGAAATTCCGGCTACGTGCGTACCGTGCCAGGATGAGGACCGTCCGTTACCGCCGCACTGGCCAGATTCTTCCCAGTCCCCTTCATCGCGCGGATTCTCATCCCATCCATCGCCATCGCGGCCGGCCTTTTGGTCCGAGATAAAGTCGTATCCTCCTCGGACATTCTGATCCAAGTCTGGGTGCGCGGTGATACCGGTGTCAAGGACCGCAATGGTCTGCCCGTCACCACGCTTCGGAGCATTGGCCCAAGCGGTTTCAATGCTGGGGCCAGCGGAACCATTCAGTGCCCACTGCTGGCTGAACTGCGGATCATTGACCGTCATCGGGTACATGCGAACGTCTTCCTCGATGTACTCGATTCTCCCGCTCGCCTCAGCATCGCGAATGAACTGCTGAATCTCTTCATCGTTCATGCGCTTTTCCGATTCAAAGATACTCGTGCCATCTTCGCGGTCACGGACCTCTGTGGTGTCAGGCAGCGGGTCATCCGCTGCACCATTCAGAATCTGGGTGCGCTCCTCCGCAGTGACGGTGTCGGGGCTGTCGGTGAACTTCACGATGAAGCGGGTCGGGGCATCGTCCTCGACTACCCGCTCATCAATCCTCGGGGCTTTAGCGACTTCGCCATCCTGCGCTGCGGCCACAGGCAACTGCGCAGAAACTGCGAGCGCGAAGCTCACAGGTATGGCCATCATGGCCACTGTTCTTCTGTGTTTCATTGGCCTTCCTTCAGTCGGTTTTTCGGCTTCCACAGCGGCCGATCCCTCATGCACCGCCCGGTGCTAGTTATCGCTTTCACCGCCTACCGCCCGCTTGTAGCGAAACGGTGGCGGAAGCATAAGCAAAAGATCTCGTCAGCATAAGCAAAAGATCTCGTCGGAATTTGATACTCCCAATGTGTTACTTACACGTTCCTGAGTGTTTCATAAGCTTCCGTACCGGACCGGGAGGTCATAGCAATTCGCGATAGATTTTTCGCCTCAAAAATTGGCAGAATCGCGCCAGCACCGTCGTGTTAAGCTCCCACCCGTTTGTGGGCAATGTTGCGCGTTCATCTTGGATGGGAATGGACACTCGCGCGGTAGCTGCGTCCAACACCTCTGAGTCCAGCTAAGCCTGCTCCCTCGAGCTGACCGATGACCCGCCGCACCTCGCGGTCGCGCGCCACCGGAATGTGGAACAGGGAGCTTGCAGTGGAACGCACAACCTTGGGTGCCGACGGATCCACGGTGTCACCGGCGAAGATCACCGCATTGGCCGACAACATACTGTCAGTATGCCGGCCGACGATACCGCTCATCTTCACGTCGGGTATGTGACCTGTATGGTGTGGCCGAACGCTTCAACAGGCAGAAGGAGCATACAAAGTGCCCAAGAACCGTCTTACGGAAGAACAGATGGATGCCATCGACCGTCTGCTCTGCGAGCCAACCTCCCACGCCATTTCCTACGTCCCCCACCGGGTGATGGCGGAGTCGTTCTTGGACCTCGACGCCTACCTGGAAGAGCACTATCTCCCGAGGTTCATCGACCGCTACGCGTTGGTGGTGCTGGTACTCCTGTACACCTGGGCCGATCACGTGCGCATCGCGCCAGGCAAGGGCGGCCGCAATGAATACCCTCCGACGGTTATTGAAGACGACGGCACCCACTCCAGCGACGTCAAGGACATCGACAATCTCGTCCGCCGCACGCTGCTCAACGAGGGGCCGCACACGACAAACCTTTACATCGAAAGCCGCGGCATTCTAATCACGCTGCGCGGCGGCTGCGATGTCCTCTTCTTCGGCCTCGGCCCCGAAGAAGAACGTCTGGCACAGTCGCTTGCCGACGCCAACGGCCTCTTCCTCAAACGCGCCACCGAGGAAAGAACCGTCGAGGACTGCTTGAGCGCGGACTACCCGACCGCCTATCCGCGCTCAGGAAGGACGGTCTCTAGCCACGTCCTTCCCACTCCCAGCGAAGACTTCCCCGACACCGATACCCTCGGAGGGGCCAAGTTCACCCCGGAAGGTTAGCCGTCTCCGAGGGCCTTCGACGATTCCCAGAGGCAGATCGCCGCGGCGGTAGCGAGGTTCAAAGACTCCGCATTGCCGTGGATGGGAATGGACACTCGCGCGGTAGCTGCGTCCAGCACCTCTGGGTCCAGCCCGTGCGCTTCGTTGCCGAAGAGCCACGCCGTCGGCCGCGCCAGCCCATCCCCGGGATCTGCAAGGTTCAACTCGCCGGACATGGTGGTCGCAAGCGTCGCTAAGCCTGCTCCCTCGAGCTGACCGATGACCCGCCGCACCTCGCGGTCGCGCGCAACCGGAATGTGGAACAGGGAGCCCGCAGTGGAACGCACCACCTTGGGTGCCTCCGGATCCACGGTGTCGCCAGCAAAGATCACCGCATCGGCACCCACTGCATCCGCGATGCGAATAATGGTGCCGGCGTTACCGGGATCGCTAGTCTCCACGCACACCGCGACCAACTTCGGCTTGCCTTTCAAAATCGCGGGCACGGTCCACAGCACGGGCCTGCAGACGGCGAAGATGCCGGTATGAGTCACCGCATCCGCGAGGTGCTCGGCTGCCTTGTCTGTGATCGCATGGACGTACACGTCCGTATACCCGGCGGCACGCACGATCTCCTCGTAGCGCTCCGCGGCCTCGGCAGTCACAAACAGGTCCGTCGCCGCCCCCGTAGCCACAGCAGCTTCCACAGCATTCTCACCCTCGGCAAGAAAAGCTTTTGCTTTTCGACGCCCCGCCGAACGCTTTAACTTCGCCGCATTGACCACGCGGGGTGTGCGTTCGGTAAAGGGTTGTGCAAAGTCGAGGGCCATGGCCCCCGAGCCTACATGGTGAGCTGGGGCGACCTTTCGTCGATAAGCCGCAAATCCGGAACCTGGGCGAGGGTGCCTTGTGCGTGGACGTGGGCGATGAAGTCCACTGCGTGCTCGCGCTCAATGGCGATGATGCGGTGTCCGTTGACCTCGGTCTCGACACCGCTGCCGAGGACGAAGCCGTCGGCAATGATCAGCAGGATTAACGCGACCTCGCCATTGCATACCTCGTCGGCCATCGCGGCGAGTGCGGATACGGATGCCTGCCGGTACTCATTGGCGGGGTGGTTCGGGCCCGCGCTGAATCGGCCCTCGTCGTCGAGGCTGAGCGTGCCGGGCCAATGGTGCGTGGCCGCAACAATGACACCGGCTGAGGTGGCCACCATGTGGTCAATAGTGTCGCTGTTTCGGGCGCGGAGCCGTGACGCCAGGGCATCAGCAAACCGGGTGGAGACAGTACTCGTCAACGTGCTCGTCAAAGTCTCGACTGCCTGCTCTTTGGAAGCACGGACGATCTCGGCGCCGCTCTCGGAGACGCAAACCGCCACATCGTGCGCCGTCTGGATCGCGTTAGGCAGATCCGCATCCATCGCGAGACCAACCTGCTGCTTGGCGTAGCACTCGGCTGCGATCGGGCGCGCCTCTGGAATGGAACTGAAGCCAGAGAAGTCGCCGCGCTTTGCGTCGTCGATAAGCTTGCGGACCTTGGATTGTGTCTTGGCTTGTGCCGTATCGCGGTCCTCGCCTGTCGAACTGCTGCGCGGGCGGTCCTCACGGCGGCGGATGATCAACTGCACAGTAGCCAGCGCCACGACGCCAAGAATGAAGGCGATCCACATGATTAACGCGAACTGACCAAGCCAGCTGTTAACGACGACCATGGTGATTGGGAACGTGACGACCAAGATGATCGCCAGGATCACGCTGACGACGGGCAGGCGGGACTGACTTTGCGGGCTCGGAACGGGTTTCTGCTGAGGTTCGGTAATCGCATCCTGCAACGACTCTGCGAGTAAATCCCAGCCGGCCCCCGCCGGAGCTCGCTTGCCATACCGTTGTGCCATATCCGTCCGCCCGTTTCCGCAATTGTTCAGTCCTCTTATGGGAGCTGTGCAGATATTACCTGGCTTTTGGCCTCGCTATTAATTCACGGGGTCTTCCACGTAGAAAACTTCATTCTCTTTCGGCATCCAGGTCGACTCGTCCATACGGGAGCGAAACAGCATCGGCAGCCCAGTGCATTGTTCCCAATCCTGCGAGTCCGTCACCTGCACGTGCACGTGCGGCTGGGTGCTATTGCCGGAGTTGCCGCACTCCCCCACCACGTCCCCAACCCGCACGGTATCTCCCGTCGCCACTCGCACACTGTCCCGCTTCAGATGCACGAGCGCTACAAACGCGGCAGTTGCCGAGCACTGAATCACCACCGCGTTGCCGGTGATCGCGCGCACCCCGCCCTCCCGCAACCGGCGTTGCTGGCCCAGCATGTAGGGCACGAGTTGGAGCTGCGACCTCCGCGCCTCGTGGTCAGCAATCCCGTCCCACGCCTGCACCACTACCCCATCCACCGGGGCAAGGATCTCGCGCCCAAAGGACGGGAACGCAGCCGGGTCCTCCAGACCGAATGCCGTCGACCAACTCCACGGCGCGGTCCGCTTCTCGCCAGACAACCCGATGAAGTCGATCGAATACGTGGTCCCGAGCATGTGCGAGCCGTGGCTAGGCACCCGTCGCGCCGGACTATTGCGGGCACGCCACCAGCCTGTAAACGGAAAGAAAAGCTCTACCGCCTGCGTCACGCCTGCCAGCCTAGCAACGCAAAACGCCCCACCAACCCGGCAAACAACCGGGGCGGCGGGGCGTCGATAAGCAAAAAGCTCTTAGGCGGCAGCGACCGGAGCGTTAACATCCTCCGGAAGCGCGTTCTTTGCAACCTCGCACAGGGCGGAGAACGCAGCGAAGTCGTTCACAGCCAGATCGGCGAGGATCTTGCGGTCCACCTCGACCTCAGCCAGCTTCAAGCCGTGGATGAGACGGTTGTAAGTGATGTCGTTCATGCGGGCAGCGGCGTTGATGCGCTGGATCCACAGCTTGCGGAACTCGCTCTTGCGCTTGCGGCGGTCGCGGTACGCGTAGGTCTCGGAGTGCAGCCACTGCTCCTTGGCCTTGCGGTACAGGCGAGAGCGCTGGCCGCGGTAGCCCTTCGCGGACTTCAGAATCGCGCGGCGCTTCTTCTTGGCGTTGACTGAACGCTTAACACGTGCCATGAGTCATTACTTCCTTTGCTTCAGAGGGGTGAATAGTTCAGGGCAGTGCTTAGGACATGCCGAGGAGGCGCTTTGCGCGCTTGACGTCAGATGCTGCGACGTCGGTGGTGCCGGAGAGCTTACGGCGACGCTTGGAGGACAGCTTCTCGTTGAGGTGGCGCTTACCGGCCTGCTCGCGGCGCAGCTTGCCTTTGCCGTTGACCTTGATGCGCTTTGCGGTGCCCTTGTGGGTCTTCTGCTTCATGGTAAAAGCCCTTCAGTTTGTGTACGTGCTACTTCTTGCCCTTGCGAGCCGGCCCGAAGACCATGGTCATGTTGCGACCGTCCTGCTTCGGACGGGACTCCACTACGCCGAGCTCCCCGATGTCGTCTGCGAGACGCTCAAGGAGGCGGTAGCCAAGCTCCGGACGAGACTGCTCACGGCCGCGGAACATGATCGTGACCTTGACCTTGTTGCCCTTCTCCAGGAAGCGCTCAACATTGGCCTTCTTCGTCTGGTAGTCGTGCTCATCGATCTTGGGGCGGAACTTCTGCTCCTTGACCACGGTCTGCTGTTGGTTCTTGCGGGCCTCGCGGGCCTTCTGATCCTGCTCGTACTTGAATTTGCCGTAATCCATGATCTTGCACACGGGCGGCTTCGCGTTCGGGGCGACCTCGACTAGATCAAGATCTGCTTCGTACGCCAATTTGCGAGCATCGTCCGTGCGGACAATGCCCACCTGCTCGCCGGACGGGCCGACAAGACGAACTTCCGGGACACGGATACGTTCGTTGATCCGAGCTTCAGCGCTGATGAGACACTCCTAAAAGATTCTGAGGGTTGTAGTTGAGCTACCAGGCCACTCACGGTGTCTCACCCCACGAAAAAATCCCGCTCGCGCTATGCGCACGGCGGGAGCTCTCCGAAAAACAGGGGGCTTTTCGCTTGACGACGATTACGCCCCCTACCTTTACCCGTATCCAACCACTCGAACTATGCCGGGTGGCGGCGTGGGGTGGGATGAACTCCACTTGCAGCCCGCACACCTGGAGGAGGTGCACTGGGCGGTAGTGCATTTAAAGGTACCGCACTTGCCTCGCTGAACCAAATCAGCCGACACAATTGGCCGGGGTGCGATTAAATTGCCGTATGGCGGAACGCAATCCCCAGGAAGAGTGGCTCGTCAGTGCTCGGCGCGAGCTGGGTGACTTGCAACGATCCTACAGCGAGCTGCAATCGCGTATCGACGACCTTCGCTACCGCATCTATTTCACCGAACGCTCCCTGCGGGAGGCGGCTCCCCCGCCGCCACCCGGGCCGCGGCCGGCCCAACCGGCCCCCCAGAACATGCAGCCGGTCGCAAAACCACCCGCACGTCCGGAGCAACGCGAGCGCAATGTCCTGCGCACGGTCGCTGTGCTTGGATCCCTCATTACGGTGATCGGTGTCAGCCTCGCAGTCGCTCTTGCCTACCAGTCGGGGCTGCTTGGTCCTGCGGGCATCGCGGTGTTGGGATACATCCTCGCGGTCGGCCTTACCGCGCTCGGCTACTTCGCGTTCCACCGTCAAGCTGCCACCGCCGGCGTGACCGCGCTATACGCAACCGGGTTCATCACCGCTACGATCGTGACCTTCTACGCATCCAATCCACCGCTGGAGTGGTTCGCAGACGACCTAGTCACCGAATTCACAGTTGTGGCGATCTTCGCCACCTTTGCAGGTATCGCCGTCTGGCACCGCATCCCAAACCTGCTCAAGATCATGCTCGTGGTCATCCTGCCCTACCACTGGGCTTTTCTCGGCCCACCCTTGCCCACAGGCATCCTCACTCTCCTCGCGCCGGTCACGGCGGCGTGCCTCACCTGGTTCTTTCCCATCGCCCGCCACCCACGCGACGCCGCGACAATACGTGCGCTCGGTGCGCTGAATATCTGTGTGTACGCGATTGGGTGGACGTTGTTGACCTACTTCGTCGACGACCCGTTCCAGCACCTCCGCGCACTCCTTTTTGTCTTTGCCGCTGCGGCTTTCGTTGTTGGCGAGGCGTTCTACCCTCGTCAAGAGCTGCAAATTTCCAGCTGGGCAAAGGTGTCTTACTGGTTCTGCGGCCTGATCGCTCCGCTCGTCATCGTCGGCGTCTCAATGTCTATCTTCGACGGATGGGCGCGATGGTTTACACCCGCGTGCGTTGCAATACTTTGGGCGGTGTACGAGTGTGCGCCCGCACGCCGCGCCCCGCACGCCGTTGTCGACCCGCTTCGCGCGGTGTGGATGATCGCCCTCGCGCTCAGCATCCTTGATATGCGCCAGACGATGCAGTTCATTGCCGACCAAGCGCTCATTCGGATGCTCTCAATCCTCGCCGCCTATGCGGTTGCTTTCGTCGCCGTCTCCTTCATGCTTAGCCGCCGTCCACGTAACGACGGCATCGTGTTCACGGTGTGGGTGTACGGCACTTTTGTCGCCTCTGCTGGACTCCTCGCTGCATCGACCGGTGCCAACCGTCGATTCCTCGAACACTGGACGTATGCCGTCCAAGCGCTCATCGTCGCAGCAGTTATGGGACTGTGCCTATTGCAGCGGAACCAGATCAAGCGGTTCAACCAACCGCTCACCGTCGCCGCGGCGCTCGCTCTCCTGCCACTTTCCATGATGGTGGTAGTCCCGCTGACCAGCTATACCGCGAGCATCCTTGCTCCCCAGAATCCGGAAGCGGCCACAACCGGGTTCTACGCCGGACACGCCCTGATTTCCATCACGTGGATTGCTCTCGCGGCGTGGATTCTCCTTTCCCACCGCGACTTCTTCGGGGAAAACGGAGATCTCCTTGTCGGCCTCATCTTGGCAATCGCGGCCACGTTGAAGCTCGTCCTCTTCGACCTCTCTACACTCGGCGGCATCCCGCGCGTGCTCGCGTTCATCGTTTCCGGCCTGTTACTTATCGCAGTCTCTGTGCTGCGGGCGCGCAGCCGAGCCACGACGCCGATGCCGCTACCTACCGGGCCAGTACCTCCGCCAGGAATTGGCCGGTAAAGGATCCGTCGACAAGCGAAACTTCCTCTGGGGTGCCCTGCGCCACGACCGTGCCTCCGCCGGATCCACCCTCCGGGCCCATGTCGATGATCCAGTCTGCGGACTTGATTACGTCAAGGTTGTGCTCGATGACCAGCACGGTGTTGCCCTTTTCAACGAGGCCGTTGAGCACGAGCATGAGCTTGCGAATGTCCTCGAAGTGGAGGCCGGTGGTCGGCTCGTCGAGGATGTAGATCGTGCGGCCGTTGGAGCGCTTCTGCAGCTCGGCCGCGAGTTTGACGCGCTGCGCCTCGCCGCCGGACAGCGTCGTTGCGGACTGGCCGAGCCGGACGTAGCCCAAGCCGACGTCGACAAGCGTCTGCAGGTAGCGGTGGATCGAGGTGATCGGCTCGAAGAACTCGGTGGCCTCCGAGATCGGCATCTCCAACACCTCGGCGATGTTCTTGCCCTTGTAGCGCACCTCGAGGGTCTCGCGGTTGTAGCGCGCACCGTGGCACACCTCGCACGGGACGTAAACGTCCGGCAGGAAGTTCATCTCAATCTTGATGGTGCCGTCGCCGCGGCACGCCTCGCAGCGCCCGCCCTTGACGTTGAAGGAGAAGCGCCCGGCCTTGTATCCGCGCACCTTCGCTTCCTGTGTCTCTGCGAAGAGGTTGCGGATCTTGTCGAACACGCCCGTATATGTCGCCGGGTTCGAGCGCGGCGTGCGCCCGATCGGGCTTTGGTCGACCTGCACCAGTTTGTCCAGGTGCTCCAGGCCCTCGATCTTCTTCACGCGGCCCGGCACCTGCCGCGCCCCGTTGAGCTGGTTTTGCAGACTCTTGGCCAGAATCTGGTTCACCAGCGTCGACTTACCGGACCCGGACACTCCGGTCACCGCCACCAGCACACCCAGCGGAATGTCCACGCTCACGTTGTCCAGGTTGTTCTCGCGCGCGCCGACAACACGGAGCTTTCGTTGCTTATCGACGCCGCGTCGTTCCTCAGGAACCTCAATCTTCTTCCGACCCGACAGGTAATCCCCGGTCAGCGAATCCTTCGCCTTCTCGATGCCGGCCGGCTCACCTTGGTAGACCACTTCCCCGCCGTACTCGCCGGCGCGCGGGCCGATGTCGATGAGCCAGTCCGCCTCGCGGATGGTGTCCTCATCGTGTTCAACCACGACGAGGGTGTTGCCCAGGTCTCGGAGCTTCTTCAACGTCGCGATGAGGCGCTGGTTGTCGCGCTGGTGCAAGCCAATCGACGGTTCGTCGAGGACGTAAAGCACGCCCGCCAGGCCGGAACCGATCTGGGTGGCCAGGCGGATGCGCTGCGCCTCGCCGCCGGACAGCGTGCCCGCGGAGCGCGCGAGCGTGAGGTAATTAAGGCCCACGTCGAGGAGGAAGCGCAGGCGCGCCTGAATCTCACGCAGCACCGCGCCGGCGATCATTTCTTCGCGGTAGCCCAACACCAAGTTGTCCAGGTACTCAGAAGCGTCCTCGATCGAGAGCTCCGTCAACCCCGCGATAGACTTCTCGCCGTGCGTGGTGGAATCCAGGCGCACCGCCAGGATCTCCGGCTTCAGACGCGCGCCGTTGCACGTCGGGCACGGGATCTCGCGGGTGTACGCCAGCAGGCGTTCCTTCTGCGCGTCGGATTCGGCCTGCTCCATCTTGCGCTCGAGGTAGCCAATCACGCCCTCGTACGCGGCAGTGAAGGAACGCTGTCGGCCGTAGCGGTTCTTGTAGCGCACGCTCACCTTCGTGTTCGAGCCGTACACGAGGTGCTTCTGCTGCGTCTTGGTCAGCGAGCTGAACGGCGCGTTGGCGTCAAAACCTTCCTCCTTCGCCAGGGCTTCGATGAGCTTGGCAAAGTAGCCCTTGTTCGGGCTGGAGTTCCAGATTTGAAACGCGTCGACTGCCGGCGCGTCCGGATCCGGGATCACAAGGTCGATGTCCACTTCCTTGCGCACGCCGAGCCCGTCGCACGCCGGGCAGGCGCCGAACGGAGAGTTGAATGAGAAGGCGCGCGGCTCGTACTCCTCCACGTCCAACTTGTGGCCGTTCGGGCACGCCATCTTCTCGGAGAAAATCTGCACGCGATCCGGATCATCGGCATCGAGGTCGACAAAATCGAAGCCCACGAGGCCGTCGGCAAGCTTGAGTGCCGTCTCCACGGAATCGGTCAGGCGCTGCTTCTGGCTCGCCTTCACGGTGAGGCGGTCGATCACCACGTCGATATTGTGTTTGACCTGCTTTTCCAACCTCGGCGGTTCGGTGAGCTGGTAGGTCTCACCGTCGACGTTGACACGCGAGTACCCCTGCGCCGCAAGGTCCTTGAACAGGTCGGCGAACTCGCCTTTGCGCTTGCGCACGATCGGCGCGAGCACCTGAAACTTCGTGCGTTCCTCTAGCTCCAGCACCTGATCCACAATCTGCTGCGGCGTTTGACGGTCGATCACCGCGTCGCACACCGGGCAGTGCGGCGTGCCGGCGCGCGAATACAGCAAACGAAGGTAATCGTAGATCTCCGTGATCGTGCCCACCGTCGAGCGCGGGTTGCGGTTCGTCGACTTCTGATCGATCGACACCGCCGGCGACAACCCGTCGATGTAATCCACATCGGGCTTGTCCATCTGGCCGAGAAACATGCGCGCGTACGACGACAGGGACTCAACGTAGCGTCGCTGGCCCTCCGCAAAGATGGTGTCAAATGCCAGGGATGACTTGCCGGAGCCGGACAGGCCCGTGAACACGGCCATTTTGTCGCGAGGCAGGTCAACGTCGATGCCTTTGAGGTTGTGTTGGCGCGCACCGCGCACTGTGAGCCGCTCAGCCACGAAGGTTTACGTCCTTACTTGTCAGTTCATCCCATGTTCGCCCCCAATGAACCTACCAACGTGGCCCGCCCCCGAGGTATTCCGCGTGACTAACGTGGGCTGCATGAAGACCTCTCCCCCCAGCTTCCAGATGGCCCACGTCGCGGTTTCCAGCATGGACAACAACTGCTACCTCCTCATCTCGGGAGAGCAAGGATTGCTTATCGACGCCGCGGACGACGCCCCAGCACTTCTGTCACTCGCGGCCGACAACGGTGTCACCATCACAGACGTCTTGACCACGCATCGCCACCACGACCACACGAGGGCTCTCGAGGAGGTCCTCGCGGCGACCAACGCAACGCACTGGGCATCTCACCTCGACGCACCGGCCCTGCCGGCTCCGGTCGACCACGAGCTCAAGGACGACGATTACATCGCCTTCGCCGGTGAGCGGTTGCCAGTGGCCATCTTGCGGGGCCACACTCCGGGGGGTGCGTGCGTTGCCGCGCTCATCGACGGCGAGCCGAACCTCTTCGTCGGCGACTCGCTGTTTCCGGGTGGGCTCGGCAAGACCTCTTCCGAAGGTGACTTCGTCCGGCTTTTCACTGATGTGAAAGAAAAGTTCTTCGACCGCTTCCCGGACGAAACCGTCGTTCGCCCCGGCCACGGAAAGCCGACCACGATTGGCGCCGAGCGGCCACACCTCGATGAGTGGTGGGAGCGCCGCTGGTAACACATCCCGGCGCAACTCTTCCCACGATGACAGAAGGAAATGTCTACAGTGGACGGCGTAGTGGCTTTTCAAAACTGCCACGTTTCGATGAAAAGGATTGGTTAGAGAATGATTCGCAAGATCGCGCGCCCGATGCTCGCGTCGGTGTTCATCATCGACGGCGTGAGCACGGTGCTCAACCCCGCTGGCCAGAAAGAGAGTGCCGAAAGCGTGCTCACCCAGGTTCGCGCTGCGCTGCCCCGCCAGTACCGCGCCTTCATCCCGAAGGATCCGGAGACCGCGGCGCAGATCATCGGCGGTGTGAAGGCTGGTGCCGGCTCCCTGTTCGCCCTGGGCAAGGCCCCGCGCACCGCGGCAGCGCTGCTCACCGCAACCTCCGTTGCTTCCCTTGCAGGCCGCAACGCCTTCTGGGACACCGATGACGCAGATGAGAAGGCTCGCCGTCAGGCCGGCGCACTGACCGACCTCGCCCTGACCGGTGGCGTGCTGCTGGCAACCGTCGATACCGCTGGTAAGCCGGATATGAAGTGGCGCGCACAGAACGCCGCAAAGGTCGCGCGCAAGAACGTTCAGCAGGCGCTGCCGACCCAGTCCGAGACCGAGAAGGCCCTGTCCAAGGCAGGCGGCTGGTTCTCTGACACCACCGACCAGGTCGGCGAGTACATCGACGACAACAAGGGTGACTGGAAGAAGGCTGCTTCCAAGGCTGGCGGCGCCGCCCAGGACTTCATCGGCGACGCACGCAAGCAGACTTCGAAGTTCCTGTCCAACGCTGGCGACTGGCTCGACGATGCAACGGGTGAGCTGCAGGACTCCTACGACGACCTGAAGCCGAGCAAGCTGGACCAGTTCAAGGCAAAGCGCAAGGCATCCGGTGCAGCCGACGATCTACGCGACTGGGCTTCCGATGCGTGGGACGAGATCACCCCGTCCCGCGTGCAGAAGTTCAAGGCGAAGCGCCAGGTCAACTCCGTCGTGGGCGATCTGCAGGACACCCTCGACGATCTTGGCCCGTCCGGCCTGGACAAGTTCAAGGCGAAGCGCAAGGTGAACAAGGCGACCTCCAAGGTCCAGGGCAACGCACAAGATGCAGTGGATAACCTCCAGCACGCTTGGGACAAGCTCGACGCGTCCCCCAGCTGGTACCAGCGCCGCAAGTGGAAGCGCAAGGTCAACAAGGCTGAGCGCAAGGCCAAGAAGGCAGTGAAGAAGGCACAGAAGAAGCTCGGTTAAGCGCCGGGTTCGCCTCGCGGCACACCGACGGCCTCGCCCCTGGGAATACCCCAGCGGACGGGGCCGTTTCGCATGAGTACGGTGGAATATCCGGCTGACAAAGTAAGGAGCATGAGATGACGAATCCGGTAGAGCAAGAACAGGCCTACGTCGACGTGCTCTTCGATCACCTCCGCGCCGAGGTCGAGTCTGCCCGGGCAAAACTCGCTGCGGTGCAGGCCGACGTAGACCCCGATAACCCCGACGCGGATGCGCTTGTGCGGCGCGAGACGGAGTACCACTCCTTGAACGCGAAACTCGACCAGCTCGGAATTGCCGAGATCGGGCTTGTGTTCGGCCGCGTCGATGTCGCGGATAAGGATCCGTCCAACCCAGTTCCAGACCGGGTCGACCTCGACCGGCGATACGTCGGCCGGATGGGCATCGATGACCGCGCCGACAACTACCGCACCCTACTCCTGGACTGGCGCGCGCCACAGGCTCGCCCGTTCTACCTCGCCACGACCGCGAACCCTGAAGGTGTGGAAACCCGCCGCAACATCCGGATGCGCGGGCGCGCCGTCACTGCGGTCGACGATGAGGTGCTCTCTGGTGACGGTACTGAACCGCTAGAGACCAACGTCGGCTCCGAGGCTGCGCTCCGCCGCGCGATGAACCAGGCTCGCACAGGTCACATGCAATCCATTGTGGAGACTATCCAGCGCGAGCAGGACGAAATCATCCGCGACTCCACCCGCGGCGTGATGGTGGTCCAAGGCGGGCCCGGCACCGGCAAGACTGCGGTCGCCCTGCACCGCGTCGCGTACCTGCTCTACACGTGGCGCGAACAGCTCTCACGCACGGGTGTCCTCATTATCGGCCCCAACGACACGTTCTTGGATTACATTTCCAGGGTTTTGCCTGAACTCGGTGAGACCGGCGTCGTGCTCTCGACACTGGAAAACCTCGTGCCTGGCTTCACCCCGCGCGCGCTGCGGAGCGCGGAGTCCGCCGCCGCCCGCGAGGTGAAGGGGTCTGCGGAGATGGTGACCATTCTCAAGCGCGCCGTGCAGGCGTACCAGACGGTTCCGCAGCACCCAGTGCCCCTCGACATCGACGGCGTCAAAATCGAAGCCACGCCCGCCATGGTCAAGGCCGCCCGCACCCGTACGCGCCGCTCGCGCAAACCGCACAATCCCGCTCGCGCGGTGTTCGCGGAGGAACTCACCCAGCTCTTGGCCGAAGCCCTCGCTGTTCGCATCGGCGAAGACCCGCTTGGCGGCGCAAACCTGCTGTCCGCCGCTGACGTTGACCAGCTGCACGACGACCTAACAGAGCACCCGCAGGTGCAAGTGCTTATCGACGACCACTTCCCACTGCTCTCCCCAACCCAAGTGCTCGATTCGCTACTCACCGATCACGACCGGATCGTCGAGGCCGCGGGTGACTACGACGACTACACGCAAAACGCGCTCTACCGCGCGCCCGGCGAGCCTTTCGCTCCTTCGGACACTGCTCTCATCGATGAGCTCGCGGTGCTCATCGGTATCGACGACGCGGAGGAAACGCGCCGTCGCGAGGAAGAGGAATGGCGCCGTCAGGTCGCCGAGGCGGAGGACGCGCTGGACATTCTCGCGTCCTCAGAAGCAACCGACAACGATGACGACCAGTTCGAGGCCGAGATTCTCTCGGCAGCAGACGTGATCGACGCTGAGACGCTCGCGTCGCGCCAGCGGGTGCGGGACATCCGCTCCACGGCGCAGCGCGCACGCGAAGATCAGACGTGGGCGTACGGTCATGTGATCGTGGACGAGGCCCAAGAACTCTCGCCGATGGAGTGGCGTATGGTCTTCCGGCGCTGCCCGTCGCGCTGGATGACGTTGGTCGGCGACATCGCCCAGACCTCGTCGCCTGCCGGTACCGACGATTGGGGCACCACCCTCGAGCCCTTCGTGGCGCAACGCTACCGGCTCCACGAACTCACGGTGAACTACCGCACCCCCGCGGAGATCATGGAGTACGCCGATGCGGTGCTGGAACAAAGTGGCGCTGCCAAGAGCTCGTCGATAAGCATCCGCTCTACTGGCGTTCCTGTGGCCCACTTCCCCCTTGGAACCGACCCAGAGACGGTGCGTGCGGGCCTGGATGGCCGACTGACCGCGATTATTTCGGCGGAGAATGTCGCGGAAATGAAGGGCCTCGAGTTCGACCATGTGATTGTGGTCGACCCTCAGAAAATCGTTGAGGCCTCGCCACAAGGGTGGCAAGACCTCTACGTTGCAGTCACCCGGGCCACGCAGACCCTGTCGGTGATTGGGGAGCTTACTCCGTAACCGTGTGGACGATCATCACGTCGCAGTCGGACTGACGTGCGACATCGGCCGGCACGGAGCCGAGCAGGCGGCCGGTCAGGGAGTTGATTCCACGGTTACCCACCACGAGCAGCTCAGCGTTGTTGTCGTTCACAATCGCCATAAGCGCCTCGACCGGGGTGCCCGGGCGGGTTGCGGTCTCCACGTCCTTCGCACCAGCGGCGCGGGCGTGGTCAGCAGCGGCCTCGAGGTTCTTCAGCGCCTCGTCATCGCCCAGGATGGTCACGGAGTCCTGTCGCAGGGACTTCGACGCGTCCTCCTCGGAGCGGTAGTACGCGGTGCCGATCACCAGCGTGGCACCAAACGCCTCGGCCATCTTGGCGGCACGCTCGACGGCGAGGAACGAGGACTTGGAGCCGTCCGAACCGACCACGATGGTGTTGTAGTAAGAACCCATGTCGTCAAAGACCTTTCCGGGTAGTGAATATGTACTAAGGACGAATCTGAGTGTAGTCCGTCGGGGTTAGTTGTGTCCCTCCACCCTGGTATCCACCAGCATCACGTCAACCGGGGCTTTCTTGGCCACGTTGCCAGGAACGTTGCCGAACACACGGCCCGCAAGGGAGCGCATGCCCCGGTTACCAACCACCAGCAAGTCAACCTCGTGCTCCGCTACAGATTCCACGAGGACGTTCGCCGGCTGACCAGCCTTCGCATCCAGCTTGATGCTCGGCGCCTGCTCCTGCTCGGCGATCTCCCTCGCGCGGGCCAGAATCTCCCGCGCGCCCGCCTCGGACACGGTGTCAATCTGGGTGATCTCCGCGTTGGTGGAGTTGAGCATCGAGCCAGACGCGGAATAATACGCGCAGATAATGGTCAACGTCGCACCGTAAACCCGCGCTAGGCTTGCCGCCGTCTGCACCGCCACCAGCGAGGTTTCCGAGCCGTCCGTGCCTACGGCGATCGATGTGTAAGAGTGCATGAGAACACCAGCTTTCCTGCGTTTTAGTTGCCAGTTTCTTTCATACCACGCAGTTCCTTGCGCAGGTCCGCGATCTCGTCGCGCAGCCGCCCCGCAAGCTCGAACTTCAGCTCGCGGGCGGCAGCAGCCATCTGGTTAGTCAGGTCGTCGATAAGCTTCTGCACCTCGTCGGAAGCCATGTTCGAAGCGTCTCGCTTTTCGACGATCCGTTCAGCGCCATCTCCCCCAGCCTTGGCGTCGGCTTCGCCACCCTCGAACTCGTAGACCTGGTCCAAGATGTCCGCGATGGCCTTGCGCAGCGGCTGCGGATCGATGCCGTGCTCCTTGTTGTACGCCAGCTGTTTCTCGCGGCGGCGCTCCGTCTCGTCGATCGCTTCCTGCATCGACTCGGTGACGCTGTCGGCGTACATGATGACCTCGCCGGACACGTTACGTGCGGCGCGGCCGATCGTCTGGATCAGCGACTTCGTGGAACGTAGGAAACCTTCCTTGTCCGCGTCGAGGATCGCCACCAGCGAGACCTCCGGCAGGTCGAGGCCCTCGCGGAGCAGGTTGATGCCCACGAGCACGTCGAACTCGCCTAGGCGCAGCTGACGCAGGAGCTCGACGCGCTGGAGGGTATCGATGTCGGAGTGCAGGTAGCGGACCTTGATCCCGTTATCCAAGAAGTAGTCGGTGAGATCCTCGGCCATGCGCTTGGTCAAGGTAGTGACCAGGACGCGCTCGTCGCGCTCCACGCGCTCGCGGATCTCGTGAATCAGGTCGTCGATCTGGCCCTTCGTCGGGCGCACCGTGACCTTCGGGTCCACCAGACCGGTCGGGCGGATCACCTGCTCGACGAACTCGCCTCCGGAGGCCTCGAGCTCGTAGTCACCCGGGGTCGCGGACATGTAGACGGTCTGACCCACGCGCGCCTCGAACTCGTCGAAGGTGAGCGGCCGGTTGTCCACTGCGCTTGGCAGGCGGAAGCCGAACTCGACGAGGTTGCGCTTGCGGGACATATCGCCTTCATACATGCCGCCGATCTGGGGAACCGTCACGTGGGACTCGTCGATAATGGTGAGGAAGTCTTCCGGGAAGTAGTCGATGAGCGTTGCCGGTGCCGAGCCCGCCGGGCGTCCATCCATGTGGCGCGAGTAGTTCTCAATGCCGGAGCAGAAGCCGACCTGCTGGATCATTTCGAGGTCGTACTCGGTGCGCATGCGGAGGCGCTGCGCCTCGAGCAGCTTGCCGCGGTTCTCCAGCTCTTCTAGACGGTCCGCCAGCTCGAGTTTGATGTCTTCGATGGCGCGCTCCATGCGGTCGTCGGTGGCTACGTAGTGCGTCGCCGGGAAGATACGGACCTCATCCTCCTGGCTGATGACGTCGCCCGTCAGCGGGTGGATGTAATACAGGGAATCCACTTCATCGCCGAAGAACTCCACACGCACCGCAACCTCTTCGTACGCGGGAATGATGTCGACGGTGTCGCCTTTGACGCGGAACGCACCGCGTTTGAAGTCGATGTCATTGCGTTCGTACTGGACGTCGACAAGCAAGCGCAAAAACCTGTCCCGCTCAACCTCCTCGCCGACCCGAAGCACAATGGAGCGATCGAGGTAGCTCTGCGGGGTGCCCAGGCCGTAGATGCACGAGACTGAGGCAACCACCACGACATCGCGGCGGCTGAGCAGCGCTGACGTCGCGGAGTGGCGGAGGCGCTCGACGTCGTCGTTAATGCTCGAGTCCTTCTCGATGTAGGTATCGGTCTGCGCGATGTAGGCCTCGGGTTGGTAGTAGTCGTAGTAGCTGACGAAGTACTCGACGGCGTTGTTGGGCAGTAGCTGCCGCAGCTCGTTGGCCAGCTGCGCGGCGAGGGTCTTGTTCGGCGCCATCACCAGGGTCGGGCGCTGTTGTTGCTCGATCAGCCACGCCGCGGTCGCGGACTTACCGGTACCGGTGGCACCCATAAGCACGACATCCTCCTCACCGCGGCGCAAGCGCGCGTCGAGCTCTTTGATGGCCGCCGGCTGGTCCCCCGACGGTTCGTACTCGGAGATGACCTCGAACCGTTTCTCGCGCCGTTCGATCTCGCCGACCGGGCGGAACTCTGAATGCGCGAGCACGGGGTGTTCTGCAGCAAAAGCCATGCAGCTCAGTCTAGGAGAACAACGTGATCAGAAAAACTAGCTGGCGTACTTGCGGGTGGCCTCCAGCCACTCCTCAAGCTCGCCGGCTTCGGCCCACAGCTCGTAGAGCTCAGAGCCGCCCGGGGACGTGACCTTCGCCGCGTGGCGCCGAATCCAGCGGCGGTCGTCGACCGAGAACGGGAAGTCGAGCGCACCGGCCGCATCTTCAGCCGGAATATGGCCATTCAGCACCGCCGCAAGCGCGATGACCGACTCCGCCTCATCTGTGCCCAGCGGACCGCGGCCGCACTCGAATCGGAACTGGTCCATGCGGAACGTGCCGTCTGCAAGCTTTGCGACGGCCTCAGCAGCGGGGTCGTTATCAAACGGTCCGGTGTCCCACGTTCCCATAGGCGGGGACTGTAGAACCCGGAAGTGAATAGAACTTAAAGCTCCGGTAAATGTCGTTGGTCCAAAACAAACACTTCAGGTTGCAAACTATTGTTTGCAATCCAGCTTTTGCTCATTCTGCACGGGCCTGCGCGATCAACGCCTCGACCTGCGGAGCAAGCGCGTCCTTCGGACCGTTGTTGTCGATGACCACGTCCGCGGCGGCGCGCCGCGTGGCGTCGTCGAACTGGCGCGAGATGCGCGCACGTGCGTCCGCCTCGTCGAGTCCGCGAGAAGCAACGAGACGGCGTACGCGTTCTTCCGGATCGACATCTACTACGACGGTGAGATCCATAAGCTCGTGCAGCCCCTGCTCCACCAGCAAGGGCATGTCGTACACCGCTGCCTCATCCCCGCGCGCCTCCGCAGTGACAAACTGCCGCTGCGCTTCCTCCCGGATAGCGGGGTGCGTAATCGAGTTGAGCCGCTGCGTCGCTTCTTCCGACCCGAACGCTCGGCGGGCAAGCTCGGCACGATCTAACACGCCATCGGCGTCAAGCAGGTCGTGGCCGAACTCGTCGGCCACCCGCGCTAGCTCGGGAGACCCCGGGGCCATAATGTCGCGTGCAATCTGGTCCGCATCCACGATGGTGAACCCAGCGTCGGCGAGCATTGCCGCCACCGTCGATTTACCGCTGCCGATGCCGCCCGTGAGTCCGATTCGCTTCATGGCGGCAACGCTAGCAAAGGCAAACGGCCCGTGCCCCACTGCGGGGACCCGGGCCGTCGCTAAGCGAACGCTCTAGTTGCCTGCGAGCTTCTCACGAAGTGCGGCGAGCTGCTCGTCGGATGCGAGAGAACCGCCCTGTGCAGCTTCATTGCCCTCGCCGGATGCCGACGGAGCTGCGGCACCGGTCTCAGAGGAGTACTCGGTCGGCTCTGCTGCACCACCCTGCTCTGCTGCCTCTGCGGCGGCGGCACGGTGACGCTCGATCTGCGCGGTGTGGGCCTGGTGGCGACGCTCTGCCTCGGCGTAGCGTGCTTCCCACTCCTGGCGAGCTTCCTCGAAGCCTTCCATCCACTCGTTGGTCTCCGGGTCGAAGCCCTCCGGGAAGATGTAGTTGCCCTGCTCGTCGTAGGAGTCTGCCATGCCGTAGCGGGACGGATCGAACTCCTCGTTGTAGTCCTCGTCCGCCTGCTTCAGCGACAGGGAGATACGACGACGCTCGAGGTCGATGTCGATGACCTTGACCATGACCTCTTCGTTGACATTGACAACCTGGTCCGGCACCTCAACGTGGCGCTGAGCCAACTCGGAGATGTGGACGAGGCCCTCGATGCCCTCTTCGACGCGCACGAATGCACCGAACGGCACGAGCTTGGTGACCTTGCCCGGCACGATCTGGCCCACAGCGTGGGTGCGTGCGAAGACGCGCCACGGATCCTCCTGGGTCGCCTTCAGCGACAGGGACACACGCTCGCGGTCGAGATCGACGTCGAGCACCTCGACGGTGACCTCGTCGCCAACGGTGACAACCTCGGACGGGTGGTCGATGTGCTTCCAGGACAGCTCGGAAACGTGCACCAGGCCGTCAACACCGCCAAGGTCCACGAAGGCACCGAAGTTGACGATGGAGGACACGACGCCCTTGCGGACCTGGCCCTTCTGCAGCTGGTGCAGGAAGTCGGAGCGGACCGCAGACTGGGTCTCCTCCAGGTAGGCACGGCGGGACAGGACCACGTTGTTGCGGTGCTTGTCCAGTTCGATGATCTTCGCCTCGAGTTCCTGGCCGATGTACGGATCCAGGTCGCGCACGCGGCGCATTTCCACCAGCGATGCCGGCAGGAAGCCGCGCAGGCCGATGTCCAGGATGAGGCCGCCCTTGACAACCTCGATGACGGTACCGGTAACCGGCTGGTCGTTGGCCTGCAGCTCCTCGATGGTGCCCCACGCGCGCTCGTACTGCGCACGCTTCTTGGACAGCATGAGGCGGCCTTCCTTGTCCTCCTTGGTCAGGACAAGTGCGTCGATCTCGTCGCCGACTTCAACGACCTCATCCGGGTCGACGTCGTGCTTGATCGAAAGTTCACGGGTGAGGATGACGCCCTCGGTTTTGTAACCGATGTCGAGCAGCACCTCATCGTGGTCAACCTTGACCACGGTGCCGGTGACGATGTCGCCATCGTTGAAGTACTTGATGGTCTCGTCAACTGCGGCGAGAAATTCCTCAGGGCCACCGATATCGTTGATGGCTACCTGTGGTGCGTTGGATGTGCGCATAAGTGTATGTGCTCCGAAGAAATAGGAGATCGTGATTGACAGAAGCGCATCTTTCGAACCTAAGCTTAACCTCGGGATACGATCTCACGACTGGAACAGCAAAGCCCTCCTATTACGGCTTTAGCCACCCCGACGCATAGATACGCCCCTGAAAGAGTAGTGAATCTTCCCAGCTAAAGCAAAACAAGTTCGAAGGAGTTCCGGCGCGCCGATGTCCGAGCCAAGCAGCAGTTTCGGTCGCTCACCATCCCAGGCGAATCGCGCGTTCTGGGATGCCGATGCCCAGCGCTACCACGCGGAGCATTCAGAGTATCTCAGCAGCTTCTACTGGTCGCCGGAAATGCTCAGCGAGCAGGAGCTCCGCTTGCTTGGCGACGTCTCCTCCGCCGCGGTCCTTGAAATCGGCTGCGGTTCCGCCCCTTGCGCCTCATGGCTCGTTCGAGACGGCGCCGGGTTTGTCGCAGCGTTCGACATTTCGGCCGAGATGCTCCGCCGCGCCGACGCCGGTCCCGCCCTGGTCCAAGCAGATGTTTTGCAGATGCCATTTCGCGACAACGCTTTCGACGTAGCATTCTCGGCGTTCGGTGCGCTGCCCTTCGTTCCGGACATTCACGCACCATTTGCCGAAGTATCGCGTGTACTGCGCCCCGGCGGGCGGTTCGTCTTCTCCGTCACTCACCCAATGCGCTGGATCTTCCCCGATGATCCAACCTCCCTGACCGCCGAGATCAGCTATTTTGACCGCGTCTACGAGGAGCACAATGAGGCGGGCCAGCTCACCTACGCGGAGTACCACCGCACCTTCGGCGACTGGGTGCGCGCGCTCGGCATGGCGGGGTTCTGGCTCGCCGATGTCATCGAACCGCAGTGGCCCGCGGAACTCGCCACAACCTGGGGCCAGTGGTCCCCCGAGCGCGGCGCCCTCTTCCCAGGTACCGCAATTTTCGTAACTTTCAACTCTGGCTAGACCCCCCGATTTTTACCCCCTTCCAACATCACGAAACGATTACGTTAACCCTGCTAATTCATAACTTTTCCGGCGAGCCTAACCCGACCTACATACGGGACATCCTCAGCCTCCGATAGACAGATTCTTATGGTCTCTTTAGCATTCACACTAGCTACGGAACACCGCGCGGATCCGGAGCCGCCTCGGGAGGGAGACCTGAGGGAAAAGTGAATAGGAAGTACCGGGGGTGCGGCATCTGGGTGGGTAGCCGCATTCGAGGCGGGTAGTGCGGGACCGGGTCCGCGGCTACCCGCCTCGAAGCATTTCCCGGCTCAGTTAGTGCGCGGCCTCGTCCCAGTTCGACCCGGTGCCGGCGGACACTTCGAGCGGGACAAGCAGATCGATCGCACCGTCCATTTCGCGCTCTACAATCGCCTGCACTTCATCCAACTCCTCGGGCGCAACCTCCACGACCAACTCGTCGTGCACCTGAAGCAGCACGCGTGATGCATACCCGCGCAGCGCTTGATCGACCCGGATCATCGCCACCTTGATGATGTCCGCCGCCGTGCCCTGAATCGGTGCATTCAACGCCGCGCGCTCCGCGTTCTCGCGTGCGATCCGGTTGTCCGAGGTGAGCTCAGGCAAGTAGCGCCTGCGCCCGAACACCGTCGAGGTGTAGCCGTCGCGGCGCGCCTGCTCCACCACTTCGTCCAGGTAGCGCTTCACTCCACCGAAGCGCTCGAAGTACGCCTCCATAATTTGCTTCGCCTCGCCCGCAGGGATGTTCAGCTGGTTCGACAAACCAAACGCCGACAACCCGTACACCAGGCCGTAGGACATCGCTTTCACGCGACGGCGCAGCTCCGGCGTCACCTGGTCAATCGGCACGTCGAACACACGCGAGCCCACGAAGTTGTGCAGGTCCTCCCCCGCCCGGTAGGCCTCGATCAGCCCCGCGTCTTGGCTCAGGTGCGCCATCACACGCATTTCGATCTGGCTGTAGTCAGCCGTCAGCAGGCACTCGTACCCCTCACCCACCACAAACGCCGAGCGGATCATCCGACCCGCTTCCGTACGCACCGGAATATTCTGCAGGTTCGGCTCAGCGGAGCTCAGACGCCCAGTAGAAGCCACCGTCTGATTGAACGTCGTATGGATGCGCCCATCCGGTTGCACCGTCTTGATCAAGCCCTCAATCGTGGACTTCATCTTCTGATACTCGCGGTGCGCCAGCAAGTGATCCAGGAAGGGGTGCGGGTGCTTTTCCGCCAGCGCCTCGATTTCGCCCGCGGCCGTCGAGTACCCAGTCTTCGTCTTTTTCGTCTTCGGAAGGTCGAGCTTGTCAAACAACACCACCGAGAGCTGTTTGGGGCTGGAGAGGTTCAACGTGGGCTCGTCGACAAGCAAGCGAGCCTCCTCCTCGACCTGCGCGACCTTGTGCACATAGTCCTTGTGCAACCCCTCAAGCACCTCGAGGTTGACTGCGATGCCGGCGTGCTCCATCTCGGCAAGAATGCTGATCAGCGGCAGTTCGAGGTCGGCGTACAGCTCATAGGAGTCGATCTCACGCAGCTGCTCAGCCAACGCCGCCGAAAGCTCCATCACCGCGGCCGCGGCATCAGTCAACGACGTATCACCCAGCAGGCTCAGCTGATCGCCGCCGATGACCAGCTGCTTCTTCAAATGCCGCTGGTACACATCCTCGAGCGCGTACGTGCGCTGCCCCGGCCGCAGCAAATACGCCGCAATCGCCGTGTCGTGCGCAATGCCGTGCAGCGTAATCCCACGTCCCTGCAGCATATGAAACGCCGCCTTCGCCTCATGCAGGAACTTCGGCGCATTCGACTCCGCCCACGCTTTCAGCGCCGCATCCTCGCTCGGAGAAAGGTCGCTCGCATCTCGTTGCAGAGCTTTTCGTTGCTTATCGACGACTGCGAGCGCCACGACATCCCCCTGCCCCGGCGTCGGAGTGCCGGAAAGATACAGAGCGAGTCCTTCGCCCTCCCGGGCGGCGAGCCACTCATCAAGCGGCGCATCCTCGACGACCACGTCCGGCAGCTCGACGGTGTCGGCGTTCTCGGGCACCTCGCCGGTCGTCTCGACGGACGCCAGCACACGCTCACGCAGATTGGTGCCGAATTCGAGGCTGTCGAACGCCTCCGCGACCACACCCACCTCAGCCGGCTTCATCTGCAGCTCGTTCGGCCCCACGGGCAGCTCAACATCCGTCACCATCTGGGTCAGCTCGCGGTTTAAGCGCACCTGGTCAATGCGCTCACGGAAGTTCTCACCAGCCATGCCCTTGATCTCGTCCGCATGCTCGATGAGGCCGTCGAGAGTCCCGTACTGTGTGATCCACTTCGCCGCGGTCTTCTCCCCCACCTTCGGGATGCCGGGCAGGTTATCCGACGGATCCCCGCGCAGCGCGGCGTAATCCGGGTACTGCGCGGGCGTCAGGCCGTACTTCTTTTCAACCTCGTCCGGTGTGAAGCGGGTAAGGGTTGAGACGCCGCGGGTTGGGTAAAGCACGGTGGTCGAGCCGTCGACAAGCTGAAGATAATCCCTGTCTCCGGTGACGATGATGACTTCGAAATCCCCCTCCTGCTTGGCTTCTGTTGTGAGGGTGGCGAGGATGTCGTCGGCTTCGTAGTTTTCCTTGCTGAGCGTGACGATGCCGAGGTTGCCGAGCAGGTCCTCGATAATCGGCACCTGGCCCTTGAACTCCGGCGGTGCGGCCTCACGCTGGGCCTTGTATTCGGGGAACTTCTCTGTGCGGAAGGTCTTGCGCCCAACGTCGAAGGCGACCGCCATATGAGTCGGTTGCTCCTCCGCGAGGATGTTGGCCAGCATGGAAAGGAAGCCGTAAACGGCGTTCGTGTGCTGGCCGCCCGAAGTGGAGAAGTTTTCCACCGGCAGGGCGTAGAAGGCTCGGAAGGCCATTGAGTGGCCGTCGATAAGCAGGAGGCGCTTAGTGGTCATGGCCGACCAGTCTAGCTAGTTGCTTGCCGCGACAACCACCATCCAGATAGCGACAAGGTGCAAGATCGCGGCAACGATGGTCGCGGTATGAAAGTGCTCGTGGTAGCCGTAGTAGCGCGCTTGGCGGCCAGGCCATTTAAAGCCGTAGACCAGCGCGCCGAGGGTATAGATCACCCCGCCGAGGAAGATCAGGGTGACCACCACCGGGCCAGTTCCAGCCCACAGGGTGGGCACGAGCGGCACAATGATCCAGCCGAGGCCAATGTAGACCACGAGGTCGAGCCAGCGCGGGTGATTGATCCACACCAAGTTGAGGATCGCGCCGAGGATCGCACCGCCCCAGGCGACGGCAAGCATGATCCCGGCGGTCCGCGGTTCGAAGGCGATCACACACAGCGGCGTATATGTCGCCGCGATGAAGACGGCGATGGTCGCATGGTCGGTGCGGCGCCACCACTGCACCGTGGATGCTGAACGCCACGGCCAGCGGTGATACATCCCGGAGACCCCGAATAGCGTGATGATGCCCGCGCCGTAGATGGTCACGCCGAGCGCCTCTGGCCACCGTAGCGTCATCCAGGCAAACGTAATCAACACGGTCGAGGCGAGGGCGAACGCGATCGTCGCACCGACGTGGAACCACCCGCGTGTCACCGGACGCTCCCCGCGGTCCGCGACGATGTATGTACGCTCGACCTGCCCAGCTTGCAGCTCGCGGCGATTCGTTTCCGTAACTGTCAAGGCTCCCCGCCTTCCGGTGCTTCTATATCGGGCATCACTCAGCCACGAAAAGTCAACCACGAACAACGCGCGAGCGGTAGGGGAAACTGTTGGTGCCCCAGGTGAGACTCGAACTCACACTGGACGGGTTTTGAATCCGTTGCCTCTGCCAATTGGGCTACTGGGGCAATGGCAAAAGAGTTTAGCGCAGCGCCCGGAACCCGCGTAATCGCCTGCGCGTTCTGGGGTTCGGGGAGGTCAGCACCGCGTACCCCCTGGCGAAAATCCGCGAGGCAGGCACTACGGACCAGCCGTCGTTTAGCAAATGCTCCGAGCAATGGATGCGGGCCGTTGAGGGATTCAGCGATTTCGGACCTAGCCGGATATCATTTCGGCTATGCGTAAATCTTTCGTTTCCAGCATCGTTGCCACGGCACTCATCGCCTCCTCTGTTACCGCCCTGCCAGTGGCTTCGGCGCAGACTAAGGAGGCGTCGTCGTCAAGCGACTTGAAGCTGGATCCGACGAATGATCCGCTTAGCACCAACCCGGAAGGCAACCCACTGCAGGCCGTGAGCAGCTCCGACATGTTCCTCGACCTCGCTAAGGGCATGGAACCGGGTCCAGCTCGCGACGCTGCCATTGCTTGGGCACGCGGGTCGTCGATCCCGAACACGGTCAACCCGATCGAACTGAGCAAACAAGAACTGCAAGGCTCGTCGATGATGTTCAACGGCCTCACCGAAGGCGACTGGGCACAGAGCTCTCGCGGCTCGAGCCAGGCAACCTCGGTCATGCTGACTATCGCAATCGGCTCCATGGTCGTTGGCCAGCTCATCGAGCTGCTCATGCGCGGTTTGCGAACCGTTCAGCGTTAGGCTCCCCCGCTTGGATTCCAATTCCGCCTCGCAGAACTTTTTCTGCCTCGCAGAATTTTCTGCGCCGCGGAAACTACGCGAACGAGGGGTCGTCGCGATGCTCGATGAGTTCGAATGATGCCGATTCGGGCAGGCTCCGATTGGTGGAGATGAACCTGGAGCCGTCAAGAAAGCTGAACTCGAGCACCGGTCCGTTTTCAACGATCCTGGCAATGCCGTGACTCACTTTGGAGTGGCAACTCGAGCACAGCGGAATCAGGTTGCTGATATCAGTTTTGCCGCCTTCCGCCCATTCGCGAATGTGGTGGATCTCGAGGAATCTGGAGTGGGTACACCCCGGCATCGCGCATTGGTGCCCCCATACTGAAAGCAGCGCTTGAATTTGACCGTCACTGGCAAACCGGCGCGAGCGTCCGAAGTGCATGGTCAGGCCCCTGGAGTCCAACAGGTGCCCGCGGACCATCGCATTGGCGACGTAGCTCTGTACCACCTTCGACGGGGCCTGCGGGTTTGACGGCATCCATGCTTTGCCGTCTTCAGTGAGCATGACGGTCACTTGAGCCCCGGGTGCCCGAGTTGCCGGATGCGGGAAGGTGCGGACCATGTTGATCATGGTGACGAACGCGTCATACATATCAGCTTTGACTGGCGGACCGTAACGCGAGGGCAATCCGCGAATTGTGCGAAGTGAGATCTCGCTGGAGCGTTTCGTCTGTTCACCGGGGCAGGCTTCCTCGATTTCTGGGCCAGGGCCCAGGTTTACCTCTTCACTCCAGCTCTCTTGGTCGTCTCCCGCAGCATCTGTTTCGAAGTCATCGAAGCCGATATCAAAACCGCCGGCTTCTTCTGGTTCCTTTTCTGGTTCTTCGCCGTCAGTGTCTGGATCATCGGATTCCGCCCCATTCAATGCGTTAACCAGTTCGGCAATGAAGGCATCACTGTCGATGGCTTCTCCGCTATCAGTGATGCCCTCTGCGGCGAGCTGCGCGATCTTCAACGCGGCAAGCAACGCTTCACCGATTACGGGTGGCAACAGGAAGTCGCCTTCGAGACACCCATCCTTGCGTTTGCGGGCATTGAAGAATGGGGCATCGGGTTTATCTTTGTCGGTTTCCCCTCCGGCGAGCGCCTTCTCGAGTTCCGCGAAGCAGAGAGTTGTGGCGAGTTCGATGAGCTGGTCCTGGTTCTCGTGGTTGACGTAGCGAAGCAGAAACCGCACTGTGGTGTAATCGATCACTCCGGCCCGGAAGAAGTGAAAAAGACCCCGGTAGACCCGTAGTTTTCTGGCAACGGAAACGTACTCGTATGCCGTGGATGTGGGATACCTCAGCTCACGCTCTAGCCAGCTGGCCGTGCTGCTCGCACCGAATGATCTCGCGAGATCCAACTCATCGAAATCGGCGATCAGGTCGAGGAGTTCAGCGCGAACAGTGTTTGATTTCCGGTGGTTGTGCTTGATTTGAGCGACAATCAGGCGTCCACGGGAATCAGGTGGGCTGGCAAGCGTGGTAGTCATGACGGCAAATTTCCCCCAATTGAGTTGAACGTGTCGCCAGCATAGAACTTGACTCCAACAAAGCCATCTAAGCGTTCGAACATATGTGCGTATGTCTGCTCGGCGGGCTGGCAGCGCGCTACAAGGCTGAGGACGAGGTGATTCTGCGACGCGGAATCCGTCGTTAAGCAATGGCGAATTTTCCGACCTCCCGATTGGGGTTTACGATGCAGGAAGACGAATTTATTGACTCGAGAGAAAAATATGCAGTTGACATTTGGAGCACCTCGGCGACGGGTGGCCGCGGTGTGTGTGGCGGCCGCTGCGCTGCTGTCTGGGTGTGTGACCAACGCCGAGGGCGGAAACCCTGAGGGCTGGGAACCAGCCACTCCTGATGCCGTGCCGGAGATCGCCGCGATGGTGCCGCCTGAGGTGGCGGCGAAGGGCACGCTGACGGCGGGGACGAATCCGCCGTTCGCTCCGTTTGAGTTCAAGGACTCGCAGGGTGCTCTGATCGGCCTGGAGATGGATCTGGGGCGCGCTCTGGCGAGCGTGATGGGCTTGGAGTTCCAGCCTTCTGAGATGGATTTTGCGATGATTATGCCAGCCGTGCAGGCGGGCAGCATTGACGCGGGGATGTCAGGGTTCACCGACTCCGAGGAGCGCCGCGAGAGCTTCGACTTTGTCAACTTCCTTTACGCCGGTATCCAGTGGGCCTCGCAACCAGGAAGCGGGGTTGACCCCGAGAATCCGTGCGGGTTGATTGTTGCAGTGCAGCGCACCACTGTCTCGGAAACCGACGATGTCCGCCCGAAGAACGATGAGTGCATCGCGCGCGGCGAGGAGCCGCTCACCGTGTTGTCTTTCGACACGTCTGACAACGCTGCGCTGGCCGCGCTTGTGGGACGCGCCGATGCGTTGAGCGCCGACTCCCCCGCGACGGCGTGGGCTGCGCAGCGCTCCGACGGTGAGCTAGAGCTGGTTGGGGAAATGTTCGATGCCGCACCGTATGGCTTCGCGGTGCAGAAAGACTCCGGCCTCGCCGAAGCGATGGCGGCGGCGATGCAACACCTTATCGACACCGGGGAGTACCAGCGAATCTTGGACCAATGGAACGTAGAAAGCGGCCTCCTCGACGAGGCCATGATCAATGAGCAGCCGTACAGGGAGGCAACGCAATGAGTACCCGCACACGCCCCGAGCGCATCGAGGCTAAGCCGCTGCGCCACCCCGGTCGCTGGATCCTCGCCACAGTGCTGATCGCACTGGCGGTTTGGTTCGTCATCGGCGCCGCCCGAAACGAGGCGTACGGGTGGGACACCTACTTCCAGTACCTGTTTGACACCCGCATCGCAACGGCCGCCGGCCACACGATCGCAATCACCGTTCTCGCGATGATCATTGGTGTGATCGGCGGCGTGATCTTGGCTGTCATGCGGATGAGCCCGAACCCGGTGTTCAAATCCATTGCGTGGATCTTCCTCTGGGTCTTCCGCGGCACACCGGTGTACGTGCAGCTGATGTTCTGGGGTCTGCTCGGCGCGATCTACGACTCGATCAACCTGGGTTTCGCCGAAGTTTCGCTCGAGCCGTTCACGTCGTCGGCGTTCATGCTCGCCGTTGTGGGCCTCGGCCTGAACGAGGCGGCGTACATGGCCGAGATCGTGCGCTCGGGCATCTCGTCGGTGCCGGAAGGCCAGGTAGAGGCGTCGAAGGCACTGGGCATGAGCTGGTCCCAGACCATGCGCCGCACGGTGCTTCCACAGGCGATGCGCATCATCATCCCGCCCACCGGCAACGAGTTCATCTCGCTGCTGAAGACCTCATCGCTTGTCGTCGCCGTGCCATACTCCCTGGAGCTGTACGGCCGCTCCATGGACATCGCCGCCGCACTCTTCGAGCCGGTGCCGATGTTGCTGGTCGCCGCGACCTGGTACCTGGCCATCACCTCGCTCCTGATGGTGGGCCAGCACTACCTAGAACAGCACTTTGAAAAGGGCGCGACTCGCCAGCTCACCAGGCGCCAGCTGGCCAGCCTCGCGGACGCGGAAGGCACGATCCCCCAGAACGTGCAGATTGTCGATGAGCCCCAGCAGAAAGGACGCTAGGAACATGACCGTGAAGCACACTCCCATGGTTCAGGCGGTCGACGTCTGGAAATCCTTCGGCAATCTCGACGTGCTCAAGGGCATCGACCTCGAGGTCATGCCCGGCACAGTGACCTGCATCATCGGCCCGTCCGGTTCCGGTAAGTCCACGTTATTGCGCTGCGTCAATCACCTCGAGAAGGTCACTGCCGGTCGCCTCTACGTCGACGGCGAGCTCATCGGTTATCACGAGCGCGGCGGCATCCTCCACGAGATCAGTGAGAAGGATGCCGCCAAGCAGCGCCGCGACATTGGCATGGTGTTCCAGAATTTCAACCTGTTTGGCCATCGCACGGTGCTGGAGAACATCATCGAAGCCCCCGTGCACGTCAAGGGACAGCCGGTGGCGCAGGCCAAGCAGCGCGCGATGGAGTTGCTGGCCATGGTCGGACTCGAGTCGAAGGCGGATGCGTACCCGATCCAGCTTTCAGGCGGTCAGCAGCAGCGCGTGGCAATCGCTCGTGCGGTTGCCATGGACCCGAAGCTCATGCTTTTCGACGAACCCACGTCCGCCCTCGACCCCGAGCTTGTCGGGGAAGTTCTGCGAGTGATGAAGGACCTCGCAGCTCAGGGCATGACCATGTTGGTGGTCACCCACGAGATGGCGTTCGCCCACGAGGTGGCGGACCACGTGGTGTTCATGGCGGACGGCCACATCGCCGAGCAGGGCGCCCCCGCCGAGGTGCTGGACAACCCGCAGCACGAGCGCACGCAGGCGTTCCTCTCGACCCTGTTCTAACTAGCTAGCCAGCCCGATGACGCCGCGCACCAGCGCGGTAAGCCCGCCGAGGAACGCCAAGCTGAGCGCGATCCGGCGGGCTCGCTCTTTCGGCACCCTCGGAGCCAATTGCTTGCCGACGATTACGCCAACCACAAGGCCAGCGAGGGTACCGACCCAGATGGCGGGGTCGATAGTACCGATATCGGCGGCGCCGGAGATTTCCTTGCCGGCGAAAGACAGCGACCCGGCGACCAAGAAGATCGGCTGCAGCGTCGCCGCGTACATGCGTTGATCCCACCGCGCGGCCTGGGCGTAGACGGTGATCGCGGGCCCGGCCACGCCGGACAGCGTGTTCATGAAACCCCCGACCGCGCCGGCGATCGCCGCGGGCACCACGCCCTCGACGTTGGGCACTTTGCGTTTGCCAAGGGTGACAACGCTGAGCGCGATGATCAGAAGTACACCGATGAGCACCTGGAGTGCGTCGGTGGACACACGTGGGATCACCCAGGTGCCCGGAATCACGCCGAGGATCAAAGCTGCTGCGATCGGTGCGAACTTCTTCCAGTCGATGTCCGCACGCATGCTGCGGGTGTTCAGAGCAGCGTTGATGACGGCGATGACGTTGACCACCAACACTCCGTCAATAGGCCCGAGTAGGAGCGCGAGGATGGGCGCGGCGATGAGCCCCATGCCCATGCCGGAGATGCGTTGCAGTGCGGCGCCGAGCGCGACCGATGCGCCGACACCGGCAAGGGTCAAGCTCACCCGAACTTCTTCGCAATCGCCTCGCGAACGATGTCGGGAACCAGCCCCGTGATGTCCCCGCCGTACTTCGCTACCTCTTTGGTGAGCGAGGACGAAATGTAGCCGTACTTCTCGTCCGTAAGCAGGAAGTACGTGTCCACGCCACTGAGGCGGCGGTTCATCTGCGCCATCGGAAGCTCGTACTCGTAGTCCAACGAGGACCGCAGCCCCTTGACCAGCGCGGTGATGTGGTGCGCTGTGGTGTAATCGACGAGCAGGCCGCCCCAATGGTCAACTCGAACCTTGGGGTTGTCGGCGGTGACTTCGCGGATCAGGTCCACGCGCTCGTCGATAGTGAAAAGCCCCGAGGTTTTGGTGGGATTGCCGGTGACCAGCACGATGACCTCGTCGAAGTGGCGGGTGGCGCGGGTGACGATGTCAAGGTGGCCGTTCGTGATCGGATCGAACGAACCGGGGCACACTGCGGTAGTCACTTAGTCATCTCCTTCATCCGGATCCGAGTAGACGGCCATATCCATCCTGGCGATACCGTACAGCCGCTTCTTCAACTTCTGGCCGGTTGGGGTGAACTCCGGGGGCCAAGCGGTTTCGGGGCTCTCGCGATGGCGTTCGACAACGACCACGGCGCCGTCGACAAGCAATGGCTTGAGTGCTTCGACCATTTCCGCGACTGCCTCGTCCGCGAGGTCGTAGGGTGGGTCGGCGAGCACCATGGAAAAGTGCTTGCGCGGGGCGCGGGCGACGTAGGCGGAGGCCTTGACCGGCTCAATGCGCACGTTCGGGTGGCCGACGACGGAGGCGTTGTGCTCGATGATCTGGACGGCTTTCGGGTCGTTTTCCACGAGGACGATTTCTTCCGCGCCGCGGGAGGCGGCCTCGAGACCGAGCGCGCCCGAACCGGCGAAGAGGTCCAGGACCCGCTGGCCAGCGAAACCGAAACGCACCTGGAGCGAGGAAAAGAGTCCTTCGCGGGCGCGGTCGGAGGTGGGGCGGGTGCCCTCTGGCGGGACCTTGATCTTTCGGCCCCGGGCCTCGCCGGCGATGATGCGGGTCAGTGACATGTCGGTCCCAGTCCTATCTAGCTCTTGTCCAGGTATTCGAAGTCCTCCGGCGCGAAGTTGGCCGTCGCGGCGCGGGCGAACTCGAGGTTATTGGCAACAATATTCGCCGCGTCGTCGTAGGCGCGCTTCACTATCGCGTAATCGTCGACCAGGTTGACTAGGCGCAGCGTGCGGCCAATGCCGGATTGCTCCTTGCCCAGCACGTCGCCTTCGCGGCGGTTGAGTAGGTCGAGTTCCGCCAGCGCAAAGCCGTCGAGTGTGGCGGCGACCTGGCTCACGCGCTCGAAGGCGGGCGTGCCCTCTTCGGCGAAGGTGTGGAACAGGCACAGCGACTGGTTGCCGCCGCGGCCGACGCGCCCGCGCAGCTGGTGCAGCTGGGAGATGCCGAAGTGCTCGGACTCGCGCACCATCATCACCGTCGCGTTCGGGACGTCGACACCGACCTCGATGACGGTCGTGGAGATGAGCACGTCGGCGGCGCCAGCGGCGAAAGCACCCATCACTTCGTCTTTCTCCTCGCCCTTCATGCGTCCGTGGAGGACGGCGATCTCAAGGCCTTGGAGCTCGCCCTGCGCCAGGGCGGCTGCGGTATCAGTGACTCCCCCGTCGCCGTCGATGCGCGGGCACACGATGTAGACCTGATGACCAGCGCCGACCTCTTCGCGGATCTTCTCCCAAGCGCGCGCCACCCACTTCGGCTTGAACTCCGGCACGACCGAAGACTGGATGGGCTTGCGGCCTCCCGGCAGCTCTTTCAGAGTGGATACGGAAAGATCGCCGAAGACGGTGATCGCGATGGTGCGCGGGATCGGCGTCGCCGTCATCACCAGCAGGTGCGGCGTGGTCTCCCCCGCTTTCGCGCGAAGCTGGTCGCGCTGCTCCACGCCGAACCGGTGCTGCTCGTCGACCACCACCATGCCGAGACGGAAGAACTCCACTCCTTCCTGAATCAGGGCATGGGTACCCACCACAATGTCCGCCTCACCCGAGACAATCTTCAACAGGGCTTCTTGCTTTGCGACGGCCCCCATGGACCCGGTCAGAGCCACCACACGCACCGGCACACCGGCGCGCAAGAGCGTGTTGGTCAGCGAGCGCGCGTGCTGCATCACCAACACCTCGGTAGGCGCGAGGAAGGCGCACTGCGCGCCGTTGTCCACCGCTTGCAGCATGGCGAGCAGCGCAACAATCGTCTTCCCGGAGCCGACCTCGCCCTGGAGCAACCGGCTCATCGGCTGCGTGGAACTCATGTCGGCGCTGATTTCTGTGAGCACCTCGTTCTGGCCTTTGGTCAGCGGGAACGGCAGGTGGCGCAGGAGGGTGTCCTGGTCGCGTCCCTCAACCCGTCGCAGCGCCGGGGCGCTGTGGTGCGCGGCGTCCGCGCGGCGGACCCCCATGGCGAGCGCGACCGAGAGCGCCTCGTCGTACTTCAGGCGCTCAAGTGCGGCCTCCGGGCCCTTCGGGCCGGGTTCGTGGATTTGGCGCACTGCGGCGTTGAGCGGAAGGAAGCCGATCGGTGTGAATCCGAGTGGTTCTTCGATTTGCGGCAGTGACTTCAACACCGCGTGCACGGCGCCCATGATGGTCCAGGTGCTCACCATTTTGGTGGCGGGATAGATGGGCAGCCATTCGCGTCCGGAAAGAATTTCCTCCAGGTCGCCGAAGTGTGAGAGTTGGCGGAGCGAGCCGGTCGCGTCGGTGGGGCCGTCGACAAGCACAAAGTCCGGGTGCTGGAGCTGGGCCGCACCGTTGAACCACGAGACCTTACCGGTGAACATGGCGCGGCGACCCTCTTTGAGCACGCGCGACGCGTACGCGGAGCCGAAAAAGGTGGCGGTGAAGGTGGTGCGGCCGTCGAAGATGTCGACCTTGTAGATGGGTCGTTTTGGTTGCTTCCGGTTTGGGATGCTGCGCGAGCCGGTGACGGTGCCCATGACGGTGACGGTGTCGCCGTCTTTGAGCCCGGTGAGGTCTTCGCCGGTGCCGTAGTGCAGGTAGCGGCGTGGGTAGTAGCGCAGGAGTTCGCCGCAGGTCTCGATCTCCAGGTGTTTCGAGATCGCCCTGGCCTGCTTCAGCGGCACCACGAGGTTGAGCGGGCGCGTGTCATCGAACCCGAGCATTGGCCTACTCCACCCCGATCTCCGCGATCGCGCCCAGGTTGTCTGCTGGGTAGGACATGATCGCCACCCCAAGGGTGTCTTCGAGTGCGTCAAGCTCGGCACGGTCGAATTCCTCCGGGTCGAAGAAAATGGCTACTTGCTCGCCGCCGTGGGCGAGGAGGCGCGAGCAAGTGCGCTCGACGGCAGTGATCGGGTCGTCCGCGATGAGCACGGTCTCGCCGTGGGAAGTGACTACAACGTCGCCTTTTGCCACCGGCCCGCCCTGAATCAGACCAGCGCGGGGAGCGCGGTGGGCGACGGCGGTGCGCATCTCGCCGGCAGCCTCGGACATGGTGAATGCGGCGGTAGCGAGCGGCTGGGATGGGTCGTGAACCGTCAGCGCCGCGATGCCGGAGACGAGGCGCACGGTGGGCAGCAGCGTCACGGTCTGCTCGAAGGCGCGCGCTGCCTTCTCGACGGCCGCGAGGTTGCGGCGGTTCAGCAACCCGTTCGGTAAAAGGATGACCTCGCTGGCCTCGGAGCGGCGGATAGTGGCGAGGATCCGCGCGACAACGTCCTCGCCTGGCTGTACCGCGACCGCGCCGGCAAGTTCGTAGAGCCTGGTCAGCGCACCGGGAGGCGTGACGGCCACGATGACGCGCTCGGGAGCGTGGGTGGTGGGATCTGCGGGCAGGATCTCCAGCCGCAGTTCGCTGACCTCGCCGAGGGCGTAGGCACGCTCGATCACCGCGCCAGCGTCGTGGGAGTGGATGTGGACCTTCGCGGAGCCATCGAGGCGCGCGATAACCAGGCTGTCCCCCATCCCGCTGAGCTCGCGCTCCAAAACGTCGACGTCGCCGGCGAACATGAACATCACTTCGAGGTTGCCGGTGGTGCCGTGGGCAACCGGGGCGTCCGGTTCGAGGTCGATGGGTTCGGTGGGTTGCACGGTGGCGTCGTCAAGCAATGCCTCGAGCAAGACCACGAGGCCGGTGCCGCCGGCGTCGACCACCCCTGCCTCGCGCAGCACCTCGAGCTGGGAGGGGGTGCTGGCCAGCGCCACGCGGGCGGCTTCGGTGACGGCCTGGGCGACCTCATCGATACCTGGGTTGGTCGGATCGGCCGCAGAAGTCACGGCCTCAGCGGCTGCGACTGAGGCAGCGCGCAGCACTGTGATGACGGTGCCCTCGACGGGGTCCGCGATCGCGCGGTCGACGAAGGTCACGGCCGCGGCGAGCGAATCCGCAATCACCGCGCCGCCGGGGGTGTCCTCAGAAACGGTTTGAGCAATACCGCGCATGACCTGCGACAACACGACGCCGGAGTTGCCGCGGGCACCTTTGACAGCTCCGACGGCAAGGGCCTCTGCCACCTGTCGCACATCCGCGTCGGTGCCAAGCTGCTCCGCCTCTTCCACAGCTGCTGCCATAGTGTGCGCCATGTTCGATCCAGTGTCCGCATCCGGAACCGGAAAGACGTTGAGCTTGTTGATTTCCATCCGCCGACGGTTCAGCTCGCCAGCTGCGCGACGCGCCCACGCCATGAGCTGCGCACCATCGAAAGCGGAAGGTGTGGCCATGAGGGTGTAGTTTACAACGACCAGTCCACAGCTTCTGCCCCTTGGGCGATCAGCGCCTCATTCGCCTGCGAGAACGGACGCGAGCCGAAGAACCCCCTCGATGCCGACAGCGGCGAGGGGTGCGGCGAGGTGATCACCGGAGTCTTCCCCAAGAACGCCTTGGCGGTCTGCGCGTCGCGGCCCCACAGGATTGCCACCAGCGGTGCCTCCCGTTCCGCGAGCGCCCGGATCGCGGCCTCGGTCACGGCCTCCCATCCTTTGCCGCGGTGTGAACCCGGTGTGCCGGGACGCACCGTAAGCACGCGGTTCAGCAGCAGAATCCCTTGGTTCGACCAAGCCGACAGGTCGCCGTCTTGCCGGGGCGGGATGCCCAGGTCGTCGTGAAGCTCTTTGTAAATATTGACCAACGAGCGCGGCGGCGCGACCCCTGGCTGCGTCGAAAACGCCAGCCCCATGGGGTGCCCCGGCGTGGGGTACGGGTCTTGGCCCACGATGAGCACGCGCACCTCGTCGAAGGGTTGCTGGAACGCGCGCAGGATGTCGTTGCCCCGCGGAAGGTACGCGTCTTGCGCTCGCAGGAAGTCACCCATGTCGTGGATTTGCTTTTCGACGGGCCCGAGCGCGCCCATCCAGGATTCGTGCACCGGCAGACTCATGCGAAGCTCTCCCATCCGCCGGTGTAGGCCGGCTCCTTGCCGTCAACCCGCACGCCCTGCTGGCGGATCACTGTGCCGATGGAGCGGAAACCGACCGGCGCCGAGCCATCGCAGGTGCCGATGAGCGCATGGTCCTCCCCGCCGGTGAGCACCCACTTCCAGGGGTCGATGCCCAGAAGCAGCCCCGCGTCTTCCAACAGCCGGTCCGGTTTGATGGCCACGGAGGACAGATCAATGCCGATGCCGGACATTCGCGCCATTGTGGACAGATCGCAGATTAGGCCGTCCGAGTTGTCGGTCATGGCGGTCGCTCCCGCGGAGCGCGCCACCACGCCTCGGCCCGGGATGATCTCCGGTACTTGGTGGGCTTGCACCAACGGTTCAAGTGAGGCCGGAATGCGCACGCCCGATTGCAGCAGTGCGAGCCCTGCTGCGGAGTATCCCAGGTGGCCGTGCGCCACCACGCGCTGTCCCGGCCGCGCGCGGTCCAGGCGCAGCGCGTCGAGGTTGCCGCCGAGCGAACCGATCGCGGTCACCGAGATCACCAGTTTCTCGCCCGAGGTCACGTCGCCGCCAACCAGCTCGGAGGCCCACTCCTGGGTCATCGAGCCGAGGCCGCGCGCGAGCTCCTCCACCACGGCAACCGGGGTTTCGGGCGGCGCGGAGATGGCGAGCAACGCAGCTAGCGGACGCGCCCCCATCGCCTCGATGTCGGCGTAGTTCTGCACGACCGCCTTGCGCCCGACGAGAAACGGCGTGGTGTAGTCGGCGCTGAAGTGGCGGCCGTCCACCAGCATGTCCGTGCTGGCCACCACTCGCGAGTTCGGCGTGGACGGTGTCAGCACCGCGGCATCGTCGCCGTTAATGGTGGAGGGCGCGGCGGAAAAGATCGCCTGGATCACGCCGGCTTCCCCCACCTCCCCCAAGGTCGGCCCGGTTTCCGGGAATCCGGTGTGAATCACGATCTGACAGGGCCTTTCAAATAGACTGAGCCGCCATGAGCTCCACAGCGCAGGACACGTACAAGATTAACCGGACACCCATCTACATCATCCTGGGGCTCGCCGTCGCGTTGGTCGCGGGCGTCCTGTTCGGCTCGCGGTACTTCTTCAACCAAGTCGCGCTGCAGCCGGTAGCCATGGCGCCAGTTCCCGCACCCATGGCTGATTCGCCGGAGTGCACTCAGCTTATCGACGGCCTCCCGTCCAAGATCGCCACCTATCCCCGAGCAGAGCTGGCGGAGCCGGCTCCATCCGGAAGCGCAGCGTGGCAGAAGTCTTCGACCGAGCGCGTCACCCTGCGCTGTGGCGTCGACCTGCCGTTGCAGTACAACGAGTACGCCGAGGAATTCATGATCACGGAGCTCGACGGGGTGAAATGGCTGCAGGTGAACGACCCGGCGTCCACGATGGCGACCTGGTTCAGCGTCGACCGCTCCCCTGTTCTGGCCGTCACCGCGGACACCGAGCTCGTCGACGAACCGCCGGTGGAGGAGATCGACGCAGCTTCGCTGCCGCAGAGCGACGCGCAGCCGACTCCAGCGCCTACCTCCACGCTTGCCGAAGGCGACACCGCCGCGTGCGGGGACCTGGAGCAGGCAGCGCCTAACGAGATCGCGGACGGCTTTGTCAATGTCCACGTGGACCGTGAGGACACCTTGGTGTGGATCAAGCCCGGCTTCGAACCTGTCGTGCTGCGCTGCGGCGTGGCACTGCCACCCGGCTACGACGCAGGTGCCGCGCTGACCCAGGTCAACGAGATCCCCTGGTTCCAGGACGAGGCGGATGCAACGACCGTGTACTACGCCCTGGGGCGAGCTGCGGATGTGGCGGCGACGTTCCCGATTACCGGGTCGAACGAGATCATCACCAACCTCTCCGACTTCATCGCTGAGGCTGTGCCCGCGCAATAGCGGCAGTGACCAGCACGTTAAGCAACTCTCCGTAGGAGATGCCGCTGGCGAACCAGACCTGAGGATACATCGAGATCGGGGTGAAGCCTGGCATGGTGTTGATCTCGTTGAGCACGGGCCCGGCATCCGTCATGAAGAAGTCCACGCGCGCCAGCGACTTGCAGTTCAGCGCCTGAAACGCGGTGATGGCCATGGATTGCAGGGTGGCCACCGTTGCGGCGTCGTAGGGCGCGGGGATGGTGGCGGTGACGTGGTCGTCCAGGTACTTCGTTTCGAAGCCGTAGAAGCCCTCGTCTGAATCCTCGGTGCCGTTGAGTTTTGCTGGCAACGATGCTTCGAGCCTGCCGTCTGGGTGCTCGAGGACGCCGAGTTCGACTTCGTCGCCGATCAGCGCGCCTTCGACAAGTACCTTCCCGTCCTGCTCGAAGGCGAGTTCGAGTGCGGCGTCCAAGTCCTCCCAGCGCTCGACCTTGGAGACGCCGATGGAGGAGCCACCGTTGGCTGGCTTCACAAATGCCGGCAGTCCGAGGCGCTGCTTGTCCGCCTCGCTGACTGTCGCACCACGCTCGCGCACAATGACACTGCGGGCCACCGGGATGCCCTCCGCGGCGACGAGCTTCTTCGTGTACTCCTTGTCCATTCCGCATGCGGAGGCCAGCACGCCGGGGCCGACGTACGGGATCCCGGAAAGCTCGAACATGCCTTGGATCGTGCCGTCTTCACCGTACTTTCCGTGCAGCACGGGGAAGATCACGTCCACTTCGGCCACCGCCTCGCCGGTTGCGGCATCGGTGAAGGTACCGCGGGTTGAAGGTGCCGTCGATAAGCAAATGGCCCTGCCTGGGGCGACCTCGGGCAATGCTGCTCCCCCAACCGGGTCGAGTGAGCCTTCGACCCAGGTACCGTCGCGGGTGATGCCGACTGGGTAGACCTCGTAGGTGTCTTTGGGGAGCTCGGCGATGATGGCGCCGGCGGAGATGCAGGAAATCGAATGTTCGGTGGACTGGCCACCGTAAATCACGGCAATGCGAATCACACGTCGAGCGTACCCGGGGCTACTCAGCCTTCTTGGAGCGGCCCATGAGCGCGGCGACGGTGTCGCTGACCTTGAAATCTCCGTGGCATACCGCGTGCACGGCTGCGGTGATTGGCATGTCGACGCCCTGCGATTCGGCGAGCTGGAAGATGCTGCGCGAGGACGTTACCCCCTCGGCGACCTGGCCCTTCGTCGAAGCTTTGGCTTCTTCCATCGTGGCGCCCGCGCCGAGTGCCGCGCCGAACGTGCGGTTGCGCGAGAGTGGCGAGGAGCAGGTAGCCACCAAGTCACCCATCCCGGCGAGGCCCGCGAACGTGCGGGCGTCGGCGCCGAGCGAGAGGCCAAGGCGGGTGATTTCGGCGAGGCCGCGGGTGATCAGAGTGGCGAGGGTGTTCTCTCCCAGGCCCTGGCCAGCCGCCATGCCGCAGGCGAGCGCAATGACGTTCTTGGTGGCGCCGCCGATCTCGCAGCCGATGACATCGGTGTTGGTGTACGGCCGCAGGTAGTTCGTCGCGCAGGCGGCTTGGACCAGCTTTGCGCGGTTCTCATCCTCGCAGGCGATGACCGTTGCTGCCGGTTGCTCTTCGGCGATCTCGCGCGCTAGGTTCGGCCCGGAGAGCACCGCAATGCGGCTGGGGTCGGCACCGGTCACCTCGGCGATGATCTCGCTCATGCGCATGTGAGTACCGGTCTCGATGCCTTTGGAAATGGACAGCAGCGTGGTGTCTGAACGCAGCAGCGGCGTCCAGTCGGTGAGGTTCTCACGCATGGTCTGGCTGGGCACAGCGAAGATCGCGATGTCTGCTGGTGTTAGCGCTTGGTGGGCGTCCGAAGTCGGGGTGATCGCCTCCGGCAGCTCAATGCCTGCCAGGTAATCAGGGTTCTCCCGCGTGGTGGCCATGATGTCCGCCAACTCTTGACGGCGTGCCCACAATTGCACTGCGTTGCCGCCGTCGGCGAAGACCTTTGCCAAGGTGGTACCCCATGATCCGGCACCCATGACTGCCACGTTAACCATGCGACAACGCTAACACCTGACTACTGCTGGCGCGTGGGAGGATGCAGTGGGCGAAGCTCTACGACACAATAGATCCCATGGCTACTTCCGAGCTCCACGAGCAAGACAAAGACACGTCCGGCGAGATGTTCATCACCGGCCGGCACCAGGAAGTGCCCGTCAAGCCGCAAAATGAGTTCCCCCGCACCACCCTTGCCGCGGGAGCGGTGTTGTGGCGCGGTGACTTAAGCGCTCCGGAGTCGCTGGAGGTGGCGGTGATCCACCGCCCGCATTACGACGACTGGTCGCTGGCCAAGGGCAAGCTCGATCCGGGCGAGTCGCTCGTGGTGGCTGCTGTGCGCGAAATTGCAGAAGAGACCGGGTACAAGGTCCGCCTGGGCAAGCTGATTGGCAAGACGGTGTATCCGGTGAAGAACACCACGAAGGTGGTCTACTACTGGACGGGTGAGGTGACCGGCGGGGAGTTCACACCCAACGACGAGGTCGACGAGATCCGCTGGCTGCCTATCGACGAGGCCAAAGGGCTGCTCAGCTACGACCTGGACCGCGAGGTGCTGGCGAAGGCACAAAAACGCTTCCACACTCCGGCGGACGCGCGGGTGCTGTACGTGCGCCACGCCCGCGCCCACGACCGCGAGAAGTGGACCGGCGACGATAACCTACGCCCGCTGGACAAGAAGGGCCTGCGCCAGTCCGAGATGCTCGTGCCGATGCTCGCCCCCTTCGCGCCGACGCGCGTGTTTTCAGCGGAGCCGGACCGCTGCCAGGCCACCGTCGCCCCGCTTGCGGACGAGCTGAACTTGGATGTCACCGTCGATGCCCGCTTTGGCGATCACGCCTGGCTGGAGAACATGGTCGATGCCCAGCAGGCGTTCATGGATATCGTTGCCCTCGGCGGGGTGAGCGTGATCTGCGCGCAAGGTGAAATCATCCCCCACATGGTCGCCTGGCTCTCCTCGCAGGGGACCCTCCCGATCGACACCGAAATCAACGCCAAAAAGGGCTCGGTGTGGGTGCTGCACTTCCGCGAGGGCCAACTCACCGGCGCGGACTACATCCCCACTGCACTGCCCGTGCACTAGCCGAGCAAGAGAGCTTTTTCGCTTGACGACGAAAGGACCGACGATGACCCAAACCTTCGCACCAGTCGACCAAGAACGCATCGAGACGGTGTTAGATGAGTTCGACCTGATGTACTTCCGCGGCGAAGACGGCACGACGCGCACCGCGTTTCCGGGCCTTGTGGTGTTCTTCCAGATCGAGGACTTCGGATTCAAGGTTTCCACCCGCTGGCTGGCCACCGCGCGCACTGACAACGACATTGAAACGCTGCGTTATGAGTCCAACACGCTGAACCAGATGATGATGCTGATCCGGCTCCACCCGATTGTGCGCGAGGACGAGACCGCAGTGCTACTCATCGAGGCACCGTTTTTCACCACTGCCGGGGTGACCGATCAGCAGTTGCGCCAGATGCTCAGCTTCTACTTCTCCGGCATCCACTACGTCGCTGAGCAAATGCGTGGGCACCTGCCGCACATTGTGGACGAATTGGAGGCGTAACCCATGAGCACCCCAGAACTGAAACCGATTTCCATCCCGCGCGTGCAGGAACTCTTTGACAAGCACGGATGGCGCTACGACATCCTCGAGGGCGGCAAGACGCTGGCCACCGGGTTCTCCGGCATTGGCATGCAGATTCGTTCGTTTGATCCCGCGCTGGCGATCGTGAGCACCGTGGCGATAGATTCCGTGGGTCTCGACCGCTTTGACGACCTCCTGCTATGGGTGGAGAGCTACAACAACTTCAACGCATACCCCAGTGCTACCGCGCTGGAGGATCCGGAGTACAACCGAGCCATCCTCGGCGTGAATTACTCACTGCCACGGAGCTGGGATTACTCCGACGAGCAGTTCGAGGCACATATCAGCTCCGGAATCGAGGGCGTGGTCAACGCGTCGCGCGATTTCCTCGGCGCGTTCGCCCCGGAGGTCCTTGAACAGATCGACCAGAAGCTCGGTTAATCGCTGAGTAGCCCGTCGCGGCGAAAATCCTCGGTGAGGTCAATAACTACGCGGAACAAGAAGCCGTCCTTGAACTCGCCGTAGATCGGGTGGATGCCACCGTCGATCCCCGCGATGGTCATGCCGTAGTTGGTGTCCACGAACCCGCCTTTGCCGGTGTGTTCGACAGTGTCGAGCGTGGGGATCTCCGCGGTGTCGCTGATGATCACCTCGACATCGGTGCCGACCGCGCCGATCCGGTAGAACCCGTCTGGGTTCTTCTCGTACGGGTTTGCCTCCGGCACTCCCTCGGTGACCGTTTGTGCGATCTCGGCGTTTTCATAGCGTCGAAGCCGCTCGGTGGCCTCTTGGAGTGCTGCCACAAGCGCCCGAACTGATTGTTTTCGCACCCGCTCATCGATAGCGCGCTGCTCCTCCAGTTTGCTGAGCTTTGCAAACCTATCCACGGGCACGGTGACACCGTCGACTCCGTGGGACATGTCTATGAGTAGCCTGATCGCTTGACCGTTGAGCACATGGGCGAGCACCGGGTAGGGGCCTTTCCCTGCGACCGGAGCCCCAGTGAGAGCTTGTGCCGACTCTCCACCGATCATCCCGACGCGGTGGATCGTGTTTGACCGGCCCGCACCAGGCTCCGCGATGCAAGCTTCCTGCCCGGAGACTCGTGCGGCATTCGAGTCCGTGGCAAGCAGGAGAAGTTCGTTTTCAAGCAGGCGCGTCGCTTCCCGAAGCCGTCTCGCTTCGTTGCGGGCGGTTTCTGCTTCCATGCGCTCGGTCTTGAGCTTCGACTCGAGTTCTTCGCGCTCCAGTTGGGGATTGCGGTTTGCTGGTTGGTTGCGCAGCTCAAGTAGTTCACGCCGCAGGTTGGTCATCTCGCGCGTCGCGTTGTTCGCCTGGATGCGGTAGTCCCGCACCTCAGCTTGCAGCCGCTGAATCTCCGCTTGCGCACGGTTCATTGCTTGGTGGTGGCGGACGCGTTCGAGCTGCATCTGCTCCTGAAGTCGCGCGGCGCGCGGATCATCGGCCATACCGCAATGCTAAGCGCTTAAGAAACCGTTGGCTTGAAGGACGGTCGCTGTGCCTCAAACTCAGTGATCGCACCCTCGTCGCGAAGCGTCAGCCCGATATCGTCGAGGCCTTCCATGAGCCGCCAACGGGTGTAGTTGTCGATGTCGAAGGGGAAGAGGTTCTCCCCGACTCGCACGGTGCGATCTTCGAGAGAGACGGTGACTTCCTGGCCTGGTTCCTGCTCGAGGAGCTTCCAGATCAACTCAATGTCGGCCTCGTCCATGATCCCGGCTAGCAGGCCGGCCTTGCCGGAGTTGCCGCGAAAGATGTCTGCGAAGCGGGGGCTGAACACGGCGCGGAAGCCGTAGTCCATGAGCGCCCATACGGCGTGCTCGCGGGAGGAGCCGGTGCCGAAGTCGGTGCCGGCAAACAGCACCGTGCCGTCTTTGAAAGCGTCCTGGTTCAGCACGAACCCGGGTTCAGTTTCGCGCCAATTGGAGAACAGCCCGTCCTCGAAGCCGGTGCGGGAGACGCGCTTCAGGTAGCGCGCGGGGATGATCTGGTCGGTGTCCACGTTCGTGCGGGTCAGCGGCACGCCGACACCGGTGTGGGTGGTGAACTTCTCCATGGTTGCTCCTTTACAGGTCGGCGGGGCTTGCGAGGTGGCCGGTGATTGCGGTCGCGGCGGCGACCAGCGGGGAAACCAAGTGTGTGCGCCCACCCGGTCCCTGGCGGCCTTCAAAGTTGCGGTTGCTTGTGGATGCCGAGCGCTCCCCCGGCGCCAGCTGGTCCGGGTTCATACCGAGGCACATGGAGCAACCCGCAGTGCGCCACTCGGCACCGAATTCGGTGAAGACCTTGTCCAGGCCCTCTTCCTCCGCCTGCTGCTTCACCATGGTGGAGGATGGGACAACCAGCATCCGGGTGCCGTCGGCAATGTGCTTGCCCTTGACCACCTCGGCGGCTGCACGAAGGTCCTCGATGCGGGCGTTGGTGCAGGAGCCGAGGAACACGGTGTCGATCTTGATGTCGCGCAGCGGGGTGCCCGGGGTGAGGTCCATGTACTCGATGGCCTTCTCCGCGGCTTGCTTGGCGGCGGCGTCGGTGAAGTCCTCCGGGTGCGGCACGTTTTCGCTGAGCGGCAGGCCCTGGCCGGGGTTGGTGCCCCAGGTGACAAATGGGGTGAGCGCGGAGCCGTCGATCTCCACGACTGCGTCGAACTGCGCTCCGTCGTCAGTGGGCAGCGTTTTCCAGTAGGCCACCGCGTCGTCCCAATCGGAACCCTTCGGCGCGTACTCGCGGCCCTCCACATAGTCGAAGGTCTTCTGGTCCGGCGCGACCATGCCGGCTCGCGCACCCGCCTCGATGGACATGTTGCAGATGGTCATGCGCGCTTCCATCGAGAGCTTCTCGATGGCCTCGCCGCGGTACTCGATAACGTAACCCTGACCGCCGCCGGTGCCGATCTTGGCGATGATGGCCAGAATCAGGTCCTTCGCAGTCACGCCCGGCTGCAGTTCGCCGGAGACCTCGATGGCCATAGTCTTGAACGGCTTGAGGCTCAGCGTTTGCGTCGCCATGACGTGCTCGACCTCGGAGGTGCCGATGCCGAACGCGATCGAGCCGAACGCGCCGTGCGTTGAGGTGTGGCTGTCGCCGCAGACGATGGTCATACCCGGTTGGGTGATGCCCAGCTGCGGGCCTACGGTGTGCACGATGCCCTGCTTCACATCACCCATTGGATGCAGGCGCACGCCGAACTCCTCGCAGTTCTTGCGCAGGGTTTCCACCTGGGTGCGCGAGGTCGGCTCGGCGATCTCAAGCAGGTTGCCGCCCACTATGCCCGCGGTGGGCACAGTGGGCACGTTGTGGTCTTCGGTTGCCAAGTGCAGCTCTGGGTGGCGCATCGCGCGACCTGCCATGCGCAGCCCGTCGAACGCCTGCGGCGACGTCACCTCGTGGAGGAGCTGGAAGTCGATGTAGATCAGATCCGGCTCGCCGTTCCCGCCTTTGGTGACGACGTGGTCGCGCCACACCTTCTCCGCGAGCGTTAAGGGTTGATCAGCCACCGCAACTCCTCCTTGGTTCCAGAATGCGAGATGATAGTATCCATGCTGTGAGACAGTATAGCGAAGACTCCGGGATCAAGGTCCTCGACCGATCCGTTGCCATCGTGCGTTCCGTTGCCAGGGGCGACAAGTCGCTGGCCAGCCTCAGCCAGGATACCGGTTTGCCGCGCGCCACCACCCATCGCATCGCCACGGCCCTCGAGGTCCACCACATCCTCGCGCGCACCGCCGACGGTGCGTGGACCATCGGCCCGGCACTCGCCCACTTTGCCTCCGGCACTCCGCCGAGGCTCATCACCGCTGCCGGCCCAATCATGCGCCAGCTCGTCGAAACTACCGGCGAATCGGTCCAGCTTTACGAGCTCACCGGCGACACCCGCACCTGCATCGCCTCCGAAGAGCCCGAGTCCGGCCTCACCTACACCGTCCCCGTCGGCTCCCATCTCACCCTCGCCGCAGGCTCCGCCGCTCGGGTTTTCGGGGCATTTTCGCTTATCGACGCCTCCCCCTTCCGCCCCGAAGAACTCGCCGACGTGAAGAAATTCCGCCTCGCAGAATCCGTCGCGGAACGCGAGGTCGGCCTCGCCTCCGCCTCTTCACCGATCTTCGACGCAGACGGACGCGTCGTCGCTGTGCTCTCGGTGTCCGGCCCCGCGGAGCGTCTCGGACCGAGCCCCGCTGCGAAGGTGGGCAAGGCGCTCACGGCCGCCGCCGAGGAGCTGTCCGCAGCACTGGCTTAGCGCCGAATTAGCGCTGGACTAGCGCTGGTCGATCGCGTCGAGTTCGCCCGGCGGGTAGACGACGTTTTTCGCCAGCGGGATCTGGTGCGACGCGCTTTCCAGAATGTGCATGAAGTAGCCGGCCGCGTTCGGGATCGCGATGATGTCGCCCGCCGCCACGCCGCGGGGGAAGCGGATTCTGCGCCGCAGAATCACCTCGTCCTCGATGCAGTACGCGCCGACCAAGAACGCCTCCATCGGCTCCGAATCTGCGCCGCGTTTGAGCAAGATCGGATCGGTGAGGTAGTCGTCCGACGTGGTGCGGCACTGGGTGCGGTTCATCGCCAGCCCAACGAGTGGAAGCCCGTCAGAGCGTGTCTTGACAAAGGCCACCTGGGCGAGGATGACGCCGCAGCCGTCGAGAAGCGAACGGCCCGGCTCGAGATGCAACCGCAAGCCGCGTGCCTGCATGGCCTCCGCGACGCTATCGCCGAGCACCTGCTCGAGCCACGCGCCGCGCGTCGGTTCTTGCCAGTAGGGGTAGGTGTTGCGCAGCGGGTCGGATTTCCAGGTGAACGGCGCGGCGTAACCTTCGCGCTGCGCGTCGATCGCCGCCTGATAGTCACGCCACTGCGACTCGTGCTCCAGGTAGCGCATGGGCACGCCGCCGCCGATGTCGATGAATTCTGGCGCGTGCCCGGCGTCGCGCAGCCGGTCGATCAGCTCCATGCACTCGCGCAGTGCGCTCGAACGGTCGGCCGCAGCGTATCCGTGCAAGTGGGCATGTACCCCAACCACACGCACGCTTGTCGACGGCTCTTGCAAATGCCGATCCCAATCCCGCAGGCGTTCACCGAAGCGCGTCGGCGGCATGGTGCCCGGATCCGGCGCGAGGCGCGGGGCGACCTTGGCCTGCGTGCCGGCTGCTTCGGCGAGGGCGCGGATGCGTTCGTACTCTGCGCGGGTGTCCACCGAGATGACGACGCCGTTGTCGATCGCGAGCTGCAGCATCGGGGCCGGCTTGATCGCGGCGGAGCAGATGATGCGGTGGCCCGGCATGCCATGCTCGAGGACCTGGCGCAGCTCGTTCTCGCTGGCGACGTCAACGCCGTGGTCCGTATCGCGCACGGTGTCTGCGAAGACAAGGGCCTTATTCGCCTTGCGGGCGTAGAAGATCTTCGTCTCCACGCCCATGTTCTCGCCCGCGGCGACGAGCTCGGCGATGTTCGCCTCCATCGGACCCGGGTTGAGCACGTTCACCGGGCTGCCGAAGGCATCGATGAGGCGCTGCGCTTCTTCCGGGTCGGCGAGCAGCGCTTCCGACCAGTCGAAGCTGCGCGGTACGAGCGGGGGCAGGCCGTGAACTCGGTCGGGGTTGTCCATCGCGGCCGCGCTGACGCGATCCGCCCAGCGCTCGATCACGTCGTGCTTGTCGCGGCGCAGTGTGTCGTGGCCGAGGATGAGACCCTCGTTCATGCGGCCGGCCGCTGCGATGCGGGTCTGGCCGACCAGGGTGCCATCGCGCTCGATGTGCAGCGCATCTGTGTCGGCGTAGCGGGTGCCGATGCCGCGCTCGACAAGATCGCCGACCAGCGTGCCTTCGACGACGCCTGCGGGCGCGGTCACCGAGTCGATGACCACGGTCGCGCCGACCTCCTTGGCCAGGGCGGCCAAGTCCTCGTCGCCACGGCTGAAAACGTCGGTGCGGATCCGGCCAGCATCGAGCATCGCGAGCAGATCGCGGGCGGATGCCGGCGGCGGGCCGAACGCGACGCGCTCAAGGGTGCGGGTCAGCGCGTCGAAACGCTGCCCGCCAAGGGTTTCACGCCCACCGAAGGAGACGCGCTCAACGATGGCCGGGTACGTATCGCGGAACGCGAGCGCCACCGCAAGTGCCGGGGTCCACGGCCGCTCACCTTCTGCCGCGGCAAGAGAGGCGCGCAGTTCTGCCACCGGATCGCCGGAGAAGTCCTCGCCGGCAAGCACAGCGCTGATGTCCGACTCGCTGCCCTCGCCGCCCACGATGCTGAGCACCTGGGAGGCGCAGTCCGCGAGAATAGCGACCAGTTCGTCAAAGCTGCCGCTGTCGAGGATCTGCTCGGATGCAGATGCAATCACCGGAGCGAGTTCGCGCGCCACCGCATCATCCGGGTATGCCTTGACCTCCATGAACCGTCCCGTGCGCGTGACCGGGAAGAACACCTTAGCTTTGGCGTAGCGGGTCACGTCGATGAACGTGAGCGCGGCGCCACGGACCAAAGCGATGTCATCTTCCCCCACCGAGTCGAGCTGCGACGCGGGGTACGCCGGCGCAATCACGGGCAGTCCGGCAATCTCTGCACCTGCCAACGACCCGGGCCAGTGTTGCGCGTGGCCGGTGGCCAGCAGGACTTCCTCGAAAGGCTCGCCTTCGAGGAGCACGTGGGCGTCGTCAAGCGAAAGCTCCGTGACCTGCTCTGACCTGAATTCAAGCGAGCAGCGCGGCGGAAGGTGCTGTTCGAGCGCGCGCCACGAGGCCTGGAGGAACCTGCCCACGGTGTTGCGCGGCGGGAAGGAGTCGGTGGCGCCGCGCCAATCGTTGAAGCTGCCGAGCTGGGTCTCGATGACGTGGGCGGGCACGTTGAGCAACCACTCGTCAGGCAGGGATTCCTGGAACGCGCCGTTGCCGGACGCCGTGTCGATGGGGCCGTCGTTGAACACCGCGAGCTCGATGGCGGCGCCGCGTTGGCGCGCGCGTTCCATGAGTGCTTCAGCGGCCCAGAGCCCGCGCGGACCAGCACCGATAATCGCTACACGCATTGCTGCACCCACTCATCGTTGTAGACGGTATCGAGGTACGCGCGGCCGTCGTCGTGGAAAATCGCGGCGATCTCGCGCGCGCCTTCGCGCGCAAGCTTATCGACGGCATGAGCAACCGCCCCGCCCGAAGCCCCCGGCACAAATCCAGTGGAGCGCGCCAAACCGCGCGCGGCTGCGACCGCGTCTTTGGCGGTGACGCGGATCACGCGGTCCGGTTCAACTTCGTTCGAGAGTTCGGGCACCACCCCGGCGCCGTAGCCCGGGAGGATGCGCTCGCCGCGGGTGCCGTCGAAAAGCACTGAGCCCTCCGCATCGACTGCGATGACCTGAGTGTCGTAGTTGTGTTCGCGGATGTGACGTAGGCACCCGCCGACGGTGCCGGTGGTGCTCACCGAAACTACGAGGACTTCCGGGGCGTGGCCGAGCTGGTCGACGATCTCAGCCATCGTGCCGAAATCGTGGGCGTCGAACGCCGCGCGGTTGGAGTACTGGTCCAAGTTCACCGCGCCCAGTTCGTCCTTGAGCTCGGCGACCTTCTTGCGGCGCGCGGCGAGCCAGTCGCCGGTCTCCGGATCCGGTTCGGTGACCGGGTGCAAGGTGGCGCCGAGCGCTTCGATCATGGCGACGGTGGCGCCGTTGGTGCGCTGGTCCACTACACAGTGGAACTCCCACCCACCCGTGACAGCCTCGCGGGCCAGAGCCACACCGAGGTTGCCGCTGCTCGACTCGACGGCGATGGCGCCTGGGTAGAGAATGCCCTTCTCGGTTGCGTCGGCGACCAGTGCGCGCGCAGTGCGATCCTTGGCGCTGCCTCCGGGGTTGAAGGATTCGAGCTTGCCCCACACCTCAACGACGTCGGTGGCGGAATGGTCGAAGCCCGCGGACAAATCCACGAGCGGGGTGTTCCCGATGGCGCTGAGCAACCCACCTGGAAGGTAATCGGGTGACGCGGGAGACTTTTCAGTTAAAGGCATGCAGCCCAGCTTATGTCAAAGCTGGGCTGCACCTATTATTTCCAAGTTGTACCCCGTACGGGATTTGAACCCGTGTTACCGCCGTGAGAGGGCGACGTCCTAGGCCGCTAGACGAACGGGGCGCGTACGCGTTTGCGACTTGGTAATCATAAAAGATTGATCAGCCCAACGACAAATCCCCAGCTGGCGACGACTTCGCTACATCGGGTAGACGAGCGGGCGGGCGATAGAAACCGCCACTGCTTGGCCCACTTCAGGTCGCATCGCGGTCGAGGTGCGGGCGCGGAACACCACGCTGCCAACCTGCACATTGACCGAGTAGCCGGTGACCTCGAAGAGCACAGAGGTAATTTCGCCGCGCCGGGACTGCGGGCCCAACTCCGACCCGACGGTCACTGCCCCCGGCAACACTGCAACGGTGACCTGCGATGTCGGATCTCCGATCATTTCGACTTCGCTGAGATCCCAAGCGAATGCTGGGTCTTCCGTGATCACTTGGCCGTCTTCCACGCGACCGTCGAGAAGCGTGGCATCCGCGATGAACGATGCGACCCAAGGTGTGGCTGGGCGGGTGACAATCGTGTGCGGGGTGTCGAACTGTTCAAGTTGGCCGTCGCGGAGGAGTGCGATGCGGTCGGCGATGGCGATGGCTTCCTTGCGGTCGTGCGTGACGTGCACGGTGGTGAGGTCGGATTCGCGCGTGAGGGTCACCAGCTCCCGGCGCAGCGAATCGCGCAACGGCTCGTCGAGGGCGGACAACGCTTCGTCGAGAAGCAAGACTTTCGGGGTGGAGACGATCGCACGCGCGAGGGCGACGCGCTGGCGCTGGCCGCCGGAAAGCGTCGACGGCCGGCGCTTGCCGTAGCCCGCAAGGCCAACCTGCTCGAGCGTGGCCTCGACTCGCTGTCGCTGCTCCTGCTTCCCCACCCCGCGGCGCTGTAGCGGGTAGGCCACGTTTTGCGCGACGCTCATGTGCGGCCAGACTGCGTGCTGCTGAAACACCATGCCCATGTCGCGCTTCTCCGGCGGGGTTAAGGAGACGTCGGTGCCGTCGAGGGCAATTGAGCCTGACGACGGCTCGATGAAACCAGCTACCGATCGCAAGAGCGTCGTCTTGCCGGACCCCGATGGACCGACGAGGGCAACGAACTCGCCGCTGTTGACGGTGAGGCTCACTTCGTCGAGGCCGACGGTGCCATCGGGGAACACGACGGAGAGGTTGTCGATTGCGATATCGCTCATCTAAGACTCCTTGGAGGGACCCCGAACCGTCAGCGCCAGCGCGACAATGCCGATGATCGCGAACATCAAAGCGAGGGCGGAGGCCTGGTTGTAATTGCCGGATTGCTGCAGGTTGAACAGTTGCACGCCGATAGTTGTGGTGCCAGGTGCGACGAGCAAAATGGAGACAGTGAGCTCGCGCACTGCGGTCACAGCCACTAGCACGGCGCCGGAGAACACAGCAGGCAGAGCCATGCGTCCACTGGTGTCCCAGATCGCGCGCAGCCGGCCAGCGCCTGAGATCTGCGCTGCTTCCTCGACCGCGTCCGGGGTCTTCGCCAGCGGCGCGCGCACGGCCTGCAGCACCATGGCGGTGAATGCGCAGACATAGGCGAGCAAAATCACCCAGCGCGTGTTGTAAATGCCGGTGTAGCGGCCGAAGATGACCCAGCCGACGCCGATGATCAGGCCTGGCAGCGCTGCAGGGAGCAGCGTGAGCAGGGAAAGCGGCGTGTTCATCCGCGAGCGGGTGCGGGTGACCAAGATGCCGATTGCCCATCCGAGTAGTCCGCACAGCAGGGCGGCCCCGCCGGCGAGGATGACGGAGTTGGTGAACCCGTCGACTACCCGGGGGTTACCCAACGTTTTCGAGAAGTTGTCGAAGGAGATGTTTTCGGCATTAAACGGCACTCCAGGAGCGGGAAGGAGTGCGCGGTAGGTTAAGCCGAGCAGCGGCCCGACGGTGATGGCGAGTGCGAGTACCCAAGTCACGATGGTGACTGGGAGTTTGGCAGTACCGAGGGCGAGCTTCATCGTGCCACCGCCGGTCACGGTGGATGTCTCGTGCCGCGAGATAACGTAATCGGCAACGACCGCCGCGACGCCGAGCAGCATGAGCACAGCACCGACGGTGGAGACAACCTGCAGCGGGTTTGAGACGGTCCCGGATTCCATCATCCGGTACACCATGGTGGCCAAGGTTTCGAACCGCACCGGCGAACCGAGAATCGAAGGGATGCCGAAGTCCGCCAGGTTGGACACGGCGGTCAACGTGAACGCACTGAGAAACGCTGGCCCGAGGAGAGGGATGGTGACGGTGCGAAGGGCGGTGCCGCTGGATGCGCCTCCTACCCTTGCGGCGAGCTCCAAATCGGATGGGATTGAACGAAGCGCCGCAGAGACGATGACGTACACGACCGGGTAAGAGTGCAGCGTCATCAGGAAGACGATGCCGTCGGCACCGTAGAGGTCCCAGATCGGGCGGTCGAACACCGCGTTGAGCCCCTGGTTCCGTCCGAAAAGTTGCAACCAGGAGATGGCGCCGACGAACGGCGGAACGAGCAACGGAGAGAGGAGGAAGAGGCGCAGGCCAGTTGTACCGCCCACGTCGGTTCGCTCCAGCAGGATTGCGACCGTCCCGCCAATGATCACGGCGCCGACGGATGACAGCACCGTGGTGTAAATCGAGTTCCAGGTCGCCCTTCCCAGCCCCTGCTCAATAAGCACGGGGAACTGGTTGCCTCCCAGCGCGAGCGAAATGACTAACGCTAGCGGGGCAGCGAACACCCCGATTGCGACAAGCCAGACACCAAGGTGCGCCAAGCGGAGCCCGAAGGTGAGTCCTTCTTTGCCCCGTGCCACTGCCCCGTTACCTACTGCAGCGCGTTCTGGAAGAACTCGACCGAGCGGGTCCGGTCATCGGTCAGCGTCTTCAGGTCAGCTTCCATCAGCTTGATGTCCTTGAGCTCAGGCGCGTCACCCGGGGTGCCGACTCCGTCGATCACCGGGAGGTAGTTCTGCTCGACCGCTAACTCCTGGCCCTTCTGGGACAGGATGAAGTTGATGAAGAGCTCCGCAGCCTTCTGGTTCTGGGAATCCTTGAACACCGCGATCGGCTCAGTGATGTACGGCGATCCCTCGGAGGCGTAGACCTCCTTGATCGGAGAGCCCTTGTCGGCCAAGTCACGCACGAGGTAATCCACGACGATGCCGACCGGGTGACCGCCGCCCGCAATCTCCTGCGAGGTCGGGCCGTTTGAGGCGGCGATCATCGGGTTGTTCTCGCCGAGCGCGGTGATCCACTCCTCGCCGAGCTGAGAGTCGTTCATCCACACGGTCGCGTTGTATGCGGCCGCACCAGACACGGCCGGGTCCGGCAGCACGATCTTGTCCAGGAAGCGTTCGTCCGTGAGGTCCGTCCACGACTGCGGAGCATCTGCCTCGTCGATGACCTGGGTGTTATATGCGATTACTGTCGGGATGAGGCGGGTTCCCACGTAAAAGGAATCCGGGTCAACCGCATCTTCAAGGACATCGTCGGAGTCCACATTCTCAAACTTGGCCAGAAGGTCGTTCGACTTGAACTCCTCGAACGTCGGAGCGTCGGCGGCCCAGATCAAGTCCGCCTCGACCGCGCCGGAGCTGCGCTCGGCCTCAATTCGAGCCTTCAGCTCGCCGGTGCCCGCGCGGTGGACCTGAACATCAATGTCGGGGTGCTCCTCGTTGAAGGCCTTGATGATCTCATCGACCTTTTCCTCCGGCTCGGAGGTGTAAAGGGTCAAAGATGCAGCTTCGCCAGCACCGGCTCTATCGCCTTCGCGAGCTGCGGAGGTGGCGGTGCCGTTGTCTGCCGCAGTGGTTTCGGGAGTTTCTTCTGGCGGTTCCGAGCAACCGGCAAGGGCGATAGCGGTGGCACCCAGAAGGGCAATGACGGGCGAGGTCTTTCGTGCGGTAAACAATGCGTCTCCTTAGCTTCGCTTAAGATCGCGCCAACCATAGCACTGGGAGTTCACCCGCGCCGGGCAACAAAAACACGCGAAGTAAAGACCCTTTATCCGGGGCTTATCCGCAACGCTAGCGGTGTCGTCACTCCACGCCGAGGGCCGGCCCGACAGTTTCCCACGTGAGCGGCAACTGCCGCTTGAACGTGCCCATGTTGTGCGTGCCTTCGGTGAGCTCATACCAGTCGTAGTCGACATCCTTGGCATCCGCGCGCGCCATGAAGTGTCGCGAGCATACGTACGCCACCTGCTCGTCAGGTACGAGGAGGAAGTCGGGAGAGTCGGTCATGCGGTCGTCGTGTTCCGAGTGAATGCCGCGAGACGCAGTGAGGAACAGCTGCTTTCCACGCAGCGCGTCAAGGTTGTTCACCGCAGAGTTCGCTTCCCATCCGGAGCTGAAAGGGCCGCCCCACATCTTGGAGGGATCGCCGTTGTAGAACCGCACGCCGAGTCGCGCGAAGGGCTTCCCCACCAACCCGGATGTCGACGGGCACGACGAATACGTGCCTGCTGCAACGAACCGGTCCGACATCGTCGCGATCATCAGCGCCGGCCCGCCATGTGCTGAGGCGCCGGCGATCGCGTCGCGCCCGGTTCCGTGGAACACCTCGTCGATCACCGGCGGCAGCTCGTGAGACAGATACGTCGCCCACTTCAGCGTGCCGAACTCATCGTGCGGCACATTCCAGTCGGTGACCATGGTGCCGCGCGTGCCCCGCGGCGAGACGACGTTCACGTTCTTATCTGCAAAGAACTCCACCGTCCCGTCGTAATCGGTCCACGGCGTGCCGCCCGCGCCACCGAGCATGTAGTACGTCGGCCGCGGCGTCAGGTTGTCCGGGCCACCGACCGGAGCAATCACCTCATTGACAATCTCTTTGTCCATCGACGGCGAGTACACGGTCACCCGCCACACCGTTGTCGAGATCTGCTCAACGCCGCGCAGCTCACCGATCGGCCCGTCAGTATTGGGAGTCACCGGTTGGGCATTGTTGCTTATCGACGATCCCCCGAACAGCGCCTTGCCCAACACACCGCCCATCAGGCTGCCCATCACCATCGCTGGCCCGGCTGCGATCGGCGAGCTGCTCAAGCTACTCCGCCCGTCGTTAAGCGGGCCCGGAACATCGGGCTCTGCAGTGGCCGATGGTGCAGTGGCAGCACCGAGCGTCAGCGATGTAGCGAATACTGCTCCGGCGATGCGGCGGTTAAGCATGCTCTTCCTCTCAAACTTTCCCCCGAAACGTGAATTCTTGGCGCAAATGCTACCGGGTGGCATGCAGATTAGCGGCTGCTTGCGCTGCTGTTTTCGCGATCCAGCGGCTGCGGGGCCTCAGATGTTGGCGGCTCGGACGTGATCGGAGTTGCGCGGTGATAGGGCTTCACGTTCATCGCTGGGCCGAGGCGGCGCCAGCTTTCGCGCATGGAGTCCTCAAACAGCCCCCAGCTGTGCGTGCCTTCGACAAGCGGGTACCAGCTCACGTCCAGGCCGGCAGCACGCGCGGTATCCACGAAGTATTTCGAGCACGCGTACGACGCGGCCTCGATCATCGCCGGCGGGCCAAGGCGTTCCGAAGAATGCTTGATTCCGTCGATTTCACCGGGGACTCCCTGGGCAGCGGCGATGAACAATTCGGTATCACGCAGCGCGTCGAGGTGTAGGACTGGCGAGTGGGCAGCCCACGCCTCGTCGCCGGGGTAGCCCCACATCCTCACCGGGTCACCGCCGTTCATCTTCACCGCCGAGGAGGTGTAGAGCCCGCCAACCACACCCGTTGTCGAAGGGCACCCCGAGTAGGACGCTGCTGCGACAAAACGATCGGGGTCATAGGAGGCGATAGAGATCGCAGGTCCTCCGGACATAGAGATTCCGGCGATGCCATCGCGTCCGGTGCCCGAGAACATTTCGTCGATAAGCGGAGGGAGCTCCTTGGTCAAGTACGTCAACCATTTGTTCGTACCGGTTGCCGGGTCGTCGATGTACCAATCCGCCTGCATGGACGAGACGGAGCCGATGGGGGTGACTACGTTGACGAGCTTGTCGGCGAAGAATTCTTGGTAGTTGGAGGAGTTGCGCCAGGACCATCCGCCAGCAGCGCCATCTGCGCCCATCATGAGGTAGAAGGTGGGGCGGGGTTCGGTGTTGTCGGGCCCACCGGGCAGGATGATCTCGTTTTTCACCTCACGGCCCATGGCGTGCGACCACACGACGACCTCGTAGATGTCGTTCTCAACGTGCGAGATCCTGCGGAACTCGGCCGGCTGCGCGTCTTCGTCCGGGAACGTGTCTGCCGCATCTGTCCAGCCAGAGCTGAGCGACGCGTTGGAGCTGCCGAGTCGCTGATACATCTGCGAACCCAGCAAACCTCCGCCGAGTGTAGCGAGGATTAGGGCTGGGACTGCAAACAGTGGAAAGTTCGACGACAGGCTGAGTCCTGCAAATGGGATGCTGGAGGCGTCGTACACGCTTGAGCCGGTGTCGGTGGGGTTGCCTGTGAGCAGCGATGACAGCGGGTTCACTGCGGAGAGTGTGTCGGCGACAGAACTCCCGCTGCTGGCACCGGCAGTCACCGGGGCGACGAAGGTGGACGACACTGCGGCGGCGCAGATCGCCGTTGCCAAGACGCGGGGAAATTTCGACATGCAAACAACTTACCCCGCAGGCACCACACCCAGGTGCGGGATGGGAAAAACTCCCAGCTGGTCGGACCAGACTGGGAGCTTCGTTGTACCCCGTACGGGATTTGAACCCGTGTTACCGCCGTGAGAGGGCGACGTCCTAGGCCGCTAGACGAACGGGGCATATAGGACACAGAACTTCAGTAAAGCTCTGCAGCTGGCCTACCAGGACTCGAACCTAGAATGACGGTACCAGAAACCGTAGTGTTGCCAATTACACCATAGGCCATTCGTTTTCCAGGCCCGTGGGGCGCTGAACAACGTTGATTACTATAACCACCGGCCTCGATTCGCACCAAATCGCCAGCTTAAGCGCCAAATTCGGCGAGAGAATCACACTGGTGCGATTCTTCGGAGCGAAGCTACTGAGCTGGCGCAGCCTCGTACGGTGTGACCGCGCGGGCAGCCCGCAAACGCGCCAGCGTGGAATCGCGGCCCAGCAGCTCCATGGACTCGAACAGGGGTGGGGAAATCGCCTCACCGGAGACGCCGACACGAAGCGCGCCGAAGGCGACGCGCGGCTTCAACCCGAGGTCGTCGATAAGCGCCTTGTTCAAAGCGGCTTCAATGTTGGGCGTGGTCCACTCCCCTTCACCGAGCGCTTCAAGCGCGGCGATGCCCGCGTCAAGTGGCTCGACTGCGGCCTCTTTGAGGTTCTTCTTCGCAGCCTTCTCTTCCAACACGAGCTCCTCGTCGGCGGTGACCAGGAACTTCAGCAGCCCGTACGCGTCGGAAAGCACCTTGATGCGCGTCTGCACCAGCTCGGCCGCAACAGCGAACTTCTCCTCCGGGTAGTCGGCCGGGAAGTCGGTGTACACGGTGAGGTAGTCGCGCAGGCGCTGCGTGAAGTCTCCAAGCTCGAGCATGCGGATGTGGTCCGCGTTGATCGCTTCCAGCTTCTTCTGGTCGAAGCGGGCCGGGTTGCCCAGCACGTCGGAGACGTCGAACGCCTTGATGAACTCATCGACGGTGAAGATGTCCTGGTCCGACGACAGCGACCAGCCCAGCAGCGCAAGGTAGTTGATCATGCCCTCTGGGATGATGCCGTTGTCGCGGTGGTTGAACAGGTTCGATTCCGGGTCGCGCTTGGACAGCTTCTTGTTGCCCTGGCCCATCACAAACGGCAGGTGGCCGAACTGCGGGGTGAAGTCGGTGATGCCGATGCGCTTGAGCGCCTCGTACAGCGCCATCTGACGCGGGGTGGAGGACAGTAGATCCTCGCCGCGCAACACGTGGGTAATGCCCATCAACGCGTCGTCGACCGGGTTAACCAGCGTGTACAGCGGCGCGCCGTTGGAACGCGCCACCACGAAGTCCGGCTGTGTCTCCGCCTTGAAGGTCACCTCGCCGCGCACCAGGTCGTTCCAGGTCCAGTCCTGCTCCGGCATGCGCAGACGCCAGACGGGTTTGCGACCTTCCGCCTCGTACGCCTCTATCTGCTCCGGGGTGAGGTCGCGGTCGAAGTTGTCGTAGCCCAGCTGCGGGTCGCGGCCGGCCGCCTTATGGCGTTCAACGACCTCTTCGTTGGTGGAGTACGCCGGGTAGACCTCACCGGCCTCGATGAGCTTGTCCAGCACATCCTTGTAGATGTCCATGCGCTGCGACTGGCGGTACGGCTCGTGCGGCCCACCGGTGACCACTCCCTCGTCCCACGACATGCCCAGCCAGTTCAGCGAATCAATGATCGCCTGGTACGAATCCTCCGAGTCGCGCGCGGCGTCCGTGTCCTCGATGCGAAAGACAAACGTGCCGCCATCGTGCCGCGCTTGCGCCCAGTTGAACAGGGCGGTACGCACCATGCCGACGTGCGGAGTACCGGTCGGAGACGGGCAGAAACGAACGCGCATTTTCGAGGCTTCAGTCATGCGGTTCATGCTACAGGTCGCCCCCTACAGGCCGAGAAGCACGATGCTTATCGACGGCCTATTTGGACTGCTTAGACAAGAAAGCCCATACTTCCTCGGCAGCGTTTGGATACGCGAACCACTCGTGGCCCCCGCCTTCGACCTTGACAACCTGCACTGGCTTGGCGCAGCCGCGGGCAGAGACACGGGAAGCATTGACCGCGGCGGGCGAAACGTCGATGCCGCCGGCGCAGAGGTTGCGGCGTTCGTAAGAGGAGAAGACCTCCTGGAAGTTGAGCACGCGGGCGCCCCTGCGCTCACCGCCGTAGTACGGAATGACCTGATCGTTCATGCCGTGGATCGCATAGAAAGCGATCGGCCGGTTTTGGCAGTTCATGTTCACCGGAGTGTAAAAGGCCCCGGACACGCTGGCGACACCAGCAAAGAGATCGGCCATGTGGCAAGCAGACACTGCTGCCATACCGCCACCGGCGGACATTCCGGTGGCGTAGATGCGGTTTCGGTCGATGTTGTAGTGGCGGCCGAGATCATCGATCATGGCGCGCACGAACGCGATGTCTTCGCCGGGGCCGGTTGCCGCGGTCGCCTGACCCTCCCAAGAGGCTCCGATAGCGCGCGGGTAGACGATGATGGCCTCGCGGCCCGCGGTGGATTCGCGCAGCCGGGAGTAGTTGCGGAAGTCTTCTGTCGAGTTGCCCAAGGCGGAGTATCCCACCACAACAGGCATCGGGCGCGAAGGGTTGTAGTTCGCCGGAACCCAGACCAGGTAAGAACGTCCGTTTATAGAGAGTTCCCTGTTTTGGCCGTTGGCAACTGGGCCGTTGGGTAAGACTGGCAGCGAGGACCCGTTCCCCAGAGACTCGGTTGCCATCCGCACGAAATTGTCCCACTCGGTCGCGGCTTGATCGACGGCGGAGGCAATATCGCGCTGGATCTGCGACGAGAGGTCCTGGGCGCCTGCTTGTGGGCCTACGGCGATCCCTACCGCCACCGCGATCGCCGCTCCGGTGGCCAACACACGGAGCTTCACATGTTTGAACACTGCATTTACCTTCCACAGAATGCGCCGCATGCGTCACTGCGACAACCACAGAAACTAGAACATTAATACGGGGCCAACGTCGGGACAACCAGGGCTTCACTCCCATGATCGCGCCAAATTCGCGGAGCGATACACTGTGTCCCCATGCCATCTTCCCGGCTGCCGTCGCGCCCGTCCTCCGCACCAGACTTCCTGCTGTCGCGTACTTCTGGATCCGTCCGGACGCAGGGCGTAGAGCGCACGTTCACCGATGTGCGCGAAGCGTCCGCCGCGCTCACCCGGGGCGAGGTCGAGATGGTGGTCGGCGCGCTTCCGTTCAACAAAGCAGAGCCAGCGGCGCTCACAGTCCCAGCCTCGATCATCCGGGAACCAGGGATCCTGAACCCGCACCCTTATTACCGCGAGGGCCCCGGTGCAGTTCTCCACGCCCGGGTTGCTGGAGTCGATCCGTCCCCAGAGGAGCATCTGCGCCGCGTTGCTCTTACTGTGGACGAGATCCGCCGCACGGCCCTTGAAAAGGTAGTACTGGCTCGCGCGGTTGATATCGCGTTTGATCCCCCCGTCGATCCCCGGTTGGTTGCCGCCAGACTGATCGACCTGGCTGCTTCAGGCGACGGGTTCATTGCAGACCTCTCACCCGCTGGGCGAGACGGGCACTTCCTCGTGGGGTCTTCCCCTGAGGTGCTGGTCAAGCGCCAGGGTGTGCGCGTGAGTTCCTACCCGCTGGCGGGTTCCGCGGCGCGGAAAATCGACGATCCCGTTGCGGACGCGGCAGCCGGCGAGCGGCTCGCTTCCTCAGCGAAAGACCTCGAAGAGCACCGGTTCGTGGTTGAGCACATCCGCGACATTCTCGCCCCCTTCTGCACCGAGCTCACCGTGCCGGCGCGTCCCATCTTGGAGAAGACGAACGAGATGTGGCACCTCGCCACCCCGATCGCGGGAATCCTGCGAGAATCTCCGACCACGCCAGCGCCGAGCGCGCTTGAGCTCGCAGAGATGCTCTACCCCACTCCCGCAGTGTGCGGAACGCCGCAGGATATTGCGGCGAAAATGATCCTGCAGACGGAATCGGATCGCGGTTTCTACGCGGGCGCGGTTGGATACACCGACGCAAGCGGCGACGGTGAGTACATGGTGGCGATCCGCTGCGCTGAGGTCAATGGCGCAGGAAACCAGGCCCGCGCGTGGGCCGGCGGCGGGCTGGTCGCGAGCTCCGACCCCCGGTCGGAGCTGGATGAGACCACCGCCAAGTTGCGCACGATCTCGCGCGCGCTCAGCCTGTAGTTGAGAGCGAACTACGCACGCTCGACCGGGTTACCCAAGCGGCCGATGCCCGGAATTTCAACCTCGATGTAGTCACCCGGAACCATCGCGGCGGTACCGGCAGGTGAGCCGGTGGCCTGCACGTCGCCGGGCAGCATGGTGAAGGAGGCGGTGACCCACTCGACCATCTCCCCGATGCTCATGATCATCTGGTTGGAGTTGGAGTCTTGCTTCGTCTCCGTCTTGCCGTCGCGCGTGAGGTGCGCCTTGATCGGCAGGTTGGTGAAGTCGAACTTGTCCAGGTCGGTCTCAATCCACGGGCCGAGCGGGCCGAAGCTGTCGATGCCTTTCGCGCGCGCCCACTGGCCGTCGGCAAATTGCAGGTCGCGGGAGGAGACGTCGTTGATAATGGTCACGCCGCGCACGACGGACTTCCACTCGCTTGCTTTAACGTTCTTGCACGGCACGCCGTAGACGATCGCCAGTTCACCCTCGAATTCCACGTTTGTGGCAAAGTCCGGGATCTTGATCGGCGCACCCGGACCGATCACAGCCGTAGACGGCTTGATAAAAATTGTCGGCGGCAGGTGCTCGGAAGATTGCTTGAACACCTCGGCGACGTGGTCGGCGTAGTTGCGGCCCACGGCGACGATCTTGCTGGGCAATGTCGGAGCCAGCAGGCGCACGTCCTCAAGCGCGTATTCCTTGCCGGTGTACTCCGGCTCCGTGAACGGGGTGCCTGCGATAGCTTTCGCGGTGGTGCCTTCGTCGTTGATAACGGCGAAAGTCATGCCCTCAGGTGTTGCAATTCGTCCAAAACGCATGGGCTTGAGCATACATGCGCACACTTTAGACTTGGGGCATTCAGCTCAACGCCGCTGGCTCGCATCGATTGCCAGGTAGAGCTCGGCGCAAGCGATCGCGTCGGTGAGCGCGTTGTGGTTGCCGTAATGCGGCAAATTGTAGCGGTGGCGCACACGGGCAAGCCGAAGATCCTCACCCCGCGGGTAGGTTCCCATGCGCTCCATGTGGCGTCGCTCCATGGTCATGGTGTCCACGACTTCGTCCTCGCGCAGACGCCAGCGCTCGCGGCGCACGTCGGAAAACAGTTGCCCGATGAATCCTGTTTCCATCTGCGCGAAGTGCGCGAGCAATTTCCGACGCTCAAATGCGCGCTCGAACGCCGCGAGGACCTCGGCCGGATTCTTTCCGAAGCGGGCGACATCGTCATCTGTGACACCGTGGATGGTCGCCGAATCCCCGATCTCCACGCCGGCAAGCACGAAATACTCTGCCGCGGACAGGTCAATGACGTTGCTGTTGACCGGCACCCACCCGATGGACACCATCTGATCCACGCCTGGCTTCAAACCGGTGGTTTCGACATCCACGGCTAACAAGGCGCCGTCGTCAAGCGTCCTGCCCTTGGGCCGTAAGATCCGTGTGAACATTTCATACCGCCCGGGTTGGGTACTTGCTGCTCAGCGCGTTTTGGAGCGACTTGATCACGCCGAACGCGTCGCGCAGAGCAGCACGGTCGCGCCCGGGCAGAGACTTCGGGTCGATGTGGTAGTTGGGGCGCTCCCCTGCTCTAACCTGCGCGGCTTGGTGGCGCATGGCCAAATTGGACAGGTACTCGTAGGCGCCGAGGAGATCGCCAGCGCCCTTCTCGGACACCGTCGAGCCGGCCGACTTCTTGAGGCGTGAGATCGTGTCAACCTCGCCCGTACCTGCGGTAATCGAGTACAGGCGCGCCATTTGCACCACCGCCGCGGTGCCGCCACGCTTGATGTCTAAGGTGTCGGCATATTCACCGGAGCGCTCGACGACAAGGCCGCGGAAAAAACCGATCGGGGGTTCGCGGAACGTCGCCAGCGCGGCCAGGTGAGTGTGCAGGCGGCGCGAACCGTGCGCGGAAACCATCGCCGAGTCGTGCACACGGGCGGCCATTTCCTCCCAGCCCTCTCCCCCGCCGAAGATCGGACGGAAGTCGAAGAAGACCTGCGCGTGCAGGAGCGCTTCGCCGTCGGGCGCTGTGACCCAACCGTGGAAAGTGGAATCCCACTGCGATTCCGTCATCCGCCACGCAGCGTTCGAGGCCATCATGTCCCCTGGGCACAACGCCTGGCCTGCGCAAGCAAGGCCCTGGCAGACGAACTCCGCGAGCTCAGCAAAGTACTCTCCGTGCGCGGCCGCGTCGTAGTCGTTTGACAGCACGAGCGCGTTGTCCTGGTCGGAGGCCGGCCCCATCTCACCGCGCGCCTGCGAGCCCACAGCCACAAAAGCAAAAGGCACAGGAGGAGGCCCAAGCTTATCGACGGCCAGGACAAACAGCCTCCTGGCCACCGAGTCCGCAATCATCGTGAGCAGGCGTTGCGTTTCGGCAGCCGAGGCGCCGCGCTCAAAGAACCGCACCCCAACCTGTGCGGCGCGCTTGTAGGCGCCGTCTAGCTCCTCGAGGGTGGCGGTGTCCACCTCTGCGGCAAGGTAGATCGGATCCGCCTGCAATAGGCGCATGATGTCGGAGGAGGTGACCACGCCGGCGATCCCGTTCGGCCCTGCGATGGGCAGGTGGTGGAAGCCGTATTCACTCATCAACAGCATTGCCTCAAACACCATCGCGTCTTGGTCGATTGTGCGCACCGGTGACGTCATCACCTGCGAGACCGGCAAATCTGGGTCGACACGTTTGGCAACCACCCGCGAGCGCAGGTCACGGTCGGTGAGGATGCCAGGCTCTGTTGCGGAGATCACGAGGCAAGTGATCTTGTGCTCATCCATCGTTTGGGCGGCTTGCGCGATGGACGCGTCCGGCTCGCAGGTGACCAACTCCCGGCCCGCCACCAGCTGCGCCAACGGTGTACGCAGCGCATCGGCAGCAGCGGTGTCCTGCACTTCCTCTGCGGCCAGCCGCACGCGCTTGGACGCGGTTTGAAAGAACCGGTCGAGATCTGGGTATTCGGCCAGCAGCGCCTCGAACGCGGACCGCGGCAACAAGTACAACACGCTGTCTTCTACCGCCACCATGTAGTAGCGCGATTCGGGTTCCCCGACAAGGGTGGAGTAGCCAAAGTTCAGGCCGGCTTCGCGCCGGTCCAGCAGCAGATTGTCCTGCCCAACGATGTCAATTGCCCCAGAGCGGATGATGTGGAGAGTGTTGTTGCGCTGTCCAGGCTGGACGATGACTTCGCCGCGACGGACATAGGTGATGCCCATCTGCGCCGGGAGCGCCGCAAGTGTCTCCTCGGGCAGATGTGAGAACGGCTCGTGCGACGCGATGAAGTTGTAGACCTCATCCAATTCAACCGACATAGACACACATTAGCGTGCAGGTCGGCGGTGCCGAGGCGGTTTAGCGCATCCTATTCACTGGTAGCTGACAAACCACGGACGCGGGTTGACGTCCGCATAGGTTTGCTCGGGGGTGAACATCGGCGTGTCCTCGTCGATGAAGTTTTTCCACGCCATGAAGAACTCTGGGTCGAGGTCTTCGCGCAGCACGTTCCATGTGTCGAATTTCTGCTCCGACACACCGTGACCGTCCGCGTGCAGCACCCATGCAAGCTCCGGCTGACCAGTCACGATGTTCTCGCGGTCCGGGTACATCATCGTTTGGAACTGGTGCAGAATCAGCGCCTTCTGTGGCAAGTTGTTGTCCCGCACGAGCGCGGCGAGCCAATTAGCAACCTCGTTGATTTCTGCGGCAGACGCACTCCCGATGCGCGAAAGCGGCGCCTCTCCCGGGTTCAGCTTCCACTCTGCATCAAGGGCAAGACCAACATTCGGTCGCTTCAGCAGTTCCTCGTAAATCTTCACTTGCTCAAGGAAGCTGCCTTGACCGGGCTGGAGATCAAGCACTGCATATCCGCCGGCGTCCAGGATCGCGTCGACGTACGGCACGATATCTTCGGCCGGGGTCTCGTTAGAGTAGTTGTCGTCGTCACCGGGATATTCGGAGGCAACGGTCACAATGACCTCGAAGGCCGGGATAATCGGCTGCTCATCGAGGCCCTCGTACCAGGACGCGTACTCCTGAGCCAGCTTCGCAGCTTCAGCAGGCGGCTGCTCCCCCATCACGCCGAGTTCGGGGCCGTACGGGTGGCCGTACAGCGCAATCATGCGCCGGCCGGGGAACACGAGTCCACCGCCACCGGGCAGCTCACCGTTGCTCGCCAGTGCGACACGGGCACGGTAGTCGTCGTTCGAGCCCCACTGCTGGCCGATCGCCAGCGTGTCCTGTTCGGTCACCAAACGCATGCTTTCCGACGTCTCCCTTGGATCCGCGATCCCCAGCACCTGGACGTCGGCACCCGCCGAGATCGCCGACGCAACCGCGGCGCGAGAGGTCTCACCGGTGGCAAGCACTGGCGGAAGCTGTATCGGGAGGGGTTGCGCAGCTGCTTGACCGGCGATGGCATCGATGTCGCTTTCGCCGTCGGCGGGAGCAATCGGCTCGGTGTCGGCGATCACCTGGATGTCTTCTTCGTCTGTGTCGCCGGGTACTTCGATCACACGGTCCGCACCGAGACGCGCGATCTCTTCATCTACCTCGTCGACAGCCTCCGGGTGCCGCACCAGCATTGGTGCGCCGAGGGAAACTGCCACCGCTGCGGCCTGCATTTGATCAGCTTGGTTCGGTTCCGCCACGACCACGGTCTCGGCGGACTCGAACAGCCGCTTCGAGACGTCGACGCCACTGCCGCTGCCGTCCTGAAGAACCTCCGCCCCATCCATGTCCAACTTCGCCGAGTCCTGAGAATCCGCACCGTCAACGTTGCCACCGCTGCCCGCCTGGCCCACGTCACCGCTCTCGCCACAGGCGGCTAGCGTAAACGTCGCGACCGTAATGATCGCAGCGGCACTAACGGGGAAACGGCGGTAGGTCATAAAACGGGATCCTTCCTAAGGGTTGCTGCACCACCCTACTCGAGCTATTGCAGCGCAGCCGCGATGCGGTCACCAACCTCCGCCGTCTTCACGGCGGTGGCGTCCCGAGACGCGACATCCGCCTCCACAGCGGATTCGATACGCAAAGCATTGTCTTCGTCGCCCAAGAACCGCAGCATCATGGCAACGGACAGAATCATCGCGGTCGGATCGGCGATACCCTGGCCCGCGATATCCGGCGCCGAACCGTGGACCGGTTCAAACATCGACGGCATCTCGCGCGCCGCGTTGATGTTTCCGGAGCACGCCTGGCCGACACCACCGGCGACGGCGCCTGCAAGGTCCGTCAAGATGTCGCCGAAAAGATTATCGGTGACAATCACGTCGTAGCGCTGCGGATCAGTGACCATGTAGATCGTCGCCGCATCGATGTGGTTGTAGTCGACCTCGACCTCAGGAAATTCCGGAGCTATCTCATCCACGACGCGCTGCCACAAGCCGCCTGCATTGACCAGCACGTTTGTTTTGTGCACGAGGGTGAGCTTCTTACGGCGGGTCATGGCCAGTTCGAACGCGTACCGCACGACGCGCTCCACGCCGTAGTAGGTGTTCTGAGAGACCTCGGAAGCAATTTCTTGGTCAGTGCCCTGGCGCAGCACACCACCGTTGCCCGCGTAAAGTCCCTCGGTGCCTTCCCGCACGACCACGAAATCGATGTCACCCGGTTTCGCGAGCGGACTTATCGACGTCGGGTACAGCCGCGATGGGCGGAGGTTCACGTAGTGATCCAGTTTGAAGCGGAGCGGCAGCAGCAGACCACGCTCGAGCACGCCGGCCGGGACACGCTCAGGGTCGCCGACCGCCCCAAGCAGGATTGCGTCGTGCTGCTTGAGGCTGGCCAGATCGTCGTCTGTGAGCAGCTCGCCGTTGCGAAGGTAGCGGCGAGCACCGAGATCGTAATCCGTGGTTTCAACGTCATCACGCACGGCGTGGAGCACTTTGAGCCCCTCTGCCATTACCTCGGTGCCAATGCCGTCACCCGCAATCACTGCAATCTTCATGGTTAGGTCGCCTTTCCTGTCCGGCCAAACTCTCGCTGTTGAGGAGAGATTATCAGCCTCGCCTACCCATTTTCGCTGTCTACTCCCGCTCGTTGATGTAGCCGGTTAGGGCTGAGCTTTAGTCCAGATCAACCTGGAACGACTGCGCGCCAATCGACTCGGCGATCGAAGCTTCCAGCGCTTCCGGAACCTCCGACTCGACGCGCAGAACCAGCACCGCCCCGTCGCCCTTAGCTGCTTGGGTCAGCGCGGCAGCCTCGATGTTGATGCCAGCGTCACCCAGCTGGCCACCGACCTTGCCCAACGCACCCGGAGCATCCGTGTATCGCAGGAAGAGGTTGCGACCAGCCGCGCGCATGTCCATGCCGCGACCGTTGATCCGAACGATCTTTTCCACGGCTTCGAGTCCCGTGAGCGCACCAACCACCGTCGCTGTTGCGCCGTTAGCGGCAACCGCCTTGACCTCAAGCGCGCTGCGGTGCGCACGCGCCTCCGTCTCGGTGGCGACCGAGTAATCCAGCCCGCGTGACTCGGCGATCGACGGCGCGTTGACGAAGGTCACCGGCTCGGACACGATCCCAGAGAACAGGCCGCGAACTGCCGACAACCCCAGCGACTCGACGTTTTCGGTCGATAGCTCCCCGCGAGCGGTGACGTTGAGAGCAACCGGGGCGTCGTCAAGCAACTTGCCCGCAAGAAGCCCAAGCTTGCGAGCAAGGTCGAGCCAACGAGCGACCTCCTCGTCCACTTTGCCACCGGTGATGTTCACGGCGTCCGCGACGAACTCGCCGGCGAGCGCCTTCAGCACGGAGTCGGCGACATCGGTGCCGGCGCGGTCCTGCGCCTCGACCGTCGACGCGCCGAGGTGTGGGGTGACCACGACCTCCTCGAGGCCGAACAGCGGCGAATCGGTGCACGGTTCGGTCGCGTAGACGTCGAAACCGGCGCCGCGGATGCGGCCTTTCTTGATCGCGTCGGCGAGTGCCTGCTCGTCGACCAGGCCACCGCGGGCCGCGTTGATAATGATCTGGCCCTCCTTCGCTTTGGCCAACAGCTCGGCATTGAACATGCCGGCAGTTTCATTGGTCTTCGGAAGGTGGATGGTCACGAAGTCGGCGCGAGCCATGAGCTCTTCAAGCTCGACCAACTCGACGCCGAGCTGCGCGGCGCGGGCCGGGTTGGCGTACGGGTCGTACGCGATGATGGTGGTTTCGAACGCGCTCAGTCGCTGCGCGAACAGTTGGCCGATGTGGCCGAAACCGACAATGCCGACGGTCTTGCCGAAGATTTCGACGCCCTTGAACGCGGAACGCTTCCACTCAGCGTTGCGCAACGTCTGGTCGGCGGCCGGGATCTGGCGGGCGGTAGACAGCAGCAGTGCGATCGCGTGCTCGCATGCGGAGTGGATATTCGAGGTCGGGGCGTTCGCCACCATCACGCCGCGTTCGGTGGCTACCGGGATGTCGACGTTGTCGAGGCCGACGCCGGCGCGGCCGATGATCTTCAGGTTCGGTGCAGCTTCAATGACCTCGCGGTCCACCGTTGTCGCCGAGCGGACCAGCAGTGCATCCGCCTCCGGAACAGCGTCGAGCAGCTCCTCTCGGTTCGGGCCGTCTACCCAGCGCACCTCCACCGAGTCTCCGAGTGCTTCAACTGTGGATTGAGCAAGCTTGTCAGCGATGAGGACGACCGGTTTAGCCACGGGACTTCACTTCTCCTGCAGAACGGGTAAAGGGGTGAACAGTTACCCGGAGTACTTTAGTTCCCCGCCTGTTCAGTGTCGCTCTCAGCAGACCTATAAAATTCTTCCGCTTGCATAATTCTTTCCGCGAGCGTTTCGTCGTCGCCAAACTGCGCGCCGAGTGCGAGCAGGGGTCGCTCAGCCAGACCTGCCATGGTGAAAAGTGTGTATCGCGACTCCCGCGGATCTGGGTTGTCCACCAGGGTGACCGCCGCCCCAAAACTGCGGGCGTTTGCAATTGACGCAATGGACGAATCTTTTGTTGCTACCACCACGGGGGCCATATCGGCGTCTCGTCTCGACGAGATGGGGAACGGTTCCGCTTCCGCTCCAGGCATGACCTTCGGAGTGTCCCACGCGGCGCGCAACAGCACCGGCTCCTTTGCGTCGAGAACGGCGACGACCTCTGCGGCATCCGCAGGATCTGCGATCACTTTCTCGCGGAACTGCACAGAGAGCATCTGACCAATCCCGTCCAGGCCACCGGGGTCGCGGTGAACGTTGACCCGACCCGTAGTGCGTGCCACGTTCACCTCCCCCACGGTCAACACCGTGTGCGTCTTCAACCGCTCAATCTCCTGGGAGATTTCCTGGTGCCTCGCGGAGTCATACACAATCATCGGCGCATGGGCGTAGACGGCAATCGACGCGGCGCGCAACTGGGCCTCGACAGTGGAATCGCTCACCACAAGGATCTCGGACCGAGGAAAGAACAAACGCAGACTTGAAAGGCCCTTGGTGTCGTCAATCACCACCGGGTGCTCTTCGAACGTCTCCGCGACGTGACGTGATTGATTGACCGCGATCACTTGATCCAGCGGGGAGCGGTCGTCGGAGTCAGCACACCCCGCAACCTGCAAGCCCAGCCCAGCCACAACCACCGCCGCGAGCACAGCGTGGCGGATTCTCAATCGGGCGTTAGTCTTCGGAATGGTCAGTGTCCTGGTCAGTGTGTTCGGTGTGCTCGGTGTGTTCAGTGTGCTCGAGAACGTCGACTGGATCCGCCATGGTGGCATGTCCGCGCTGGCTCCCAGTTGGCTGCCCAAGAGCGCCGACGACGTCTCGAATCACCGGTTTGCCCATAGAGTATTCGATGAGCGCGACGAACCTTTCACGGCGGTCCTCAAGGAACGCGTCCCAGTTCGAGCTAAGGAGATGCTGCGGGCTAATCTCGTGGCCTTCGATGACCGCGTCGAACTCGTGGTCGTCGAGAAGCGACTTCGACTGCAGCCTTGGCAGGTACCGTTTCGGCTCGTTTTCTTCGATCACGACTTCGGTGCGTCGTCCCATCGGCGTGCGGTTGAGCACCGAATGTGCAAGCGCGCCCTCGGCACCGATCCCCGCGCAGAACGCCGGCGAGAAGACTGTGTGGAAGCTGGGTTGCAGTTCCTCGAAAGTCTCCCGACTGAACTCTTTTCCGGTGCGCCAGTCGCGCGCCCCGCGAGCCATAAGCAGGCTGAATAGTCCGCGGAATACGCCGCTTTCCTCAGTCGCATTCAGGAGACGAGACTCCTTGAACTCGGCATCTGCGACAGTTCGAGGCTCTTCATCCGTATGTCCGAGCACCCACGGAGTGACCTCCTGCACGTCAAGACCTGCACGAATCGTCGGCGCATGGGCGCCGTAGAGCTCGCCGAACACACCAGACCAGAACCAGCGGTTCAAGCGATCCCGCGCACGGTCCTCGTCCAATGCCCCAGGGTGCTCGGCTAAGCGAGCGAGGATCGTCGCCAGCGGCACGAGCTGGGACGAGTACGGAACTTGGTCAACGGAGAGGATCCGCCGATCCGCCAGGAACTCGGCAGCCTGCAAATACGCGCGCGTCACCTCGTCGGAATGTGCGCGGTAGTCGTCCAAAGAGATTGTCAGAATGTCGCCGCGGTGTCCGGTCGCCTGTCCCTTGCGGGCAGTGATCAACAGCGCGAGCGATCGCAGGTATTCAATGCGCCCAACTCGATCAAGTGCGGGGTACTGCCGAAGTTGCTTTTCGACGCCCGCCCAGTGCTCCGCCAACTTGAAGCCGGGATCCTGGTTCGCGAACATCGCCGTCAACAGCTCGAAGACGTCCATCTGGAGCCCGGCGGAATTCGCGTGCGCGAAAATCTGGCCAACGCCAACCTGGGAAGTGTTGCGATCTACGCGGATCACGGGTACGTCGTAAGCCGGAAGCCAGCGCAGCACCTCATTTTGGAAGCGCTTCACAGCCGCACGCATGCCCTCATCCTCGGTACAGGCGGCCATGTCAATCAGGAGGTCATTTCCCTCTTTCCACATCAACAGGGACACGGGAATCACGCCGTGGCGCAGCATGTCCTCACGGCTGTTGATCCCGCCCTCGATCTCCGGACCGAAGTGGGAGCGCACGTTGCCGTCGAGGTCAACGGAGAACACCGATTCAACTGGCATCGGATCGGAGGCGACCGCGCCGCGGACATCGACGAAGAAGCGGCGTGCGATCGGCTCCCCAAGGTAGTCCACGGTTGGGATGACTCCCTCGCCCTTGAATGCGTGGTACAGGGAGGTCAGTCGCTGTTGGCCGTCGAGAAGCAATAGCCCCGGCTCAACCCCCTCAACCTGCAGCCCTGCAAGCGGCCGTGGGCGAAACCGTACTGGGGAGTTGCGGGTGTCGAGTGCCAAGAATGACCCGATCGGGTATCCGCGCAGTACAGACGTGATGAGTGTGCGAACGCGGTCGGTGTTCCAGATGTATTCGCGCTGAAAATCCGGCAGCTGCAACTCGCCGCGCTCTGCCCGTGTGAAGAGATCGATAAGTGAGTAACTCGGCGTGGTGAACCCCATGCCTTCAAACTGTAGATCAGTTTTCACAAATGCTCTCGTGATGAATGTGCTCGGGCAATTCCACCTGTATCGTCGCGTGGTCGACGCCCAGCGCACGTAGCTCGGCCTGGGCCTCATCGAGCACACGGGAAAAGTCCTGCACGGTCGTGTGTTGGCCGTGCAGGGTCAGATGCGCAGTAGCAAGGACCGACACGCCGTCGAGAGACCAGAGGTGCAAATCGTGCACCTCTGCTACCCCGTCGATCGCTCGCAGCGCCGGAAGGACGCGCTCAACTTCGAAATCCTCCGGCACCTGCTCTAGCAAGACGCGGGTTGAGTTGCGCAGCAGCTGCCACGCTCGCGGAAACACCAAGGCGGCGATGAGCAACGAAGCGACGACATCCGCCACGACCAGGCCCGTGAAGTGGATCACGGCGCCCGCGGCGATAACTGCAAGCGAGCCCAGCATGTCGACGAGTACATGAAGATAAGCGCCGCGAACGTTGATTGAGTCCTCGGAGTGGCGGGATAGCACCCACGCCGAGACGGCATTGGCAACCAGCCCGATGAGGGCGATGAGCATCATCGTGCTGCTCGCAATTTCAGTCGGGCTCTTGAGCCGACTAATCGCCTCGATGCAGATAAAAATGGAAATGGCGAGCACCGTAGCCGCGTTCAGTGCCGCGGCAAGGACCTCGACTCTGCGGTGTCCGAAAGTAGCGCGGTCAGACGCTGCGCGCTGGCCAGCAATGACCGCGAGTGCGGCGATGATTAGCCCCGCGGCGTCGGAGAGCATGTGCATAGCGTCCGCGAGGAGGGCCACCGAGCCGGTGAGCCAACCACCGACAATTTCGGCGAGGAAGACGACCGAGGTAATCGCAAGTGCGGTGAGAAGAGCGCGGATCGGGGCGCTCGTCGGGGCGTGGCTGTGTTTGTGGTGGTGCGTGTGGTTGTGGGTGTCGTTGTGGCCGTGATGCATGTGCACCCGAGAATGCGATGACTGCGAGAAACGACCGTCCATGCGGTGCACTTTAACCAGTCGAGCCCTTAATGACAACTTAATGAAAACGGTTTTGGAGCGGAATTCAGGGCGCCGACCTGCACGGCGTCACGGAAGTGACATTTGGGACTCACAGGGTAATACTTGGCCTTGCCAAGAGTTTTGATAAGGTCGTGAACTGTTGGCTTTTTACGAAAGGACATTCTTATGACGACTCCGAACCCGAACGATCCGAAGAACATCGATCCGAAGAACCGCGACCTGGATCCGGAGAAGCTTACCGACGAGACCACCGCACGCCGCGTCGAGTCCACTGCGGCTGGCGACCACGTGACCGGGGAGCGCGTCTCCACCGAGCGTACCCCGGCCACCTCCGGCTCCACCGCTGTGACCACCGAGGACAACAACGGTGGCGGCGGCTGGTGGAAGTGGCTGCTGGGTATCCTGGTCGCTCTTCTGCTGGCCTGGTTGCTGTGGTCCCTGTTCTCCGGCAACGATGACGAGGCCGACACCCCGAACACTACGACCACCAACGCAACCGAGGTTGTCGAAGAGACCACCACCGTCGAAGACGGCACCGCAACTGAGTCCGCTGACGCAGACGCACCTGCTGACGAAACCGTGACCGAGACCGACGTTGTCGACGCAACCGACGCTCCGGCCGAGGACACCGCCGCTCCGGCAACGAACTAGCATCGCGCGCGTTACGTCGCGTCACGTAACGCATTGCGAAAGCAACGCCTCGTTTCCTACTGGGAGCGGGGCGTTTCCTCATCCCCCCAAACAAAAAAGCATCCGCCTCAGCAGAATTCGTTCTGCCGAGGCGGATGCTTTGGCCTATCGACGGACCGGTGGTTACGCAGTCTCGTTGAGCGGGTTCTTTACCCAGCTCATCATGTCGCGCAGCTGAGCACCGGTCTTTTCGATCGGGTGCTCGTTGATCTTCTGGCGCAGACCCTCAAGCTCCTTGTTGCCACCTTCGACGTTGGCAACGAGGCGCTTAGTGAAGGAGCCGTCCTGGATGTCCTTCAGGATGTCGCGCATGCGGTCCTTTGCGCCCTCGTCGATCACGCGCGGGCCGGAAAGGTAGCCGCCAAACTCCGCAGTGTCCGAGATGGAGTAGTTCATGTTGGCCAGACCACCTTCGTACACCAAGTCAACGATGAGCTTCATCTCGTGCAGGCACTCGAAGTACGCCATCTCCGGCTCGTAGCCGGCCTCGGTCAGCACCTCGAAGCCCTTCATGATCAAGTCCTCGAGGCCACCGCAGAGCACGGCCTGCTCACCAAAGAGGTCGGTGACGGTCTCAGCCTCGAAGGTGGTCGGAATGACACCCGCGCGGGCGCCGCCGATCGCCGCAGCGTAGGACAGAGCGAGGTCACGGCCGTTGCCCTGCGGGTCCTGCTCCACGGCGATCAGGGTCGGCACACCCTTGCCGTCGGTGTACGTGCGGCGCACCAGGTGGCCCGGGCCCTTCGGAGCAACCATGGCCACGGTGATGCTCTCGGCCGGCTCGATGAGCTTGAAGTGGATGTTCAGGCCGTGGCCGAAGAACAGCGCGTCGCCTTCGTTCAGGTTCGGCTCAATGTCGTTCTTGAAGATCTCTGCCTGTGAGGTGTCCGGGGCGAGCAGCATGATGACGTCGGCCCAAGCGGCTGCATCGGCGTTGGACTTGACCTCGAAGCCGGCCTCCTTGGCCTTGGCTGCAGACTTGGAGCCCTCGCGCAGGCCGATGACAACCTCGACGCCGGACTCGCGCAGGTTCTGTGCGTGGGCGTGGCCCTGGGAGCCGTAGCCGATGATGGCGACCTTCTTACCTTGGATGATGGTCAGGTCTGCGTCGTTGTCGTACAGAACTTCAATTGCCATGAGTGGAACACTCACCTTTCCTATATTTTGGGATGATAGTTTCATATTATGACACACCGTGCGGGCGCGTCTGGGCGGAGCTAGCCGTTCTTTTTCGACGGTGCCATGGTCTTCGACCCCCGGGTCAAAGCCACCTGGCCGGAGCGGACTAGCTCACGGATACCGAAGGTTTCGATGACATCGAGGAACGCCTGGAGCTTTTCGGGCGTACCTGTGACCTCGATGACCACGGACTCCGGCGCAACGTCGACCACGCGGGCGCGGAAGATGTTCGCTGTCTCCACCACCTGTGGGCGGTTTTGGTTGGTGGCGTTGACCTTTACCAGCATGAGCGACCGTGCGATGGTCGTGTCGTCTTCAAGCCGAAGCACTTTGATCACCTGGATGAGCTTGTTGAGCTGCTTGGTGATCTGCTCGATGGCGTACTCGGATGCGTCAACCACCACGGTGAGTCGGTTGATACCTTCGGTCTCCGTCTTCGCCGAGACCAGCGACACCAGGTTGTACCCGCGGCGGGTGAACAGTGCGGTTACGCGCGTGATGATGCCGTCGACGTCCTGCACCAGAACGGAGATGATATTGCGGGTTTGCTCGTCTGCGGATGCCATCGCTAGTTCTCCTCTTGGGCGTCGTTGACTGCGTCCATTGTTTCGTTGATCGCCTCCGGGGTTTCACCCGCGGACTCCTCCATGTCGAAGAAGGGGCGCATGCCCAGCGCGTACTGCATGTCGGAGTTTGAAGCGCCAGCGGCAATCATCGGCCACACCTGCGCATCCTCGCCCACAATGAACTCCACCACCACGGGGCGGTCGTTGATTGCGCGGGCACGCTCGATCGCCGGGATGACCTCTTCCTTGGTGGTTACGCGGATCGCCTCCGCGCCCAGCGCCTCGGACAACTTCACGAAGTCCGGAACGTATGCGGTCTCGCCGCCGAGTTTGGTGTGAGAGTAGGTCCCGTCATAGAACAGCGTCTGCCACTGGCGCACCATGCCCAGATTTCCGTTGTTGATCAGAGCCACTTTGAAGGGAAAACCCTCCATCGCCGCGGTGGTGATTTCCTGGTTGGTCATCTGGAAGCAGCCGTCGCCGTCAACCGCCCACACTTCTTTGTCAGGGCACGCGGCTTTTGCACCGAGCGCCGCCGGGATGGCGTAGCCCATCGTGCCCAGGCCACCCGAGTTGAGCCAGTGGCGCGGTTTGTCGAAGTCGAGGAACTGCGCAGACCACATCTGGTGCTGCCCCACGCCAGCGACGTAGATGGCATCCGTTCCAACGGTTTGGGAAAGCGTCTCGATGACAAACTGCGGCGAGAGCGACCCGTCTGATTGCTCGTCGTACCCGCGCGGGAAGCGCTCCTTGAGGCCGCCGAGGCGCCCGATCCACGCATCGATCTCAGGGACAGCATTGCGCTTGGCGTCACGGAATGCATCGGTCAGCTGCGCAAGCACCCGCTTCGCGTCGCCCACAATCGGCACGTCCACCTCGCGGATCTTGCCCACCTCGGCCGGGTCGATATCGGCGTGGATGGTCTTCGCGTGCGGAGCGAACGATGCGGTGTCGCCGGTCACGCGATCGTCGAAACGAGTTCCGATCGCGATCAACAGGTCAGCCTCCTGCAGAGCACCAACCGCGGGCACCGAACCGTGCATGCCCGGCATACCCATGTACAACGGGTGATTCTGCGGGAACACACCAAGTGCCATCAGCGTGTTCACCACCGGGATACCGGTGAGTTCGGCGAACTCGAGGAGCTGCTCGTGTGCATCCGCCTTCACCACGCCACCACCGATGTACAGAACCGGACGCTTGGACTCCGAGATCATCTTCGCGGCCTGGGAAATCTGGCGGTTGTGCGGCTTCGTGTTCGGCTTGTAGCCCGGCAGATCAACGTGCGGCGGCCAGGCGAACTCGAATTCGGCGTTTTGGACGTCCTTCGGAATGTCCACCAGCACGGGCCCGGGACGGCCCGTTGATGCAATGTGGTACGCCGCGTAAAGCGCGCGCGGAATGTCCTCGGCATCGGTGACCATGATGTTGTGCTTGGTAATCGGCATGGTGATGCCTCGGATGTCTGCCTCTTGGAAAGCATCGGTACCAATTAACGGGGAGCCGACCTGACCGGTGATCGCGACAATCGGTACCGAGTCGAGGTACGCATCTGCCAATGCGGTCACTAGATTGGTTGCGCCCGGGCCAGAGGTGGCCAAGCACACACCAACCTCGCCGGAAGCTAAGGCGTAGCCCTCGGCCGCGTGGCCCGCGCCCTGTTCGTGGCGAACCAGCACGTGGCGCAGTTTCGCAGCGTGCGCGAGCGCGTCGTACAGCGGTAGCACCGCACCGCCGGGAAGCCCGAAGACGATATCTACGCCAAGCTCTTCCAAGCTGCGTACGACGGCTGCGGCGCCGGTGAGGATTTCAGGGCCGCCAGCGCGCGGGGCATCGGCGGCGCTGGCTGAATCGGCATCGTTATTCGCGGTCTGTTGTGGGGTAGCCACGATGCAATGCTCCTTATTTCAAGAGGTCAGACGAGGAAAGGTATTGAGAAGGTGACGACCACAAAAACAAAAGCCCCCGAGCGAGCTGTGAGCTCTCGAGGGCGCTTGTTTGAGCGGCTAGACAGAAGTGCTGTCCGCTACGGCAAGCGCCGCACCGGAATTACTACTACAGCTAGTCGCGTCGTGATCATGTGTTGGATCATACACAGTCCCCGGCCACCGCGGGGAAACGGGGATTGAGTTTTATGCACTAGCTTTATGCACTATGCCCTTTGCGTTCATTTTCCAGGAACTGTGGCGCTGGTTCGCCTCCACCGGCATCAACATCGTCCTCTTGCTCATTCTGGCCCTGCTTGTCCCCCGCGCTGGCCGCTTTGCCAAACGCACCTTCGCCCGCAAGGTGCAGGAATCGCGCACCCAGGACGAGGAGAAGAGCCAACTCGCAGTTGCCGGCGTGGTCGTCTACACCGTCCAGGTCATCGCTTTCTTCCTCATTCTCGTCTTCCTTCTTCAACAACTCGGCTTCTCACTCGCTGGCGCGGCGATCCCCGCCACCGTTGTCTCGGCCGCGATTGGTTTTGGCGCCCAAAACATCATCGCGGACTTTCTCGCCGGGTTCTTCATCCTCACTGAAAAGCAGTACGGCGTGGGCGACAACGTTTCCTTCGAAGGCAACGGCGTGAATGTCGCCGGTGACGTCATTCAAATCACCATGCGCGCCACCACGATCCGCACCCTGAATCAGGCTACGGTGACCATTCCGAACTCCGCGGCGCGGATTTACATCAACCAGTCGAACTACTGGGTCAACGCGGTGGTTGTCATACCGGTGCCGCTAGAGGGATCGAATTCGGCCGAGCACGCGATTTCTCGTTCCGAACGGGCGGCTCGTCGCGCTCTTGCGCGACCGGATATCCATGACAAGCTCCGAGGCGAGCTGATGATCCACCCCGCTGTCGATGTCGGCGCACCCACCGCAGCGGGCCAACCGTGGACCGTGGATATGCGGTTCATGGTTCGCGCCGAGCCGTTGACCCAGTGGATGATTGAACGCGCTATCCGTATTGAGGTGCTCGACGAGTTCTGGGACGAGTACGGCAAGACTCCGGAGCTTTTTTCGCTTCACGACGCCTCGTTGCACGCGCCCCACCAGGACCAGCAACGCTCCCCCGCTGAGTTCGACGAACGTGACAAGCTTGATCCGGAGGCCTATCCCCCGACCGAGCACATGGCACCAGTGAGTCCGTTCGACCCCGCCCCAGAAAGCGCGGCGGTCGACCCAGCCGCTGAAGATGCCGCACCCGCGGGCACTGGGGATCTTGCCGCAGATATTGCGGCAGAAGACGACGCCCCGAAGACCGTGCTAAACAACCTGATGCGGGCCAGCACACTGTGGCTGATTGTGGCATTCATCGCCGCGCTGATCATTCGCGGGTTGACGCTCAATCCCGACGGAGATGTCGGTGGCGTACTCGCACCTCCGCCGCGCACGACCGCGTCATCACCCCAACCCCCAGCGGCGGATGAAAACACGCAGGAAACTGTTCCCACCGCCACCACCGGCTCGCCTGAAGTTTCTGACTCCACCGGCTCGCCTGGTGTTTCTGACTCCGCGGGCACCACCGCGGCCCCGACGCAGCAGTCCGCAGAACCTGCCCCGGCCCCCGCGCCTACCGAGCAGTCGGCGGACGCTTCGCCCACAGAGTTGTCTGCCACAGCTGAGGAATCGGCACCCGCGTCCCCGACCGCGGCACCCACGGATGTGGAGGAAGGGGCCGTGGCGGGTTAAAGGGGCCGTCGATAAGCGAAAAGCTCCGGTGACTAGCATGGCACGCATGACTGGTGCCGAGCCGAACGAGCCGAAGGTGTTCCGCCCTTCGCGAGAGCACGTGATCGCGATTGTGATGATGATGGGCATCGCGCTGATCGGTATCGGCTGGGCCCCGAAGTACCTCGCGTGGGTGCTGATTTTCCCGATTCTTGCGCTGGTATGGATCTTTCGGGTGTCCACCACTGTCGGCGACGATGGGATCGCGCTGAACTACCTGTTTCGCAAGAACCAGCGCGTGAGCTGGGATGAGCTGGCCGGTGTCGGCTTCAAGCGGTCACGGGCGCTCGCGACAACAAATGCTGGGCAGGAGTATCCGATGCCCGGTGTGACCTTCAATTCGCTGCCGGACCTGGCCGAGGCGTCACGCGGGCGGATTACCGACGTGATTACCGAGGCCGAGGAAGCCGCCGACGGCAAATACGAGATTATTGATCAGGACGGCTACGGCGTGCTGCTCACCCGCGAGGAATACGATGAGTACCTCAAAGAGCACCCGGACATTCCGGGGCCACGGCCAGCTCAACCAACTAATACTGAGGAGAAACCCCTGTGATCCCGCTTCGTTCACGCGTCACCACTGTCGGCCGCCAGGCGGCCGGAGCCCGCGCACTGTGGCGCGCTACCGGCACCGAAGAGTCGGAGTTTGGCAAGCCGATCGTGGCGATCGTCAACTCCTACACCCAGTTCGTTCCCGGGCACGTGCACCTGAAGAACGTCGGCGACGTCGTGGCCGAGGCAGTGCGTGCAGCAGGTGGCGTGCCGAAGGAGTTCAACACTATTGCGGTGGACGACGGCATCGCCATGGGGCATGCCGGCATGCTGTACTCGCTGCCCAGCCGCGAGATCATCGCCGACTCGGTGGAGTACATGTGCAACGCGCACACCGTTGACGCCATGGTGTGCATCTCCAACTGCGACAAGATCACCCCGGGCATGCTCAACGCGGCGATGCGCTTAAACATTCCGGCCGTGTTTGTTTCCGGCGGTCCGATGGAGGCTGGCAAGGCGATCTCTGCGGGTGGCGTAACCAAGCCGAAGTCCGACCTGATCGACGCAATCGCGCTTTCTGCGAACGACGCGGTATCCGACACGGAACTCGACCAGATTGCCAACAGCGCCTGCCCCACCTGTGGGTCCTGCTCCGGCATGTTCACCGCCAACTCCATGAACTGCCTCACCGAGGCACTCGGGCTGTCGCTGCCGGGCAACGGCACGACCTTGGCCACGCACACGGCGCGCCGCGCGCTCTTCGAGTCGGCCGGCTCCCGGATCGTGGAGCTGTGCAAGCGCTACTACGGCGATGGCGATGAGTCGGTGCTTCCGCGCGCGATTGCCACCGAGCACGCGTTCCGCAACGCGATGGCCCTGGATATGGCTATGGGTGGTTCCACAAACACCATCTTGCACATCCTCGCCGCTGCCCAAGAGGGCGAGGTGGACTTCGATCTCAGCGACATCGACGATCTTTCCCACCAAATCCCCTGCCTGTCCAAGGTGGCACCGAATGGCGAAGCACACGTTGAGGACGTGCACCGTGCTGGCGGCATCCCAGCCATCCTCGGCGAGCTGCACCGGGGCGGATTGCTTCACGACGATGTGCACACGGTCGCATACGACTCACTGGACTCGTGGCTGTCTGACTGGGATATCCGCGGCGGGTCCACGATCGACGAAGCCGTGGAGCTCTACCACGCCGCGCCTGGCGGTCAGCGCACCACCGAGGCGTTCTCCCAGTCTGCCCGCTGGGAGTCGTTGGACACGGATGCGGCCAACGGCGTTATCCACGATGTCGAGCACCCGATCACATCTGACGGCGGCCTCGTCGTGTTGCGCGGCAACCTGGCACCGGACGGGGCGATTTTGAAGACCGCCGGTGTGGAGGAAGGCCTCTGGGAGTTCTCCGGCCCCGCACGGGTCGTCGACTCGCAGGAACAGGCGGTATCGATGATTCTTGCCCGCGAGGTGCTCGAAGGTGAGGTCATTGTGATCCGCTACGAGGGCCCTGCCGGCGGACCGGGCATGCAGGAAATGCTGCACCCCACCTCGTTCCTCAAAGGCGCTGGCCTGGGCAAGAAATGCGCGCTGATTACCGACGGCCGCTTCTCGGGCGGCACCTCCGGCCTCTCGATCGGCCACATCTCCCCCGAAGCAGCGCACGGCGGTCTGATCGGGCTGGTCGAAGACGGAGACACCATCACCATCTCTGTTGCGAATCGCGAACTGACGCTCGATGTCGATGATGAGGTGCTGGCGAAGCGCCGCGCGGAGATGGAGGCGTCGGACCGCCCCTGGACGCCGAACCGCGCTCGCGAGGTGTCGAAAGCGCTGAAGGCCTACGCCAAAATGGCGACCAGCGCCGACAAGGGCGCCGTCCGCCAGGTGGATTAGATCTGGCAGGCTCGGTCCGGCCGGCTGGGGGTCGCGGGTTGGAATGGGGATTTACGAGGTGGTTGGGGTCGGTAGGGACTCTGAGGTGAACGGGTTCAGCTCGGTGCCGAACCACCACATCGCCACGGCTGCGGCAAGGCCGACAAGGAGCCAGATCCAGGATGAGGCGAGCGGGCGACGCGCCCACGTGCGGCCAGCATCGACCCCGTAGAACCCTGGCCCGGTGAACTGCACCGTCAACGCGACTGCGAAGAGCACGATTGGGAGCCAGATAGATGCATCCCAGTACAGCGGGTTCCACCCCAGCCCCGAAGCCGTGATCGTGTGCAGAGCCGTGAACCCGGTGACCGCCACCGCAACCGCTGCAGCCACCGGAGTGATCAGGCCGAGGATAAGGAACACGCCCGCGGCGAGCTCCAAGGTAGGGATAACGATGGCGAGCCCGTTGCCGAACGGGTAGTTGGCGAACTCGGACTCGAGCCCCCCGATGCCGGCCGAGTTGCCGAGGCGGAAGAACGTCATCAACGAGCTCAGCACGAGGTAGCCGCCGAAGACTAGACGCAGCAACAAAAGACCGAAGTCCATGGTGCCGCGTCCAACTGGCGTCGCCGACTCGGCCTCCGCAACCGGCTCAACCGCAGCAACCGGCGCGGAGACCACGGTGGTCTCTTCGTACAGCGGGTCGGCCGGGGCGATGTACGCTGGCTCGCGGTCAATCGCGGCGGTCTCGTGGGAGACCGAACTGTAGGACACGGTCGGCTCGGGGGTGGCGTAAGACGCCTCGGAGATGTGCTCGGTCTGCGCCAGCAGCTCGTCCGGGGCGGGATCTGCCCGCAGGAACTGCTCGGTAGGTTCATTCGGGCTCATCGCGCTCGGGAACGCCTCGGTATTCGCCTCTGCCCTTGAATGGCGGGAGCTGTATGAGGGCACATCGTCAGGGCCGAAGTCGTCGGGGGTCACATCGCGGGTGTTATGGGATGACATGATGCAGAATCTATGCGATGGAACCGCGCAGGTCAGGGAGCTCGGTCGGCGTGGCTGGGAAGAGGTTCAAAGGTGCCGTCGATAAGCAAGAAACTCCTAAGAACCGAGAACCTGGAGGGCTTCGCCGTCGAGCCGCATCGTGGACCAATCCCCCATGTCGTTGGCGCCGAGAGCAGTGTAGAAACCGATCGAAGGCGTGTTCCACTTCAGCACGGACCACTCGACGCGGCGGTAGTCGTTGGCCACCGCGGTGCGGGCGAGCTCTTTGAGCAGTGCCGAACCAAGGCCCTGACCGCGGGCTGCCTCGCGGACGTAGAGGTCCTCGAGCCAAATGCCGTGGCGACCCTGCCACGTGGAATAGTTCAGAAACCACAGCGCCATGCCTTGAACCTCGCCGTCGACCTCTGCGATGTGGGCGAAGACCTTCGGGTTGTCGCCGAAAAGGTGCTCGCGGACGTCCTGCTCGGTGGACGTGACGTCCTGGGGCTGCTTCTCATACTCCGCAAGCTCGTTGATCATGGCGAAGATCTCGGGGACGTCGGTATCGCGGGCGCGGCGAATTATAGTCATAGACCAGAAGCGTAATGCGTGGGCAGAGTGGGTTACAGTTCGGATATGGACCGGTTTCACTGGCTCGACCCGCATGATGCCGACTTGTGGGCCACACTCTGGGCGTTTGTGACATGGGTGCCCGCGAGTTTGGATGAGCACCTTAAGCGCTCCGAGCAGATGTCACTGATTGACTACCTGGCGATGTTGGCAATTGCCCAGGCTAAAGACCAGCAGATCACCATGTCTCAGCTGGCACGGACGACGCGGACGTCGGCATCGCGCCTTTCCCACGTGATGGATCGGCTTGAAGACAAGGGCTTAACCACGCGCACCCGCAGCACAGAGGACCGCCGCTCCACCATCGCTTCTCTGACACCGGAAGGAGCGGACTTTATGGTGAGAGCAACTCCGACGATGATTCACCAGCTACGGGAATCCATCTTTGAGGCTGTCACCGTTGATGAGGCGATTCAGCTGAACGCGATTATGCGCAAGATTCTCGCGAACACCCACGGGTTGCCACGAAGTTAGTTCGGAGCTCACGCTCACGCGGTGTTACCATCGAGCGGTTTGTGTCATGACCATTCGGAAGGAGCGCAACTCGCGTGAGCAAAACACTGAAGGTGGCACTCGCCCTCGTTGGCCTTACGGTCGGCGCTGGCTTTGCCTCCGGCCAAGAAATCCTGCAATACTTTCTCGCCTTTGGGTACTGGGGAGTTATCGGTGCCGCCGTCGCTGGCCTGATCATCGCCGTATTCAGCGGCTGGGTCTACCAGCTTGGGTCCTACTACCTCGCCGATGACCACAGTGCCGTCTTTCGAAGCGTGTCCCGCCCATGGGTGGCCCGCTACATGGACGTGGCAACAATGTTCACGCTGTTCTGCATCGGTTTTGTCATGGTCGCCGGCGCTGGCTCGAATCTGGAGCAGCAGTTCGGCACGGCCACCTGGGTCGGCTCCGCGATCATGACAGTGCTGCTACTGTTGTCCGGTTTCCTAGACATTGACAAGCTCTCCAATGTCATCTCCATGATCACTCCCCTCCTGATCGTCTGCGTTCTCGCTGCGTTTGTGATCACCTTGACGCAGATGCCGAGCAGCTTCGACGGGCTGAACGAACTCGCGCAGACAAACCAGAACGCGTCCGGGACGTTCGACAACTGGCTGGTTACCGCGGTGAACTACGCGACGCTGGTTCTGATCATGGACACCTCCATGATGCTGGTGTTTGCCGGTTCCCACATGAACCCCACCCAGGCGGGCCGGGGCGGCCTTCTCGGCGGCATCATGTTCTCAGTCCTGCTGATGATTTTGGTGTTCATCCTGTTCTGCAACATGGACCACGTCAGCGGCGCGGACTTCCCGCTGCTGATGGTGTTCGATTCCATGCACCCGGCAGTGGGAACTGCGGTTTCCATCGTGATTTATCTGATGATCTACAACACGGCTGTCGGCATGTTCTACGCCCTAGGCCGTCGACTGTCGCACGACAAGGCAGAGAAGTTCCGCCCCTACTACTTCGCCGTGGTGGCGGTCGGATTCGCGCTTTCCTTTATCGGCTTCGCAGACCTGGTTGGCTGGGTCTACCCCGTGCTCGGATACCTCGGCTTGATTCTGGCCGTGGTTATGGGCACCGCTTGGTTCCGTGACCGCCAGAACATCAAGGACGAGACCGAGCGGCGCGAGCGTCTCGCAGAGCTCGCGGAGACGCAACTCAACCCAGATTCTGCCGATCTCACGAAGGCGGAGCGCGCTGAGGTGGAGGAACTGGCGTCCGATTCGAACGTTGCCGATCAGGAATTGTGGCAGTCGGTGCAGGAGGAGGTCGCGGCCGACCTCCACGCGGACGATTCAAGCAATTTCGATCTCAAGGACGTTCCCGCCCTCGACCCGGAATCGAACGCCTACGATGGCGCCCCTGACACCCCGGGCGAGGAGATCCACTGGCACGCCTACGACGAGATGTACAAGACCGGCGAGTTCCCGGCTACTAAGCCGCCGCAGGCAAAGTAGCCGCCCGCTCGCCTAGTCTGCGAGCTTGGCCGCGATGAGCTTGTTGACTTGGCCTGGGTCGGCCTTGCCCTGTGTTGCCTTCATTACAGCACCAACAATGGCGCCGGTGACCTTGGTGTTACCGGCGCGGTATTTCTCCACGATGTCCGGGTTTGCGGCCAGAGCCTCGTCTACGGCAGCCTCAATCGCACCGTCGTCACGCACCACTTCGAGCCCACGCTTGGCGACGACTTCGTCGACGCTGCCATCGCCCTCGATCACACCATCGATAGCTTGGCGCCCAAGCTTGGTGGTCAGTTTGCCGTCCTTGACCAGCTCGACAACGCGGGCAACGTCCTGCGGGGTGACACCAAGCGCGTCGAGATCCTTTCCGGCCTCGTTCGCTTTGCCGTTGATGTAGCTGACCCACCACGCGCGGGCCTCGTCCGGAGTAGCGCCGGCCTCCACCGTGTCCACGATGAGGTCGAGTGCACCGGCGTTGACCAGATCGCGGAACTCCTTCTCCGGCAACTGCCACTCCTCCTGGATGCGGGCGCGACGCACCCACGGCAGTTCCGGCAAAGTCGCGCGGATCTCCTCAACCCACTGCGGTTTGGCGATCACCGGCGGCAGATCCGGGTCGTTGAAGTAGCGGTAGTCGCTCGCCTCCTCCTTGGGGCGGCCTTTGGATGTGGTGCCGTCCTTCTCCTGGTAGTGGCGGGTCTCCTGGATGATTTCCTCGCCGTTGTCTAGCACGGCGGCTTGACGCTGCATCTCGAAACGCACCGCCTGTTCGACCGACTTCAGCGAGTTGATGTTCTTCGTTTCGGTGCGGGTGCCAAACTTTTCCTGGCCAATCGGGCGCAGCGACACGTTGGCGTCGCAGCGCATCGAACCTTGATCCATGCGCGCGTCGGAAACCCCGAGCGCCTTGACCAGCTCGCGAAGCGCGCCGACGTACGCCTTGGCGACCTCGGGCGCGCGCTCGCCCGCGCCCTCGATGGGCTTGGTCACGATCTCAATCAGCGGAATGCCGGCACGGTTGCAGTCCACCAGCGAGGCGGTCGCACCGGTAATGCGCCCGGATGCGGAACCCAGGTGTGTGAGCTTGCCGGTGTCTTCCTCCATGTGCGCGCGCTCGATCTCCACGCGCCACTCAGTGCCATCCTCCAAAACCACGTCCAAGTAGCCGTCGTAAGCGATTGGCTCGTCGTACTGCGAGATCTGGTAGTTCTTCGGCTGGTCCGGGTAGAAGTAGTTTTTCCGAGCGAAGCGGGACGATTCGGCGATCTTGCAGTTCAGTGCAAGGCCGATTTTGATGGCCCACTCCACCCCCTTCGCGTTGACCACGGGCAATGCGCCCGGAAGACCCAGCGAGACGGGGTCGATGTTGGTGTTAGGCTCCGCACCAAAGTGAGCAGAGGAGGTGGAGAACATCTTTGTTTCCGTCGCGAGCTCGACGTGCACCTCAAGACCCATGACCGGGTCGTACTTCTCCAGCACCTCGTCAAAATCCATCAGGTCGTACGCAGTCATGGCGTTCAGTCTAGTCGCGCCTGCAGGCCGGTTTTCACCTCGGGCCACTCAGTGTCAAGGATGGAGTACACGCAGGTATCACGCACGAGGCCGGACTTTAGGATCTTGTGCCGCCGGAGCACTCCGTCAAGCTTCGCGCCGACCTTTTCGATGGCCGCACGCGACTGGCGGTTCATGTAGTGGGTGCGAATTTCTACTCGCAAGCAGCGAAGGTCCTCGAAGGCGCGCTGCAACAAGAGCAACTTCGCTGCGGGATTGAGCGCACCTCCCTGAAAGTCGGCGCCGATCCAGGTGGAGCCGATCTCGAGATTGCGATTTACCGGGTCGAGGTGGAGGTACGTTGTCACCCCGACCGGGGTGCCGTCAGGGTTGACGATCGTCCACGCGACGCGGTTGTCCTCCCCGAGCAGTCGCTCGATGTACTCGGGGACTTCGCTTATCGACGGAATGTGGTCCTGATACCACAATTCGTGAAGGTCACCGACAGCGGCGGCGAGCGCATCCGCGTGCTCGCCGCTAAGTGGCTCGAGGGTGACCCATTCATTTGCCAGCGTCGGGGCTGCGAAAAAGTTCTCGCGATCAATATCCATGGGCAATTACCCTAATTCTTCGGCCGAGGTTTTCACCGTCCGGGCGGCTTGAGAGCGATTGAGCGGTATATCCTATCCTCTTCATGATGAAGTACCCCGACTTTTCTGACAGTGGCACCCGCTCGGGCACACTCGCCATCGTGGCCGTCGGCACACTCATTCTCTCGGCCCCGTTCGTCGCTCAGGCGGTAACGAGCAATGCCGAACCTGAACTCACCGAAGTCTCTGCGGGTGGTGCCACCCTGCGCGACACCAATGGGGCCCCTCTGCAGTGCGCACAGAAATCGGCGAACAGCAGCGATGGCGTGACCGGCCGGTGGAGGTGGGACTGCGATGACACTTCGATCGAGATACGCACCGACTACACAGCAGATGTTGAAGCGGAGCGGACGAAGACCGTCGCGAGGTTCTATTGGCAAATCACCAGCGGGGAGTCCGTCAGCCCCAATGAGCTCGAGCACCCCGCACCTAACGTGTACGAGCTGTACCGCAACGGAGTCTCACTTGCCGCTGTCGAGCGCGGTGACATCACTATCTACGTCGCCGCGGCCGACGACAGAGGCCGCGAGATCGTCAACCAATTCGTGCAAGAGGAGGTGCGCTAGTGCGCAAGCAACTCGTGGCGCAGGCACTTTGCGGGATTGCAATTCTCGGTTTGGCCACCCTGTATGTCTATCGTCTCACGCTGGTGCCCTGGACTTCTGTGTTCGCCGGCATCCTGGCAGGATTCGTCATCGTCGCTGTCACTGTCGTCTCACTTCTGTTGCGCAAGCACCCGGGACGCCCTGGGAATCCGTGGTGGCTGCCCGCCGGCTTTCTTGGTGGGGTGGGGATATCCGTAGCAATTGCACCGGCAAATACCGCTTACCTCCAAGCTGCAGCGAGCCTGCCGGAAGCGGTGATGAGCCTATTTTCCTCCTTTCCAGAGGAAACGGCGAAGTTCCTCGCGGTCTTCGCGTTGATCGCGGCACTCGTCCCAATTCGCCGCCCGATAGAGGCCGCGGTTGTTGGTATGGCAGTCGGTGCCGGCTTCACCGTCGCAGAAGTCGTCAACAATTCGTTGATTGCCGCATCAATGGACCTGCAGTCCGACTATTTCAATGGGGTGGGCACAATGACGGCGCTTTTCGTCTTGGGCCCCTTCTCGCACGCGGTGTATACCGGTTTAGCCGCATGGGGCCTCGGCGTATTCCTCTGCCACACTGACCAGCCACTTGATTGGCGCCTGGCTCATTTCGCCGTCTGGTTTCTCCTCGCCACAGCGCTCCATGGCACGTTCAACGCTTCCCGCGTAATCCCCGGAATCGCCGGCCTTATTGCAATGGTCACAGTGACGGTTGTGGAGTGGATGCTTCTCATCTGGCTCTACCGGCGTTCCCGTGCAATCGGCCGTCGGGACGCGGCAGCGCAGGTCTCGCCAGGTAAGTGATGACCGGTTCTCTCAAACTCGGACCAGGTACGCCCGGGAGATTCGGGGTGGCCTAGCATAACCCGAGTGACTTCACCTATAGATGTTATTGACGCTGATAGAGTTATTCCGGTTGAAGAGCAGCGCTCAACACTCGTTACTTTGGTGGCCGCGGTGCTCCTTGCAGCTGTTGCAATGGGGGCTCCCATACTCGTCGCTCGCAGTCATCCCGGTGACGATGACGTCGCCAGGGAAACGGCAAAGAAACCAGTTTCGCTGGCGGGCATCACGGTGCCGGGACGCGATGGCGGCGACTTGGTGTGCCGCAGCCGCACGAGTTACAACGACTCTGTACAGCGGTGGACATGCGGGGAAACCGTGGTGACGGCGAAGTCCGGAGGAACCACCGACGATCCGGATCTCGCGTTGGCGCGCTACGTACGCATGCAGCTTCTCGACCGCGAACCAGATACCAGCGACGTGGAAGACCTCGGCGGGGACGCACGCCTCAAGCGAGCTGATCGGCCGAAGGGTCGGCTCGTGGCAGTCTCGGTCCCCCAGGAAGAAAGCTCCAGCGTGTATTTCACGTTTGCCGGTGGTGATCCTGACGCGCTGGCGCAACCGCTCATCGACGATATTCGCAGCCAGGAGGATGCCAATGTCCGCTAAGAACCTCGCGCGAATTTTCCTGATTGTCTTCATACCAGTCGGGCTCTTTGTCAGCACTCGGTCGCTGACACATGCGCCGGCAAGCAACGCCGCCTGGGGCATGGCCCTCGCCTGGGCTGCGCTACAGGCGCTCTTCATTTGGCTCGCTGTGCGACGCCATCCTGGTCGTCCAGCAAACCGCTGGTTCTGGTGGGCGGGGCTCATCGCCGGAATGGCCGGCGGGATCGCGATCCCCTCAAACGGGGCAATTTCGTCTTTGCAGTCCGCATTTGATTGGCCCGAGTGGGTAGCTGCGCTTCTGACTCCTTCCGCGGAAGAAACTGCGAAGGGGCTCGCGGTGTTGTTTGTAGCGATCGGGTGTGTCAAGGTCCGCAGGCCGATTGAGGCCACCGTGCTCGGAATTGTTGTCGGTGGCGGATTCTCGATCATGGAAAACATCAGCTACATAACCCAAACCGCACTCCAATCGCTTACTTCGGACGTGGATGGTGCCCTCACGGGTTACCTCGGGCGTGCGTTGGCCTGTCCATTCAGCCACAGCATGTATGCGGGCATCCTGGCATGGGGCATTGGATGTTTTATTTCTCGCACGGATAAAGACCTTGGCTGGCGAGTCAGGAAGCTAGTGACGTGGTTCGCTTTGGGCTATGCCGTTCACGCCGCATACAACGCCCTCCCCGCGTTCGTAGCATCTTTCAACCCAGATGCCCAGGGCCTCGCACTGGTCGGTGCCACGGCGCTTCAATGGATTCTCGTCATCTGGCTGTATATCCGCTCACGCAAGATCGGCCGTCGTCAAGAGCCGGTCGGCACACTTGCCGGCTAGGACACCTCCTTCAGGAAGCTTCAGGGTTCGTGCCGCCGGCGCGTAGTAGTAGTCCGGAGGGCACCGCAAATGTCTACGCAAACGGCACCCCTACGCGTCTAGAATGCGATCCTGTCAATAGAGTTCGCACAAGTCGCGGACTACTTCTCCCAGTCCCCGCGAAGTAAAGGTCCCACCTCCACTAGCCAGGACGAAAGCACTAGACCAAAGACCCCACCCCGACTATGGTGAGTTTTCAACGACTACCTATGATGTTGCCGTGCAGAAATTATCAGATCTCAAGACAACCGCACTTGACGCGAGTTCGAGCACTTGCTGGGTGCATTGGGGAAGGACCGGCGGCGGTCCACGCTTCCTTCTTGAACTGATCGAGGGAGATCTTCTCAACACCGGGGCAACCCTGCTGAGCTACAACCCGGACGCCGAAATCGCACCGCGGCTAGAGACTTTGCCAGTACCTTCCATTGCGATTCCGACATATAACTCCAACCTTGGAGTCATCCTGGGACTCCCCCGCTTGGCGTTCAACGCACTCCGGATGCGTCGCTGGCTCCGTGCACACAACGTCAAGCGCGTCGTGGGCGTGATGGAGAGCGTATACCAGTCCCTGGCACTGCCGCTGCTTGTGCCCCGCTCGGTGGAGTACGTCGCCTGCATCCACGATGGGGAGCACCATCCCGGCGAATCCAACTTTGTGCAGCGCCTGGGACGGATCATTGAACTGAAGTTCGCAGACCGGCTCGCGACTTTCTCTCCCGCAGTGCGAGAGGTACTGAAACAGCAGTCGCAAAAAAAGATCACCGTCGGTTCGCACCCACCGTTTGGCCACCGAACAGATGGGGTTCCTGCTCGCCAGTTCCCCACTGGCAGGCCGTTCATTTTCGGGATGTTTGGCCGGCTGCAGAAGTACAAGGGCGTGGAACTCCTTCTCCAGGCAGCAGAGATCCTTCGCTCAGACCCGCAAGTGCCTGAGTTTCAAGTGCGAATCATCGGGTTCGGCCCAGAAGAACACCTCAAGGTCTCGCCGTTGGGGAACCAGGCTGAATGGGACATCCGTTGGATCCCAGAAGACGAAGTCGACTCGCTGGTCAACAGCTTCGACGCGATGATCCTGCCTTACACCTCGGCGAGCCAGTCTGGACCGATAACCTTGGCAAAAGCGAATGCCATTCCATGCGTGGTTACACCAGTAGGCGCATTGCCAAGCCAAGCGGATGGTTTCGGTGCCGTCGCCACCGAGACCAGCCCCTTGGCTGTCGCTGAAGCGATGCGCAGTGTACTGCAGCCGGAGATTTACGACGGCCTGAGTGCTGCAGCAGTAGAGCAGCTACGCACCTCGCAAACGTGGGCGCAGCTCGCTGAACTCATCCGCGAGGGTTAGTAGGTTCAGTCCCTGCGGTCGCGCCGCTGGTTCTGTGGAGCATTCACCCCGTCGCGTGTGGCAAACGGCGGGAGAGTTCTCTCCCAAACCACTTCTGGCGCTGGTGTAGCCTTCAACGCCGCTGACAAGTTCGTGGGTGCATTCTCGTCACCGTTGCCGTCAGCCCGACTTTGAGTGCCGGCGGGAGGCGCAGTAAGCGCCGAGCCAGAGACTCCGTCGGTGACCTGCTCGGCCGCCTCGTCCTCTTCTTCGGAGACCTGAGCTGCGGCATCAACCTGGGAACGCTTCGGCGGCAAATACGTGATGCCAATCAGCCAAATCGCAAAGATGAGTTGCACCGCGCATACAGCGATGAAAAGCTTCTCGTCGCGCATCGCGAACAGAGGGATGTGGCAGCCAACGCGCAGCAGCGACCACACCAAGATCGTCTTATTCCGGCCCATGAGGAACGGCATCTTCCCGGGCACGGTGGAGGACAAGAACGCTGCCGAATAGAGGCTGCCGCTCACGATGATCAACCAGCTGTACTCGCTACCGTACAGCACGTAGATGAGCAGCGTCTGGAACAACCCGGTTGCCAAAGCGAAACCGATGCCGGCCAACTGGCTGCGTTTCACCCAGACAAATGCTTCATCGAGCTGCGAATTCCGCAAAGCAAAAGAAACCTTCGACTCAAAGACAGGCGCGAGAACCTGTGAGCCGACGGTGGCGAATCCGCCAGCAATGCGAACCACGATTGCCCACATCTCTTGCAGGTGTCCCATCAGCGGGGTGAAGAACCCGTTGATTTGAAAGCCCATCTCGGCCACGACCGTGGAGCCCACGACTGGGGAGCTCTCCTTCACATACGCAATGCCCTCGGGGCCGAAGGCTTGACGCGAATGGCTCCTCACAAAGCCGTGCACTTTGTTATCCGCTCGGCTCAGCATCCACACCCCAATAACTGATGTGAGCACGAAAGCAACGTAGATCAAGCCTGCACGGCTGGGAACGAAGTATACCGCCGCTGCTGTGAGCCCAATGTTCAACACCCCGTATATGAGACGCCCAGTCCCGTACGCGCCGAGCTTGTTCTCCGCAATAAGGATGGTCACCGCCATGAAGTACAGGCCGTGGCTGATGATGAGGAAACTCGCTGCGAGAGCAACGATCGCCCATCTGGAGCTCCACAGCGCAATGACTCCGGCTAACGCCAACATCACAACAGTCGCCCCGACTAGCCCCCAGAAAGAGGTTGCGGTCGCAATCCCCTCCTGCTCTCGCCGAATGCCCAGGTAGCGCACGTTGAAGCAGAGGAACCCAACTTTATGCAAGACCGTAGCTAGCGAGAGTGGAACGAGGAGATACGCAAGCTGGTCGCCGCGCTGCGCGAACACAGGCAGAAGCATCGCGAGGAAATTTAGACCCTGCCCAATCGTCGCGCTGCTCACCGACCGCAGCGATTGCAGGTCCTTCAGCCCCTTCAACGAATCTCGCGTCCTCGGTGGTCTTCCACCGTCTCAACGATGAGCGGCGGCAGGGAGGTAACCCAGCGCACGTCTGGTCGCAGATTCGCCTTCGCAGCACTAATCGCCCGTGCGAGCTGGTTCGAGACCGTCGTGGCGGCACCAGAGACCATGAGACTTTGCCGCACCAACTCAGCCTTTTGCGGTTGCGCCCCGTGGTCGTCGATCGCGATGGCCTCGTCCTCCTCAATGACAGCCTCAACCTCAACTTCTTCGATCGGCTCAGCCACAATCACATCGGCTTCGATGTCAGTCTCTTCATCAGCGGCCTCACTATCCTTAAGTTCGCTTTTCTCGTCAGCAGGCTGAGGGATTATCGACGATCCCCTGCTCTCGACCTCGTCCTCGACAGGCCGCGAGCCAGGTACCTCGGTTGTCTCCTGTACGACAGCGCCACTTGGTTTCTCTGGCGCGGTCGCAGCAGCGTCGTCCGGCTCGATCTTGGAGGATCCACCCTTCGCGGGCTGAGCCTCTCTATCGTCTTGCGCTGCGCCTTCCTGTGCTTTGGTAGCCACCGCAGTAACCAGCACGGGATCCACTTCTGCGGCGGCTTCCGAGTTACCTCTACGTTCCAACTCGGCAAGCCGGATCATGTTCAGCAGTGCCAAAGGCTGCGCAATGCGATCGAGTTCTTCCGTCGTACCCAGCTCGGTACTTGTCGCCGACGGGCCCGCCTCGAGCGCCTTCATTTCGCCTGGCACAATGAAGGACGGCACCGCGAAATCCGTCCCATTGGATTTCAGCTCTCTCGGATTCCCAAAGTTGATCATCCAGAGCGCGAGGATGAGCGGGATGAATGGAGTGAGGTGGCGCAGCGCTGAACCATAGTCAGGCTCGAACAGGCCCTGCGAGACGAGGAAGCCGGACAATAGCGCAATCAACCGGTGTGCGAGCACAGGGCGTTCGAACTTGCGCAAGAACAACCTCAGAAAAGCGAATCCCCACAGTGAAATGAACAGAACCGTGTTAACAAGGTAGTACAAGCTCCCGAGAAGCAGCATCGGAACGGGAAACACCATCGTTAGCATCACCAGCAGGTTGTTCAGCGCACCCGCAAACGGTTCAGCGGAACCGTCCACGAACCGGGTAATCATTGTCCCGGCCTCTGCGGCACCGCGGTCGACATTCACCGAGGTTCGGAAGAAGTCGGGTGATTGGCCGAGCAAGACAAAGATCGCGATCGAGCATGCGAGGTTCCCAGCAATGAGGAGAGCCGGCAAGGTAATCACGGTCAACCGCTTCAGCGGCACTATCCTGAGCGCGATGTAGGCCATCGCCAAGAAAATCCAGTATGGACGGAACGTCCCTGCCACCAACATGATTGAGGCAACGATGAGGAGGTCACCCGACCAGTGACTTGGCGCGGAGAGAAGAACGCAGATCAGGGCGACGATTGAAACAACGATGAGTTCCTTGGTGTACGTTCCGACAAACGCTCCGGATAGCACCAGGTAGCCAAACAGCGCGACAGGCGCAAACACTCCTCTTAGACCTTTTGAGGGAACAAGGGCGAACGCTGCACCGGCGGCAGCGATGAATACGCCAACCAATCCAGCCGCAATCGGCTTCTCTACCAAACCGAGAGCGGTATAGACGTTGGCGATAGTTCTATAGGATCCGCCCTCGTCAGTCTCCATGCGGGCAAACTTGAGGATCAGCTCCGCGTCGTTTCCAAAGTTGCTGCTGAGCAGCCATTCTCGGTTAATGGAGATATATGCTGCGATCGCGGTACCGAAAAGCACCCACAACACCGTGGCCCACAGCGGCCATTGGAATTGTTTGACTTTGAAAAACAGGTGCTTGAACTGCGCCCACCTGGTCGCTGGCTGCTCGTCGGCATGTTTCGCTTGCGGATTCACATCCTCGGGAGCTTTCGTGCCAACGTCTACGAGAGTCATTACCGCTTGCGCCTTCTCCTCGCAGATTCGTAAGCCGACAGAAGCGAATCCCGCTGCTGTTCTTCCGTGTACGTTTGTTCAACCGTTGACCAGTCGACAGATCCCGGGTTCTCTAGCGCGGTGTGAATTGCCTTGACTGCCGATGTGGCGCTGTCAAACCTCGCCTCATCCGGGCACTCGGCTAGAGCTGGAATGTCGGAAACGACGGTGGGGATACCGATCGCACGAAACTCTAGCACACTCATAGGAAAACCATCCCAACGAGAAGTATGGACAGCCACATGTGAAGAAGCAACTCTGTCAAATAGCGCCTCGCGATCAAGCCACCCTAATACCTCGATGCCGCTACTCTCTACCATTTCCCGCAATTCCGGCTCGCCGTCCCCCGCCCAGATGCACCTGATTCCTTCAGGTTCGAGCGCCTCGGCAATTTCACACGCCATCTCCGGGTAGCGAGGCGAAGTAATCCGACCAACAAAACACAGCGTCGGGGTAGACGCTCGCTCGGTATCGGCCCAGCGCGGTAGCTCTGCCACTTTAGCGTCGGGCAAGGCATTTGGAACGACTTGGTTGGGAACGCGCGGATTCAACTCTCTCAGCAAGGAACCCTCATGGGTGGAGCATCCAGCGAAAACGGTAGTCAGTGGTGACAGCGCCCGCTCTGCGGTGTGGAAAACCTTGCGCTTCCACTTGGAGATGTCCTTGCGCTCGGTCGACAAACCGTGCGGAGTGTATACCACCGGGGTGCGGGTCAATGCTGCCGCAAGCCGCCCATAAACCCCTGCAAAGCTCGAGTGTGCGTGTACTACGTCTGGCTCCAATTCACGGATGGTAGCGACCACCGTCTTCAATGCTGCGACATGGCTTTCGGGGAGCGCAGCGGTGTACACAAACAATCCTTCGTCCGGACCGGTGGCCGCGTTGATCTGGCGCCGCTCGTTCCACAACAGATTATGCTCAACCGACATGTCGAGTGCCGCATACCCTTGAATCGCGGTTCGAGCTCCCCCGCCGAACGCCTCGGTGATATGTAGGACGCGGATAACGGAATCAGTGTTCTCTTTCGCCATTTCTTTAGTACGCACCTCGAGAAAGCAGCACTGCGCTGAAGGTCTTGAAGAAAATAGTGAAATCCATCCAGATGGTCCAGTTGTCGACGTAGTAGAGATCCAGGTTTTCTGCCTCCTCTGCACTCAGGTCAGATCGACCGTTGACCTGCCACAGGCCCGTGATACCCGGTTTGACCTCGAGGCGCATGCGCATATCGGGGCTATACATGTCAACTTCGTTCGCCAACGCTGGACGAGGGCCAACGATGCTCATCGTGCCATTGAAAGTGTTGAAGAACTGCGGGAGTTCGTCGATGGAGGTCTTGCGGATGAATTTGCCCACACGGGTGACACGGGGGTCATCTTTCATTTTGAACAAGAAAGCACTCTGCCCCTGCTCTTTCGCCAGTTTCTCGCGAATTTGATCGGCATCGACTCGCATGCTGCGGAACTTCCACATCTGGAACGGCTCGCCGCGAAGACCGACGCGGGTGCTCTTGTAGAAGATCGGGCCGCCGTCATCAAGCTTGATAGCGATCGCGGTAACGAGCAGAATCGGAGAAATCAACGTCAAAATAACTGCCGAGCCGATGATGTCCATTGCGCGCTTGACGAACCCGTTAACGCGGTTGAACCTCGGCTTCCTGAGCTGGATTGCGGTGCGGGTGCCCACACGCTCGTGCTTAACTCGGTGCCCTTCGATGCCGCCGATCATCGGGTCGACGTATACGCGTACGTCGGTCCCCTCCAGCAACCACATCACTCTCCTGATATCCCGGTCGCGCAGATCATCCAGGCTGGCGAGCCAGACAGCATCAAAGTCGTCGTCAAGCACCTTGTCCGCGATATCAACGACGGTGGAGTAGGTCGTGACTGGAACCTCCTTTTCTTCTCGTAGGAGCGGGGCGTTGATCCCGTCTGAGATCATCACGCCTGCGATCTCGTGCAACGGGAAGCGTGCTTCAAGGTCATCACCGAGCACGTGAGAAACACCGGAGGCTGTGCCAACCACAAGAAGCTTGACCGGGTTGCGCTCCAGCACCCGGCGACAAACCGCAGCGGAGATGCCTCGCCCGATCAAAAGGAAGACGACGGCGAGCGAGCTAGCGAGCGGAAGCGTGATGGTCAACAGGTAACCGTGAAACATCACGCCGATGGCGAAAAGAAATGACGCGGCGTACACACACGATCGCACTACAAGACGCGTCGAGCGATGCACATCCAGACGCGTGTGCCAGCGGTAGGACTTGTTGATCCACAGTGCGATCACGTAAAGGGCGACAAAGGGCACCGCCGAGATAATGCTGACCCGCGTTGTTTGCGTTGCGTCGGGCGTGACAACCCAGCTGGGCCAGTAATCACCCAAGATCAATCGAGCCGCAAACCAGGAAACAAGCAAGGCGGTGAGGTCCACCGCTTGCGTTATGTAGAGAGTGAGACGAACGTTGCGTTTAGGGACGGTGCGATGCGCGACCCGGCGGATCTTAGTTGTCGACGTGCCGTAGATTGGCTCCTTTTCGTTTCCGTCACGGTCTGGGCCGACTTCTTGGGGTCCCGAGATGGTTTCATCGTTCTCCATCGAGGAACCCCCCTTCGCGTGGGCATGCACAGAAGTCATGAGTTAGTCCTTGGTCGGATTTCGACGTTCGACCATTGCATACTAACAGAATTTTTATAACGTTCATATCACGATTTGGCAAAGCCGAATGCTGCCACCCAGCCAACCGGGCCACAGAGAACTAAGCGGGCATCCAACCCAATGAATTCAAATTCACCGAAAAGTGAGGCATGCCCCAACCCTCGCTGATTGAGCAACCGCGCAACCGTTCCTTATATGTTTCGAAAATCACGAATACAGAAGAGGATTGCGGATAGCAGGCTGAAAGCCGCCGGAGCGCGAGCGGGCCTAGGCTAACCCGTGACCTTGCCGCTTATCACCGGAAGGGACACACCGGGATCAAGCCAGGTGGTCAATCATCCCCCATTACGGCTTCGTAGACCTCGCGATAACTTGCGGCGAGTGAGTCCACCGTTTCGTGGGCATTCAAGCCACTGGGATTTCCGACGACCCAGACTTCCGCAGATCCGATTGGGTCTGGTTGGAGACCACGGGATGCACGCGGCCGTCGAAAAGCAATCCGAAAAGCTCCAATACCTGCAACCATGAGCCCTGCCGGTTGGAATTGCTCAACCTTGCGGATGAGGGCCTCTCCCCCGCGGCGGAGCTCATCGTTGGACAGCTCGCTCGCCTTCGCGGTAAAACGGTCGGCAAGGTTTGTAAATCCGATGCCTTGAGCTGCGAGCATGTCGGAATCTTCGACAGACAAGCCGTTCCGGGCATCCACAAGATACGGGGTTATGCCCGCTGCGTACATGGCTGGCCAGAAACGGTTGCCGGGGTGTGCAAAGGGGGCATCGACGGCCTCTGAACGCCCGCCCGGGTTGATGCCGACCACCCACAACCGCGCATCCGCGAGATTGCGATCGTGCATTTAGCCGAACATGCTCTTCGCGGTTTGGTAACGGCCCTCCGGGACCTGCTTGAGATGCGCGACGGCCGTTTCGAGCGGGACCAGCTCAATGTCCTCGCCGTGGAGCGCGACGCAAGTGTCGAAGTTGCCCTCGTGCGCGGCGCGTGCGGCGTGGACACCGTAGCGGGTGGCCAGCACGCGGTCGTACGCAGTCGGGGTGCCGCCTCGCTGGATGTGCCCGAGGACGGTGGTTCGCACGTCGTACCCGAGACGAGCCTTGATTTCATCCGCGATGATCTGGCCCATGCCGGTAAACGTCTTGTGACCGAACTCGTCCTCCTCGCCCAAACCAGCATTCATGGTGCCTTCCTTCGGGATCGCGCCCTCAGCCACCACTATGATGCCGTACTTCTCGCCCATCTGGAAGCGGCGCTCCATCGCCTTGCAGATGTCTGCGATGTCGAACGGCTCTTCCGGGATGACTGTGTAGTGCGCACCGCCAGCCATGCCAGCGTGCAGTGCGATCCAGCCCACGTGACGGCCCATGACCTCGACGATCAGGATGCGGTTGTGGGATTCCGCGGTGGTGTGGAGGCGGTCGATGGCGTCAGTGGCAACGGAAACCGCCGTATCAAAACCGAAGGTGTAGTCGGTCGCCGCAACGTCGTTATCGATGGTCTTTGGCACACCGACGACCGGGATCCCGTTGTCAGAGAGCCACTTCGCGCCCTTGAGCGTGCCCTCGCCGCCAATGGCGATCAGCGCGTCGATGCCGGCATCGTCCAGGTTCGCCTTAATCGTGTCAATACCCGCTTTGAACTTGTCCGGGTGGAGGCGACCGGTGCCTAGGATGGTGCCGCCGCGCAGAAGAATGGAGTCGATGTAGGCATCGTCGTAAAGGTCGACTCGGCGGTCCTCCATCAAACCGACCCATCCGTCGAGGTAGCCCACCACTGTGGACGAGAACTCCGTGTTGGCCGTGCGCACGATGCCGCGGATCACAGCATTCAGGCCCGGGCAGTCGCCGCCGGATGTCAAAGTGGCTAATCGCATGGCTGCCAGCCTAGCGCGAAGCCTGAACACTGGCAGTGTGCACAGGATTCCCCACCGTGCGGCTGAGCAACAGCGCGCTGAGTACGCCGACCAGGAACGCGGCGAGTGGCAGTGCCATCGCGGGGGCGGCGGTGCCGGCGATCTCCCCGGTTGCAAGCACGGCGCCGACGAGTGCGACACCAAGCACGCTGCCTACCTGCCGAGAAGTGTTGTACAGGCCCGAGGCTGCCCCCGCATCGGCCTCCGGAATTCCGCGCATGGTCAACGCTGCATTCGGGGCCCACACGAATGCGCTGCCCAAACCGAGGAGCGCGGTCGAGACGCCGAACCACGCCGGCTGTGCGGAGCCAAGGATAAGCGCGATAACAAGCGCTATGGCAATGGCTTGCACGGCGAACCCGGCGACGCAGAGACGGCGCGGGTCGCCCTTGTCCGAGAGATAGCCGGCAATTGGAGTCGCTACAAACGCGACCACCGACATGGGCGCGGTGATGAACCCTGACATCGTTGGGCTTGCGCCTGCGACGGTTTGCAGCCAGTACATCATCGGAATGAACATCGACGCTACAGAGAACCCCATGGCAAAGATGGCGATAGTTCCGAACGCGAACGTGCGATCGCGCAGCAAATACAGCGGCAGGAAGCCGTTGTCTTGACCGTTGCGAGCCGCGAGGACGAGTAGTGCCAAGCAAAGCGCACCGAAGAGAACGCTATACCAGCCACTGTACTGAATTCCGTACACCAACGAGCCGAGGCCGGCAAAGGAGAGAAGTACGCCCAGCACGGGCACGCGAACTTGCGCCTTTGGCAGCTGCGGAACCCAAACGGCGGCAGCAAGCAGTGCGCCGACGCACATCGCAGCCTGGACGAAGAACGCCGCGCGCCAACCCTGCGATTGCGCGATCGCTCCTCCGGCAATCGGCCCAAGGAGCGACGCAACAGAGCCGATGACACCCCAGGCCGCGAACGCTCGCCCTTGCAGGTGCTCAGGAAACACCTTCGGCAGGACCGCGAATGCCTGCGGCAGGAAGAGTGCAACGCCAAGTCCTTGAGCTGCACGGGCCACCACCAGTGCGGCGAAGGACCACGACGAACCTGCGAGGATCAGACCCGCTGCCGTAATAGCAAGCCCGAGAAGGAACATCCGCCTGTGTCCGAAGGCGTCGCCTAACCGCCCTGCGGCGGGCATCGGTGCCACCGAGAACAGCAGAAACATGCTGGTCAGCCATACCGAGTTTGTAACTTCGAATGGCAGCAGCGGGGTGACCACCGGCATGAAGCCTTGGTCGAAAAGGACGAGAAAATACCCCGCGGACAGCGCCGCGAGGGTCGTCCAGTGGTTAGTTCTCACTTGTTGCGAGACCAGCTTCAACCGCTGCGCCAACCCGGTAGATCCGGTCGTCGGCAAACGCCGGCGCAATCAGCTGCAACCCGACCGGCAGACCGGTATCACTTGCCTTGCCCACTGGCACCGACATGCCGGGCAGCCCCGCCAGGTTCAGGGGCAGAGTGAACAGGTCGAAGTTGTACATCGCCAGCGGATCGTCGACCTTCTCGCCGAGCTTGAATGCCGTTGACGGCACGGCGGGACCAGCGATCACGTCGCAAAGCTCAAAAGCCCTCTCAAAATCCTGAGCGACGAGGGTGCGCACGCGCTGCGCCTGCAGGTAGTACGCGTCGTAGTAACCGACCGACAGCGCGTAGGTGCCAAGGATGATGCGACGCTTGACCTCAGAGCCGAAGCCTTCGCCGCGGGTGATCGCCATGACTTCCTCGGCGGAGTGGGTACCGTCGTCGCCGGCGCGCAGGCCGTAGCGCATGCCGTCGAAACGAGCGAGGTTCGAGCTCACTTCGGACATCTGAATGATGTAATACGCACCCATGACATCGTCGAAGCTCGGGCAATCGACCTCGACGATCTCCGCGCCTTGAGCCGCAAGCTGCTCGTACGCCGCGTCGATACGCCCGCGCACACCATCCTGGGTGCCCGGGCGGTCGAACTGCTTGATCCGGCCAATCTTCATCCCGCTCAAATCACCCTTGGCACCCTCTCGCGCGGCATCAGCCAAAGAGGGCAATTGCTTATCGACACTCGTAGCGTCGAACTCGTCGTGCCCGCCGATGATCTCGTGCAACAGTGCGGTGTCGAGCACGGTGTTCGCGCACGGTCCGACCTGGTCGAGCGAGGAGGCGCAGGCGATCACGCCGTAGCGGCTGACGCCACCATACGTGGGCTTGACTCCCACGGTGCCGGTGAGCGACGCCGGCTGGCGAATGGAGCCGCCGGTGTCCGTGCCGATGCCAAGCGGAGCCTGGCCAGCAGCAAGCGCCGCCGCAGTACCGCCGCCGGAACCGCCTGGCACGCGCTCGAGGTCGTGCGGGTTCTTCGTCTTCTTGTATGCGGAGTTCTCCGTCGAGGAACCCATGGCAAACTCGTCCAAGTTCGTCTTGCCCAGGATCGGAATCCCGGCCTCGCGCAGCTTCTTCACCACCGTCGCGTCGTACGGGCTCATGTAGCCCTCGAGCATTTTCGACGCCGCAGTGGTCGGCGCATCGGTGGTCACCAGCAGGTCCTTGAGTGCAAGCGGCACACCTGCAAGCGTGGAGGCGGGTTCCTTACCCTCCCTCACCTGTGCGTCTACGGCGTCGGCAGCCGCAAGAGCCTCATCCGCGCCGACGTGGAGGAACGCACCGATTTCGTCATCGGTCTCTGCAATGCGATCCAGAAATGCCTGGGTTACCTCGCGGGAGGTGACCTCACCGGCCTGAATCATCGCGGCGAGCTCGTGTGCCGGCTTGGAGACCAAGCCCTCAGTTGGCAGCGTGTATGCAGTCATGCTGTGTTACTCCCCCTCGCCAAGAATCTGCGGAACCACGAAGCGGTCATCTTCAACCGCAGGTGCTTGATCCAGTGCTTGTTCCTGAGTCAGCGTGGTGCGCTGAACATCCTCGCGCATCTCCGCCTCCACCGAGTGCGGGTGGCTCATCGGCGTGACGCCGTCGGTATCTACTTGCTGCACCGCGGAAACGGCATCGATGATGGTGTCCAACTGCCCGGCGATCTGGTCAAGCTCCTCGTCGTTCAACGCGATACGCGCCAACCGAGCGATGCGCGACACCTCGTCGCGTGAAATCTCAGCCACTACTGATTCCTTCAAGTCGCGTGGTTTTGCAATCAACGGCTTCATCTTACGGCACCGTCTGTAACGGACGGGCGGCGGTAACCAGCACCCGTGGCGAGTGGGCCGGGTGTTATAAAAGGGAGCATGGCTTACCTCATTCGCGTGTCCATTCCGGACGTCCCCGGCAGCCTCGGCGACCTTGCCGAGGCGTTCGGTTTAGCAGGCGCGAACATCAAGTCCGTCGACATCGTCCACACGAGTCCCGACGGGATGGTCACGGACGACATCGTGGTTGAACTCCCCACCGGGACCATGATTGACACAGTAATTACTGCCTCCGCTGAAGTAGAGGGCGTCGAGGTTGATTCGATCCGCCCGTTCACGGGTCGCGTCGATCGTCGCGGTCAAGTGCAGATGTTGGCCCGCGTTGCACAAGTGTCCAAGAACCGCTCTAACGCGCTCAGTGAGCTCGTGAACCTGATGCCCCGGACCATGACTTCGTCGTGGGCTGTGGTGCTGCAAAATGTCGGCGACGGCATGGAGCGCGTAGCTGCATCGGACGCTGCGCCTAGCGACGATGGTTCTCGGCCTCCAGTGATCGAGCTCGACGGGCCGCGGGTTTTGGACGCCGAATCCGAGCCCTGGGTGCCAGAAGGGTGGGGGCTGCTGGACACGGCGCTTGCAGTTGCACCTTTGACCGGGACCGACCTTGTCCTTGTGGTTGGTCGCGTGGGTGGACCAGATTACCTGGCATCCGAGGTCACCCATGTCGGCGACCTCGGCGCGATCATCGGCGCGATGCTGCGCTAGCTCCTGCAGACTACTGCTTAGACAAGCGCCGCTGCGCGTTGATCCATCTCGAAGACAGCGTCGCGGCCAGTAATCAGCGAGCGGTCGTGGGTGACGAATCCGCAGGCGATTCCTCGGTCTTCCACCAGCCAGCGAAGGAGTGCGACGATCTCCTGGGAACGATCGTGGTCGAGTGCGGCGGTGGGTTCGTCGGCAAGCACAAGCTCCGGCTCTCCCATGAGCGCACGAGCGATGCCCACACGCTGGCGCTGACCGCCGGAAAGTGCCTGCATGTCGCGATCGCCTAAGCTTTCGAGGCCGACTGCGGCAAGAAGCTCATCCGCCCTCTCTTTGCGGGGCTTTACGCCACGCAAGTGGTCAGTAACCAGAAGCTGGTCGCGGACGTTGAGGGCGGAAATGAGGTTGGCCTGCTGGAAGATCATGCCGATCTTCTCGCGACGCACCTCGTGGTCAATCTTCATCCCTCCGAGCGTGGCGGTGCCGGAATCGGGTTGAATCAGCCCGGCGGCGACAGACAGCAACGTGGACTTGCCGGAGCCGGACTCGCCAACGATGAAGGTGAGCTGGCCGGGTTCCGCGGTGAAGTCCAGCTGGTCGAGGACGGTCAGGCGCTCTTCGCCGTCCTGGAACGTGACGGTGACGTTACTGAGTTCGAGATTGGCGTTGGACATTACGCGACACCTCCAAGTGCGCTTTGCGGGTTGATTTTGGTGATGGAGCGAGTTGCTAGAAGTGCGCCGGCCATGCCGAGCACCCACACGGCGACCGGCGGCGCGGCGACCACAGGCGCGGTGAGGGTGAACGGTGCAACACCGGCCATGGCCATGCCAATGCCGAAGGCGCCGAGACCGCCGACTAAGACCCCGATCGCGAGCAGGACTGCGGACTGGCTAAGCGCGTCCTTCATCAGGTACGAGTTCGATGCACCGATGGCCTTAAGGATTGCCAGGTCGCGCGTGCGCTGCATGGTCCACACGGTGAGGAACGCGATGATCACCAGAGCCGCGATGGCGTAGAGGAAGCCCTGGATGAGCATCAGCGATCCGCGCTCGGAGCCGTAGGCAGCCAGCCCCTGGAAGGACTCCTTCAGGCTCACGCTGCCGTCGATATCCGCGTCCCGGGAAAGCAGCACGGTGCCATCCGCGTCGGTGTGGAATACCTGCTGCCAGATCTCGGTGGGCACCCAAATTACCGGCGTGTGCGAGAACTGCAGGTCTCCCGTAACAGCGTCGACGGTCGTCTCAGCCGGGCCGATGCGGACTGACTCACCGGCGGAGAGTCCGATCGACTCCGACGCGACAGCGCCGCTGCCGAGCACCTCTCCGCCGGGCAGCTCGGTGCCACTCGGAAGCGCGAGGACGGCAACGGAGTCTTCTTCGCCGTCGGCGGCCTGCATCAGAGTTTGGCCGGTGCCCAGTGGGACGGTTCCGTCCTTCGCCTGTACGCGAGAAGTGGTAAACGACGGATTCTGCTGGTCCTCAAACACCACCGCTTCCGGCGCGAGCGCCTCCAGCGCCGACGTGTTCTGCTTACCCAGGCCCGAGGTCAGGCCGGTCAGGACAACAACGAGAAGGGTGATCAACGCGACGGTGCCAACGATCAGTCCGAAGCGACCCTTCGCCTTCTTGATTTCTCGAATTCCTACGAACATGGCTTCAATTCTCGCGCTGAGCTGGGCTTTATTACATCGGGAAGCCGGTTGAAATCGGAATCAACCGATCGGTTGATTCGCCGTCCCCCGAGCTGTAGGTGCTGCACGCTAGTGTTGCGCGCATGAGCTCGAACCGGATCCTGGCCACCCTGCGCGTGAGCCTGCACGTGCTCGTCGCCGTCCTGCTGGTGGTGGGACTGATTGGCACGCGCTCGTGGTCTGCGGTGTGCGTTGTCGCCGCGTTCGCCGCCGTGTACTTGTTCGGCACCGTGCACCAGAACCGCGGTCGCGCTTATACGCACGGCCAGGCGGCGGTTTGGCTTACCGCGGTCATCGTGCTCTGGATCATCCTCGTCGCCCTCTCCCCCACCTTCGTGTGGCTGGAATTTCCGCTGGTCATGGTCGCCTGCTTCGTCTTGCCCACCGGCTGGGGCCTCGCCGTCACTGCGGGCCTGTTGGCCTACACACTCACGGTTACCGTTCCAGGAAGTGGCGTCGGCGGCCTCATCGGCCCAACGATTGGCACGATTTTGGCCATCGGCATCGTGCACGCCTACCAGGTGCTTCGCGCAGATGCGGAGCACTACCGCCAGCTCGCCGCGGATCTGCAGGCAGCCCAACTCGAGCTCGCCGCCGCCGAGCACGCGGCCGGAGTCGCCGAGGAGCGCTCGCGCCTCTCCCGCGAGGTCCACGACACCATGGCTCAGGGCTTGAGCTCCATCGTGTTACTCGGCCGAGCTTTAGATAAAGAGCTTTCGCTTATCGACGCCCCCACGTCCACCCACGACACGCTCACCGTCATTCGAGAGACCGCAGCAGATAACCTGGCGGAAGCCCGCCGTTTTGTCTCCGGCAACGCGGCCGGAGCAACAGGTAGCGCGCCCACAACCGAGCCGCTGACCGCGCGTATCGACCGGCTTGCGCGGGGCGCTGAGGCCCGCCAGCTCGCGTTGGGCACCCCGCTGGATGTCCGCGTCAACGCCGTTGACCTACCGGAACCAGCGGCATCGGTCACCGAGCGCATCGTGCGCGAAGGATTGAGCAATATTGTGCGGCACGCGGGGGCAGACGTCGCGGTGGTGACCGTCGATAAGCTTGGTGCCCAAGCAACCGTCGACATCTACGACAATGGCCGCGGCATCACCGGCCCGGAAGGCTTCGGGCTGAAGGGATTGCGCGCACGCGTGGAAGAGGCTGGCGGGGAACTCACGGTTGAGGGCAACGTGCTCGCCGCGACATTGCCGCTCAGTGGGCAACAGGAAGGATGATAGTGCAGGGTTCAGAGAAGTTGCAGGTCATGCTTATCGACGATCATCCTGTCGTACGCGCAGGCTTGCGAGCCGTCCTGAACTCGTTCGGCGACATCGAAGTGGTCGCCGAGGCTGCCGACGGGACCGCCGAAGTGCCCGACGATGTGGACGTGGTGGTCAGCGATATTCAGATGCCGGGGGCTGACGGTATCGCGCTGACCCGTCGCCTCGTGGCGGCCGGCGGCCCACCCGTGCTGATCCTCACCACTTACGACACGCAGGCGGATGTGGTGGCCGCGGTCGAGGCGGGGGCGATGGGCTACCTGCTGAAAGACGCGCCTGAAGACGAGCTTCACGACGCGGTGGTGCGCGCCGCCCGGCGCGAGCGGGCGTTGTCGCCGCAGGTCGCGAACGTGCTGGCGGAGCGCGTAATGCGTCCCGAAGAGGCGCTTTCAGAACGCGAGATTGAGCTGCTGCAGGCGCTGCAGACCGGTGCCTCGAACCGCGAGATAGCGGAGCGGTTGTTCATCTCGCAGGCGACAGTGAAGACGCATTTGATCCACATCTACTCCAAGTTGGGCGTGGATAACCGCACTGCTGCCGTGGATACGGCGAGGCAGCGGCGCATTATCTAGGTTGGCACCCCTCCCCCCTGCGCAAACTTCGGATCATAGATGTCGGATAACCGCCTTAGAAGCCCGAAATTGGGCGGATCCGAAATCCTTGATCCGGGGTTTGATTTTCGGGAATCGGTTGCCCGGTTTCTAGTTTTCTGGAATTCTAGAACTCATGAACTCGACCCCTTCAGAAACCGTAGCGCGCATCGAAGCGCTGGAGGAGCGGGTTGCCGTGCTCGAAGCACACCTTCCCGGCTCTCCCAGCGAAGTGCCCATTGATTACAACGCCACCGCTGACGGCGGCGTGATGCTGCATGGCTATGTCACTCTCGGCACGGGTGATTACGAATACCAATGGGCCCGGCCAACTCACTGGATCACGGACGATCCGTGGGACGGGCAAATCGAACGCCTCGCAGCCCTCGCCCACCCCGTCCGTGGCGAGATGCTGCGCTACTTGCTCAATAAACCAGCCACCGCTGCCGATCTCGTCGAAGCGGAAATCGTGTCCTCCACCGGCACTGCTTACCACCACCTGAAAGAGCTCCAGTCCGCCGGATGGGTAACGAAGACCGCCGGCGCATACGAGATCCCCCCAGCGCGCGTGATTCCGCTGATGACCATCATGATCGCCTCGGAGGCTCACTAATGCGCCCGGTTCTTTCCCACCCAATCGAACTGGCTACTCAGCGCACTGGTGATCCGGAGATTGCAGAAATCCTTGCCACCTGCGCAGAGGATGGCCACCGCGCGCTATGCGCATTCATTTACGAAGCCGGTACGGTCCGCTTCGGCGGTCTCGGTGCAGATGAGCACACTGAGGTTGAGATCGGATCAATCACCAAGACTTTCAACGCTGAACTGGTGCGCCAGCTTGTCAGCGAGGGCGCTCTTGCCCCGCGTACCACAGTGGGCGAGATTATCGACGTGCCCGACGCACCGATTGCTAGCGTCACCCTCGAAGAGCTGCTCGACCACACCTCTGGATTAGGGCCAGTGGGCACCAACGGGTTCTTTCACAACAACGTCGCGCCGTCTCTAGATCTTTTTCGGTATTACTGCCGCCGCACACCCGAGCAGGTGTTTGCGACAGCTGCGCGTGCGCGACTTCGACACCGCCGACAGTTTCTCTATTCCAACTTTGGCCACGCCCTGGTTGGTCAGCTGCTCGCGGTTCATCAGAAAACCAACTACGAGGCGCTGGTCCGCTCCCGAATTTTCGAGCCCGCCGGCATGAGTGACACCTACATCGCGCTGCCAGGCACGACCCGCAACGCTCCACAGGGGTTGGGTTTTAATGGCCGCCCGGTGAAACCGTGGGAAGAGCATGGGTGGGCTCCCGCCGGTGCTGCGCATTCCACTGCAGCCGACATGGCGAAGTACGCGCATTGGGTCGCCTCACATGGAGGCCCTGGCCATGCGTGGCACCAGTGCAACATTGGCGGTGTCGAATGCATTTCAAAAGGCGGCGGCACTGCTGGGTACTCCAACGTTTTGAGCTGGGACACTGCATCCGAATCACCTCGCGCGGCCTACGTAGCCAACTCAAGCGCCGTAGATGTCAATGAGCTGGACATCCAGTTGCTCACACGCCTTGATAACACTCCAGGGCGGCAGTGATGCAAGTACCACGAACACCTGCCCTGCTGACCGGACTCGGTGCCGGGGCTGTTATTTTCGTCCTCCTCATAGCCCTTGGACCGCGCCCTATCGACGTAGCCGCCGAGCGCACCGGGAACGAACGCATCGCATCCTCTTTCGCCGATCACGCGGAGAAAGGTCACCACCAGCTCGCAGGATTCATCTACGACAACGGCGAAGTCGCATTCGGAGGTCTCGGTGCTGACGAGCACACCGAGTTCGAAATCGGCTCTGTCACCAAAACCTTCAACGCAGAGCTAGTCCGCCAGTTCATCGACGAAGGCTCACTCACCTTGGACACCCAAGTGCAGGACATCATCGACGTCGCTTCCGCCCCCATCGCGGATGTCACCTTGGAGGAATTGCTCAACCACACCTCGGGACTTGCTGTGATGGAGAGTTTGAGCTTCGCCGAAATCATGGTTGCGAACTTTCGCGACGGCGGCAACGCCTACCGGCGCGACACCCCACAGGACATCCTCGACGCCGCCAGCGCAGCCGAGCTCACTAACCGGGGCGAGATGCAATATTCCAACTACGGCCACGCCCTGCTCGGCCAATTGCTGGCCACACACGCCGACGTACCGTACGAAGAACTGCTGCGCACGCGAATCTTCGAGCTTGCCGGCATGGACAACACCTACATCGCGCTGGCGCACACCAACGACGGCGCGCCTCGCGGCCTCGACGGTAGCGGCCGATCAGCCGAGCCGTGGGACATGGACGGGTGGGCACCCGCCGGCGCGATCCGCTCCACACCCGCCGACATGGCCAAATATGTCGAATGGGTTACCGCACATGGCTTGCCCGAATATGGGTGGGCGGACCTGACAGGCGAAGACGACCAGAACTACACATTCCATAACGGCGGCACCGGCGGATTCCGCACCATGCTCGTATGGGACCCCGAATCCGGGCAGCCGTCCCCCACCCGCGCCGCATTCGTCGTGGGCAACACCGTCGCTGGTGTGGAAAAACTCGGCATCCACGTATTGGAGGAGACACGATGATCCCGCTCGCCATTATTGCCTATTTGCTCATCATCGACACCGTCCGGACTGTGCGCACCACCAATAAACCGGGGGTAGCCCTAGTGAATACTGTGTTTACCGCAGTTGTGGTGTGGTTCGTCGGGGCCAGCATGAATTGGAACGGCCAGTTCCCGATGTGGCTGTGGTGGATAATCGCGCTGTGGGCCGCTGCACTCGTCGGCATTCGCGCTGCACGACTAATCCGGGAGGCGCCGGCGACCGCTACCCATCCAGCGCCGCAGGGCCGCCCTCAAGCAGCTGCACAAACTGCGCCTCGGTGAGCATCGGGACGCCGAGCTCCTCCGCTTTGGCGGCCTTTGAGCCGGCGTTTTCCCCGACCACGACGTAATCGGTCTTCTTCGACACACTGCCGGCGGCCTTGCCGCCGCGGGACATGATCGCCTCTTTGACCTCGTCGCGGGTAAAGCCCTCGAGCGAGCCGGTGGCAACCACCGTGAGCCCCTCAAGGGTTTGCTCGATCTCTTCACCGGCTTCGTCCTCCATGCGCACGCCCGCCTCGGCCCAACGGCGCACGATCTCGCGGTGCCAGTCCACTTCGAACCACGCTTTGAACGATTCGGCGATGATTTGGCCCACGCCATCGGTGTCGGCAAGCTCGTTGACCGAGGCGTCGACAAGCGCCTCCATGCTCTTGAAGCGAGCCGCAAGCGCGCGTGCTGCCGTCGGACCGACGTGCCTGATGCTGAGGCCGACCAGGACGCGCCAGAGCTCTACCCCTTTTGCCTGCTCGAGGTTGGCAAGGAGCTTCTTGCCGGAGGCGTTGATCTGGCCGTCCTTGCGCGTGTAGGCCTGGGATTTCTGCAGGTCCTCTTCGGTGAGGTCGAAAAGGCAAGCTTCGTCCTCGAGGACGCCGGAAGCGATGAGGTCCTGGGCGCCCTTCTCGCCGAGCGCCTCGATGTCGAACGCGCCGCGCGAGGCGATGTACTCCAGGCGGGCACCGAGCTGCGCGGGGCACGATCGAGTGTTCGGGCAGCGCCAGTCGGCATCGCCTTCCTTTGCCGGGGCGAGTTCCGTGCCGCAAACAGGGCAGTCTTTGGGGAAGACGAACTCGCGTTCCGAGCCGTCGCGGAGATCGGCGACCGGGCCGAGCACCTCGGGGATGATCTCACCGGCTTTGCGGACGACGACGGTGTCGCCGATGAGCACGCCCTTGCGCTTGACCTCGTGCTGGTTGTGAAGGGTGGCCATGGCAACGGTGGAGCCAGAAACGAAGACTGGCTCGAGCACGGCGAACGGCGTGGCGCGGCCAGTGCGACCAATGGAGACCTCGATGTTGTTGAGCTTCGTGGTCACTTCCTCCGGCGGATATTTGTAGGCGATCGCCCAGCGCGGGGCGCGTGAGGTGTTGCCCAGCTGGCGTTGGGTGGCAACGGAGTCGACCTTGATCACGAGGCCATCGATCTCGTGGATCGCGTCGTGGCGGTGTTCGCCCCAGTACTCGACGATGCCGAGGATCTCCTCTGGCTTCTCCGCTTGCTTGGTGTACTCGGAGACGGGTAGGCCCCATTCGGCGAGCTTCTCGTAGGCCTCGAACTGGGTCTGCGGATCGAAACCTTCGCGCGCGCCGAAGCCGTGGCAGATCATGCGGAGTTTGCGCTTCTTCACGTCCTCCGGGTTCTTCTGGCGCAGACCGCCGGCTGCGGTGTTGCGAGGGTTGGCAAACGGTTTGCCGCCTTCCGCGATGCGCTGCTCGTTGAGCTCCGGGAAGTCTTCTGGGCGGATAAACACCTCGCCGCGAACCTCTACCAGCGGCGGGAAGTCGCCGGTGAGCTCGTGTGGGATGTCTGGGATGACGCGTGCGTTGGCGGTGATGTCCTCGCCGACACGGCCGTCGCCACGCGTTGCGGCGCGGGTGAGCTTGCCGTTTTCGTAGACCAGGTCGATGGAGAGCCCGTCGATCTTCAGCTCGGTGACATACGGTCCGGGTGTCTTTTCCAGCCACTCGGTGAGTTCCTCGGGCGAGAACACATTGTCCAAGCTGAGCATGCGCTCGAGGTGGACGACATCGGCGAAGGCGTCGCTCGTTGGCGCGGTGCCGACCTCCATGGTCGGCGAATCCGGTACCGCGAACTCCGGGTGGGCTTCCTCGAACGCTTGGAGTTTGCGGAAGAGCGTGTCGAACTCGGCGTCCGAAATCTCCGGCTGACCGTTGTAGTACAGGTCCCGGTGACGGCGAACTTCCTCAGCCAGCTCATCCCATTGGCGATGGAGGTCCTGGACTTCGGGCGCGGTGTCAGTCATAGCGCCCAAGTCTAGGTCGCCTACTACTCGAACAGCGCGTAGACGCGAGACGTGATCGACGGCGCGCCCTTGATGTTCGCCGGACCGACCACAATCACAGCACCGGTGGCAGGCACCTGGTCCAGGTTGGTCATGACTTCGACCTGGTAGATGTCCTGTTCAAGAATGTAGAGCTCCCCATAAAGGAAACCCTCACGGGCGGCGGTCACACCTGCGTCTGTATCGAGGGTCTCGTGTCCGATCGCGGCGACCCTGCGCTTTTCCACCAGATACTTCAATGCATCGAGTGACCAACCCGGGGTGTGCTGTACGCCATCATCGTCGAGGTTGCGGAACGCCACCGGGTCGTCCCAGCGTTCGTGCCAACCGCTCGAGAAGGCCACGAAGCTGCCCGATGGGATCTCTCCGTACTTTGACTCGAACGCGGTAATTGCTTCTACCGTGACCTCGTAGTCAGGGTTCTTCGCCACCTCGTCTTCCAAGTGCAGCACGTACAGCGGAAGGATGAGCTCTTCAATGCCGATGGCATCAACGAGCCTCTTGCCGTCTGCGAAGTGGCCAGGCGCATCAATGTGCGTTCCGTACGGAGTAGCGAATGTGTACTCCTTTGCCCAGAATCGGTGTTCCGCGATCGTGTTCACGGTGCGCTCGCGCATCGGCTCGAACGCCGGGAAGCGCGGGATCTCCGCGTGCACCTGGTGGCTAAGGTCGATGCGGGTGGCATTCAGGACCCGCTGTTGGAACTCACTTAGATTCGACATGCGTTTGACTATTGATCCCGCCTATCCACCGAGCAACGCTTAAATTCATCGCGAAAGGGATCATGGACGCAGTGGAAAACGTTGCCCCGGAAGACTCGAGCTGGCGCGTCGGGGCGCCCGTTAGAATAATCCGCATGGCAACCCCACCAGGCTTCGATGCGTCGCGGATGCTTTCGTTCGACCTCGAGACAACGTCGGCTAACCCGCGGGAAGCTCGCATTGTCACCAGTGCGCTTGTGCGTATCGACGGCTCCGAGGTCACCGCCACGGAAGCCCTCGCCGACCCTGGTGTGGAAATCCCGGAGGCAGCCGCCGCCGTTCACGGCATCACAACGGAGAAGGCCCGCGCCGAAGGGCGCGACCACGACGAGGTGCTGCGCGAAACGGTTGACGCGATTAAGCAGGCTTGGGCCGACGGCCTCACCTTGATCGTGTTCAACGCGCCCTACGACCTCACCGTCCTGCGCCACCTCACGGGTGATTTCACGGTCACTGGCCCCGTCTTCGATCCACTCGTGATCGACCGCGCCCGGGACCGCTACCGCAAAGGCAGCCGGAACCTGACTGCGCTCTCGGAGTTCTACGGAGTCCGCCTGGACAACGCACACGAGGCCACCTCGGACGCGATGGCCGCGGCGCGCATTGCATGGAAGCAGGTCCGCAAGATCTGGCCCGAGCTCGCCGATATGGACACCGATTCGCTCATGGAGTACCAGGCAGTGGAGTACTACAACTGCCAGGAGAATCTCCGCCGCCATTTCCAGTCGAAAGGTCGTGACACCTCCGACTTTTCGCTAGCCTGGCCGATGAAGGGCTAGTAACTGTAAGTTACTTCGGGCGGCGCTCGCAGCCGACGCCGTCACCGTCGCGGTCAAGGTGCGATCCGTAGCCGGGCTCACCACGACGGATCGGACGCCCGAGGTCATTCCACACCGCCGTGCAGTTCTTGTACTGCTTGGTGGCCGCGGGCCTCGGCGCGGGTGCCGGGGCAGGCTGCGGAGCGGGCGCAGGAGCCGGAGCCGGTGCGGGTGCTGGAGCCGGCTCAGGTGCCGGTGCTGGTGCAGGTTCGGGAGCAGGCGCCGGAGCCGGAGGAGCCGGAGGCGCAGGCGGGTGGCACGGGATGATGCCCGGCAGCGGGTTCGGGATGATCCCCTGCTGCATGGCCCAGCACGCTCCTCCGGCGGCTGCTGCCAGCACGCCGAGGGTGACCACCACGCCACCGACGATCGCGCCGGTCGAGGAGCCATCACGCTCGGTCGGAGCCGGAACCGCAGCGGGAGCCGAAGTCGATGCAGGGGTCGTGGTTGCCGTCGTGCTGGTGGTTGTAGGAGTCTCGCTCGCCGATTCGGAAGCTCCATCGGTGTCGGTCTCACCACCGGTCTCTTCAGCCGGCTCAGCTGATGGGCTTTCCGGCACCCCAGCCTGGGTTGTGGTTTCTTCTTGAACCGAAGGGGTATCGCCTTCAGCAGCATGAGCTGGAACAACAATGGCGCCAGCCGATACAGCCAGGGCCACGATCATAGAATGTGCAGTTTTCTTCATACGACAACTATCGCATACTGCGAACAGATTCGAAGCGTTACCGCAAACCTTCAGCCATCTCCCTCGCGGCGCGGTAATTCTTAGCGGACTCTGTCAAAGTGCTGCCGCCAGCCGCGAACACATCAAGCGCTGTAACCGCCAGGTCGAGTTGTAACTCGTCGAAGTAGCGCCAAAGCCAATCCGGCTCAACGGGCGCAATGGCCAACCGCGCCCCGCTTTCCAACAACTCCGCGACCCGATCGCGCTGCCCAGCCGAGGTCAGCGATTTGAGGTCTGCGGTCTGCCAGGGGGCGTCGATAAGCAATGGTGCATTGAGCAAAAATTCCCCGAAGCCTGCGAGCCGCTCAAACGGCTCTGGGTATGCACGGATCTCCTCGTAATCGGTCGCTCCCTTGAGGTTGCCCGCAGCAATGTCGGCGAGTCGCGGCTCGTCGAGTTGCAAAACGGTTGGAGCAATCCGCTTATCGACGGCACCTTTATGCTGCTCCACCGCTCCGGCGAACGCTTCTGTGATGTCGCGAAGCGCGCCGGGGTCGGTGATCATGCGGTGCCCATTTGCCATTTCGATTTCCGCCGCGAGCGTCCATGGCCCAACGAGTTGCACCTTGACCTGATCGATTTTGCTGGCCCAGAGCTCCTCGAGTACGTCGAGGTCACGCTCCATCTGGTCCCGGAACTGGGTTTGGGTGCGCGGGCGTGGGGCGACGCGCCAGCCGCGAGGTCCGGGTTCGACGGGAATGTCTAGGAGTGCTGCGGTGCGCCCGATTGCATCCGAACCGATGCCGCGATCGGGCAGTTGCGGGATGTGTGGCAGTGGGGTTTCGGAGATGACGATGTCGGCTGCGTTCGCGAGGTCGGTACCGGGTAGCGGGCCGAGACCGAACGCGGTCGGTGCGGGAGGGAGTTGACTAGCCACGGATCCCCCGCCGCTGCTTACGCAGGGATTTCACGAACGTCTCCGCTGCTGGGCCGTTGTCGCCGACGCCGACTTTGATGGTACGACCGTCGCGGGTCTTCAGGACGACTGCGCGGGTGGACGAGTTCGCGTCTACAACACTGACGGTGGTTTTGTCGGGATCGGCGAAGGAGCCGAACGGGCGTTTCACGCGGTGGTGGGCGGGCAGCTCCTCGACTCGCACCTCCTTGATGTGCTGGAGCGGAATGATGTCGTTCGGCCGCGGGAACATCCCGAAGTGCAGACCGTCCGCATCGACCATGAGGAAGGTGCCGATGCGGTGGATGAGGTTAATCAGCACTGCGAACCCGAGCATGGTGGCAATACCGATCCAGGTGTTCAAGCGCTGTGTGGCCATAGCGGCCAGCACGCCGAGGACCGCGAGCACTACGAGCCCGATCAGCCCCCAGCGCCACTTGGGTGCAAGCGGGTTGGTCCAGACGAGATGTTCGTTCACAAATGCTGAGTCTAAGCGGTTTAAGTGGTGCCGCAGATCGTGCCGGAGCCGAGCACAATGTCGCCCTGCCCGTCCGGATCCGGCAGGTACAGCACTGCGGCCTGACCGCGGGCAACACCTTCGAGCGGTTCGTGGAGGGTGAGCGTCATGGACGAGCCGTCGATACGCGCCCTGCACCCGACGACTCCCCCGTGTGCGCGGATCTGAACGTGGGCCTCGAACTCGCCTTCCATTGCGGGGTGGAGGACCTTGAGGCGGTCTGCGGTGATTTCGCTGACCTTCAGCGCGTCGCGCGGGCCGACGGTGACGGTGCCGGTAGCGGCGTCGACATCGGTGACGTAGCGCGGCTTGCCGTCGGCGGCCGGCACGCGGATGTTCAGGCCTTTGCGCTGGCCGATCGTGTACTGGAACGCGCCGTCGTGTTCCTTAAGCTCGTTGCCGTCGGTGTCCTTGATCATGCCTGGGCGCATTCCGATGGAGCGGCCGAGGAAAGCCTGCGTGTTGCCGTCGGGGATGAAGCAGATGTCGTAGGAGTCGGGCTTGCTCGCAGTGGAGAAGCCGTGACGGGCGGCTTCCTCGCGGATCTGCGGCTTCTCGGTGTCGCCGACCGGGAAGATGCAACGGTCGAGCTCGTCTCGGGTAAGCACGCCGAGCACGTACGACTGGTCCTTCAGCGGGTCAGCGGAGCGACGGAGGTTGCCGTCACTGTCGATGATGGCGTAGTGGCCGGTCGCGATTGCGTCGAAGCCGAGTGTGACCGCGCGGTCGAGCAAGGCAGCGAATTTGATCTTCTCGTTACAGCGCAGGCACGGGTTGGGGGTCTCGCCGCGGGCGTAGGAATCGACGAAATCGTCGATGACGTCCTCTTTGAAGCGGTCCGAGAAATCCCACACATAGAACGGGATGCCGAGTTTGTCGCAGACCCGGCGCGCATCGGCGGAATCTTCTAGAGAGCAGCAACCGCGGGCGGACTCGCGTGTCTGTTGCGCATCCTTGCTCAGCGCGAGGTGGACGCCGATAACGTCGTGCCCGGCCTCGACAAGGCGCGCCGCAGCGACAGAGGAGTCCACGCCCCCGCTCATTGCTGCCAGTACTCGCATGGTGCGGGAGTGTAGTCGCGTCGGTTTCTATCACCCAATCAGTGCTGAGCACTACCAAGATGCCGCTCATGTGGGCCTCGAATAAGATTCTCGTCACTAAAGGGGGGAGTTTGAGCAGTGGGTTTTAGAGGAGCCAAGAACGACGGGAACCGATCTATTGAAATGGATGGATTCTTCGCCTCGGGTTTAAAAACGGTGCTCAAGATCGCTTACATTGCGTTTCTTATCAGCGTTATTTGCGCGCTGGTAGTGGGCGCCGTCGCGCTAGTCACATCAATGAGTTATGCCGAAGTGCTGCAAGCGATCTTTACGACGCAACCCAATTTTCTCGCGGCTTTCGTGGGTTTGATAGCTGCTTCTGTCGCAGTGGACACCCTGAACCAGAAGCGTAGATCCGACGACAGGGATTCGTACTTCAAAAGCTTGCAGTGGGCAACAGAACTCACATTTAGTGATGACCCAAGGCAGGTGGCTTTCGGATGGGATCTTCTGAGTCAGTACACCAGACGACCTAGTATGAACGCTTATGATCCCGTTCTGCTTGACGCAGTGAATAACTTTGTCGCTCGGCTGGAGCCGCAGAACGAACCGGACGTGGACGACATCGATGCGGACGGAACTCGATAACGGAGGGATGAGCGCATCGCGTTCTAGCTGCAGAACGTTTAAACTCATCTTCAGCAAGGCGTCAACACGGAACTCACGAAACGATTCCAGCGGAAAGGGAGGGACTCGCAGATGACCACGAAGTTTGAACCATCTCAAGCTGACTTCGATCGAGATCGCGCTACACGCGAGTACACGCAGGAGTCGATCGAGTCGCTGCGCCGCAATCTCGCTGAACGCGAGAAAGCGCGTCCGAAGAACGACTGGCAGCGATTCTGGCACGCGTTCAAATACATGTAGGGCTCAAGGCGCAGAGAACGTCATACCGCAGTACGACGTAGTCGCACACATCCCGAACTAGCCTAGCTCGTTATGGATGTGCAGACGTCGTCGCTTCGCCGGTCCCGATACCGAGACTTGGCTCTCGCCGCAGGGCTCGCGTTCGCATGCCTGCTCGGTGCCTTCCAAACCTCAAGCAACATCGCGCTAGATGTGGTGCTCCTGCTCTGCGCTTTCGCGGCTCCGTTCACTCGCTGGCGGTGGCCGCTACTCACCGTCGCAGCTATCACCGCAGCGCTCGCAATCTGCGCGTTCAGGCCAACGTTGCCCACCGGCTCGGTCGCGCTCGCCCCTTTCGCCGCCTACATCGCCCGCCGCCACCTGCCCTCGCCGCACCGCGACCTGATTACCGTCGCCCTGTTTGTCGGCGACACCGTCGCGCTGACTCTCATTTCACCGACGATCACCGCACTAACACCGGCCGAACGAGCTCCGTATATCGCCTGGAGCGTCACGCTCCTCATCGCGGCCAGCCTCTTCGGCGAGCTGCGCCGCCGCGCCGAGGAGACCGCAGAGAAGGAGCTCCAGGCACGGCTGGAACGTCAGCGGGAAGAATTCGAGCGCGCAGCCGAGGAGCAGCGCGCCCACCTCGCCCGCGAGATTCACGACATTGTCACCCACTCGCTCACCGTTATCGTCGCGCAAGCCGACGGCGCTCTCTACGCCAGCGCACCGGACACCGGCGCTCGCACCGAAACCAAAGACGACGCGCTGCGCACCATCGCCAAAGTCGGCCGCGATTCCCTGAAGCAGATGCGTGGCGTCGTCGGCCTGCTTCGCGGCTCAGAGCAGCGCCCCGTCACCCCACTCGTAGAAACCCTCGACATCGACCAGCTCGTCGCCACCAGCCGCGCCGGCGGACTCGAGGTCGACTACACCGTCCACGGCCAACCACCCGCGGACCTCGCCCCCGCCACCACGCTCGCGGTGCAGCGCATCATCCAAGAATCGCTCACCAACGCGCTCAAACACGGCACCGGCACCGCGCAGCTCACCGTCGACTGGAACGAGGACAACGTCGCAGTCCGCACAACCAACCCGATTCCGCCGCGCGGAACTCTCCCCTCGACCGGCACCGGTCTCCAGGGCATGCAGGAGAGAGCATCGCTTATCGACGGCTTCGTCACCGCCGCCCCTACCGAGACCAACACCTGGGTCACAGAGGCGACAATTCCGCTGCGCAGAACCGATGCTCCGCAGGAGGTGGCCCAGTGAGCGCCCACACCATCGGCCTCGCCGACGACCAGGCCCTGTTCCTCCACGGCATCCGCGGCGTGATCGATTCCCAGCCGGACCTGGACGTCCGGTGGCTCGCGGCCAACGGTGAAGCGGCGCTCACCAACGCCGCGGAACAACCAGTCGACATCGTGCTCATGGACGTGCAGATGCCGGTCCTCGACGGTATTGCCGCGACGCGCCAACTCACCCAGCGCCACCCGGACACCAAGGTGATCATCTTGACCACCTTCGACGACGAGGATTACGTGCTCGGTGGACTGGCAGCCGGCGCGAGCGGGTTCCTCCTCAAAGACGCCGAGCCGGAGGCGCTCCTCGACGCAATTCGCACGGTCGCCGCCGGAGACGCGGTGATTTCTCCCAAGGCGACGAACCGGATCGTCGCAAAGCTCAATGAAGCTCCCGAGCAATCCTTGCCCCTCTCCCCTGCCGACCGGCTCGCGCTGGAAGAGCTGACCGAGCGGGAGCGGGAGGTGCTGGTGGCGATTGGGCGCGGGTGGACGAACACCGAGATCACCGAGCGGATGTTCATCTCGATGCCGACGGTGAAGACGCACGTGGGGCGCGTGCTGGCGAAGACCTCCTCGCGCGACCGGGTGCATGCGGCCCTGTTCGCCTATCGGACCGGGTTAGTGGAGCGGGCCGACTTGCTGGATTCTTAAGCCCGTTCACGTCATACCTGGGTATGACCACAGAAATCGTGCCCTGCGCCGATGTTTCAGGCCCCTGGTCTGCGGAAACCTTGGGGCCATGGACACACAACCAATCATTGCAACGCGGGGTCTGACCAAGACCTACGGCAACACAGCCGTGGTGAACAACCTCAACCTTCAGGTCGCGCCCGGTGTGGTGCACGGTCTGCTCGGGCCCAACGGTTCCGGCAAATCCACCACTATGAAAATGCTGCTCGGCCTCATCGCCCCGACGAGCGGCGAGATCATGATGCTCGGCCAGCCGATGACCGCTGCTACCCGCCCCCAGGTGCTCGCCGGCGTCGGTTCGCTGATCGAGGCACCCTCGGCGTACCCGCACCTCACCGGCGGGGAAAACATGCGCATTGCCACCCGCCTGCTCAAAGCCGATCCCGCGCACGCGCAGCGCGCCATCAAGCTGGTCCGGCTGGAAAGCCAGATGGACAAGCTGGTCAAGAACTACTCGCTGGGTATGAAGCAGCGCCTAGGCATCGCAATGGCGCTCGCGCGCGACCCACAGCTGCTTATCCTCGACGAGCCCACCAACGGCCTCGACCCGGCCGGCATCGAGGAAATCCGCGAGCTCATCGTCAGCCTCGCACGCGAACAGGGCCGCACGGTGCTCGTCTCCAGCCACTTGCTCTCGGAGATTGAAAAGATGGCATCGCACCTCACCATCATCAATCAAGGTCGGTGCGTCTTTCAGGGTTCGCAGCAAGAGCTTTACGACGCCCAGTTGCCCGACGTCTTCATCCAAACCCCAGCCGCCCCCATCGCGGCGGACCTGCTGCGTGGTTTGGGTCCTGCGCCCGCCGACGGCGGATTGGAACTCTCCGGTATGACCGATGAGCAAGTCGCCGAGGTCTGCGCGCAGCTGGTGTCCCACGGTGTCCCGCTGCACCAGGTGGTGCGCAAGCGCCGCAGCCTGGAGGAAGTGTTCATCGGCTTGACCGGACGGGAGGCGTTGAGCGCATGATGATCGAGTTCGCGAAACTCCGCCGCACCAAGACCTTGCTGCTGGGACTGCTGCTTTCGGCAGGGATTGTCCTGTTCGCCAGCATGAACCTCTTCGCCGGCGGACAGATCGAACAGTTCGCGGACGACCCGCACTCGTCTTGGGCTGGCTACCTTGTCGGGTTCTCCATGGCGCAGGCCTTTCTTGCCCCGCTGCAGTTGGCATTGATTGCCAGCCGCGTTGTGGACGCGGAGCACGCGAGCGGCGGCTGGCGCCTCAACGCTGTTGCCGGCACCCGACCGGGTGCGCTGCTTGTTCGCAAGTTCGGCGTCACCGGGCTAATTGTGGCCGTGCTGAAAGCCGTCGAGTTCGCGGGAGTGCTCGCGCTCCCGATTGCGCTTGGCGCTCCAGCGCCGGACGGCGAAATGCTTGGAACGTGGCTGCGTTTCGGCTTTGGCGCGACCGTCACCAGTCTTGCACTGCTTGCCGTGATGCTCTTCCTCGCCGCGATCGTTGACTCGCAGACTGTGGTCCTCGCTGTCGGGGTCGTCGGCGGATTCTTGGGCATCGCTGCGCTGCTCTCGCCAGCCTGGTTGGCCGCGATCAACCCGTTCGGCTACTTCGCAGTGCTCACCCCGTTCAGTTTCGCCGAATCCGGTGTCGAAGCGGTGCAGGTGCACTGGCCGCTGTGGATCGGCTACCTCGTGCTGGTTTCGGCGCTCTTCGGTGCCGGCATCAAAGCGCTGGATCGAAAGGAGATTTAGACCATGGACCTGATCCGCAACGACCTGCTGAAGTTCCGGCGTTCACACATTTGGGCGGTCATCCTGCTGGTCCCGCTCATCGCCGCTGCCATTGGCACAGGAAACTACGCCGCGAACGCGGAGATGCTCAGCTCGGGCTGGGACAGTTATCTCTCCCAGATCATGCTCTTCTACGGTCTGATATTCATGACGGCCGGTGTGTCCATCCTCGCTGCAGCCGCGTGGCGAGTCGAACATCGTGGCCACAACTGGCTCACCATGCTCACCTCGACTCGTTCAGAGGGCAGCCTCGTGGCATCGAAGGTCGCAGCTACGACCATCGCGATCGCGGCAATGCACGGTGTGCTGATCCTTCTCGCGCTCGCGGGCGGGCGGCTGCTGGGCATCCCGGGCGACATCCCGCGAGAGTTCCTTGCATCCGCGTTGCTCGCGCTGGCGCCGGCGTCGGCGGTAGCGGCGTGGCAATCGATGCTATCTATGGTGATCCGCAACTTCGCGGCCCCAATCGCAATCGGCCTGGTCGCCGCCATTGTGTCATTCGGCGCCCTCGCCTCCGGTGCTCCGGGCGTGAAGTTCATGCTCCCTCCCGCTCTGCTCTCGGACACGCTGTGGCTCGGAAGCTCGGCGGTTGCTGACGCAGGTGCTTTGACCGCCGCCACCGTCGTCACCGTTATCGCAGCATCGGCGATAATGGCCTTCGCCGGGTGGCTCGCTTCTGTGGTCTACCTGCGGCGCACCGACGCCCGGCTATAAGCGGGCCGGGCGAGACGGGCGGGTACCCTCGCACCATGGCCGAGAAAAGCGAGTTCTACGAGATCGACACCGGCATCGCCGAGGTGCTCCATGAACCCGACGGCTCCATGGTGCTGCTGGTCAACGGCGTGCCCAGCTCGCACATCGTGCCCGGGGACCCCGAGCGGCTCGACTTCGAGTACATGCGCTGGATGGCCGACTTCATCGACGACGCATACTCCGCCGGCCCCAAGGAAAAAGCCCGGCTCACCCACCTCGGCGGCGCGGCCTGCACCATGCCCCGCTATTTCGCTCACGCCTGGAAAGGCTCACGCAATACGGTCGTTGAAATCGATTCGGAGCTCGCGGTGCTCGCCCGCGAGCTTTTCGACGTCCCCCGCGCCCCCGCGGTCAAGATTCGCGTGGGCGATGCGCGCGAGGAAACTGACGGCTTCAAACCGGCAACGCGCGACGTGATCATCCGCGACGTCTTCACTTCAGCCACAACTCCCCGGAACTTGACCACCGTGGAGTTTTACGGGGCGGCGCGGGCGTCGTTAAGCGAGCGTGGTGTGTACCTGGCGAACTGCGGCTCGCACGCGGACCTGAAGGAAGCGAAGGACGAGCTGGCCGGCATGGTCGAGGTCTGGCCGCACGTCGCGGCGATTGCGGACCCGCCGATGCTGAAAGGCCGTCGTTACGGCAACATCGTGCTAATCGGGGCGAACCTGCCGATTGAGGCAACCCCGGAGCTGACGCGCAACCTGCTCATGGGCGCGGTGCCGGCGCAGTTCAAGGATGACGCGTGGGCTCGGTCGCTGGCTGCGCAGGGGGCTGCTCGCCACGATCCGGAGCAGTTGGATCCGGAAACAGAAGACCCCGGGGTATAGCGCCCCGGGGAGTCGTCGAGAAGCGAATTGCTCTACTTCGCGGCGTTATCGAGAAGGATGAGCAGGTCACCGATCTGGTACTCGCCGGCGACCATTTTGGCCAGATCGTCGAGCGGGAGCTCGCCTTCGTTGGCCAGCTGCTGCACGAGGCCGGCGATGTTGTTTGCGTCGGTGGCGTCGAAGCCCGCGCTGTCTGCGGCTTCGGTGAGCTGGCTGAGACCCACGGCACCACCTGCGAGCGCAAGGATGGCCAGCACGAGTTTGGTGTTGTCCTGCTCGAGCACGCGCAGCTCGTCAGAATCCGGCGCCTGGAACGCCTCCAGCACCCCGCCGCCAGCGCTGTAGTTGCCGCCTGCGAACTGGCCGAGCTGGGAGTTGGTGCCGTTGAACAAGTTCATGTCCACCGGGGTGTTGATGCCAGTGACGCGGCCCGAGTCGCTGCGCTGCCAGAAGCTCAGCTTGTCCCACCCACCGACGGGACGCGGCGGCTGGTTCTGGTACGCCGCGAGCCACAGCGGGTAGTCCGTGAACGCGTCGGTGTTGTTCATGTGCTCGTACCAGAAGTAGCGGTAGGTGTAGATCATCGGCTTGGTGCCCGTCTGGGCCTCAACTTCCTTGAGGAAGCTGCTGGTCCAGGCCGCAAGCTGCAGCGGGCCGAGGCCTTCGTCGACCTCGAGGTCAAGCACCGGCGGCAGCTGGGTCGCCGGGCCGTCGTTGATCACGGAGGCGAAGAAGCGGGCCTGTGCGAGCGGATCGCCTGCGGGGCGCGCGTAGTGGTAGGCGCCGACCTGCATCCCGGCATCGGCTGCTGCTTGGGCGTCTTCGTCGTAGAAGTCGTTCTTCCAGTCGCTGCCCTCGGACGCCTTCACAAACGCGAACTGCTGACCACCTGGCCCAGAGACCTGACGCCAGTTGATCGGCGCACCGCCCGGACGCTGGTGCCCGGCGACATCCACGCCGGAGACCAGACCCGGCAGCGTCTGCGCCTGAGCGGTCGCGGGAGTGAGCAAAGAGGTGAAGGCCATGACCACCGCGAGCACTGCGGCGGTGAGGGCATGGTTGGTTCGACTGCGCGCATACATGGGCGCGAGTGTAACGCCGATTCGCCCCTTTAGTCACAAAAGACACACGATTCACAGCAGTCCCACATCGCGCGCGCATCGCACCACCTCGGGAAGTTCGAGCAAGAGCTTATCGACGTCCCCTTGTACCGTCCCCTCCCCCAGCGTGACGCGAAGGGCACCGCCACCTTCGGCTTCGGTGTAGCCCATCGCCTCGACAACGTGACTAAAACGCGTCACACCTGCGGCACACGCGGAACCGGTGGAGACTTCGATCCCGCGCGAATCCAACAACATGATCATCGCGTCCGCATTCGCGCCTGGGAATAGGAAGTGCGCGTGGCCTGGGAGCGCGGGCTCCTGCGTGGTCAGGACCGCGTCAGGGATCTCGCGGAGAACGCGGTTGGCGAAGTCGTCGCGAAGCATTGCGATTCTGGCGCGTTCCCGCTCCATGTCTTCGGTGGCTTCTGCGAGCGCTGCCGCGGTGGCTGCGGCGGAGGCGACATCGACCGTGCCGGAGCGGATGCCGCGCTCCTGTCCCCCGCCGGCGATGACCGGCTGCGGTGCAGGAGAGCGCTTGGCCAGGAGGATGCCCGTGCCGCGCGGGCCACCGAACTTGTGGGCGCTGGCCGCGAGCGTCGTGGCACCGAGGGCGTGAAAGTCCACGGAGAGCTTGCCAACCACCTGGACTGCGTCGACGTGCAGCGGCGTGGAGTGGGCGGCGGCGCGTTTGGCCGCATCTTGTACCGGCTGGATCGCGCCGGATTCGTTATTCGCCCACATCAGGGTCGCCACCGCCGCCGGGGCGTCTAGCGGGGTGAGGTCGGTGACGTGACCGTCTCGGCCTGCCGATAGCCACGCGACGTCGGCGCCTGCGGCTTCGAGCGCACGCACCGACTCGAGCACTGCGGGGTGCTCGATGGTGCTCGCGACCACGCGGTTTGGTGCAGCGTCGCCGGCGCGCGCTCGGCTGGCGGCGTAGAGCCCGCGCACCCCAATGTTGTTCGCCTCGGTGCCCGAGCCGGTGAAGACAACCTCGACCGGGTCCGCGCCGAGCAGCTCAGCGATCTGCTCGCGGGCCTCTTGGAGCACCGCGTTCGCCTTGCGCCCGGAGGCGTATTGGCTGCCGGGGTTGAGCGCGCCCGCGTGCTCGCGCCAAGCGTCGATCGCGCACTGGCGCATCGGACTCGTCGCCGCGTAGTCGAGGTAGGTCATGGCACCCCAGCCTAGACCTCGCACCTTCCGTCCCACGATCCGTCTGTCAGTGGCCGGCGGCGTCCAACCCCAACGCTTGAGCACCAACTCTTTAGCACCAACTCTTGAGCACCAAGTTGGTGTTTAACTCCGCCAAGAACACCAACTTGGTGCTGAAAAGTTGGGGTTAAGCATGGACGCGGGGGCCGCAGATGTGGGCGACCGCAGAGTCGCCGATGCGCGCGATGACCACCGCCATCGGTGCCGCGCCGCCGCTGAGTTTCGCGCCGCCCTTGCCGGCCTTGCCGCCTTTACCGCCCTTGAGTTTGAGCTTCGCGCGCAGCTGGTCGGGGTCGACGTCGACGCCGCGCACGACAATTTCCGCGCTCGACGCCCCACGCGCGGCGAGCGCGGCGCGCAGCTTCCTCAGCGGCACTGCCTCGATGAACGGAAAGCCTGAGTAGCCAGCCGGGATCGTGTCGCCGGACAAGAACGCGATGTGCTCATCCAACATCCACAGCCCGTGACGCGTCGCCCAGTGCGACACCAGCCCGGCGCGGATCACGGCACCATCTGGCTCGATGATGAACGCGCCGGGAGGTTTGACTGGGGCCGTTGAAGGGGCCGTCGATAAGCATCGTTCTTCGAAGCCTTCCCTGAGCACGACTGCCTCGCGCCCGCGGCCGAAGCCCGGGGTGTACAAGCAGGCTTCTTTGACGCCGCCGTCGACGGAGACGACGCTGACCAGGCCGTCCCACTCGGAGTAGTCGATGCCCGGCGCACATTTCACGGCCAGCTCGCGACCGGCGTGCGCGGCGAGGAGGTCCGGCAGCGGCGGGATGAGCTTGGCGGGGTCGGTGATGCGCTTGCCGTCCGCGCGCCGGGCTGGGTCTGCGACCACCACATCGGCGCGGCTCGCAGGCGCGAGCGCGTCCGCCACGGCGAGCCAGGCCGAGTCTCCGAGGTTGTGACGAGCCATAGCGATCCGAGACCGGTCAAGGTCGGAGCCCAGCCAGGCGACGCCGGCGTCGGCGAACGCGGGCGCCTCGGAACCGACGGAGCAGGTCACGTCGTGGACCAGCGTCGCGCCCGCCTCGCGCACATGTCCGGCACGCACATCGGCCACGGCGCGCGGGGTGGCCTGCTGGGCGGCATCGTAGTCAGTCAGCCAATGCGCAGGAAGCTTGCCGACGGCCGCGCGCTGGGCGTAAATGAGCACACTCACCGCGCGGGCAAAGTCGCCGAATTCGCGGTCGAGTACGGCGCGGTCGGCGAACACGGACTGCTTCGTCAGCGCGATCTCCGGCGCAATAGCCTCAATGCGTGGCGCGTTGGCAGCGAGGAACGCGACCTCTTCATGGCTACAACTCAATGCGCCGCCCGATCCGGTCTTTGGGCGCGCGGTGGAGGAATTCCTGCATGCCCGCGTGGTGGAGGTGCTGCTCATCAACGATCGGGGTGATGGTGGCGTTCTGCTTCGCCGCAAGGACTTCTGCAACGCTTTCGAACTTGGCGAGCTCGAGTAGGTGCATCCAGGTGGAGGGGGCAAAGCGGACGAGGCCGGCGCGCCAGCCGTCGACAAGCAATTGTGGCGGGAACCAGTTCGCGTCGTCGGCCTCGCCTGTGTTGCCGTCGGGCTCTTGGCCTTCCGGGTTCACGGCAAGAAAGGAAAAGGTGTCGAACCAGTTGCCGCGTTCGGATTTGCCGATCCAGCGCGCGTAAGGGGTGAGTAGGTCGCCGTCGACCTGTAGGTCGTTGTGCTGCAGCACGTCGGTAAGCGAGATGGTGTGCTCCTCGAGCGCGTTGCGGTGCTCGTGGAAAATGCTCGCGTCCTCGAGCAGGTTGCCGGAGTGGTCGACCGCGAGGAAGATACCCGTTTCCTCAAAGAGCTCGCGCACAGCTGCGAACATCACCGCGTGCGCCTTGTACTTGGTCAGGCCGAGCTGACGGGCAAGCGAGATCGCAGAGCGTCCAGTCCACAACTCCCCGTCGTCCCAGGAGCGCCCCGGAAAGTCGCGGGTATCTACGCCACCGCCGGGAAACACCGTGATGCCTGGGAAATTCGGCATGCTCAGCACGCGTTCTTGAACCCAAACTTCGAACCCTTCGGCGCGGTCGCGCATCAGGATCACCGTGGCGGACAGGCGCGCGCCTCCGAATCCGCTGGTTTCGGTGACGTCGATGGTGTCACCGGCATCCGTGGACACCGCACCGGTTCGGCGCTTTTTCGCCCTTTCCATCGACCATCACCTCCCTACGCATTCATCCGCGGCTCCATTTGTGGTGCCACCACTACTCATACCGGCTCAGCCGAGCCTGGGTGCCGTGTGCGGCGACGCGCAGCGTTTAAGCGCGGTGCGCGCCCCCGCGGCCTTTGCGCGCCCGGCGCGCGAAGTAGCGGCCATCGTCGTACGTCACCTCGATCGGCTGGTGGTACGCCTTCGAGACATTCTCGGAGGTGAGAACGTCCTCGATTAAGCCTTGGGCGACCACCGACCCTTCGTCGAGAAGCATGGCGTGGGTGAAGCCGTACGGAATTTCCTCGAGGTGGTGGGTGATCATCACAATCGCCGGCGCGTCCGGGTCGAGCGCGAGCTCGCCGAGGTAGCCGATAAGGTCTTCGCGCCCGCCCAAGTCCATGCCGGCCGCCGGCTCGTCCAGGATCAGAAGCTCCGGGTTGGTCATCACTGCGCGCGCGACCAGGACGCGCTTACGCTCGCCGTCCGAAAGCGTCCCCCACGTCCGGTCGATCAGGTGCATCGCACCGACCTGCTCGAGCACCTCAAGCGCCTGTTCGTAGTCCATGCCTTCGTACTCTTCGCGCCAGCGGCCCATGATCGCGTAGCCGGCGGAGACCACTAAGTCGCCGACCTTCTCGTCGTCAGGAACACGCTGGGCGATGGCGGACGAGGTGATGCCGATCGCCGCACGCAGATCGCGCATGTCGGTCTTGCCCAGCTGCTCCCCGAGCACAAAGGCCACGCCCGAGGACGGAAACTCCTGCGCCGATGCCATTCGGATCAGCGTGGTTTTGCCTGCGCCGTTCGGGCCGACGACCACCCAGCGCTCATCCAGCTCGACCTGCCAATCCACCGGTCCCACGAGCGTCTTTCCTCCGCGGACGAAGGAGACGTTCTGGAAGTCGATGAGCAGATCCTCATCCGTGGTGGGTTGCGTCTGAGCTGTTTGCGTCGTTTCCGTACTCACCTGTCCTATTTTGGCCTATTTGGGCGCGGTTGTGTGGAAAGTGGCGCGGGAGTTAACCGGTCAAAACCCTGCTGCTTCGCTACGCTTGGCCTGAACGTGCACGCGCGGAAAACGCAAGCAATAAGCAAGTACGAAGGATAACGCCATGGTCGCCCGCTTCGGTATTGATGATGTCCGCCCCCAGGTTTCAGGTCGCACGCTGCCCGCGAAGGCGGTTGTGGGGGAAGTCGTTCCGGTTTCCGCGCTGGTGTGGCGCGAAGGGCACGATGCCGTCGGCGCTACGCTCCAGCTCACCGCACCGAGCGGCGAGCAGTACTCCGTACCCATGGAGCAGGAGGTTTACCGCCCCGACTACGTTCACGCCATTTTCGTGCCGGATGAGCAGGGGCTGTGGCGCTTCCGCGTCGACGCGTGGAGCGATGTCATGGCCACCTGGCGCAACGCGGTGTCCAAGAAGCTCCTCGCCGGCCAGACCGAGGCAGAAATGGCCAATGACCTCGCTCACGGCATCCTCCTGTTCGACAAAGCGGCAGAGCAGGCAGCCCGCACCGAGCGGGAGGTACTCGAGCGCGCACGCAAGGTGCTTGCCGACGGCACCTTGGACCTGCACACCCGAGTCGAAGCCGGCTTGACCGATGAGGTGCTTGAAGCGCTCGAAGCCTTCCCGCTGCGCGAGCTGATCTCCCACGGCCCGATCTGCGACATCCTGGTGGAGCGCCGCGAAGCTCTGGTGAACTCCTGGTACGAACTCTTCCCCCGATCCACCGGCGGCGTGGACGAGGCCGGCAACCCCGTCCACGGCACCTGGGCCACCACCGCGGCGGCACTCGATCGCGTCGCCGCGATGGGCTTTGACACCGTGTACTTCCCGCCGATCCACCCGATCGGCGAGATAAACCGCAAAGGCCGCAACAACTCGCTGACCCCGGAGGAGCACGACGTGGGTTCGCCGTGGGCGATCGGTTCCAAGGACGGCGGCCACGACGCGTTCCACCCCGCGCTTGGTGGCGAAGCAGAGTTCCTCGAAATGCTCGACCACGCGGCTGACCTGGGTCTGGAGATCGCGCTCGACCTCGCGCTGCAAGCCGCGCCCGACCACCCGTGGGCAAAAGCGCACCCGGAGTTCTTTACCGTGCTCGCGGACGGCACCATCGCCTACGCCGAGAACCCGCCGAAGAAGTACCAGGACATTTACCCGATCAACTTCGACAACGCCCCGGAGACGATCTACGACGAGATCTACCGCGTGGTCATGTACTGGGTGGATTTGGGCATCACCACCTTCCGCGTTGACAACCCGCACACCAAGCCAGTGAATTTCTGGCACTGGCTCATCTCCAAGGTTCATGAGACGGACCCGGACGTGATCTTCCTGGCCGAGGCATTCACCCGTCCTCCGCGCATGTACGGCCTGTCCAAGGCAGGATTCAGCCAGTCCTACACCCACTTCACCTGGAAGACGACGAAGGCGGAGCTCACCGACTTCGCGCAGCTGCTTATCGACGTCGCCGACGTAAGCCGCCCCAACCTCTTCGTCAACACCCCCGACATCCTCCACGAGTCCCTGCAGAAGGGCGGCCCTGCCACGTTCGCGCTGCGCGCCACCCTGGCCGCAACGATGAGCCCGCTGTGGGGCGTGTACTCCGGCTACGAGCTCTACGAGCACGAGCCGGTCGCCGACGGCTCGGAGGAGTACCTGGACAGCGAGAAGTACCAGCTGCGTCCGCGCGACTTCGACGCGGCGCTGAAGCGCGGCGAATCCCTCGAGCCCTACCTCGCGCTGCTCAACCAGATCCGCCGCGACAACCCGGCGCTACAGCAGCTGCGCAACATCCGCTTCCACGACATCGCCAACGACAATGTCATCGCCTACTCAAAGGTCGACGCGGTCACCGGCAACGCCGTGCTCGTGGTGGTGAACCTCGATCCTTACTTCACCCAGGAAGGCACGCTGCGCCTCGATGTGACCGAGCTGGGCCTCAACCCTGGCGAGCCGTTCGAGGTTCACGACATGATCACGGGCGAGACCTACACGTGGGGCACCGAGAACTACGTCCGCCTTGCGCCGCAAGTCAATGTCGCGCACGTGTTCCGGCTCCCACAGGTGCCTAAGAGCCGTCGACAAGCTCTTGCTTATCGACGAATCTCCGACCACGACTACCGCCCGTAAACCGCTACGGTGGGTAACCACCTACCAATGAATAGAATTACCAACATGAAGGACCCCCAATGACTGCCCAGGAGATCGACCCGCAGCTGCTCATCCCGGAAGGTGACCGCGCGCGCCTGCTCGAATGCAAGCACCACGCCCCGCACGATTTTTACGGCTGGCACGCGGCCAAGAGCGGCTCGGTGATTCGCACCCGTCTCCTCGGCGCGGAGGACGTGCAGCTGATCGTGCACAACGAGGAGCTGCCGATGCATCATACCGGCGACGACATCTGGGTCGTGGGCCTGGAAGATGACCGTGCGCCGGACTACCGTTTCAAGGTCACTTACCCGTTCGGCGAAACGCAGATCATAGCCGACCCGTACCACTTCCTGCCCACGCTCGGCTCGCTTGACCTGCACCTCATCTCCGAGGGCCGCCACGAGCGGCTGTGGGAGGTGCTCGGCGCGAACGAGCGCAGCTACACCACCGCGCTCGGCGAGGTCTCCGGCACCTCCTTTGCGGTGTGGGCACCGAACGCGCAAGGCGTGGCGGTTGTCGGCGAGTTCTGCGGCTGGAACCCGAACCAGTACCCGATGCGCACGCTCGGCTCCACCGGCGTGTGGGAGATCTTCATCCCGGGCTTGCGCGCGGGTACGGCGTACAAATTCGCCGTGCAGACCGTTCACGGCGACCGCATCGACAAGGCCGACCCGATGGCGCGCCAGACCCTGGCCCCGCCGGAGACGGTTTCCATCGTCGCGCCGAGCGACTCCTACGAGTGGGGCGACGAGGACTGGATGGCCCGCCGCGTCGGGCTGGACGCCACCAACGCGGCGATGAGCGTCTACGAGTGCCACATTGGCTCCTGGAAGCAGGGCGCGACCTACACCACCATGAAGGAAGAACTGGTCCCCTACCTGGTAGAGAACGGCTTCACACACGTGGAGTTTTTGCCGGTGGCCGAGCACCCCTTCGGCGGCTCCTGGGGCTACCAGGTCACCGGCTACTACGCGCCGACCGCGCGCTGGGGCAGCCCGGACGAGTTCCGCGAATTAGTTGACGCCTGCCACCAAGCCGGCATCGGCGTGATCGTGGACTGGGTCCCCGCGCACTTCCCGAAGGATGCCTGGGCGCTCGCCCGCTTCGACGGCACCGCGCTCTACGAGCACCCGGACTGGCGCCGCGGCGAGCAAAAGGACTGGGGCACCTACGTCTTCGACTTCGGCCGCAACGAGGTGCGCAACTTCCTCGTTGCCAACGCCCTGTACTGGTTCGAGGAGTTCCACCTCGACGGCCTGCGCGTCGATGCTGTGGCCTCCATGCTCTACCTCGACTACTCCCGCGAACCCGGCGAGTGGCTGCCCAACCAGTTCGGCGGCCGTGAGCACTGGGACGCGGTGCAGTTCCTCCAGGAGATGAACGCCACGGTGCACCGCACGCACCCGGGTGTGCTCACCATCGCCGAGGAATCCACTGCCTGGCCGGGCGTGACCGCCCAGACCGAAGTCGATGGCCTGGGCTTCTCGCTGAAGTGGAACATGGGCTGGATGAACGACACCCTCGAGTACTTCTCGCTCGACCCGATTCACCGCTCCTACCACCACAACGAGATCACGTTCTCCCTGGTCTACGCCTTCTCAGAGAAGTACGTCCTGCCGTTCAGCCACGATGAAGTGGTCCACGGCAAGGGGGCGCTCTGGGAGCGCATGCCCGGCGACGATTGGAACAAGGCCGCTGGCCTGCGCGCCCTGTTCGGCTACATGTTCTCCCACCCCGGCAAGCAGCTGCTGTTCATGGGCTGCGAATGGGGCCAAACCACCGAGTGGGACGAAGCGAACTCCATCAACTGGGACAACCTCGCGGAAAGCTGGGGCCACGAGTACCACCGCGGCATCGCCCGCCTCGTGCGCGACCTGAACTTTGTCTACCGCGACAACCCCGCGCTGTTCAGCCAGGACAATTCGCCGATGGGCTTCCAGTGGCTCAAGGGCGACGACGCCGCCCACAACCTCCTCGCCTACGTGCGCTGGGGCGCAGACGGCCAGCCGATCATGGCCGTGGTCAACCTCTCCGGCGCCTCGCATACGGATTACCGCCTGGGCATGCCGGAGGCAGGTACCTGGGAGCTGCTGATCAACACCGACCAGGCCATCTACGGCGGCGCCGGAAACGAGCTACCGGAAGCAATCCACACCGAGGCGGTCGGCTGGGACAACTTCGAGCAGTCGGTTCAGCTCCACGTCCCCGCGCTTAGCGTCCAGTGGTACAAGCTGGTTCGTTAAGAGCTTTTCGCTTATCGACGCCTAGAACAGCGCACTCGCCAACTTCGTACGAGCCTCGATGACCCGCGGGTCCGCTGCGTCGAAGAGGCCAAACAGCTCGAGGAGGCGGGTCTTCGCCTCCGGCTGCGTTTTCACCAGCGCGAGCAGCCGTTCGAACGCGCGCTCCGGCACGCCTGCAACAACCTCTGCGTCGGCGGCATCGAGCTGCTTCTGCAGGTTTTCCGGGTCAGTTTCGGCGTCTTGGATCGGGTCGGTCTCCCGATTCTGCGGATCCAGCCGCTTCAGCACTCCGACCGTCGCCTTGGCCTGGGCGATCTCCTTGTTGGTAGGGTCGTCGGCCAGGATTTCGTCGTAAAGCGCGATGGCTGCGTCGAACGAGCCGACGTTGAGCGCTTCCGTGGCTGCCGCAAGCCGCGGATCCTGCTCTTCCTCCCCTGCCTGCGGCTCTTCGCCGAGTCCCTGGAGCTGGGGGCCGATGTTGCTAACCAGCGAGTCGACCCACTGGGTGAGCTGCTCGCGCGGCTGGTTGCCCTCAAACTCTGCGACCGGGCGGCCGGCGGCAAGCGCGACCACCGTGGGCAGCGCGCGCACGCCGAGCATCTGGGCGACCTCAGGGGTCGCATCGGCATCGACGTAGGCCACAAGAAAGCTGCGCTGACCGGCCGCGAGCTCCTGGAGGGTCGCCTTGAGCGACTCTGAGTCCGGGGAGCGGCTGGTGCCGATCATCAGCACCACCGGGATCTGCAGCGAGCGCTGGAACGCCTGCGCCTCGATGTCGCGCTCAGTGACCGTGATGAACGGCTGGAACGCCGAGCTTTCCATTTCCTTGCGCGCCTCCGCCTGCTGGGCGAGCGCGCCGAGGTCGACGGCGCCGCCGGTGAACTGCGGTTCCTGGAACTCGGCCATTATTGTGCGTCCCCTTCCAAGTGCTGGTTCAGCGAATCCATCTTCTGGTGCAGCATGTCGGTGTAGCCGCGGCGGATGTCCGCCTTGATCACCAACGACACCCGCGGCGAGACCTCCTCGACGGCGGCGGTGGCGCGTTTGATTACGTCCATCACCTCGTCCCACTCCCCCTCTATGGTGGTGAACATCGAGGTGGTCTCGTGCGGCAGCCCGGACTCGCGCACGACGCGCACCGCCCTCGCTACCGCCTTTGACATCTCCCCGTTCGGATTATCCGTCACCGCTGGGGCGACCGAGAAAGCTGCAATCATGCGCCCCACCTTACGCGCCTTGGGCAGTGGCTCTCTGCCTGACAGCTACCGACGATCCCAGCAGTGCCGGTGCCAGTGCCGCCGATCATCCACCCCGCGGCCGGTCTCCTTCGGCCACGCAACCACGTGCGCGACACCGGGTGGGATGTTCTGGTTGCAACCGGGGCAAATATAGAACTTCGTCGCCGCGGCCGAGCCAATCTGGCGCACGCAGTACGGCTCGCCGTGCGTCCAGCTCGGCCCCTCGACCTCCTGGGTGCCGATGAACGTCGAGCCGTCTCTGGGCAGCACGTAGCTGGGGCTTACGTTCATCCTGCGGTTCTTGCGCGGCATGACGCCTACCCTACCTGCGCTAGAAAAGACGCAGCTCGTCGGATTCGATGCCGCGCAGCTCCGCGTAATCCAGGGTCACGCAGCGGAAACCGCGGTCCTCGGCGAGCGTGCGCGCCTGCGGCTTGATCTCCTGCGCGGCGAACACGCCGGTGACCGGCCGCAGCAGCTCGTCGCGGTTCAGCAGCTCCACGTAGCGGGTGAGCTGTTCCACCCCGTCGATCCCGCCGCGGCGCTTCACCTCCACCGCCACGGTCGCCCCATCGCGATCGCGCGCAAGAATGTCCACCGGTCCAATCGCCGTTGGGTACTCGCGGCGCACCAGCGTATAGCCCGAGCCAAGGGTCGTGATGTGTTCCGCAAGCAGCTCTTGCAGATGCGCTTCCACACCATCTTTGACCAAACCCGGATCCTCACCGAGCTCCACGGAAGTATCGGCGATCACCTCGGCGATAGTAATGCGCAGCTGCTCTCCCTTTGGATTCTCCACAATCCACAGTTGCTCGCCGGTGTCTTCGCCGTCGAGGTCCACCACGCGCTCTTCCTTCAACGTGCATGGAGGCGTCATCCAGTTCAGCGGCTTGTACGCGCGGTCGTCGGCGTGGATCGACACCGATCCGTCCGCCTTCACCATGATCAGGCGCAGCGCTTCCGGCAGGTGGGCATCCAGGCGGCCGACGTAGTCCACGGAGCAACGGGCGATGACAAGACGCATGGGTGCTAGCGTACCGGCGGGTCACTAGGAGCTAGAAATTGCTTATCGACGGCTCACGTCCACTACCGACGACCGCGGTTCGCCCGCTGTGCGAGCGCATTCATATCCTCGCGCTGTGCGCGCGAATCGGGCGCAGACTCCACCCAGGAAATCAGCGCCATCTCTGCGTGGCGCTGGCCCGCGAACTCGAACTGCCCCATCGGCCCAGACAACGAAAGCACTTTCTCTACCTGGGGCATGATGTCGCGCTCGTCATCGGTGAGGTCGCGCACCCCATTGAACGTCACGTCGCGGCGGTCAATCGACATGTCGTAGTTGAACGACAAAGACCGCAGCTTGTAGAACCGTGCTTCCTCACCCACGTAGCGCACGACGCCGTGGCGCCAGCCGTGAACCCCGTCGGCAGGCAAAGACCTGATCAGCCCCTGGGCACCCGAATTTCGGAACATCATGAATCGCCAAGCGACGGCGATCGCAGCAAACACGAAGATCAACGCCACGATGTAGCCGAGGATCTCCATACGCACCGAACTTTCCGTGTGTTTTCTTCGCATTCTTTACGTTATTTACAACGTTTCGGACAATCATAGTCCCGCGCGCGAAGCAATCAACCCCTCCACGCCCCGTGTTTTCGAACGCGAAAAACCCGCACCCTCCGCGAGTCTGAACTCGTGGAACGTGCGGGTCTTTTCAGGCGTTGAGGTTGGCGTCTGCCTTCCTACTTGGATGCGCGGCGCACCGCGGCCAGCTCCGCTTCGGAGCGGGCCTTGGTCAGCTCATCTTCATCCTGGAGGCCAGCCTCGGCTTCAGCCGAGTCGACTTCGCTGGAGAAGACCGCGAAGTCCGCGAGGACGGTCACGCGGTCGCGCTGTACGGAGAGGAACCCGCCCTGCACAGCGGCCACAATGCGCTCGCCGTCAACCGGGCTAATGGTCACCACACCGTTGTTCTTGAGCTGCCCCAAGAACGGTTCGTGACCAGGCAGGATGCCGATCTCACCTTCGGTGGTCTGGGCGGTGAGGATGCTTGCCTGGCCCTGCCAGAGCATGCGGTCCACCGCGACCAGTTGAGCGGTAAGTTCAGCCATGTCCAATCCCCTACGCTTCCTGCAGCTTCTTGTACTGCGCCTCGACGTCGTCCAAACCGCCGAGGTTGTTGAACGCCTGCTCCGGGTAGTGGTCGAATTCGCCCTCAGCCAGCTTGTCGAACGCGTCGATGGTCTCTTCCAGCGGCACGTAGGAACCTTCGTCGCCGGTGAACTTCTTCGCAACGAAGAAGTTCTGGCCCAGGAAGCGCTGGATCTTACGTGCGCGCTGCACGGTGATCTTGTCTTCCTCAGAAAGCTCGTCCATACCCAGGATGGCGATGATGTCCTGCAGCTCCTTGTTCTTCTGCAGGATACCGATGACCTTCTGCGCAACGCTGTAGTGGCGCTCGCCGACAATGCCCGGCTCGAGGATGCGGGAGGTCGAGGTCAGCGGGTCCACTGCCGGGTAAATACCCTTCGAAGCGATGGAACGCGAAAGCTCGGTGGTTGCATCCAGGTGAGCGAAGGTGGTTGCCGGAGCCGGGTCGGTGTAGTCATCCGCCGGCACGTAGACGGCCTGCAGAGAGGTAATGGAGCGGCCCTTGGTGGAGGTAATGCGCTCCTGCAGCACGCCCATCTCGTCAGCCAGCGTCGGCTGATAACCCACGGCGGAAGGCATGCGGCCCAAAAGGGTCGACACCTCGGAACCAGCCTGGGTGAAACGGAAGATGTTGTCAATGAACAGCAGCACGTCCTGGTTCTGCACATCGCGGAAGTACTCCGCCATGGTCAGGCCGGACAGCGCCACGCGCATACGAACTCCTGGCGGCTCATCCATCTGGCCGAAGACAAGGGCGGTATCAGGCAACACTCCCATGTCCTCCATCTCGAGGAAGAGGTCCGTACCCTCACGGGTGCGCTCACCGACACCTGCGAAGACGGAGGTACCGGAGAACTCGCGGGCGATACGGGTGATCATCTCCTGGATGAGCACGGTCTTGCCCACACCTGCACCACCGAAGAGGCCGATCTTGCCACCCTTCACGTACGGGGTCAGCAGGTCGATGACCTTAATGCCGGTTTCCAGGATCTCGGTCTTACCCTCGAGGTCCTTGAAGGCAGGCGGCTCGCGGTGGATGCCCCAGCGCTCGCCATCCTTGCCCACCGACGGGTCGTCCAGGCACTCGCCAAGCGCGTTGAACACGTGGCCCTTGACCTGGTCGCCAACCGGCACGGAGATCGGGTTACCGGAATCCTTCACCTGCGCGCCGCGGACGAGGCCGTCCGTCGGCGCCATGGCGATGGTGCGCACGAGGTTGTCGCCCAAGAACTGGGCAACCTCGAGGATGATGTCGCGGGACATCTCACCGAGGTCGATGCTGACCTCGAGTGCGTTGTAGAGCTCAGGCAGCTCGCCGCGTGGGAACTCCACGTCGACGACTGCACCGATCACGCGAACGACGCGGCCGTTCTCAGAACCACGCGGGTTCTGAGTGTGCTCCTCACGAGCTGCCGCACGAGCCTCACCCTGGTCATCACCCAGGGTCATGGCGTCGGCCGCAACCTCGTCGTTGCGCTCATTGAAGCTATGAGCAGTAGTCATGATTTAGTCACTTTCTCCACTACCGGACAGCGCGCCGGCGCCGCCGATAATCTCGGTGATTTCCTGGGTGATTTTTGCCTGGCGGAGCTGGTTTGCCTCACGAGACAGCTGGTTAGCCAGATCCGTCGCGTTGTCGGTCGCGTTCTTCATGGCGGTACGGCGCGAAGCGGACTCCGACGCCGAGGCCTCCAAGAAGATCGAGAACAGCGCACGAGAGACGTACACGGGCAGTAGCTCAGCCATCAGAGTGTCCGGGTCCGGCTCGAACTCCATGTCCGGGCCGACGCCTTCGTTCTCAGCGAGCATGTGCTCGTACTCGTACTTGGACTCGGACAGCACCGGCTCAATCGGGAGCAGCTGGTGCACTGTAGCCTCCTGCGAAAGCATGGAGACAAACTCGGTGTAGACCACGTGCACCTGGTCAAAGCCCCGCACCGGCTCGCCCTCGGCACCGTCGACGCCTTCGCGCCATTTGACGGTGCCTTCGGAGCCGGCCATGAAGCCTTCGACCATGTGGTGACGCACATCGTGGGTTGCGTCCCACGACGGCTGCTGGGACCAACCGGTCCACGCGCCCGCAACGTCCATCCCGCGGAACCGGTAGTGGGTCACGCCCTTGTTACCGGTGACGAAGCGAACCACGTCATAGCCCGCGTCCTTAAGCATGCGCTCAAGCTGCGCTGCTTTCTTGAGAACGTTGTGGTTGTAACCGCCAGCCATGCCGCGGTCAGAGCTGACCACGAGGATCGCTGCGACTCGACCGTTCTCACGCTCGTGGAGCATGGGATGGTCGAGGGAGCTCGCAGCCGCGAGGCGCTCCATGACTTCCTTTAGCTCATCGGCGTAGGGCTTCGCAGCGGCAACGCGCTGCTGGGCCTTGGTGATCTGCGAGGTCGCGATCAGCTCCTGAGCCTTGGTGATCTTCTTCGTAGAGTTGACGGACCGGATGCGGTCACGCAATTCGCGAAGTGTTGCCATGGTGTACTTCCTCCCTTCCTGTAATTAGTAATCCTGCAGTAGCACTTGCTGGCTACTTGGAACGGCTGACGTTGAGCTGATTCTTGGACACCTGCGACGACTCCAGAGCATCGGCCTCGGCCTCGCGCACGATGCGCTCTCCGGAGGAAGCCTGGAAGGTGCGGGCGAACTGCTCGTTGACACGGAGGATGGCCTGCTGGGACTCATCGCTCAGCTGTGCACCGCCGGCAATCTGCTCGTAGACCTCCGGAGCGGATGCACGGATCTGCTCCTGCAGCTCGAACTCGTAGCGACGGACATCCTCGACGGGAACGGGATCGAAGACACCCTGGTTGGCGGCCCAGATCGACACGATCTGGAACTCAACCGGCTGCGGCGAGTTCTCGGACTGCTTCAGCAGCTCAACCAGACGCTGACCGCGCTCGAGCTGCTTCTTGGAAGCGGCGTCGAGGTCGGACGCGAAGGCAGCGAAGGACTCCAAGTCGCGGTATGCAGCGAGGTCCAGACGCAGGTTACCGGCGACCTTCTTCATGCCCTTAGTCTGTGCGGCACCACCGACACGGGAGACGGAGATACCCACGTCGATAGCCGGACGCACACCCTGGTTGAACAGGTCGGACTGGAGGAAGCACTGGCCGTCGGTAATGGAAATGACGTTGGTCGGAATGAACGCGCCGACGTCATTTGCCTTGGTCTCGATGATCGGCAGCGCGGTGAGCGAGCCTGCACCGAGCTCGTCGTTGAGCTTGGCGGCGCGCTCCAGCAGGCGGGAGTGCAGGTAGAACACGTCGCCCGGGTATGCCTCGCGGCCCGGCGGGCGGCGTAGCAGCAGCGAGATGGCGCGGTATGCCTCTGCCTGCTTGGTTAGGTCATCGTAGATCACCAGAACGTGCTTGCCCTGGTACATCCAGTGCTGGCCAAGGGCGGCACCGGTGAACGGCGCGAGCCACTTGAAGCCGGCGGAGTCAGATGCCGGAGCTGCCACGATGGTGGTGTACTCGAGTGCACCAGCCTCCTCGAGGGTCTGGCGCACGCCAGCGATGGTGGAGCCCTTCTGGCCGACCGCGACGTAGATGCAGCGAACCTGCTTCGACGGGTCACCGGTCTCCCAGAACGCCTTCTGGTTCAAGATGGTGTCGATGCAGACCGCGGTCTTACCGGTCTTGCGGTCACCAATGATCAGCTGGCGCTGGCCACGGCCGATCGGGGTCATCGCGTCGATCGCCTTGAGGCCTGTCTGCATCGGCTCCTCGACCGGCTGGCGGTCGAGAACGCCAGCAGCCTGCAGCTCCAGGGCGCGCTCTTCGTTGGACTCGATCGGGCCCAAGCCGTCAATCGGCTGGCCCAGTGGGTTGATCACGCGGCCGAGGAAGTCCTCCCCAACCGGTACGGACAGGACCTCGCCGGTCCTCTGGACTTTGTCGCCCTCGTGGAGGGACTCGAAGTTACCCAGCACCACAACGCCGATCGTGTCGGTGTCAAGGTTCTGTGCGACGCCGATGACGCCGTTGGGGAACTCGAGCAGCTCGTTCGTCATGCAGCCTGGCAGCCCGGAAACCTGGGCAATACCATCTGCAGCCGAAGTCACCACGCCGACCTCCTCACGGGAGGCCTCCGCGGAGTAGCTCGAGGTGTAGTTCGCTATCGCGCTACGGATCTCATCGGAGGAGATCGTCAGCTCCGCCATGTTCTTCCTGCTCTCGGTAGATTCTTCCAGCATGTGTTCTTAGTAAAGGGTCGTGCTCGCTGCGAGGTCGGTACGAAGGCGCGTCAACTTGCCGCGCGTCGAACCGTCAATTTCCTCGTCGCCAACCCGGATGATCATCCCGCCGAGGAGGCTGGGGTCAACCTCGGCATGGACGGCCATCTCGCGACCGTAGATGTTCTCAAGCTTCTGCGCCAAGGCTTCGCGCTGGGTAGAGGAAAGTTCCTCTGCAGCGACGACGCGTGCCACCGACTTGCCCCGCAGTTCGGCAACCTGCTCGGCAAGTGCTGCCAAGTCGTCAACCGGGTTGTGTTCGGAGCGACCGATCACCTGCAGCGCGAGCGCCTCGGTGAACATGGTGACCTTGCCGTAGATCACGCTGGCCATCAGGCCGCGCTTCTGGGCTGGGGTCGCAGTGCGATCGGACAGGAGCTGGGTGAGCTCACTCTCCCTTTCCAGCAGGACGGAGAGCTGGTACAGCTCATCCTCAACCTGCTCGAGCTGGCCCTGAGCCTCAGCGCCGAGCATGAGTGCACGGCGGCCAAAGGCGATCAGCCCAGTGCGGAATTCGCGCGGGGTGGACCATTCCTGCGACGTAGCAGACGTGAGGATCTCTTTGGTGGGCTCCGCGATCTTGTCGCCGAAGACCTCGCTGATGATGCCTTCACGTTGAGACGGCTCGAGCGAGGTGTCCGCGACAGCGACGCGCAGCGAGCGCTCGGCGTCAAGCTGATCCACAATCAGGAAGAGCTCGGTGCCAACCTGTGCGGCAACGGCGACGGCGTTGTCGGAGTTGCGGATCAGCGAATCGAGCTGACCTTCCACGTGCGTCTTTGCTTCGCGACTAGCTGCCTTCATCTCGCCTACTTCCTCGTCGACACGTTGTCGAGCTCAGAGAGGAAGTCATCGATCGTGTTCGAGCGGCGGGTGGAATCCGACAGCTCTGTGCCCAGCAGACGCTCGGCGAGGTTGATCGAGTTCTGGCCCATCTCGTTGCGAAGCTCGGAAACAACCTGCTCGCGGGATGCTTGCAGCTGCTTCTCGCCAGCTTCGACAATGCGACGGGACTCTTCCTCAGCACGCAGACGGGACTCGGCCTCGATCTCCTTGCCGCGCGCACGCGCAGCTTCGCGGATCTCGGCCGCCTCGGCACGTGCCTCAGCGAGTTCAGCGTTGTTCTTCTCCAGAGCAGCCTTGGCTTCCTTCTGGGCGACCTCAGCACGCTCGATGCCGCCCTTGATCCGGTCCTCGCGCTCCGCCAGCACTTCCTGGAACTTCGGAAGCACGTACTTCCAGAAGAGCAGGAACACGATGATGAAGACAACGAGCGACCAGACCACATCGTACGGTGCCGGCAGGAGGATGGACGGCATGTTGTCCGTGTGCTCCAGCGGCAGCGTCTCGGCGCCTTCAGCGGCGACGAGGAATTCGATGACGTTAGTCATTGGGTGCTCCTGATCTAAAAAGTGTTACGGGGTGAAAACGCGTGGTGCTTTTTAGAACAGGAAGCCGGCAACGAGGCCGATGAGGGCGAGCGCCTCAACGAAGGCGATACCCAGGAACATGGTGGTGCGGAGCTGGCCAGCCATCTCCGGCTGACGAGCCATGCCCTCGACGGTCTTGCCCACGAGGATGCCGATGCCGAGGCCCGGGCCGATGGTAGCGAGGCCGTAGCCGATGGTGCCAAGACCGTTGTAGGTCGTAGCGTCTGCTGCCTGAGCAAGGATGATCTCGTTCATGTGAAAGTCGTTCCCTTTCTAGGTGCGCCGCCGCCTTGAGGTGTGACGCGATCGGCGCGAGTGACAATGTGTGGGGTTATTCAGTTTGGCCGGTAGTTCGCGCTTTGTTAGTGCGCATCTGCGTGCAACGACAGCTCGATGTACACCGCCGTCAGAAGGGCGAAGATGTACGCCTGCAGGAAGATAATGATCAACTCGTACAGGGTGAACAGGATCGCTGCGACGATGGTCAGGCCGCTCACTGCCGTCCATGCGTTCAACTGCCAGAAGAAGAAGTTCGTGGCGGAGTACAGCAGGACGAGAATGATGTGGCCGGCTAGGAAGTTCGCCATGAGACGAAGCGCCAGGGTGACCGGTCGCAGAATGAAGGTCGAGAAAATCTCGATGGGCACCACCAGGAGGTGGAGTGCCGGGGGCAACCCCGGAATCACAACCGAGTGCTTGAAGTACGCGGCGCCGTAGCGCTGCACACCCGCGTAGATCATCGCGACGTAAGCCACCAGCGCCAAAACGATCGGCATACCAATGCGCGAGTTAGGCGAGATGTTCAGGCCAGGAATGATCGTGGCGGCATTCATGAACAGGATTGTGAAGAAGATGGAGGCGATCACCGGAAGGAACCGCTTGCCATCCTTCTTACCCAGTGTGTCCTCAGCGATGTTGACGCGAACGAAGTCCACGCCCAACTCGGCGAGGTTCTGCAGGCCTTTGGGAACCAGCTGCGGCTTCCTAAAGGCGATAACAAAGAGAAGCACCAGGATCGCCGCCACAAGCAGACGAACGACCATGATGCGATCCAGCGCGAACCACCCACCGGCGAAATCTTCGCCGACCATGTGGCCGAACTCGTGCCCCGGGAAAAATTCTGGACCAAGTTCGGGTGCGTGGAAGCTGCCCTTCATGGCCAAAGTTGTAACGCTCAGCGTTCTCTCCCGTTCTCGGGCCGCATCCAGGAAGAATGCGGTGCGATGGACGTCTTGAAAGACAACTGATTCCGCGGCGGACTCCGTCGCACATCTGCTACCGCGGAACAGGGGATGGACCTCGAAGGCGTGGCGCAGCCCGGCATGCGGGCCGTCCCCTACCTCAAGCAAACCCAGCGGCTACTCTAACAGGTGGCGAGGGGTTTTCACGTGACAGGGGTGGGCTGCACCCACCATCCCCCACCCCCTTGTGACTCACGTCCCAAATTGAGCTGGGTACAGATAGTTTTCACCTAACTGTTAAGTCAGTCACAGCATGAAAACTACGGGGTGACGTATGCCGTGCGCACCGTGAGCACGCCCCAGGTTTCCGCGACAAGAGCGACCACAAGCGCTGCAATCGTCGTCACGCCGAAAGCCGCCGTGTCGTAAAAGTCGAACCCGCGTAGCCACAGCAAAAGCATCAGCACCACGACGATCTTGATCAGCCACCCGCCGAATATCACCGCGGCCGTCGTTGTGATCGAGGTATTCGCGGTTGCGAGCACACTCGCGGCCGTCGCGAGCACAAAGCCGCCGCCAATCGCCACCCCGAGCAGCACACCCCAAATCCCGGGCAGGTCACGGGTGGCACCCCACGCCATCAGCGAGATCACCGTCAGCACCACCAGGGCCCAGCCACCCGCCTTCAGCGCGCGGATCAGCGGCCGCCGGTGGTCGACAAACTCGTCCGCATCGCGCACGGTCAGGTCAGGTTCGCGGGCTTCGGGAGTACTCACGCGCACTGATCCTACAGAAGGGCAGTTTGCTTATCGACGCTCCGCTGCGGTCCAATCTTGCCCCTAGCCCAAGGCACCAACGTGGCGACAAAGGCCAGCACCAGAGCGATCACGGTGAACGCCGCGGCGTAGCGGACCGGAACGATGGAGAAGCTCACGGCCCCGAACGCGACCGCGGAGACCCACATGTAGAGCACCAGCACTGTGCGCCGGTGCGTGTGCCCAAGGCGCAGCAAGCGGTGGTGAATGTGTCCGGCGTCGGCCTTGAACGGGCTCTCCCCTCGCGCGGTACGCCGCACCACCGCCCACACCAGGTCCAACACCGGCAGCGCGATCGCAGCAATCACGACAATGATCGGGCTAACCAGTGCCACCAAGTCAGCAGCCCCGTACAGCGACATGTTGATCTTGCCCGATGCCGAGACACTGGCTGCGGAGAGCAGCAGCCCAATGAGCATCGAGCCGGAGTCCCCCATGAAGATGCGCGCCGGCTCGAAATTGTGCGGTAAAAACCCCGCGCAGATGCCCACTAGCGCAGCGCAGATGATGGCCGGAGGGTACGCGGAAACCGCCCCGCCTTGGTCATGCAGCACGGTAAGCGCAAACACGAGAATCGCCGACCCCGCGATCATGCCGAGTCCCGCGGCAAGCCCGTCGATGCCGTCGACAAAGTTCACCGCGTTAATCAGCAGCACGGTGAAGATCGCGCTCAAGGCCACACCCTGGACTTGGTCGAGGATGAGCGTGGTGCCGCCGGCAAACGGCACGTAGAACACAGTGAACACGATCCCCATGAACGCCATGAGCAGCGCGGCAAAGAACTGCCCCGCTAGCTTGGCTAATGCGCCGAGTTCGTAAAGGTCGTCGACAATGCCGACGACCACGATCGCGAACGCGCCCGCGATCACCGCCGTCATCTCCGGGGTCACGGGCGCGAACCCGCGGGTCAGGGCCGGCAGCTGCGCGGCAAGCAGCACCGCGCACACGAGGCCAGTGAACATGGCCACGCCACCCACTGAGGGCGTTGGCTGGGTGTGCACGTCGCGCTGGCGAACCTCCGCGACCCGGCCGGTGCGCACCAGTACCGAGCGCACCACCCCGGTGACCAGGTAGGTGATCGCGGTGGCGACAAGCAGCACGAGCCCAAGCTCGCGCAAGGGTACGCCGGCCCCGGTCATCTACTTCCTCCGCATTGATTCTGGGTCAACGCCTAAGACTTCACCGATCCGCTCCGGGGTAATCGCGCCCTCGCGCAAGATCACTGGGTGGCCGGAGGAGATGTCGATGATGGTCGACGGCTCCCCAATCTCAGCCTCTCCCCCGTCCAAATACACCGGAACGGCAGAGCCAAACTGTTGACGCGCCTGGTGGATCTTCGTCGCTGGCGCGTTGCCGGAGATGTTCGCCGATGACACCGCCATCGGCCCCACCTCGCGCAGAAGCTCGAGCGCGAGCGGCTGGTTCGGCATGCGCAGCAGCACGGTGCCGCGGGTATCACCAAGGTTCCACGGCAGGCTCGGCGCCTCGGGCACGATGATGGACAGACCGCCAGGCCAAAACGCCTCCACCAAGGTCGCCGCCGTGTCGGTGAACTCGCGCACCAGCCCCTGAATGGTCAGCCACGAGCCCACGAGCACCGGCACCGGCATATCAGGGCCGCGGCGCTTCGTAGCCAACAGCTTTTCCACGGCCGCGTTGTTGAACGCATCCGCGCCGATGCCGTAGACGGTGTCCGTCGGCAAGACCACAAGGTCGCCGGAGCGGATCGCGTCGGCGGCAGCGGCGACACCCTGGGCGCGCTCGTCGGGGTCTAGGCAGTTGTAGGTGGTGGCGGGCATAGGGGTAGCTTACTCGCCGTGACAAACCGCGCCCGACCGGTCAGGTCCAGCAACCTGCGCGCGTCGGTGAACTGGCCCGATGCCCCCACTACGTCCAGCACCGCCTGCGATGTTGTGTCGTCGTGCTCGATGCCGATCTGGCCGCCAGGTTTCAGCAGCCGCGCGGCCACCGGCACCAGCCCCCGGATTGCATCCATCCCGTCGGCACCAGAAAACACCGCCTCGTGCGGGTCGCGGTAAACCTCGGGGTCAAGCTCCCCAGTCTCCGGCACGTACGGCGGGTTCGCCACAATCAGGTCCACCTGGCCGTCAAGCTCGCACAAAAGCTCACGGTCGGTCATATCGCCAGGCACAATGCTTATCGACGCCCCATTGGTCCCCGCATTCCGCTCCGCGTACCCGCGCGCGACCGGCGACGCTTCCACAGCGATGACGCGGGCGTTCGGGTGCCGCGCAGCGATGTAGATCGCCAGGGCGCCGGAGCCGGTGCCGAAATCGATGACGGTGGGCGCCGAAACGCGACCGTCGTCAAGCAATGAAGCCCCCCACTCGGCGAGGACCTCTGTCTCCGGCCGGGGAATGAAGACTCCTGAGCCGACGGCGAGCTCGTGCGGGCCGAACTGGGCGATGCCCGTGATGTGCTGGAGTGGCTCGCGGGCGGCGCGGCGGGCGATGGCTGCGGCAAACTCGGACTCGAAGCCTTCAGTGGCCTCGGCGAAGGTGAGCTGGAGTGGCCCGATGCCGAGGAGGTGTGCGGCGATGAGGCGCGCGTCGTTGGCTGCGGAGTCGATGCCGGCGTGCGCGAGTGCCCAGGTCGCCTCGCGCACGAGCTCACGCAGGTCCGGGTGGGTTGTGCTCCCCGGACTACTCGGCCTCAAGGCGTTCCTGGCGCTCGTGAGTTTGCAGCGCGGTGATCAGCTCATCCATGTTGCCGTCGAGCACCGAATCAAGGTTGTTGGCCTTGTAGTTGATGCGGTGATCCGAGATGCGGTTCTCCGGCCAGTTGTAGGTGCGGATGCGCTCGGAGCGGTCCATGGTGCGCACCTGGCTGGCGCGGCCCTCAGCCTCGGCGGCCTCGGCCTTCTCGCGCTCGAGCTGGTCCAGGCGGGCTTGGAGCACCTGCATGGCGCGAGCGCGGTTCTGGATCTGGGAGCGCTCGTTCTGGCAGGTCACGACGATGCCAGTCGGCAGGTGGGTGATGCGCACCGCCGAGTCGGTGGTGTTCACGCCCTGGCCGCCCTTGCCGGAGGAACGGTAAACATCGACGCGGATGTCTTTCTCGTCGATGTCCACGCTTTGGACCTCGTCGGCCTCCGGGAAGACGTAGACGCCGGCGGCCGAGGTCTGGATGCGGCCCTGGGACTCGGTCACGGGGATGCGCTGCACACGGTGCACGCCGCCCTCGAACTTCAGCTTGGACCAGGCGCCGTCGCGAGACGGGTTCTTCGCCTTCACAGCCACGGTCATGTCTTTGACACCGCCGAGGTCAGACTCCGCAACGTCGAGAACTTCCCAGGTCAGACCGTTCTTCTCGCAGAACTTCTGGTACATGCGCGCCAGGTCGCCTGCGAACAGCGCGGCTTCTTCGCCGCCGGCACCGGCCTTGAGCTCCATGATGATGTCGTCGCCGTCGTGCTCGTCGCGCGGGGCGAGCAGGTCGGCCAACTCCTCCTCGAGGCGCACGATCTCGCCTTCAAGGCGGGTCGCTTCCTCGGCGAACTCCTTGTCCTCATTGGCCATCTCAAGCGCGGCCTCATGGTCCTCGCGGGCCTGGGTCAGCTCGGTGTTGACCTTGATAATCGGCTGCAGCTCGGCGTAGCGCTTGGACAGTTTGCGGAACTGGTCTTGATCCGCCGCGACATCTGGATCGCCCATCTGGGCCTGGATGCCTTCGTATTCCGAGACGTAGTCGTCGACAAGCGAGACATGCGAATTGCCTGCCATTAGACGTATTCCTCCTCGGTCTGATCCGCTGCCATGGGTGCGGAGTTGGCCACGCCCATGAGGAACTCGCCGTTGGTCTTGGTCTTCTTCAGCTGCTTGATCAGCATGTCGATGGACTGCTGCGGATCCAGCGCGGAGAGGATGCGGCGCAGCTTGTGCATGACGCGGGCCTCGTCCGGAGCCATGAGCAGCTCATCTTTACGGGTGCCGGACGGGTTGACGTCCACCGCCGGGAAGACGCGGCGCTCGGCGATCTTGCGGTCCAGCTTGAGCTCGGCGTTGCCGGTGCCCTTGAACTCCTCGAAGATCACGGTGTCGCCGGCGGAACCCGTCTCCACCATCGCGGTGGCGATGATGGTCAGCGAGCCGCCTTCTTCGATGTTGCGGGCGGCGCCCAGGAAGCGCTTCGGCGGGTAGAGCGCGTTGGAGTCCACGCCACCGGACAGGATGCGGCCCGATGCCGGCGAGGAGTTGTTGTACGCGCGGCCGAGGCGGGTGATCGAGTCGAGCAGCACGACGACGTCCTGGCCCATCTCGACGAGGCGCTTCGCGCGCTCGATGGCCAGCTCGGCCACGGCGGTGTGCTCTGACGGCGGGCGGTCGAAGGTGGAAGCAATGACCTCGCCGCGCACGCTGCGCTGCATGTCGGTGACTTCTTCCGGGCGCTCGTCGACAAGCACAACCATGAGGTAGCACTCCGGGTTGTTCGTGGCGATCGCGTTGGCGATGTTCTGCAGGATCGTCGTTTTACCGGCCTTCGGCGGGGAGACGATCAGCGCGCGCTGGCCCTTGCCGATCGGCATAACCAAGTCGATCACGCGGGTGGTAAGGATGTTCGGCTCCGTCTCCAAGCGCAGGCGCTTGTTTGGGTACAGCGGCGTGAGCTTGTGAAACTCCTTGCGCCCCTTTGCTTCATCCGGGGTCATGCCGTTGATGGAATCGACGCGCACGAGCTGGTTGTAGCGCTGGCGGTTGCGGCCGTTGCCGTGCTGGTGGCCCTGGCCGTTCGCACGCACCTGGCCGATCACGGCGTCACCGGAACGCAGACCGTTCTGGCGTACAAGCTTGTTGTTGATAAACACGTCCGCCTGGTTGTGGCGGTAGCCGGTGGTGCGGATGAATGCGGTGTTGTTGTCAACCACGTCGACGATGCCGGCGACTTCCTGCAGCTCTTCCGGCTCGAAGTGCTGGTTGTTGTCGTGCTGGTTGTCGCGGTTGCCGCCCTGGTTGTTGCCGTTATCGCGGTTGTCACGATTGTCCCGGTTGCGGTTCCGGTTGCGACGTCCTCGGCGCCCGCGGCGGCCGCCGCCGTCGTTGTCGTCGCGGTTTTGGCCCCCGTCGCGGCGGTTGTTGTTGTCGCGGTTGTCGCGGCTATCGCGGTTGTCGCGGTTGTCGCGGTTATCCCGCTGGCGGTTGTTTCCGCCCCGGTCCTCATTGTCACGGCGGTCTTCGTTGCCACCGCGGTCGTTCGAATCGGAATTCTGGCCCGAATTGTTGTCGGCAGTCGCTCCGCTTTCACCGTGCTCGGCCTGCTCGTCGCGGGAGCGGCCGCGGCGCGCACGCCGTGGCGTGGAGCGGGATTCGTGCTGCTCGTCGTCCGAGCCAGCGGTCTCACGTGCCGGACGCTCATCGCGCTCAGTGTGTTCGTTGCGCTCAGTGTGTTCGTCGCGCTCACTGCGCTCGTTGCGGTCACTGCGGTGACCGTCCTGGGTGCCCCCTTGAGCTTGCTCGTTCGCCGTTTTCGCCGGCACTCGGCCGGTAGTGATGGCCTGGATCAGCTCACCTTTTCGCAAACCAGAGATGCCTTTCAAACCCTGCTCAGACGCAATCTTGCGGAGCTCGGGGAGCTTTAGCGAGGCGAGATCTTGGCCTGCAGCCGTATTAACCGATTCGGTCACGGATGTCCTTTCGTCGCATTGCCGGTGGCCTGTGCGTGCGGAGTAGAACGGGACTCTCGCGGACACACCGGGTGCTTTCGTGTGCAAATTATGTCGTTCACATACCGCGCAGCAGCTGCGCGTCAAACCCAGATGACACCGTTGCGCACCGTTGAAAAACCGCACGCGAGCGCCAGGTAGAACTCGTGGGGGCGGATCAAGCCTCACTCTTGCCAATGATGGAAGTGAGGTCGCGTCCCGGGATGCTTGCCAGCTATCCCCGCGGACTCCCGCAACTTCAGGTGCGGCGATCCTTCACGGAAGTATAGCGTATGGCCCGCGATTCCATATCCCGGCTCTCTTTTACACCCAAGCTAAAGTAAAACCCATGCTTTCAACGATGCAGGAGGTGCCGTTTTCCGTCGCTCGCATCCTCGAGTACGGATCCACCTTGCACGGCTCCACCAAATGCACCACGTGGCGGGCGGGCACCGCTGAAGAGACCACCTTCGCCCAAATTGGTGCCCGCGCCGGCGCATTGGCGAACGCTTTGCACGATGACTTGGGCATTGATTCGGATCAGCGCGTGGCGACGCTGCTTTATAACTGCGCGGAGCACCTCGAGGTGATGTTCGCCGTGGCGGCGAAAGGCGCGGTGTTCAACCCGCTCAACATGCAGCTGATGGAAGACCAGATCGCCTACATCATCAACCATTCCGAGGCAGAGGTCATCGTGGCTGACCCGCGTCTCGTGGAGAAACTCGGCCGTATCCTCAAACAGTGCCCGCTGGTACGAGCGGTGGTCTTCACCGGGTTGGAACCCGTCGCTGAGCTAGGCAAGGCGCTACCAGAGGGCGTCGAAAAGCATAGCTACGAGATGCTTCTCGACGGCCGGTCGACCGTATTCAATTGGCCGACCTTGCCCGAGACGACGGCTGCGGCGCTGGTGTACTCGACCGCAACCACCGGTGCGCCGAAGGGTGTGGCGTATTCGCACCGCTCGATTTGGCTGGAGGCGATGAGCCTGCGTGCGACGGACTCGCTCGCGGTGACCCACGGCGAGTCTTTCCTGTGCTGCATTCCGATTTATCACGTGCTGAGCTGGGGGGTTCCGCTCGCCGCGTTTCTGGCCGGCACTCCCCTCGTGCTACCGGACGCGGACGTTTCCGCCCCGACGCTGGCGAAGCTGATCGCAAGCACGCACCCGCGTGTGGCGCACGGCGTGCCCACCCTGTGGATCCAGCTGATGGTGCACTACCTGCACAATCCGCCGGAGCGCATGAGCTTGCAGGAGCTCTACGTCGGAGGCTCTCCTGCCCCGCCGACGCTGATCAAGGTGTGGGAGGAGCGCTACGGCGTTGACGTGGTGCACGTGTGGGGCATGACTGAGACCTCCACCGTGGGCACCGTCGCTCGGCCCCCTTCAGGTGCCGCCGGCGAGGCGCGCTGGGCGTACCGCATCTCGCAGGGCCGCTTCGCGCCGTGGTTGGAGTACCGGGTGGTCAACGACGGGCGCGTCATGCACTCCAACGACCTCACCCAGGGCGAGATCCAGGTGCGCGGCAACCTTGTCGCCGCGAGTTACTACCACTCCCCCTCCCAGGAAGCGGGCCAGCTCGCGTCCGAGTTCCGCGGCGAGCAAGTCACCGATGAGCAGGAGCATTTCACCGCCGACGGCTGGCTTCGCACCGGCGACGTGGGCACCGTGACCAACGACGGGTTTATGAACCTCTACGATCGCGCCCGTGACGTGATTCGCTCCGGCGGCGAGTGGATCTATTCCGCCCAGGTGGAAAATCTAATCATGGAGTCTGAAGAGGTCATCGAGTGCGCGGTGATCGGCATCCCGGATAAGAAGTGGGGCGAGCGCCCGCTGGCTGTGACGGTGTTGCTACCGGAGATTGAACCGACCGCTAAGACTGCGAAACGGCTTCGCAAAGGCCTTGCTGACGTCCTGCCGCGTTGGATGGCACCGGAGTATTGGACCTTCGTCGACTCGATTGACAAGACGTCCGTGGGCAAGTTTGACAAGAAGGACCTGCGAAAACACCTCGCGGGCGACGAGTTCGACATTATCGCGTTGCCGGGACCGGGTAACCGCTCGCGGGAGGCGCAGTAGTCACCAGCCCGCGCTCTTTCCAGGTGGCGCCGTAGGTGAGCCGGCGGTGGATCCACTCGAAAGGTCCGGGGAGACGGGCAAGTTCAAGAAGCGTCGCCAGGGTTAACGTAGTGAGCCAGATGAGGAACGCCAGAAGCAGAAACTGAGGCCGTTCAAGCGCTTCAAGCGTGCTGGTCGGGACTGCTTCGATGATTGTCGCCGTGATGATGTGTTGCACGAGATAGCCGCTCAAGGAGCGCTTGCCCAATGCAACCACCGGTACTAGCCACAATGGGACGCCGGACGAAGCAACAGCGCGTTGCACCGGCTGTACCGCAAGCGTGATCATCGCGAGAATGCCCGGTCCAAGCACAATCGTGAGTGCACCGTCGATGTTGCGGAAAAAGTGGAACCATCCAGCCGAAACGATGCCCGCGGCTTCGAACCCAACCGGAATACCGACGCAGATCATCACTGCCGCGGCGGCGATAGCCCAGTGTGAAAGCATGCCGCGGTGAGCGTCAACATCAGCGAAGACCCCGGCCCTGCCCCACATGAAACCGATCAACATGAGTGGGAGCCAAAACACCGCCACGAGCGGGGTAAGCAAAACTCCCCAAAGGGCCTCTTCCAACCGGAAGCCGAAGTTTTCGATGCTCCAGGGCAGCGCGTGGGAAGGAATGACCTCACCTGAGCCGACCACCAGGGTAGATCTGAACGATCCAATGATCATTGGAAGGAACACCACTCCGGTCAGTGCAACCAGAAGAAAGACCACCTTTCTGAGTGATTTATCGCTCAGGGTGATGAGCCACATCAAGATGAAGGTCATCGATCCGTAGATGAGGATCACGTCGCCTTCGTAAAGCAACGATGCGTGCAGAATCCCAAGCACAATGAGCCAGAAGGAACGGCGTGCAAGAAGCCACCGCACCTGACTCACAGACTTACCGCGAGCCAGCTCCCGTTGAACGATGAAGGCCACCCCTACCCCGAAGAGCGTTATGAACATCGGCAGGCCGCGGTTATGTAGAAACACCGCTTCAAAGACGATGCATGCCTGTTCAAGAGGATCCGGCGTCTCAGAACCTGCGGAATACTTCACCGGCCAGATGTTGAACCAACCGGTCATGGTGTTTGCCATGATGATGCCGAGCAATGCGAGGCCGCGGGCTACATCCGGAGCAAGGTAGCGCGCGCTGACCGATGCCTGGTGGGCAGCGGTTTGTTGGGTCACGCGTGTCTTGGGCACGCGATCATTGAAACTCAGAACCTAGCTTCGCGCGCGACGAGTCTGGGGCTCCACAAGATTCCGCGCGGCGGAATCGGCGTAGCGATTTTCCGCGCGGCAGAATTCCGCGCCGCGGAATGTCAATCCGCCTACTGCGGCCCGGCCGGCTGTGGTGACGTAAGTACCGGAGCTTGCTCTTGCTCGACACCGCGCCTTTGCTTCCGCTTCCGCCTCGGCTCTCTGTAGCTCAAGCGGCGGTGCGCCCATTCGAACGGGCCCGGCAGCCCCGCGAGCTCGAGTAGCGTCGCCAGCACCAGGGTGACCAGCCACACTCCAACACCCAGCAGCATCTTCTCGGCAATGGTCATCCACTCGAGGTAGGAGTACGACACGAACTGGACCACCAGCACGAAGATCACCGACTGCATGATGTAGCCGCTCATCGACCGCTTGCCCAAAGCGTTGAACGGGTAAAGCCACCTGGGGATTCCAGCTTCTGCCACTCGGCGCTGCACAGGCTGCACCAGAAGTGCAATGGCCGCGAGGATACCTGGGCCAGTGAGCACGCCAACCACCTGTACCAGCATGAACAGCGGTTCAGACCACGCGTGCGGCAACACCCCGATGGCTGCGAGACCGACGGGCAAACCGTTCAACAGGATCACCGCGGCCGCAACCCAAACCCACCGCAGCAGCATTCGTCGGTGCGCATCGATGTCGGCGAACACGCCGCTTCGTCCCCACACGAATCCCACCAGAACGATCGGGAGCAGCGATAGCGCAGCGAAGAGCCCACCGGCGATTCCGAACACGGCACCAACCAGGTTTTCCACGAGCTCGTTCCACGACTGCGGCACCCCAGTTTCAACCGGTGGCATCAGCTCGGTCCCGGAGACCGCCGACTTGAAATGTTCGGTAAGAAAGTAGCCAGCCACAAGCATCACTATCGACGCCACGATGTAGACCACCACCGCGGTGACCTTCAAGAACTTGTCACTTCGGGTGATCAACAATCCCATGAGCAGGCCGATAACTCCGTACGTGGTCATGATGTCGCCCCAGAACAGCAGCGCGGCGTGGAGCACACCGAAAACCATGAGCCACGCGTATCGACGCCAAAGCAGCCGCCGAGTCGATTTCACCGACCTGCCCTTAGAGAGCTGGCTGGCAGTAATCATGCCAATCCCCACCCCGAGTAGCGTCGAGAACATCGGTAGCCCGCGCACGTGCACGAACATCGTCTGAAAGACGATGAGCACCTTGTCCAGCGCGCTCGGGTCGCTAATGTCACCACCGTAGTAGTAGGGGAAGTTTGCGTGCCCGGGTAGCCAGGCGGTGACCACATTGGCAAGTGCAATCCCGAGAAGTGCCACACCGCGTGCGACGTCTGGGGCAAGATACCGCACCTTCGCGGATGTGGGCAGGGTGCGCTTCTGCGTGCGGGCGGGAGTGTCAGCGTGCGGTGCGGTCATACCTTTAAGTCAATCTTGGGACATGCAGTTGGACAACGGGGATTGCCCCGATATCGACCCTGATTTCACCCACCTCGGCTGAGCTCGGCGGTCGCCGGTCCCGCTACTTCTAGTTCGTGCACTGTGAGGCCGGCGGCGCGGGCGTCGTTAAGCAAACTGCTCAAAGTCTCGTCGACTTCGCCGGTAAGCAGCACCATCGCGGTCGGGCCGGCGCCAGAAAGGTACGCGGCGTAACCCCGGTTACGCAATCGGTTGACCCACTCAGCAGTGACGGGCAGAACGTCGGAGCGGTACGGCTGGTGTAGGCGGTCGCGGGTGCCTTCCCAGAGCAACTCGGGATGGGACTGCAGCGCTGCGGTCATCACCGCGGTGCGCGAGACGTTGAAGCGTGCGTCGATGTGGGTGACGTGCGAAGGCAGCACCTCGCGCACGGCATCGGTCGAGGCATGAAAGTTCGGCACGAGCGCCACGCCGCGTATCGACGTGTCTACCGGGATCCGCACTGCTCGGTACTGCGGCTTCGAGTGGCCGTCGACCGGAATGTCGGTCCAGGAGACGACTGCCCCGCCCACGACCGAGGCGCCGGCGTTATCCGGATGGCCCTCGAACTCGGAGGAAAGCTGCACCACCGCGTCGTCGTCAAGCGGCGAACCTGCCAGCGTATTTGCGGCGACGACTCCGGCGACTGCTGCGGCGGCCGAGGAGCCGAGGCCGCGGGACTGCGGAATCGTGTTGTGGCACACCACGCGCAAACCTGGCGCGGTCACGCCGGCGGCGTCCAAACCCGAGCGTATGGCGCGCACGACCAGGTGCGACTCGTCGCGCGGCAGGTCGTCGGCGCCTTCGCCGTGGATCTCAATCTCCAAGCCGGAGTCGGTGACCTCCACTTCGACGGTGTCGTAGATCCCCAGCGCCAGGCCGAGGGTGTCAAAGCCGGGGCCGAGGTTCGCGGAGGAACCCGGCACGCGGACGGTAGCTTTCAGGCCGACTTCAAGTGCGGTCTTCTCTAGCGCAGACATCGCCTCTCCCCTAGTCGTGCAGGCGAAGCACGGAGTTCACGGCGATCACGTCGTCGTGATCACTCAAGCGCTGCACGATCTCATGCAAGTTCTTCTCGCGCGCCTTGTGCGTAACCACGATCAGGTGGGCCTCGTTGCCGGATTCCTCCTGGCGGACCGCGGACAGCGACACGTCGGCCTCGGAGAACATTCGCGCCAAGTCAGCGAGCACGCCGACGCGATCGTTGACCGTCATATTCACGTGGTAGCGGGTTTCCACTTCTTCAAATCCCACGACTTCGTAGTTCGCGTACGGGTTTTCCGCTGGTGCGCGGCCACCGTGGATCTTGTTGCGGGCGGCGCCGACCAGGTCGCCGAGCACCGCGGACGCGGTCGGCGCGCCACCGGCACCGTTGCCGTAGAACATGAGGCGCCCGGCGGCCTCGGCCTCGACGAAGATCGCGTTGTAGCTCTTGTCCACGCTCGCCAGCGGGTGCTCGTTGGGCACCAGCGTCGGGTGCACGCGCGCGTTCACGGCACGGGTGGTGCCGTCCTCGTTCACCAGGCGCTCGCAGATCGCCAACAGCTTGATGGTCTGGTTCGCCTTCGCCGCCGCCGCAATGTCCTCGGCTGTAATGCCAGTGATGCCCTCGCAGTAGACATCGTCAAAGGTCACGCGGGTGTGGAAGCCCATGGATGCGAGAATCGCGGCCTTCGACGCCGCGTCGTGGCCCTCTACGTCCGCGGTCGGGTCTGCCTCGGCGTAGCCCAGTCGCGTCGCTTCCGCCAGCGCGTCTTCGTAGCTCGCGCCCGTGGACGCCATCGCATCCAGGATGAAGTTGGTTGTGCCGTTGACAATGCCGGAGATGCGCTGCACCTGGTCACCGGCCAACGAGCGCCGCAGCATGCCCACCACAGGAATCGCCGCCGCCACCGCAGCCTCGTAGTAGAGGTCCACGCCGGCCTCGTTCGCGGCGTCGGCAAGCTCCGAACCGTGCGCGGCCACCAGTGCCTTGTTCGCCGTGACTACGGATTTGCCTGCACGCAGCGCCTTCAGCACCAGCTCACGCGGGTAATCAATGCCACCGATGACCTCGACAACCACGTCAACATCGTCTCGCTCGATCAGCTCGAGCGCGTTGTCAGTCAGGTACAGGCCCGCAGCTTCCGGAGCATCCTTATGCTTATCGACGTTCGATACCGCGACGCCACGGACCTCCAGCGGCCCACCAATGCGTTGTTCGAGGTTGTGCGAGAACTCCGAGAGCAGGCGCAGCACGCCGGTACCCACGGTGCCCTTGCCCAGAATGGCGACACCAACCGGTTCGCCAACGCCCTTGCCTGGGTAATTGCCGTTGCTCTCAGCGCTTACGACGCTCATGCGTGGTGCACTCCTCGTTGTTTTTCAGTGGATCAAGATGGATTAGTCCGGAGTCAGTGTACTGGGTGTTCCGACGCGAAAGGCAGCTAGTATTCGCGGGCCAAAATGTCCTCGACGGTCTCGCGGCGCACCATCGGCTTGACCCGCCCGGCGCGCACCGCGACCACCGCGGGGCGGCCGAAGGCGTTGTAGTTCGAGCTCATGGCGTAGCAGTAGGCGCCGGTGGCCGGCAGTGCGATGAGGTCGCCGCGCGCGATGTCGTCGGGCCACATCGCGTCGTTGATCAGGATGTCGCCCGATTCGCAGTGGGAACCGACGAGTCTGGTCTGGGTGGGCTCGCCTTCCGCGAAGCGGTTGACCACGCGGCCGTCGTAAAGCGATGCGTACAGCGAGGGGCGAATGTTGTCGCTCATGCCGCCGTCGACGGCGATGTAGCGGCGCGTGGTGGTGTAGGAGGTGTGGACGTCCTTGACCACGCCAGCGGCGTAGACCGTGACTGTGGATGGGCCGGCGATTGCGCGGCCCGGCTCGACGACGACGGTCGGCGCGGCGATGCCGAGGTCGTCGGCGACGTCTTGAACCTCGCTGAGCAGATCCGCGGCGACAGCGCGTACGTCCAGCGGCAGCTCCTCGGTGGTGTAGGCGATGCCGTAGCCGCCACCCAGGTCAAGGTAGCCGAGGGCTACTCCAGTCTCTTTGAAGATCTGGGCGTAGAGCGCGAGCACGCGCTGGGCGGCGAGCTTGAAACCTTCGGCGTCGAAGACCTGCGAGCCCACGTGGGCGTGTAGGCCGGTCAGCTCAAGGTGGGGCGAGCGGATCGCATCGACCGCCGCTTTGTACGCGGAACCGGAGGCCAAGGAGAGGCCGAACTTCTGGTCCTCGTGGCTGGTCGCGATGAACTCGTGCGTGTGCGCGTCCACGCCCGGCTTCACGCGGACGAAGACGTCCTGGGTCACACCGGCTTCGCGCGCGAGCGCCTCGAGCTCAGCGAGTTCCTGGTGCGAGTCGATGACCACGTGGCCAACCCGGGAATCTAGGCACAGCTGCAAGAAAGTCGCCGACTTGTTGTTGCCGTGCACCGTGATGCGCTCCGCCGGAAAGTCCGCGGCGAGCGCGATGCGCAGCTCGTTCTCGCTGGCTACGTCCAACGCCAGGCCTTCTTCTTCAACCCAGCGCGCGATGTGGCGGGTCAGAAACGCCTTCGAGGCGTAGTGCACGTTGGCGGGCCCACCGAACGCGTCGGCCATGTCGCGGCAGCGCGAGCGGAAGTCGTCCTCATCCACCACCAGGACCGGCGTGCCGTATTCCTCGGCGATCTCCGTCAGGGGCACGCCCGCGATGGTGACCACCCCGTCTTCCTGGCGGCGGGCGTTGCGCGGCCACACGTGCGCGGGCAGCTCGTTGAACGCGTCAATAGCGGCCTGCGCCGCAAACTGGGTTTCCATGCGGTGGCGCCTCCTACATCCGCTCCGGCGCACTGACACCGAGCATGCCCAGCGCGTTCGCCAGCACCTGCCGGGTCGCCTGCGCCAGCGCGAGGCGCGCGCCGTGGATCGGCTGCGGGTCCTCGCCGGCCTTGGGCAGGATCTGGCACGAGTCGTAGAACTTGTGGAAGGCGCTGGCCAGTTCCTCGGCGTAGCGCGCGATGCGGTGCGGCTCGCGCAGCTCGGCGGCGGCCTTGACCACGGCCGGGAATTCGCCGAGTGTGCGGATCAGGTCGCCTTCTTTCTCGTGCGTGAGCAGCGAGAGATTTGCGCCTTCAACGCTGACGCCCGCTTCAGCGGCCTTGCGGTCGATCGAGCACAGCCGCGCATGGCCGTACTGCACGTAGTACACCGGGTTGTCGCTCGACTGCTTCTGCCACAGATCCAGGTCAATATCCAACGAGGAGTCCACCGAGGAGCGCACGAGCGAGTACCGCGCGCCGTCCACGCCGATCGCCTCCACCAGGTCCTCGAGCGTGATCACGGTGCCCGCACGCTTGGACATCCTCACGGCCTCGCCGTCGCGCACCAGGTTGACCATCTGGCCGATCAGCACCTCGACGTCGTTCGCGTCGTAGCCCAGCGCCTGCGCCGCCGCACGCAGACGCGCGATGTAGCCGTGGTGGTCCGCGCCCAGCATGTAAATCGCCAGCGTGTGGCCGCGGTCAAACTTGTCGGCCACGTACGCAATGTCGCCGGCGATGTACGCGGCATCGCCGTCCGACTTAATCACCACACGGTCCTTGTCATCGCCGAAGTCCGTCGAGCGCAGCCACCACGCGCCCTCCGCCTCATAGAGGTTCCCGTTGTCCTTCAGCGTCTGCACGGCCTTGTCCACCGCACCCGACTCAAACAGCGAGTTCTCGTGGAAGTACACGTCAAAATCCACGCCGAACTCATGCAGCGAGCGCTTGATCTGCGCAAACATCAGCTCCACACCCTCCGCCCGGAAGGTTTCCTGCACCGTCGCGGCATCCCCCTCAAGAGCTTCAGGGTGCTTATCGACGATCACTTGAGCAATGTCTTGGATATACCCACCGCCGTAACCGTCTTCCGGGGTCGGCTCGCCCTTGGCAGCAGCAACCAGGGACCTAGCGAAGCGATCGATCTGCCCGCCGTGGTCGTTGAAGTAGTACTCCCGCGTCACCTTGGCGCCGGATGCCTCGAGCACACGGCCGAGCGAATCGCCGACTGCCGCCCAGCGGGTGCCGCCCAGGTGGATCGGCCCGGTGGGGTTCGCTGAGACAAATTCCAGGTTGATCACCTGGCCGTCGTAAAGCTTTGAGTGCCCGAACTGCTCCCCTGCTTCCAAGATGGTGGCGACGAGCTGGCCCTGCGCGTCGCTGGCCAGGCGGAGGTTGATAAAGCCTGGGCCGGCGATCTCGGCGGTGTCGATGGCCGGGTGGTTGGCCAAGACGCCGGCCAGCAACTGCGCGAGCTCGCGCGGGTTCATGCCCACCTTTTTGGCTACCTGCAGCGCAACGTTGGTGGCGTAGTCGCCGTGCTCGGGGTTGCGGGGGCGCTCGACGGTGACCGCTTCGGGGACGGCGGTGGTGTCAAGGTCGCGCTCGCGCAGCACATCGACGGTGACTTGCCTGACAGTTGTTGCAAGATCTGCTGGGGTCATGTGGTGAAAGTGTAGCGCCCACGACATACACGCGTACTACCCCCTCTCCGCCTTCCGGATTACCCCCGGTGGCGGCACCAGACGGTGGCTGTACAGCGACAACTGTCCGATGGGTGCGCGATAGGAGATTCAGCACACCCATCATGCACGAATTCTATGCTCTAGGTGCAATAATTCGCTTCGATTGCACGTTGCGCGATCTCGTGCAACCGGTCACTACCGCACACCTAACAAGTAGGAGTTTGTACATGGACCAATTCCAGGTGTACACCGACGCGGTCGGAGGCAGCGTCGGGCTCTCAGCACTGGTCTCTACCTTGCCGCTGATCACGTTCTTCATCATGCTGCTGGGCCTCAAAGCCCGCGCGCACACCTCCGCACTCGTCGCGCTGATTGTGGCCATTCTGGTTGCAATTCTCGGCTTCAACATGCCCACGGCCATGGCCTTGTCCTCCGCGCTGCGCGGAGGCCTCTACGGCCTCTTCCCCATCGTCTTCACCATCCTCAGTGCGATCTGGTTCTACCAGATCACCGTGGCCTCCGGCCGCTTCGAAGACCTGCGTTTGGTCTTTGACAAGATGGGCAACGGTGACGTGCGCATCCAGGCGATGCTGATCGCGTTCTGCTTCGGCGGCCTGCTTGAGGCGCTTGCCGGCTTCGGCGCACCGGTGGCAATTACCGCCACCATGATTCTCACCCTGGGCATCCCGCCACTGAAGGCCGCAACCATCGTGCTGTTGGCCAACACCGCACCGGTGGCCTTCGGTGCCGTGGCGATTCCGATCACCACCGCGGGCGAAGTCGGCGGCCGCAGCCTCGAGCAGACCGAGAACATCGCCGCTATCGTCGGCCACCAGACCCCGTTCCTGGCCTTCTTCGTGCCGTTCATCATCGCGTTCCTTGTCGACGGCTGGCGCGGCGTCAAGGAGACCGCCCCGGCGGCCTTCGTCATCGGCCTTTCCTTCGGCATCGCCCAGTGGTGGACCTCGAACTTCTTCCAGTACCAGCTCACCGACGTGGTGGCCTGCATCGTCGCCCTCGGCGCGGCCTTTGTGCTGCTGCGGTTCTGGACCCCGAAGGGCGTGCCGGAACTGCGCGAGCGCCTCGGCCTCGAAGTTGACGGCCACTCTGCCGAAGAGATCAACCTGCCGGCCAACCGCGTGTGGATGGCGCTGCTACCCTACGCCATCGTCGTGGTCATCTTCGGCCTCGCGAACCTGGGCACCACCATCCCGAACTGGCTGAAGAGCTTCCAGATCAAATTCGCCTGGCCGGGCATCGAGACCGGCAAGCTGCTCAACGCCACCGGCGGCGAGGTCAAGACCGACTACTCGTTTGCCTACATCAACAACCCGGGCACCCTGCTGATCATCTCCGGCCTGATCGTGGCCGTGATTTACATGATCTGGGACGAGGACGGCCGCTACCCGCTTACCTGGGGCCAGGTGGGCAAGGAGTTCGGCGACACCGCCTACCGCATGCGCTGGTCTGCAGCGACGATCTTCCTCGTCCTCGCGCTCGCGTTCGTGATGAACTACTCCGGCCAGACCGTGACTATCGGCGAGTTCTTCGCCAACCTCGGCCCGGCATTCGCGTTCTTCGCCCCGGTTCTTGGCTGGGTCGGCGTGGCCGTCACCGGCTCCGACACCTCCGCCAACGCGCTGTTTGCCAACCTGCAGGTCACCGCAGCAGACCGCCTGAACCTCAACCCGGACCTCATGCTCGCGGCCAACACCACCGGTGGTGTCGTGGGCAAGATGATCTCCCCGCAGTCGCTCGCCATCGCCGCAACCTCGGTGAACATGGAGGGCAAGGAGTCCGAGATCTTCAAGAAGGTCGTTCCGTGGTCCTTCGCGTTCCTGCTTGCCGTCTGCGTGATGGTCTTCCTGCAGACCAACATTCTCACCGCACTTGCGCCGGTCGTGCCGTAACAGAGTACGGTCGAGCCTGTGCCCCACATTAAAACCACCATTCAAGGAGTCCATACATGCGAGTAGCGCTGTTTTCTACTTGTATCGGTGATGCCCTCTTCCCCGACGCACACAAAGCTTCCGCGCTTGTGCTCTCGCGTCTTGGTTACGAGGTTGTCTTCCCCGAAGGCCAAACTTGCTGCGGCCAGATGCATGTCAACACCGGCTACCAAGAGCAGGCCGTGCCGATCATCGAGTCCTACGTCGACGCGTTCTCCGATCCCTCGATCGACTACGTGATCGTCCCCTCCGGTTCGTGCACGGGTGCGGTTCGCGAGCAGCACGTGCGCATCGCGGATCGTTACGGGAGCAAGGCGCTTGCCGACGGCGCGGAGCAGACCGCCAAGAAGACCTACGATCTGTCCGAATTCATCGTGGACGTCGCCGGCACCTACGACGTGGGAGCCTTCTTCCCGCACCGCGTGACCTACCACTCCTCCTGCCACTCCCGCCGCTTTATCAAGGTCGGCGAGCGCCCGAAGGACCTGCTGCGCGCAGTCGAGGGCCTCGAGCTGGTGGATCTTCCCAACGAGGAAGAGTGCTGCGGCTTCGGCGGCACCTTCGCGGTGAAGATGAGCGAAGTTTCCGCGGCGATGGTGTCCGACAAGGCTCGCCACATCAAGGAAACTAAGGCCGAGTACGTCACCGCCGGTGACTCCTCCTGCCTGATGAACATTGCGGGTGCCATGAGCCGCCAGCACAATGGTGTTCGCGCGCTGCACATGGCTGAGATCCTGGCGTCGACCAAGGAAAACCCGTGGACGCCGACGAAGGCCGCGTACTCGAAGGAGAAAATGCTGTGAAAGTTGCACTGGGCAAACCCACGATGCCGCCGCATGCAGTCGGCCCGAACCACCTGCGTGGCACCGAGAAGTTCCAGAAGGCCGCGCACAACGAGCTCGACAACGTCACCAAGCGCCGCAACCTGAACTACGCCACCACGACCATTCGCGTGAAGCGTCAGGGCGCAGTCGACGAGCTGGATGACTGGCAGGATCTGCGCACCGCAGGCTCCACCATCAAGCAGGATGTCGCAGCCCGCATGCCGGAGCTGCTCGAGGAGTTCGAGCGCAACGTCACCGCTCGCGGCGGCCACGTCCACTGGGCACGTGACTCCAAGGAAGCCAACGAGATCATCGCCCGCCTGGTCGAGGAGACCGGCGAGAAGAACGTGGTCAAGATCAAGTCGATGGCCACCCAGGAAATCGCGCTGAACGAGGAGCTGGAGAAGCGCGGCATCCACGCGCAGGAGACCGACCTGGCGGAGCTCATCGTGCAGCTCGGCGAGGACTTCCCCTCCCACATTCTCGTGCCGGCCATTCACCGCAACCGCTCCGAAATCCGCGATATCTTCGTGGCGAAGATGCCGAACACGGATGACACGCTGACCGACGACCCGCAGGAGCTCGCCGAGGCCGCACGCGTGTACCTGCGCGAGCAGTTCATGAAGGCCAAGGTCGCCATCTCCGGCGTGAACTTCGGTGTCGCAGAGACAGGCACCGTCTCCATCGTGGAGTCCGAGGGCAACGGCCGTATGTGCCTGACCCTGCCGGAGACCCTAATCACCGTCATGGGCATTGAGAAGCTGCTGCCGAAGTACGAAGACTTCGGTGTCTTCCTGCAGCTGCTGCCGCGTTCCTCTACCGCGGAGCGCATGAACCCGTACACCTCGCTGTGGACCGGTGTGAGCGAGGGCGACGGCCCGAAGAACTTCCACATCGTGCTCCTGGACAACGGCCGCACCGCCGCGATGAGCAACGAGATCGGCCGCGAGGCGCTCAAGTGCATCCGCTGCTCCGCGTGCCTGAACGTCTGCCCGGTCTACGAGCGCGCAGGCGGCCACTCCTACGGCTCGACCTACCCGGGCCCGATCGGCGCGATTCTCACCCCGCAGCTCACCGGTATCGAGTCCGGCGAGGACCCGAACGGCACCCTGCCGTTCGCGTCCTCGCTGTGCGGCCGTTGTGACGAGGTGTGCCCGGTGCGCATCCCGATCACCGACATTCTCCTCGAGCTGCGCCACCAAAAGGTCAAGAACGAGACCCCGTTCCTGGAGTCCAAGGCGTTCGGCACAATCAGCCTCCTGTGGGGCAAGCCGAAACTGTGGAACCGCGCTGTGCGCATGGTCGCGCTCGGCCGCGTGCTTGGCGGTTTCAACGGTGAGATCGAAACCATGCCGCCACCGATTTCTGGCTGGACCGAGTACCGCGATGTCGCGGTGCCGCCGAAGAAGTCCTTCCGCCAGTGGTGGGACACCGATGAGGCGCAGGAGCTGCTGGCAAAGGCGCGCGAGGAGGGTATCCCGAGCCGCGAGGGCACCCCTGACGTCGACGACTACCTGACCACCCCGGAGGAGTTCGAGAAGTAATGACGAGCAAAGTTACTACTAGCACCCCATCCAAGGGCGGTTTCGGCGACGACGAGCGCCGCAATGCTGACGCGAAGCAGGAGATGCTCACCCGCATCCGTAACGCGCAGAAGCTGTCGGACGCCCCGTCGAGCGTCGAGGTGATCCGCGAGTACCGCACGACTTCCGACTTGGGCACCGAGGAGCTGCGCGAGCTGCTCATCGACCGCCTCGTCGACTACGGCGCGACCGTCGTGGAGACCACCGAGGCCGACCTTGGCAAGGACATCGCCAAGATCCTCGCCGAGCGCGGCTCCAAGGAGATCGTCTACGCTCCGGAGCTCGACTCGAAGCTTTTCGACGACTTCGATGGCACCGCCCGTGCCGACGACCCGGCGAGCGACCCGCGTGAGCTCGGTGACGTCGTCGCCGTAACCGACTCGCACGTCACCTGCGCACAGACCGGCACCATCGTGCTCGAGGCAGATGGTGTTTGCGGCCGCCGTTCGCTGTCGCTAGTCCCCGACCGCCACGTCGTGTTCGTACGCCCGGACTCGGTTGTCTACGGCGTGCCCGAGATGATTGCCCGTCTGGACCCGCTGAAGCCCGCCACGATGATCTCCGGCGGCTCTGCAACCTCCGACATTGAGCTGGTGCGCGTGGAAGGTGTCCACGGCCCACGCGACCTGATCGTCATGATCATCAAGTAACACCCCAAACAACACGAAACGGCCGGCCCTCCTTGCGGAGGATCCGGCCGTTTCGCTGTCATTGTTTCCCGTGCCACGATTTTCATCGCGCAAGAAACAGTATGGCAGAGCACTGTTTGTAATTGAATTGTTATTTCCTGCAAGTTCCTCATGCATTTCTTAGAAACCGCCTGGAACCCGTTACGCGCTGAGGGGTGCAGGCGATTTCAATGGCCAATGCGGGCGGTGCTAGGCTTGCTCAGTCAGCGCAGTTGATGCGCAGACCAGCTGTCTCCGTAGCTCAGTGGATTAGAGCATTGGTTTCCGGTACCAAAGGTCGCAGGTTCGAATCCTGTCGGGGACACCATGTGTTGTTGTAAATGGGGCTTTCAGCAAACCTCTTAAGGTTATTCACGAAACCTCCCGCCGGCCAAAGAAAACTGGCCGAGAACGTAAAAATGACCCGCTCCGCTCGTTCGGAGGGGTCATTTTTCTCTTCTAAAACGCCGTTCCCGCTCGGGTTGTCGCGCCGGATTGTTTATGAGCGCGGACCCAGCCGCGGAAGAGTTTCCGTACTCGTTCCGAACGCGCCGGCGATGCAGGATATCGCACCGCGAGACGTGTGAGGGTCAGCTTGCCCGTGCTGCACCAGTTCGATGGCGCGCTGCTTCAACTCAGGGGTGTACTTCGAGGGCGTATGTAGGGTTACTTTTCCAAATTTCCACCCTCCACTAAACCCGTGGCGAACCAGTATGGGCGCGTGCACTCAGAGGCTGTGGCTTCGTTCAACTGGTGGCGCGGTTTTTGCAGCGCTCCATGGCGGTCTTGTTGCTGCGATCACGCAGGACTGGCTGCGGGTAGTTGTTGGGGCCTGAACCGAGAGGGGTGCGCCCGGTCGGGGCCGTTTGGAACACTGCCGCTACGTCAGAGCCCGAAGGCTCCGCCGCTGACGAGGATCACGATGCCGAGGCCGATGAGAACGATGGGGAAGAGGATGTTCTCAAAGCGTTCGAGCACTTCCGCGATCGGGGGGCGGGTGGCGACGAACTTTGCCAGGGCCACCAAGACCGCAACGAGCGCGAGGAAGATAACGCAGTAGGCGACTACTGCGAGAGGTTCCACGCTGAGGAAGACAGGGGTGTAGACACCGATGTTGTCGCCGCCATTGGCAAAAGTGACGCCTGCGACTGTCCCTACGCCGACCTTCTTGCCGGCAACCTTGGCCTCGTCGTCATCGTCGTCATCGTCTCCGCGCCAGGCCTCCCATGCGGCCCAGAGGCCGATGCCCAGAGGGATGAGACCAAAGTATGGAATGGCTGCCGGGGGCAGAAATGCTCCGGCGCCGATGGTCACAAGGATCGCGGCGACGAGGATGCCGGCAAATCCGAGGTACTGGCCGGCCAAAATACGGGCGGTGGTGCCGCCCTGGCCTGCCCCTCGCGCGAAGAAGAGGGAGAGCACGATGATGTCGTCGATGTTGGTAGCTGCGAACAGGCCTATCGCCTGCAAGACCGTGGTGAGGATCATGCGCCCACCCCAGCTACGTTGCATCCGGGAAGCGAGCAGGCGGGATCGATACACGGGGCGTCTTCGTCTACTGCCAAGGTGGCATCGACCAATGTCGTCAGCGCCTGCGCCAAGTGCGGATCGGCGATCTCGTATCGTGTCCGACGACCCTCGGGCTCGGAGACGACGATCCCACAATCGCGCAGGCATGCCAGGTGGTTGGACACATTCGAGCGTGTCAGGTCCAGAGCTCGAGCCAGTTCTGCCGGGTAAGCGGGATGGTCGAGCAGAGTCAAGATGATTCGGGATCGAGTGGGGTCGGCCAGTGCACGACCCAGGCGGTTCATCACGTCGAGACGCGAAGCAATAGTCAGCATGCACTGAACTATACAGCGAGTGCTGAACACGTCAAGTCTGATGTAGTGACGTAGCCGTTTGTGCTGCTCAGGAGACAGTGGAAGTGGCAGAGATTCCGGCAAAGTTGCGAAACAGCGTCCCCAGCTCGAGATCCAAGTTGTGCGCGAGCCTGGCATAGTTGGCGAGGTCCGTTTTCAGGCGCGAAGAAGAGACCCGAACGACCGAAACTCGATGACGTCGTCGTCTTGAACCGGGAAGGGTTGACGATGGCGTTTTCGCATGCATCGTCGCCGACCAGAGCGGACTGCAATAGCTATAAGACGAAGACCCCGGGCGATCCAGACTCTCGTAGAAACCGAGACCTCGGCAGCTGAGATCAAGGAACTGAATTATCGTCGCGTTGTCGTTGACACTATGCAGTTATGGCTTGACGACGAGGCGTTTAGACGAACTTGTCGAGCAGGCACGGAATTTTCCGACACCGCGTTCTAAGAGGCTCCTGTTCACGGTGCCCAATCGACTAAGGTCGCGTAACCGGAGGCGAAACCCGGTGTAACTGGGGTGTAGCCGTGGACCTGATATAACTGGCCAAAAAGTTTCACAAAAGCCCCGACCAGGCATTTCCCGCTTTATTGGTGCCGCTTCACTCCCCTAAGGCTGCTAATGTCAAGCCCATCGGTACTCATTCGACCGGCACTTTTAGTGTGTGGGTTTCTGGGACGGCAACATGGAAAGTTCTGGGACTGGCAGCTTCACACGCAGCGACGAGTGGTTTGAGTCCGAAGGGCTGCGCTGCGCCGCCACAGTATTCCGCCCCGAGGGTGCGCCGGGTGAGATTCCCGCAGTCGTCATGGCCCACGGCTTCGGCACCCCGCGAGCGGTTGCCCTCTACGTGTATGCCGAAGAATTCGCCCGCAATGGCTATGCGGTTGTGGTTTTCGACTACCGGCACTTCGGGGAAAGCAAAGGCGAGCCGCGCCAGCTGTTGGACACCGCTAAGCAACTCGACGATTGGCGCCGCGCGCTGGCTTACGCACGCTCGCTTGACGGGACTAACCCGGACCGAATCATCGCGTGGGGCACGTCGTTCGCTCCGCACTGCGCTCAGAGTGGCGCCACGGGCCGCGAGTGATCTCATCCGCTCCTTCACGCGACGGCCACCGCGCTACATCGACTCCGTCGGCTACCCGGGCGATACCGCCGTCATGACAGCGTCCGGATCGATGGAGGGGCTGGACAAGATGCTCGAAACTTCGGGTCTGGAGCACGGCGAATATCCGGAGACTGTCGCTGCCCGGATCCTCGCGTGGATCGGCTTCTACTCCCCCGGTCGAAAAGCCGCGAACATTTCCTGCCCGGTGCTGTTCCACATCATGTCGGACGATGCCGTCACCCCCACGGATGTGGCCCTGAGGGTCGCGGCAAATGTTCCCGATGCCACCGTGCACGTGCACGAGGGAGGGCACTTCGACCCCTATGTGCAGCCCCTGTTCAGCCGCATTATCGAGGAACAGGTCGCGTTTCTGCGCGAAAAGGTGCCGCCGCGCGGGGTCAACTGACTACGCCGACGGCAAGTAGATATCAGCCCAGCAGCTCGAGCACTGCCTCGCCAACACCCGTCGCGCTCGTCGGGTTCTGGCCGGTGACCAGGTTGCCGTCCACAACCACGTGCTTCGTCATCGGCACCGCGGCGGTCGTGTACTCCCCCGCCTCCGCGCTGAGCTTCTCCTCAAGGCTGAACGGAACCTCGTCGGTGCGCCGAGCCAGTTTCTCCTCGGACCACGAGTAACCGGTGACACGTCGGCCGTCGAGAAGCGAATTGCCATCAGCGAGGGTGACCTCGAGCAACCCGACCGGTCCGTGGCACACACCGGAAACGATCTTGCCAGCATCGGCGAAGTGCGCGACGGCTGCCTTCACGGTCTCGTTGGTGAAGTCAAACATCGTGCCATGGCCGCCGATCAGGTAGATGCCGGCATAAGAGTCAAGGTCCACATCGCTTATCGACGGAGTGTTGTCCAGCAGCGACATGAATTCCGGGTCCTCATAACGCTTGTTCGTGCCCCCCATCTGGATGACGGGGGTTTTGAGGCTGACCGGGTCGATCGGGATGGTGCCGCCCGCGACGCTGGCGAGTTCGACCTCGTGGCCGGCTTCGGTGAGCACGTCGTAAAAATGGGTGAATTCGCCGAGCCACATGCCGGTGCGAATGCCGGAGGTCTCGTAACGGTGAGCGCTGGTTGAAAGTGCGAGAAACTTCATGCCACCGTTTTACTCTCTTGCGGAACTCCAGGTGATCACTGCGCCGGCGATGGTCACCATGGCGATGCCCGCGACCATGCGTGCGGTGAGCGCATCGCCCGCAAACAGCCAGCCCAGCAGCGAGCCCACCACCGGGTCAAGAGCAAAGAGCGTGCCGACGACCTGCGCGGAGGAATACTTGGCCGCCAAGGTGTCAGCAATGTACGGGATGACCACACCCACGACCGCGGCGAGGGTGAGTACGAGCCAGGCGTTCATGGTGACCTGGGTCAGCTTCGGCGCGGCGAGCGGCATGGTGACAATGGCGGCAACGCCGACGGAGATCGCGAGGTCGCCGAGGCCGCCCTCCGCCTTGCCGACCCGCTCGGCGAAGACGGTGTAGGTGGCGAAGAATGCGCCGGCGAGCAGACCGAACGCGATGCCGACTGGGTCGAGACCGGACGATGGGCCGGCGATGAGCATGACGCCGGCGAATCCCACGAGCGCCCAGATGCGCCCGCGCCAGTGCTTGATGCCGAAGAACGAAACCAGGCAGGGCCCGAGGAAGTCGAGCGTGACCGCGACACCCAGCGGGAGGCGTTCGACGGCTGCGAAGAAGAACTGGTTCATTGCAGCCATGGCGATGCCGTAGACGGCGGCGTTGATCCAGCGCTCGCGGGTCATGGCTCGCAGCGAGGGCCGGAAGACGGCAAAGAGCAGCAGCGCCGCAACCGCGAGGCGGAAGGTGGAGACAGCGACGGTGCCGAGCTCCGCGAACAGCGTCGAGGAAATGACGGCCGAAGATTGGATGCCCAGCGAGCCGATCAACACGAACAGCACGGGGCGAAATGCCGAAACGTTCATCAGCGGAAGGATGTTAGCAGGGGCGTCGATAAGCAAAAGCTCTTGCTCTCACCGCAACAAGTGCGCGCGCACAGCTAGTATGTATGCGGAGTTTAAGAATTTGTACCGTTAGCTGAAGAGGTGTTGCTCGATGTCCCAGGTTAAACCGGCAAAGTCGATCCGAAAGGCGGTGAGCGCAACCGCCGCGGGCATCGCGATCGCGGCGGCTGCCCTGACCACCCCGACGGCGAACGCCCAGCAAGCGCCGGAGATCACCTGGGAGCAGTGCCCGGTGCACGTTAGCGCTCCGAACACCCAGTGCGGTCGTATCGAGGTACCGATGCGCTACGACGACCCGGACGGGCAGAAGATTTCCGTCGGTTTCCTGAAGCGCTCGGCGGCAAACCCGGCGGCGCGCCGCGGAACCATCTTTGGCAACCCGGGCGGTCCTGGTGGCGACACCTACATGTACTTCGGCACCGCCCTCGAGTGGCCGGAAGAGATCACCAACGAGTGGGATCTTGTGACCGTGCAGTCGCGCGGCCTGCCGCACTCCACTCCGCTTGAGTGCGAGGTGGAGACCCCGCAGAACCCGATTGATGCGGCGAAGATGCAGGTGGACGCCAACCTCTCGCACGGCGGTTTCATGCGCTCCATCTGCCAGGGCGACAAGCCGGGCTATCCGGAAACCATCACCACCGAGAACCACGCGCGTGACTGGGAGATGGTGCGCCAGGCACTTGGCCAAGAGCGCATCTCCATCATCGGCCTGTCTTACGGCACCTACCTCGGCTCCGCGTACGCCACGATGTATCCGCAGCACACCGACCGCGTGGTGTTGGACTCTGCGATGGACCCGAACTCCCAATGGCAGCAGCTCCTCGGCGATCAGATCGGCGGCTTCGAGCGCGCACTGCACGACTATTTCGCATGGGTTGCAGCAAACGAGGCGACCTTCGGCATGGGTGACACCCCGCTGAAGGCGTACCAGCATTGGTACAACGCGGTCGCTGCGGAAGCTGGCACCAACCCGACGGTGACTCCCCCACCGGCGCGCATCGGCGATCTGCCTCCGGGGCTGGAGTTCACCGGCCAGGCTGGCGCGGATGCAATGACCGCAACCGGCAAGGCGCGTGTTGAGGGCGAGGGCATCATCTCCCGCACCCTGAACCCGGGTTCAAACCAGATCAACTCACCGCTTCTGCATAACACCATTGGCATGCTGCCCCGTCCGGAGATGTGGGGTGTCATCGCGGGTCTGACCAACGGTACTGTCTCCCCCGAGGATTTGAATGGCGACAGGGAGCTCACCCCGGCGGAGATCGAGGAAGCACAGGCGCAGATGCAGGGTATTGAGCTCCTGCAGCGTGCTCAGCTGTGCAACGAAAACGTGGCCCCGCCGGTGTACACCCTGCTTCCGGAGCTGTTCTGGTCGCAGGCCACCGGCAACCGGTTCACCCTGCCGTACTCCTTCATCGCATCCGGCGCATACTGCTCCGGCGCAGGCCCGGTCGCGGGTGTGGCACCGATGGACGGTTCCCAGCTGCAGACCCGTCCGCTGCAGTTCAACGGCACCGGTGACCCACAGACCGTCTACGCGGGCCGCCACACCATTGCCAACGCAATGAACTCGCACCTGGTCACCGTCCACGGCCCGGGCCACGGCCACGTCGCGTTCGGCAACGATGCAGTTGACCGCCAGGTGGTCAACTACCTGCGCACCGGCGAGCTTGGCCCGGTCGACCAGCCCGGATACTTCGACCAGTAAAGCGCGCGCAGAATCGCCCTCTCACACAGTGTGTGGGAGGGCGTTTTTGGCGACGAGATTAAAACTCCGGCGGGATCACCATCCACGAGATGATGTAGGCGAGCACGCCCGGGAAGATGCCTGCGAGGAACAGGAAGACGAAGACCAGGCGGACCAGCGTCGGATCAACGTTGAGGTACTCGGCCAGGCCGGCGCACACGCCGCCGATCATCTTGTGGGTGACAGAACGGGTAAGGCGCTTCGGCTCCTGAGGGTCCATGTACGGGGAGTTGATGTACGGGGAAGTCATCTTCGGGTCCTTTCAACGGAGAAGTTGTTGCTAGCTCCCAATTGAACTCGCGCCTGCGACCCCTGGCAACGGGGATTGCCCTGAGTTTTACCCTGATCTCGCTCCACTTAATCGCCGGCCGCGTCAGCCACCTCAGACTGAGCAGATGCCTCGCGCACGGCGATGATGCCGGAGAAGAACTCTTCAAGCACTGGCGCGCTGGACGGCTTCATATGGTCGAACACCATGCGCCGCACTACCTCGACGTGCTCTGGCACCGCCGCTTCGAGGCGGCTAAATCCCTCATCGGTAAGGGTAACCAGGACGCCGCGGCCGTCTCCCGGGCTCGGCTCTTTGGTAACCAGCCCGCGTTTTTCCATGCGCGTTACTTGGTGCGAAGCCCTGGAGCGATCCCATTCAAGATGCATGCACAGATCGCGCAACCGAAGCGTGCGGTTCTCCGCCTCCGAAAGCTCGACCAGGACTCCGAACTCCGAATACGACAGGTTCGAAGTCTGCTGCACCGACTCTTCGATAGCGCGTGACAGCTTCCACTGCGATGACAGCAACAGCCTCCACAGGTGCTGTTCATCGTCGTTTAACCATCGGGTCGGCGAACTCATAAGACGCAGCCTACTTGGCGGACTCATCAAAGGTTTGTAATGGGTAGCGAAACCCTATTAAACGACATGTGCCAACAAGATCTTGCAAACGTTGCATTCTTCCTAGACCTACGCGGGACCTACGCTGATCCACGCTGACCTACGCCGACCTAAGCTGCGACAGATCGCCCCCTCTTGGGGCTTCGAGGGCAACACTTGGCCCAAAGGTGTCGTAAAGCTTTGCGTTTTCAGATACCTTTATCAGGTTCCACCTAATACTTGACTCCAACGATTAGAGGCTCGCGATGACCGAACTGTCCGGTACATGGACCCTTGACCCCACCCATTCCAGCGTTAACTTCATCGCTCGGCACGCGATGGTGACCAGGATCCGCGGATCGTTCCAAGATTTCAACGCAACCCTGCATATCAACCAGGACGCACCCGAAACATCCTCCGTCGAGGCGTTGATCCAAATCGCCTCGGTGAACACGGGTAACGCAGACCGCGACACCCACCTGCGCAAAAACGACTTCTTCGAGGCCGATAGGTACCCCGAGGCACGCTTCGTCTCAACCATGTTCCACGTCGATGAGAAGGGCAACGGCACCGTTGAGGGCGACATGACCATCAAAGGCATCACCAAGCCGATCATCCTCATCGTCGCAACCTTTGGCATTCAACCCGACCCGATGGGCAACACCCGTTTGGGATTTGAAGCCGCGACGACGTTTAACCGTCACGCTTTCGGCCTGGATTTCGATGCGCCCATTGAAACCGGCGGTGTGCTCATCTCCAACGAGATCAAGGTGGAAATTGAAGGCTCGGCAATCCGAACCGGGGATAGCGCAGCGGGATAAGACGAGCAGCTACTGCTGGGCCAGCGTCAGCGCGAAGGCCCCATTACCATGTGCAGTGGCAGTGACCCTGCCTCTTTAACACCCGCGACCCCAGAAGATTGACCCCAGAAAATTGAGGAATCCAACCATGTCTCAGCTCTCCGGTACCTGGAACCTCGACCCCACATTCTCAAGCGTCGATTTCGTCCTTCGCTACGCAATGGTGAACAAGTTCCGCGGCAAGTTCACCGACTACAGCGCCACGATCGAGTTTGATCAGGAACACCCCGAGAACTCCCGCGCGCAGGCCGCAATCAAAATGGCATCGCTCAATACGCTGCACTCCGAGCGCGACGCGCACGTGCGCAACGCCGACTTCTTCGACATCGAGAACTACCCCGAGGCGACTTTCGCTTCCACCGCATTCAACGTCGACGAGCACGGCACCGGCACCGTCGACGGCGAACTCACGCTGAAGGGCACGGCCCAGCCAGTCACCTTCGAAGTCAAGACCTTCGGCATCGAAGAGGACGCATACGGTGCGGTCCGCTTGGGTTTCCAGGCAACCACCACCATCGACCGCGCGGCCTTCGGCATCGACTTCAACATGCCGCTGAAGACCGGCGGTGTCATGATTTCGAACGAGATCGATATCGAAATCAACGGTTCCGCAATCCGGGCTTAAGCACTCCCCGCGCTGCGGAGCTTCAACTCGTCCATGCTTAGCCGCTTGGCGGCGTTAACGCGGTCGAAGCGCTGTGGGAAGCAGGTGAGCACCAGCACCTGTGCCTTCTGCCCCACTTGCTCGAAGAGCACATTCATCAGCCCGAGGCGATAGGGGTCGGTGGCGCCGAGCGCATCATCGACCACCACTGGAACGGGCGCGGTTTCACCGCTTCCGGTCACCAGATCCGCGATCGCGAAACGGGTCAGCAACGCGAGCTGCTCCTTGGTACCACCTGATAGGTCCGTGAGCGGCACTGTCACCCCATCGACGGTGCGAGCAGTGACCTCGAGCTGATCACCAAAGTTGAAGTCCACAGTCGGCCCGAAAATCACACTTGCATGCTTGCGCACCGCGTCGTTGAACGGCGCGGTGTAGCGCGCACGCGCCGCATCGCGATGAGCCACCATGGTCTCTCGAAGCAGGCGTGCGGCATCTGCGCGGCGGGTAGCGCGTTCAAGATCGCTTTCCGCCTTCTCCAGCTCAGCCTCGGCGCGGTCTAACCGCTCCGCAGCGCCCTCGGCCATCTCGATGCGCCCGCCAAGCTCGATCAGACGGTTCTGCGCTTGCGTGCGACGGTCCCGCAGCGTCGCCACCCGGTTCTCCGCACCCCGCGCAAGCTGCTCGGCAATGTCGGGATTCGCGGCCGCCGCATCTGCTGCGAGGCTATCGGCAACTACCTTCGCCTCCTCCACCGCGGCGCGAGCCGTCTCGAGCGCCTGGGTCAGCGCCTCAGTGGGCTGCTTCTCCTCTGCGGCCGCGCGTTCAGCGCGCACCGCTTCGAGCTCGTGTTCCTTGGCCTCCGCCTTCGTTTCCAGCGCAACCAGTGCCGCGTGGGCAGGGCGCTCCGCAAACGGCTTGAGCTTCGCCTCGGCCGCATCGGCCGCGGCTTCAGCCTGCGACACCGCGGTGTCGCCGTCGGCGACGGCTAGGGCGGCCACGGACTCGTCGTCAAGCGAGAGCTCTGTTGAAGTGTGCGCGGTGAGCTGCTCGACTCGCTGGGCCAACGCGGTGCGCTCGGCGAGCAGGGTTGCGAGGTCGCTGCCGGAAAGCAGGTCTTCACGACGCCTCGTGGCAGCGGCGAGTTCCGTCGCGTGGTCCCTGTGAGCGTCGCGGGCGGCGCGCGCCTCGGCGACCGTGCCGCAGCCCACCGCCTCGAGCAACTCCTGGAGCGCGCGTTCCGCTCTCTCCACCGCCTCGTGGGGGTCGGTCGTGCCCCGAGCCGCGCGGTAAACCACGTGAAAGTCACCGAGTTGGAGTTCGGTGCCTTCGAAGACGTTGACCGCGGTGGTGCCGCTGATGTCCAACGGCGAGCCGTCGACAGTGATCGCCGCGCGATCGGCGGTGATGTCCAGCTTGGCGGCGGCGGTGTCGCGCAGCGTGCGCTGGAGCTTCAACTCGCTCTCGGCCGCGTCGAGGGCGTTGATGTCGCTGTCCGCAACCACACGCGACGGGGCGGATTCCACCAGCGCGGTGTATGCCGCGTCAGCCTCCTCGACGCGGGCGAGCAGCTCGTCGCGCTCGCGTAGTTGGCGGCGTGCGCGAATCAGCTCCAGCGCCTTCGCGGCTGCTTTGGCGCGCTCGCGTGCGTTGGCCAGCGTCTGTTTCGCGGCGTCGCGCTCTTCGGTGAGCTGGGCAACCTTCGCCTGCTCAGCATCGCCGGCCTCCCGCGCCTGCTCGGCATCCGCGCGCAGCGCCTCCGCCTCGGCCTCGGTGGCCGAAACCCGCGCCACCAGCGCCTCCCGCGCCTCAAGGTCGCTTTCCGCCCGATCGCAGTTCACCCGCGCCTGCGCGAGCTGCTGCCCCGCCTGCTGCGCCTTGTCCCGCAACTGCGCGGCCTCACCCGCCGCCCGGGCGAGCTCTACGGCCTCTTCCTCCGCTCCCGGCAGCTCAGCGTCCACCCGGCGGATCTCCTCCTGCCTGCGGGCATGCTCATCGACGTACCCAGCCAACGCGTCGACCTGCTGCTTCGCACCCTCAGCCGCCTCGCGCGCGGACTCGACAGCGGCGAACAACGCTTGGTAGTCCGCCTTCGGTTTGCCGGTCTTTGGCTGGAAGTAGCGCCTGTACTCCTTCTCCACCGCGGCCATGAGTTCGGTGTCCTCCTCACCCACCGCCTCCGCTCCAGACGCCGCCTGCAGCGCCGCCGAAATCGAGCTCACACCAGCCGCCTGCGCGCCCGCCTCCAGCTCGCCCTGGCGCAAGAACAGCAGCTCCGCCAGCTCTCGGTCGAGGTTCGCGCTCAAGATCGCCTCAAGCTGCGCCTCCGCTTCCTCACCGGTGTACTGCGCGCGCGTCGGCGCAGTCACGGACAACTCGGACACAGGCTTTTTCAACCACCGCTTCCGAATCCGAAATGTCGTCTGCCCCACCGTCGCCGTCAGCGCGACCTCCGGACCTTCGTCGCGACCAGCCGGCGCGCACGCCTTGACCTCCTGGCGCTTACTCTTCGCCGGCCACCGCAACACCAGAGTGATCGCGTCGAGGATCGTGGACTTGCCCGCCTCATTGTTGCCCTCGATGATGATCACGCCCGTCTCGGGCAGATCATCCATCTCCAGGTGCTCAATTGCGCGGAAGTTGTCAATCACCACCGAATGAATCCGCATCGCCTACTCCGCCTCCTTCGACAGCCGGAACAGCAAGTTCACCGCATCACGCGCCGTCGGATCGCCCGCCGCATCGCCGTTGCTTGCTGCCTGCGCCACCAACTCATGCATCGCGTCGCGCGCAAAACCCGCTAGCGACAGCTGCTCCAGCTCCGCATCACTCGGCGCCAAGTGCAGGCTGGTCAGCCGCTCGCGCGGGTACAGCGCCGCGAACACCGGCTCCAGCTCAGCCAGCTCGCGCTCGAGCTTCTGCGTCGCCTCCAACCCCAGCGTGCCGGCAATCGCGTACTTAATCACCGTCCGGTCCTTATCCGGGTACGCCTTCAGCTCCGCCAACAGCCGGTCCACATCAGCCTCGTCAGCCACTTCCCAGCTCAGGGCCTCAAAGGTCCACGCCCCCGTCGGCACTCGCTCCACCTGTACGGTCGAAACAAGCTTTTGCTTATCGACGCTCACGACCAACGCATTGCCCGAATCCACCTCTCCCCCCTTCGAACCGGGAGAACGGTCGTGGTAATCGGTGGTTTCTGGCGATCCCGAGAACCAGACTCGCTCGCTCGAGCCAAGCGCTTGGGTGGAGTGCGTGTCGCCGAGGGCGACGTAGTCCAAGGTGCCGTCGATAAGCGCAAGCTCCAGCTTGCCCAAGTCGATGAGTGCCTCGGTGTCCTCGTCGCCGTAGCCTTCGACCTGGCCGTGGCCGACCAGGATCCGGACGTTCTCCGTGGGCCCGAGGTCGCGGATGGCCCGCGCGCAGAGGTCCTCGTTGGCGTGCTTGGTCACCAGCGGGGCGGCGACGATCTCGACGCCTTCGCGGACCGTGAACGGCCCCGCGCAGTCGAGCACCGTGACGTTGTCGATGTCTTTGGTGCGGGCGAAGATCGAGTCGGCGACCAGCGGGTCGTGGTTGCCTGGCAGCAGGTAGACCGGCACCGGCAGTTTGCGCAGCGTCTCCAGCGCGCGGCCGAGCGTTTCCTTCGACAGCGAGTTGTGCTCGAAGACATCGCCGGCGACCACGATGAACTCCGCGCCATGCTCGGTCGCGAGCTCACCGAGCTTTTCGACGGCCCGGAGCCGCGCGTCACTGAACCGCGACTGCGCCTCGGCGCTCAAAAACTTGCGCGTCATGCCGATCTGGAAATCGGAGGTGTGGATGAACGTGACCATGGTTGTGCTCCTCTCCTATTCCTCGACCAGCATGTCGTAGAGGTCTTCGATGTCGGAGACGGCGTGTAAGAGGTCGATGTTGGTGAACGACACGGTTTCCATCGCGTGGCGCAGCAGGTCCGAGTCTGAATCATCGATCATCGGGGCGATCTTCGGCGTGGGCAGCGCCGGCAGTTCGCGCCCGGACCAGAAGTACTCCGAACCCGCGCTCGCGTTTTCCTGCGCGGTGGTGTGCGCCGAGTCGCGCACAGAGTCCTCGAACACCGCCATGGACAGGCTCCGGATCGCGAACACGGTGCCCGGGTCGGCGTCGATCTGCTTGGCCGCCTCCTCCGCGAGCGCCACGGCGTGCTTGCACACGTCGGCGCTGTCCGGGCAGTCGCAGAAGAACTTGAACTCTTCCGGCGTGGCCGCGAGCAGCACATCGAGCACGGAGTCGGGGAATTCGCCGGCCCGGGCCCGCTTGCTGGCGCTGGCGCTGCGCGCCATCTCGCTCATCGCGCGGCGCAGTTCCTGCGGCGTGCGCATGGGCAGGGTGAACCCGGTGTAGAACGGCTCGTTCTGGCTGCCCACCACCGAGGCTTCCATCCCGCCGGGGCGCACCCGCAAGTCGGTGACGTGGCGCTGCTGCGCATACTGGTGGCCCCGCTTGGCGCGGCCGATATCGGTGCGGCGCACCGCGGCGTTGAGCACCCGCATCGCGGCCTGGGACTTGCTCACCGTCGGCGGCACCGTCTGCGGCCCGCCGGTCTCTGCGGCGGTGGCCACGCGCTTGCGCGCGCCGAAGTTGGCGTAGATGACGTTGTCTTCGCTGGGGCGTTTTGGTCGCTGGCTACTCATCCTGCCCCCTGTAACTGATCAAACGCGCGAGATCTTCCTTGTCCAGCTCGGTGATCCACCCTTCGCCCTCGCCGACAACGGTGCCGGCAAGGTGCATCTTGCCGTCGAGCACATCCTGAATGCGCTCCTCCATCGTGCCGCGGGTGATCATCTTGTACACCGTGACGTCTTTGTCCTGGCCGATGCGGAACGCGCGATCCGTTGCCTGATTTTCCACCGCCGGGTTCCACCAGCGGTCCATATGCACCACGATCGATGCCGCGGTGAGGTTCAACCCGGTGCCCCCGGCTTTGAGGCTGAGCAGCATCGCGGGCGGGCCGTCGTCACGCTGGAAGCGCTCCACCATCGCATCGCGCGCGGATTTGCCCACCCCGCCGTGCAGGAACGGGATCTGCTCGCCGTAGCGTTGGCTCAGGTACGGCTGCAAAATGTCGCCGAACGCCTTGTACTGCGTGAAGATGAGCACGCGGCGCTCCGTCGCAATCGCCTGGTCGAGGATCTCTACGAGCTTTTCCACCTTGCCGGAACGGTGCACGCCGTTGACGGTCACCGGCGACGCATCGCCGAGAAAGTGCGCGGGGTGGTTGCACACCTGCTTGATGCGCGTGATCATCGCCAAAATCAGCCCCTTGCGCGCCATGCCTTGGCGGCGCTCCAGCTCGCCCTCGGTCTCCTTCACCAGCGCGGTGTAGAGCGCCGCCTGCTCCGGCGTCATGTCGACGGCGACGACGTGCTCGGCCTTGTCCGGCAAATCGTCGATAATCGCCGGATCCGACTTCAACCTGCGCAGAATAAATGGCGAGGTGAGACGCTGCAGGCGCTCACTCATCTCCACCGCCAACGCATCCTGGCCGCCGCGCTCAATCGCCTTGGCAAAGTGGTTGCGGAAAAACGCCTGCGTGCCCAGCATCCCCGGGTTCACAAAGTCCAGCAGGCTGCGCAGCTCAGACAGCTTGTTCTCAATCGGGGTGCCGGTCAGCGCAATGCGGTGGCGGGCCGGTAGGGCTCGCACGCTTTTCGACGACTGCGTGCCAACGTTCTTAATCGCCTGCGCCTCATCCAGCACCACATGGTCCCAGCGCACGTGGGCTAAGTCTTTATGGTCGCGGTTGATGATGCCGTAGGACGTGACCACCAGGTCCGCCTCCTCGCAGGACTGCATGAGCTCGAACCCGTGCAGGCGGCCTGGGCCGTGGTGCACGACGACCTGCATGTTTGGGGTGAACCGACCAGCCTCGCGCGCCCAGTTGCCCACCACCGAGGTCGGCGCGACCACCAAAGTCGGGCCGGTGCGCACACCCTGCTCCGCCTCGACGGCCAGCAGGGTGAGCAGCTGCAGCGTCTTGCCCAGGCCCATGTCATCGGCGAGCACCGCGCCGAGGTTGTTGCGGGACATGAAAAACAGCCAGTCCACGCCGCGGCGCTGGTACTCGCGCAGATCCGCCTGCACCGTGTTCGGAATGTCCACGCGTTCCGGGGCGGGCCGGTCGGTGCCGCCGACCAGCGAGGTGAACCACGTGGAACCCGTGAACTCGATGGGGGCGGCATCGGTGGTTTCAGATTCCAGGGCAAGCTGGCGCAGCTCGTCTGCCGTGACGGCGCCGGTAACACCTGCGGCGCCCGCCAGTTCGTCGTCAAGCAATTGCTCATATGCCTCGCGCAACTCCTTGGCCTTGGCTGCAAGCACTGGGGCGTCATCGCTGCCGGCGGCCTCGGCGAGCGCGGCGCGCGATTCGGCCGCCTCAACGTCGCGCTTGGCTGTCTCCAGCGACTTCTCCTGGAGTTTCTGCATGTATTTGCGCGTGCGGGCGAGCTGCGTGGTGTCGGCGAGCACCCACTCGTCGCGTAGCTTGACCAGGCCCGTCTTGGAGTTGACCAACTGCTCCATCTCGGCGTCGGTGAGCTCGATGTCGCCGACGGAGAGGCGCCAGTTGTACTCCAGGAGCGTGCCGAAACCGAGGTGCGTGACGGTCGAGGAGTCGTACGGGTTGGAGTGCTCGGCGACGGCCAGCTTCGCGGTGGTTTCGGCGTGCGACCAGGCGCGCGGCAGCATCACCGCGAAACCGGCGCTGCGCAGGCGGGCAGCCTCGGTGTCGGCGAAGCGCACGATCTCTTCGGTGGTGAGGTACAGGTCCCAGTCACCTTCATCGAACGGGCGGGGCACGGAGCTTGGGCGCGGGTGTCGCGAGGGGTCGGCAAGCGAAGTCGCGTTGATGGCGCGGAACAGCTCCTCGCGCAGCTTCTGCGCCGTCTGGCCGTCGTAGTCGTGCTGGCGCACCGGGCGCGGGGCATCGGAACCGGAGCGGACGCTGACGCGTACCGGCCAGATCGCCGCGTCTTCGTCGACCGGGGCGTCGCTGCCCTGGTCAGCCGACGCTTCGGGGTCGGCGGGCTCGTCGGCGATAAAGACCAGTTGCAGGTTCACCGCGGTGATGGAGCCGTTCCAATCCGCCACCCGGCGCGACAGCGAGGCGTTGCCGCGGCGCAGCGGTTCTCCGTTGACCAGCGAGTTGATGAAGTCGTGGCGCCCGTAGGGCCGCGAGGTATCGGCCGCGCCGGCGTTTCGGAGGCGATAGGAGGTGATCCAGTGAACCAGCGTCTTCGCCATATCCTCGCTCAAGCCCGGGTTGTTGGCCACGAGCACGCCGGGCGCGGCGGCGGTCATTTCAGCGAGCCAGCCGCGCTCTTCTACCCCGGTGCCCAGCTGCCACTGCGCGTACCACTGGTGGTCCCGCATCGGCACGTGAATGGTCACACGTCCCGCCTTAACGAACCGGCCAAGGCCTTGGAACATGCGCAGCAGCCACTTCAAATCCGGCGCGATCGCGTCGCGCTGCTCCTGGGTCGCCGCCGGGATGGGCGCGTCGATGGACGCGAGCGACGAAAGGAACTGCACTGTTTCATCCGGTGCGAGCGCCGCCGTGGGCGCGGTGAGTTGCACCGATTTCCCTTTCGGAGTCTGGAGCGTGATGCGGCTGCGGTGGCGGAAACGTGAGCCGTCGATAAGCGAATGGACGACCGGTGGAAAGGTCCCCTCCGGAACCTTCTCCAATGTGAGAATCCGGTGGCCTTCGACCTGCTCAACCCACAGGTTGAGGCCGGACTCTGGCAACCAGAGGCCGTGCAGCAGGTAATTAGGCATACCCCTCCTTATACCACCCACCCCCGACATGATCGTGTTCAAAGTCCAAACGCACGTTCACAGCCAGCGCGTAGTTTACAGTGTGGCCAGATGGATATCTGCGCAAGTAGAAGGAGGAAAAGATGTCCGAGAACTTTTGGCTCGTGCTGGCCATTGTGCTGTACTTCGGCGTCATGGTCGCAATCGGGTTCTACTCCTGGTTGCAAACGAAGAAGTACGACGATTACGTGTTGGCCGACCGCGGCCTGCACCCCATGGTGGCCGGGTTGTCTGCCGGCGCCTCGGACATGTCCGGCTGGCTGCTGATGGGTCTGCCCGGCGCGCTGTTCGTCTCCGGCATGAGCGAGCTGTGGATTGTTGTCGGCCTGTTCATCGGCACCTGGGCGAACTGGAAATTGGTCGCCCCGCGCCTGCGCGCGTACACCGAGGTGGCCAACGACTCGATTACGCTGCCGAGCTTCTTTGAAAACCGCACCCACGACACCTCGCGTGTGCTGCGCGTAGCAGCCGCGGTGATCATCATCTTCTTCTTCACCTTCTACGTTTCCTCCGGCATGGTCTCCGGCGGGCGCTACTACGAATCCACCTTCGGCGGCGACTACCTGACCGGCATGCTCATTGTCGGTTCGATCACGGTGCTCTACACCTTCATCGGCGGGTTCCTCGCTGTGTCCTACACCGACGTGGTGCAAGGTGCGCTGATGTTCCTCGCGCTGATCATTGTGCCCGTCATGGCGCTATTCGCGGTCGACGACCCCGGTTCGCTGTTCTCCTACGCCACCTCGAACCCGTACGGACCGTGGCCGGAGGGCAACCCGTCCTACTTCAACATGGTCGCCGGGGTGTCGGTGGCCACCATCATCGGTAACCTGGCATGGGGTCTAGGCTACTTCGGTCAGCCGCACATTGTCACCCGTTTCATGGCGCTGCGCTCCCCCGCCGAGGCGAAAGCTGGCCGCCGTACCGGAATGATCTGGGTGGCGATTTGCTACCTTGGCGGGATCTTTACCGCGCTGGTGTCCACCGTGTACTTCGGCACCACGCAGGCGAGCGTGACCGACCAAACCGGCTTTGAAACCATCTTCCTCGACCTGTCGCGCCTGCTGTTCCACCCGCTGATCGCCGGCATCATCCTCACCGCCGTACTGGCTGCGATCATGTCCACTATGTCGTCGCAGCTGCTGATCACCTCGACGGCGCTGATTGAGGACCTCTACCGCATCTTCAACAAGACCCCGAGCCAGACCACCCTGCTGGTGCTCTCGCGCACCATGGTCGTGGTCGTTGCGGTGGTGGCCATGCTCATGGCTTTCAACCCGTCTGACACCATCCTGGGCCTGGTCGGCTTCGCGTGGGCAGGGTTCGGCGCGGCCTTCGGCCCGGTGGTACTTGCCGCACTTTACTGGCGGCGCCTCACCGCCCCCGGCGCCATCGCCGGCATGATCGTCGGAGCCGTGACCGTCTTTATCTGGGGCACCTTCTACGGCGACATCATCTACGAGCTCGTGCCGGGCTTCGTCCTGGCCACCATCGCGATGGTGGCGGTCTCGCTGATGACGAAGCCGAAGCCGGGGGTAGAGGCCGAGTTCGACCGCGCTGTGGCCGTCACCGACTACGCCATGGCACACCCGGAGGCGACGTTCGCGCAATCGATGGAGCAGGCCGAAAAGTCATAGCTCATCGACGGAACCCGCACCGCGCTTTCGGAGTCAAATCTGCATGGATTGGTTCCGCCTCTACCTCGCGGTGCTCACGGTCGCCACAGTTGCCATCGCCCCATTCCCCTTGGGGCTTTTGCTTATCGACGCCCCCTTGCAACCCACTCGGTTCACCGTGACCGGCTACGACCGGGAGGCGCATTTTGGCACGTGGGTACCAGTCGCTGGTACGCAATGCACCTCGCGCGATCTTGCGATGGCCGATGCCTGGAGCGCCCAGTGCGATATGCCCTACGCACACTGGAACGCCGCCCCGATCTCGGATCCCTATACCGGGGATCCGCTGCTGCCCGCTGATGTTGAGCTGGACCACCTCTACCCGCTCCGCGCCGCGTGGGATATGGGCGCGCACTCGTGGAACCAAGAAAAGCGAGTGGCGTTTGCCAACGACCCGCTGAACCTAATTGTGACCTCGTCGAAGGCGAATCAGGCGAAGTCCGACATGCTTCCCGCCGAGTGGATGCCTCCGGCCTGGCGGGCGCACTGTGCCTATTCGCGCAGACTCGGTGCGGTGGCGGAGAAGTACGCACTGCCACTCACGCGCGACGACTACCGAGTCATGCGCCGGTCCTGCTCAGGCGCGCGGGGGCTGGTCTCGGCGCGTGAACTCTGAGGTTCACACACATGTCACGTACAGTGATGTCACATGAACACAATCTTCATCTTCCTCCACGTCGCGGCGGCGATTGTCCTGCTCGGCCCGGTCGTTGTTGCCACTTCGATGTTCCCGGCCGAGGCGGATAAGTCCCGCGTCGGCGGCGAGGAGGCCACCGGTCGCGCATCGGTGCTGCACCGCATCACCAAGACCTACGGCATGCTCTCCGCGCTCGTGCCGCTGCTCGGCGGCGTGGTCATGGCGTTTGACTGGGACCTCTACAGCAGCAACTACTGGCTGCACACCGCAATCATCCTGTCCGTGATCGCCTGGGCGATCCTGTTCTTCATGGTCATCCCGCAGCAGCGCAAGATGATGGGCTCCCTCGGCGCGCTCGATCCGGCCGACGCCGACCCGGCTGACAGGACCGGCAACTTCGAGAAGTCCAAGGCGAAGGCCGCTGCCGGCGCGGGCATCTTCAACCTGATGTGGTTCCTCACCCTGATCCTGATGTTCTTGCCAAGCCCGGATGCAGGCGCATCTTCGGATTCGACCACTTCGGCGACCACCGCGTCTGAGATCGTTTCCACCACCGCAGCTACTACCGCTACCCAGTAGCGCTCCCGCGATTCCGCTCCGCGGAAATTCTGCGACGCGGAATCGGCTCGCCGTCGCAAGAAACGCTCCCCTCCTACGCACTTAGCGTTGGAAGGGAGCGTTTGTGTTTTCGCACCCACGAGCTTCGGTACCCGCGTCAAGTGAACCCGAGCTACTTGGCCAAGCAGCGGGCCGAAATGTAGACCTCAAGAAGATCGTCTCGGAAAACCCCAGTTCAGCTGTGACTCATGAGACGGTTGTGATCGAGCCGCCGCTGAGGTCTACATTTTGAGGTCTACAACCCCCAGTTGAGGTCTACAAGCCGGGGGCTAGGCGGCTTAGTCGCGGTCCCAGCGGCTACCTCGGCCGCCGCGGTCCCCGCCCCGGCCGCCACGATCACGGTCACGATCACGGTCGCGGTTGTAGCCGCCGCGGCCACCACGATCGTCGCGGTCGCGTCCACCTCGGAACCCGCCACGATCACCGCGTCCACGTCCGCCCCGATCGCGCGGCGGCGCACCGTGGTCGCGCTGAATGTTGATCAGCTGACCGGAAATGCGGGTGTCCTCGAGGCGGTTCAGCACGCCCTTGTCCAGCCCCTTCGGCAGTTCCACCAAGGTGAAGTCGCTGCCGATGGTGATGCGGCCGAAGTCTTTCGCGCTCAAACCACCTTCGTTGGCAATCGCACCGACAATGGCACCCGGGCGCACGTGCTGGCGCTTGCCCACGTCAAGGCGGTAGGTGTCAAAGTTTTCGTTGTCGCTGTGCTCGAAGCGTCCACGACCGCCGCGATCATCACGGTCACGTCTGCGCCCGCCACGGTCCTCGCGGTCGAAGCGGTCACGCCCGCGTCCACCACGATCACGGTCGCGTCGATCGCGCTTGTCCTTCGGCGGCTCCTTCATGAAGAACTCGTCGCCGGACTGCGCCTGGATCGCCAGCGCGGCTGCGATGTCGTCCATCGCCACGTTGTTGGCCGCAGAGTAATCGCGCACCATCTGCTTGAACACGTCCAGCTGGGACGCCTCAAGTGAACCCGTAATCGAGTCCATGAACTTGCCCTTGCGCGCCTCGTTGACCTCATCGACGGTCGGCAGATCCATCTCTTCGATCTTCGCGTTGGTCACGCGCTCAATAGAGCGCAGCATGCGACGCTCACGCGGGGTGACAAACAGAATCGCCTCACCAGTACGACCCGCGCGACCGGTGCGCCCAATGCGGTGCACATAAGACTCGGTGTCGTTCGGAATGTCGTAGTTCAGCACGTGGCTGATGCGCTCCACATCCAAACCACGCGCGGCAACGTCGGTAGCTACCAAGATGTCCAACCGGCCGTCGCGAAGCTGATCCACTGTGCGCTCACGCTGCGCCTGCGGAATATCGCCGTTGATCGCGGCGGCAGAGAACCCGCGGTCGCGCAGCTGCTCCGCAACTTCTTCCGTCTCGTGCTTGGTGCGCACGAACACGATCATTGCCTCGAAGTCGGTGACTTCAAGGATGCGCGTGATCGCGTCCAGCTTGTTGCGGTGCGCCGTGTACAGGTAACGCTGCGTGATGTTGGTGTTGGTGCGGGTCTCGCTCTTCACCGTCACCTCAACCGGGTCGTTGAGGTAGTCGCGCGAGATGCGGCGGATCGCGTTCGGCATCGTCGCCGAGAACAGCGCCACCTGCTTCTCATCAGGCGTGTCCTCGAGAATGCGCTCCACGTCCTCCTGGAAGCCCATGTTCAGCATCTCGTCGGCTTCGTCCAGCACAAGGAAGCGCAGGTTGGAAATGTCCAGCGAGCCCTTCTCCAGGTGGTCGATCACGCGCCCCGGCGTACCCACGATCACCTGCGCGCCGCGGCGCAGACCAGAAAGCTGTATCCCGTACGCCTGGCCACCGTAGATCGGCAGGATCGACACCCCGCCCAGGTGGTCGGCAAAGGACTGGAAAGAATCAGACACCTGCAGCGCCAGCTCACGAGTCGGCGCCAGCACCAGCGCCTGCGGGTGGCGCGCACTGGTGTCGATTTGCGAGAGCACCGGCAACGCAAACGCCGCCGTCTTACCCGTACCCGTCTGCGCAAGGCCAACCACGTCGCGGCCTTCCATCAGGTGCGGAATCGTCTGCGCCTGAATCGGCGACGGCTTCTCAAAGCCCACTTGCTTCACCGCATCCACCACGCGCTCGGGCAGGCCCAGCTCGGCGAACGGGTACACAGCCTCAGTTTCAGCTGCTGCTTCAGTCTCAGTCTCGGTGGCCGCGGTTTCTACTTCCTCCGCAGCGCCGGTCTCATCAGCATCTCCCGCATCCCTGGTGTCCTCACTTGCGGCCGATTCGGCCACGACATCCTGCGGGGTTTCCTGATTTTCCGACAAGTTCACGTCCGGCTCGTTCTCGCCGCCGGTGGCGTTTTCGGAAATGTTCATTGCCCACCAACCCTACGTGAACATCGCTTCAACCTGTTAAAAGGAGCTTTTCGCTTATCGACGGCCCGCCCAACGCCCCACCAACCCCCACCGCCCCCAATTTGCCGCGTAGGTCAGGCGCTGTGTACGAGTAGTCGCCGTATTGCTGCAGCCGTTGAGTGTCTGTGGACCCGACACGTCGGACTCAGACGCAGTCAAGTCCTTCACCACCATCACCACCACGGCCACCGAGAGCGTTCAGCCCGACCCGCCATCGGAACGAACTGCAGAGACCTCTGCTGAGGAAAGTTCCCCTGCGAATTGAGCTCCTGCTAAGGATGAAGAAGGATTTATTGTCGGCGCACTGACGGTTTGGGAAGAAGTCCAAGGCGTCGATGGCGGCTCAGTGGAAGTTGTGGCAGTGCAAGACAACACGAGTTGCCTCGTCGACGTTGAGACGTATTAATGAGGGCGGTGTGGAAGGTACCGCGATGACGTGGCAGTCAGAGGATGGTTGGTACTGCTTCCGCGATCAGGATGATCCGATTTGCAACTCAACAGACCTCACCGGAGTCCCGGCGTTGCGCGGGCCAGAGGTTGTAATGGCCACGCGGCCGGCAAATTGGACCGTCGGCTGGGCATCGTCTGTGATTGGCCCCTCTCCTAATGAGATCTGGAACCATCTGCTGCCTGCGGAAGGTGTGGCTGTGGTGATGGTGTTCCTGGTGCTCGAGCAGATCGCCCTGTCGCTGATCGCCGTGCTGTCGGAGGCGGTGGCCCCGTACATCCACTTCATTGTCGGTGTGCTGGGTGTGCCGATGGATCTGGCGAACTCGACCGATGCCTACACTTCTCAGTGCTGCCGATTGTCAAGAAACCACCGCCGCGTTCGGCGTGTCAGGCATGGGCAAGGGCTGCGCGATGATTATCGGCAACGTGATCGGCATCTCTGGGAGCCCTTTATCGCGAGCACTGTGGCTGGGCATCGGTCTAACGGGCGCGAACATGGGTAATTACATCCAAATGGCACTCCCGATCTGCTGGGGCTTCTCGATTACTCGCGTACTCGACGCGGGGAGCGTCGGCCTGTTGGAGTAGGCCAGGCGCTATTACAGATATCTCTGTGTCCAAGGTTACTGATGGCGCACTGAGACACCGTGGTCGATCTGCACGACAGGAATACAGACCGCGCGTTTCCATGACACCGAATTCCGAATCAAACATCAAGCAGTCTAGCTAGGGCAAGACACCGCCGTGACTAAGCTGTACAAAACCATTTCAAATGGAATTTGTTGCTTCAAATTAAGCGTCTGCATCATTGGGGACTTCGCCTAACAAAGCAGAATTTAGAACCGCTAAAGCAGAACGCTTTGGATGACGGGCAAGACACAATTGCTTTACTGTTAATGAATGCTCATCAAGCACGATTACCTCAATACCGTCGCCCTCGACGGCTATATCTCCGTCATCGAGGGTGGTCTCCGTGAATCGAGCTCTTCTCGGATCGTCCAGGGGCGAGATCGTGGCGGCGGGATGGATTTTTCCGTCATCAAGGCTGATATCGGGGATAACTCTGCAACGGAGAGCGTGATTAGCCAGGGAGACCACTCTGCTTCAAAATTGAGTCGGCTAATCGACGCGGGGAATAGTAATCCTGAGACTACCGGCTGGGTGCGGGTGTTTGAACCGGAATTGGACTTCGCTGACATTGGAACCGGCGCTCTCATTGAATGGGAGTGTGAGATATTTATCCCCGATTTCATTTCATATCTCTCGAACGGTAAAGAGCTGGCCGAAACACTTCGAACGTTCGGCTCGCTCCGGAACACCGCTAGCTCGATAGGCTTAGATACTACAGGTCTGCCCGAAACACAATCGCTCGAAGGAATGAGCAGCTTTTTCGAATCATTTGACGTAGCTCCTGTGGTGGTGGGGGAAGACGATGACACTGAATGGAAAGTTCTAGGAACTCTCGACAAAAAGTGGATCGCGCCGGGCGCCAAGTTCGATGGCCCTTACCGAATAATCGGTAAGGTAACGAAGGTAATCCCCCCAGGTCAGTGGTATCTGATTGCCTCGCTCCCCGGCTTAAACCTTCTAGACCGTAAACGTCGCCGACAACTCGAAAAGGAAGGTCCTACTGAGTCGAATCAGGATCAATTTATCGCTGGCCCGGCTGTTGTACTCGATGTCCTCTCCATCTTCCGCTAAACCGTTGGGACATCGGTTTGCTTCACCGAGGTGGGCAATATCCTAACCTGAAGCTTTATTCATTCAATCGCAGGTAGCTAAGACTTTCCCGCTGCGCGCGGCTTTGGGAGTGGCACGATGTCCGGCAGTTCGTATAGCTAGGTTTGTTTCCAGGCGGGTTAGTGACGTTGCGAAATAGCCACCACACGGTTTCCCGCCCCGCAGAATGCGCCGGCGTGCACTGATATACACCTGTCACGAAGCTGGAACGGCCCCAGCTATGCTCAGGGTGTCACAGCTGATTCACACACCATAAAGGTCTTCACAATCCGATGCCTCAACCTCAGCAGCCAACCGGATCCTTTCCAGGCAATACCGCCGGAACGCACACCGGGAACCGCGCACCGGTAACGAAGCGGGGGCTGTCCCACCGACATATTCACTTCATCGCGCTGGGGTCGGCGATTGGTACCGGTCTGTTCTACGGGTCCGCCGGGGCGATTCAAGCAGCTGGCCCGTCCGTTTTGCTGGTGTACCTGTTCGGCGGCGCGGTCGTGTACTTCATGCTCCGCGCACTGGGCGAGATGTCGGTGCGCCACCCCGTGCGGGGCTCATTCGCGGTGTACTGCCGAGAGCACCTCGGAGGTCTGGGCGGCTACATCACCGGCTGGATGTTCGCCTTCGAGATGATGATTGTCTGTCTCGCTGACCTCACCGCCATTGGCATCTACATGAAGTTCTGGTTTCCCACCACGCCGGCGTGGGTCTGGATCTCCGTGACACTGCTCATCATCGGCGCAGCCAACCTCGCTTCGGTGCGGTGGTTCGGTGAGCTCGAGTTCGCCTTCACCCTGATCAAGGTCGCAGCCGTTGTCGGCATGATTGTCGGCGGCGCAGCAATCCTTGCGTTCAACCTCGGCGAGAACCCCGAGTTGACGGGCATCAGCAACCTGTGGAGCCACGGCGGATTCTTCCCCAATGGCTTCGAGGGCATGATCGCGTCGTTCATCCTCGTACTCTTCGCATTCGGCGGCACCGAGATCATCGGCGTTGCCGGCACGGAAGCCGACAACCCGGACAGCTCGATCCCCCGCGCGGTGAACACCGTGCCTGCACGAATCCTCATCTTCTACGTGCTGGCCATCCTCATCATCCTTATGCTCAACCCGTGGCCCACCATCGACGGCGAAGAGAGCCCCTTCGTCCAGATCTTCAGCACGCTCGGCGTGAGCTGGGCGGCGGGTTTGCTCAACGTCGTCGTCATCACAGCGGCACTGTCCGCGATCAACGCCGACCTCTTCGGCACCGGGCGCGTGCTCACGGGCCTGGCCAAGGAAGGTCTCGCACCGAAGGCGATGGCCAAGACCGTCCGCGACATCCCGGTGATGACCACGATCAGTTTGCTCGTCGTGCTCATCGTTGGGGTCGTGCTCAACGCGATCTTCCCAAACGTCTTTGAGACCATCGCAGCCTTGGCCACCTTCGCTACAGTCTTCGTCTGGCTAATGATCCTCCTCGCGCACGTCGCCTCCCGCCGCCACATGACCCCCAACGAGGTACAGGCCCTGCGTTTTCCCGTGCCCTTCTGGCCCTACGGGCAGTACTTCGCTATCGCATTCATCCTCTTCACCTTCGGCATCATGGTCTGGCAACCGCGCTACCACCTCGCGTTGGCTGTCGGTGTCGGATTCTTGACCGTGATGACGGTGCTCTACTACGCGTCAGGGCGTCCTCAAGCAATTGCTTCAGCCCACTCCCCCTACGACCGCAAGTAACCTCGATCACGAACCACCCGGCTACCCGGCGAAGGTATGACCAAAGTGGGACAATGGGTGGTGTCAGAAGCCATCGAGCGCTATTGGAAACGCAGAAGGGATCTCGCCATGCCAGGCATCGACGCAAATCCGAACAACCTCCCAGTCACCCCCGGCACCAAGGTCGTCCTCATCGGCGCAGGTGCTGTCGGCATCGCGTACGCGTACGCTCTGCTGAACCAGGGCCTGACCGATCACCTGGCGATCATCGACCTGAACGAGGAGCTCACCTGGGCGCAGGCTGAGGACCTCTCCCACTCCGTGCCGTACTCCGGCCACAACATCGATGTCACCGTTGGCACCTACGAAGACTGCCGCGATGCCGCAATGGTGGTCAACTGCGCCGGTGTTGCGCAGCGCGAGGGCGAGACCCGCCTCGACCTTGTGGCACGCAATGTGAAGATCTTCGAGTCCATCAACAACGAGGTCATGGCCAACGGCTTCAACGGCATCTACCTCGTGGCCACCAACCCGGTTGACGTGCTCACCTACGTCACCTGGAAGCAGACCGGTCTGCCGTCGAGCCAGGTCATCGGCTCCGGCACCGTGCTGGATACCGCGCGCTGGCGCCACAACCTGGGCAAGTACTTCGACCTCGCTCCGTCGGCCGTGCACAACTACATCATCGGCGAGCACGGCGACTCTGAGCTCCCGGTCATCTCTACCGGCACCGTCGCCGGCGTACCGCTGCACGCGATGCTGGAGAAGGAAGCCGAGACCAACCCGGGCATCTACGACGAAATCGACGAGATGTTCGTGAAGACCCGCGACGCCGCCTACGACATCATCAAGCGCAAGGGCAACACCTCCTTCGGCATCGGCTCCGCACTCGCCCGCATCACCAAGGCGATCCTGCGCAACGAGGATGTCGCACTGCCGATCTCCGCGCTGCTCCAGGGCGAGTACGCGCGCGAGGACATTTACATCGGCACCCCGACCATCCTCAACCGCAACGGCGTGCGCAACGTTGTCGAGCTGCGCCTGTCCGAGGACGAGTTCGCAAAGTTCGACAAGTCCGCCCAGACTCTGCGCGAGGTCATCGAGAGCACTGGTCTGACGGACTAACGGGGATTTGCCTCACGACGGCCCCTTGACTGGCCCTCAAACCGATTTCCGTGTGTGACGTTCAAGTCTTCGCCGCTCAGCGAGGCTCCAGAAAGGCAATAGAGGGCATGTGGGGGCTCCCGGCGGCAGGATCGAGCCGGGTGAAGCTCCCGAGGAGACCCCAGTTCGCGAACTGCGCAGATAACTCGGAAATCGGCGCCCGCCACGGCGATCACCTCACCACCATCTGCCAGGAGTACTACTTCGGTGTGGCTAACTTCGCCACCTCTTCTGTGATCTCGTTTCTGGCGCTCCGAGTCTGAACGAGCACAGTGAAACTCTTTGGGTGCCGGCTGCTGCCTCTGCGCCCTCTACTGACACCCGCGGATATCCCCGCCGTCGAATGCCTAATCGCACACTTTTTCTACTCTGCTCCAGACGTGTAGAGTTCGGGATTATATTTTTTGGCAGATAAGCCAAGAACTAAGACTGGAGCTATCATGCCTCGATTGACCTCTCTCGAAATCTGCGCTGGCGCGGGTGGGCAGGCCCTCGGTTTAGAGCGTGCGGGGTTTGCTCATAAAGCAATGGTTGAAATCGATTCGTGGGCTGCTGAAACCCTGCGCGCAAACCGTTCTAAGCTAGGCGGAAAGCGTGTCGAAGTTCTTGAAATGGACGTGCATGATCTCGATGGCACTCGATGGAATGGCGAGATCGATCTTTTAGCCGGTGGTGTCCCCTGCCCCCCATTTTCAATAGCGGGCCAGCAACTTGGCGCTGACGATGAAAGAGATTTGTTCCCCCAGGCTCTCCGGCTGGTGAAGGAAATTGAACCCAGAGCCGTGATGCTTGAGAATGTGAAGGGGTTAGCACAGAGGCGGTTCGAGTCATACCGGGCGCAGGTCATCAAGCGACTCAATGATCTGGGATACACGGTGTTCTGGGATCTCCTCCAAGCTGCCGACTACGGAGTTCCCCAACTCAGACCGCGGTTCATTCTGGTTGCTCTTCAAGAAGAAATCGCACCTCACTTCAGTTGGCCTGGACCCATGGAGCACCGGATCACTGTTGGGGATGCACTGCGAGACATGATGGCCGAAAATGGCTGGCCAGGGGCGGACGCTTGGGCCGATCAGGCTACCGCCGTAGCCCCTACCCTTGTAGGCGGTTCGAAAAAGCATGGCGGACCAGACGTCGGTCCGACCCGCGCGAAGGAAGCCTGGCGAGCGATGGGGATCAAGGGTTCTTCGATTGCAGAAGAGCCACCCGGGCCTGACTTCCCAGTCGGCGATCCCGAGAATCTTCCTCGTCTCACTGTGCCAATGGGAGGTATCCTCCAGGGCTTCCCTGCAGATTGGCGGTGGCAAGGAGGCAAGACCGCCCAATGGAGGCAAGTAGGCAACGCATTTCCTCCTCCAGTGGCTGAAGCTATTGGCAGGTCTATATACTCCGCAATCAGTACGTACGCTGCCCTGAATAGGGGTTTTGATCCAATTAAGCAGAAACTGGATATCCGCGTTTCGTAATCTGTATTGGTGTTTGATCAAGTCACCGCACAAGAACTCGCTCAACACTTTCGGGTGGAAATTCCTCAAGGCGAGGAGATGGGCCGCGTTTTTCGACAGACCTTTGACCAGGCCTATGACGGACAGCACACCGGTAGGTTCGATCCTGACCAGCTAAGCAAGACTGAACTCGCCCACATCGGATCCCTTCTTGAGATCAACATTCGCCGCACGTTCGACAGGGTCATCCAAGACGGGCTTTTAATGGATTTTCAGATCCTGGGGGTCGAAGTTGACTGTAAGTACTCTAAGCAACCTTTCGGCTGGATGCTCCCAGACGAAGCAGTGGGTCATTATGCGATGCTCTGTCACGCAAGTGAGCGACTGTCTACTTTCCGTGTCGGGTTCCTACGAATCGTCCCAGAGCTCTTGAATCGCGGTGCCAATCGCGACAGAAAGCGCACGCTCAACCTAGCCGGGAGAGAATCCATTTCATGGGCTTGGTTTGATCAGTCTTACCCCAAGAATATTCTCCTGCACCTCGATGCAGCGTCGCAGGAGGCAATAATGGAGCCTACTTCTGGGCAAACGCGAGTCGACAACCTCTTCAGGCTGGTTCAGTCCGAGCTCATCCCTCGGGGCGTTATTTACACTGTCGCTCAACAGAAGGATCCTATGAAACGAATCCGTTATAACGGAGGCTCTCGATCAAGGCTCCAGTCCGAGGGGATACTGATCTTAGGCGACTACGATCGCCACCAACGGATCGCTCGCGACTTAGAACTGCCTATTTCTCGACATGGGGATAGTCTGGCCGTAAGGGTGTTTCCGGCGGAGGCGACGTTTACTGGACCAACTACAACAATTGGCAACACCCGGTGGAGAGTGGCAACTTCAAGCGACCCCGTGGTGCCCGCACCCGCTGTTCCTTGATGAAATTCCGCGAACGATTGAGTTCTGAAAGAGAGGCCTCAATCTTCGGCCCTAGCCTGAGAGGAAGGACTTAAATGAGCGAAAGTTGCGATGATCACCTCTGCACCATTTGCGGCCCTGATCATGATTTCGATCTGCCACCTAAGATCGTAGAGGCAGCTAAAAAGAGGAAGCTCATTCTCTTTATTGGCGCAGGCGTCAGCACCGAGAATCCCGAGGTAACGCCATCCGGATCCTTTTATCAGATAATTTTGGATGAACTCGGCGAACGAGCTCAGGGAAACGAAGACTTTCCGGACCTTATGACCCTGTACGAGGAAACCTACTCTCGAACGGAACTCATCCAGCAGATATACGAGCGGCTTAGAAACGCCGAACGATTCCGGAACTCTCGATTCCATTCGCAAAGATTTTTTGCCGAGCTCGCCACGATGCCTTATATCGACAAGGTTCTTACAACCAATTGGGACACCAACGTAGAGGACCTTTGCGGTGCGACCCCCTTTATTACGGGCGAGGATGTCGCGCTATGGGATGTCGCTGATCGAAAAGTGTTAAAGATCCATGGTTCAATCTCCAATTTAGGCACAATTATCGCCACTAGCGACGATTACGAGCGTAATTTCGAAACCCTTTCAAAAGGGGTGATGGGCGCCCAGCTCAAGACCTCATTTGCTACCGATACGGTTGTTTTCGTTGGCTACTCTCTGCGAGACTGGAACATTTTGCAGCTTTACTCCGATTTAATCGCAGACCTAGGTATGGCGGCTCCACGATCATTCAAAGTGTCGCCCAGCGCGGCGCCGGACCCGAATTTGCCTTCCGTGGAACCTATACGGACGAGTGGCATTCACTTTCTGCGCACGCTCAAGAAGAAAATGCTCAATGAAGGTTACTTGGACGACAGGATTTACGATCGCGCCGACGAGCTTTACGCTGCCTCTTGCGACTTGGACCCGCGGGAGTGCCGAGAGATCGACCCGCACGAGTTTCCAGAAGTGATCTATGCATGGTTCTACAATGACGGGATTCGAGATGCGTTAGATCGAATCTCGCGATTCCGGCCCACGGGGATGTACTCAGACAAGAAGATCGTTCTTGACCGCCTTTACTCCTACGATGTGATAATTTCGCGTGCAATAGAACAGGGAAAGTTCGGTGACGCCGCTTACTTAACCGGCTACTCGGATGGGTTGGCCGTTCTCATTGAAGCCTCGCAGCAATACTGCTCTGAATGCTCAGGGGAGGTGAAGGAGGAGGAGGAGCCGCTGGTACCTATATTCCAATACGATTCAGGCCAGCAAATCCAAAACCTCCAGGAATTGGCAGGTTACCTAAGGGAGGGCTCTGACAAGAATTCAGAATCCTACAAATGGGCCGAATCACGAGTTGAGCATCTACCCAAGGGCTTCGTACTAAGCCACACCGGCGAACTAACTACTGACTTCGATCTCGATTAGGCTTCTACCAAGGTAGAGGCCGCGACGTGGGTGTACACGCCAACCTCCGCGGCGAAGGTCTCGTCGTGGCAGGTCATGATGATCGCTTGGCCGTTTGCGAGTGCGTCGGCGATGAGGGCGTGGGCGCGCTCGCGGCCGGGGGCGTCGAGGCCGACGTTGGGCTCATCGAGGAGTACGAGCTGGCGGCCTTGCGCAAAAACTTGGGCGAGCTGTGCGAGGCGCAGGTGCGCAGCCGGGAGGTCGAGTGGGTGGGATTCCGGGTCGAGGACGATGCCGGGCAGCGAGCCAACCGGTTCTGCGAGAAGCGCTAGCGCTTCGTCTGAATCGACGAAAGCACACACCGTTGATTCCGCAAGTTGGTCGGCGGCGCGCTGGAGCGCGAGCGACACGGTGATGCCGTGGGTCTTCTCCAAGCCCGGATTGTCGTCGAGCCCAGCGAGCGCGCGAAGCAGGGTTGTCTTGCCGGCACCGTTCGCACCGCGGAGCCAAACGACCTCGCCCGGGCGCGCGACCAGGTGGATCGGGCCTGCAGTGAAGACCGGTTCTTCCGCGCCGCGGAATTGCCACCACTTCCGCTTCTTACCGCCGCGGGTCGCGGCCACCTCCCCGAGGTCGAGCGCGGGAAGATCCGGCGGCGTGACTTTAGCGGGCAAGACCGGTGCGGTTGGGGGTTGGGTATGGGGTTGTAACGAGGCGTCGATAAGCGTGAACTGCTCCCCTGCCATGCGGGGGCGGGTGCCGAGCAGGACGAGCTTGGAAGGTAGCGACCTGAGGAGTGTGGCGATGCGGGCGGCGGAGTCGGGATCGAGGCCGGCGAAGGGGTCGTCGAGCACGAGGATTTCGGGTTCGAGGATGGCGACGGCGGCGATGGCGAGGCGGCGGGTTTGGCCGCCGGAGAGTTTGGTGGGGTTGTGCTCCGTGAGCTCGGCAAGGCCGGCGGCGGCGAGGATAGCTTCGCAACGTGCCTGCATATCCTCGCGGGGGACGCCGTGTTGCTCGAGGCCGATGGCGACCTCTTCGATGACGGTGTCGCGCAGGAAGGTGATGTGGGCGATGGGGTCTTGGCCGACGACGGCGGCGTGGGGCCAGGACTCGTGAATCTGGTTGGCCAGGGTGGTCAGGCCGGAACCGGAATTGCCGATGATCTCGACGATGTCGTGGCGCTCGAGGGCTTCGATGAGCGGAGTCAGATCCATACGACCACCGCGATGCAGATGAGTGGGAGCAGCCAGCGGATGGCGCGCTGGAGCTGGGAATCGTGCACGGGACGCAACACGGTGCGGCGGCCCTCGAGGTTGTAGCCTGCTGTCTCCAGTGCGCGGCCGCGGGATGCGGCCTGGGTGAGCAGCTCGGTGAGCACCGGCATAGCCAGGTTGGGCACGACCGTTTTGAAGGTGATCGGGCGGGCTTTGAGGGCGTTCGCGTCGCTGGTGATGCTGACCCGCTGCGCGCCTTGGGGGAACAATTGCAGCGTGGAACCGGCTAGGTAGCTCAAGCGGTTTCCGCCGCGCAGAATTTGCAGGGCTTTGGCTAGCTCGGTGATGCAGATGAACGTGCCAGCGGCGAGGACGCAGGACATTAGCGCGATGAAGCGGAGCGCGAGCTCGCCGGCGACGAGCAAACCGTCTGCGGTGACCAGCGGTACGATCCGCTGCTCGCCGTAGGGGGCGTGGATAAGCACCATCGACAGGGCTACCGGAACCGCGAGCGCAGCGACAGCGACGATGAGGGAGACGTTGCGGGTCTTAGCGGTGCCAAGGATCAACGAGGCAATAATGATTGCCGCCGAGGCCACCGGGGTAGTGATCCCCATTGTGAGGATCCAGCCGGAGGCCGCGACGGCGAGGGCGGTGAGCGGGTTGACCACGGGCGATTGTTCGAGGACTTAAACGGTGGCGGCGACGGCGCCCTTCGAGCCCAAACCTTCGCGCGGTGCGAAGGCGTCGACTGTTTTCTTCGGCAGTGCCTTCACAGTGAAGTAGCCGATGAGCATCACGATGACCTTGTCAATCGGGTCAGAGATGAACGCCTGCGTGGTTACAGACGCGATCAGGGACTGGCCCATTTCGCGGAACAGGCTCACCAGCGCACCCGTACCCACACCGGCGGTACCGCCGTACACAAACGCGGCGACCGGTGCCGCAACAGCGCCACCGATTAAACCCAGGATCAGGCCGTAAAAGATCACGGTGCCGATGTTCTTGAACGCGTGGAACTTGTGGATGAACAGCCCGGACAGGTACCCAACCAGCGCCGCACCCGCGGCGAACGGCAGCGCCGCCGGGGTGAGCAGGCCCCACACGACGTTGTTCAACGCGCCGGTGGTCATGCCTGCGACCGGGCCGGCAAGCGCAGCGACGATCACGGTGCCAATGGTGTCCAGGTACAGCGGCAAGCCGATCGATCCGACAATCTGGCCGATGAGTGAGTTGATGATCATCGCAATCGGGATCAGACCCAGCGTGCGCGCGGGCAGCACCGGAATGGTCGCGATAAGCAGCAGCACGGTGCCGATGCCATAGCCGGCCAGGGTGATGATGCCCTGGGTCGAATCAGTGACGTTCTCCCACTCGGTCGGGCGGGCGAGCACCACGTAGAGCCAGGTAGCGGCGATGACGGCGGCACCGGCGATGACGAGCGCACGGCGAACGGGGGTCCATTCGGCGCCGGGGCGCATGGGCATGCCGGCAGGCTGGCCGGCGGCACCCGCAGCGCCGGCAGGGGTGGAAATGTGTGACATGAAAACTCCGTAGCGAAGAGTCGGAACGACAGCAACGCGCCCACGCGCCTATGTCACCTCGGTCGCGCGGGCGTACTGATCTGGCAGTGTATCAGCGACAACGCCAGCAGCGCGAACGAAAGCAGCGCGAACCCTAGTCCTCCGCCTTGCGGTGGTAGCCGGCAGCCAACCCGGCATCGCCGGCGGCGAACTGCGCGTGGATCTCGCAGGCGCGCTCGAACTCCGCCCACGCCCCCGCCACGTCGGCCTGCTCAACCACGCGCGCGTTGGGTTCGCGCTCCCACATCCTCCGCAAGTCGGCGGCCACGGTGCCTCGCAGGAGTGCGGAGGTGGGCTCGACGTCGAGCGTCGTTAAGCAAACTGTGCTCTCAACCTTGCCCAGTGCGATGAGCACGGTGAGCAAGTCGTGGATCTGCGCGCGGTAGCCCTCCCCTACCTCCTGGTGAAACTCGAAGTAGAACCGGGTGATTTCCGCAAGGTTCGCGGCAATCGGAGCTTGCCCAAGCTTATCGACGACCCCTTGCAACCGCCCCGGCTCAAGCAACATCTGTTCCGTGGCGTTGAGCGGGCAAAGGGTGATCGGGGTGCGCGCGGTGCTAAAGACCTCGGCGGCGGCGTGGGGATCGACCCAGAAGTTCCACTCCGCGGTGGGCGTGGTGTTACCGGGATAGTTCACCGCCCCGCCCATGACCGTGATGTGCCGCAGCGCGTGGAAGTGCTGCGGGTGCAGGCGGGCGAAGGCGGCGAGGTTGGTCATGGGCCCGGTGACGATGAGGTGGAGGTCCTCCGTGCCGCGCTCGATGGCGTCGATCCAGAGCAGGTCCCAGTCGGTATCGACGTGGCGCTGCGGCGCGGTGATGTAGCCCAGGCCCGTCTCTCCGTGGGTTTCGGGCGTGGTGGTCAGCTCGACCTCGAGCGGACCCGGCACACCGGCAGCGATCGGCACCGTGGTCAGGCCGCATTGGGCCAGCACGAAGGCGGCGTTTTGCGCGCACTGCTCCGCCTCGACGTTGCCGGCGGTGGTAGTAACGCAATCCAGCTCGAGCTCGCCCGCGTGGTTGGCGGCGGCGAGGTAGATCAGGGCGTAGGTGTCGTCGATGCCGGGGTCGCAGTCAAAGATGACGCGGGTCATTTCGCTCCTTTGGTCGAGTTGGTCGCGGTCTCTTTGCCCAGGATGGCGAAGGTGACAAGCGAGATGCCGAGCAGCGCGCCGCAGAGACCAAAGGCGGCGCCGAAGCCAGCGACCTCGGCGACCCAGCCCACCAGGATCGGGGCGAGGATTTGGCCCGCGTCTTGCGTCATTTGGAAGGTGGAGAGCACCTTGCCACCGGAGCGCTCGTTGCCGATGATGTCCGCCAGCGCCGCCTGCGTGGACGGTGCCATCAGCCCGGAGCCGACACCCGCGATCATCGATAGGATCATCAGCGGCCAGAAGCTCGTGGCCATGCCGAACACCCCGGTCGCCGCGGCGCAGACGATAAGCCCGATGAGGATCATCGGGCGGCGGCCGTGCTGATCGGACAGCCGGCCGGAAAACTGCAGCATGATGGCCATGCCGAGGGCGAACGCCGTGAGCGCAAGCCCGGACTCGGCCGCACCGTGCTCAAAAATCGCGGCGGCGAACAGCGGCAGGACGGCCACTCGCGTACCCATGTTTACAAACCCATTGCTAAACGACGTCGCGAGCAAGGCCTTGTACGTGGGCTGCCGCCACGCGGCGGCGAGCTGCATTGGCGGTTTGTTCGGCGGCAGTGTCTTGCCGCTGTGGCGGCTGTGGGTAAACAGCCACACCACAAACGCCGCGAGCCCCACGCCGATGCCGTAGACGGCAAACGGGATGCGGTACCCCAGAAAGGACAGCGCCGCGCCGATGATGGGGCCGAAGATGTTGCCCAACAGGAAGGATGTGGCGTAGAGGGCGTTCGCACGCCCGCGTATCGACGGATGCGTAACGCGCACGATCAGTGCCTGCGCCGACAGGGTGAACATGGTGGAGCCAAACCCGGCGATGAAGCGCAGGAGCAAAATGTGCCAATAGGCCTGAGCAAACGCCACGAAGAAGGTGGCCACCGCGACGATGAAGAGGCCGGTGAGATAGACCGGGCGCGAGCCGAGTTTGTCGATGAGAATGCCCGCGCCCGGCGCACCGAGCAGGCGCGCAAGTGCGAACGCGGAAATGACCGCGCCGGCAGCGGCCATGGACACGTTGAAGCTGGAGGCGAACTGCGGGAGTACCGGGGCGATAAGGCCGTATCCCAGCGCAATGATGAACGCCGCAGCCACCAAAACCCAGATCGCGCGGGGGATCTCGGGCTTGGCGGCGAGCGCAGGTGCAGTTGTCATATCGCAGTTCACAGTAGTCCCAACTGGGACGAACGTCCGATTCGAGCAGCATTAGAACACGTGTTCTATATTTTGCACCACCTTGTCGAACCTGCGTTCTAGCATGCAGAGCATGTTCAACACTTCAGCAACCACTCCAATCACCACGCCCACCGCTCTTGCCGACGACATTTTGACCCGCTCCCCCGAAACCGTCGACGCACTGCACGCGATCATGCACCACCCGCGCTCGCTGTCCCGCCCTTCAGCCACCTGGCGCCCGCCGGTGAAGACGCTCCCCCGCACCGGCGGAAGCGAACAGCTCACCGCCGCGGTGACGCGCCGGCGAGTTGGACCTCGGGCACGCGCCCGCATACGCGGATACGGGCAAACGCAGGTGCCCGCCTACCTGATTGAGCTGCGCATCACCGACCCATCAGGGCTTCCGGTCGATCGCCGGGTCGCCGAGGCGTGGGTGCGCGCACTGGTGCCGGATGAGGCGATTGAAGCCGTGCACGAGCTGCCGGCGACACGAGCCGCCAACTATGTGTGGCTGGTGGACGGGCAGTTCAATCCAATCGAGTCGCCGTCGTCAATGTTCGAGGGACTCGTCGCCGCGTAGCCCTGTTGCTGCGTAGCCCTGTTGAGGCTTAGCGCAGTTAAACCTCGTCTACTAAACCTCGTCTTCGTTATCGATGGCGTCGTCCGGGTCAATGCCTGTTGGCCCGTCAACACCGTCGGCGCTTGCTTCTTCGGAATCCGTGATTACGCGGCTGCCAGCGCCGTGTGCGTCGTCAGCGTCGGCGTCGGGGGCGGTGACGGTTTCGGGGTCGTCATCCTCGCTATCGTCCTCGTAATCGTCTTCGTCGTCATCGTCATCGCGACCGAAGATGTCGTAGACGTCGGGCTCGTCGAAGTCGTCATCGATCGGGAGGAGCTGCGATTCCCAATCCTCCGCCTGATCCGCGGCGAGCGAGAGCACCTCGAAGAGGCGGTCAAAGTCCGTGAACTGACCAAGGTCCAGCACCTCGGAATCATCCACCACTTCGTTGTGGATGGCCTGGAACAGGCGGACACGGTCCTCGTCGGTCAGCTCGGCGTCGCCGTCGGACTCCCACAGCTCGCCGATCGCCTCATCCATCATGTCCTCGTAGGAGTCAGACAGAGCGACGAACTCGACCTTCGCGCACGGCACGCCATCGACAACCTCCACGAGCACCTGCAGCTCCGCGTTCTCGCCGATTTCGGCACGCACCATCTGCGGGTTGACGCTGTCCTGGAAGAACTCGAGATCAACAATGCGCTCGTCGGTGCCCTCGAGGAGGTCGCGCAGGACGGTGAGCACCTGGTCGGTTGCCATGTGGTCAGCGACTGTCTGGACCGCATCCTCTGCGGAAAAGACCACAGAGACCAAAACAGCCTCGAACTCGTCGTCATCTTCATCAACATCAGCCGCCGCGACGTAGACGTTGGCCGCGGGAAGATGCGGGTCGATCTCAACAAACTGGATCTCCACGTCGGCCGTGATCGGAACGAACATGGTCTCGTCATGCACGCGCGATTCAATACCCTCGCGGTCCAGGGCGGCGGCGATGTCCTCAAAGAAGCTCATGATTGTCTGCCCTGCCTTCCTTCCTCGGCTTACCCACGAACTTTACGTCAGGCTTGAACTAGCCTAGCCAGGAAACCTGCGACAGGTGTGCCAACTGGAAAAATGCTCAACGCTTAATCGCCGACTCGGTCGCCTGTCAACGTTTCCAGCACGTCAAAGCCGAAAAACTCGGCAAGCGGCTCCATGAGATCGGCGCGATTGTTGCCCCACTCCCGCATGTCGAATCCTTCCCAAGCGCGCCGCTGATCCGCCTTTGGGTCCAGCTCCACGTACGGCTCGCTGTCGAAGACGACGGTGGCTCGCCCAGGCCGCTCCTCGTCGCGGAACCCGTAGGCTGGCCACCCCTCTCCCGGTTGACCGGAGTGGAAGAACGAGCCCCAGTGATACTGCATTATCCGGCTGACTTCCTCGAAGCCCTCCTTCGACCCGAACCGATCGATCTTGGACGCGCGGGTGGAGTTCGGATCACCGAACACTGCGACCAAATCGGAGGTGTGCATCGCGCCAAGGCCGAGCTTGCGCATCGTGGCAGACGCATATTCAAAGCGGTACATCCAGGTCGGCGCGACGCGGCGGTGAGAGGTTGCCAGCATCACCGACGGCGCCCAGAACACCGCATCGGCGATCAGGTCAGCGAAGTCCGCGCGGCCACCCACATAGCCGTATGCCTCAAGCACTTGGTGAGCATTGTCGGGGTCGTATACGTCCAGTGCCCGGCGCGCGGCGCGCTGACGCTGACCTGTGGTTTGATACATCGTCTTGGCAAAGCTGGCTTCGTCCGAGTTGGTGCCGATGATCAGCGGCACCGGCGCCTGATCGCCGTTCTCGAAGATGTCGATCGGATGCTGCGGCAGCGTCACACTATCCACGGTCGGCATGAAGCTTGTGTTGAACTGCACCAGCTCTTTGCCGTTGAGCAGCATTGACTGCCCCGTGCGCACGAGGTCCTCTGCATCGGCGGCACGCAGGTCCTCCAGGGTGGAAAGCCGAGACATCCCCATACCGTCGAGAAGCTGGCGCACCCACATCGATGCCTGGACGCGCGAGTGCACCGACGCGCTCGGCGGCGATTGCGCGATGCCGCCGTGGAATAACCCGCGCGCGGCCGGGGCGCACATGAGGTGGGTCACCGCTGCGCCACCAGCAGATTCACCCATGATGGTCACCCGGTTCGGATCACCACCGAAGTTGGCGATGTTGTCGCGCACCCACTCGAGCGACTGGATCTGATCCCAGATCGCAGGGTTTGCCACGCAGTCGTCGCCGATCGAGCGGAAATCGAGATAGCCCAGTACGCCGAGGCGGAAGTTCACCGAAACGTAAACAATGTCGGTCGCCTGCGCCAGAAAGTGCCCGCGAAGCACCTTCTCATTGCTTGCGCCGGTGACAAACGTGCCGCCGTGGAAGTACACCACCACCGGAAGTTCGTCGTCAGTGTCGGGGCGCACAATGTCCAAGGTGAGGCAGTCTTCCGTGCCGTAGACGGCGTCGCGCCAACTGAACACGCCCTGCATCGCGGGCGGAGCGAACCTGGATGCGTCACGCACTCCCTGCCACGGTTCCGCCGGACGCGGAACGCGAAAGCGGTGCTCCCCCGCCGTCGTTGCGCCGTACGGCACACCACGCCACGTACGGACCCCGGTGCGAGAATGGATGATGCCGCCGACGGTGCCCGCGGTGGTGGGCACTTCGAGGTGGGGGGCATCAGACATGCCCTATAGCGTAGCTCTAAAGATTACAATTCAATCTCTGCTGCAATGGGGCGGACTGTGCATCCGCTGAGGAGTTCGCGATGCCCCGTACACTGATGCCACCCCATCTAAGGAGAAATCTGCACATGTTTGGACGCTCCAAAGGCGACACCAATAGCGACCACGCTGCACTCGATACCCGCGAGGAAACGCCGCAGGAAATCATCACAGACGTTTTGTCTTCCGATCCTGCACGTTTGCAGGAAGAAGCGGGCATGATCGGCCGGGCGTTTATCAGTGCCGTCGATACTGCAGTGCATCTGCAGACTGGCACGATCCGGGCTTACGTGAACTGGCTCCGCCGCCAGAACCCGGATGCTTCGCCCGAGGAGATCCAGCAGATCATGGCGAAGCACTTCCGTAACACCGTCACCGGAACCGGCGCTGGTGCGGGCGCCGCGGCCGCAGTGCCAGGCGTCGGCATTGTCACCGGCTCCATGGCAATCGCCGGCGAGTCGGTGCTGTTTCTCGACCTCGCCGCGTTCTACACCGTCGCCTCCGCGTACCTGCGCGGCATCGACGTCAAGGATTCTGAACAGCGCCGCGCGATTGTGCTCACCACACTCATGGGCACGCAGGGCTTGGCCATCGTTGAAACATTGCTTGGAGACGAAGCCTCGGACGCGCCCTCCCGCAGCATGCTGGCGAGGTTTTCTGGCCCGACGCTGCAAGAAGCGAACAGCATCCTGACGCGATTCGCCATGCGCTCCATGGGCCGGGGTCTGCGCCGCGCCTGGTTTGGCAAGCTGCTGCCACTGGGCATCGGAGCAATCGCCGGCACCGCGGCGAACCGCAAGCTTGCAGACATCGTGCTCTCCAACACCGCCGACACCCTCGGGCCAGCACCTGCCCGGTTCATTGAGCCGCTGCCCACCAAGGAAGAGGAATCTGCCGAGGAGCAAGAGGTCGAGGCAAAGCTCTCCACCAACCCGCGCGAGTTCGCTGCCTGGATCATGCAGGTGTTCAACCGCGACACCGATGACACCGATGACACCGATGACGCCGACAACAGCGACACCGACACCGACACCGCCGAAGGCAACTCGAGGCGGCGGGGAATACTCGGCCTCGGCAAGCGCTCCGCTGGTACAAACGAGGACAAGTCAAACCGTCGCAACGAGAAGTAGCGGACTGAAGGAGATGCATCATGGCCACCGAGAAGAACTCCGGCCTCGACCCTGAGCTCGAGCGCGAGATCGCAGAGAAGGAAAAGTCGATGGACACCGACACCTTCGACAGCGACGAGGAAGAACGCAGCAAGATGCGCCGCATCTTTGCCAACAGCAAGGCCGACAGCAAGGCGAGGGCGAAAGAAAACGACACCGACACCGAGTAATCCGCCTACCCGGCGGGGTCCGCGCACACTGCTCTCCCGTGCACTGAGAGCCAATGCGGGCCCCGCCGTCGCCGCGTTTGCGGCCGCGGGCTTAAGCGCCATCCTGCAAACGTCCATGCCGGCGCTCACCGGCCGCGCGATCGACATCGCCACCGGCGAATCCGCAGGCGATGTCACCCACATCGTGTGGCTCATAGTTGCCGTCGCTTTGGCCACGTACGCGTTCAACTTTGTCCGGCGCTTCACCTCCGGCCGTCTCGCATCCAATTCGCAGTACTGGCTGCGCGTCGAGTTACTGCGCACCCTCCACCACCTCGATGGCCCCGCGCAGGACACCATCGTCGCCGGCCAAATCGTCTCGCGCTCAATCACAGACCTCAACCAGTTCCACATGGTGCTTGGGTCGGCACCGATGCTGTTCACGCGCGCGCTTCAACTCGGCCTCACTCTCGCGGTCATGTTCGCCATGGACATCCCGCTCACGTTGATGTCGCTGGCGCTGCTGCCGCTGATCCTCTTCGAGGCCAACCGTTCGCGCCGCTTCCTTTACGCCGCCACCTGGGTCAACCAGCAAACGGCCGCGGATCTCACCCAGCACGTTGAAGAAACCGTCTCCGGTGTCCGCGTTGTCAAAGCCTTCGGCCAGGAACAGCGCGAGATCGACACCCTCGACCGCCTCGGCCGTGACCTCTACACGGTGAAAATGCGCACGGCGAAACTCACCGCCCGCTTCCAGCCGCTCCTCGCGCAGCTGCCCAAAGTCGCCCTCGTTGTCACCATCGTCGCCGGCGGCATCACCGCCATCCAAGGCGGCATCAGCATCGGCGCGTTCGTCGCGTTCACCGCGTACCTCACGTCGATGACGTCCCAGCTCGCAATGCTCACCAATCAGTACGTGCGCATCCACATGGGCATGAGCTCCATCGACCGCCTCGACGACGTCCTCCGCCTCACTCCACAAGACTCCCCCGCCACCGACACCGCACCCACCGGCCCTACCGGCATCGCCTTCGACTTCGTCGACTTCACCACCGACGGCCACCAAGTCCTCGACAACTTCAGCCTCAGCGTCGCCCCCGGCGAATCCGTCGCCATCGTCGGCCCGCCCGGCGCAGGCAAAACCATGGCAGTCCAGCTCGCCGGAGGCTTCTACAGCCCGGATCGCGGGAGCATTTCGCTTATCGACGCCTCGTCCAACCGCATTCCCTACCCCGATCTGCCACTCGCCGACATCCGCGGCAAGGTCACGTGCGTCTTCGACGAGGCGTTCCTCTTCTCCGCCTCCGTCTTCGACAACATCGCGCTCGGCGCCGACCCCGAGCTCACCGGAGACGCGCTCGATGCCGCCGTGCGCGAAGCGGCGCGCCTCGCCTGCGCGGACGAGTTCATCGACCGCCTGCCCGACGGCTACGCCACCGAGGTTGGCGAACGCGGACTGACACTTTCCGGCGGCCAGCGCCAACGCCTCGCCCTCGCCCGCGCACTCATCTCGCAGCCCGCGGTGCTCGTGCTCGACGACGCGACCTCAGCCATCGACGCTGAAACCGAAGCCGTCATCCTCGCAAACCTCCGCTCCCATCTCGACGGCGTCACCGTGATCGCGGTGGCGCACCGCCAGTCCACGGTCGACCTCGCCGACCGGGTCGTGGTCATGGACGCCGGCCGCGTCATGGCGGACGGGCCTCGCGACACCATCGTCGAATCGCCCGCGTACACCGACCTCATGGACCCGGGCGCGACCCCGCACATCAGAACCAGCTCAGGTGTGCAACCGGCCCCCACCCATGAGGCTCTCTGGCCCGCCATCGAGCCCACCGCAACCCATCACGTCCTCGCACCCCAGGGCCACGGCGGCGGTGGCGGCGGTGGCGGCGGCCACAACGCCCCGATCAGCGCTACACCGGAACTGCTTGCCCGCGTCGATGCCCTGCCCAACGCCACCGAGCGCCCCGACCTCGCCGAAGCTACCCTCACCCGTCTGCGCACCCCGTCGAGCGAATTCCAGGTGTCCAGCCTCTTCAAGGCGGTGCGCGGCCTCATCGCCGCCACGGTCGCGCTGCTCATCGTCGGCGTCGTCGCCGACCTCGCATTCCCCACCCTCATCCGCGCCGCCATTGACGGCGGCATCGAGCCGCGCAACTCCGACGCCCTTATCACCGTGGGCGCGATCGCGCTCGCAGTGGTGCTCGTCGCCTGGGCGGCCGAAGCGGCGATGACCGTCCTGTCCGCCCGCGCCGGCGAGCGCCTCCTCTACGGCCTGCGTCTGCGCAGCTACGCCCACCTGCAGCAACTGGGCCTGAGCTACTTCGAATCGCGCCTCAGCGGCAAGATCATCACGCGCATGACCACGGACATCGACACGCTGTCGTCGTTTCTCCAAACCGGCCTCGCCCAAGCCATCGTCGCCGCGGGCAGCCTCGTCGGCGTCACCGTGATGCTCGTCGCCACCGACACGCAGCTCACCCTCGTTGCGCTCATCGCGGTGCCGGTCATCATCGCCGCAACCGCGATCTTCCGACGCTTCTCCAAACGCTTCTACACTGAAGCACGCCAGCAGATCTCCATCGTCAACGGCGAGTTCGCCGAACTCATCGGCGGCATCCGCGTCACCCAGATGCACCGCGCCGAAGCCCCGGCAGAGGCCCGCTTCGACGAGATGTCCGACACCTACCGCCGCTTACGCATGCGCACCGTGACGCTGATGGGACTCTACTTCCCCGGCATGCAAGCGATCAGCCAGATCATGACGGCCGCCGTTATCGGCGTCGGCGCGGGCCGCGTCGCCAACGGCGACCTCTCGGTCGGCGTGCTCGTGGCGTTCACCATGTACCTCGGCCAGCTCTACGGCCCAATCCAGCAGCTCGGCCAGATCTTCGACTCGTGGCAGCAAGCCCAGGTCAGCTTCGAGCGCATCACGGAACTGCTCGCAGAGCGCACCACAGTCCCGGATACAGGCACGAAGCCGCAGGCACGGCAGGCAGCCAAGGGAGCTCTTTCGCTTGACGACGTCAGCTTCGCCTACCGCACAGACGGCACCCGCACCGAGAACGTGATTGAGGACATGCGCGTACTCCTCGCGCCCGGCGAGACGGTTGCGCTGGTGGGTCCCACCGGGGCGGGTAAATCGACCGTCGTCAAGCTTCTTGCGAGGTTCTACGACCCGACCGATGGTGAGGTGACTGCCTCGGGGACGAGTGTGGCTGGGTTTCCTTTAGCCGAGTGGCGCCGGGCGCTGGCGCAGGTGCCGCAAGAGTCCTACCTGTTCGAGGGCACGGTGGCTGAGAACATTGCGTACGGGGTGCCGGGGGCGAGCAAGACCGAGATTGAGGCCGCGGTGGCGCGCATAGGGGCCTTGGATGTGATCGCCGCGATTCCCGGCGGGTTCAACGCGCGCGTCGGCGGGCGGGGCCGGGGCTTGAGCTCCGGGCAGCGGCAGATCATCGCGTTGGCGCGCGCGGAGATGCTGGAGCCGGATGTGGTGTTGCTGGATGAGGCGACGGCTACCCTCGACCCGGCGACCGAGGCCGCCGTGCTCAACGCCGCCGATTCCGCCACCGCCGGGCGCACTTCAGTCATCGTTGCGCACCGCTTAGCGACGGCTGCGCGAGCGGACCGCATCGTGGTCATTGACAACGGGCGTATCGTGGAGGACGGCACCCACGAGCAGCTGAAGAATGCGGGCGGAAGGTACGCCGCAATGTGGGCTGCACACCGCTAACCACCATCATCGGGGGTAGCCACAACCCCTCATCGTGAGTTATTGCTACCTATCGTCCCGTTGTCGTGGTTGTTTCACTACCATTGAAACGACGAACGTTCATAGATCAAGGAAGGCGATCACCTGCCGTGAGCAGCGATAACACATTCGGCCAAAACAGCTGGCTGGTCGACGAGATGTTCCAGCAATTCCAGAAGGATCCGAGCTCCGTGGACCAGGAGTGGCGCGAACTTTTTGAGAAGCAGGGCGCACCGAGTACGGCGAAGGGTGGTCCCGCTAGCCCCAAGGCTGAGCAGGTAGCTGCTTCCGACACCGGTACCGGCAAGACCGCCGCTGCGAAGACCGACGAAAAGGTTGCTCGCACCACCGCAGCACCGAGCCAGGACGGCCGCGAAACCAAGGTCGACTCCGCAGCCAAGGCGACCGCGAAGCAGAAGCCTTCAGTACTGCCGAAGCCGAAGAAGTCGCCGCTGGACAACATCGCCAACGTCTCCTACGAGCCGGGCGAGACCCAGCTCAGGGGCGCATTCAAGGCGATTGCGAAGAACATGAACGAGTCGCTTGAGGTGCCGACGGCGACCACCGTGCGCGACATGCCGGTCAAGCTCATGTTTGAAAACCGCGCGCTGGTCAACGACCACCTCAAGCGCACCCGCGGCGGAAAAATCTCGTTTACCCACATCATCGGTTACGCCATTGTCCAGGCCACCAAGCTGCACCCGGACATGAATAAGAATTACCGCGAGGAGGAGAAGAAGTCTTTCGCTGTCCAGCCGGAGCACATTAACCTCGGCCTGGCGATTGACCTGCCGCAAAAAGACGGCTCCCGCTCGCTGGTTGTCGCAGCCATCAAGGAATGCGAGACCCTTAACTTCGAGCAGTTTGTCCGCGCCTACGAAGACATTGTGGACCGCGCCCGCGACGGCAAGCTCACCATGGATGACTTCTCCGGCGTGACCATTCAGCTGACTAACCCGGGCGGCATCGGCACCCGCCACTCCATCCCGCGCCTGACCAAGGGCCAGGGCACCATCGTCGGTGTCGGCGCGATGGACTACCCGGCAGAGTTCGCCGGCGCCTCCGAAGACCGCCTCGCCGAGCTCGGTGTGGGCAAGCTGGTCACCCTCACCTCCACCTACGACCACCGCGTCATCCAGGGCGCAGAGTCCGGTGAGTTCCTGCGCGACATCTCCCAGTTGCTTATCGACGACAAGTTCTGGGACGAGATCTTCGAAGCAATGGAGATCCCCTACGCACCGCTTCGCTGGGCGCAGGACCTGCCGAACACGGGCGTGAACAAAGACACCCGCGTGATGCAGCTTATTCAGGCTTACCGCTCCCGCGGCCACCTGATTGCGGACACCAACCCGCTGAAGTGGCACCAGCCAGGTTTGCCGAAGCCGGACTCGCGTGACCTGCTCATTGAGACCCACGGTTTGACCATCTGGGATCTCGACCGCACCTTCCACGTCGGTGGTTTCGGCGGCAAGGAGCAGATGACGCTGCGCGAGGTGCTCACCCGCCTGCGCGCTGCGTACACCTTGAAGGTGGGTGCGGAGTTCACCCACATCATGGACCGCGACGAGCGCGAGTGGCTGCTCGACCGCATCGAGGCCGGCATGCCGAAGCCGACCCACGCCGAGCAGAAGTACATCCTGCAGAAGCTCAACGCTGCTGAAGCCTTCGAGAACTTCTTGCAGACGAAGTACCTGGGCCAGAAGCGCTTCTCGCTTGAGGGCGCTGAGACCTTGATCCCGCTCATGGATGCCGTGATCGACACCGCCGCAGGCCAAGGCCTCGACGAGGTTGTCATCGGCATGCCGCACCGCGGGCGCCTGAACGTGCTGTTCAACATCGTGGGCAAGCCGGTTGCCACCATCTTCAACGAGTTCGAGGGCAACTTCAAGGCCGCTCAGCAGGGTGGCTCCGGCGACGTGAAGTACCACCTCGGTTTCGAGGGCCAGCACATTCAGATGTTCGGCGACGGCGAGATCAAGGTCTCCCTGGCCGCCAACCCGTCCCACCTCGAGGCCGTCGACCCGGTTCTGGTGGGCATGGCGCGCGCAAAGACCGACCTGCTCAAGCACGAGCAAGGCCGCGAGGACTACCCGGTTGTGCCGATCATGCTGCACGGTGACGCGTCGTTCACCGGCCTGGGCGTGGTTCAGGAGACCCTGAACCTGTCGCGCCTGCCGGGCTACGCTGTCGGCGGCACCGTCCACGTCGTGGTGAACAACCAGATCGGTTTCACCACCACCCCGGACTCCGGCCGTTCCTCCTTCTACGCCACCGATCTGGCGAAGGGTTTCGACTGCCCGGTCTTCCACGTCAACGGCGACGACCCGGAGGCCGCTGCATGGGTTGCCCAGCTGGCCACCGAGTACCGCCGCGAGTTTGGCAAGGACGTCTTCATCGACCTGATCTGCTACCGCCTGCGCGGCCACAACGAGGCTGACGACCCGACGGTGACCCAGCCGATCATGTACGACCGCATTGAGTCGCACCCGTCCGTGCGTACCCGTTACACCAACGACCTCATCGGCCGCGGCGACATCACCGAGGAAGAAGCAGAGATCGCAGCACAGGATTTCCTGGACCAGCTGGACTCGGTCTTCTCCGATGTGAAGTCCACCGAGGGTAAGCCGAGCGAGCAGACCGGCATCACCGAGGCGCAGGAGCTCACCCGCGGCCTGGATACCTCCATCAGCGAGGAGCAGTTCAAGCGCCTGGCGGAGACCTACGCCAACCTGCCGGAGGACTTCACTCCGAACAAGCGCCTCAAGAACGTGCTGAAGAACCGCGGCGGGTCGCTGGAGAACGGCGGCATCGACTGGGGCTGGGGCGAGCTGCTCGCCTACGGCTCCCTGGCCGAGGAGGGCAAGTACGTCCGCCTCATCGGCGAGGACTCCCAGCGCGGTACCTTCACCCAGCGCCACGCGGTGCTCTACAACCCGGACAACGGCGAGGCGTTCAATCCGCTGGATCACAACGCAGTTGAGGCCGACAACGGCGGCCGCTTCGAGGTCTACAACTCCGCCCTGACCGAGTTCGCAGGCCTGGGCTTCGAGTACGGCTACACCATTGCCAACCGCGATGCCGTAGTGGCCTGGGAGGCACAGTTCGGCGACTTCGCCAACGGTGCGCAAACCATCATCGACGAGTACATCTCCTCCGGCGAGACCAAGTGGGGCGAGCTTTCGAGCCTGACCATGCTGCTGCCGCACGGTTACGAGGGACAGGGACCCGACCACTCGTCGGCACGCATTGAGCGCTACCTCCAGCTTGTGGCTGAGGGCTCGATGACCATTGCCCAGCCGTCGACCCCGGCGAACCACTTCCACCTTCTGCGCCGCCAGGCGCTCGGTGAGATGCGTCGCCCGCTGATCGTCTTCACTCCGAAGTCGATGCTGCGCAACAAGGCCGCGGTTTCCCAGCCGGCCGACTTCATCGAGACAGACCGCTTCGAGTCCGTTATTGATGACCCGAATTTTGTATCCCGCGGCAACAAGAAGGTCGACGGCGCGGACTTTGACAAGGTGGAGACCATCCTGCTGTGCTCCGGCAAGATCTACTACGAGCTTGCAAAGCGCAAGGAGAAGGACGGCCGCGACGACGTGGCGATCATCCGCATCGAGATGCTCCACCCGATCCCGTTCAACCGCCTGCGCGACGCGTTCGCGAACTACCCGAACGCGAAGCAGATCCGTTTCGTGCAGGACGAGCCGGCGAACCAGGGTCCGTGGCCGTTCTACAACGAACACCTGCGCGACCTCATCGAGGACATGCCGGAGATGGTGCGCGTGTCCCGCCGCGCGCAGTCCACCACCGCTACCGGTGTGGCCAAGGTGCACCAGCAAGAGGAGCAGGCGCTTGTCGACGAGGCGTTTGCCAAGTAAGCGTTCCCGCCCAGCTCTAGGCGCGTAGCCGTCTAGGCAAAGAACCGGCCCGCAGGAAGATGATCCCCGCGGGCCGGTTGCGTGTTTGCGCGCAGTCGCGCTGTTGTGCAGTCGCGCAGACGCGCTGTTGCGCGGACAGGCTGCGAAACAGGCGGTGCAGCTAGTTTTCGGGAGCGAGTCCGATCGTGATGTTTGCGTACTCCATGAGCCACTCGGACACGGCTGCGCGCACCGGTTCACCGCTTTCGACCCGCTCAGCGGCCTCGGCGATATCTTCGGTGGACATCACGCGGGTGATGAAGTTGATTCGCTGCACCGTACGACGGTCAAACTTCGAGTCGGTGAAGATCGGGACGATGTTCTGCGGCAGCTGCGGCTTTCCCGCCGGCGCGGTGCCCGGCTGGGCAGCTGGCGCAGTGCCCGGCTGGGTCGCCGGCTGAGGCTGAGTTGCCGAGAATCCTGCGCCGCAGCCTTGGGCCGGCGACGGATCAACCGTGCGGATGTCCGCCGGGAACGTGCCTTGCATGGCATCGTACGTAGCCACGGACAGCGCCTCCCCGGTTTCACCGGAGGCCGCAAGTGCGCGTGCGGCGGCGTGATCCTGCGCGTCCAGCAACGTCCCGGTGCAACTGATGACCAGGTCGACCTCCTGAGTGCGTAGCAGCTGCACAGCGTCGCGCTCCGCGAAATCGGACAGGCTGATCACTCCCACGGCGTAACCCATGGAGTTGAAGATCTCACTGTAGATCTCCCCCAGCACGACCTGCTCGGCGGAATCGGGATCAATCCCGATCGACACCGGCCGAGTGTCGCTGAACGCGGCTAACGCGTTGTCTGCAGTTGAGCACCCAACAAGAAGCGCCGACGCCGCGGCAAGTGCCGCTGCGCCGGCGATCGAGCGTTTCGGGTTGACTCCCATGGTTAAGCCCTCCCTTGCTCTCGGCGGGGAATCGTGAATCTGGTCTACGACTCTACCGCGCCGATGACGCGCTACTGCGCGTTGCCCGGGCCACCCGGGTTGTCGGAGTGCGGAGCATTGTTCGGCTGCTCCGGCTGTGCCGGCCGCTCCGGCTGTGCCGGCTGCTCCGGCGGCCGCTGTCCCCGGGCGCCCGCGGCGATCAAGTCGCGCGCCTGCGGCGCCATGTCCGCCTCGCACAGCACGTCGTAGTGGCCGGCAACAATGGCCGTCGCCGAGGAAAAGTCACGCCGGCCGCCGGAGAACGCGTAAGCAATCGCGGCGAAAACCAAGCCGAACACGGCACCGATCAGCAGGGACCAAACAAGTACTGACCACCCGGTGCCCGGCATGGCGAAAAGCGCGAAGATCAAGCCGATGAACATGCCCATCCACAGCCCGGACAGCGCACCGCCGCCCAGCACCCGGCCCCAAGTCAGACGGCCAGTGATGTTTTCCACCTGCATGAGGTCCACACCCACGATGGTGAGCTTCTCAACGGGAAACTCACGATCCGACAGGCTGTCGACGGCCTCCTGCGCTTCGGCGTAGGTGTCAAACGAGCCGACCGGCCATCCGGACGGCACTTCACGGATTTGGAGCTGACGACGATTGGGATTGGTCATAGTGAAGAAGTATACAGATGACCTTGCATTTCCCCGGGGCCTATACTTGCCTTTTGATATGGCTACAGCACTTTCAGAATCCCAAGTCCGCGATGCGCTTGCGCGGGTTGATGACCCCGAGATCGGCAAACCCATCACCGAACTCGGCATGGTCGAGTCGATCCAGCTCTCCCCCGCCGACTCCGTCGGCCTCACCGACGTTCATGCCGGCATCTACCTCACCATCGCTGGCTGCCCGATGCGCGACACCATCGAATCCAACGTCCGCGCAGTCCTCGAGGAACTCGACGGCGTCGGCACCGTCACCGTCACTCTCCACACAATGAGCGACGAGCAGCGCCGCGCCCTCTCAGAGAAGCTCCGCGGCGAACAGACCGGGCCGGTCATCCCGTTCGCCGACCCGGATTCGCGCACTCGCGTATTCGCGGTCGCCTCCGGCAAGGGCGGTGTCGGCAAATCCTCAATGACCGTCAACCTCGCCACCGCCATGGCCGCCCAGGGCCTCACGGTGGGCGTCATCGACGCCGACATCTACGGCCACTCCATCCCAGGCCTCATGGGGTCGCAGGACAAGGGTCCCACGGTTGTCGACGACATGATCATGCCGCCGATCAGCCACAACGTCCGCCACATCTCCATCGGCCAGTTCGTGGAAGGCAACGCGCCCATCGTCTGGCGCGGGCCCATGCTCACCCGCGCCATCCAGCAGTTCCTCGCCGACGTCTACTGGGGCGACCTCGATGTCCTCTTCCTCGACCTCCCGCCTGGCACCGGCGACGTCGCCATCACGGTCGCGCAGCTTGTGCCCACCGCCGAGCTCATCATCGTCACCACCCCGCAGGCCGCCGCGGCCGAAGTCGCCGAGCGCGCCGGCACCATCTCGCAACAGACAGATCAGCCCATTGCGGGAGTCATCGAAAATATGGCAGGGCTGTTGCTTGACGACGGCTCCGTTGTCAACGTCTTCGGAGAAGGCGGCGGCCAGCAGGTGGCAGACCGCCTCACGGCGCTCACCGATTCCGACGTGCCACTGCTCGGCTCGATCCCGCTCGACCCTGCCCTGCGCGCAAATGGCGACATCGGCACCCCTGTCGTGCTCTCAGACCCGGATGCTCCGGCAGCCAAGGCGGTGCAGGGGATCGTCGAGAAGCTTAAAGTGCGACGAAACTCGCTGGCGGGCAAGAACCTCAACCCGACGGTGAAGTAGCCTAAACCACGTCCTCCCAGGAGAATCCCGCGGTGCGCTTCGGCTCACCAGGCTGCTCCGGCGCCGGTGGCGGCGTCTGGTTTTGCGGGCTGGGGCGGGGCCCGGAGTTGACCTGCTTGGGCTGTGCTGGTTGCGCTGGTTGCGCTGGATGCTCCGGCTGTTGTGGCTCGTTGTCGGCGAGCGCGCGGCGCGGATCGAACTCGTCTAAGTACTCCTCGTCGCCCTCGAAGAGCAGCGACGACACCGCGCGGCGCGGGCCCATGGCGGCGTACTTGGACACGGTGTTAATCGGCTCGCGGAACTCCTCGAAGCCTTCCAACTCGCCATTGAGCTCACGCTTCGCGTTCGCGATGCCTTTGCGCGCGGCGTAGATGGCGGCTCGGACGTCTTCGACAACGCTGGGCAGGCGCTCCGGGCCGATCACGATCAGCCCGATGATCAGCAGGAAGAAGAACTCAGTCCATCCGAAGTTCGATAACACCTCTCACACCCTACCCTCGTGCGAATCTTCTTCAGCGCTTCGACTTAGTGCTTGCGTTTGACTGCGCGCAGCACGCTGACCACCCGGTTAAGCAGATTCTGCGCAAAGCTACGCGGGGAGCGCGGGACGTGCTCATCCGTCGCTCCTACTCCTGCGGCGATGTCTGCTTCGGACAAGCGGGCCAGGCGCTCGACGAGGAAGTCCGGGGCCCGCACCCCGTCAGCGCCGCAGCTGCGCACGCGTTCCGCCGCCCCGCGCTGGGCGACTATCTCCTCGTGGCACTCCTGGCACTGCGCGATGTGGTCCATCGCCCGACGGCGCGCGGAGTGACCAAGCTCGTTGTCAACGAACGCGGCAACTGCCTCGGCGCTTAGATGATCGGTGGAAGAAAAGCGGGGCTTATCTGCGCGTTTGACCATGGTCACCGCTCTCCTTTCCGATTGCCATTCAAAGGGTACTCGCGAAGCGGAGCACACGGCTTAGCGGGTGCGCAGCAGCTCCTTCGTGGCGGTGTCGTGCACTGCCTGAGCCTCTAGGGATTCGCGCAACTGTGTACGGCCGCGGTGAATGCGGGAGCGAACGGTGCCCATCTTCACGCCGAGGGTTTCGGCGATTTCCTCATAGCTCATGCCCACGACATCACAGAGCACTACTGCGACGCGGAAGTCCGGACCCAACTCATCCAGCGCCCGCTGCAGTGCCGGGTCGAGGTTGGTGGCGGAGTACGCCTGCTCCGGGGTCAACGCGGTGCCGGGCACGCGCTCGTAGTCGTCCGGTAGCTCTTCCATCCGGATCTTCGAGCGGTGGCGCACCATGTCCAGAAACAGGTTGGTGGTGATTCGGTGCAGCCAACCTTCGAAGGTGCCCGGCTGGTAGTTCTTCAGGTTGCGGAACACGCGCATGAACGTCTCTTGTGTGAGGTCTTCCGCGTCATGCTGGTTACCGGAGAGACGAAACGCCAGACGGTAGACGCTGTCCGCGTGCTCGGCGACCAGCTCCGACCAGCTCGGCATCTCCCCGTGGCCAGCGTCGAACGCGGCGGTCCCGGTCAGCGGCTGCGTCATCTCAGCGTCGCTAGCGGTTTCAAGGTGCGCGGCAGGATCGGAAGTCACGAGTGCCATTGTGTCAGAGTGTCGCCGGTTACACCCAGGGAACGAACTGACAAAACGCTGTGCAAATCGGCTGTGCGAATCAGCTGCGCAAATCTCACCGCACAATGCCCGGGCCGCTCCCACCCGCCGTCTATGATGAATCCCGTGAGTGAGACAGCGTTTACCCAGATGACCGCCTACATCAACGCGCAAGCCAGCGCCAACGGCGAAGGCGGCGAAGGCGGCGAGGGCAACGACGCGCTTCGCGAAGCCCTCGACCACGCGTACACCGAGGCGGAGGAAAACGGCGTGCGCGCGCCGAGTGCCGTTGTGGGTTCGCTCCTGGCGACGCTCGCGGCCGGGGCCGGCACGGCCGGCCAAGGCGCCGTCGCTGTCACCCCCGCTGCCGGCGTTGTCGGTCTCCACATTCTGCGCGGACTGCCGGACAAGGCAACGCTGACCTGCATCGAACCGGAGGCAGCGCTGCAAGCCGGCGCGAAGGAAGCGTTCCGCCTCGGCGGCCACTCCCCTTCGCGCGCGCGTTTCCTCACCGCTCGCCCGCTCGACGTTATGGGGCGCCTAGCCACCGACGCCTACCAGCTCATCTACGCCGATGTCGCGCCCCTGGAGATGGCACCGCTCATCGACAACGCCTGGCCACTGCTCACCCAGGGCGGAACCCTCATCATCGCCGATTCGCTTCTCGACGGCACACTGTCCGACCCATCACGGCGCGATCGCGAGACAGAAGCCGCCCGACAGGCTGACGCTCATGCAGCTGCGCTTGGGGTGGATAACGCAGCCGTCGTCACGCGCTTGCCCCTTGATGGGGGCCTGACGCTGATCACGAAACGTTAGGCCGGGCCTTCCTTTAAACCACTTCACTCTTGCCGACGACCACGACGTCGCTGTCAGAGACGGTGTAACGGGAACGGTCGCGCTCCAAGTCGACGCCGATGATCTCACCGTCGGAGACGTAGACGTTCTTGTCCAAGATCGCGCGGCGCACGACAGCACCCTTGCCGATGCGCACGCCCGGAAGCAGCACGGAGCCCTCGACCGTCGCACCCTCCTCCACGCGGACATCGGTGGAGATCACCGAGTTGCGCACCGTCGCACCGGAGATGATCGAGCCGGATGCCACCATCGACTCCTGCGCAATACCGCCCATGACGAACTTCGCCGGCGGGAGGTTCGAATCCTCCGTCGAGTGGATCGGCCACGCCTTGTTGTAGAGGTTGAAGATCGGGTGCGAGGAGATCAAGTCCATGTGCGCGTCGTAGAACGAGTCGATGGTGCCGACGTCGCGCCAATAGCCCTTGTCGCGATCGGTCGCGCCCGGAACTTCGTTGGAGGAAAAGTCGTAGACGTTGGCCTGCCCCTGGGACACGAAGTACGGGATGATGTCGCCGCCCATGTCGTGGGAGGAATCCTCGTTCTGCTCATCCTCCAGCAGCGCCTTGATCAGCGGCTCGGTGGTGAACACGTAGTTGCCCATCGACGCGTAGGTCATCTCCGGGTCGTCCGGGGTGCCCGGCGGGTCGGCCGGCTTCTCCAGGAACTCGGTGATAGTGCCGTCCTCGGTGGACTGGATGCAGCCAAAGGCCGTCGCCTCTGCGCGCGGGACGCGGATGCCCGCTACCGTGGCGTCCTTGCCGGACGCAATGTGGTCTTCCACCATTTGCGACGGATCCATGCGATAGACGTGGTCCGCACCGAAGACCAGGACGTAGTCCGGCATATCGTCATAAATCAGGTTCAGCGACTGCACAATCGCGTCCGCGGAACCGGTGTACCAACGCTTGCCGCGGCGCTGCTGCGCAGGCACCGACGCGATGTACTGCGGGGTCGGGCCGGAAACGTTCCACGCGGTGGCCACGTGGCGGTCAAGCGAGTGCGACTTGTATTGGGTCAGGACCGCGATACGCATGTAGCCGGCGTTGACGAGGTTCGACAAAACGAAGTCGATCAGACGGTAGGTCCCGGCAAAGGGAACAGCGGGTTTTGCACGGTCGGCGGTTAGCGGGAACAGGCGTTTTCCCTCACCGCCAGCGAGGACGATGGCGAGGACTCTTGGCTGGCTCTTCATATTGTTTAGGGTATTGAAACTGCCCGAATCGCGCAGGACATTGACGACGATTCGGGCACCGCATCCCGCCCCACGGGGGTAGCCCGCGACGCGGCGGGCGAGTTGGGCGGCGTGGCCGTCGGCGCGAGCCAAGCTGACGTCCGTGCAGCACGTTTTAAACGCAACTAAGCTCGGCGGGCATGAGAGTCGGAATGATGACCAGAGAGTATCCGCCGGAGATTTACGGCGGTGCAGGCGTCCACGTCACCGAACTGACCCGTTTCATGCGCGACATTGTCGATGTCGACGTGCATTGCATGGGAGCTCCCCGCGACGAGAAGGACGTCTACGTCCACGGGGTTGACCCTGAACTGGAAGATGCCAACGGCGCAATCAAAACGTTGTCCACCGGCCTTCGCATGGCGGATGCAGTGGGCAAGGTCAACGGCGGGCTAGATGTCGTGCACTCCCATACCTGGTACTCCGGCCTCGGCGGCCACCTCGCCGGCCTGCTCAACGACATTCCGCACGTGGTCACCGCCCACTCACTGGAGCCGGACCGCCCTTGGAAGCGCGAGCAACTCGGCGGCGGCTACGACATCTCCTCTTGGAGCGAAAAGAACGCCATGGAGTACGCAGACGCCGTAATTGGTGTCTCCGCCGGCATGAAAGACGCGATCCTGCGCGCCTACCCGCGCATCGACGAGTCCAAGGTTCACGTCGTGCTCAACGGCATCGACCCGGAGAAATGGTTCCCAGAGAAAGGCACTATTGCCGACGAGTTGGGCGTGGACACCTCCCGCCCAATCGTCTCTTTCGTCGGGCGCATCACCCGGCAAAAAGGTGTGCCCCACCTGCTGAAGGCGGCGCAGCACTTCGATGAGGACGTGCAGCTCATCCTCTGTGCAGGCGCGCCGGATACTCCCGAGATCGCTGAGGAGACAAACGCTCTCGTCGAAAAGCTTCGTGCAGAGCGCGACGGGGTGTTCTGGGTGCAGGAGATGCTGCCGTCGGAGCGCATCCGCGAGGTGTACTCGACCTCCGATGTGTTCGTGTGCCCCTCAATCTATGAGCCGCTGGGCATTGTGAACCTGGAGGCAATGGCCTGCGGAACCGCCGTCGTCGCATCGCGTGTGGGCGGCATTCCCGAGGTGGTCGTGGACGGCGAGACCGGCACGCTGGTGGATTACGACGAGTCCGATCCGGAGACCTTCGAGCGTGGGCTGGCGGAGGCCGTCAACGCAGTCGCTGGCAACACCGACAAGGCTGCGCAGATGGGCGAGGCGGGCCGCCAGCGCGCCGTGGCGGACTTCTCGTGGGCGACCATTGCGCAAGAAACCGTGGACATTTACAAGCAACTGATCTAGGAAAACTCCAGGCTAATGACTGTTTACCGACCAGAACTGCACGTCACCGCGGACAGCGGCGTCCTCGAGGGTCCGGCGGGGGTGATCCGCCTTGGCAAGCCCGAGCAACGTGTTTGGCACATGTTCTACCAGTACGCCGATGAGCCGGGTGGGCCGAGCCGCTGGGGCCACAACATGAGCGAAGGCGACCCGTTCAGCTGGTTCGAGTGCAACGACGCGATCGTGCCGATTGACGACGAGACGCACGTGCGCGCCGGTGCCGTGGTTGGCAGCGAAATCAACGACGGCGGTGTGGACTTTTACTTCACCTCGCGCACCGACGCCGGCAACACGATTCAGCTCGCGCGCGTCGATGACATTGACGCGCTGTGCGACGACCTCGACGAAGACGTACGCGTCTCCGCGGCCGTCGAGCGCCTAGGGGTCGTTGTCGATGACGCGGGCGAGTACGGCAACTTCCGCTCCCCCTGCGTCATTCCTGGTTGGGACAGCGCCGCCAACCGCGACGAGGGCCATGAAGGCTGGCTCATGCTCGCCGTGTCCGGCCCCACCGACCACCCGAAGCCGGTGGTCCTGCACTCCGCAGACGGCCGCGATTGGACCTTCGACGGCCCGCTCGAGTTCGACGGCGATCCGGGCTTAGACTTGGACGATTCGCTAGTCGCCCCGCGCCTGGTGCGGCTGCGCGACGAGGTGGACGACAACATTTACGACGTCCTGTTCCTCACCATCGAGCGCGACGGCAAGGACATCGCCTGCTACATCATTGGCACGCTCGAGGGCAATGTGTTCCACGTGGTCACGCCGGGTCAGCTCTTCGACCACGGTCACGACTTCACCCGCCCGCGCAACACCAACTACCCGCGCGACGTGGAAAACGAGCTGGGGCGGTACGACCGCGCGTACCTCTACGGCTTCATGACCAACTCTGGCCGCAAAGGCGACCCGACCGGCGAGCCGAACTGGGACGCAGAGGGGTGGGCCAACGCGCTCACACTGCCGCGCCGCGTCACCCTGCAGCACGGACACCTTTATCAGGTGCCGGCGCCGGGGCTGCCGGAAGCGATCGATGCGTCCGAGCGCGCGCTGCTGTGGGCGGCGCTGTGCGACATCCCGTCCGACTCAGCGATTGTCGCCGAGGTGCTCGACGCGTCCGGCGAGCCAGCTGCGCGGATCCGCCACAGCGGCGACCAAATCGAGCTGGACCGCTTCGACGGGGAGCCGAAGACGGCGCAGCTGCACGACGATGACGAGGACAACATCACCATCATCGTCGACGGCTCCACGCTTGAGGTCTACGCCGGCGGCGGCAGCGTTGTCATGTCCTCGCGCTTCTGGCCTACAGGCGGAAGCTCCGGCATCCGCGTGCGCACCAACGGCGACGCCGAGATCTACAGCGAGTGGCGCCGCGGCTACGCCGCGCTGCGCTAACATTCAGCTGGGCTAACACTCAGCGGCTCCCCGCGCCGCACCGCGTCCACTCGCCCGCGTTCACCCGCGCCTACGCCTTGCGCAGGCGGATCAGCTGCGCGCGGGCGGTGACTTCGAGACGCTCCGGCAGCGCGGCCACGCGCTCCTGCAGCGTCGCAGGGTCTACGTGGCGAGCGGACGGACTCATACCCACCTGCGCAGCGATGGCCTCGCGCTCGAGCTGCATCGGGAACTCGATCAGCTCGGCGTCCCCCACCGGCGTCAGGTAACCCTGCGCCTGCTCGAGCATCCGCTCGAGCTTGCCTTCCTCCACGCCCAGGATCCCCAGCGGCTCCCGCAGCTCGTCGAGGTGGCCCTGGTCTGCCGTTAGGATGACTGCCTCGCCACCGTCGACAAGCACTCGGCGAAATTCCGCCGGGTTGCGCGGAGCGAAGATGACTGTGATGGCGTGGGCGCTACCGTCGATAAGCGGGATGCGCTCCCAGACATCGGCGACGACCGCGCCGACCCGCGGGTGCGACTTCGCGAGGTGCTTTGCGGCCGGCACGGAAATGTCGAGGCCGACACCGCGCGAGCCCTCAACCGTGTCGAGAGTGTGCGAGAGGTAGTAGCCGGTGCCTGCGCCGACCTCCAAGATGACCGGCTCGGCGACGTCTGGGGCCGAAGTCTCCAGCACATCCTCGACGGCCTCCGTCACCGCCTCGACAAACGGGGCGAAGTAGCCCTGCGATAGGAATGCTTCGCGCGACTGCACCATCTCAAGGGAGTCGCCGTCATGATTCAGCCCCTTGCCGCCGGCGAGCGTGACGTACCCCTGGCGGGCAACGTCGTACGAGTGGCCGGACTCGGACACGAGGCGGGAAAAGTCGTCCGCACCGCGCAGCGGGGACAGGTCGACCGGGTCAGCCAGCACGTCGACGATATCTTTGAGCATGGACTGATAGTACCGCGCAGCCTCAGCGCGGTTGAAACGCGCTACTCCGCAGCGTCGAGCAGAAGCTGGCCTAGTTCGGCGGCTTCCTCTTTGCTCATCTCCACCACAAGGCGGCCGCCGCCGTCGGACGGGATGCGCATCACAATCTTGCGGCTTTCTTCAACAGCCTCCATCGGGCCGTTACCGGTGCGCGGTTTCATCGCTGCCATGCGTCGGTTCTCCTTCGGGTCTAACCACTACTTCCGGAGAGTCTACGCTCTTTTGCGCGTCCCCATCTTTGCCTGCCGCCACGGACACCGTTCCAGCGGCCGGCTGAGCTGGCGTTTCGCTCGTTCCCGTCAGCTGCGCGATGAGCGCATCCACCTGGTCCATGCGGTATCCCCGGTGCACCACCTCGAGCTGGATGTCGTCGACCCGCCCCTCCTCGACCGCGCGGCGGTTCGCTTCCTTCACGTCGGCAGTTTCCATCATCGGCGGCAGCGCTTCGCCCCGGCCGAACACCGCAGAGAACAGCCACAGGCCGAGCACACTGAACACGATCAGCGCGATGATGAGCATGATCCAGGAAAGCATGGGGCTTATCCTAGCTGGCCGTCCACGGCGGTCGCTGGTCCACCTCCGCACCGAGGCCCGCCCGATTCAGTATGGTGCGCGCCACCACGTCCGCCATCGGCGCCAGCTCAGCCAGCGGTCGGTTGCGGTGGGTGCGATGGCCCAGGTCAGTCTGGGCAATGCTTATCGACGCCCCGTTAGCCGCCACATCGATCAACAACCCGACGTCCACGCCGTAGCCCGCAACAAAGGGCAGTTCGAGGGCGGTGCTGCGGCGGATGGCGTACTCGCCAGCAAGCGGTTGGTCGATGTGGCCGAGTTCAGGGAAGAACGCGCGCAGCAGCGGTTTGGCGGTGAGTTCGGTGACGCGGCCCCCGCCGCGCCCGTGCGCACCCTCGTCACGGGTGTAGGTCGCCTTCACCAGGTCGATGCGGGGCTGGGCCTCGGTGGCACCGTCGGCGAACGGCGCGACGAGGGCGTCGATCCACCACGGCTCGACGTTGGTCACGTCTGCGTCGACGAACACGACGACGTCGCCGCGGACCGCGCGCACCCCACGCCACAGCGCCTCGCCTTTGCCGGGCACCGGCTCACGCGGGTCCACGTCGCGCCAGTTCACCACCGTCGCGCCCGCCTCGGCGGCGACCCGCGCAGTCGCGTCGGTGGAGTCGGAGTCGATGACCAGCACCTCGCCCGCGCCAGTGCCTGTGGCTGCGCCAGTGCCTGTGGCTGCGCCAGCGAGAGCGTCGGATGAAAGGCACGCGGCCACCACGTGCGCGACGGTGGCCTCCTCGTTGAGCGCCGGGATCACCACGCTCACCGCAGGCGATGGGGCCGCCGACGCGGGCGCGGACTCTGTCGGGGTCACGCGAGGCCCCTGACGGTCGCCAACGGCGCGGCGGTGCCCTGGATCGCGGCAGTCATGCGGATCACGTCGACGGTCTCGCGCACCTGGTGCACGCGGAACGCAGCAACGCCGCGCGCCGCGGCCCAAGCGGTTGCAGCGAGTGTGCCGGCGACGCGCTCGTCCACGGCGCGGCCCACGGTCTCGCCGACGAAGTCCTTATTCGACAGCGCCATAAGTACTGGCCAACCCGTCGCCACTAGCTCATCGACGCGGCGCAGGATCTCGAGTCCGTGGAAGGTGTTCTTGCCGAAGTCGTGGGTCGGGTCGATGAACACGGCCGCTTCAGGCACACCGACCGAGACCGCACGCTCAGCAAGGGCGGTGGTTTCGCGGATGACGTCGGCCACGACGTCGTCGTAACGCACGCGGTGCGGCCTGGTTCGAGGAACCGCTCCCCCGGTGTGCGAGCAGACGTAGCCGACCTTGTTTGCGCCGGCGACCTCGACGAGTTCCGGGTCGAAGCCAGCCCAGGTGTCGTTCACCAGCGTGGCGCCGGCGTCGATCGCGGCCTGGGCCACGCTCGCGCGCCAGGTGTCCACGCTGATCGTCACATCCGGATGCGCCGCGCGCACAGCCGCGATCACGGGCGCGACCCGATCGATCTCCTCACGCTCGTCGACGTTGTCGCCGGGGCCTGCTTTGACTCCGCCGATGTCGATGATGCTCGCGCCGTCGATAATGGCCTGGCTCGCGCGCTCGACTGCTTTGTCCACCGCAAAGGTCGCGCCCTTGTCGTAGAACGAGTCGGGGGTGCGGTTCACAATCGCCATGACTGCGGCGAGCTGGGATGCCATCGGGCTAGCGGTTTTCCTGCTCGCCCCGCTGTTCGCGCAGGCGGCCGTCTGTCATCACCTTGTGGGCATCGACGATGTGCTGGACGGCCTCGTCGACGGAGTCAGTGACAATGAACAGCTCGTCGTCGCCCGGCGAGATCAGGCCGCGGGCGAGCTGCTGGTTGCGCATCCAATCGACAAGCCCGGACCAGAAGTCGGTGCCCATCAGCACGATCGGGAAGTTGGTGACCTTGCCAGTCTGCACCATGCACAGCACCTCGAAGACCTCATCCATCGTGCCGAAGCCGCCCGGCAGCGAGATGAACGCCTGCGAGTACTTCAAGAACATGGTCTTGCGCGCGAAGAAATAGCGGAAATTCAGACCCAGATCGACCCAGTCGTTCAGGCCCTGCTCGAAGGGCAACTCAATGCCCAGGCCAACGGAGATGCCGTCGGCCTCATGCGCGCCACGGTTCGGGCCCTCCATCAGGCCCGGGCCGCCGCCGGTGACTACGGCGTAGCCAGCCTCGGTCAGCGCTTTGCCCACCTGGCGGGCCTGCTCGTACTCCTCAGTCCCCTCGCCCAGGCGCGCCGAGCCGAAAACGGTGACGGCCTTCGGCAGCTCGCTGAGCGCATCGAAGCCGGCGACGAACTCGGACTGGATGCGCATGACGCGCCACGGATCGGCGTGCTTCCAGTCGTGGTCGGCATGGCCCATGGATTCAAGTAACCGCTGGTCGTAGGTGGTTGGCTGCTGAGCCTGCTCGCTGCGGACCATTATCGGCCCGCGGAGTTTGCGTTCGCGGCCTGGCCTGGGGGTGATGTGAGGGGCCATGGAGGTAGGTGTGCTCCTTGTATTGGTTGTCGCGCTGGCGGTTATCGCGTCAAGTACTGCAGCAGCTGCTCCGACACGTGCCGGATCTGCGCCGTTGGGCACTGTTCGTCGCGCTTGTGGGCGTACCCCGGGTCGCCGGGCCCGAAGTTGACAGCCGGGACACCCAGACTAGAGAAGCGTGCAACGTCCGTCCAACCGTATTTCGCCCGGAAGTTGCCGCCCACGGCCGCGACCAAGTTCGCCGCGACCGGGTCGTCCAACCCGGGCAGGGCTGCAGGCGCCACGTCGTCGTAGGTGAGCGTCAGGCCGTCGTCAAGCGAAAGTGCTTCCTCGAGGTGGGCCTTGGCCTCCTCGATCGAGCGATCCGGCGCGTAGCGGAAGTTGATGGTCAGGCGCGCGAAATCCGGGATGGTGTTGGTGGCCACGAAGCCTTCCATGCCCACAACGTTGAGGCCCTCGCGGTACTCGCAGCCCGCGATGGTGACGGTGCGCGGCTCGTACGCCGCCACCCGCGTGAGCACCCCGGCGAGGTTGTGCGCGGCGTTTTCCCCCAGCCAGCTGCGCGCGGAGTGGGCGCGGGTGCCGTGCGCGTCGACGAAGACGCGGATCGAGCCCTGGCACCCGGCTTCGATGATGCCGCCGGAGGGCTCGCCGAGCAGTGCGATGTCGCCCGCGAGCAGCTCCGGGTGGTCGCGCTCGAGGTGGTAGAGGCCGTTGAACTCGGTGGCTACCTCCTCGCCCTCGTAGGCGATCAGTGTCAGGTCGAACGCCGCGCGCTCCGGGTCCTGGCTTAAGCGCGCGAATGCGCCCAGGTAACACGCCAGGCCGGACTTCATGTCCACCGCGCCGCAGCCGAACAGCGTCTCGTTGCCGTCGACGTCGGGGCCGATGCGGTGCGGCGTGTTGTCCGCCAGCGGCACCGTGTCCACATGCCCCGCCAGCACGACGCGCTGCTCGCGGCCGAAATTGGTGCGCGCCACCAGCGTGTTGCCGAAGCGCTGCACGTCCACGCCCGACAGCCCGCGCAGCTCGGCCTCAAGCACGTCCGCGATCGCGGCTTCGTGGTGGGACGGGGACTCGATATCGATGAGGGTGGCGGTCAAGGCCACCGGGTCGTCGTTAAGCACAAGCCCTTATTATGGGTGCATGCCGCTAGGAGCTCAAGGTACAGGCATTGCAAACATTGCGATCGACGGCACGGTTCTGGACACATGGTTCCCGAGCCCTTCGCTTATCGACGGCCCGTTAGATGCCCCTTCTGGCACCCACCGCGTCTCCGCGCGCGACCTGTCCGACCGGTTTCTGAACCTGGTCGGGATGGATCATGACCGCCTGGTGGAGCTGGTGCCGGTGCAGACCCGCATTGCGGATCTGTCGGAGCCGCCGGTGGACGCGCACGACGTGTATCTGCGGCTGCACCTGCTCTCACACCGGTTGGTACGCCCCGGCGAGATCAATATGCACGACTGCCTGGAGCACCTCGTGCCCGTGGTGTGGACGAATAAGGGGCCGTGCCTGTCCGACAACTTCGAGTACATCCGGACGAATCTGCGCTCGCGCGGAATGATCCAAGTGTGGTCGATTGAGCCGCTGCCGCGGATGGTGGACTACGTCGTGCCGTCGGGTGTGGCGATCGCGGAGGCCGAGCGCGTGCGGTTGGGTGCATACCTGGCGCCGGGTACATCCGTGGTGCGCGAGGGGTTTGTGTCCCATAACGCCGGGTCGCTGGGGCCCGCGAAAATTGAAGGGCGGATGTCGTCGTCGGTGACGGTTGGCGAGGGCACCAAAATCGCGCTGTCCGCGAACGTGATGGCCGACGAAGGCGAGGGACGCAACCGGCTGCCGCTGCATATTGGGCGCGACTGCGTGCTGCGCCACTCGGCGGGCCTGATTGGCGTGGATCTTGGCGATAACTGCGAGGTCGGCCTCAACGTAGTGCTCGCGCCCGAGACCGTGGTGTTCGACGCGCGCGTTGGCGAGCAGGTCAAGGCGCGCGAGCTGTCGGGGCAAAACGATCTGCTGATTGCGCACGAGCCGTTCTCGAACTCGCCGGTGGTGCGCACCAGGCCGCAGCGCGGAACCGATCTGCGCGAGCCGTAGTTTCCGAGGCGGGTGCAATGGGCCGTCGATAAGCTTTGCGCCGGGCCTTTGGACTGACCCGCAGTGGTTGGGTGCGGTGAGGTGCAGTTTAGAGTGAGGAGCATGTCATCTACGCTTCCCGCTGCGTCTACCGAGACTTCGGAGACTGCGGCGACCTCGCTCGGGCGGGGATTGAAAACGCGCCACCTGACCATGATGGGGCTCGGCTCCGCGATCGGCGCCGGGTTGTTCTTGGGCACCGGCGTCGGCATTTCCGCTGCCGGACCTGCCGTGCTGCTGGCGTATGTGATTGCCGGGGCCATCACCGTGTGCATCATGCAGATGCTCGCGGAGATGGTGGCGGCGCGGCCGTCGTCGGGCACGTTCTCTACTTATGCCGAGATGGCGTTCGGGCCTTCTGCCGGCTTCACCATCGGGTGGCTGTACTGGTTCATGATGATCATGATCATGGCCGTGGAGATCACCGGCGCGTCCGCGATCATCGCCGCGTGGTTCGGCATTTCAGCGTGGATTCCGGCACTGGTTGCCATCGTGTGCTTCACCCTGATCAACTTCGCTGCGGTGAAGAACTACGGCGAGTTCGAGTTCTGGTTCGCGCTGATTAAGGTGCTGGTGATCGTCGCGTTCCTGGTGCTGGGCACGCTGCTGTGGCTAGGCCTGCTGCCGGGGACGTCGTTTATGGGGCTGGAGAACGTGCGCGAGGTCGGGTTCATGCCCAACGGCTGGGGTGGCGTGGCGACAGCGCTGTTGGCCGTGGCGTTCGCGTTCGGCGGCATCGAGCTGGTCACCATTGCCGCGGCGGAGTCCGAGGACCCGGAGGTGGCCGTCCACTCTGCGATCCGCACCATCATCTGGCGCATTTCGGTGTTCTACATCGGGTCGGTGCTACTGATCGTGCTGCTGCTGCCGTTTGAGCAAATCGGCGGCGCGTCGAACGCCTCCGAGTCGCCGTTCACCGCGGTGCTCTCGATGGCGAATATCCCGGGCGCGGTTGGAATCATGGAGGCGGTTATCGTCATCGCGCTGCTCTCGGCGTGCAACACGCAGGTTTACGGCTCCTCGCGGTTCCTGCACAACCTCGCGGTGCGCGGCGATGCCCCACCGGCGTTTGCCGCCACGGATGCGCGCGGCGTGCCGATGCGCGCAGTGATCGTCTCTGTGCTCTTCGGCTTCGGCGCGGTGGCCTTGCAGTACTGGAACCCGCCGGGGTTGCTCGCGTTCCTGCTCAACGCGGTCGGCGGCTGCTTGATTGTGATTTGGTTCGCGATCGCCTTTTCATTCCTCAAACTACACCCGCAGCTCGTTGAGAGCGGCGAGCTCACCCACGTGCGCATGTGGGCCCCGCACTGGCTGCCGTGGGCAACGATTGTGCTCGCAGCCGGCATCGTGGCGCTCATGCTCACCAACCCGGACGGCCGTTTCCAGGTCATGGCCGTTGCCATCGTCGTCGGCGTGATCGCCGCCGCCGGCGCGATCTGGACCCGCACCGACACCTTCGCGCGCAACGCCGCGCCGGAAAGGACCCACCAATGAGTGGCAGCAAGACCTCCGCCAGCAACGAACCCGCCCGCGGCAGCGCCAGTACCCGCGGCAGCGCCAGTACCAGCGGCAGCGCTAGTACCCGCGGCAGCGCCGACGCCGCCTCCGAACTCGGCACCGGCCTGAAGTTGCGCCACCTGACCCTGATGGGCCTGGGCACCGCCGTCGGCGCGGGCCTCTTCCTCGGCGTCGGTGTGGGGATCCGCGCCGCCGGTCCGGCAATCCTCATCGCGTACGTGATCGCCGGCGCGATCGTGATCTCCGTGATGCGCATGCTCGGCGAGATGGCGGCAGCGCGCCCGAGTTCCGGCTCGTTCGCCACCTACGGCCGCCAGGCGTTCGGACACTGGGCGGGCTTCCTGCTCGGCTGGATCTACTGGTTCCTGCTCATCATGGCCTGCGGCGCGGAAATTACCGGCGCCTCCGCCATCATGGCTGGCTGGTTCGACGTGCCGCAGTGGCTGCCGGCGCTGATCGTCGTCTCAATCCTCACCGCTGTCAACCTCGCGCAGGTCAAAGGCTTCGGCGAGTTCGAGTACTGGTTCGCGATGATCAAAATCGTAGTCATCCTCGCTTTCCTGGTCATCGGCGCCGCGCTCTGGCTCGGCCTGCTGCCCGCCTCCGGGTTTGTCGGCTTCGAAAACGTCCGCGCGTCCGGCTTCGCCCCCAACGGCATCACCGGCATCGCGGCGGGCCTGCTCGCCGTCGCCTTCGCATTCGGCGGCATCGAGGTGGTCACCATCGCCGCTGCGGAATCCGAGAACCCCGCCGAATCCGTCAAGCGCGCAGTGAACTCGATTATCTGGCGCATTGCCCTGTTCTACGTCGGCTCAGTCGTCGTCATTATCCTGCTCCTCCCCTACGCGCAGATCGACGGCGCCAACACCGCCGCAGAATCCCCCTTTACCCAGGTCCTCGACATGGCGAACATCCCCGGCGCCGCCGGATTCATGGAGGCCGTGATTGTGCTCGCGCTACTCTCCGCGTTCAACGCGCAGATCTACGGCACCTCCCGCATCGCCTACCAGCAGGCGCTCGAAGGCGACGCCCCGCGATGGATGGCCAGAACCAACGCCAACGCCGTGCCCACCAACTCCGTGCTGGTCTCGGTTTTCTTCGCGTTCGCCGCCGTCGGCCTGCAGTGGTGGAACCCGCCCGGCATGATCGACTTCATCATGGCCGCGACCGGCGGTTGCCTCATCGTCACCTGGATCATGATTACGCTCAGTTACATCAAGCTCCACCCCCAGATCCACGGCTCAGCAGTCCAGGTCCGCGGCGCGTCGTGGGTACCGTGGACCACCCTCGTCGCCCTCCTCGGGCTGACAGGGCTCATGCTTTTCGACGACTCGTCGCGCTCCCAAGTCATCGCAGTCAGTGTCCTCTCCGCGATCTTGATTGCACTGTCGTTTACCACGCGGAACATCCCGCCGCTTGCGCGCGCCAACAACACCGCAAACAACGCAGCGCGAGCCCACGCTGAGACCTCCGAGACGGTGCTTTAAGGTGGATGCCATGACTGTCTCCTTCGCATCCGGACGCGGCCTGGCATCGATCGCGCAAGACGGCACGGTATTAGATGTCTGGTTCCCGGCGCCAAACGTCGATAAGCAAGTGTCCGAAACTGGAACCCACCGTGTGGAAGAAGCCGACTCGCGCTTCGCACACCTAGTGGGGCGCGACGAAAAGCGCAACGTCGAGCGAGTGGCCGTGGAAACCTCGATTGCGGACCTCGCTGCGCCGGCAACCGACGCTTACGACGTGTACCTGCGCCTCCACCTGCTGTCGCACCGCATTGTGCGCCCGCACGAGCTGAACATGGACGGCGTGTTCGGGCTGCTGTCGAACGTGGTGTGGACGAACCACGGCCCGTGCTCCGTGGCCGATTTCCAGACTGTGCGCGGCCGCCTCGCGGAAGATGGTCCGGTCGTGGTGTACTCCGTGGACAAGTTCCCGCGTATGGTGGATTACATCGTGCCGTCGGGCGTGCGCATCGGCGACGCGGATCGCGTGCGCCTGGGCGCGTACCTAGCCGAGGGCACGACCGTGATGCACGAAGGTTTTGTGAACTTCAACGCTGGCACGCTCGGCGCATCGATGGTCGAGGGCCGCATTTCCGCAGGCGTTGTGGTCGGCGACGGCACGGACATCGGCGGCGGCGCGTCGATTATGGGCACGCTGTCCGGCGGTGGCAAGGAGACCATCACCCTCGGCGAGCGCTGCCTGCTCGGCGCCAATGCGGGTGTGGGCATTTCGCTTGGCGACGATTGCGTGGTCGAAGCCGGCCTGTACGTCACCGCCTCCTCCAAGGTGGTCCTGACCAGCGAGGTCGCGGGCGCGCTGGGCAAGGAAGCCGGTGCCGAGGTCAAGGCGCTGAAGCTGTCCGGCAAGAACGGACTACAGTTCCGCCGCAATTCGCTCTCGGGCGCCATCGAGGTCGTGCCGGCGAAGGGCATCGAGCTCAACGAAGCGCTCCACGCGAACTAGCGTGCCCGCAGCTAGCGTGCCCGCAAGCAGCGTGACCGCCGAGTTCTCCTGGCCCATCCCCTGCCTGCCACTGCGCGACGGCGAGCTGGAGCTTGTGCCGTGGGGCGAGGTGGCGTCGATAAGCAATGTGCGCGAGGACCTTGTTGAGTCCTGCAACGACCCGCGCATGGTGCGCTGGACGCAGGTGCCGCACCCGTACACCGAGGCGCACGCCGCGGCCTTCCTGGAGATGCCCGCGAACGAGCTGCGGTGGGCGCTGGTGGTCGACGAACGCTACTGCGGCAACGTCGCGCTGCGGCTCGTGTCGGAGCAGCATCGCGCAGCGGAGTTCGGCTACAACGCGGCGCAGTGGATGCGTGGCCGCGGCATGATGACGCGCGCCGTGCATCTGGTAACCGAGCATGCGTTTGCGCACAGCTTCCACCGGCTGGTGATTCGCGCCAACGTGGACAACGCTGCCTCGCGCCACGTCGCCGAGGCGTGCGGCTACACCCTCGAAGGCGTGTTGCGCGGTGCGGAGCTGTTGCACGGCGAATTCGTCGACCTCGCGCAGTACGCGCGCCTGACCGCGGATTAACTTCTTTACAGAACCGGTTGTTTCGTTTATTGTGCGGGGTATGGCGTTCTCCGCACTTCTCGAAGCGATGTCTAGCTCCGCGCTGGACTCGCTCGTTGCCTTCGACCGCGACGCCGCGCTCGCCGCAGGTCTCGAGCCCAACAAAGTGCGCAGCTGGGGCCTCGTCCACAGCGCATACTTCGGCCCGACCAAGTTCACCCGCAAGCAGCAAGAAGCCGTCGCCCTCGCACGCGCCGGCAGGTTTTCCCTCGATCAGCTCGCCCTCATCGAGCGTCGCATTTCGCATTTGCTTATCGACGCCCAGTGGACAACGCGCCTCCAACTCCTCTCCCGCCCGTGCACGTACGACGCCCTCGCGCGACGTATCCGCCAACTGATCCCCGCCGAGCAGAAGCCGCCGAAGAAACAGATGTCCTTCTCTGCGTCCAAGGCAGGGCTGCGGCGCATGAGCGTCACCGCCGACGAGCGCGACATGGCCGACCTAGAACACCGCCTCACCCGCGACATCGACCCGTCGAAGCCGGTGTCGCCACAGATGCTCGACGCCTTCATCGATCTCCTCCGCAGCGCCGCCCCCGGCGACAACTCCAGCGGCAACTCCGGCGAACACCCCGCCGCCACCCCAAACTGCGCCGACTCGCCCGCCACCACCAGCCCGGCATCGCAGCCGCGCGTGCCGTACGCCAACCCGCGCCCGATCATCATCGTGCCGCTGGAAACTCACCTCAAGATCCTTAGCGGCGAGGGCGACGACGTCCGCCTCGGGCTCACCGACGGCACCACGATGACTGGCGCCGAATACCTCGAGGCGCGTTATGGCAAGGAGCTCGAAGTTGCGCTATTCGCCGCGCAAGACGGTGCGGTGAACCTCTACCGCGAGGTGCGCCTAGCTAACCAGAAGCAGCGAGACCTCGCAAGGATCTCGATGCCAATCTGTCCAGTGCCCGGTTGCCGACACGGCGCCGACTCATGCGAAATCCACCACATCAAAGCGTGGAAACACGGCGGTGAAACCAACATCGCCAACCTTGCCCCACTGTGCCGATATCACAACCGGGTCAACGACGACGACCCTCAGCGTCGAAAACGCGGCCGCATAGAAATGGTGCGCGGAACCCCGACGTGGTGTTCGCCGCGCGGCTATCACGTGCGCAACACGCTTCACCCGTTTGCAGCAATGCACCTGCTATTCGGCTAGCCGAGCTTGCAATTATCGACGTCTGCAATTACCCGGGCTAGCGGGTTTGTACACCTACCGAATTTGCTCGCACACCGATTCTGCGCGCCTACGATAGGGCTGATCAGTTTACTGGGACAACTTTCGGCTTCCCGAAAGTCCAGAACTTATTGATGATGAAGTTCACCGGCATCGCCACCAACGTGGAGATCGCCTGCGCCCAGTACGACTTGGTGCGCAGCCCGGTCGAGTCGTCAAACACGCTGTCCGGCAGCGCGATCGGCGAGGACGGGTTCATGAGCAGTGTCATGCAGGTCAGCGAGACTACGAATGCCACCACACCGGTCGCCAGGAACGGGAAGTAACCGCGCAGCCACGACCGCTGCTCCACGTGGCGGAACGTCCACGAACGGTTCAGCTGGTAGTTCCACGTATTCGCCACCACAAAGGCGATGGTGGATAGCACATGGTACCAGCGCACATTGAAACGCGTGCCGAAGAGGTTGAAAAACACGTCCGTCTCGTGAATGCCAATGCCGGAGTCCAGCAGCTTCTTGCACACATAGAACACGGCAAGGTTGACCAGCACCCCGGAGCCGCCGACGATGCCGAACTTCACGAACTCGCGCAGCCCCACCGCCAAACGGTGAGCGCGCGACGTGCCTACGCCAGCTGTGGCGACGGCGTTGGTACTGCGTGGTTGTGCTGCTCCCGTCACTGCGCGGTGGTCTCCTGGCCGGCGTCACCGGCGGTGGTCTCCTGGCCGGCGTCACCGGCGGTGGTCTCCTGCGCGGTGAGGCGGCGCACGGCGTCGGCGATCTGCTCGTCGGAAGCGGTCAGGGCGACCCGGACGTGGTTCGCGCCAGCAGGGCCGTAGAAGTCGCCGGGCGCGGCCAGGATGCCGCGCTCCGCGAGCCAATCCAGCGCCTCGCGGGAGTTCACCCCATCCTTGCGGCACCAGAGGTAGAGGCCGGCCTCGGAGTCGTCGATAGTAAAGCCCGCGCTGGTGAGCGCCTTGAGCAACGCGGCGCGGCGCATGGCGTAGGCGGAAGCTTGCAAGCGCTCGTGGAGGTCGTCGGCAAGCGCCGCAACCATCGCGTGCTGGACGGGGCCCGGCACGATGAGGCCGGCGTGCTTGCGCACCAGGAGCAGCTCCTGGACCAGGTCGCGGTCGCCCGCGATCGTGCCGGCGCGGTACGACGCGAGGTTCGACGTCTTCGATAACGAGTGCAGCGCGAGCAGACCCGTGTTGTCACCGCCGGAGACCTCGGGGTGCAGCAGCGACACGGGCTGGGTGGCCCAGCCGAGGCCCAGATAGCACTCGTCGGACGCGATGATGGCGCCGGTCTCACGGCCGAACTCGACCCACGCGCGCAGCTCGTCGGCGCCCATCACCCGCCCCGTCGGATTCGACGGCGAGTTCAGAAAGACCAGGGCGGTGTCTGTCGGGGCGGTCGCGGGGTCGTCGCAACGCTGCACCGTGCACCCAGCCATAAGTGCGCCGACCTCGTACGTGGGGTACGCGACCTCCGGGATGACGACGGTCTGGCCGCGCAGGCCCAGCAACGTCGGCAGCCACGCGATCGCCTCCTTCAGCCCGATGACCGGCAGCACCGACTCAGTGTCCAGGCCCGCGATGCCGAAGCGGCGCTCGAGCGCGTCGACGATGGTGCGGCGCAGCTCTGGGGTGCCGGCGGTCTGCGGGTAGCCGGGCTCCGCGGCGTGTTCGGTGAGCGCGAGCTGAATCGACGGCGCGACCGGGTCGACAGGCCCACCCACGGACAGGTCGATCAGTCCGCCAGGGTGCGCGGCGGCGGTTGCCTTGACGTCGGCGATCGTGTCCCAGGGGAAATCGGGCAGCGAAGCACCCAGCGGCGTGCGCTGTGTCATCGCCTACTCCTGGTTCTGCGGCGGCAGCTTCGCCACCATCGGGTGGTCGAAGTCCAGTGGGCCAGTCTTCGCGGCGCCGCCCGGCGAGCCGAGGTCGTCGAAGAAGCCGACGTTCGCGTCGTAGTACTCGGCCCACTCGTCGGGGGTGTCATCCTCGTAGAAGATGGCCTCGACGGGACATGCCGGCTCGCATGCGCCGCAGTCGACGCACTCGTCGGGGTGGATGTAGAGCATGCGCTTGCCCTCGTAGATGCAATCGACGGGGCACTCCTCCACGCAGCCGCGGTCCATCACGTCGACGCAGGGTTGGGCGATCACATAAGTCATACCGTTCAGTATGTCACTTGACAGTGGCGAGGGGCCAAATTATCCCCACCAACAACAGGAGCATTTCGCTTATCGACGGCCCCTTGCCCACCATCATCCAAAACCCAACGGCCCAGACACCCAGCGGCACCAGCTGAATCCAGCGGTTTTGCGTCCACAGCTTCGCGGTTCTGCGGAGCACCGCGTTGAACCATCCGGCGAATACTATTCCCAGCGGCGTCCACAAATAGCCGACCTGCAGCATGACCGCGATGGCCGCGAAGACGGACAGCCAGACGAACGCCTGGACGACCTCGCCGCGGGAAAAGTCTCGGTAGAAGTCGTCGCGGTAGCCGGAGGAGGTCATCTATTTGTCGATGCCGGCGAACAGCGCCGCCGCATCACCCGCAACGGCACCATTGTCCTCGGTAGGGAGCGGCGCACCTTCGCCGAGCTGGAAGTGCTCGACGCGCTGGATGGGCTGCACGATGAGGTTCGACAGGGCGTAGTAGACCACGGGCTGCGCTGCGGCGGATGAGACCGTGGCGGATAAGTGCGTGGCGGATACGTGCACGGCGGATGAGACCGTGGCGGGGAGGGCGGCGTGCGGGTTGACGTCGGTGACCTGGCCGTCGGCGATCCACAGCTGGGTGGCGTGGGCGCGCATGGATTGGACTTTCGCTGAGTACGAGGCGTCGTTAAGCGAAATGCTCAAGTCGGACGAGCTGACTCCATCGAGCTCACCTGGCTGAGGGAGCCGCCACCCTGCGGGGGCTTCGGTGGGCATGAGCGCGGCGGTTTCGTGCTCGAGGCGGACGGCCCAGAGGATGCGCGGGATGTCGGTGAGTTTGGCGGCGGCGTGGGTGATTTCGTGGGCGCGAATGTGATCCGGGTGGCCGTAGCCGCCGTCGGGTCCGTAGGTGATCACGACGTGGGGGCGCTCGGCGGTGAAAATGGCAGCGAGCGCGTCCACGGCGGTGTCGCCGGAGTTGACGAACGCGCGGGAGTGCTGGCTCGCGGCCGAGCCCTCCATGCCGGAGTCGCGGAAGCGGCCGGCGCCGCCGAGGAATGTCCCGCGCGCGCCGAGCGCGGCGAGCGAGGCCCGCAACTCGTGGATGCGGAAACCGCCCAGCTGGTTCGCTTCGTCGGCGACCAGGTGTTGGTAGGGCTCGCCGATGACCTCGCCCTCCTCGCCGAGGGTGCACGTGACGACGAGGACGTCGGCGCCGCGCGCCGTGAGTGTTGCGATGGTGCCGCCGGTGGTGATGGCCTCGTCGTCGGGGTGGGCGTGGACAAGCACGACGCGGTAGCCTGCGAGGTCGCGTTGGGGGCGGGTGTGGGTGTGGGGCTGGGTCTGGGTCTGGGTCATTGTGCGAGTGGCTCCTTCTTGCCGGCGTTGGCTGGGGTGGTGACGCGCCATGTCGGCGCGGTGGCAAGCCCGCCGTCCCAGTTCTTCAGGTTGGGGTCGGGGCCTTCGATGCCTTGGCCGAGCGCGGCGACGCGGGTCTCGGTGACGATAGGCACCCAGAGCGCCTCGGCCGCCTCGATCTGCGCAAAGATCGCGACTGCGTCTTGGACGCTGGTGGTGCCTGCGAGGACGTCGGCGGCCAGCTGCTCGGTGCCGGATGAGCAGTAGCCGGATAGGTTCGCGGCGCGGAAGGCGTGCGCGGGGCAAGCGGCGCGGCCAGCGATCTCGGTGATGCTCTCGGGGTTGGCGGGGCTCGCGACCCTACTCGTGCTGGTGGAGCTCGAGGTGTCGTTGGGGTTGGTCGCGCTGGTCGCGTTGGTCGCGTTGGTCGCTTTGCTGGCGGCGAGGGCGGCATCGGATACTCGCCACCCAAAGACTGCGTCGATGGCGCCGGCCGGGAGCAATTTACCCATGATGGTGTTGTTGTCGGTGCCGACGAACTTCGCCTCGATACCCGCTGCATTGAGTTGGTCGACGAAGGTCTTCCCGGCGGCGGCCGCTGCTGGGTCGGCAGCGTCAGCAGCGACGCGCAGGGCACCTTGTTTTGCGATGTACGCCTCGAGCGCTCCCCCAGCGATTCCGCTCTCGCTAGAGGTGGGTTCACTGGAGGTGGACGCGCCTGAAGTGGACGCGCCTGAAGTGGACGCGTCTGAGGGGAGCGCAGCTGGAGCGGCGCCAGCTGGAGCAGCACCGGCGGGGGTTACCGCGGAGGGAAGCGCCAGATCGGTGGAGCGGTTGGTGGCGATGGACGCGAGCAAGGGGGCGTCGATAAGCGAAGCAAGCTCCTGCCGAGCCTCAAAAGTGACGCCCGCGGTGAGGGTGACCCCGAGGGTGCGCGGGCCGTCGGTGGTGAGGACCTGCGTGTCGGGTACGAGTTCGAGGACGCGGTGCGTGGTTTCATCGGGCGCCATGTCCACGAACGCGATTTGGCCGCTGCGTAGCTGGTCCGCGGTCTGCGTGGTGGTGCGCGCGGGCTGCAGGTTGAGGATGTCGATGCGCGCAGGCGCCGGCCCCCAAAAGCGGTCGTTGCGGTTCAGCGTAATGGTGCCGCGGCCGCGGTCGACGCCGGAGAACAGGAAGCGGCCCGCGGACGCGGGGATGGAATCGTGCAGCGCGGTGGCGAAGTCGGAGGCGTCAGCGGCGAGCAGGTGCGACGGCAGCAGGTGTGTGAACAGGCCGCGGATGTCGCGGATCGGCGTGCGGAAATCGACGTCGACGGTCTTGCCGCTGGGGCCGGAGACGCGGATGTCGGCGATGGCGTCGTAGCCGTAGGCGTTGATGGTGCCGGGTGTCGTGCGCATCGCGCGCCAGAGGTAGATGAAGTCGGCGCCGCTGATCGGGGTGCCGTCGGACCACTGTGCTTCGGGGTCGATGACGTAGCGCACGGTCGCGGCTTTGGACGAGCTGGGCAGGCGGGTCGCGGCGAGCAGCAGATCGGGGTTGCGCTCGCCGTCGACGAAGGCGCTGGGCAGCACCAGGTCAGCGATCGAGCGGACCGTGGCCTGCTCGTCCGCGGCTAGGTGCGGGTTGAAGCCGGCGCGCACCGGGTCGACTCCGACGCTCACCTCCACTCGAGCGGGGCGTTCGCTTGTCGACGTCGCGCTTTCCGTCGTTTCCGCCAGTCGCTCGAGCTCCTTCTCGGCTTCCTCTTCAGTAACCAAAGGGGGCGGCGCGGGATCCGCCGCGCACCCGGAGAGGGCCGTAAGCGCGGTGGCCACGGTCAGTCCGGCGAGCGCGGTGAGCGCAGCGGTCGCAGTGGTCGCAGTGGCCGCGAGGCGCGTGCGCGGGTGACGCGTCCGCGCCGAGCCTTTGCGCGCGGGGTGTGTGAAGCGAGTCATCGACGGGAATTGTAATCCACGCCAGCTTCCCTCCCCACGCAGCGCTCGCGTGGGTTGCGTGCCCGGTTGCAGGTGCGCGAGCAGCTACTTGTTGAGCTGCTTTGCGCGGGAGCGGGCGCGGCCACGCTCGGTGGCGTTGAGGATGATCTTGCGCACGCGCATTGCCTCGGGGGCGACCTCGACGCACTCGTCGTCGTCGCAGAACTCGATGGCCTCGTCGAGCGAGAGAGTGCGCGCCTTCTGCAGTGTGACCGTCGCGTCCGCGGTGGCGGAACGCATGTTGGTCAGCTTCTTTTCCTTGGTGATGTTGATGTCCATGTCCTCATCGCGCGAGTTCGCGCCGACGACCATGCCCTCGTAGGTTTCTGCTCCCGGCTCGACGAAGAAGTCGCCGCGGTCCGCGAGCTGCTGCAGCGCGTACGCGGTGACCTGGCCGGAACGGTCGGCCACGAGCGAGCCGGTCGGGCGGCCCTTGATCTCGCCGGCCCACGGACGGTGCTCGATGGAGTACGAGTTGGCGATGCCAGCACCGCGGGTCTCGGTGAGGAAGGTCGTACGGAACCCGATGAGGCCGCGCGACGGAATGTCGAACTCCATGCGCACCCAGTCGCCGGAGCCGGTGTTACCCATCGAGGTCATGTTGCCCTTACGGTTGGCCATGAGCTGGGTGACGGCACCCTGGTGCTCGGAAGGCACATCGATGACGACGTGGTCGTACGGCTCGTACACCTTGCCGTCGATCTCCTTGGTCACCACCTGCGGCTTGCCCACGGTGAGCTCGAAGCCTTCACGACGCATCGTCTCAATGAGCACGGTGAGCGCCATCTCGCCACGGCCCTGGACTTCCCAGGCGTCGGGGCGCTCAGTCGGCAGCACCCTGATGGAAACGTTACCGATCAGCTCCTGGTCCAGGCGGGCCTTAACCATGCGGGCGGTGAGCTTGTCGCCGCCGTTGCGGCCCGCCATCGGCGAGGTGTTCACGCCGATGGTCATGGAGATCGCCGGGTCGTCGATCTTGATGCGCTCCAGCGGCTCGACGTTCTCCGGGTCGCAGAGGGTGTCGCCGATCATGATCTCGTCGATGCCCGAGACGGCGGCGATGTCACCTGCGACGACTTCGCCGGTCGCCGGCACACGGTCGAGGCCCTCGGTGACAAGGAGCTCGGCGATCTTGACGTTTTTAATGTGCTGTTCGTCGTCTGCGTCGTAGTGCACCCACGCGACCGTCTGGCCCTTCTTCACCGAGCCGCGGTAGACGCGGATCAGCGCGATACGGCCGAGGAACGAAGACGAGTCCAGGTTGGTCACCTGCGCCTGGAACGGCGCGTCGATGTCGGCGGAAGGCTCCGGGAGCACGTCGTAGATGACGTCGAAAAGCGGCTGCAGATCCTCGTTGTCCGGCAGCTCACCGTTGCCCGGGTTCTCCAGGGACGCGCGGCCGGCACGGCCGGAGGTGTAGAGGACGGGCAGCTCGAGCAGGTTTTCGGCGGCCTCGGCGGCCTCCGGGTCTTCGAGGCTTGCGCCGAGCTCGAGGAGGAGGTCCTGCGCCTCTTCGACGACCTCGTCAATGCGTGCGTCCGGGCGGTCGGTCTTGTTCACGCAGATGATCACGGGCTTCTTCGCTTCGAGCGCCTTGCCCAGGACGAAGCGGGTCTGTGGCAGCGGACCCTCAGAGGCATCGATGAGGAGCACGACGCCGTCGACCATGGACAGGCCGCGCTCGACCTCGCCACCGAAGTCGGCGTGGCCCGGGGTGTCGATGACGTTGATGACCAGATCGCGGCCGTCTTTGCCGGCACCTTGGCGTCGGATCGCCGTGTTCTTCGCCAGGATGGTGATGCCGCGCTCGGATTCGAGCTCGCCGGAGTCCATCACGCGGTCGCCGTGCTCGCCGTGGTCGCCGAACACGCCGGACTGCTCCAGCATGGCGTTGACCAACGTGGTCTTGCCGTGGTCGACGTGGGCGACGATGGCAACATTGCGGAATTCAGGGTGCGTCACTGAGCCGCTACTCCTTATATATAGGCGGAATTAACGGTTAAACACTACCGCGCGAGGGGTCCAAGCGCTGAATGGCTTGCGAGGCGTGGCAACGAGGCGTCGATAAGCGAAAGCTCTTTTTCCTGAGTTCGCCTTGACGTTGGGAATATAGTGACTATTGTTACGGGAGTTACTGTAGGTGTTTGTAAGGAGAGCTGTGCGCTTTTCCCGATCACTCGCGCGCGCCGCGGCGCTGGCAACCGCCCTCTGTGCGGGCGCGACTTCCGTGACCCTCCCAGCGGCTCATGCCCAGTCCTCCCAGTACATCGACGGCCTCGGGCGACCGACGGACTACACCGTTGCCCGCGTGCACGAGTTCGCCGACAGTCCGCTTGTGCCTGAACCCGCGGCCAACGCGTTGCGAACCGCAGTGAGCTTCTACGCCGGCACCGGCGAGATTGGCGGACCCCCGCTTCCGGACGACGCTCCCCCGTTCACCCAATTCCTCTGGCCGACCGTGTCGAGCAATTGCATCGGACCTGGCCTGCACTCTACTGCCTCAGCGATCGCGATTCCAGGGCCCACCCGGACTCCGGCACCCGGCGCCGTGCCTGGTCAGACCACGTTTGTATTTACGGCCTTGGGCACGTCTGCCGCCGCCGAGCAGCAAGGTTTGATGCAGGTGTACTGGATAAACCTGAACACGTTCAGCACCGGTGTAACGTCACTTGATAACAATCTGATAAATCCTTCAGGACCGGCAACCTTGTCCGGTACCGCGAACACTGGCCACGGGCAGGTGCTCGCGGTGGTTAACGGCGGTGTCCGCACCACCGATAACGTCTGTAACTTCGCCCCGACCGTCGCAACATTCTCCGTGAGGTAACCATGCACACCACGAATGAGGAGCACATGAACGCCGATCTTCACCCCGTGAAGCAGGAGACGTTCGACACGACGTCGAAGACCAACATCGACCCGAAGGGCTTCTTGCGCGAGGTTGATACTTTCCGGGTGACGGAGTTCGGGCTGTACATGGCACGCGGTGCGAACCACCCGCGGTTCGGCTACTTAGAGAGTTGGCTGCTGCCGACGTTGGGCCTGCGCGCGAACATCTTCCACTTCCGCGAAGGCGTGCAAATGGAGCAGGACTTCTATTTCGACATTGCTGACATCGACGTTGAGGGCGACGTGTGGACCACCCGCGACCTGTACGTCGACCTGGTGTCCAACACCGGCAACCCGATTGACGTGCTGGACATCGACGAGCTTGCCGCGGCGACATCGGCCGGTTTGATCACGGCGGAAGAAGCAGAAAAGGCTATCGACGCCACGCTGAACGCCGTCGAGGGCATCACCCGCCACGGCGACGACGCGATGGAGTGGCTTCGTGCCCTGGGCATCGAGCTGACTTGGGCCGAGGAGGTCGAGCTCGCGCCGGTGGGCTAGCGCCGGGCTGGCGCCGGCGGGCTGTTGGCTTCAGCGGGGTGCGCCCGCGCGGCTTATTTAAACGTTTTCTTCGACCGTCCCAGCAGAAGCATGTGCCTGCGGTGGGCGGTCGCTTGGCATTCCATTGGCTCTTGCCCGAATGTGACTGAACTTTAATCTTGAAAAACGGGTGATACAAGCCAAACGCCGACCCGTCAAGCGAGGTCGTGCTCTCAGTCCGCGACCTCAACGTGTCATTTCCGTCAGAAGCAGGTGTGGTCTCAGCGGTACGCGGCGTTGACTTTGATCTCTACCGCGGCCGCACTCTAGGCATCGTGGGTGAATCCGGTTCAGGCAAGTCCGTGACCTCGATGGCAATCATGGGTTTACTTCCTGAGTATGCAAAGGTCACCGGCTCTGTGATGTACGGCGGCGAGGAGTTGCTGACCAAAACGGACAGGCAGATGTCCAAGATCCGCGGCAATGAGATCGGCATGATCTTCCAGGATCCGCTTTCAGCACTCACGCCGGTATACGACATCGGCACGCAACTTGTCGAAGCCCTCCAAGCACACAACAACATCTCAAAGAAGGCGGCACTAAACCGGGCGGCGGAGCTACTCGACCTCGTTGGTATCCCCGAACCGCAAAAGCGCTTGAAGTCGTTCCCCCACGAATTCTCCGGGGGTATGCGCCAACGAGTTGTCATTGCGATTGCAATCGCGAACAACCCGAAAGTGCTCATTGCCGACGAACCCACCACTGCGCTCGATGTCACTATCCAGGCGCAGATCCTCGACGTGATCAAGGTCGCTCAGCGCGAAACTGGCGCCGCGTGCATCATGATCACGCACGATATGGGCGTCGTCGCTGGGACTGCCGATGATGTACTGGTGATGTATGGTGGGCGGCCTGTGGAAAAGACTGATGTGCATACTCTTTTCCACCAGCCGCAGATGCCCTACTCGATTGGTCTGCTCGGCTCGACCCCTCGTGTGGATCAACCGTCAACTGAGCCCCTAACTTACATTGAGGGCACCCCACCGAAACTGGTGAACATGCAGCACAGGTGTCAATTCGCGCCCCGCTGCCCCATCGCCATCGAGCAGTGTTTGGACGGCGAACCACCGATGGTCCCGCTCAGTGGCCACGTGCCACATGAAGTCGCTTGCATCCGGCACGCTGAAATCCACGACGGCAAGCTCAACGGCAAGCCGCTTTACCCCACGCCGAAGCTTCCCGACGACTCGCTTGCCGGTGTCCCCCGCGACCAACGCGAGGTCACGCTCGAAGTGGAGAACTTGAACAAGGAGTTCCCCTTGACCAAGGGCTCGCTGGTGAAGCGGCGGGTGGGCACTGTGCATGCAGTGAAGGATGTTTCGTTCGACTTACGCGCTGGCGAGTGCATGGCAATTGTCGGCGAATCAGGGTCCGGCAAAACCACCACGTTGCTGGAGATTATGAACCTTGACCCGGCACCAGACAGCCGCATTGTGATCTGCGGTGAGGACGCGTCGAAGTTCACCACCGCTACGCGGCAGAAGGCACGCCGCAACATCCAGATGGTGTTCCAAGACCCAATGAGTTCGCTCAACCCTCGCATGACGGTGAAAGAGATCATTCGCGAGCCACTCGATGCGCTTGGGTACGAAGGTGACAAGGATGCACGGGTTACTGAGCTCATGCGCACTGTAGGACTCGACGAGTCTCAGATTGACCGCTTTCCTGGCCATTTTTCCGGTGGCCAGCGACAGCGCATCGGCCTTGCCCGGGCACTGGCTACCAACCCGGCCGTGATCGTGCTTGATGAGCCTGTTTCGGCACTCGACGTCTCCATTCAGGCGGGCGTGATCAATTTGCTTGAGTCACTCAAGCGCGAGCTCGGGCTGTCGTACTTGTTTGTCGCTCACGATTTGTCGGTGGTGCGCCACCTCTCCGATCGCGTCGCGGTGATGTACAAAGGCGACTTTGTCGAGTTTGGTGAGTCGGACGCTGTATTCGACAACCCGCAGCACCCGTATACCCAAGCGCTGCTGTCGGCGATCCCAATCCCGGACCCGGACGCTGAGCGCAATCGAACCCGTGTGAAGTACGAGCCGGTAGAGAACAAGTCGAAGTAAGTCACGGTAGGCTGTGCACTCGCATCTTACGCCTACTGAAAGGACCCGCCCATGGCCGGTGGCTTGCTCGCCTTGCTTGACGACGTCGCGCTGATCGCACGCACTGCAGCATCTTCAGTCGACGATGTCGCAGCTCTTTCAGCGAAAACATCTGCCAAGGCTGCTGGCGTTGTCATCGACGATGCCGCGGTGACCCCGCAGTATGTTTCCGATGTCACCCCGGCTCGCGAGCTGCCGATGATCTGGAAGATCACAAAGGGTTCGCTGCGCAACAAGCTCGTGATCATCCTGCCGATCGCGCTGTTGCTGAACGCTTTCGCGCCGTGGGCACTCACTCCCCTGCTCATGGCCGGCGGTACCTACCTCTGTTTCGAGGGTGCGGAAAAGATCGCGCACAAGCTTGCCGCAGATAAGCATGCTGAGGAAGAGCGGGCCGTCAACAAGACCCCGCAAGACGAAGACACGTTGGTGAAGAGCGCGATCACCACCGACCTCATCCTGAGCGCGGAGATCATGATTATCGCGCTCGATGAGATCGCGAACGAATCGATTTGGATGCAGGCCGCAGTTTTGGTCGCGGTGGGCATCTTCATCACCCTCGCTGTCTACGGCGCGGTTGCGCTTCTGGTCAAGGTTGATGACATCGGCCACGGCATGATTCGCCGCGGCAACGCCCCCAAGACAGGACGCGCGTTGGTTAAGGGCATGCCGTACGTGCTCAGCGCCATCGGCATCATCGGCACCATCGCCATGCTCTGGGTTGGCGGCCACCTCATCGTGCGGGGTCTCCACGAGGTGGTGGGCTGGCACTGGCCACACGACCTCATCGAGCGTCTATCCGAAACCGTCGGCGGTGGATTCTCCGGTTGGCTCGTTGACACCGGCGTCTCGCTGGTGTTTGGCCTGATCACCGGGTTCATCGTGCTCGCGATCGTGCAACTGGCGAAAAAGTTCATGCCTGAACGGGACGAGTCGGCTCCGGGCCGGGAGGCTGCAAGCACTGCCTAGTCTCGGCTCTGCCGTATGATGAAGAACCTGAGTGGGTCGGGGCGGGATGAGATTCGCTGAAGGAGGCACCATGGGTCCGAGGATTTACCCTTTGGCGCCTGCGACCTGGGGAGAAGGCGTTGAGCTGCCGGTTGACAACGTCGTACAAGCACCACTGTTCAACGACTTCGCCGGCATGGCTGGCATGGCGCATGAAGAGGTTTTGCTTCAACCCAACCCGCTCAGTGGCTCGTGGCGGGTGCGTCTGCTCGGGGCGAGTATCGACGATCAGGAGACCGCGCAAGGCCGAGTGATCGGCGAGATTGATCCCTACTATCGAGAGCGCTTCACCGATATGCGGCGCGTCGATGCGTCACTACTGATGCCGAAAACCAGCGCAACTGTTGCGTGGGATGAGGCCGCAGGCCAGTTCGCGGTTCGCGTGCTGCTGCCTCCCCCATTGCTCGCCGTGCCGCGTAACGACGCGCCGGACGACACCCTGACACTGCCTTCGGGCGAAATGCTGGTCGTTGACACCTCGATGGGGGAATACACCCGAGAAGAAATCACGGCCCGCTCGCCAGGCCAATGGCTGGTAGCCCTCCACCACATCGGCAGTCTGGTTGCAATCACCTTGGGACCGAAACTGCTGGGCGCGATCCGCGGGGACGAGGCGACACAACTCATCTCCTACATGCAGGCCACCCACACTGATTCCCAGGTTCCGCAGTTATACGCGCGCGCCGTGCTACTGCAGGGCATGGCGGCACTCGATGTAGCTGAGCCGAGTGAGGACAACCCGGCATATCCGGTGCAGCAGCTGAAAGTACCCGACGTGCGTTTGGCAAAGCCGTGGTCACTCATCGAGTTCCCCGACAACACCTGGGGTGTCAGCGTGGAGCGTGACCACGTTGCGGATCCTGGCGATTACCTCCACCCGAAGCACACTGCACGGTACGTCTCCCTCGCTGGGATTGAGCGTCCGGACAGCGTTGCTCCTACGACAGAGGAGTTCGAGAGTGTGCAGGTTGCAAAGCCTCAGCCTCAGCCGCAACCGGTATCGCAACCGGTGCTGGAGCCGCAGCACCCAGAGCCGGTCGAGCGAACAAACTCGGCGCCGGAAGACACTGCGCCGGAAGACACTGCGCCGAAAGACACTGCGCCGAAAGATGTTGTGCCAGAGGAAGCGGTGCAGGAACCGGCACCGGAATCGCCCTCGCAGACGGAAGCCGTGCCCGAACCTGAGCCTGATGACGAGCCCGAGATTGAGTTCACCCCCGAAACAGAGCTGGTCCCAGAACCTGAGTTCGTGCCCCAAGTAGACTTCTCGCAGGAGTTCTCGGTGGAGTCGCTCCTTGCTTCCGCATCTGTTCCGAAGCTGGCGCCAGAACCCGAGCCAGAACCCGAGCCAGAACTCGAGCTGGAGCCAGATCATGCGCCCGAAAACCAAGACGACGAGGAGTTCTTCATCGACTTGGATGACCCCAACCTCTCCGAGGTTGAAAAGGTAAGGCTGCGGCGGAAGCAGCGAGAACGTGAAGGGGGTGGGCGCCACCGTCGTTAAGCGAAAAGCTTCGCTACGGTGGGAGTTGTACCTAACCGGTGAGCGAAGGAGCGATTATGAGCAACGACCACGGCCCGAACCCATACGTGGTGGATATTGAAAAGGCGACGCTGGACAACGAGGCCTTCCGCGACACCTTGTGGACCGGCAAGAACCTGCAGCTGACGGTGATGACCATCCAGCCGGGCGGCGAGATCGGCGCCGAGATTCACGACGACCACGACCAGTTCCTGCGCCTCGAAGAGGGCGAGCTGCGCGCAATGATCGGCGCGAGCGAGGATGATCTCGAGGTCGACCAGGTTGTCGGCGCTGACTGGGCGGCGTTCGTCCCGGCCGGCAAGTGGCACAACTTTGTCAACGAGTCCGAGAAGCCGGCGAAGCTGTACTCGATCTACGCTCCGCCGGAGCACGAGCCGGGGACTCGCCACGAGACTAAGGACGACGCGGACAACGACCCGCACGAGGACGCAGGCGTGTAACCCGCCTCCCCCGCAACCTGTGAAACGCGGTTCGCCCTACTGGGCGGGCCGCATTTTTGCTACATTCGAGATGTTTTGCCCCGCAAGCCAAAGGTAGCTATCGCGATGTCTCGCACTCCCCTTCCCCGCCTTACCGGTGCCGTGAGCGCCGCCACCGCATCCGCACTCATCCTTACGGCAACGGTGGTGCCCGACGCGCTCGCGCAGTCAAGCTCCAGCTCCGGTTTGAGTTCGGAACTGTCTAGCTCCTCCGGCCCAACGGTGGACAACTCCGCCCCGCCGCAGAAGCAAGCGTCGCAGCCGTACACCATGCCCGACGGCACCGTGGTGCAGATCATGGACGATGTTGCCGGCAAGCACTCGCGCCACGTCGGCCTCGGAGCGACTGACCTGGGCACGATGGCTCCGCTGGGTGGCGGCGAGTTCGCGATGATCTTCGGCGACTCTTTCAGCGGCCAGCGCTTCGGCGAGGGTGACTGGATGAGCCCGGTCGGCGTCGTCGCGCGCATGAACGAAGATGGCTTCATCGAGATCATCCGCCCGCTCAACCGCGGCGAGCGCGTCGAGCAGACCGTCGGGTACCTGCACGAGGATGAGCTCACGCTGATTCCGTCCGACGTGATCAACCTCGACGGCACGCTGTACATGCAAGCGATGTGGAACCACGGCATCGGCAACGTGCGCGACACCGAGATCTTCAAGTCCACCGACGGCGGCAAGTCGTGGAGCTCGATCGGCACCACCTCCGCCGACTACATGAGCGGCATGGGCAACCTCATCTCCTGGGAGAAGGGCCCAGACGGCTACATCTACGTCGTGTCCACGCAGTTTAAGCGCGACGACCCGGTGTACCTGTCGCGCTTCCGCGAGCAGGACATCGCGGACCGCTCGAAGTGGCAGCTCTTCGACCCGGCTTCGGGTAAGTGGGGCGACTCGGGCGCACCGATCCTTAGCGGCTCGAACATCGAGGCCGGCGAAATGAACCTGCGCTACATCCAGGGCAAGTGGGTACTGGTGATGTTCAACGAGGCGACCTTGGCAATCGAGGTCCGCATCTCCGACACCCTCGCGCAGGATTGGGCGAACGTCCCGGTGGCGACGGTGGCCAAGCACGGCCCCTGGTCCAACGCGCAGACCCCGGGCAATTTCTCCCAGCCGTATGGTGGCTACATCGTGCCAGGCTCGACGATCGCGGACATGGACATCGTGGTCTCGCAATGGAACACCGACACCCACGCCCGCTACATGTCCACCCAGTTCAACGTGAAGGGCTTGGACAAGTTCTTCGGCATCAACTCTGCGGCGCTGCCTGCGGATGAGACTCTCTCCGTCACGGAGCGCCCGGCCGCGCAGGTCATCCCGGAGACCCAGGCCGAGGACTCTCTGGTCGAGCAGAAGCCGCAGCGAATGACCCTGTCCTCTGAGTCGAACGATTCCGCAACCACCGCGGTAATCGTGCTGAGCATCCTCGCGGTGCTTGGCGGTGTCGCCACCGTCGCGTTGCCCACCGTGCGCCCGCTGCTGCCGCCTCAGGTCCAGCAGATGTTGCCTTTCTAGGAGCTTTTCGCTTGTCGACGACCCCTGCAACGGCCACATCCGCATCACCGTGGCCCGCTCTGTGGTCGATGATGCTGGGGTTTTTCATGATCCTGGTGGATTCGACCATCGTCTCGGTGGCAATCCCCGCGATCTCGTCAGGCCTGGACGCGACGTATAACGAGGTCATCTGGGTCAATAGCGCGTACCTTTTGGCGTACGCGGTGCCGCTTTTGATCACTGGCCGCCTCGGGGACCGATTCGGGCCGCGCACGATCTACCTCATCGGCCTCGCGCTCTTCACCGCATCTTCGCTCGCCTGCGGGCTGGCTAGCTCAGCCGCCGCACTGATCACCGCCCGCGCGTTCCAAGGCCTCGGCGGGGCGCTGGTCACCCCGCAGACAATGTCGGTGATGATCCGCACTTTCACACCGAAGCAGCGCGGCAGCGCGATGGGCGTGTGGGGCGCGACCGCCGGCCTCGCCACCGTCACCGGCCCGCTGCTAGGCGGTGTGCTTGTCGACGCCGGCGGCTGGCCGTGGATCTTCTGGGTCAACGTGCCAGTCGGCGTTGTCGGCCTCATCCTGGCAATGACTTTCGTGCCGAAGCTGGAGCAGACCAACCGGCGCTTCGACTGGGCCGGCATGGCACTCAGCGCAATCGGCATGTTCTGCCTGGTCTACGGCATTCAGGAGGCCCAGCACTTTGGCTGGGATTGGCGCGTGTGGGCGCTCCTCGCAGTCGGTGCGGTAGCCATGGTGCTGTTCGTGCGCTGGCAGGCGAGCCGCGGGACGGACGCGCTCGTGCCGCTGGAGTTGTTCGCCAACCGCAACTTCGCTCTCGCCGGCGGGGTGATCGCCACTGTCGGCTTCGCGGTGTCTACGTTCGCGATCCCGTGGATGATCTACGTCCAAACCGTCCAGGAGTTCACGCCTACACACGCCGCGCTGCTCATCCTGCCGTCGGGTGCGGTGTCGTTCTTCCTCTCCCCCGCTATCGGCAGGCTCACCAATACTCACGACCCGAAGCCGTTCGCTATCGCGGGCCTCACCATGGCCGCCATCTCGATCGGTGCGGCGGCGCTGATCACCACCCCCGCCGTCGACGCGCGCTGGATGTACGCCATCTCGGTGCTCTACGGCGTGGCCAACTCGATGATGTGGGGCCCGCTGTCCATGGTGGCCACGCGCAACCTGGAGCGCCACCTCGCTGGCTCCGGCTCATCGGTGTACAACACGATGCGCCAAATCGGCGCCGTCATCGGCTCGGCCGCGATCGCCGCGATGATGTCTGCCCAACTGGCACGCCAGCTGGGCGAGGATGCGGCTGCTCGGGTGGGCGGCGGAGCGTCGATAAGCGGACCGCTCCCCGAAACCCTCCACGAACCTTTTGCTGCGGCGATGAGCGCAACCATCTGGCTGCCCGGCGCGGTGATTGCGGCGGGTGCGGTGCTCGCCTGCTGCTTCCACCGGACGCAGTCGTGGAGCGAGTGAGAAAGCCCCGGGCGTCGAAGAAGCGCATCGCGGGCACATACCCGATTTACACTGGCGAGGCATCGATCGTCGCGGACCCGGCGCGCGACGGCGGATACGTGCTCGAGGTCAACCGCGTGCCGTCGTCGTATGTCGTGCCCGGCGCGCCCGAGGTGCTCGAGTACGACTACATGCGCTGGATCGCAGGATTTGCGGAGTCGCACGCGCTGCGCCCTGAGGGCGCGGTGCATCTCGGTGCGGCCGGGTGCGCGCTGCCGAGCTATTTCGCTCATCGCTTCGGCGGCGAGCAGGTCGCGGTGGAGATCGACGCCGAGCTTGCGGAGCTCGTTCGGTGGGCATTCGACCCGCCGGTTGCCATTCAGGTTGCGGAGGCTCGGGCATTCATCGATTCGCTTATCGACGCCCCTTCCAACGCCCCGACCCCTGTGCACGCAATCACCCGCGACGTCTTCGCCGGACCCGACACTCCCCGCGCGCTGACCACGGTGGAGTTCTTTCGGGCGGTGCGTTCGGTGCTAACGCCGGGTGGGCTGTACGTGGCGAACGTCGGCGACCGCGCCGGGTTGGAGGAGACGCGTGCGGAGCTCGCGGGGCTGCGGGAGGTGTTCGCGCACGTAGCTGTGGCGGGTCCGGAGGAGATGCTCGCCGGACGCGCCTACGGCAACGTCGTGATTGCCGCGTCGGACGCACCCCTCGCGTTCAACGGCGAGGTGCCGTGGCGCGGCAGCGACCGCGACGGAGCTTGGATGGCGGACCGCATCGCGGGCGCCGCCCCACGCCACGACTGAGCTGCCAGGCGTTACGAAGTGGGCGCTAGAAAGCGAACTCGGTGCCCAGTCGCGGCTGGTAGAACACAGCGCGCTCCGCGGTGATTTCGGTGAAGTGCGGCGAGGTGACCTCTCCCAAGGCCGCGACGTAGTCCGGCACGATGGCCTTCGGCAGGCGCAAGCCCATCGTCAGGTGGGGTACCCACCGCTCGCCGCGCCCGTCGGGGTTCATCGCGCTTAAGCGCCGGGCTGCGCGTTCGAGCTCATCCGGGGCCTCAAGCAACCACGTCACTGTCTGCTTCGATTTAGTGCCGAAGATGACGACGCCAGCTCGTCGTAAAGCTTCTGGCAAAAGCCCCGGGAGGAGTTCTGCTGCTTCCCCCACCACCCGGGTGTCCATGGTGGGCGCGAAGGTGATCGAGACGTGCGGGCGCTGGTGCTGCTGCGGGAAGCCACGCTCCGCTAGGGCAGCGTAAATCGCCCGGACAGCCTCCTCTTCCTCCTTGGGGAGGCGAAGCAGGATGTTCTCGGGCGATCGCTGGGACACGCTTGGAAGCTTAGCCAGCTCGGCCGCGCGTGTGGCAGTCGCAGACTCCAGTTAAAGCGCCCCCGCTAGTATCGGATGCACCACGTTTTACTGGTGAAAGGAACGAAAGCATGCAGAACGATCCAGCAAAGCCCGGCTACACCACTGAGGGCAGCACGAACAAGCCGATCGATCACGACGACGACCAGTTCGCGCAGGACACCGGTTCGGCTTTGGGCTACGGCCAGGAAGCTGACGACTCTGTCGAGGAGTCGCAGCTCACCTACGACATCAGCCAGGACGACGACGGCGAGCACCCGACAATCCGCGACGACAAGTAGCCGCTGAGCCGGTCTCGCGCGAGATCAACTGGCCAGCTAGACCTCCCAGCGCACCTCGCTGGGGTCCAGGTCATCGCGCCATCCGCGCCACGACGCCTGGCGCACCTTCTTGCCTCCAGTCGCGCCCGCAAGTGCGACCTCGGCAACATACTTCGGCGTCACCCAGAAAACGCCTTCGGTATCGGACTTCGGAACGTCCACCGGGGGCGTTTTCCGCTGGCTGCGCCGCAGCTTCCTCTCAATCTCCGCGAACTGCCCGGCAGAAAACCCGGTGCCCACCCGCCCTGCGTATGCCAGCTCGCCGTCCTCATCCGGCACCGCCACCAGCAGCGACTTGCCCTCGCGCACCCCAACAATCACCACCGCTTGGTGCAGCGCCCGCTTGATCTTCAGCCACGCGCGGCTTCGTTCTCCAGGCTCGTACACAGAGCTTGTTTGCTTTGCGACGACCCCTTCCAGCCCCATTTCCTCAGCCACCCGCCAAGCAGATTTGAAGCTGCCCGCATGGGCGGGAGGCACAACAATGTGCTCGCTCTCCCCCAGCGCTTCCAAAGCTTTACGACGCTCCGTGTACGGCTCGCCAGTGAGGTCGCGCTCTCCGAGGCGCAACAGGTCGAACGCCATGTAGCGCAGCTCGACACCCTCGGTGGCACCGTGCTTGTCCACGCCGTGCAGCGCCGAGAAATCGGGGCGTCCGTCCTCGCCGAGGGCGATGAGCTCGCCGTCGACGGTGGCGTCGTCAAGCAATTGCTCGAACTCCTCGATGTGGGGGAAGAGTGAGGTGTAGTCCTTGCCGTTTCGGCTGATCAGGCGGGTGGTGCCGGCGCGGGTGTCGGCGATGATGCGGTAGCCGTCCCATTTCATTTCGAACGCGAAGGTGGCGCCGTCTTTGATGGCGAGGTCGATGTCGGCTTTGGTGCCGGCGATGGCAAGCATGGGTTTCGGCGGGGCAAGCTCACCCGGCGCTGGCGTGGCCTCGTCCGGCTGACGCTTCATGAACTTCAGCAGCCAGTGGTTTTCCTCCGCATCGGTGCGAATCAGCGCAAAGCGGCGCGGGACCCCGCCGAGACCGCCGTCGTCGCGGCCGAAAAGCACGGCGATGATCTCGTCGTCGCGCCACTTCTCAATCTCGCAGGTGCCGATGTCCCAGATTTTCACATCTCCCGCGCCGTACTGGCCCTTCGGAATCGTGCCTTCGAACCAGGCATACTCAATCGGGTGGTCTTCGGTCTGCACGGCAAGGCGGTTCTTTTCCGGGTCGAGCGGCGGACCCTTCGGCACGGCCCAGGAGACGAGCACGCCATCGTGCTCAAGGCGGAAGTCCCAGTGCAGGCGGCGCGCGTGGTGCTCGCCGATCACAAAGATGGGCACCCCGTTGCGCGGACGTGGCGCGGCCTCGGGCACGGGCTCGCCGGTCTTCGTCGCGTCACGCATGGAGCGGTAGGTGGCCAGGCGGTCGCCATCCGACCCCGGCGCCTCCCCACCCCCAAGCACGGCGATCGGATTGATGCCGTCCTGAACGCGTTCCATCACCTCCCCGAACTCGAGGTGCTTCAGTCCCGGCTCCGCGACCTCCTCCCAGGTCCGCGGCGTCGCCACCGTGGGCCGCTCCCGCCCGCGCAGCGAGTACGGACTCACCGTCGTCTTGTTGCCGTTGTTCTGGCTCCAGTCGAGAAAGATTTTCCCGGCGCGCTCCGTCTTGCGCATCACGGCCGTCACGCGCTCCGGGTATTCCTCCTCCAGCGCCTGCGCAAGCGCCTTCGCCACCTGGCTCACGCCCGCCGCATCGGTCTCCCCATCCAACCCCGCGTAGATGTGAATGCCTTTCGACCCCGACGTCACCGGCACACTCACCAGCCCCATCCCGTCGAGCACCTCTTTGCACGCGAGCGCGATCTCCGCAGTCTCCACGAGCGTCACGCCCTCGCCGGGATCAAGGTCGAGCACAAGCCGATCCGGGTTCAGCTTCGAATCGCCCGCACCGAAGCGCCACTGCGGGGTGTGCAGCTCAAGAGCGGCAACTTGGGCGAACCAAGCAAGCACGGCTGGGCCGTCGACAAGCGGATATGTATTCGTCGAGGTCTTGTGCTCGATCTCCCCGGTGGTGACCCAGCTCGGTGCGGAATCCTCCAGGTCTTTTCGGAAGAAGCTTTGCTTATCGACGCCATCTGGCCAGCGTTTTCGAGTCACCGGCCGGCGCGCGATCTGGGCACCATGACATCGGCGACCTCGAGGTAGTAGCGCATGACGTCGGCCTTGGTGGTGCCTGTGGCCGGGTAGAGCACCTTGTCGAGGCTGCTGACCTTGAGGTCGTGCCCGTCAACGCGCACTTTTGTGCTTTGCTGCGCCACGCGCTTGCCTCCCTCCTGTTTCCGTACACTTTTGCACATGCGCGCAATCTGGACCGGCTCAATCACGTTCGGCCTTGTCAATGTTCCCGTCAAAGCATTCGGCGCGGCCGAAGACCACGACATCTCCTTCCACCAGGTCCACGACAAAGACGGCGGGCGCATCCGCTACGAGCGCCGCTGCGAGGTCTGTGGAGAGAAGGTCGAGTACAAGCACATCGATAAAGCCTTCGAGGAAGACGGGGATACGGTCGTGCTCACTGACGACGACTTCGCTTCCCTGCCCGAGGCCGACAACGACGAGATCGATGTCGTACAGTTCGTGCCCGCGGACCAGATCGACCCGATCATGCTGGAGAAGTCTTACTACCTCGCGCCCGAGGGCAAGACCCCGAAGTCGTACCTGCTGCTTCGCCAGACGCTCGAAGACACCGAGTTGATCGCGGTGGTGCGCTTCGCGCTGCGACAGAAGACGCGCCTTGGCGTGCTGCGGGTGGTGGGCAAGGTCATTGTGCTGCAGGGCATGATGTGGGCCGACGAGATCCGCGAGCTGGACTTCGACGGCGAGTTCAAGGGCGTGAAGTCCCGCGCGAAAGTGTCGAGCAAGGAACTGGAACTGTCGCAGCAGCTCGTGGAGTCCTACGCCTCCGACTTCACGCCGGAGGAGTTCGAAGACGACTACCAGATTGAGCTGCGCAAGCTCATCGACGCGAAGTTCGAGCAAGGCGACACCATCGACACCGAAGCCACCTTCGGCGAGCAGCCGGACGATGAGGACGACGACGACAACGTGGTCGACCTCATGGAGGCGCTGAAGGCGTCGCTGGACAAGCGCGGCGGCAAGAGCAGCGGCAAGAAGAAGTCGACGAAGAAGAGTAGCGCGTAAATGGCGAAGAAGATGAAGGACTACTTCGACGCGGAGGCGGCGAAAACGCTCGGCGACCAACTGGGCATCGACGGCGACGAGTACGCCGCCTACGTTGTCCCGCGCGTGGGCGAACTGGAGATCCTCGACCGCGTCACCGTCTTCGCCCAAGCGCTGCGCGATCGGCTTCCGGAGGATTATGCCGAGGCGGTAGAAGGGGTCGTCGATAAGCTTGGCCCCGAGCTTCAAGAGGGCGAGGGCTACTTCAACCATGGCTTCCACCTGTGGCCGGTGAGCCGCTATATCGAGCTGTACGGGCTCGAGCATCCAGATGAGTCGCTTGATGCGATTGAGGCGTTGACCCGCGCGTTTACCGGTGAGTGGGCGATGCGCCCCTACCTCGAGCGCTACCCGGAGCTGACGCTTGCGCGCGTGGACGAGTGGTCGCGCTCGGAGAGCCACAATGTGCGCCGCCTGGCCTCCGAGGGGATTCGGCCTCGCCTGCCGTGGGCGCGGGTGCACACCCCGTTTGTGGCCGACCCCTCCCCGATCATCCCGGTGCTGGACCGGCTGTACGCGGATGAGTCGCTGTTCGTGCGCAATTCGGTGGCGAACAACTTGAACGACATCACGCGCACGCACCCTGATCTGGCGCTGGAGACGGCGCGTCGGTGGGCGGCAAGCGATGCGCCGCATGCGGCGTGGGTGGTCGAGCGGGGCCTGCGCGGGCTGATCAAGCAGGGCCATCCGGAGGCTTTGGGCATCGCAGGCTTTGCGACGGGTGACGCGATCCAAATCAGCGACGTCGAGTTCCCCGAAGCTGTCGCGGTGGGCGACGCCGCGGTGCTCACGGTGTCGCTGACCAATACCAGCTCGGAGCCGCAGGAGGTGCTCGGCGAGTACCGCGTGTACTTCCTGAAAAAGAACGGCACCCGGCGTCCGAGCGTCTTCCGGTTAGGAAAGTTCACGCTCGCGCCGGGTGAAACCCGCGTGGTGGAGAAGAACCATGTGTTCCGCGTGACGAGCACGCGGACGTACTACCCCGGCACGCAGGCGCTATCCGTGGTGGTCAACGGGATGGAGAGCGAGCTCGAGAAGTTCGAGCTCACCACTGCGTAATCGCAGCGAGTAATGCCCTACTCCCCGACTACATCCCGGTGATGCCCTTGAGGCGGTCGATGTGCTGCGATGCCTCGGCCTTGGTCATGTTCGCAGGAAGCTGCTCCCCAGCCTGCTTGGCCAAGGTGTCCAGGTAGGACTTCTGGGATTCGGTCATCGGGTCGTCGCCGGAGACCCAGTCGGAGGGGTCCTTCTCCAGGGTGTTGTCGCCCTGTGCGTCGCCGGTCGCGCCGATCATCTCGCCACTTTGTGCCTCTGCCTGCTGCTGACCCTGCGGCTCCGGTTCCGGACCGTCGAGCTCCGGGTCGTACGGGGCCTCATCCGGCAGTGGCGCCGGCGGCGGCACCTCACCCGGGGTCTGCTGCGGGTCGAGCTGCGGATCATAGTTGTCGTTCACGGTGCGCTCCTTCGGCGGGCGTGTGCGTTCGGTCAGGTTCCCGCCATCCTACTGACTCGATGCAGATCGGGTTTTGACCTTCCGCGTTTGTTTTCCATACAAGGCCAAACGGAAAATTTCGTTTACACCGCGCCCACGAACGTTCGCGCCGCGTACTTGTTCTACAGCACCGGCAACCGCGCTACGTCGAGTCCAAGTAGCAACTCACTCCGGGGGGCGCCCTGCCCCCAGCATTTCCTCGTAACCGTCAATTTTTCCCACCCCCTAATCCACTTGCTCCTTGTATCGGATTTAGGTTTGCCTTACCATGTTCCAATACTGGCTTAATTAGCCTAGGCTTACTCAAATCCCAAGGGGTTGAATTGAAGATCTCTCTCAAGGTCGCCACTGCGGCGATCGCTATCACCACTGCGCTTGGCGTGACCGCCTGCTCAGATTCGTCCGGGAATACGGCACAGACATCCGTGACCGGAGCTCAAGAATCACAATCGACATCATCGTCAGAGCGAACTGCTGATGCCGCGCTCACAGTCACCGACGCTGCTGGGCGCAAGATCGAATTCGAGGAAATGCCCGATCGTATCGTTCTTGCAGAGGGCCGCGCTGCGTACGCCACTGCCCTTTTGCAGGAGAACCCTCTGGACAACATCGTCGCGTACGGCCAGGATTTGGAGACTGCAGCGGGAGCTTTCCGCGAGAAACTCTTCGAGCTCCAACCCGAGGCAAAAGACATGCCTGTGATCGGATCGATCCAAAAGGGAGACGTGACCGTCGAGAACCTTCTGGCACAGGATCCAGATGTGGTGATCATGACCCTCGATCAGAAAAAAGCGGTTGAGGAAAGCGGGTTCATTACTGATCTGGACTCGGCTGGCATCACCTACGCCTTCATCGATTTCCGCCAAAAGCCGCTCGAGAACACCACCGTGTCGATGACCCTGCTCGGCGACCTCCTGGGCCAGAGTGAGCGCGCGGAGAAGTACAACGAGTTCTACAACGCGAAGGTCAAAGACATCACCGAGCGGGCCGCTAAGACCTCCAACAAGCCAGATGTGCTGCTCTGGACCGCAGCGGGCTACAACGATTGCTGCGCAGTGGCAGGCGACGTCCACCTAGGCACCCTGGTCACCGCCGCGGGTGGTCACAACCTCGGCCCCGAGGTCATTGGGCCGGAGAACAAGACCATTACCCCGGAAAAACTCGTGGAGCTGAACCCAGAAAAAATCATCGTCACCGGAGGCGAATGGGCACGCGACCCGAATAAGACCGACACGTTCCGCCACGTGGAGCTGGGCTATCAGTCCACTCCCGAGCTCGCGTTGGAGACCTGTGACGGCCCATTGAGCAAAGCCGGCATGGAGCTTCTGGACGCGCCGAAGAACGGTAACTACTTCGCTGTCTACCACCAGTTCTACGACAACCCGTTCAACGTCTTCGCCCTCGAAGCATTTGCTAAGTGGATTCACCCGGAGGAATTCTCCGACCTCAACCCGACCGAAGACTTCAAGCAATTCCACGAAGACTGGATGCCTTTCGACTACAGCGGCGTCTTCTTCATCGACCCGGCCAACCCTGACGAGAGCTAGACCGTGACAACTCAGGTATCTCCGGCGCTGCAAGCGCCAGACGATGCTCGCCAAGCGGCGATTGAAAGCTACCGTCGGCGCGGACGCAAAAAAGCAATCTCCATTGCTGGGTTGATCGTCGCGGCGTTCGCGAGTTTCATCTTCGCCGTGGTGGTCGGTCCAATCGATATTGCCCCTGCGGACGTATTCAACGCCGTCTTCCGCCCAGAACTGGTCGACGAGCAATCTCGGGTGGTGATCCAGACGCTCCGCCTCCCGGCTGCAGTGATGGCCGTGCTGTGCGGCGCCGCACTCGGTTTGGCTGGCGGCCAGATGCAAACGATCTTGGATAACCCACTGGCGGAGCCCTTCACTCTGGGCATTTCGGCAGCTGCCGCGTTCGGAGCTGCACTGTCTATCGTGATGGGCTGGACCGTCATCGCCAATCCCCAGTTCAACCTTGCGCTGATGGCAGCGCTGTCAGCGCTTATCGCAGTGGCCATTGTTGCTGGAGCGTCAGTGTGGCGCGGTGCTACCGCAGAATCGATGATTCTGCTGGGCATCGCCCTCTCGTTTTTCTTCCAAGCTCTACTTTCGCTACTGCAGTACGGTGCAAACATCGAGGCCCTGCAGCAAATCGTGTTTTGGACAATGGGTTCGATGCAGCGCGCGAACTGGAGTGCGAACATCATCCTCGCAGTGGTGGTCGCAGCTGCGATCCCGTTCTGTATTGCCAACTCGTGGCGGCTCACCGCACTGAGGCTTGGCGACGATCGCGCTGCCGCCCTCGGCATCGATGTCAAACGCTTGCGCATCACTACCCTGCTCGTCGCGTCTTTCCTCGCAGCGGCTGCCGTCGCGTTTACGGGAATCATCGGTTTCGTTGGTCTAGTAGGACCACATGTAGCGCGAATGCTCGTCGGCGAGGATCAAAAGTACTTCCTCCCTGGCGCAGCCGCCGCAGGTGCAATGTTGCTCAGCCTCGCGTACGCCGTAAGCCTGTCAATTATTCCTGGCCTTGCCATTCCGATCGGCATCATCACTTCGTTGGTCGGCGTGCCATTCTTCGTCTTCCTCATCTTCACCCGCGCAAAACGGAGGAGCTGACATGATCGCGGCGCAGAATCTCTCAGTCGGCTACGGCCGCACCACAATCATCGATGACATGACCTTCGACCACCTGGAAGCAGGCAAGGTGGTTGGCCTCCTTGGACCCAACGCCGCCGGCAAGTCCACCCTGGTGAAGACCATCGCCGGTATTAAGACACCGACCGCGGGCAGCGTCTCGATCGTGGTGAACGGTCGCGAAGTGACCGGCAAGGCACGCACCACCGCCGTCGGGTACGTCCCGCAGGACATGCTGACCACGGCTTCGCTCACCGCATTCGAGTCCATCATGGTTTCGGCACGTCGCCGCGGGGAATCAGGCTGGGATCCGATCGGCGCAACTGCGGACATCATGGAGCGCCTCGGTATCACCTACCTTGCAGACCGCATGGTCTCCGACATGTCGGGCGGCCAACGTCAGCTCGTTGGTGTAGCGCAGATGTTGGTACGCTCCCCAAGCATTTTGCTTCTCGACGAACCAACGTCCGCCCTCGACCTGCACCACCAGGTGCATCTGCTCCAGCTTGTACGCGACGAGGTCGTGGGCACAGAACGGGTTGCGCTGGTGGCAATCCACGACCTGAACCTCGCGGCCCGCTTTTGCGACGAGTTGCTGGTGATCAAAGCAGGCCGGGTTGTGGCACATGACGTTCCGCATGAAGTGCTCACACCCGACCTGCTGGAGAAGGTCTACGGCATCCGGGCCCGGATTCTCGACGATAGCGGCGTGCCCGTCATCTGCCCGGTATAAGGAAGGCGTTTACCCCTCCCACTGCGGGTTGGCGGTGTCCACGCCGTCTGCGGCGGCCTGAGCTTCAACCAGCTCGAGCAGGTACTCCTGCGCACCGCCGTAGGCGTCGTGGAAACGCTCATCGGCCACGTACATGCGCGCGAGGATGAGCTGACGCGCGGGCGTTGCTTCGTACCACTGACCGATCATCTCGCGGTGGCGCTGTACCAGCGCTGCTGCCTCAGCCGAGCCAGCCGCTACCCCACCGTCGCGAGCGGCAACAAGGTCAGCTGCAAACGCGTCCTGCTCCTCGCGCAACCGAGCGAAGTCCTCTTCGCCCATCTCGGACAGTCGCTCTTGTGACTGCGCCCACTCGGCGGTGTCGCCCCAGCGCTGCTCTGCTTCCTCCTGGTACGCCGGCATATCCTCGCCGAGGTATCGCTTCATTGCGTCCATATCGACACTTCCTTTCTTCGTTTGGTCAATCAAGGTCATGACCGCATCCAGTTGGCGATCCAGCACGTCGCGCTTTGCGGAAAGCGTTTCGTGGTGGTGGCGTAAGGCGTCGATAAGCATGTGCTCCGATGCCCCGAGCAAACCGGCGATCTGTGCAAGCGGCACACCCACGCTGCGGTAAAGCGCGATCGCCGCGCCGCGTTCGAGGTCGGCCTCGGAGTAGGCGCGGTAGTCGCTCCACGTGCGGGCGGGCTCGATCAGGCCGAGCTCCTCCCAATGCCGCAGTGCTTTCGCTGTCACTCCGAGCGCCTCGGCCGCTTCGCCGATGCTGTACCAACTGGATTCGGTCATGTGCAGAAGTGTCATCCTTTCCGTCGGGGCAAGGTCAAGCGCAAGTTCGATATGCTTGCGATCATGCAGGATAACCCGGAAATCCGAGTGGGCCACGCGGATCGCAACGCTGCTCTCGAGCGCCTGGGAAGCCACTTTGCCGACGGGTATCTGGACTTGGGCGAGTTCGAGGATCGCACGGCACGCGCGGCCAATGCGCGCACGCGCGGCGAGCTTGATTCGCTTTTCGACGATCTGCCAGCCGCGCCTCCCGAAACAGCAAACGCCCCGGTGCTGCGCGGGAACGATGGCGTGGACACGAGGCAGGCCGAGGTGATTGAGGTCGAGCAGAAGTTAGTGCGGAAGAAGCGCATTGACATGATCATCGGCGGTCTCTGGGGCGTGACGGTGGGCGTCTTTTTGATGCTCGGCGTGGTGTTTGACGTGGAGTTCGCGTGGATCGTGTTCCCGATCGCCGGTGTGCTGAACGTGATCCTTGCGAACGCGTACGGCATGAGCGGCGACGAGATCCGGGCGCTGAACGACCTTGAACGTGAACAGGGCCAGCAGCGCGCGGAGCGGATGCGCATAGTGATTGAGCGTAGGAAGGAACTGGGCGGACAGTAGATACTTCAGGCTCAGCTAAGATCGGCGACGATTGCTGAGACGACGTTTGGAGTTGATACCGCCTTGTCCGATACCCCCGAGACCCGAATTGGCCATGCAGACCGCAACGCCGCGCTAGACAAACTGGGGACACACTTCGCGGACGGCTACCTGAACCTGGGCGAATTTGAAGACCGCACAGCGCGGGTGGCAAACGCCAGCACCCGCAGCGAACTCGATGCCCTGTTTGCCGATTTGCCGCAGGGGCCGGCCTCGCCGACAAACCTTCCTGCAACGTCCAGCGCCGGGTCGACCAAGGAGGCGACTCCGGTCGACCCTGTTGAGGCTGAGCTGGAAGAGAAGCTAGAGAGCAAGAAGCGGGTCGACGCCGTGACGATCGCGCTGTGGCTCGCTGGCGCGGGCGGCGTGTTCCTGACGAATAAGTTCGTCGCCGTCGACTTGATGTGGATCATGCTGCCGGTTGCTGTCGTGCTCGCGGTGGTGACGTACGTCCTCTACGACCGTGCAGGCCTGAGCTGGAAAGAAATGGAAGTGCTCGAGGAGATCCAGGAGGAGCGCGAGAAGGAGCGGGCGGAACGCCTCCGCATCGCAGATAAGCGTCGCAAAGAATTGGGGAATTAGGCCCTTTCACATAGTAGTCTTTACTTCTATGCTCCCACCTCCGGGTCGTCGACAAGGCAAGCTCGCCGCAGGTCCTGAAGAGGTGGCGCTCGAAGGGACGCCCCTGGGCTACACCAGCGGCCAAGGGAACTGGTACTGCGACCGCGGCTCGGGCAGCCACGGCAGGCGCACCAGCCGGCCCGCACGGCTCTTCAGCGCTTCCACCTCGGGATCGGTAAGCAGCTCCGCAACCTGATCAGGCACGGACTCCGTCAGCGGTTCGATCGCGGCCAGCCACTCGTCGGGAATCGGAGTGTGTGCAAATTCCCAAATCACCGTCCGCAGCTTTGGGTCCTCGTGGAAGCACAGCCCCTGGTCAATCCCCCACACTCGCTCGCCGCTCACACCGCTCTCACCGCGGTCGCCAATCTTGCCCAGCAACACGTGCCCTGACTTGCGGTCGGTGTTGTTCGCCAGTAGATCAAACACCGCCAGCTTGAAGAACTGCTCGTGCAAATCCTCGCGCGTCTCCACCAGCGGGAAGTAATGCGACCCGTCGTTGTCCACGTAAAACTGCAGCGACCCCACCCCGAACGGCTCTACGTCGCGCACCACCGTCGGCGGCACCTGATTCCACCCCAGCCACTGCGAGAGCAAGAAGGCCGCCCGTTCGCGCCGCCACAATCCAGGCAGAAAATCGTGCAGGTATTGCTCCCCCGCTTCGGGTTTGTAGATCGCCCAGGCGTAGTCGTCGTCAAGCGAAAGCTCCACGATAAACGCCGCGTTGGATGACTCGGTGATCTGCCCGACAAAGCCCACCTCGCCGTGGGTCAGCAGGTTCAGCTGGGCCTCAAAGTTCACGGCTATCAGAGCTCAAGCTTTGCGACGGACCCTGGTTCCGCCTGGGCCTTTTGAAACTCGTCCAAGGGTTTACCGGCGAAGTGAGTCAGCGCAGCCTTGATCGGGTCGGCGTGGGAGAAGCAGGCGACGACCTGGCCCGGGTGCGCGGCCGCGATTCGCTTCAGGCCCGCGACGATGCGCTCCTGCATCTCCACGAAACTCTCCCCGCCGGGAAAGCGAAACTGGCTCGGGGTTTTCTGCACCGTCTCCCACTCGGGCAGCTTCGCCAGGTCGGCGAGCTTTTCTCCGGTCCATGTGCCGAAATCGGCTTCCAAGAGAGCGTCCTCAAGCAGAGGCTCTTTCCTGAACTTTTCCGCGAGCGGCGCGGCGGTTTCCTGGGTGCGCTCGAGCGGCGAAGTGAAGATCGCGTCGACGTGCTCGATGCCCTCGGCGACCTTGCGTGCCTGCTCCTGGCCTTTTTCTGACAGGTGGAGGCCCGGCGCGCGGCCCGGCAGGACGGTGCCGGTGGTCGGCGTCTGCCCGTGGCGGATGAGGAGGATGGTGGTGGGCATAAAGTTGGGAACCTTCGGACTTAGCTTGAGCGGCTCAACTTCGAGATCAACGGGAAGCCCCTCGATCAACAGTTCATCCACGTCTAATTTCTCTGAACCATCCACGGCCCGCTCCTTTTACTGCGACTGGCTCCCCAGTAACGAAGCCGTTCGCGATTCTACGAGTCTCTACTTGCGCGCGTGACGGGCGTACCCTGTCCACCATGAGCCAAGCTCCAAGCCTGTCCACCCTCGGCGAGCTGCGTGCCACCGGGGCAACCTACAAGCCCGTTCGCCAGGAACTGCGCGACAACCTGCTGGCCAAACTCCGCACTGGTGAAGATCCGTGGCCGGGCCTGCACGGTCTCGAAAACACTGTCATTCCGCAGGTAGAGCGCGCAATCCTCGCCGGGCACGACATCGTGCTGCTCGGCGAGCGCGGCCAGGGCAAGACTCGCCTGTTGCGCACGCTCCCATTGCTTCTCGACGAATGGACGCCCGTCCTTAAAGACTCCGAGCTGCGCGAGCACCCACTGCACCCAATCACGGACGCCGCGAAGCGCCGCATCGAAACCGACGGCGACGCCACCCCGATCACCTGGCTGCACCGCTCCGAGCGCTACTCGGAGAAGCTGGCCACCCCAGACACCTCTGTCGCGGACCTGATCGGTGACGTCGACCCAATGCGCGTGGCCGAGGGCCGCCGCCTGGGAGACCCGGAGACCATCCACTACGGCCTGATCCCCCGCTCCAACCGCGGCATCGTGGCCATCAACGAGCTGCCGGATCTGGCCGAGCGCATCCAGGTCGCCATGCTCAACGTCATGGAGGAGGCCGACATCCAGATCCGCGGCTACATGCTGCGCTTGCCGCTGGATGTGCTGGTGGTCGCCTCTGCGAACCCGGAGGATTACACCAACCGCGGCCGCATCATCACCCCGCTCAAAGACCGCTTCGGCGCGGAGGTGCGCACCCACTACCCGCTTGAGCTGGACGCGGAGATCGCCGTGATCCGCCAGGAGGCCGACTTGGTGGCGCAGGTCCCGGACGTGATCATGGAGATTCTCGCCCGCTTCACCCGAGCGCTTCGCGAGTCCGATGCCGTTAATCAGCGCGCCGGCGTCTCCGCCCGTTTCGCAATCGCCGGCGCGGAGACGGTCGCCGCCGCAGCCCAGCGCCGCGCTGCCGTGCGCGGGGAGGACGAGGCCGTGGCCCGCCTGGTCGACCTCGAAGCCGCCGTCGACGTCCTCGGCGGCAAGGTCGAGTTCGAGCACGGCGAGGAAGGCCGCGAGTGGGAAATCCTCGAATACCTCCTGCGCAACGCCGTCGCCGAAGCTGTGCGCGGACGCATCCGCGGCCTCGACTTCGGCCCGCTCATCGAAGCGCTCGACGGCAACACCTTCATCACCACCGGCGAGCAGGTCACCGCTCGCGAGTTCCTGGAAGGTTTGCCCAGCTTGAGCAGTTCGCTTTACGACGACCTGTCGAACGCCTTCGACGCTTCCAGCGACGGCGAGCGCGCCGCCGCGATCGAGCTGGGCGTGGAAGCGCTGTACCTGACGCGCAAGATCTCGAAGGACTCCGGAGAGGGCGAGACAATCTATGGCTAACGCCTATTCTTCGCGCGGGCCAAGGCGGGGCGCCCGTTACCGCGCGTATACGCCGGGGCCGGACCCGCTGGCTCCGCCGCCGGATCTGGCCAAGGCGGTGCGTGCCATCGCGAACGATGTGATGGCGGGCTACTCGGCGGAGCAGGCGCTTCGCGAGTATCTGCGGCGAGGCGGTCAAGGCCTCGAAGGCTATGACGATCTGATGGCGCGTTTGGCTGAGCGTCGACAAGCAATGCTTGCGAAGCACAACCTGACCGGAACCTTGCGCGACGTGCAGAAACTGCTTGATGAAGCTGTACTTGCGGAGCGCGGCCAGCTCGCGCGCGACGTGGAGATGGACGACCTCGACCGCTCCATGCGCGAGATGACCTTGGACAACCTGCCGGATTCGCCTGCGGCTGCCGTGAGCGAGCTCGGCGAGTACGAGTGGGCTTCGCGCGAGGCGCGTGAGAAGTTCGACCAGATCAAGGACCTGCTCGGCCGCGAGATGCTGGATCAGCGTTTCGCTGGCATGAAGGGCGCGCTGGAGAACGCGACGGATGAGGACCGCGCGGCTGTGGCCGAGATGCTGCGCGACCTGAACGTACTGCTGGGCAAGCACCGTGCCGGCATGGCCACCGATGCCGACTTCGAGGAGTTCATGGCCAAGCACGGCCACCAGTTCCCGGAGAACCCGAAGAATATCGACGAGCTGGTGGAGCTGCTCGCCCAGCGTTCGGCCGCCGCGCAGCGCATGCTGAATTCGATGACGGAGGAGCAGCGCCGTGAGCTCATGGAACTCGCCGCCCAGGCTTTCGGCTCCGAGGAACTGATGAACCTGGTCTCGGAGCTGGACGCAAACCTGCGCGGGATCCGCCCCGACCTCGATTGGACCTCCGGCGAGCAGTTTTCCGGCGACGATCCGCTGGGCCTCGGCGAAGCTTCTCGCGCCATGCGCGACATCGGCCGCATGGACCAGCTCGCTGACACGCTTGCTGGCGCGCGCCCCGGCGACATCGATTTGGACGACATCGCCGACCTGCTCGGCGAGGACGCCGCCACCAACGCCCAGATGCTCAAAGACCTCGAGCGCGCACTGCGAGACTCGGGCCTGCTGAACAAGGGAGAGTCCGGCTCACTGCAGCTTTCGCCTCGCGCAATGCGCATGCTGGGCAAAGCATTGCTTGACGACGCCGCGCAGCACCTGTCCAACCGCGAAGGCCAGCGCGACACGCGCCTTGCTGGGCAGACCGGTGAGGCCACGGGCGGGACCCGGCCCTGGGAGTTCGGCGACACGCAGCCGTGGGACACCACCCGCACGATCACGAACGCGATCCAGCGCACGGTGGCCGAGGGCGGTGATCTTGCTGGCGGGCTTGCAGGCGGCGTGCGCATCCAAGTCGGCGACATCGAAGTCGTCGAGACCGAAGCGCGCACCCGCAACGCCGTGGCGCTCTTGGTAGACACCTCGTTTTCCATGGCGATGGAGGGTCGGTGGACGCCGATGAAGCAAACCGCGCTCGCACTGCACCACCTGATGTCCACGCAGTTCCGCGGCGACGAGCTCACGCTCATCGGTTTCGGGCGCTACGCCCAGACGCTGTCAATCGAGGAGCTCACCGGGTTGCCACCCATCCAGGAGCAAGGCACGAACCTGCACCACGCGCTGTTGCTCGCGGAGCAGTTCTTCACCCGCCACCCCGCGCTCGACCCGACGCTGTTGATTGTCACCGACGGCGAGCCAACTTCGATGCTCACCGAATGGGGCGAAGCGCACTTCAACTGGCCAACCGACCGCATCACGCTTGCCCGCACCATTGACGCGCTCGATTCGGTGACTAAGCGCGGCGCGCGCATCACCTTCTTCCGGCTTGCCGACGACCCGGGCCTGATCGCCCTCCTCGACGCCATGGCAAACCGCGCTGGCGCGAACGTCGTCGCACCGGACCTGAACGAGCTCGGCGGCGCTGTCGTCGGCGAGTACTTGCGTGGCTGGTTCTAGCCATCTCCCTTCAGCAGCCGCGCCGCCCCGCCCGCGCCGTGCCCGCACCGCGCCTCACTTCGCCTCCGGTTGTAGACCACAAGAAAATCGCTCCACAAAAGCCCAGGTGAGCTGTGTTGAATGTGACTGGAGTGATCCGGTTCTGGCTGAGGTCTACAACGCTGAGGTCTACAACGGACCGAGCGCACCAACCGGAAGAAATAGCTCGCCCTGCGGGATCCAAGACACGGTCTTAGACTTTTCTCAGCGTTCGTGCGGTGAATCCCGCACCGCTGACTTCGCCTCTTCCCTGTTATTTGCTGAGCTCGAAAGGTCCCGCACACTATGCGTACCCGTCGCTTCCGCCTCAACGTAGCCACTATCACCACCGCGACTGCAACCGCCGCCGCAATTGCTGTCTCCGGCACCACCGTTGCCGTTGCACAACCCGCAAACGCTGGCACCGCCCAGCTGACGATCTCCAACATCACCGATTTCCACGGTTACTGGAACACCACCCAGCGCGTTCCGGGCGCAACTCACCTCAAGTGCGCCGTCGACCGCGCTGCAGAGGGTCGCAACCACATCTTCACCTCCTCCGGCGACCTGATCGGCGCTTCCCCTTTCGAGTCGATGCTCCTGGATGACGCTCCGACGATCGACGTGCTCAATCTCATGGGACTCGAGGTCTCCGCGGTGGGCAACCACGAGTTCGACCAGGGCGCGGAGGACTTCTCCAACCGCGTTGTCAACGAGGCGAACTGGAGCTGGGTTGCGGCGAACGCCGACAGTATCGACGGCACCGAGGAATACGTGATCAAGGAAATCGACGGCGTCAAGGTCGCCTTCGTAGGCACGATTACCGACGACATGCCGAACCTGGTCAACCCCGCAGCAATCGCTGGCATCACGTGGAACAACCCCGTCGCTGTCACGAACTCCGTTGCAGACGAGCTGAAGAACTCGAAGAAAGCAGACATCGTGGTCGCGCTCGTCCACGAGGGCGGCATCAAAGCCAGCGAGTTCTCCGACTCCGTCGACGTCGCCTTCCTGGGCCACTCGCACCAGGTGATCAACGAGCCGGATAACTCCCCGGTGCTCATCCAAGCTGGCGAGTACGGCAAGAACCTCGCCAACGTCGACATCAGCTTCGACCGTGCTACCGGCGAGGTCACCTTCGACAAGGTCGAGCTTCTCGATGCCGACCAAATCCGCGCCTGCGATACCCCGCAGCCAGAGGTCGAGGCGATTGTGAAGGAAGCAGTTGACGCCGCGAGCGCCGAGGGTAACCGCGTGATCGGCAAGGTGGACACCCAGTTCTACCGAAACGGCGCACAGGAGTCGCAACTGAACAACTTCATCGCTGAGGTGACTCGCCAGGGCGTGACTAACAACTCCGCTGTCAAGGTCGACATCGGTGTGATGAACGCGGGCGGTGTGCGCGCAGAGCTCGAGCCGGGCGAGGTGACCTACGCCGAGGCGTTCGCGATCCAGCCATTCGGTAACGAAAACACCTACATCGAGCTCAAGGGCTCCGACTTCCTCGCGGCCCTCGAGCAGCAGTGGCGCGAGGACCCGGACCGTCCGATGTTCCCGCTCGGCATCTCCGACAACGTGACCTACACCTACGACCCGACCGCACCGGTCGGGTCCAAGGTCACTTCCGTGACCATCGACGGCAAGCCGCTCGATCCGGAAGCAACCTACATCGTCGCCGGCTCCCAGTTCCTGCTCAACGGCGGCGACAAGTTCGAGGCTTTCACTCGCGGCAGCGCGCAAGCCAACTTGGGCTACATCGACGTCAACGCACTGGTGGAGTACCTCGGCGCGAACGAGAACCCGACCCCGCGCACCAGCCAGTCCAACATCGGCGTCCACCTGCCTAAGTCGCTCAAAGCCGGCGAAAAGGCGACCATCGAGCTCAGCTCGCTGCTCTACGCCGATGGTGAATCCGCGTCCACTGTTACCGTCACGCTTGGCGACGCCACCGCCTCTGCTCCAATCACCGCCGAGACCGGCGGCGCAACGCAGAATGAATACGGCGTTGCCGCCGTTGAGCTCGACGTGCCCGCGGGACTGACCGGCACGCAGGAGCTGAAGATCACCACCGACGCCGGCACCGAGGCCGTTGTCCCGGTTGAACTCGGCGCGGCGACTACCGCCCCTGGCACCGATGACTCCAAAGGCGACGACTCCAAGGACGGCGACTCCAAGGACGGCGACAAGAAGGATCCGTCACACACCCTCCAGCCGGTCAAGGAGAACCCGGTGCTGACCATCGCGCGCATCGCGCTGGTCGGTCTGGCCTCGATTCTCGGCCTGATCTCGCGGTTCATCCCGGCGTTCCTGCGCGGCGGCATCCTCGCCTAACCTAGTGACGCCGCAGCGCCCAGAAACCGGCGGCAAGGAGCGCGAGCACGCCCAGCCCGAGGGCTGCGTAACGCAGCCACTCGGTGGACCCGCCGCTTGCGGCTCCGGCGCTCGGGGCGTTGCCACCAGCTGCGGTGCTTTCCGGTTCCTGCTCCCCCGCGACTGAGCGGATCCACTCCGCCTGGTCCGCCACCGGCGCGACCGCAACGGCGGAGTTGCTCTGCATCTCCTCCTCGGTGGGGTTATCCGGGTCTTCAAACAGGCCTGCGGACATGATGCCCGCAACTTTCCCGTCGGCGAAGATGGCACCGCCAGAATCACCCGGCTGGATGCGGGCTCCGTCTGCGAGGGTGACTTTGGCGGCTACCGGGGCGTCGTAAAGCGAAAGCTCTGATTCCCCCTCGACCTTGCCTTTTGCTGAGGGCAGCTGGGTTGAACCGCCGGAGCCGTCGCTCGACCAGCCGTAGATGTTGACTTCGCCGCTGGGTGCTTCAGCGGCGACCTCCGCGAAGTGCGAGAGCCGCATCGGTTCGACGGTGTGCATCAGTGCGATGTCGCCGCGGGGCGCGACTTCGACGCGATCAACCTGGTAGACAGCCTGCGAGTCGCCTTGGCCGGTGCGTACGGAGCCGCCGGGTTTGCGCGCCATGTCGGTGCAGTGCCGGGCGGTGATTACCCAGTGCTCGGCAATCGCGGTGCCGGTGCACACGCCGTCTTTCGGGTCGGAGTCGTCGACGCGGACGGAGACCACCGGCTCGGTCTCGGGTGAATCACCGGCGAAGGTCGTGCTCTCCATTGCCAATGCGGGCAGGGAGCTCATGGCCACCGTAGCCACCATCGCCGACGTGTCCGCCGCCCGGGTGAATACTTGCTGCTTCATTCTTCTTTCCTTCCTTCATTGCGCGCTTCTCAATCGCGCCTGCGCCGGATGCCACGAGGCGTCGCACGGCGGCTTCGACCGGCCCCCGCCGGAAAAACTGCAGCCACACGGTGGCAAGCACCGCGGCGACGGCAAGCGTGATCCACAGGCCGACGTAATCCGCAGTCACCACGTGCAAGCAGTACAGGGTCAGCGGCATCGCGCCCATGCGCGGCAGCACCCGTTGCCACGGTTGCGCCGCCAGGCAGCACAAAGCGCACATGCCGATCGCTGCCCCTGCAGACCCGACCACGTCAATCACCCCGCCCGTGTGCCCCTCAGCGTCGAAGAACCAGGGCAGGTACATGTACCAGCGCGCCAGAATCGTCAGCGCCATCGCCACCGGGCCAAGCGCCGCCGCCACAACGCAACGTCGGGTGTGGCCGATGATGTAGCGCTGCGTGAGCATGCCGGCGAGCATCAGCGCCGCCCACATGAATACGGGGTATGGCTCGCTGATGGGCCACAAAGTGCCGTCGTCAAACTGCCACACCAACCCGGACACGACGGTGCAGGCGGCAATCACACCGGCGATCACCCGCCGGCCCCACCGCGGCGCCCACGCCAGTGCGATCATGCAGATGCCAAGCGTGCCCAGCACAACGTAAATCGAACCGGCAAACGGCAGCAGCGCAAGGTGCAGCGCGATCAAGATCACGCCGCGCACGATGAAGTGCACCGGTCGCGCACCGCGCCCGGCCATGAATCCCATAGACACGCCGGCAAGCAGCGCGAACAGGGCAGACGGAAAGCCGTACACCACCTCCGCCGCGATCCCGTCCGAGTATGTCAGGTGCGCAACCATCATCCCGATCAGCGCCACCGCGCGTGCAACGTCAACTCCGATGACACGGTTGGTCACAGGCTTTTCCATTGGCATCTGCATGGCACGAAGCATAGGTGGGCCCAATGTTGCGACGGCGTTAACGCGTGTGCAACAGCCTTCGATTTAGCATCGTGACCATGACAGTTCGCGTTCTTGTGGTTGATGATGAGGTCTACCTCGCCGAAGCAATCGGCACCGCACTCGCTCGCGCAGGCATGGAGGTCAAGCTCGCCCACGATGGCCAGGAGGGACTATTGCTTATCGACGCCTTTGTGCCCGACGTTGTCGTCCTCGACCGGGACCTGCCCGGCGTGCACGGCGACGACGTCTGCCGCCGCATCAGAAGCGATCACCCGTCCACCCGAGTCATCATGCTCACTGCCTCGGGCACGCTGGATCAGCGCTTGGAGGGGTTCTCCCTCGGTGCCGACGATTACCTGCCGAAGCCGTTCGAGCTACCGGAGCTCATCGCGCGCGTGGAGGCACTCGCCCGCCGCACCGGACCGGCCCCCGGGCGCAGCGGGGCGGCCGACCTCCCGCGCGGCGAGGTCTACCGCTGCGGCAACGTGCGCATGGACACTTTCCGCAAGGAGGTCACGCGCGCCGGCGACCCGGTCGCGCTGAGCCCGAAGGAGTTCGCCATCCTCGAAGTCCTCATGGCCGCAGACGGCGGCGTCATCTCCGCGGAGGAACTCCTCGAAGAAGCGTGGGATGCGTACGCGGATCCGTTCACGAACTCGCCGAGAGTGACCATCTCGCACCTGCGCCGCAAACTCGGCGACCCGTGGATCGTGCACACTATCCCGGGCTCTGGCTATTACGTTGCTACGGAGCCACGACCATGAAGCGGCTCGGTTTGCGCGCCCGCATCACGGTGCTCTTCGTCCTCACGGTCCTCGGTGTCGGCCTCGCACTGATCGGCCTGGTGTACCTCTACCTCAAGCTCACCCCGGTGCCGTTCCAAGCCGTTCTCGGCGGAGAAGATTCCGGCGCGGTCATCGACGCCGCGGTGCCCATCACCGAAGAGATCCTCCGTGTGGTGCTCACGATTTCGCTTTCCGTGCTCGGGGTTCTCACCGTGCTTGCCGGGCTGACCGGCTGGTTCGTCGCAGGCATTGTGATCCGACCGCTGCGAGACATCGCCGCTTCAGCTCGCGAGGTCACCGCGGGCAAGCTCTCCACGCGCGTGCGTTACGACGGCCCCCGCGACGAGGCGGCCGAACTCGCCGACGCCCTGAACGTGATGCTTGATTCCCTCGCCGCCCAGGTGGCCGCGCAGCGCCGCTTCGCCGCAAACGCCTCGCACGAGTTGAAGACCCCGATCGCCACCATCCAGACCATGGCCGATGTCGCGCTGGAGGACCCAGATACACCCGTCGACGAGCTCCGCCGCACTCTCACCCGCGTGCGCGAGGTGAATGCCGGTCAGGCTGACACCGTTACTTCCCTGCTGGCGCTCGCCGACCTCGACGCCGGCCGGACGCTTGAGCTACACCCCGTCAACCTGAGCGAGCTCGCGGATGCGATCGCCAACGTCCACGGCATTGAGCGCACCGATATCGAACCTGGCCTTTACGCCACCGGCGAAGGCGAACTCGTGCGCCAAGCGGTGGATAACCTGGCGCGCAATGCAGTGCGTCACGGCACCCCGGGCACCGCCGAGTTGAAGGCATACCGCGCCTCCGAGAGCTCTCCCGACGACGCCCCGGGCACCGTGATTGTCGAGATCAGCAATGACGGCCCGCACCTCACCGCCGAAGACATCGACCAGCTCACCGAACCCTTCGCCCGGTCCCGCACCGGCGGCGGCCACGGTCTCGGTCTCGCACTCGTGAGCGCCATTGCCGATGCGCTTGAAGGCGAGCTGACGATAGTGCCGGGGCGGGTTGGAGGGGTCGTCGTCAAGCTTGAACTCCCTGCTGCGACCGTGCAGGACCGCTAGCGTTGGCACCATGGCTGACTTGAGTCTTGGAGCCCTGCTCGAACTGGAGCGAAGTGGCTGGGACGCGCTGTGCGAATCTCGCGGCGGGGCATTCTACGGGGAGCTGATGCTTGACGACGGGCTGATGATCCTGGTCAACGGGTTTGTCCTGACCCGCGACGCGGTGGTTGAGTCACTAAACGGCGCGTCCGCATGGGCTTCCTACGAGCTTTCGGACGCGCGCGTGGTGCCGATGGGCGAAGATGCCGCAGCCCTGGTTTATCGCGCAGAAGCGAGGCGCGAAGGCGAGGCACCCTTTGAAGCGATCATGACCAGCGTATACCACCTGGTAGATGGCATGGCGCGGCTGGCGGTGTACCAGCAGACCACCGCGACACATTAACGCTGCTGAGTGAATGGCGGGACTTAGTCCAGCTCGCGAATGTAGCAGAGCATACGGTAATCCTCTCCTGCCTCGAAGTTCGAGAACCCGTGGCGCTCGTAGAACCGGCGCGCGTCCACGTCCGGTTCATCGACGTTGATGTGGATCTCTTCGCAGCCGCGATGACGAAGTAGCTCCACCATCCGCGCCATCATTGCCGTGCCAATCCCCTGCCCCCGCAGCTCAGGAGCCACATACAGCTCCTCGAGTTGGGCCAGCGGCCCATCGAAATACGGTGTGGGACGCAGCGTCAGGTACGCGAATCCTGAAGCCCGATCGGGTCCGGCGAGGATGACGATGACGTCGTCAAGCTTCAAAAGCTCCTCGAAGCGACGGGCGAGGATGTGCTGCGGCGGCGCGGGAGTGTCGAACTCCGCGTTGAAGTCGCGCAGAAGCTTTGCGACGATTCCCCCGTCGCCCTCGCCCGCCGTGAAGACAGGGATCATAGCGCGATCCCGCCAACGAGAGCAGCGGCGATTACCACAGCCCAGGCGGGCAGTTTGAACGAATGCAGCGCGACAAACGCGGCGGCCGCAACGCCCATGGTGCCGGGGCTGTGGACGCCCGCGGTGAAGACGGGGTTGTAGAGCGCCGCGGCGAGGATGCCGACCACCGCGGCGTTCGCACCTGCGAGCGCGGAAGCTGCCATCGGGTGCTGGCGCAGCCGGTCCCAAAACGGCATAACGCCGATGACCAGCAGCGCAGCGGGCAGGAAGATCGCGACCGTTGCGATCGTGGCACCCCAGAGCCACGGCACGCCCTCCGCCGATGCGCCGAGGAAAGACGCGAAGGTGAATAGCGGGCCCGGCACCGCTTGGGCGGCGCCGTAGCCGGCGAGGAAGGAATCGTGGTCCACCAGGCCGGTGGGCACCGTTGCTTGCTCAAGCAGTGGCAGCACGACGTGGCCGCCACCGAAGACGAGCGCACCGGCGCGGTAGAAACTGTCGAAGATGCCCACGCCGGTGTTGCGCACCGCACCAGCGATCATCGGGAGGAAGACGAGCAGCGCCCCGAACGTCGCGAGTGCGACGGCGCCCACGGTTCGGGACTGGGTCTTGGATCGGGTTGCGGCGACATGGTCGGCGTCGTTCTCGCCGTTCCGCTCGCGGCCGAACAGCAGTACCCCGGCGACCATGCCAGCGGCGATAACGCCTACCTGCGTGAATGGGTTGGGCACCAAGAGCACTACGAGAAAGGCACCGAGTGCGATAGCGGCGCGCCAGGCGTCGGTAATGATGCTCTTGCTCATGCCCATGACTGCCTGTGTAACCACGGCCACCGCCGCGGCTTTCAGTCCGGCGAGCCAGCCCGCATCCGAGATGTCGCCGAGCCGAGCCACACCGAGTGCGAATGCCACCATGAGGATCACCGACGGCATGGTGAACCCGATCCACGCGGCGAACATGCCTGCGTACCCGGCGCGCTTGAGACCGATCGCCATGCCTACCTGGCTCGAGGCGGGCCCCGGCATGAACTGGCACACGGCGACGAGGTCGGCGTATTCCTCCTCGGTCATCCACTTCCGGCGCTGAACAAACTCGTCGCGGAAGTACCCGAGGTGCGCGGTCGGGCCACCGAACGAGGTGAGACCGAGGCGGAAAAACACGGCGAGAACTTCAAGCACGCCCGCTACCTTACGGCTGTTGCTGGCGAGCTGCCGGTTCTTAAACGATCCGAGCGCCTGCGGTGAGCGGCACGATCGGCAGAAAGCAGCTCGGATTGAAGCAGCACGTAAGGCGAAGCAAGAAGGTACCGACGCTAGTCTCGTTCCCATGACGCAGACATACACCTGGGAGCACTGGGACGACCCCAATATCAAGAACGTCGCGGAGGTCGCATTTACTGACGACGGATTGACCGCCACCGGCACGCAGCACGGCAACGGGTACCGCGCAACGTGGACCCTGGACGCCGCAGAAGAGTGGATCACCCGGCGCGTCACTGTGGAAGCGCAGGGAGACGGCTGGTCTCGCGCCCTGGAGCTCACCCGAAACGATACCGGCGAGTGGTCGAGCGACACTACCCTCACCGGTGCGCAACCCGCCGATCTGCCGTCCCCTGGCATCGCCGACGGGGTTGATCTCAGCGAGGCGCTGGACTGCGACCTCGGTCTGTGCCCGATGACCAACACCATGCCGATCCGGCGGTTGAACCTGCTCACGGAAAATGTCCCGGATACACAGCTGATCATGGCTTGGATCGACATGCCTTCGCTTCAGATCATCGCCTCAGATCAGTACTACGGCTCCATCGACGAGGACACCGTGCACTACCGAAGCGGCACTCGGGGCGTCGACGTCGAGCTCGAGGTGGACCATGATGGCGTGGTCATCGTCTACCCCGACATGGCCCGGCGCGCATAGCCCCCTTGGACCGTAATCTCGTAGCGGCGGGTGCCAGCCACGCGGTGAGTATCTTGCCCGATGGCAACGTCGTTGCCGCAGGCGCGAACTTCCTCGGCCAAAGCGATTCCGGTGCTTGGCAAGACATCATCTCGATCGCCGCAGGCTGACGATTCAGTGTCGATTAGCATCTTTTCCCCTCAGCGCTTGCACTCGAGATGGAATACGGAATACATTGTATTCACCATGCATAAGGAGTGTTTATGGCGACTATGACTATTCGTATGCCGGATGAAGACGCAGAGCTTGTACGCAAATTCGCAAATTTCGAGGGGGTTACCCTTTCTGACTTTGCTCGATCAGCGATCCTCGAAAAAATCGAGGATGCCTATGATCTGCAGGCATTGCGGGAGGCGATCGCAGGAGATTCAGGAGAGCGGTTCAGTATCGACGAGGTTCTGAGTGAACTCAGGTAATCAGAGAACCTATCGTGTCGTACTGACAAGCAGCGCGCGCGAGCAGCTACACAAGATGGATCCATTCGACGCGATGATCCTTGCCACCTGGATCAAAGACAATATAGACGGCTGCGCAGATCCACGGGCATTCGGAAAAGGTCTATCAGCTAATCGATCTGGCGAGTGGCGGTACCGCGTCGGCTCTTACCGCATCTTGGCAGTAATCGAAGACGAGATTGTCACCATCGAGGTTTTTTCGATAGGGCGCCGCGACAAAGTGCACGGCCGATAATCCTGCCCACTTTCGAGGCACGGAGGAACGGCTGGATGGTCAAAACGCGACAGCCGCAAATACCGGACTATTGCAGGTGCGGCGCCACGCGCCAACAATGGGGACTATGAACAACACCGACTTCGCCATCCGCCAGATCACCTTTGACTGCCACGATCCCTCTAAGCTCGCCAAGTTCTGGTCCGCTGCAACTGGCTGCGAGATCGCTGCCGACTACGGGGACTTCGTCATGGTCGATTCCACTCCGGCGCTGGGGTTCCAGCGCGTCGAGGACCCCACGCCAGGGAAAAACCGCATGCATATCGACGGCGGTGGAGCCGACCGCGAAGCGATCGTTCAGCGCCTGAAGGGGCTGGGTGCGACGGAACTCGGCACTCACAAGGCACCGGGACTCGTTTGGACTGTTATGCAGGATCCTGAGGGCAATGAGTTCTGCGTGGGCAGCCCCGAAGCCTAGCTACACGTTAGATTTGAACTCCACCGCTACGCCGAAACACTTTGGAGTGGCTGAATATTCTCGATCTCGGCGAGGATCTTGTCCTTTGCCACGTCCAGGTCGTACTGGGTCTGCAACCCAAGCCAGAACTGCGGGCTCAACCCAAAAAACTTCGCTAAACGAAGCGCCGTATCAGCGGTGATCGCACGCTTTCCATGAACAATCTCGTTAATCCGACGAGGGGGAACACCAATGGAGACCGCGAGCTTGTACTGGGTAATGCCCATCTCCTTGAGGAAATCCTCCATCAGGATTTCCCCCGGGTGCACTGGGGGCAGCTTGTCAGTGGTAGTCAACGATCTCAACCTCCTCTGGCCCAGCTGCAGTCCATCGGAAGCAGATCCGCCACTGGTCGTTGATTCGAATACTGTACTGACCCCGCCGATCGCCTTTCAGGGCCTCGAGACGGTTCCCCGGGGGAACTCGCAGCTCGTCGAGGCTCTGCACGTACCCAAGCTGGCGTAGCTTCCGCAATGCCACCGAGTGAATGCGCGAATCGATTGAACGCACCCGTTCTCGATTCCAAAGACGCTCAGTGTCCTTATCAGCGAACGACTGGATCATTTTTCACCCTACCCCCCATAACGCGAAGCGTCAATAACGCTACACGTTAAATTTGAACTCCACAGTATGTCGTTGCAAAGTTACTTTCTCATTAGCCTGCAACAATCAAAAAACAGTAATTTGCGTCATTACACAGAGAACATATGGGGCGCACGGAAACACGCATAGGTTTTGCGGGATGGGCGTGGACGCCAACGTGAAGATTCTGGAGAACTTCGCCACCCGCGTCGCCCCCGCCTTGGGGTGCCAGCCGAACCGCGAAGGCCCAGTCACCGGCTATCCCATCGGCTAGTTCCTGCAGGTCGCAGACTCTTCGCGTTCTTGGCAGTTCAGCCAATCTTGAATAGTTCAGTGACTACTGTATAGTTCAGCACATGCTGACTATTGCTTCACGCCTCGACGTCATGAACCGGCTCGGCCGGGCCATGGCGGATCCGACGCGTTCCAGAATCCTGATGACCCTACTTGATGGCCCGAGCTACCCGGCCATGCTTTCGCGCGACCTGGACCTAACCCGCTCGAACGTCTCGAACCACCTGACCTGCCTGCGCGACTGCGGCATCGTCGTCGCCGAGCCAGAGGGCCGCAAGACCCGCTACGAAATCGCCGATCCGCACCTCGCGGCAGCGCTCGACGCGCTGGTGAACGCGACGTTGGCTGTCGACGAAAACGCCCCCTGCATCGACCCTGAGTGCTCCGTGCCCGGCTGCGGCGAGAAGGGAGCGGACGCATGAGCTCGGCGTGTGGGTGCGAACACGAACCCGCCAAGGAGATCGAAGAGCTCGATCGGCCATGGTGGAAGGACCCCGAGTTGCTACTGCCAATCTTCTCCGGCGTAGCCCTCTGCATAGGCCTGGCGCTGGACTGGACCGGGCTGGAGACACCCGCAACAGTACTGTTCTGGGTCGGCCTGCTGCTAGGGGCGTATACCTTCGCGCCCGGCGCAATACGGAACCTTGTCACGAAGCGCAAGCTCGGCATTGGCTTGCTGATGACGATCAGCGCGGTCGGCGCGGTGATCCTCGGTTACGTCGGAGAGGCCGCGGCGCTAGCGTTCCTGTACTCGATCGCCGAGGCACTGGAAGACAAGGCGATGGACCGGGCCCAGGGCGGACTGCGGGCACTGTTGAAGTTGGTACCGCAGACCGCGGCGGTGCTGCGCGACGGCACAGCGGTCGAGGTCGCAGCGAAGGACCTCGTGGCTGGCGAGCTGATGCTCGTGCGCCCCGGGGAGCGGATCGCCACGGACGGCATCATTCGGTCTGGGCGCTCCAGCCTTGACACCTCAGCGATCACCGGAGAATCCATTCCGGAGGAGGTCGCGCCCGGCGACGAGGTGCCCGCGGGAGCGATCAACTCCGCCGGTGTGCTGGAGGTCGAAACGACCGCAGCTGGAACGGACAACTCACTGACCACACTCGTGGACCTGGTCGAGCAGGCGCAAGCGGAAAAGGGCGACCGCGCCCGGATCGCCGACCGGATTGCCCAACCCCTAGTGCCCGGAGTGATGATCCTGGCGGTGCTGGTCGGCGTGATCGGCTCGCTGCTGGGCGACCCCGAGACGTGGATCACGCGTGCGTTGGTGGTTCTGGTCGCAGCGTCGCCGTGCGCGCTGGCAATCTCCGTGCCGCTGACGGTCGTGGCTGCGATCGGCGCGGCCAGCCAGTTTGGCGTGGTCATCAAGTCCGGCGCGGCGTTCGAGCGGCTCGGCGGCATCCGTCACTTGGCGGTGGACAAGACCGGAACCCTGACCCGCAACCAGCCCGAGGTTACCGGCGTGGTCCCGGCAGGGGGATTCGATCAGGCGCAGGTGCTAGCCTTCGCGGCGGCAGTTGAGCAGCAATCGACGCACCCCCTCGCCGCGGCGATCGCGGCAGCGGGGCCCGAAGCGCCCGCCGCCCTGGACATCAGCGAGGAAGCCGGACACGGCATCAGCGGCACCGTCGAAGGTCGACGGGTGCTGGTGGGCAGCCCCCGGTGGATCAACGCCGGGCCGTTGAAAGCAGACGTTGAGCGCATGGAGTCCGAGGGCCAGACCTGCGTCCTGGTCACCGTCGATGGCGCCCTCGCCGGGGCGATCGGGGTCCGCGACGAGCTGCGGCCCGAGGTACCCGAAGCCGTACAGACCCTGCACGCCAACGGCGTGGAAGTGAGCATGCTAACCGGCGACAACACTCGCACCGCCCGGGCGCTGGCTGCAATCGCCGGAATCGACGACGTGCGCGCCGAGCTGCGCCCAGAGGACAAGGCAAGCATCGTCGCAGAACTTTCCTCCAAGACGCCGACGGCGATGATCGGCGACGGCATCAACGACGCTCCGGCACTGGCGGGCGCAACGGTGGGCATCGCGATGGGAGCGACCGGCTCTGACGCCGCGATCGAGTCCGCTGACGTCGCCTTCACCGGCCACGACCTCCGGCTGATCCCGCAAGCGCTGCAGCACGCCCGCCGAGGCAGCAGGATCATTAACCAAAACATCGTGCTGTCTCTGGCCATCATCATCGTGTTGATGCCGCTGGCGATCAGCGGCGTGCTGGGCCTGGCCGCCGTCGTGTTGGTTCACGAGGTCGCCGAAGTCATCGTGATTTTGAACGGCCTGCGAGCTGCGCAAGCGAAGCGCTAAGTCGAGTTACGTGGACCGCGCGCTACGGGTCTCCAACGCGGATCGTGGAAGGATCCAGCTGCTCAGGGACCAAGCGTCATCTCAAAACTTTTGCTACCGAGCTTCATCGACACGGCCCGCGATTACCTGGGCAGTGTGTTTGGCAAAGGGCCCCACACCCATCAGCGTTGCCGATCCATCGCCGGTCCAATTGCCGTAACCGACTAGATGCAGATTCTTCACCGCGGTTTCGCGGCCGCGCATGAGGTGGCGGAATGGGCCGAGGGCCGGACGGAAACCAGTGCACCAGATCAGGTGGTCGTGGTCGAGCTCGCTCAAGCTATCAAAGATGGGGGTAGCGGTGAGCTGACCGGAGTTGCGGAGCTCACGTAGATGAGGAAGCGCGACAATGTCCCCGAGGTTCGGGCCGGAATCGCCGCCGAGAATCCGGCGGCGGCTGCGGAGAAAGAGATCGCGGCCATCGACATCATCAGGCATCCAGCGCGGCCGCTCAAGTGTGAACCATGTGACCTCCGACGTCTCGATGAGGTCAGCGGCGATCTGGGCACCCGAGTTCGCCCCACCGACCACCGCGACCTTCGCGCCGCGGAATGGTTCGGGGCCCGGGTAGGTCGCCGAATGCGACTGGTGTCCGCGGAAGGTACCGGGATAGTGGGGCACGAAGGGCGCGGACCACGTGCCTGTGGCCGCGACAACGTGCTCCGCTGTGACTTGACCAACGGTCGAATCTAAGTGGAACACCCCTCCCTCATGGGACACGCTGCGAACGTGCACTGGGCGCCTAACCGGGAGGTCGTACCGTTGTTCGTAGCGTTCGAGGTAGTCGATGACATGGCTTGCCGGCGGGTACCCCGGGTACTGCGGCATCGGCCAGCCGGGCAGATTGGAAAACTCCGCGGCGGAGAAAAGCGTCAGTGAAGGCCACGTGTGCAACCACGCTCCGCCGGGTTCCTCTTGGTTGTCCAAGATCAAGAAGTCCACTTCGTAGCGTCGCAGGTAGTATGCCGTGGCTAGGCCGGACTGGCCACCACCGACGACGATGGCCGTGTGATGCTCAGCCAATCGATCATCTCTCCGTAATCACCACATCGGGCAAATGCCCACCCAGTTGTGTCTCCGCGAGCTTACCCTCCACAACCGTTGCCTCGCTATACGTTGAATTTGAACTCGACGGCGTGTCGACGCAAAGAAACCTTTCCGCTGAGGACAGCAAGTAAATCCAGAGGAGTACCGCAGGATGCGGTCATGGCGCTATCGCTCCCGGAACATCTAGCAACTCAGAAAACAAGAGGGCACGGAAAGATGCGCGCCAAATGTACATATTTTTCACGTTGCAGGACTACTGGGGAGATTCACGCAAGAACGGTTCCGGCGACGGCACAGCGAGGACATGGCGGAGTGTCTGCTGCATCGTTGCCGCGAAAATACGCAGAAGTTACGAAACCACATCACCGCAGGTCGCAGTAGGCATTTACGGGGTGTTTTGTAATCTGTAAACGAAACGAACAAAACTACAAAACACAAAAACACATGTTGAGCTGCGTAAATGACCACCGCCGAACACCAGGGCGCCTGAGCGGTAGAAGCTGTCGGAGATGCCCCAGCTCGTGCCCACGCGTCCTGCCAGCGGCAGCAGTGCCAGCAGGGCCGCGAACACAGCGAGCGCGCCCACGCCGACGGTGCGGCTGGCGGCGGGGGTGCGGCTGGGGGCCGAAGGGGCGTCGATAGGCGAAAGTGCGAAGGTGGCCACGAGCATGCCCGCAACGATCGTACCGACCTGGGGCCGCGGGGTGCGGCACGAGTAGCACGATAAGGAAGGCAGTGAGCGCGACGCCTGCGCGACGACTGCGACCGCCGCCGCCTTGAACCCCGCGAGCCAGCCGGCGTCCGAGATGTCGCCGAGGCGCGCCACCCCGAGCGCGAACGCGACCATGAGGACCACCCTCGGCAGCGTGAAACCCACAAACGCCGCGAGCGTGCCACCGTATCCCGCACGCTTCAGCCGATTGCCATGCCGACCTGGCTCGACGCGGAGCCCGGCATGAACTGGCATAACGCGACGAGGTGCGCGTACTCGTCGTCTGAGAGCCACTTTCGCCTCTCGACGAATCCCTCACGGAAGTACCCCAAATGCGCCGTCGGTCCGCCAAACGACGTTAGGCCAAGGCGGGTGAATACGTGTAATACCTCAAGCACAAGATGTGAGGCTAGCGGTCGGCGCCACGCTGAGCAGGTGCCCGCGTGTGACCCGACGCGGCGCGGGGTAGCACTGCAATCACCACGGCGGAAGCCGCCGCAGCAGCCGCGAATGCCGCCACGGCGCTCGCAGCCGAATTCGGGATTCCCAGGGCTTGGACCGAGCCGAAGGTGTTCCACGCCGCGTGCACCGCAACCGCGACCCAGAGGCTGTTGAACGCCCACACCAAAAGCGCGTAGAGCAGCGCGTCAAGGAAATAATGGGCGAAGGGAACCGGTGAGCCGTACGCCTGCGGGTGCATCGCCACGAACGGGATTGCGGCGAGCGCCGCGCCCACGGCCGGGTGCTTGGTCCACGCCGTGAACGCCTGGAAGAACACGCCACGAAACGCCATCTCCTCCGCGAGCGCGGCGAGCACAATAGCGACGAGCTCTAACGGAGAATCGCTCCGAATATCTCCGATAATTTGGTCCCAGGACGCGCCGTAACCGACCACGCCGACCGCGCCCATGACAGCGGCGATGACCAGAAACGCCAACGCGTACGCGGCGAACGGCACCCAAGGTTTCGTTCCTGTTCGCGCCGTGAACACCGACGCAACCGGCCTGCGCCCGATGAACCGGACTGCGACGAGCACCGCCAGGATCTCCACGACCACGGAGCCGTACCCGAAGTACTTGTCCGCCGCACCGCTCGTCGTATCCACTCCCGCGGCTTCAAGAGAAACACCAATCACCGCGACGAACGCGACGGTGAGCACGGCGACCGCGACGATTTCGGCGAGCGGCCTCCACCAGGCGTAGTTGGGTTGGTTTCTTGACGCGAACGCGTACTCCCCCGCGTGTGACACTGTGACGAAACTCCTTCTCGCGGTTACAACGACCGGGCCATCATACGCCTGTCTGTTGATACGTTCACGGGTCGATCAGCCCCGGCGCGGCGCCCGCGCTAGACTCTGCCCGCGGAAAACCACAATCGAGCACGGATCGCGTATGGGGGTCCCCTGTTGCACCACTTCAGCCCGCTGTTTGAGATGGGTCCTGCCCGGCGTGCCGGCATCCTGGGGTTGATCTCCGTGACGATTTCCGACCCCCTCACCCACTCCTACTGGGCCATGGTCGCCGCCGTCGCGCCGCTGGTTAACCCCCGGTTCAAACTGCAGTACTACCGCGCCATCGAGCGCGTCCTGGGCACCCTCACCGGCATCGCGGTAGCCGGCTTTTTGCTGTCCCACCCAATGCAGGGCTGGCAGATCGTCGTGTGGATTGTGATTCTGCAGTACCTCACCGAGATGTACGTGACCCGCAACTACACCATCGCCGTCAGCTTCATCACCCCGACCGCCCTGCTGATGGTGCAGACGGTCGAGGCCTCCCCCGTCTGGCGGATGCTGCTCGCCCGCACCGCGGAGACCGTCATCGGCGCGTCCGCGGCGCTCGTCGTCATCGCGGTCGGCTACGTGCGCAAGTACCCAGAGGTCGTGCTGCAGCGGCGTTAGCGCAGGTGCTTTGCGACGAATTTGCCGCCCGCCAATACTACAGTTTCTGGACATGGAGACTTCAAGCAAGGACCTGGCTTTCCTGGCAGATGGAGAGGGTCTGCTGATCCTTAGCGAGGAAGACCGCTTTCCCGCTACTTCTGCACCCGCGTTTTCGCCTGCGTCACCGCAAGTGCTTTTCCGCGCTAACAATGTGCTGAGCACGATTTCAAACCGGCAGTTCAAATCCGGCAAATATTACAAAGCTACGGACGAAACTGCGAAGCTGCTCCAGCATCGCACGTCGTCTGGACCGGTTCCTGGAGTCCTACGCCGAAGCGATCTTGGACTCGCTGACAATCCAAGTCGATTCTTCAAACACACCTCGTTTCAAGAGGTCAAGTTTTCACCCGCCATGACTTCGACCGCCGCGGGCATCGCAGCTCAGGCCGCAATTGAGGCAGCAATTGCTGAAATCAAGGAGTATCTAGAGGTCATCGATGAGAAGCTTGATACTCTCCTCCGGCAGCGCAAGGTTGACGCACTAGCGCAGCTTGGGGGTATCCAGTACGCGATTGAAGAAGCGGACGAACTTTACCGGCGCAGCAGTAGCGTCTCCTCTACTACTTGGTCGAAGGTCGACCACCTCGGATCAGCGCTCAACGGCATCGAGTCTTACGCCATCGAGCAACTCGATGACGCCGTTGATCAGCTCCGGAAGCAGAAGAACAACTCCAAGAAACTTGAAACCCTCCTAGCTGGGTTGAAAGGCGATCTGCCGCTTTGGCTGGGTGTGGCTGCTCGGAGCATCTACCTCCATGATCGGATGTATGTCTTGGAGATCGCCCACGTGAATGAGTTTGAGCCCCGCCAGCTGGATTCTCACCGAGAGGGAATCCACGACGCGCGCAAGGATCGATTGGAATCGACCACCCGACGTCTGCTCGAGATGGATACAGCCGTCCGTGAGACAGCCAAGTTGAGTAATCAGGTCTGGGTCACAAACCCGATTCGTGCTCGCCACATCACCGCGCAAGCGAACGAAATTCACGACATTATTAGTGCGTTTGCGCAGCATTTGCGGATGGGCGTAGAAGACGCAGAGCGTCTCCGCGTCCAGGGATGGCGTCAATCTGTGGTGTCGCTAGCAGGCGACACCGTCGATGCTGCGAACCGCGCCCGCCAATCGGCGGTGGATCAAGCGCAAAAAGCCACTGAGAAAATTCGCGACATGAACGACGACCGACTGCTTGCAAAGGCCGCAGAAATCGAAGCGCGACGGGAGCGGGAGGAGCAAAAAGCGCTCGAGTCGACCGGCGACGAAGATCAATCTGCGACAGAAACAAGCACGACTCGACGCGGTTTCGCTTTCCGTCGAGACGAGAAGAAAGCATAGAGGTTTTCTCCACGAGATCGGTAGCAGTTATGTTTTCGAGAATCCGTTTGAGCAGCGAGGAAGCATCACTCGTAACGAAGCTTGCGCGTGCTGAGGGCGTAACTGTTTTCCGAGTTTTGCTCGATTCGCCATCGCGGAAAGAATCGAAGATCTTCAAGACCTGCAGGAACTTCGCTCAGCCGTCGAGATTGACTCCGGTACGAGGTTCACGATGGATGAGATTTACCGGGAGTTCGGTCGCTGAGACTTGCGTTGCAACTGGGCTGCGGTGTTGACGCAGGACGCAAGAACGTAGGGTGTTGGGCATGCAGGACCTGACCATCGCACCCGGCCCGGGTATCCCCGGCGGCCTCGTCGTCGCCGCCGCGGATCTGACGGAGCGGTTCGCGAAAGCGTCGGGCCCCGGCGGCCAGGGCGTCAACACCACCGACAGCAAGGTGCAGCTCTCCATCGACATCGCGGAATGCGCATCGCTTTCCGACGCCCAACGCCGCCGCGCCCTCCACAACCTCGAACACCGCCTGGACGGCACTGTGCTCACCATAAGCGCGTCGACGCAGCGCTCACAGGTCCGTAACCGCGCCGAGGCGCGAGAGCGCATGGCCACCCTATTGCGGGAGGCGCTCGCCCCACCGCCTCCTCCGCGGCGGAAAACGAAGCCGACGCGCGGCTCGGTGCGGCGCCGTCTCGAAGCGAAGAAGCGGCGCTCGGAGCTGAAGTCGACGAGGCGTAAGCCCCAGCTGTGATTTCGGTGGAACTTCGCCAAAGTTACGAGGGTTTGGTCGGTTACCGCATTCAGCTAGCCCATTGGTGAAGCTCACATTGAATTTGAGCTCCACCGAGCTTCAGGCAATACCCGTCTTCCTCTAGAAGTTCCAATGATTTCCGTATTACGATTAGTTTCTATGAAAACGATTAATGGCCAACCGGTGAGCGAGGCGCAAATTGACAGGTGGGTAACCGAAGCCGAAAACGGTTACGACGTGGAGACGCTGCGCCGACGAGGACGGAAGCCGCGAAACAACGACGCGGCAAAAGTGATTTCCATCCGACTCTCGCCCAAAGAGATTGCGAACCTCGACAAGTATGCCGCTGCCCACGGTTGGTCACGGTCGCAGGCGATCCGTGAAGCTTTGAAGAACACGATCTAAAGATGGAAGTCCGACGGAGCGCGACCAAGCACGGCATCGAGCCCGAAGATTCCATTGTCGCGGCGACCTCAGGCTGCGCATTTCACGCTCCGCTAGACGATGAAAATCCTCAACGAGAGCTCCGTCTTGGATTCGACACTTCGATGCGCTTACTTGAGCTCGTCGTTCTCCTTTGGGATGACGGAACGGAGACAATCATCTATTCAATGAAGGCACGTAAGCAGTACCGGAGCCTTCTCGGCTAATCGGAATACAGGTTCAATACGAACTATGTGTGACACAGTCTCCGCTGTCAGCCAGATAAATTTCGGCTGTAACGGTCCCTCTAAGCTCACCGAATTCTGATCCGCCGCAACAGGATGCCAGATCGTCACCGACTACGGAGCCTTTGTCATGGCCGACTCCACCCCAGGCAACGAGTTTTGCGTGGGCAGTCCCGAAGCGTAACTACACGTTGAACTTGAACTCGACGGCGTGTCGGCGCAAAGAAACCTTTCCGCTAAAGACAGCAAGTAAATCCAGAGAAGTACCGCAAGATGGGGTCATGGCGCTATCGCTCCCGGAATATCTAGCAACTCGGGAAGCAACAGGGCACGGAAGGATGCGCGTTCAATGTACATATTTTTCATGGTGCAGGGCTACCTGCACACCCAGTTCCAAGCGGATACCTTCTCCCCCAATCCCGATGATCCCGACAAGCTACGCTGCCGCCCCGGCATTGCGTACAACACCGACCCGTCGAACAGGTACAAGGATGATCCGAAGAAGGGCAAGCAGATCAGTGGACAACATAAAACGCTGACGGCGCAAAAGGGCCTGCGCGAACAAATGCACTCGCTCGGTTACCCGGTCGAGCTCGAAGTCTCCGAACGACACAACGAGTCACTGAACCCGGACCGCTACGCTGAGCAGCAAGACTGGGAGCGTGATCTCGCGAACCGAGAGAGCGAAGTCGAACTGAAGCGACGCTCCGTGCAACGTGACATGGACGCGACGCAACGTGATCGCAAACAGGACGCCGACGAGCTCAAGAAGGCACAGCGTATCCAACAGAACGCCGAAGAGCAGGCCCGCAAAGTTGCTGACCGAGTATTGCAGGAAGCCCGTGAGAAGGCCGAGCAAGACGCCGAGCAGATTCGCAGCGACGCACGCAAGGAGGCGGAGCACGTCGAAGGCCTAGCCGAAGTGGTGCGACCAGAGGGAGAAGAAACATCCACCCCGGTGCACCCGCTGCGGTGACAACGACCCATCGCCCGCAGCAGGTCGCAATCGTCACGGTTATCCCTCTTTTTCAGATTCCTGTCCTCGGGATCAGAAAAAGACGGGGACCTGTCATAGGTCAGTGAGCATCTGCTGCATCTGGGCGATCTCGGCCTCCTGGTCGTTGATAATTTGTTCGGCCAGGGTGATCGCATGGGGATTCTGGCCGTCAGCAACCTCGTCACGGGCCATGTCGACCGCACCTTCGTGGTGGGCGGTCATCTGCTCCAGGTAGAGGCGGGCAGCCTCGGTGCCCTGGGCTTCCTCGAGGGCTGTCATGTCCTCCTGGCTCATCATCCCGCTCATGCCACCCATTTCCCCGTGATCCATTCCACCCATCTCGTCCTTGGTCCCCATGCCCCCGGAGTCGGTGACCGGCTGCTGGCCCCAGGCCTCGAGCATGGCGTTCATCCGGTCAACCTCCGGTCCCTGGGCGTCAATAACCCCCTGGGCAAACTCCACGACCTGGGCGGGGATACCCTCCTTGGCCAGGAGCATCTCACTCATCTCCACGGCCTGTTGGTGATGCGGGATCATCATCTGGGCAAACATGATGTCCGCGTCGTTGTGATCGGCGGAGATCTCCCCGTCCGCCTCAGTCGTCGCCGTGGTGGTCTCGGTCGTCTCAGCGGTAGTCGTCGCAGTGCTGGTGGCCGAGGTGGTCGCGTCGGTGTTGCCTGACTCGGTGGCCTCACCGCAGGCGGCCAGCGCCAGGGTGGAGGCCACGGCGAGAGCGGAAAGAACAAGGGTGCGCTTCATCGTGGAGCCTTTCAGGGTCATAGGGGGGCAGTGGAGAGAAGTAGTGGATCAGCGGACGGCGGTGGATGCCGGAGTAGGCGTGGTGTGTTCCTCCTTCGACTCGGTCGGAGCCAGGTGGGCCGGATCCAAATCAATGCGGCGCAACAGCTGGGCGTTCAGGGCCACCACGATGGTCGAGGCAGACATCAAGATCGCGCCCACGGCTGGGGACAGCACGAACCCGATCGGGGCGAGCACGCCGGCGGCCAGCGGCACGGCGAGGATGTTGTAGCCAGAGGCCCAGATGAGGTTCTGGATCATCTTGCGGTAGCTGGCCTGGGACAGCTCAATCATCGACAGCACTGCCCGCGGGTCATCACTGGCCAGGACCACTCCGGCGGATTCCATGGCCACATCCGTGCCGGCCCCGATGGCGATACCGACCTCCGCGCGGGTCAGAGCGGGGGCGTCGTTGACACCGTCGCCGACCATGGCCACGCTCAGGCCACGCTCCTGTAACTGGGTGACCTTGGTGTCCTTGTCCTGGGGCAGGACCTCGGCGAAGACCTCATCGATCCCCAGGTCCTGGCCAACCGCCTGGGCCACCTGCTGCGCGTCACCGGTGATCATCGCGACCTTCACCCCGCGGTCCTGCAGGGCTTTCACGGCGGCGTGGGATTCGGGGCGGATCTTGTCCTCGACAGCCACCGCACCGATGATCTGACCGTCGCGGACAATATGGAGCACACCGGCCCCACGCCCGGTCCAGGCGCTGGTGGTGTCGGTGAGCTCGGCCGGGGTGGTGAGGTTAAGCTCGCGCAGCATGTTCGGCCCGCCCACGAGGATCTCAGCGCCATCGACAGTGGCCCGGACCCCCCGGCCGGAGGCGGCGCTGAAACCAGTTGCACGGATTTGCCGACGGGAGGCCTCGGGATGGGCGGCCGCGGCCGCCACGATGGCGCGGGCCACGGGGTGCTCGCTGTCGGCCTCCGCGGCGGCGGCCAGGGCCAGCAGCTCGCCCTCGGTGACGCCGACAGCTGCCGCGACACCGGTGACCGCGTGCGCCCCCTCGGTCAGGGTGCCGGTTTTGTCGAAGAGCATCACGTCGATGGTGCGCATCCGCTCGAGCGCCATCCGGTCCTTGATGAGCACCCCGGATTTCGCGGCCCGCTCGGTGGAGATCGCAGTGACCAGCGGAATCGCCAGGCCCAGGGCGTGCGGGCAGGCGATGACCAGTACCGTGACTGTGCGCGCCACGGCATCGTCCGGGCTGCCGATGATGGTCCACACCACCGCGGTGATCAGAGCGGAGATCAGCGCGAACCAGAACAACAACGCCGCCGCCCGATCCGCCAGGGCCTGGGCCCGGGAGGAGGACTCCTGGGCGTCGGCAACCAAGCGTTGGATCCCGGCCAGGGCGGTGTCCCCGCCGGTAGCCTCCACCCGGATACGGACGGTGTTGTCGGTGGCCACAGTACCGGCGACCACCTTGTCACCGGTGTCGCGGAAGACGGGACGGGATTCGCCGGTGATCATCGCCTCATCGAATTCGGCGGCTCCGTCGAGGATGGTTCCGTCGGCCGGCACCCGGGCACCGGCCCTCACCAGCACGACGTCGTCGACGACCAGCTCGGAGATGGCCACGGTGCGGGTGGTCCCGTCGATGACTTTCTCGGCCTCATCCGGCAGCAGGGCAGCCAGCGCGTCAAGCGCGGAGGACGCGGCCCCGAGAGCACGCATCTCCAGCCAGTGGCCCAGCAGCATGATGGTCACCAGCAGGGCCAGCTCCCACCAGAAGTCCAGGTCAAAACCGCCCAGCCCCAGAGTGGTGACCCAGGAGGCGACAAACGCCACGGTGATGGCCATGGCGATCAGGAGCATCATCCCGGGTTGGCGGGATTTCAGTTCGTTCCATCCACCCTTGAGGAAAGGCGTTCCGCCGTAGACGAAGATGATCGTGCCCAGCACCGGGGGGATCCAGGTGGATCCGGGGAATGCCGGGAGGTGGTAGCCGAGCAGCTGGGCGACCATGGGGCTGAAAATAACGACGGGAATGGACAGAATCAGCGACCACCAGAAGCGGTCCCGAAACATTGCGGTGCTGTGTCCGGCGTGTTCGCCGTGACCATGAACGTGGTGGTCATCGTCCAGGGCGGAGTGCGGGTGATCGTGGGGCATCGCCTGGCCGTGGGTGTCGGCATCTACGTGGTGTTCGTGGCTGGCATGATCCGGGTGGTGGGTGTGGTCTGCTTCCGGAGCGGGGTGATCACCATGGTGATCGCCGGAATGGTGGGGAGTGCTCATGACGTTCCTTCCGCTCAACCCGGTCGGGGTCGAGATGATGGGCAAAACTGATCAGGATAAGACGGTGTAGCCGGCCTCCTCGATGGCCCGACGAACCATCTCCGGAGGTACGGCACCGGTGACCGTGACGGTGGAAACACCACCAGCAGCGAGATCAATCTGGACGTCGTCGACCTGGGGGAGGGCCTGAAGGGCCTGGGTCACGCTTTTCGCGCAGTGCCCGCAGGTAAGGCCGGTGACCTGGTAGCTAGGGGAGGCCCCTCCTGCTGACGAGTCGCTGGCGGCAGGGATGGAGGCGGTGTCGGCACGTGAGGCAGGTCCGCAACAGCTGCAGCCGTGGGAGGCCATCGGCAAGAGGCGGGGCGGGGAGGTGATCATGGGAAAGCTCCTATGGGTCGGTGGGATGCGGTAACGCTCGCTAGCATATACCCCCCGGGGGTATATTTTCAAGGGGTGCAGGGCACGGCCCTCACGCGGGGCAGGGTGTGGTCACCGAGCAGCCTCCTCACTGTCGGGAGGGGACAGCGGGAGGCGGAGGGCAAACACCGCTCCGCGACCGGGTCCGGGGGAGGTGGCGGTGAGAGTGCCGCCGTGGGCCTCGATCAATGCCTTGGAGATGGTCAGACCGATACCGGCCCCGCCGTTGTCCCGGCTGCGGGCGGCATCCCCCCGGTAGAAGCGTTCAAAGATGTGTTCGAGCTGGCCAGGTGGGATGCCCTCGCCGTCATCGGCGACGTGGATGAGCGCGGTGGACGCCCCCTGTCGGTGGACGCTGATCCGGACCAGCCCGCCGGCTGGGGTGTGCCGTAGCGCGTTCGACAGGAGATTGCTCATCACCTGGCCGAAGCGTTGCCGGTCCACGAGCACCCGGGCGGTGTCCGTAATGGTCTCGACCTGTAAATCGACGCCTTTGTCAGCATAAGCTTCCCCCGCGGCAGCAGCGGCGGTATGGAGCAGATCCCCGAGCCCTTCCTCCGCCAGGTCCAAATCGATCCGGTGTTCCTGGGCCCGGGAGACATCGTCGATGTCTTCCATCAACCGGGTCAGGCGGGTGAGTTGGTCAGCCATGATCGTGTGGGTGGCATTATTCCAGTCCACGACCCCGTCCTGGAGACCATCGAGGTAGACCGTGAGCACCGATAAGGGGGTGCCCATTTCGTGGGCCAGATCAGAGAGCATCTGGCGGCGGACCTGTTCGGTGTGTTCCAGCCGGTCGGCCATGGTGTTGAAGGCATGCGCCAGGGTGGTGACCTCGGGGCCTGCTTCTCCGGCGGGCACACGGATACGATAGTTGCCGGCCGCCAGGCCGGTAGCGGCGCGGGTGAGATCCTGCAGGGGGATGCGCAGGCGACGCGATAACCACAGGCTGGCCAGCAGGGCGCTGATCAAGGCGGTGGGCAGGGCGACGGCCAGGGTGATCAGGTTGGCGTCCCGGTAGGCCTGCCCGGCATGGAACAGCTCCAGCGAGGGGTTCTCCTGGCCGGTCATCAACATATGATCATGGAACAGGGTCGGGCCCACCATCGTGGCCACGGCCGCGGCCACCAGCAGGCTAATCACCGCGACCAACACCTGGGCGGCCAGGAAGCGGAAGGTCAGGCCGGGTCCGTGATTCATGGCTGCCCCACCCGGTAGCCCACGCCACGCACGGTGTCGATAAACCCCCGGCCCCGGGTGTCGGTGCCGAGCTTGCGACGCAAGTTGCCGATGTGGACATCGACGATGCGTTCATCACCGACCCAGGTGGTGTCCCAGACCTCGGTGACCAGGTCGTGGCGGGTCAGCACCTGGCCGGGGCGCAGGGCCAGGGCAACCAGCAGCTCGAACTCCGTGCGGGTGAGCTCCACGGTCGTCTCCCCCACCCGCACCTGATGGGCGACGGGGTCAAGGATGAGGTCACCAACGATCAAGGGGGTGGTCACCTGCGGTGGGGTGATGCTGGTGCGCGGGCGGCGCAGCACCGAATGCACCCGGGTCACCAGTTCCCGGATGCTAAAAGGTTTGGTGATGTAGTCATCCGCCCCCAGGGTCAAACCGCTGATCTTGTCGTCCTCGCTGCCACGCGCGGTGAGCATGAGGATGTAGCAGTCCGAGAAGGTGCGGATCCGTCGGCACACCTCCAGGCCGTCGAGTTCGGGCAGCCCCAGATCCAGCACCACAACATCGGGGGAAAAGCGACGGGCCTCGTCCACGGCCTGGGTGCCGGTGTGCGCCTGGCGGGTATCGAAGCCGGCCCGGATGAGGTAGGAGGCCACCATCTGAGCCAGGGGTTGTTCATCATCGACGACCAGCACCCGCCCCGGGGGCGTGGCGGTGGTCGGTGTGCGGTCAGCCATAGACCCCAGTATCACTCCGTCCAGGGGGAATACCACCCTCGCTCAGTGCCCGGCGGGGAAATCTTCATCAAATCTTCAAATATCACCCTTCGACCGCCGTCACCCCTGTGCCCCACCCCGGGCCGGCGGCATCGCCTCCCCTGGTCGGTTCAGCAGGCGCCACCAGGGATTTTCACTGCCTGCACCGCATACCCGGGGCGGGTAGAAGGACATCGCCCACGGCTGTGGGGTGGTGTCTCGGTGGTGACCCAGCCCACCGAATTCACCCCCTCTTCGCCCTGCTATAACGCTATGAGCAGGGTATTTGGCTTCTAGTCCGTCCGGCACCCGTGCTAGATAAAGGTATGGCATCGACCTTGAGGCGGTGTCTTCTCACAGTGTTGCCACGATCCAAGGAGATTGACGTGAAACGAGCAGCGATCGCAGCCGCCGCCCTTGCCCTCGCCCTCACGGGGTGTTCGGCCGCCGACCCGGAACCCACGGCCGACGGGACGGTGTCCCAGGATACATTCCTGACTACCCATGGCCTGGCCGACATGGACGCGGTGGAGATCATTGATCACCTCGACCGGCAGAAGGTCGCTGAGCGTCCCACGGATCTGATCGCCTCAGTGCGTGCCGATGAGCTGCTGCTCTCGAGCGGTGACCAGGAAGTCGTGGTCGATCTTCCCGACAATCAGACGTATGTCTCGATCGCACCCTATCTCACCTCCACCCACGACTGCTTTTACCACAGCCTCACGACCTGCCTGGGGGAACTCAGCAATGAGGACATCCAGGTCACGATCACCGATGAGGCGACCGGTGAGGTGCTGGTGGACGAGGCGACAACCACCTTCGACAACGGGTTTATTGGCTTCTGGCTTCCCGATGATGTCACCGGCCTGATTGAGGTCAGCTACCAGGGGCGTACCGGCACCACGGAGTTTTCCACCACCGACGACGGTGCCACCTGTGTCACAGACCTGCGCCTGACGTGATGGCTCAGCAGGGTCCTCACCTGCGCCTGTCTCCCGTGTCACTGAATACTTACACCAGGAAGGTTAAATCATGACGAACGCGTTTTCCCGACGACAGTTTCTGCTCGGCGGGCTCGTCCTCGCCGGCACCGGCGCCCTGGCCGCCTGCACCAGCGACCCTGGACCCGCTGCCTCGGCACCAGGTCCCTCCCTTCGCCCCACTCCCACCCCCACTGCGCTCGGTGAGCCGACGGTGCGCCGGACACTGACCGCCCGGCCCCTCTCCCTGGATATCGGCGGCATCGAAGCCAACACGTGGGGATACGTCTCTGACACCGGGGATGCGGCCATTGAGGCCACCGCCGGCGACGTCCTGCAGGTCGATATCACCAATGAACTGCCTGAGAGCACCTCCATCCACTGGCACGGCATCGCACTCCACAACGCAGCCGACGGTGTGCCCGGCATGACCCAGGACCCCATTGAACCTGGCGAGTCTTTCTCCTATGTTTTTGAAGTCCCCCACGGTGGCACCTACTTCTACCATTCCCACACCGGCCTGCAGCTTGATCGCGGCCTCCACGCCCCTCTGATCATCCGTGACCCGCAAGACGCTGAGGACCAGGACGTCGAGTGGACCATCGTGCTCGACGACTGGGTCGATGGCATTCAGGGCACTCCCGACGATGAGCTCGACAAGCTCACCGGAATGGGTTCGGGCGACCATAACGGGAGGATGGGAATGGGAGGTCACGGCCAGATGATGCACGGCACCCCGGACCGGGTACTGGGCGGGGATGCCGGCGATGTGATGTATCCGCACTACCTCATCAACGGACGTATCCCCCGTGCTCACCGGACCTTCGAGGCTCGCCCGGGCGACAAGGCCCGCCTGCGGTTTATCAACTCCGGCGGTGACACCATCTTCAAGGTGGCCCTCGGTGGTCACCGCATGACCGTCACCCACACCGACGGCTTCCCTGTCCAGCCCAGGGAGACCGAATCGATCTACCTGTCGATGGGCGAGCGTGTCGACGTCGAGGTCATCCTCGGCGACGGCATATTCCCGCTCACGGCTTTGGCGGTGGGTAAGGACGACCGCGCCTTCGCCGTCATCCGCACCGCCGGCGGCCAGGCCCCCCGCCCCGATGTCGACTTCCCCGAGTTGTCGTCCACCGGACTGCTTCTGTCCTCCCTAAAGCCAGCAGACCGTGCACTCCTGCCCGAGGGCACACCAGACCGAGAAGTCAGCATCGACCTGGGCGGGCAGATGATGCCGTATGAATGGAGCATTCTCACCGACGGCCAATCCTCCTCCGCAACCGTGCAGGAGAGCCAGCGCCTGCGGATGGTCATGCGCAACAGGACCATGATGCCCCATCCCATGCACATCCACGGCCACACATGGGCGCTGCCCGGCAGCGGCGGGCTACGCAAGGACACCGTCCTTCTCCGCCACGGTGAAACCATGATCGCCGACCTGATCGCTGACAACCCCGGTGAGTGGGCATTTCACTGCCACAACGCCTATCACATGGAAACCGGGATGCTCAGCTCGCTTCGCTACGAGTAACCCCCCACAGCAGGGTTGAGTGCCGAGGTGGGCAGAGTCGCTGCAGACCACCCACCGGGCAGCACGATGACCTCCCTCGGTGTTGTGGTCTTCCGGGACAAGCAGAACACCGTCTTCTTCCCCACCGCCCCGGAATAAGGAGATCTAATCCATACCGAGCACACCCCCGCAGAGCCGCCATCGCGGTTGCCGCGGTGCTCACCGCCGTGACCCTGGTGGCCTGTTCTCAGGCGACGGCGCCCGAAACGCCGTCGCCGTCGGGGGCACCTTCCAGTTCCACTCACCAGGAGGCCAAACCGAGATTATCTACGCAAAGGAGGAACGTGCCCCGCTGCCGGACTTCTCCGGCCCGTCACTGAAGGAGGCGGGTGATGAGATCAGCCTGTCTGATTTTGAAGGCGAGGTCGTCGTCCTCAACGCTTGGGGCCAGTGGTGTGCACCGTGTCGGGCGGAAGTCGATGACCTGCAGCTTGTCCAGGAGACTCTCGACCCCCTCGGTGGCACGGTGCTGAGCATCAACGTCCGTGACTACAACCAGACCATCGCCCAGGACTTCAAACTCGACAACGCGGTGACCTATCCCTCGATCTACGACCCGCCGTTTCGTATCGCTGCGGCCCTGGGTGGGGTGCCGACCTCGGTCATCCCGACCACCATTGTCCTGGACCGAAGCCACCGCCCGGCCGCGGTGTTCCTGAGGGAAGTCACCGCCGATGACATCCTTGATGCCGCCCTGCCGCTGGCCGAGGAGGCACCAGCATCATGACCGTCGATGTGATGGCGTAGTTGGCGATCGGCCAGCAGTTCGCCGACGCCTCGGCCACCGGGCCACTGATGATCGGCATCCTGGCTGCGGCAGCTGCGGGTCTGATCTCGTTCGCCTCCCCGTGCGTCGTACCCCTGGTACCCGGGTATATGTCGTATCTGGCCAGTGTGGTCGGCGGGGAGGTCGACTACGACGCCGAGGGGGCACGGTGGTCACCAAACGCCAGTGGGCGGTAGCGGGTGCGGCCGGGTTGTTCATTCTCGGCTTCACCATCGTCTTTGTGCTGGCCACCGTCACCGGGGGTGTCCCCCGAGTAGTGGACACGGCGTTGGTGTCAATCTATTGCGCAGTAAACGTGCCTATAGAATGGCTGGCCACTTCACTGTTTAATTAACGTGTCAATGAAATAGCTGCCTAGTACATAGTGCAATCTACGTGTCAATAAAGTGGCTGGGACAGTAGAGAGCACGCAAGAAGGGCCAATTGAAGCAGCAATGCACTGCACGCTGGCGATATCGCGCATGGAATTACCGCGTTCGATAGCACGATAGATACCAAGTACAGCCTCCGCCTCAGCAGAGATGATCTCACCTGTTGAGCTGTAGCCAATAGGACGTGCACCGCCGGAACACCAGCGCCCTTGCTCAGCACGCTGCTGTTGGGCGCGTAACTGCCTAGCCCCTTTACGCTCGACTTCACCGCGTGCCACGGCCGCCTTGATGCGCGCGAACATCCGGCCTCCGTCAGTACTGAGGTCCGCATCATCATTCGCGGTGACAAGCTTCAACCCGTGCTCTTCTGCTCTGTCGATCCACTCTTCGAGCTGCGCAGGCTGTCGTGTTAGACGATCCAAGTCCCAGCAGATAATTGCGTCTAGCTCGCCTCGCTCATAGCTAGGACCATCGCGTCGTAGTCAGGACGTGCCACGTCTTTATTAGAGGCCGAGATCGACTGATCCACATAGGTGGGCACGACAGTCCAGCCACGCTGCTTTGCAATCGCTTCACAGTCTTCTCGCTAACGCTCGATGGCAAGACCGTCCATTGCAGCATCGAGCGAGATGCGACGGTAAATGGCAGCACGTGTTGTCATATGACTAACACTGGCGCGCCTTACGTTACGTTGAACTTGAACTCCACGGTATGTCGTTGCAAAGTTACTCCCTCTCGTTAACACCATCAAAAGGAGTGTTATCCAATGAAAGCGTTCGGCTTCTTAAGCTTCGGGCATTACGCCTTCGGCAGCTAGTGCGGGCCATCTGCGGAAAAGATCGGCAAGACTCGTCTGGAGATCACCCAGGCTGCGGACGAAATCGGCGTGAACAACGCGTCCTTCCGAGTCCACCACTTCGCGCTGCAGGCCTCCGCCCCGATGCCGCTGCTGTGTGCTATCGCGACCACCACCAAAATCATCGAGGCGGGCACCGGCGGCATCGACATGCGCTAGCGCATATCGGGGTTGTAGCGTTTGAGTCATTGACTCCCGCCGTCTACAAGTACCTACACACTTGATCGGTGCTGCACGTTTCAGGATCCGGGTGCGCGGCGTCCTGGCTAAGGTCCGCGATAGTGTCGCGCAGCACGGAGAGCTGCGCGATCTGCTGCTCGATCTCAGCGAGGCGCACGTCAAGCAGGTCGCGCACGTGCTCGCAGGGCGCATGGCCGCCGTCGCGGATGTCGAGGATCTGGCGGATCTGGGCGAGGGTGAGGCCCGCGGCCTGGCCGCGGTGGATGAAGTCGATCCGAGCGACCGTCTCGGGCGCGTAGTCGCGGTATCCGGACGGCGTGCGCTCGGTCGGGGGCAGAAGGCCCTGTTCCTCGTAGAAGCGAAGGGTCTTCGCGGTAGTGCCCGCCCTCTCGGCGAGTTCTCCGATCCACATTGCTGTCTCCCTCCGTGGCCGCGCTTGACCTTCCCCTGCACTGGAAGGTCCAGTATGGCTGAGACAGAGCAGAAAGCCAAGAGTTGACAGGAGTAGCGATGCCTACGAAGTACGATCTCGCCATCATCGGATCGGGAGGCGGCGCGTTCGCCGCTGCGATCCGCGCCAGCACGCTCGGGAAGTCGGTGGTGATGATCGAGCGCGGGACGCTCGGCGGCACCTGCGTGAACACGGGCTGCGTCCCGTCGAAGGCGCTCATTGCCGCGGCCGGCGCGCGGCACGTCGCGATCGACGCCGCAACCCGGTTCCCCGGGATCGCGACGACGGCGGATCCCGTCGACATGCCCGCGCTGATCGCTGGGAAGCAAGCGTTGGTGGAGTCGCTGCGCGGCGAGAAGTACGCCGACGTCGCCGACTCCTACGGCTGGCAGGTCCTCCGCGGCGACGCCTCGTTCGTGGGCACCCCTGATGCGCCGGTTCTCGATGTTGCCGGATCCGACGGAAGCGTCGAGACCATCGAGGCCCACCACTACCTGGTCGCGACTGGTTCTCGCCCGTGGGCACCGCCGATCGACGGCCTGGAGGAGACCGGATACCTGACCTCGACCACGGCGATGGAGCTGACGGAGGTCCCCGAGTCGCTGCTGGTGCTCGGCGGCGGCTACGTCGCCCTGGAGCAGGCGCAGCTGTTCGCCCGCCTCGGCTCGCAGGTCACGCTGCTCGTGCGGTCCCGGCTCGCCTCGAAGGAGGAGCCGGAGGTGTCGAAGGCGCTCCAGGGGGTGTTCGCCGACGAAGGCATCCGCGTCGTCAGCCGCGCAGTGCCCACCCGGGTCTCCCGCGGCACGGGAGGCGAGGCCGTCGTGACCGCCGCCTTGTCCGGCGGCTCGCAGGAGTTCCGCGCCGACCAGGTCCTGGTCGCCCTCGGACGCCGTCCCGTCACCGATGGCCTGAACCTCGATGCGGTCGGGGTGAATACCGGAGACTCCGGCGAGGTGGTCGTCTCCGACCGGCTGCAGTCCTCGAACCCGCGGGTCTGGGCCGCGGGCGACGTGACCGGGCACCCCGAGTTCGTCTACGTCGCCGCCCACCACGGCACCCTCGTCGCCGAGAACGCGTTCGCCGACGCCGACCGGTCCGTCGACTACGCCCGCCTGCCGCGGGTGACGTTCACCGGGCCCGCGATCGGCGCGGTCGGGATGACCGAGAAGGACGTCCTCGCCGCGGGGATCCGCTGCGACTGCCGCGTCCTGCCCCTGCACCACGTGCCCCGCGCCTTGGTGAACCGCGACACCCGCGGGTTCATCAAGATCGTCGTGAACGCCGAGACGAACGAGATCCTCGGCCTGACCGCCGTCGCCAAGGACGCCGGGGAGCTCGCCGCCGCAGGCGTCCACGTGCTCGGCAGGACCGTCGCCGAGGTCGCCAACGCCTGGGCCCCCTACCTGACCATGGCCGAGGGCATCCGGATCGCCGCGAAGGCCTTCACCACCGACCCGTCGCTGCTGTCGTGCTGCGCATGAACGGCAACGCAGGCAATCGGGGAGATCTCATCCTGAAGCAGACGATGAGCGCCGATCAGGACCGCGACGAATGGCGCGCCGGTCCCGTCGTCGCTGCAGTGACCGGGCTGCTCTTGCTGGCATGCTGCGCGCTTCCGTCGCTGCTCTGCTGCGGCCTGCCGTTCATCGCGGCGGGCGGAGCACTCGCAGGCGTCGGTGGGCTCCTCGGTAATCCCTGGATCATCGGTGCCGGGACCGCCGTCGTGATGGCCGTCATGGCGGGGATGCTCGTCAGGCTACGGCGGCGGCACCGGCGCCGCAGGTCCGGCTGCTGCGAAAATCCTTCGACCGCTGATCGGAACCGGTAGTTCGAGCGGATCCAGCGATCACTGCCACCTGCGGAGGCCGCTGAAATCGAAGCCCGACGGGAGAAGGAGGAGCAAAAAGCGTTCGAATCAACCGGTGACGAGGATAATACTGAGGCTGGATCCCGGCCGTCGCGACGCGGTCTCCGCTTCCGCCGAGACGAGAAAGGGTTGTGGGCACCTAGGCTGGGCGGCATGAACGACCTGACCATAGCGCCCGGCCCGGGGATCCCCGACGGTGCGGTCATCGCCGCCGATCTCGCGGAGCGTTTCGCGAAATCGTCGACTCCAGGCGGCCAGGGCGTCAACACGACGGACGGCAAAGTTCAGCTTTCCATCAATGTCGCCGAATGCGCATCGCTTACCGACGCCCAGCGTCACCGTATCTCGCGCAACCTCGAGCACCGCCTAGACGGCTCCGTCTTTACCGTGACTGCGTCGACTCAGCGGTCTGTGTTTCGCTCCTGGTCCTCTCGCTTGCACCTGCGACACAGCCTCGTGCCCCGGGCCGTAGCGTTCGGGGGAGCACAATAGCCCCAGTCCTCATCACGTCCCGGGATCAAAGAGTTCATCGCAGAGGTTAAGCACTACACGTTGAACTTGAACTCGACGACGTCGCCGTCGACCATGACGTAGTCCTTGCCCTCTTGGCGGACCTTGCCCTTGGCGCGGGCCTCAGCCATAGTGCCCAGCTCGTCCAGGTCGTCGAAGGCCACAATCTCCGCCTTGATGAAGCCCTTCTCAAAGTCGGAGTGAATCACGCCGGCCGCCTTCGGCGCGGTGTCACCCTTGCGGATGGTCCACGCACGCGCCTCCTTCGGCCCCGCGGTCAGGTACGTCTGCAGGCCAAGCGTGTCAAAACCAGCCTTGGTCAGAGTCTGCAAGCCCGGCTCCTCTTGGCCGACTGCGGCGAGCAGCTCGGCGGCGTCTTCGTCGTCAAGCTCGAGCAGCTCCGTCTCGGTCTGGGCGTCGAGGAATACAGCCTCCGCCGGAGCGACTAAGTCACGCAGCTCTTGCTTCTTGGCATCGTCGGTGAGCACCGCCTCGTCGGAGTTGAAGACGTAGAGGAACGGCTTCGCCGTCATCAGGTGCAGGTGGTGCAGCAAGCCGAGGTTGACTTCCCCGCCCTTGGAAGCGGCGAAGAGCGTGCGCCCGTCTTCAAGCACGGCCTGCGCCTTCTTCGCTTCAGCAGCCTGCGCGGCGACGTCCTTATCCTTGCGGCCGTCCTTCTCCAGACGCGGCAGGGCCTTTTCAATGGTCTGCAGGTCCGCGAGGATCAGCTCGGTGTTGATCACGTCGATATCGTTAGCGGGGTCGACACGGCCGTCAACGTGAATGACATTGTCGTCGCTGAACGCGCGTACGACCTGACAGATCGCGTCCGCCTCGCGGATGTTAGCCAGGAAGGCATTGCCCATACCCTCACCTTCAGACGCGCCCTTGACAATGCCGGCGATGTCCACGAAGGACACGGTGGCGGGCAGAATCCGCTCGGAGGTGAAAATCTCCGCGAGGCGGTCAAGGCGCGGGTCCGGCAGCTCCACCAGGCCAACATTCGGCTCGATGGTGGCAAACGGGTAGTTGGCAGCCAGCACCTCATTGCGCGTCAACGCGTTGAACAAGGTGGATTTACCAACGTTGGGCAGACCGACAATTCCAAGAGTAAGGCTCACGCTGGGCAATCCTAGCCCACGGCAGGTCACGGTCGTGCAGGTGGTTTGGAAAGCAATCGTCGCAAAGCAAATGCCCGTAGTGCACAATGGTGCGGGTGAGCACAACCAAGAACGATGCCGACGACAAGCAGGTAATTCGGGGCGCGGCGGAAGACCACGGCGACCGGGTTGATCGTGGCTTGGTGCTCAACGAGTGGGTGAAATCCACCGCAATGTTCGCGCTGCGGATGATCATCATCGCGGTGTTCCTGTACGCCCTCGCGCAAGTAATCGGCGCGTTTTGGGCCGGCATCTTGCCGATGGTGCTCGCGCTGATCATCTGCACCGTGCTCGCGCCGATCGCGACATGGATGCGCCGCCGTAAGGTGCCATCCGGGATTGCAGCTGCGATAACCCTGCTCGGTTTCGTTGCAATCATCGGCGCGATTTTCATGCTCATCGCCCCGGATGTCGTGGCCCACTCGCGGGTGCTGTACCTGCAAGCTTTGGAAGGCATCCAGCGTCTGCAGCTTTGGCTGCAAGGCGAGCCGCTCAATCTCAACCCGGATGACCTCAACCAGGCGGTCAACGAGATCGCGCAGTGGGTGCAAAACCAGGCGGGTGCGATCGCCGGCGGCGTGATTTCGGGCATCGGCACAACCGCAGGCCTCGCCGTCACCCTCGTCGTCATCATGGTGCTCACTTTCTTCTTCCTCAAAGACGGCCACCGTTTCCTGCCGTGGCTGCGTTCCGCATCAGGCGGGCGCAGCGGCCTGCACGCCACAGAGCTGCTCACTCGCGCATGGAACACCCTCTCCGGGTTCATTCGGGCACAGGCAATTGTTTCGCTTATCGACGCCCTCTTTATCGGCGTTGGTATCTGGCTCGTGGGCGTGCCCATGGCGTTCACCCTGTCGGTGATCACGTTCATGGCCGGGTTCATCCCAATCGTCGGCGCTGTGGTCGCCGGCGCGCTCGCGGTTCTGGTCGCGCTCGTGTCCCTCGGCTTCACCAAAGCGCTGATCGTGCTCGGCATCGTCATCCTCGTGCAGCAGCTCGAGGGCAACGTTCTCTCCCCCATGCTCCAATCTCGCGCGATGAACCTCCACCCCGTCATCGTGCTGATCTCGGTGACCATCGGCGGTGGCTTGTTCGGGCTTGTCGGCGCATTCCTTGCTGTGCCGGCCGCGGCAATGATCGCGGTGGCCTACCGCTACATGCTGGACATGCTGCGCATCCACTCCGGCGAGCGCAAGGCCGAAGAGATCGACTTCCTCACCCCCGAGGGATTGGCAATTGCCCAGATCGAAGAGCGTGAATCGGTTTACGCGCGTAAGGAGTGGCGCGGCGAGCGCGACTGGTCCGCCTCCCCCGTCATTGATGACGTCGTCGAGCCTGCTGCAGCGACGAGCCGCGGCAGCACCAGCTGGGCGAACTTGCGCAAGCGCAGCGCCAAGATCCGCCGTCAAGGCGGGAAGCGCATCGCAGAAACGTTCGAGAAAACGGCGCGTAATAGAGACTCGAAGTCGGAGTCGTCTGATTAGCTAGCGGTATGCCTACCGCCACCGGACTCCTCATCTTTCTCACCGGCCTGCTGCTCGGCGTCCTCGCAGGCGGAATTGCAGCACTCACGTGGGCGCGCCGCACCGCCCCAGAGCCCACGCCCAGCGCGCCCATACCCGACATGCGCCCGATCGTCCGCTCCCTCGAGCGCATGCAGGACCAGCTCGGTGCGATGGAACGCGATCAAGCCGTCTCCGTCTCCGCGCTCGCCGGGCAAGTCCAAGCCATCGGCCGCACCTCCGCGCGTCTCGGCGATCGCACCGACCAGCTCCTCAACGCACTTCGCTCGCCCCAAACCCGCGGGCGGTGGGGCGAAATGCAGCTACAGCGGGTGGTTGAGCTCGGAGGCATGCTCGAGCACGTCGACTTCGAGGTTCAAGAGCACATGCTTATCGACGCCTCGGTGGTACGCCCCGACATGATCATCCGCCTTGCACAGGGGCGCATGATCGTCGTCGATGCGAAGGTGCCGTTCAGTTCCTACCTCGACGCGCTGTCGACGGAGGATCCGGAAGAAAAGCAGGGGTACCTGCGCCGCCATGCCCATCTGCTGCGTGCACACGTGGACACCCTCTCGAAGAAGCCCTACATCGAGGCGTTCCAGCCCACTCCGGAGTTCGTGGTGATGTTCGTGCCCGCCGACCCGTTCCTCGACGCTGGTCTGGCGATCGACCCGGAGCTGCTCGACTACGCTTTTGCCCGCGACGTCATCATTGCGACCCCAAGCAGCCTGTTCGCGCTCCTCCGAACCGTCGCACTCGGATGGCGCCAAGACGCGCTGAACGAAAAGGCGCGGGAGATTCAGCGCCTGGGTACGGAGCTGCACCACCGACTCGGGGTCATGGGTGAGCACTACAACCGCCTTGGTGCGTCACTCGAGAAAGCGGTTGAAGCCTTCAACGCCACACTTGCCTCAGTGGATTCGCGGGTGATGGTCACCGCTCGCCGCCTCGAAGAGCTTGACGTGCCTGGTAAGCGCAGTGCCTCAGCCGCCCTAAAACCGGTTTCTGTCACCCCGCGCAAAGTTGATATTGGCTGAATCGATGGTTGAGACTTGGCCGCGGGGTAGACTCTTTCAGCGTGTCCCAAACGCCGAACCGAACCCGCCACGCAACAACGACCACGTTCGTTGGTTTGCCGACAGGTTCGGCGATTGGAATTAACTTTGCGGCTCTGTTCACCGGGGCGTTGATCGCAGTCTGGACCGGTTCCATCGGCTGGCCACTTTTGGCCCTGTTCGCGGCGGCCGTGATTATCACAACCACGGTCGTGAACCCGCGCGGTATTTACCTCACCGTGGTCACAGCACCACTGCTCTTCTTCATTTCTGTGATCGCGGTCGGGTACCTGCTGTCGCGGGATCAATTGTCCACAGGTGGAACCTCCTCTCGGACAGCCCAGCTCCTCGTGGTCTACCCGCTTGTGGAGTTGTTCCCTGTCCTGGCCGCAGTCACGCTCGGCGCGATCATCATCGGCTGGGTTCGCATTCGCTTGATCAAGCGGCAAAACGACGCGCTTCTCGAGCGTGAAACTGCGGAGCGCAGCCGCGCATCGGAAAGCAACCGGCGCACCAATATCGAGGGGCGGCGGGCTCGCGAGCGTTCTCGCGCGGTGTCGGTGCAAGAACTTGTCAGCCGAGAGCGCGACCGCAGCGGACGCGCGAGGTCAGCACACGGCGGGTCGACGCGAGTTGTCAATCGCCTAGGTGACGACCTCTACAGCGAATAGCTATTGCTTCGCCGGTACGCGCAGATCGCGGGGCAAGGCGAAGGTAATGGTCTCCACTGTGGTGGTGACTTCCTCCACGTTGCTAAAGCCCCGCTCATCAAGGTGCTCAACAACCTGCTGCACGAGGATTTCCGGCACCGATGCACCCGAGGTCAGTCCCACAGTCTCGACACCTTCAAGCCAGGCCTCATCGATTTGGTGCGCGTAATCCACAAGGTGCGAGTCCTTTGCCCCCGCCTCGAGCGCGACCTCAACTAGACGCTTCGAGTTCGAGGAGTTCTGCGAACCAACGACAATGACCAGGTCACAGCGCGGTGCAATGTTCTTCACCGCAGCCTGGCGGTTCTGCGTCGCGTAGCAAATGTCGTCGCTTGGCGGATCCTGCAGGTGCGGGAAGCGCTCCTTAAGCTTGGTGACGATCTCCATCGTCTCGTCCACACTCAGCGTCGTCTGGCTGAGCCACACAAGCTTTTGCTCCGGCGCAAATTCCGGCAGCGCCTCGACGCCTTTAACTCCGTCAACGAGGTGGGTCACTTCCGGCGCTTCGCCGGAGGTGCCCTCGACTTCCTCATGGCCTTCGTGCCCGATGAGCAGAATCTGGTAGCCGTCGCGCGCGAATCGCTTCGCCTCGTTGTGCACCTTGGTCACCAGCGGGCAGGATGCATCAAGCGCGAGCAGATTGCGCTTCACCGCGGATTCACGGACGGCCGGGGAAACGCCGTGGGCGGAGAATACGACGTGGGCACCTTCCGGCACCTCCTCGTTCTCTTCAACAAAGATGACACCTTGGTCCTCGAGGGTGCGGACGACATATTTGTTGTGCACGATTTCCTTGCGCACATAGATCGGCGCACCGTACTTCTCCAGCGCTTTCTCCACGGTCTCCACCGCGCGGTCGACGCCAGCGCAGTAGCCGCGCGGCGCGGCCAGAAGAACAGTCTTACCCTGATCAGTCATGGAACCGACCCTACCGAAGTTGCGTCTAAAACCCTAGATACCAGCAGCGCTCGGAAGCGGCGCTCTAGCCTATTGTTAAAGATTCTCGACGGCTTCAAACGGTGCGGGACGACAGTGCGAAAAGGAGATGATGGTGACGCAGGCGAGCAAGCAAGCTGACGATGCTGCCGGTTCTAAGAGCTCCGCTGAACAACCCTGGAGCGTGTCCAAGCTCAACACAAGCGTGAAAGGCTGGATTGAGCGCCTCGGCTGGCTGTGGGTGGAGGGCCAACTCACCCAGGTCAACACCAAACCGACCTGGAGCTTTTCCTACCTCACCCTGCGCGATACACAAGCGGAAGCGAGCGTGGAGCTGATCGCCGACACGCGTCTGCTCACATCGATGCCCAGTCCACCACGTGACGGCGACCACGTCGTGGTGCACGGCAAGCCGAACTTCTTCACCAAACGCGGTTCGTTCTCGATGCGGGTAAGCGAGATCCGCCACGTGGGCGCTGGCGAGCTGCTTGCGCGGATCGAGGAACTGCGCCGCAAACTGGCGGCTGAAGGACTGTTTGCGCCAGAACGCAAGCGTCCCATCCCCTACCTTCCAAACAAGATCGGCCTGATTACCGGCAAAGGATCGGCGGCAGAGCGCGACGTGTTGAGCGTTGCGCGTGGGCGCTGGCCGGGTGTGAAGTTCGAAGTCATCAACACCGCGGTCCAGGGCGTGCGCACGGTTCCTGAGGTCATCGCTGCTTTAGAACGATTGGATCGTGACCCCGAGGTAGATGTCATCATCATCGCCCGCGGCGGCGGCTCGGTAGAGGATCTGCTGCCGTTTTCAGAAGAGGCATTGCAGCGAGCAGTCGCAGCTGCCGGCACCCCGGTGGTATCTGCGATCGGACACGAACCGGATAGCCCAGTACTCGACAACGTGGCCGACGTGCGCGCTGCGACACCGACTGACGCGGCAAAACGAGTCGTGCCAGATGTCGCAGAGCAAATAGCTTGGGTTGCGGAGATGCGAGACCGCAGTGCCGCAGCATTGCGCGGCTGGGTGCAGCGCGAATTTCAGGGGCTGCAGAATATGCGTTCTCGTCCCGCGTTGGCTAATCCGCTTGCGTCGATCACGCAGCGCAGCGAGGAGATCTCGCGAGAGATCCAACGGATGCGTCGGGAAATCTCGTTGACAGTGCAGCAGCAGAGCGCCTTGGTTGCATCCTTGCGCGCCCAGGTGGCAACGCTTGGCCCATCGGCGACGTTGGCGCGGGGATACGCCGTCGTCCAAGTCCTGCCACGCGATGGCAGCGGCCCCGAGGTAGTGACAAGCATTGAACAGTCCCCGCCCGGCTCACAACTGAGGGTGCGCGTTGGCGACGGCTCCATCTCAGCTGCATCGATGGGTGTCACACGCGCAGACTAAGCAGCGCAAAACGGCGTTTCTATAAAACCAAGTTACAAACCAAGGAGACTTTGAAATGGCAGAGAACACATTCGGCGCGGGCCAGGCCGGAGCAAACGCATTCCCAGATCCAGAATCGCTGAGCTACGAGCAGGCGCGAGCCGAGCTAGTCGAGACAGTGAAGATTCTCGAGTTAGGACAGATGAGCCTGGACGAATCGCTGAAGTATTGGGAGCGCGGCGAAGCGCTCGCAAAGCGCTGCGAGGTCCTGCTCCAAGGTGCTGCCCGGCGCGTTGAGGCCGTGGTCGGTGAGCGTGAGGAAGCATCATCAAGCGCTGACGACCCTGACAACGCTGACAACTCTGCCGACGCTGAATAGGTTTTCCTCGCCGCGTTGGCTACTGATTAGCGTCGGCGTCAATTGGGTCGGCCGCCAGCGTCGCGGCCACCAGAGCACGGAACTCGTCATCTGTACCCGCTCCGGTCAACACCAACCGAGCATCACCGGCATCAACGGCCCAGATCGGCCGCACATCGGCGGCGTCGGAGCGCAACACTCGAGCAGTCACACCCTCGACGACTTCCGAGCTTTCAATTGGTCGAGGCTGACTGTCTTCTGCAGCAATCGCTGCATCCAACTCAGCACCCGTTTGGGTCAACTGGAGAAATCCGCCGTCGGGCGTAACCCATCCCACCACCGGTGCCGGTTCCTGATCAACCATGCTGCGCCGAGCGGAATTGGTCACCCACCCTTCAGGCAACTCCGGGTAGCGGACCGGGAAGTCCACCGCCCGAGCTTCGAGCTCGAGGAAAGTTCGGGCGTCGACTTCCTGCACCGGCCCTTGCTCGGGGCGTCCGGGGTTATAGGTACACAACCCGGTCGCACCCACCCCAATCAGCATCAGCACGACTACGACCGCGACATTGAAGAACATGTCGCGGCCGTCTTGAAACACACGCGGTTTGCTGTTCTGAGCCACGCGTTTCAGTATCGCACGGTGGTCAATTGCACCTGCTGACGCACCACTGAACGCGCTGTCGATCGCCCGCTACCAAGCTGACCACACAGCGCCTATACAGCGAGTATCCACGCAGAGCATCAAATGTACTGAGGTAACTACACATTTGTTTTCAGTTCGTTATAACATTCATGCATGCAGAATTCTCGTCGCCGGCTCGTCGCGCTTGCCACGGCCGCCACACTCTCGCTGTCGCTTGTCACTGTCCCATCCGTAAGTGCCCAAGAAGCCGCCAGCCCACTCGTCGATGCCTCTCCCGCCCAGCCTGCACAGCTGGACGTAGAAGAGGGTGCCCCTGTCCAACCTGAAGCAGCCGACGCTGCTCCCGTGGACGCCGCTCCCGACCAACCCGCAGCTGCGCAGCCCTCCGCCGCGAGCCCCGCCACGAAACCAACCGCCTCGAACCAGTCGGGGGCCGGTACCACCGAGACGCAAACTTCCGGCTCCCGCGCCAGCCGATCCAGCGCCCAGAACTCTCAGCCCACCGACATTGGCCGTACGCTGCTTTACGAGTTCAGCCAACTACCGTTCATATCGCTGGGCCTGCTGCGCGTGCTCGGCGGCGTGTTCGGGAGCCGGAGCACCCAGCTTCTGAAGGACTTCCAACAGCCGCCGGAGAATTTCCCGTACCCGATCGACACCTCCATTACCTCCGTCTCGCTCGTCTCCCGTGAGACCGCGTCGATTTACCCGCGCGCAGAAGAGCGTCGCCTGGAGCGCTGGACCGTCGCATCGCCGTCGATGGGCCGCAACATCACTGTCGACGTGCGCTTGCCGCAGCCGACCGGTGAGCCGGCTCCGACGCTGGTCATGCTCGACGGCCTGCCGGCACCGACCTACTCCGGCTGGCTCCGGGAGTGGAGCGGCACCGACTTCGACCGCGTGCTCGGCGATGAGAACGTCACTGTCGTCTTCCCGCTCGATGCGGAAGCCACTTGGTACACCGACTGGATCAACGACGATCCGGTTCTGGGCCGCCAGAAGTGGGAAACCTTCATCACCCAGGAGTTCCTGCCGCTGCTTGATGCGCAGCCGGACATCAACTCCAACGGCAAGCGCGCCATCGCGGGTCTGTCCATGGGCGCAACCGGTGCGATGAACATCGCCAACCGCCACCCCGACAAGTTCGACGCGGTCATCGGCCTTTCCGGCTACTACTCCACCATGGACACCAACGGCCGACAGGCCATGCAGTTCGTTCCGGGCTCCCGCGGCGCCAACGTGCAGAACATGTGGGGCCCGTACGGCAGCACCGAGTGGCGCCGCCACGACATCACCCTCAACCCGAGCGGTCTGCGCAACCAGGCGGTCTACCTCGTCGCTGCCACCGGCGGCATCTACCTGAACCAGCACTACTCCGACGCCACCACCCGCGGCCTGGCCATGGGTTCGGCCATGGAGGTGCTGGCATACGAGAGCACCCAAAAGCTCGACAAGGCTATGAAGAGGGCCGGCATGCGCCACCAGAAGGTGGTCTACCGCGACCGCGGCACCCACAACTGGGAGATCTTCCGTGTGGAGCTCGAGGACGCGTGGGCGCACATCCGTCCTGCGCTGTTCTAACTCTGCTCTAACTCTGCGTGATACTCACCTGTTCGGCCTTTCGGGGTCGACGTAGGCGTCGTCAAGCAAAAGCCCCAACTGTGGGGTGGGCTGGCGGCGCCTCTTGCTTTCCCCTCCCCTTTTAAGGTGTGAAACCACCGCTTTGGTGCCAGAGAAAATGCCAGAATGAGGGGTGTACTGTGGCGCGCGCTAGTCGCGCCTGCCCAAAGTGACGACGAAACTTGCAACCCGCCTTCAGGAGGCCCTGTTCAATGACTGATCCGCAGACCGAATACTTCCCGGACCGCAACCTTGCGATGGAGCTCGTCCGCGTGACGGAGGCGGCAGCGCTTGCCTCTGGCCGCTGGGTTGGTCGCGGAAAGAAGAATGAGGGCGACGGCGCCGCGGTGGACGCGATGCGCAAGATGATCAACTCCGTGAACATGGACGGCGTCATCGTGATCGGTGAGGGCGAAAAGGACGAGGCGCCCATGCTGTTCAACGGCGAGCAGGTGGGTAACGGCCAGGGTGCGCAGGTGGACCTCGCAGTTGACCCGGTTGATGGCACCCGCCTCATGGCCGAGGGCCGGCCAAACGCGATCTCTGTAATCGCCGCTGCAGACCGCGGCTCCATGTTCGTACCAACGGACGCGTTCTACATGAACAAGATCGCTGTAGGCGCCGAGGCCAAGGGCACGATCGACATCACCGCACCGGTGGCGGAGAACATCAAGGCCGTAGCGAATGCGAAGGGCATCAAGCCGGCTGATGTCACGGTTGTCGTGCTCGATCGCCCGCGGCACAAACAGCTTGTCGACGACATTCGTGCGGCCGGCGCAAAGGTTCGCTTCATTATGGACGGCGACGTGGCCGGTGCGATCGCTGCAGCCCAGGACACCAACTCCATTGATATCGCGATGGGCGTCGGCGGTACCCCGGAGGGTGTTGTGGTGGCGTGTGCGATGAAGTGCCTCGGCGGCGAGATCCAAGGCCAGCTGGCGCCGCAGAGCGACGAAGAGCGCGAGAAGGTGCTTGCTGCCGGCCACGACCTGGACCGCGTGCTGATGCTCGACGACTTGGTGACGTCTGACAACTGCTACTTCGCAGCCACCGGCGTGACCAATGGTGACATGCTGCGCGGCGTGTCTTACCGCAAGAACGGTGCGACCACCCGCTCGCTGGTGATGCGTTCGAAGTCCGGCACCGTGCGCTACGTCGAGTCCATTCACAAGCTGGCGAAGCTGCAGGAGTACTCCGTGGTGGACTATTCCGAGCCGAGCAACTAGCTGCGGAATGTTTGCCCTCGGTTTCGGCCGGGGGTTTTACGCGCTCAGTCCTGCAAGGACAATCAGTCCGACTAGCAGATTGTTGCACACGTGGGCGATGATGCTGGCCCACAAGGAACGGTGTCGGCGCGCCACCAGCGCGAACGCGATGCCGCCGAAAAACGCGTGGAGTACTTGGACAGGCTCCAAATGCAGGACGGCAAAGATCGCCGACGAGAGCAACACGCTCCCAAATGCGGGCATGATCGTGTCGAAGTAGCCCATCACCATGTGGCGGAAGATGAGTTCCTTCAAAAGTGGTGCGAGCACTGCGCCTACCACGAATACCTTGAGCAGGGATGCAGGCTCCATCCCCACGTTAGAACCCAATCCCCCATTCTCGATGGGTTCCAAGCCAGCTACGTGCGAGACTACCTGCGTCAGCAAAGGCACCGCGATGAAGATGAGCGGTAGCTCCCACAGAATGTGCCAGGCGTCTCTGCCCAGCGGCCGTAATCCGGCTCCCAGCCCCCGCTTTCGCAGGTACCAAACCAGTAGCGCAATTGCTCCGAGATGCATCGCGAAAAGAATCGCGGTCTCCGTGGCTTGCAGCGCCTCGCCGTCGAGGCCCAAGCCACTGATCAGTCTTCCCCCCCCCCCACCCACCTGATACCGAAAAGGCCGATCATCACACCAAGGGCGACGGCGAGATCGATCAACTGAAATCGCGGCTGTACGTTCGCGCCCGCCGTCACAGCGCCCCTCAAAGTGGGGGTCTTGTTGGTGTTACGTTCGGGCATAACGTCTCCTCAGCGTGGTCGATTCGGGCATAATCGTGCAGTGGAAAGGCACGCGCAGACTGCACTCTATGCGACGTGTACGCGATAGTTGCAAAGGACAATCATGGCTGATCAGGAATACCGCATTGAGCACGACACCATGGGCGAGGTCAAGGTCCCCGTTGACGCCCTGTGGCGCGCGCAGACCCAGCGCGCGGTGGAGAACTTCCCCATCTCGGGTCGCGGTCTCGAGGCTCAGCAGATCCGCGCGCTCGGTCTGCTCAAGGCGGCGTGTGCACAGGTGAACAAGGACCTGGGCAACCTTGACGCGGAGAAGGCTGACGCGATTATCGCCGCCGCCAAGGAGATCGCCGATGGCCAGCACGACGACCAGTTCCCGATCGACGTGTTCCAGACCGGTTCCGGTACCTCCTCGAACATGAACACCAACGAGGTCATTGCATCCATTGCGAAGGCGAACGGTGTCGAGGTCCACCCGAACGACCACGTGAACATGGGCCAGTCCTCCAACGACACCTTCCCCACCGCCACCCACGTCGCCGCCACCGAGGCCGCCGTCGAGGACCTCATCCCGGCGCTGAAGGTGCTGCACGAGTCTCTGGACAAGAAGGCCAAGGAATGGCACGACGTGGTCAAGTCCGGCCGCACCCACCTCATGGACGCCACCCCGGTCACCCTGGGCCAGGAGTTCTCCGGCTACGCCCGCCAGATCGAGCTGGGCATCGAACGCGTTGAGAACACCCTCGTGCACCTCGGCGAGCTGGCCATCGGTGGCACCGCAGTGGGCACCGGTATCAACACCCCGGCCGAGTTCGGCGGGAAGGTTACCGAGGAACTGAAGAAGCTCACCGGCGTCGACCAGCTCTCCGAGGCCAAGAACCACTTCGAAGCACAGGCCAACCGCGACGGCCTCGTCGAGTTCTCCGGTGCCATGCGCACCGTGGCTGTGTCCCTGTACAAGATCGCAAACGACATCCGCCTGATGGGTTCCGGCCCGCTTGCCGGGATCGGTGAGATCCACCTGCCGGACCTGCAGCCGGGCTCCTCGATCATGCCGGGCAAGGTCAACCCGGTACTTTGCGAAACCGCGACCCAGGTTTCCGCCCAGGTCATCGGCAACGACGCCGCGGTCGCCTTCGCTGGCACCCAGGGCCAGTTCGAGCTCAACGTGTTCATCCCGGTCATGGCCCGCAACGTGCTCGAGTCCGCGCGCCTGCTGGCCAACACCTCCCGCCAGTTCGCGACCCGCCTGGTCGACGGCATCGAACCGAACGAGGAGCGCATGCGCACCCTCGCTGAGTCCTCCCCGTCGATCGTGACCCCGCTCAACTCCGCGATCGGCTACGAGAACGCGGCCAAGATTGCGAAGCACGCTGTCAAGGAGGGCATCACCATTCGCCAGGCCACAATCGACCTCGGCTTTGTCGACGGCGAGAAGCTCACCGAGGAAGAGCTGGACAAGCGCCTCAACGTGCTCGACATGGCCAACACCGACCGCAACTAGCGTTAAAGGGTTTGGCGAGACGACTTGCCGAAACGCAGTACAGCCCCGGGGTTTTCGGATCCCGGGGCTGCTTGTTTTCCGTAGTTTGTCTATTCGCTTGCTCGCTCCACTAGCTCGGCAGCAGAAACGGGGCCACCATCCGCCTCGAACTCACGCCGAGCTTCCTCCAGCAGCGCTGGATCATTTAGCACGTCAGCGACAACCTGTGCGAGACCCACAGCTGCGTCGACCGCCCCATCCAACGCGGCATTCGAGATTGCCGCCTCAGCGAAGTCTGATGTGTGCAGAGCCGTCCCCTCCTCCGCAATCTTGACCATTGGATGAATGCCGGGAACGAGGTAGGAAACGTTGCCGAAGTCGGTCGACGCGGCCTGCGAATCGGGAAGAATGCCACCTGGCAGCACCCCACGGCCGCGGCGAATCTGGGTCGCACCCCAACGAGCGGCAAGTACATCATTGTTGCGAACAGGAAGCGACATCGGGTGATTGTCCCACTCCACTTCCACCGCCGTGCCCGTCATCAGCGCCGCGCCGGACAAGATGTCGTTAACGCGCTTGCTCAGATCCATCAGCGTTTCGGTATAGAGCGAACGAACGTAGATCTGAAGCGTTGTAGATTCCGGAATGATTGAGGCTCGCGCGCCTCCGTCGGAAATGATGGCATGCAGGCGGTCGGAGGGCGGCATCTGCTGCCGCAGCAACCCGAATCCTTGGTACGCCAGAGTCGCGGCGTCCAGCGCGTTGCGTCCCATATATGGCTGCATCGATGCGTGAGCGGCGACACCGGTGAATGTGGCCGTGAGTGTTCGGCGACCAACCCAGACATGCGACACGAGGTCGTAGGAAAATGGGTGGATCATCACCGCACAGTCGATGCCGTCCAACATCCCGCCACGGATCATGTACTCCTTGCCGGAGTGCCCCTCCTCTGCCGGAGTTCCCAGGAACACGATGCGTCCTGAACCGCTGCCAACTGCTCCGAGGAAGGCCCCGACGCCCGCTGCTGCGATCACGTTGTGGCCACATGCGTGGCCGATTCCGGGTAGAGCGTCGTACTCAGCAAGCACTGCCACCGTCGGGTGAGTGGCTGGATCAAAGTCTTCACTTTGCCATTCAGCTCGAAGCGCGGTCTCCACTTCGTGCGCGCCCCGCTGCACATCGAAACCGTGGCGTTCAAGATTGTCCGCGATCACCGCCTGCGCGTGATGCTCTTGGAACGCTTCTTCTGGGTGGGCATGCAGATCCCGCACGATGAATTTCAGATCTTCGCGCGCATTCTCAACCCGCGCCTCGACTTCACCCCACACAGTCTCGCGGTTGGGGTAACCGGATTCAACTTCGAAGGTGGCATCTGCGGTTTCCAGACGATGCTGCACAATGGCATCCATCTGGTCCAAGAATGCACCGGAAGGCGTGGTGGGTTGATCGGGAGCGTGGCGGCGTGGGTTCATAGTGTGAAGCTCAGTTACTCGGATTTAGGCGGTATCGAGGGGAAAAATCGATTTCCATCGAATATTTCTCCCAGAGGTTAGCAAAATCGAGCGGTCCGGAGAGTGTGACTGGTAGAACAATGAGGCATGAGTTCGAAGAAGAGCACACCAGGATTCGGGTCCGATGCTCCACCCGGGTCCAAGAAGACGTCGGCTGAAGCTAAGGCCTCGGATGCCACAGCAGCTGACACCACAGAGCGGTCGGACAACTCCGCGTCCAGTTCGTCTTCATCTTCCCCAGCGAACAAGACGGCCATGGATCGAGTACTCGGCGCAATCGAGTACGTGGGCAACAAGCTGCCCGAGCCGTTCACACTTTTCCTCATCCTCTTCCTGATCACCGCCGTTATTTCGACGGTGCTGGCGTCTATGGGCGCGGAAGTGCAGATCCCGGGCGAAGAAGAGACGGTGAAAATCAAGGGCTTTTTCACTGGTGAGGGCCTGACCTGGTTCACTACGAACCTTGGCCCGAACTATCTCGGCTTCCCACCGCTGGTCACGGTGCTGACAATTATGTTGGGCGTCGGCGTGGCTGAGCGTTCCGGGATGCTCTCGGCACTCATCCGCAAGCTTTTCGGATCCGCAAACCGCGCTGTCTTGCCGTACGCGGTGGGCATCATCGGCGTCACCGCGTCGGTTATGGCGGACGCTGCCTTCGTCGTGATTCCTCCGCTCGCCGCGATGGTGTTCAAAGCTGCCGGCCGCCACCCTGTCGCAGGTCTGCTTGGCGGTTTCGCGGCGGTGGGTGCGGGTTACTCAACCGCGCTTGTGCCCACCTCCCTCGACGCCTTGTTCGCAGGCATCACCAACGCGGTGATGCAGACGCTGCCCAACCTCGACGCGACGGAAGTCAACCCGGTCTCGAACTACTACTTCAACATCGCCGCGTCCCTCGTGCTGGGCATAATCGCGGGCTTTATCACGGACAAGGTGCTCGAGCCGCGCATGCACAAGCTCGACGTCCCGCAGGAGATAGCCGACGGAAACGACATGGACACCGACGCGGACGGAAATCCGATCTCTGCGCAGCTGACCAACGAAGAAATCCGCGGCCTCGTCTTTACCGGCATCGCAATGGTGGTGGTCACCGCGATTATTCTTTTCGCGGTTCTGCTTCCGGACTCACCGTGGCGCAACGAAGAGGGCGGCTTCCTGCCCAAGTCGCCGCTGCTGCAGTCAATCGTGTTCATCGTCTTCACGTACTTCCTCACAATGGGCGTGGTCTACGGAGCCGTCGTCGGCTCGATCAAGGGCGTGAAAGACGTCGTCGACATGATGACGTCTGCGATGGGCGACCTACTCGGGTTCCTAGTGCTCGCGTTCATCCTGGGCAACTTCATCGCCCTGTTCAACTGGTCCGGAATTGGCACGTTCTCCGCCGTCAAGGGCGCCGAGTTCCTCGAATCGACCGGAGTCACCGGATTCGGCGCAATCCTGGCATTCATCATCCTGGCGTCGCTGCTGAACCTGCTCGTCATTTCCGGCTCCGCCATGTGGACGCTCATGGCCGCGGTGTTCGTGCCCATGTTCGCGCTCATCGGTTTCGAGCCCAGCTTCACCCAGGCAGCATTCCGCGTCGGCGACTCGGCTACCCAGATCATTACCCCGCTCAACCCCTACATCATCGTGATCCTGACGTTGCTTCGCCGCTACGAGCCCAAGGCCGGTCTGGGCACGCTGATGTCCCGCCTGGTGGTTTTCGTCATCCCGTTCTGGACTGCGTGGGCCATCTTGCTGTTCATTTGGTACACGTTCGACCTCCAGCTCGGCCCTGGCTCCTCGATCTTCCTGGGATAAGCGGAGCGCCAACGGTCCTTAGCTAAGATCTATCCCCAGCACTGCCCACACTCAGAGCTGGGGATTTTCTATGGCCGATTCGTTCTCTGAGCTGCGCGGCTCCGGCGGCTCAAACAAGCCGTGGATCGCCGCCGGCGTCTCCGCACTCGCCGTAGCGCTGATCATGATCGCGCTCGCCGCGGCCTGGTGGTCAGCTCAACCCCAATCAGAGCCGAACCCACTCCCAGCAACCGTCACGGTCACCGCGCAGCCGGACGCACAGGCCACAGCCCCGGACGAGCTCGCCCCCGCCAGCACCTACTCCGGCAGGTTCAACTCACTCGACCCAGCCACAGAAACTCAGTCGTGGGTCGCGGTCGCCACATTCGGAGGCGGCAGCGCCACACTCACCTATCCAGACTCAGGGTGCAGTGTGCTTATCGACGAATCCTTGGACAACCACCCACTCACCCAAGCGTGCATCACTACGCCGGGCACCACAGGCACGTGGGAGATTGACGCATCCGAAGCAGGCCTAGTACACATGACGTTCCTGGAGGACAACCAGCCTATCGCCGGTGGCACACTTTCTATCGGCCTACCTGGTTAAAGAGGCGTTGCGCGCGGGGCGTGTGTCCCACCGGGGTGAATGTCTGCGGGGCGGCGAGATCGGTCCAAGCGACCTCACCGCCACCACAGACACACTGGTCAGTTGAGGCCCATGAACATGTAGACGGCACTGATGAGGCCATCTTCGTCGCGAATGATGACGTCGGCGCCACGGCCGACCACGTCGCCCTCGGGGTTGGAGACGAGGGAGGTCAGGTAGGTCGCCTCCGCGTTGTCGACCTGCTGTCCGTACGAGAACGACATGCCCTTGTCCTCGATGACGTCCGCTCGCACGCGGGAGATGTGCTGGTCGATCTCGTCGATGCCGGTAAGGGTTTTGCCGATGGAAGAGACGACCATCTTGCCCTCGGGCGCGAAGAGGCTTTCAATGTTTGCACGGCGCTGCTGCGCGTCGGGCTCGGTCCAGATCTTGAGGTAGTCCTGCGAAAAGGTGGACTGTGACATGGGGTTCCCTCCGGATGTGGGTCGGGGTGTCCCGGGCCGGGCGGCCGGGCTGCACCCAAGTGTGCCACATGGAAGGTTTGTTTTGCCTCCGTAAAGTTGGGTGGGCGATGAACGCGCCGATTTGCAGGTGCTTGCACCGAGTGTAATATTGCACTCCGTGCAAAACGATGGAATCCGCGATAAGAAGCGGCGCGAAACCAAGCGGCGCATTATCGACGAAGCGGTGAAGCTGGTCCAAGCCAACGGTTACGGCAGCGTCACGGTCGAAGATATTTGCCGGTCCGCGGAGATTTCACGTCGCACGTTTTTCAACTACATGGACTCGAAGGACGAGGCTGTTCTCGGTGTGTTTCCGTTCGCGTTCACGTCGGCATCGCTGGAGCGGATCCGGACAACGCCGACGGGCAACATGATCGACCTCATCGTCACCAGCTTGGAGACGGTGGAAGATGCTTACGGCCCCAACCAAGAAACCCGCCAGCGAATGCTGGATAACAACCCGGAGCTCCTCCACGCGGAAGCGGCGAGAAAGCGCGGGATGTTGACGGATCTCGGCCGCGCCGTAGGCGATCACCTCGAGCACTTCCCCGCCGACAGAGTTACCGATTGGGGGGTTCAGGAGGAAGCCCACATGATCGTGGGCCTGTTTAGTACCGCCATGGCACGTTACCTCTGGAACCCCTCCACACACGAAGATCCCCTCGAAGGACTCCGACACACCGCGCAACGCATCACCACTTACACGAAGGAACTTCAATGGTAGAAACTCCGACCACCTCAGCGCCTGAGGTGGAAGAACCGCAGCACAAACCAAACGTCGGCTGGGTCTTTGCTGCCCTGCTGACCACGATGCTCATGAGCTCGCTGGGGCAAATGATCTTCTCCACCGCGCTGCCGACCATCGTCGGCGAGCTCGGCGGCGTAGAGCACATGAGCTGGGTCATCTCCTCATTCCTGGTTACCATGACCATCGCAATGCCAATCAACGGCAAGCTCGGCGACATCCTCGGCCGCAAGTGGCTCTACATCGGCGGCATTGCGCTGTTCATCATCGGTTCGGCCATCGGCGGGTTCGCCCACACGATGGAACTGCTCATCCTCGGCCGCGCCGTGCAGGGTCTCGGCGCAGGCGGGATGATGGTCAACTCTCAATCCATCATCGCCGAGGTCGTCCCGGCCCGCGAACGCGGCAAGTACATGGGCGTGATGGGTGCCGTCTTCGGCGTCGCATCCGTCCTCGGCCCGGTACTCGGCGGCTGGTTCACCGACGGTCCCGGCTGGCGCTGGGCACTGTGGATGAACATCCCGCTTGGCCTCCTCGCAATGACTATCTCAGCGATCGTGCTGAAACTGCGCCGCGGTTCCATCAAAGACCTTGAAGCCGACTGGCTGGGCACCTTGCTCATGGTGGTCGCCACTACCGCACTTATTCTCACAACCACCTGGGGCGGCACCCAGTATGAGTGGGCCTCTCCCACCATCATCAGCACCGCTTCGATCGCGCTTGTGGCTGCGGTGGCGTTCGTCTTCGTCGAGCTGCGCGCAAGCAACCCGCTTATCCCACTGGACCTGTTCACCAACCGCAACATGGTGCTCACCACGACAGCAGGCACGGTGCTCGGTTTCGCCATGACTTCGGCTTTGGCGTACCTGCCCACCTACCTGCAGATGGTGCACGAGCTCACGCCTACCGAGGCGGGCCTGATGATGCTGCCCATGGTCATCGGCATGCTCGTGACGGGTATGGCCGTCGGCTTCATCATCTCCAAGACCGGCCGCTACAAGATCTACCCGCTCGTGGGCATGGCCGTGACCACGGTGGGGCTGTACCTCTTCTCCACGTTGCAAACGGAAACGACGCTCACCCGGCTCGGGATCTACATGTTCGTCTTCGGCTTCGGCCTGGGCCTGGTCATGCAGGTTCTCGTGCTCATCGTGCAGAACTCCTTCCCCCTTTCTGCCGTCGGCACCGCCACCAGCACCAACAACTTCTTCCGCCAGATCGGATCCGCCATCGGTGCCTCGCTGTCCGGTTCGCTGTTCATCCACAACATGCGCAGCCACCTCGAAGACCGCCTCCCGCAGGCACTCACCGAGCTTGGCCCAGAGGAAGGCCCCAAATGGGCGGCACAGTTCAACAACGGCGCAGCAAACAGCCTCACCCCGGAGCTGGTTTCTCAGCTCCCGGGGCCGCTGCGCGAGGTCGTGCTCTCAAGCTACAACGACGGTTTGACCCCCGTGTTCTTGCTCATGGTCCCGCTCGCTGTGCTCGCGCTCGTCATCTTGCTCCCAGTCAAGGAGGAACCACTCAAGGAAGACTTGAGTTAGCTTGACGACGAAAAAGCCCCAACCGGATGATTCCGGTTGGGGCTTTCGACGTGAAAGAGGGCAAACCCTACTTCTTGGTCACCAGCGCCTCGAATGCGTCGGTGGAGCCAGCCTCGCGCTTCCACTCGATGGTGCCGTTCTCGAACTCCTGGTTCCAGCCGGTCTCATCGGTGTTCGGGGTCTCCGGCATGGTCGGGAAGCCGAGCTCGCGCGCACCGTCAACGTCGTTGATCCAGACGTTTGCGATCTCGCCCCAGATCGGTGCGCCACCGGTGGCCTCGTTCCAGGTCACGTAGTGCTCACCGTCGTAGGAGATGATCCAGCCGCCGTCGGTCTCCTCAGCAGCGATCGGCTCGCCCCAGGACGCCTCGCCGTGCTTGTCGATGGCATCGATGACGCCCTGCGGCACCAGCGCGGTCTCGCCGCTAGCCAGTGCGAGCTCCTCGGTTGCCTCAGCACCATCTGCAGCAGCGGCGTCGGACGCAGCGCCGGACTCAGCAGACTCGGATGCATCGGAGCTTACGGTCTCGGTCTCCTCAGCGACGGTCTCGGTGGAGACGTTGGTCTCGGTTGCGGTCTCCTCCACAGTGGTGGAGGTGTCGCCGTCGTTGGAGCACGCGGCCAGGCCGGTTGCAAGGCCCAGAGCGGCAACGGAAACAATGATCTTGCGGTTCATCATCTTGATAATACCTTTCTCCTATTTTCGAGCTGCATTCCATTATGCATACACCTATTGTTAGACAACCGACCGACACCCCTTAATGGGGGCGACGAGTCCGCTTCCGGTTGCGTGAATGCTCGCGATGGACTTTCCCTTTACCACGAATGCGTGAGTTTGCAGAACTGCGCTTCTCTTCCGAACCCCTACCCCGCGATGAACGCACCGTTCTCCCCTTTGCAACGCCAACGAAGTCCTGCACGTCCTCGGCATCTCGCTCCTTGCGCCACACCAGCCCGATCTGCGTCTCCCCGTCCGCAGCGCCTTTCAGTTCAAGCGGCACCACCTGTTTCTTGCTCAGCGCCTTGAGCAACGGCAACGGTGCACGCGCAACACCGACATTGGCGGCGACCACCTGGAGCGCCGCCCGCAGCTCGTCGACACTGGCGGCGGAGTCCGCCCCCGGCAAGTAGGTGAAGTTGCAGATCTCGCCGTCGAGGTCGCGCTCGGCCACAGCCTCACCCAGCTCCGCGAAAATGGAATCCTTCGGCACCGCCACGCCCGGGGCTTCGTCGTAAAGACGCACGACGTGGTGCTCGTCCCCCACGCGTGGATCGGGAAGACGCATGAGTGCGATGTCTGCCTGCCCCGTCTCGGCCTCCTCGCCGGCGGCGAGGAGGCGGAAAGGATCGGTTGAAGGGACCGTCGATAAGCGATTGCCCGAAAGCTCCTCGTAGCGGCGAAACCATTTCCCCGGCTCGGTGCCCGTGACAAACGCGATGGTGAGCATAGGCTTCGATGCTACCGTTTGAGCCATGAGTGACCAGCAGCCTTCCGGCACCGCAATGAAGCCAGCGACCGCAGCGAAAAAGCTCGGCATCTACCTCCCCGCTACCCCAGAGGACTTCCAGCAGGGTGCAATTACCCATGCTGAGCTGCGGGATCTGCAAAACAACCCGCCGGAGTGGCTGGCGACCCTGCGTCGAGAAGGGCCGCACCCGCGCCCCGAGGTGGCGCGCAAACTCGGGATCTCGATTACGGCGCTGAAGAACAACGACATGGACGAGCCGTTGACCACCACGCAGATCAAAGCGCTGCTTGAAGACCAACCCGAATGGCTGCAAAAGGCCCGTGCCTCCTTTGCGGAGGAACACGGGCAGGAACACGGGCCGGCGGCAAACTCTGACGCTGAGGCTGCTGAGGGCTAGAGCATCTTCCAATCCTCGATGCCTGGGTAGAGCGGGTACTTCTCACCCAGTGCGGCGGAGCGCGCCTTGAGCGCCTCGAGATCGGCGCTCTTGCCCTTGATCAGCGTCTCGGCGATGATCTCCGCAACCTCGCGGAAGTCCTCCTCGCCGAAGCCGCGGGTCGCCAGCGCGGAGGTGCCGATGCGCAGGCCGGAGGTGACGGCTGGCGGACGCGGGTCGAACGGCACGGCGTTGCGGTTGACGGTGATGCCCGCCTCGTGGAGCAGATCCTCCGCCTGCTGGCCGTCCATTTCGGAGTTGCGCAGGTCTACAAGCACGAGGTGCACGTCGGTGCCGCCGGAGATGACGCTGACACCGGCTTCACGTGCGTCGTCGGCAAGCAACCGCTCCGCGAGAATCCTGGCGCCGTCGATGGTGCGCTGCTGGCGATCCTTGAACTCCTCGGTGGCCGCGATCTTGAACGCGATGGCCTTTGCAGCCACGACGTGCATGAGCGGGCCACCCTGCTGACCAGGGAAGACAGCGGAGTTGAGCTTCTTGTTCAGGTCCTCATCGTTGGTCAGGATGAAGCCGGAGCGCGGACCGCCCAGCGTCTTGTGCACAGTGGAGGAAACCACGTGTGCGTGCGGCACCGGCGACGGGTGCAGGCCAGCGGCGACCAGGCCAGCGAAGTGCGCCATGTCCACCCAGAGGTACGCGCCGACCTCGTCCGCGATGGCGCGGAACTCGGCGAAGTCCTCGTGGCGCGGGTACGCGGACCAGCCCGCGATGATCACCTTCGGCTTGACCTCGCGCGCCTGCTCGCGCAGCTTCGCCATGTCGATGAGGTGGGTGTCTTCCTCCACCTCGTAGGCGGCGACGTTGTAGAGACGCCCGGAAAAGTTGATCTTCATGCCGTGGGTGAGGTGGCCGCCGTGGGCCAGCGACAGGCCGAGGATGGTGTCGCCCGGCTCAGCCAGCGCCATGAGCACGGCCGCGTTCGCCTGCGCGCCGGAGTGTGGTTGCACGTTCGCGAACTTCGCCCCGAACACTTCTTTGGCACGCTCGCGGGCCAGATCTTCCACCACGTCGGCGTGCTCGCAGCCGCCGTAGTAGCGACGTCCTGGGTACCCCTCGGCGTACTTGTTGGTGAACACGGAGCCCTGCGCCTGCAGCACGCTGCGGGGCACGAAGTTCTCCGACGCGATCATCTCCAGCGTGGTGCGCTGGCGCTCCAGCTCGCCCACGATCGCGGCGTGCACTTCAGGGTCGTAGGTTGCAAGGTCCTGGTAGCGGAGGTCTTCAGAGTGGTTGTCGGGCGCAGACACGGACGTTTCCACCGAATCCTTTCAAGGTTTGGAATGAAGGTGTTTGGAATGAAGGGGAGAAAAACAAACTCAGTCGTTTCTTTGCAGTATAGGCACCCGCCCACCGCGCGCCCCGAAAGTCACCTGAGTGAACCAGGGTGCGACAATGGAGCACATGTCTCGACCTCCGCGCGGCTTCGACTCCAGCCCGTACCTTGACTTCCACCGCAATGATTGGAAGCAGCGTCGCGCGGCCATGCCGCAAGTGCTCACCGAGGCAGAGGTCGAAGAACTTTCCGGTATCGGCGAAAACCTCGACCTGAAGGAAGTCGAGGACATTTACCTACCGATTTCGCGCCTGATCCATCTTCAGGTTCAAGCCCGCCAAGAACTCATCGCCGCGACGGAGAGCTTCCTCGGCGACGACCCTGGCCACGTCCCTTTTGTCATCGGCATCGCCGGCTCCGTCGCCGTCGGCAAGTCGACTACCGCGCGCGTGCTGCAGGTATTGCTGCAGCGCTGGGAGTCGCACCCGCGCGTCGACCTGATCACCACCGACGGATTCCTGCTTCCCACCAAGGTACTGCGTGAACGCAACCTGCTCAGCCGCAAGGGCTTTCCCGAGTCCTACGACCGCCGCAACCTGCTGCGCTTTGTCACCGAGGTCAAGTCCGGCTATCCCCTGGTCAACGCGCCGATCTACTCGCACAAGGCCTACGACATCCTGCCCGGCGAGCACATTGAGGTGCGCCGCCCGGACATCCTCATCCTCGAAGGCCTCAACGTGCTGCAAACCGGCCCCACCCTCATGGTCTCGGACCTCTTCGACTTCTCCATCTACGTCGACGCGAAAACCGAAGATATCGAGCGCTGGTACATCGAGCGCTTCCTCAAACTGCGTTCCACCGCGTTCCGCGAACCGGGCGCGCACTTCGCGCGGTTCGCCGATCTCGACGATTCCCAGGCCACCTTCCGCGCCCGCGAACTTTGGCAGACCATCAACTTGCCCAACCTGGTAGAAAACATTCTCCCCACCCGCGTGCGGGCCTCACTCGTCCTGCGCAAAGGCTACGACCACACGGTGCAGCGAGTGCGCATGCGCAAGATTTAGAGCCATTCGCTTATCGACGGCCCCTACTTACCGAATCGGCGAGACCGCTGCGAATAGTCCCGAAGCGCTCGAAGGAAGTCGATCTTTCGAAACGCGGGCCAGTACGTGTCCGTGAACCAGATCTCTGAATACGCCGCCTGCCAGATTAAAAACCCGGAGAGGCGCTGCTCGCCCGAAGTGCGGATCACCAGATCCGGATCCGGCTGGCCCGAGGTGTAGAGGTGTGCACCGAGCGAATCCACCGTGACCCGCTCACACAACTCGTCAATGCTGTCGACATGATCCGCCTCTGCCGCAATGAGAGAGCGCACTGCGTCGACAATCTCCTGCCGCCCGCCGTAACCGACGGCGATATTGACAGTCAGCCCGGCCTTTTCTGTGGTGGCATCCGCGGAGCGTTGCATCCGCCCCGCCACCTCAGGTGGCAACAGGTCGAGGTGGCCGACCAGCTTGACGCGGCACGAATAGTGCTCGGTGGCTAGATCATCAATCACGTCGGAGATGATGGTGAAGAGCAGCTCGACTTCCTCCGAAGTGCGCTGGAGGTTCTCGGTGGACAACAGGTAGATGGTGACCACCTCGACGTCCATCTCCGCGGACCAGCGCACCAATTCACCAATCTTCGCGCCGCCTGCGCGGTGGCCGTGGGAAATGTCGTCGTACCCGGATTCACGCGCCCACCTGCGGTTGCCGTCGGCCATTACCGCGATGTGTTTTGGGCGCGGCTTGTGGCGAAGTTCGCGCATGAGGCGAGCTTCGTACAGCGGGTAGAGAACTGGATCGAGCACTGACACAGTTCGATATCCTACCCCGGCGAAAGTGGCCTACAGGAAGCGCTTCTGCCGCCTGTCGAGCACACCCGCGGCCGCCATAGCCTCGTCGATCCCCTGCTCGTCGAACGGGTCCAGCCCGTGCATCTCAGCAAACGCGCGGCGGCGCTGGAACCTGGAGTAGCGCCGGTGGAAACGGAAGCCGATGAACAGTACGACTACGAGCAGCACGACGATCAGAAGCAGACCGATCGGTGAAGCCTTGCCAAAGTCGGGCCCGCGCGGCACCTCCGGCTGCTGGGCCAGAACGAACCAGGTCGCCTCCGTCATCGCGTCGCTAAATTTAGTCCCCATTTATTGCTCCGCCTCCTCCGCGTCGGACTGGGAAATACCGGCAAACAGGTCGTCCTCGGGTAGCGGCGAATCCACACGTGAGCGCGCGAGCTCGAACTCCTCGGTAGGCCAGACCCGTTGCTGGTCCTCAACCGGGCTCGCCAAGAACGCGCCAGCCGGGTCGATTTGCGTGGCGTGCGCGGTCAAAGCCTGTGCGCGGCGATCAAAGTACGGCGCGCAGTTCACCTGGGTGGTTACCCGGTGCATGACGTCGCCCTCATTTTCTTTCCACCGCTTGATCATGAGCTCGTATGGGCTTTTGCTCCCCCGCTCCAGAAGCAGCTCATGAAGCAGCACCATGCGCTGGAGGATGAAGCCGTGGGTGTAGTAGAGCTTCAGCGGTGTCCACGGTTCCCCGACCTCGGGCGCAAAGTTCGCATCCCCGGACTTCTCCCAAGCGATCATGGACGCTTCGTGCACCATGATGTGGTCTGGGTGCGGGTATCCGCCATTTTCGTCGTAAGTGATGATCACGTGCGGGCGGAACTCGCGGATCGATTGTACGAGCCGCTTTGCGACCTCGTCTTTCGGCTTGGTGGCAAACGAGCCTTCCGGCAACGGCGGCAGCGGGTCCCCCTGCGGCAGACCGGAATCTTCGTAGCCAAGCCACTCGTGCTCAATCCCGAGCGCGCTGACCGCCTCAGCCATTTCCCCTTTTCGCACCTCGTAGATGTTTTCCAACACTCCAGGGCGCTCCATTGCCGGATTCAGAATGTCACCGCGCCGACCATCGGTACAGGTCACCACTTTGACCCGGTGGCCTTCCGCCGCGTACTTCGCCATCGTGGCGGCACCCTTCGAAGACTCATCATCGGGGTGCGCGTGAATTGCCATTAGGCGCAGGCCAGACACTCGTTCTCCAACTTTTGTAGGGGGTAAAACGTTAACGCCGCCTTATCTTAGTACGATCAGTGGAAAATCCATCCTTCGATTCCGCCACCGATTTCTCTTCGAGGTTGTCCGATAGTGTCCCGCCGCCCGCCTAAGCCAACTCCGCCGCAGCCGCGCCAGCGCGCCCGCTACGGCTCCAGCACCGGGTCACCAAACGCGGAGGGCTCTGCTGGGAAGGGCGTGAGCGGTAAGGTCATTGCAATTTTCGCGGTGGCCATGGTGCTTCTCGTCGTCGTTATGGCCGGCCAAGCATTCATCAGGGCCCAGTCGCGCCCGGTGACAGCGGAGTTCATCACGCAGGAGCGTATCGACGACTCCACCGCACGTCTTTGGATCGAGGTGGACCGCAAAGACACCACGGTCGACGCCTACTGCGTCGTATTTGCCGTCGATTATGAGCATGCGGAGGTCGGCCGCCGCGAAGTGCTCATCCCCGCGGGAGGCGAAAAACTGCAAAGCGTCGCCGTTGATCTGCCCACCCGTGCACCGGTGTCCTCGGGCCGAATCTACGGATGCTCGCAAGACGTGCCGTTCTATATAGATACGGCCAACTCTTACCTTGGCGCTCGCTAGGCCGCTCGATAGGCGCAGATAGCCTGGGGGTTCCTGCCTGGGAGCACTGCGGCTGTGTTAGGATTTCGGCTTGACAACCTGACGATGCCCAGCTCGCCGACGGCGTGCGGGCTCGTTTGACGTATGAGGGAAGGTTTGAAAGACCCCATGGCTGAGACCCAGCAGCAGTACATCACCCCCGAGATGAAAGCGAAGCTGGAGTCCGAGCTCCAGCAGCTCATCGACAACCGCCCGGTCATCGCTGCCGAAATCAATGAGCGCCGCGAAGAGGGCGACCTGAAGGAAAACGCCGGCTACGATGCCGCCCGCGAGCAGCAGGATCAGGAAGAGGCTCGCATCAAGCAGATCTCCGAGCTCCTCGCTAACTCCACAACCGAGCGTTCCGGTGTCATTGAGGGTGTGGCTCACGTGGGAAGCGTGGTGCACGTGTACTACGACGGCGACGAGAACGACAAGGAAACCTTCCTGATCGGTACTCGCGCCGCCTCGACCGGCAACAAGGATCTGGAGACCTACTCCGAGAACTCTCCGCTCGGTGCTGCAGTTGTTGGTGCGGCTGAAGGCGAGACCCGTTCCTACACCGCCCCGAACGGTCGCGAGATTTCGGTGACGATTATCTCCGCAGAGCCTTATGATTCGGATAAGGCTTCCACGCCGCGCGCAAAGTAGCGCACAGTTCCCAAAATCAAGACGACATTTTAAGGACTACCCGTGACCTCCACCTCCGCACGTAAAGTCGCCGCTGGAGTTGCAGCCGTCGCCGCACTGGCCATCGCCGCTTGCTCCCCTCCGCACGAGAACCCCTCTGCCTCTGGCAAGGTTGATACCGCAACAAGTCAGAACCCGGATTCTTTGGCTGGATCCGACCTCGCGGGTGAGACTTCTGCGGCATCCGTGACCAACGTGACTGCAGCTGAATCCGTGCGCGAGTCGGCGGGTGCAAGCTCCACCGCTGCAGCGGGTGAGCTTCCGAAGTTCAACAACTGCGATATCACGGGTGTTGAGCGCCCGTTTAGCCTGAACCTTGATTGCAAGGGCAACAAGGATCGCCTTGAGGACATCGTGTGGGACGAGTGGACCGCCACCGGCGCTACCGGTACCGCGACTCGCATCACGGTTGATCCGGAGCGCGTGATGGAGGGGTCCACCGTTACCCTCGGCGGCCCGCAGGTTGTTGATGGCGAGCTGGTGTTCACCACCATCACTGTCGACGGCAAGCCGGAGAACCCGGAGTCCGGCATCTAGCCATATGCCGAGTAGAACGGGCTCAAACAAGGTTTGGATCCTTGCTTGAGCCCGTTTTCCTTGCAACCTTTCTAACGTGCTGGCGGTGCAACTTCCGAGCGGCGTCCGCTCGTCCACGGGTCAACCTACCGGCGCCGCAATACTGCCACGGCGACTGCGATAGCTGCCAACAACACCACGATGCCGATGCCAATTGCGGCGGTCAACATGCCTCGTGAGCCGGAACCCCCGTCGCCCGTCTCAGGAGTATCCGACTCTTCCGATTCGGCTTGGGTGGTTTCCGATTCTGTAGCCTCGGGCTCCTCGGAGCTCCTCGTACTTGGCGGCGTATCACTGGGCTCCGGGCCGTCCTCGTCGGTAGGACGCCATTCCGGACCATTAGTGGTCTGCCCGTCTACGGCGAAAGCGATCTCGAAGGGCTGCTCAACGCCCATGAGTTCCTCGCCCTCACCTTGGTCCATAGCAAGGCCCACGTAGTAGTAACCGGCATTGGCAATCTGCTTGCCGGTGGATCCATCCTCACGATTGCGAAAGTTAACCGTGTCTCCCGCAACCGCGCCTTCAGCTGTATAACTCGTGGCAAAGAGGGCGAGATCCGTGTCTAACGTCGCGCGGAACGGCGAATAAAGATTCGCGTTCAACGATTCGCCTGTTTCTCGTTCAGCTACCCCCGTCCGGTAGTTGATGACTGGCCGTTGGCCGTATTCGACCGGAATTTTGTAGAAGCGGTATTCACCTGGAACGATCGCGTCTTTGTATGCCCCCGGCTCCACCTCAACTGCGTTGGCAAAACTAGAGCCCCCGTGGATCTCCTGTGCGCCATTAAAATCGAGCTGGTCCTCGCTATCCATCGGCTGTTCAGGTGCAGCAAAATCTGCAACTTCTGCTTCGTCGGGGATCGGCTCGAAGTTGATCACCACTTCGACATCGACTGCTTCTTCCCCCGATCCCTGAGGCCCATAGGTCAGCTCACTCGCACCGTAGGTGAGAAAGATCTCGTCTGCTACCGTCCAGTGCGGTTCACAACCTCGCTCCTCGCGAACCGGCTCGATTCGTCGGACGTATGCTTCGGGGGTGTTGTCCGCGTTCCCCCGCGACCTCCCCCCGTCGCCGGACCAAACGCCACCGGCCACTCCGCCGCAAGATTCATTGGCGTTAATGAGCTCGGTTCTTCCCACCTCAACATCGACATCGCGAGCCCGTCCAGAGGTGGAACGCTTGGGGATTACAGCGGTTGAAATGATCGCATTGTGGTTTTTGGGAATAGCGATCTTAAAGTAGCGCTGCTCCACCGCGTCCTTTGGGTTCTCTCGAACTTTGGCGGTCACTGTTGTGCGGTACCGCCCCTCCCCCAGCCACTTGGCATTCTCCGGGGTGTCGGAATACTCGAACTCCGTACCAGCAGTCTTGTACAAGCTGGCATCACGCTGCGCGAGAAATTTCAACGAATCAGCTAAGGATCCAGCGTCGTCCGCCTCCATAAAGATGCCACCAGCAGCATCGGCAATGCACTCGAGCTCTTTGCGTGCTTCCTCGTCCGTCTTGAAACCAACCGTATGGATTGTCAGATCGATTCCTTCATTGGCCAGCTCCTTCGCCACTTCGCATACCGGCGGCGGAGCACAAGTGTCAATACCGTCGGACACCAAGATGATCGTGCGCTCACCCTCGTTGCCAAGCTCTTTCGCTGCAGCCCTCAACGCGTTGCCGATCGGCGTATACCCACTCGGCGTCATCTCGTCAATCTTTGTGATCATCGCTTGCTTATCCAATTCGCCCACCGGCACCAGCGTCTCGATGTCACGACATCCGCGCTCACGATTGTCTGGCGCACTCGACTCTCGCATCCCGTACGCCAATAGCCCCAGGTTCGCGGTCTCTGGCAAGGAGTTCACAAGATCACGGGAGGCTTGCTTGGCCGCATCCATGCGAGTTCCACCATCGACATCCGCATCCGCCATCGATCCTGACGCATCGATCACCAGCGCAGCCTTATTTTCTACGGTCGCCTCGCTCGCGGAGGCGTTTCCGGGTGGTGTGGATAGAGAAGAACTCGTGGCAGAAGCGCTGCTGTCATGCTGCGCTTTCGAATCACCCGGGGCAAAGATGCCCCACACAACTACAAGCGCCAGAACAAGAAGCGCCGAAGAGAAACCTACTGAGAATCTGCGCGTCATTTCCATGATCCTTAGAGAGCCAGTAACTAGGCCGGTGTTCTAGGCGATCATATTCATTAATTGTCATCTACGCCACACTGACGGCGACGCTTTGGACGCACCGAGCGTCTCTCGAGAGGGGCGACACTTCTACCTTTTTCACTGTTTCACCGAGACCCCTACAAAAGAGAAAAGGCTGATCGAAAGTACGATCAGCCTTTTCTAGAAGTCGACGGGGTGTCCCACCTCAGTTAGATCGCTCGACCATGCATCTTCTCAAAATCGATACCGTGGCCCTGGCCGGAAAGGAAGAGTGTGGTGGAATCGAGCTGGTAGAGCTGCGGGTTGGAGCGCAGGATCAACTTCAGGTCGTCCGCATCCTTCTGGGTGCCTGGCTCGCAGGCCAACTTGGTTTCCGCTAGGTCACTGATGCGGAGGGCACCAGTGTTGTCGATCTGGTAGTTGGCGGTACCCGTGTTGCAGCCGTCGTTGTAACTCAACAACCCGTTCTCCCGGAAGTCGACCGTGATCTCGTGATTGTTCTTGACTCGCAGCGTGGAGTCCAGTGCTGACCCGAGCCGCTCACCCTGCAGCTGATCACTTTCCTCGGGGATGGGGCGGATCAGATCCGAGCCAACTGGGGCATCGGGGGCCGGTGCAGGGCTTCCCCCGCGGTCGCGGAAGAGATCTGAGCTCATCTGCACAAACTGGTCGATGCTGGAGGTGGCAGGTCGCTCCTGAGCCTCGGCTGCACCGACTCCGAGCACGCCACCCGCAAGGGCTACGACTGCGGTCGCTATGGACAGTTTCCTTAAAGACTTGGCTGAAGTAACCATGTGCCGGATGTTACTGATTGGGATCGCTGCCACAAGGGGCTCGAAATGACGCTCATCAACCTTCAATCCAATTTTGATCCAGTTTGACGCTCTTCGTCAGGTCAAGGTTCCTCCATTTACAACCGCGAAGGCAGGGTCTGAAAATTACAAAAGCCCGGCCGGCGAAACGCCGACCGGGCACAAGGTTTGCTCGTAGCTCTGAGCTGAACAATGCGGAGCGTTAATCTGCCACAGTACTTAGCGGTCAGCGAAGTACGACAGCAGACGCAGGATCTCGGTGTAGAGCCAGACCAGGGTCACTGCCAGGCCAAGCGCAACGCCCCATGCAGCGCGTTCCGGTGCACCGGTGCGCACCAGCTTGTCCGCCATGTCGAAGTCCTGCAGAAACGCCAGTGCGGCGAGGACCACGCACACCACACCGAAGATGATGGACAGGGTACCGCCGTCGCGCAGCGGAGACATACCGGTGAAAATAGCGAGCAGGAAATTGCCCAGCGCCATGATTAGGACACCGAAGATCGCGCCGGTGAGGACGCGGTTGAAGCGGTTGGTCACCTGGATCGCGCCGGTGCGGTAGACGAAGAGCATGCCGATGAACACGCCGATCGTGCCGATGATCGCCTGGCCGATGAGTGCGCCACCGTCAGCACCTGCAACGGTGAACCGGCCAGCAATCATGAAGGAGAAGCCGCCGAGGAACAATCCCTCAAAGACTGCGTACACCAGGGTGATGACCGGCGAGCCGAACTTCGACCCGAAAGAGTGCACCAGCACGGTGATGAACGAACCGATTGCACCGACGATGGTCAGAATCGACGCGAGCGGTTGGAGCCCCGCAGCCCACAGGAAGAACGACGCCACCGCAGCGACGATGATGACGGCGAGCGTGATGCCGGTCTTGGCAGTCACGTCCGCCACGGTCATCGGGCGCTGCTGCTCGCCCATCTGCGGCATCTGCGGCGCCCCTGCGCCATAGCCGTCTTGGTAGCCGTAGCCCTGCTGCTGGTAGCCATAGCCGTTCTGGCTCTGCGCACCAGGCAAGTTTGTTAACACAGGGTTGTTGCTGCTCACGTACCCCAGTCCTTTCAGATTCTCTTGATACTTCAAGTTTTAAGACGCTCACGAATATATCTGGAAACGACATATCGCGTGAGTTGCCCCACTCGTCAAAACTCAGGTTTTTCAAAGACAACTCATCAACTTTAACGTCACCAGCGGTGTTTTAGTTCCCGCGTCGTTTGCCGGGTTGTGCGCGGTGCGTAGATTGGTGCCCATGCGGTGGTTGTCGGAGTTCGCCTCGCGGGTGAAGCGTGGGCCTCGCCTCGGCGGTGATGCGATCCTCGAGCACATCACCGCGCTCACTGGCGCCGAAGATCCCTTCGTGTTTCATTACGACGAGCTCGAAGTCTTGGCCTACCACGTGGAAACTCCGCTCCCACATACCCTGTACGTCACGTTTGGCCTCTCCCGGGTGCGCACCGCAGTGCCCACCGCGGGAACGCAAACTGAACTCACACTGCGTACCCCGGCCGATACCCCGGTGCCGTATGAATGGCCAGCACGCCAACTCGCGACAATGGTGCGCAACGTCCGCCGCTCCGGCTATGAGATTGCTCCGGGCCACCACATGCGCATGCGCTCCCCCGTCACCGACGATGCCGTAATTGAGGCGTTCACCTTTGTCACGGATCCGGTCCTCGGTGTCATCGACCCGCCTACCGGCATCGTGCGCTTCACCTACGCGGTGGGGCTCACCGCGCGCGAACTCGAAGCCGCGCTCGCTTGGGATCCACTGCGATTCACTGGGGTACTTGGCGACGTCGTCCCGCTCGGGATTAGCGACCCGGCGCGCGACGACATCTTGAATGACATTCACGTGCGTGCGCGGGTGGAGCGAGGAATGCGTGATGAGGGATCGTCGATAAGCGCAGTGCACGCGAAACTGCTGAGTGTTGATGCGACCGGCCGCATCGACTTGGATGCGCGAGCGGCGCAGGCGCTGATTCGCGCGGCGCGCTACCGGCTGCCCCACGGTCACTCGTTTGCACTGGTATGCGAGAGTGCCTGGGTGTTCTTGCACCCGGAGGGATCATTTGAAGCCGATGCGGAACACATCCAACTGGCCGCCACGAAGTCGCTGATACATGAGCTCAACGCCACCTTAGACACCGCCCCCGGGGTGTACCGATTTTCGTCTGCGCCGGTGACAATTCATGTTGTGGATGAGCGAACCTAACTAGGTTGGATAGACGTGATTGAATTTTCGCGGGTCTCGAAACGCTACCCCGGCTCGCAGACCCCGGCCGTTGCAGACTTTTCCCACACCATTGAAGAAGGTGCCACCACCGTCTTCGTCGGCCCGTCTGGATGCGGCAAGACAACGCTGCTGCGCATGGTCAACCGCATGGTGGAGCCAACCGAGGGCACGGTGCACGTACGAGGTGTCGACGTGAAAGATGTCGACCCGGTACAGTTACGCCGCAGCATCGGCTACGTCATGCAGCACTCAGGGCTGATGCCGCATCGCACGGTGACGGAAAATATCGCCGACATCGCGCGCCTTGGCGGCGCCTCAAAGCGCGAGGCCCGCGCCCGCGCCGCGGAGCTGCTGGAACTGGTCAATCTCGACCCCGTTCTGGGCACGCGCTACCCTGCCGAGCTTTCCGGCGGACAGGCGCAGCGCGTCGGTGTCGCGCGCGGGCTTGTCGCTGACCCGGACATTTTGATCATGGACGAGCCGTTCGGCGCTGTCGACCCCGTCGTGCGGCGCAACCTGCAGCAGGAAATTTTGGCGCTGCGCGAACGGATCCACACCACGATTCTCATGGTCACGCACGATATCGATGAGGCGTTTCTGTTGGGCACCGAGGTGGTGCTCCTCGGGCCTCAAGCCCGCATCGAACAAGCAGGCGCCCCCGAGGCGATCGTGGCGCATCCCGCCAACGACGCGGTGCGCGATTTCATCGGGATGGATTCGCGCAGCCTGACCGTCCGCGAACGCGACGGGGAACGCCTGGTGGTCGACGCCATGGGCAACATCAAGGGTGTGCTGCGGTGAACTGGCACTGGCTGAGCGCGAACTCCGGTCGCATCGCCGAGCTCACATGGATGCACCTCAAGATTGCGCTGCCGGCGATCGTGCTGGCGTTTCTCATCGCCGTGCCACTGGGTTGGGCCGCGCACCGCTTCCCCGCCGCACGAGAGGCGGTGGTGGTTGCAACCGGACTCATCTTCGTGGTGCCCTCGCTAGCCATGTTCATTTTGATGCCCTTGGTGCTGGGCACGTCCATCCTCTCCCCGCTCAACGTGGTGGTTGCGCTCACGCTCTACGGCATTGCGCTCATGGTGCGCGCCGCCGCCGACGCCTTCGACGCTGTCCCGTCCGCGGTGCGGCAATCGGCAACCGCCGCGGGCTATGCGCCAGCGCGCCGGGTGTTCGCCGTCGATCTGCCGCTCGCGGGACCGGGCTTGCTCTCCGGCATCCGGGTGGTCGCTGCATCCACCATCAGTCTGGTCTCCGTGGGCGCGCTGATTGGCGTTCCATCCCTGGGCACGCTGTTCACCGAGGGTTTCCAGCGCAGCTTCCCCACCCAGATTCTCGCGGGAATCATCGGCACCATCGCCCTCGCGGTGCTTATCGACGTCGCGCTGGTGCTGCTCGGCCGACTGGCCATGCCGTGGACAAGGCGGGTGGGCTGATGCAATTCCTCCTGGAAGCTTTCGAGTACCTCACCGCGGCCGAGCACTGGTCCGGCCCCAGCGGGTTTCCCGCCCGCATCGCCGAGCACCTCGGCTACACCCTGCTCGCGGTCATCCTGGCCGCAGCGGTGGCGGTGCCAATCGGCGTTGCCGTCGGTCATAGCCGCAAGGGGGCGAGCGCAGTGCTCGCGGTCGCCGGCGCCATGCGCGCGTTGCCGGCACTCGGCATGCTCACGTTTTTCGCTGTCACCCTCCCGCGCGGGGTCACCGCACCGCTCATCCCCGCCACCCTCACGCTCGTGCTCCTCGCGGCCGCACCGCTCGTTGCCGGCATCGTCGCCGGTTTTGACACCGTCGAGCGCGACGTCGTGCTCTCCGCCCGCGCTGCTGGCTACAGCGAGGCCCAGATTCTCACTCGCGTCGAGCTTCCCTTGGCGGCCCCGACGATCGTCGGCGGCCTGCGGTCCTGCGTGGTGCAGGTTCTCGCCACAGCGACGGTCGTCGCATTCATCGGTCTCGGAGGGCTGGGGCGATTGCTTATCGACGGTCTCGCGGTACAGGATTACCCCCGCATGATCGCAGGAGCAATCGCGGTGATCGCACTGGCGCTTGCAGTGGACCTCCTCCTCGCCGCAGTGCAGCGAGCGGTACGCCCTACAGGAGTTGAGCAACTGCCAGGTTCACCGCTTAGCGTCTGAATCTGTCTACAGTCGTTGTGTATGACTGCACGCATAACCAAAACCGCATCTGTCCCCGCTTTCGCGGCTGTCGCGACGCTTACCTTGGCGTCGTGCGCCAGCGAAGACCCGACAGCTACCACCACTGCCCCGGGCACCGACACGGAAAGCGCAGATGGCACGGTGAAAATCGGTACCGCGAACTTCCCCGAGTCTGAGATCATCGGCCAGATCTGGGCGGAGGCACTGCGCGAGGCAGGATTCGACGTAGAGGTCACCTCCGGCATCGGCTCGCGCGAGGTCTACATCACCGCGCTGGAGGAGGGATCGATCAACCTCGTGCCGGAGTACTCCGGCAACCTCACCCAGTACTTCGGTGAGCTCCCGGCCGGCGCCGACGAAGACGCTGTGCGCGACGCGCTCAAATCTGCACTGCCCGAGGAGCTGAACGCAGGCGACTTCGCCCCCGGCGAATCCAAGGATGCCTACCGCGTGACCAAGGAAACGGCCGAGAAGTTCAACCTGGTCACCATCGGGGACTTGGACAACCTCGACACCATCACCATCGCTGCGCCCCCGGAGTTCGCGGAGCGCCCTTACGGCCCAGAGGGTCTGACCGGCGTCTACGGCATCGACGCTTCCAAAATCACCGTCACGCCGATCTCGGACGGCGGCGGTCCGCTCACCGTTGCGGCACTGCTGGAGGGCACCGCGGACGCCGCGAACATCTACACCACCTCGCCTGCCCTCAACGACGACGGTGAAGAAGCGGATCTGGTGACCCTGGAGGATCCGGAAAACCTCATTCCGCCGCAGAACGTCCTCCCGCTCTACCGCGCGGGCGAGCTGCCGGACGGCGCGCTCGACGTGATCAACTCCGTCAACGCAATGCTGACCACGGAAGATCTAGTCTCGATGAACCTGCGCAACGTGGGCAAGGAACGCGCAGAGCCTGCGCAGATCGCAAAAGAGTACGTCGCCGACCGCACGTAGGCCCCGGCGCCACCATGACCCGCCCAATTATCGTCTGGTTCCGCGACGATCTGCGCCTGACCGACAACGCCGCACTGCACTGGGCAGCCGAACGCGGCCCAGTGGTCGGGCTCACCGTCGACGAAACGGTAGGTCGGCCGCTCGGTGCGGCTGCGCGCTGGTGGAGGCGCCACAGTGAGGCGTCGATAAGCGAAAAGCTCCCCTTGATCCGAGCAAAGGGTGACCCGCGAGCGGTAGTCCCCCGCATCGCGCAGGCGCTGGGTGCGGAGGTGACCTGGAATCGCCGCTACCACCTCACCGACGTCGACGCGGCCGTGAAAGAGCGCATTGGGGCGACCTCGCACCCCGGTTTCCTGCTCAACGAGCCGTGGGAAGTGGTCACGGGATCAGGCACCCCATTCAAGGTCTTCACCCCCTTCTACAAAGCGGTTCAGGCATTGCTTATCGACGCTCCCCCGCACCCGCTCGAAGCCCCGCAGTTCGAGTCCGCCGACGTGGATGTCGCTGCGCTGTCGGACGCGGACGAGGTCGAGGAACCGGCGTGGAGTCAGACCTTGGCAGCGCACAACACCCCCGGCGAGGACGCGGCGTTGGCACGGTTCCACGAGTTCCTCGAGCGCCTGCGCGACGGCGGGAGCTACGACAACAACGACCTTGCTGGCGGAATGACGTCTGGTCTGAGCCCGCACTTAAGGTTCGGCGAACTCTCGCCCGGGTACGTGTGGGCCGAAACTGCCGCGCTTGCCGACGAGTACCCGGCAGCGGCACCCCACGCGTGGGCGTTCCTGCGGCAGGTGGTGTGGCGCGAGTTTGCCTGGCACCGGTATTACCACGTGCCGAAGATGGAGACCCACAACGTGCGGGGCCAATTCGACCACTTTGACTGGGCGTGGACCGAACGCGCTGTGCCGAGTTCGGACAAGCACGCGTTTGCTCACCAGGCGATGGATCCTGAGGCGGAGCACTTGGGCGAGCTTGCGCAGTGGCAGCGCGGAGAAACGGGTGTGCCCTTGGTGGATGCCGGGATGCGCGAACTGTGGGCGACGGGTGCGATGCACAACCGGGTGCGCATGGTGGCGGGCTCGTGGCTGACCAAGAACTTGGGCATCCATTGGCGCCACGGCGAGGAATGGTTCTGGGACACCCTGGTAGATGCAGACGTGGCGTCCAACCCTTTCAACTGGCAGTGGGTGGCCGGCTCCGGCGACGACGCGGCACCGTACTTCCGCGTGTTCAACCCGGAGCTACAGCGCGAGAAGTTCGACCCAGACGGCACCTACGTGAGTAAATGGGTGCCGGAGGCGTTGACGCCGATGTATCCGGAGCCGATGGTGGACATCAAAGAATCGCGCAAGCGGGCGCTCGCCGCCTACGACGATATGAAGGCCGCCACCGAGTCGTGATTCCTACTGTCGCCGTTGTTGTTCCCTGTTTGAACGACGCCGCGCTTCTCAAGCGCTGCCTGCGCAGCTTCGCCGCCCAATCCAGCCCGCCTGAGCACGTCATTGTGGTGGACAACGGCTCAACGGACAACAGCGCGCAGGTTGTTGCTACCGACTTCGGCGCGCAGGTGGTTAGAGAGCCTCGCCACGTCGATTACTTGCACGATTGCAAAAATAAGGGAATGCTAAGAGGCAATGGTTACTGCACGACAGGCCCCACATGGCGCCTAACCCAGCAGCGTCGTATCTTTCGCGCTACGACGACATGTGTGACCACGCCGCCGCGCAGGTCATCGCTCGCTACTCCACCAGTTTCTCCCTGGCCACCCGCTTCCTCGAACCGGGTCTGAAGCGCGACATCCGCAACCTCTACGCCATGGTGCGCATTGCCGACGAGATCGTAGACGGCACCGCCGCTGAAGCCAGCACTGACCCAGCTACGCTTCTCGACGCCTACGAGGCCCAGGTCCGCAGCGCGCCCGAGATCCGCTTCCACACCGACCCCGTCATCCACGCCTACGCCCAGAGCGCACGGCGCTGCGGTTTCCGCGATGAGCTCGTGCAGGCTTTCTTCGCCTCAATGCGCCGCGACCTAGAGCAGACCACGTATACCGACACGGAGTTCTCTGACTACGTCTACGGCTCCGCAGAGGTCATCGGCCTGTTGTGCCTGAGCGCTTTCCTCGTTGACTACCCAATCACCGCTGCTGATCGAGAAGAGTTGGAGTGCGGTGCTCGCGCACTGGGCTCAGCATTCCAAAAGATCAACTTTCTGCGCGACTTCGGCGAAGACTTCGGCACGCTCGGCCGCAACTACTTCCCGCAGTTCAAGGGGCATTCGCTTGACGACGGCACCTTGCGCGCCCTCATCGCCGACATCCGCAGCGAGCTCGACCACGCAAAGTCCACGATCCCCCTCCTACCCACCTCGGCGCGCCCGGCGGTTGCCGCGGCCGAGGCGCTGTTTCGCGAGCTGACCGACATGGTCGCCGCCACGCCCGCGAGCGAGCTCGCGCACACCCGCATCAGCGTGCCCAACCGGCGCAAACTCTTCATAACCGCACGCGCTGTCGCCCGTTCCAGGCGCTCCGTGAAGAAACCCCCGCTGCAGAGACGAGACCGAACATGACCAGCTTCACCCACATACCAAGACATGCGATCGTGATCGGCGCTGGTGTCGCCGGCTTATCCACGGCGGCACTGTTGGGCCGCGACGGATACCAGGTCACCGTGGTCGAGCGCCTCGACTCACTCGGTGGACGCTCGGGTGAAGAAGCAGTAGACGGTTTCCGCTTTGATACCGGCCCCTCGTGGTACCTCATGCCAGACGCCTTCGACCACTTCTTCGCGCTGTTCGGCAAACGCACCGAAGACATGCTCGACCTGGTTGAGCTGCAACCGGCGTACCGTCTCTTCCCGGAAGGTCACGAACCGATTGACGTGCATTCGGGCCGCAACAACGCCGAGGCGTTGTTCGAGTCGATCGAGCCCGGGGCGGGAGCCGCCCTCCACGACTACTTGGATTCAGCCGCCGAGACGTATGACATGGCGCTTGAGAGGTTCTTGTATACGAACTTCGATTCGCTTGAAGGGTTCGTCGATAAGCGAATGCTCCGTCGCTACGGTGACCTGGCGAAATTCTTGACTGTTCCGCTCGACCGCTTTGTGGCCAAGCGGTTCAAAGACAGGAGGCTGCGGCAGATGCTGACGTATCCGGCGGTGTTTTTGTCCTCGCACCCGCGCCGCACGCCGTCGATGTACCACTTGATGAGCCACACGGATTTGGTGCAGGGTGTGCAGTATCCGCAGGGTGGGTTCACTGCGGTGGTGGATGCGCTGCACACGCTGGCGGTCGAGCACGGCGCCCATGTGCGGTTGGGCGCGGAGGTTGCTGCGATTACGTACGAAGGACGAGAAGCGACCGGAGTTCGACTGACCGGAGGCGAGGAGCTGCGCGCGGATGTCGTGGTGTCGTGCGCGGACCTGCACCACACAGAGACGCGGCTGCTGCCAAAGAAGTTGCGCACCTACGACGAGTCTTATTTCGCGCCGCGCGACCCTGGGTTGGGCACGGTGCTGGTGATGCTGGGCGTTAAGGGCAAGCTCGAGCAGCTCGAGCACCACAACCTTTTGTTCAGCGAGGCGTGGGAGGCGGATTTCGACGCGGTATTCGACGGTCCGGTGTCGGCGCGACCGCTCGGTGCGTCGCATTCGATCTACGTGTCGATGCCGTCTGCAACGGATCCTTCGACTGCGCCTGAGGGCTGCGAGAACCTGTTTCTGCTGGTGCCTGTGCCTGCGAACGAGGATTTGGGGCACGGCGACATGTACCGCGAGGCAAGCTCGGAAGCTGTTTCGCGGATTGCCGATGCTGCCGTGGATCAGCTCGCGTCTTGGTGCGAGATTCCGGATCTGCGTGAGCGCATTGTTGTGCAAAGAACGCTCGGACCCGCGGATTTTGCCGAGCGCTACCACGCGTGGCGCGGCGGATCGATCGGACCGGCGCACACTTTGCGCCAGTCGGCGTTCTTCCGCGGATCGAATGCGTCGAAAAAGCTTGACGGGCTGTACTACGCCGGTGCAACGACGCTGCCGGGCGTGGGCGTGCCGATGTGCTTGATCTCTGCCGAAAATGTGGTGAAGCGGCTACGCGGGGATCGCTCACCGAGCGCGCTCCAGGTGCCGCTGGCCGATCGGTCCCCCAACTCGAAGGCGTAACCGACACGCGTCCTTTGCGATCCTCCCCTGAACGCGTCTTCGTGCAGAAATGACAAAAGCCGACTCGGAGTACCAATCCTCGTACTCTTCGTCGGCTATCTGCCGGAGTTCGGCGACCAGCCCAGGGTGCGTTCCATGAACCTACGGAGCGGGCTCACATCCCGACTATCAGGGTCTGCATTTGCATTTTGACTGGCCGCTCGAGGCGGGGTGTCATCCGCAGAGGATGACACTACCTTTTCATCTTTCCGATCGTCTTCGCTGTCAGCATCGGAACTGCCAGCATCGGGGCGGTCCCCGGAAGCCGCAAGGGCCTTGTCCTCTTCGCCTTCCTGCTCACGCTTCGAATTGGAATCGGACCGGGAGACGGTGGCCACGTAGCCGGCCATGATGTCGGCTGCGGTGCTGTCACCGATACCACCGTTGTCGCTGGCGTTAGAAGTGGTGCCGGAAGCTGCGATGGTCGCAACCTTAAAACCAGTATCAGCGCCGTCGGCAGACGTTGGTCGAACGACGAGAGGACTCTCAGCTATTCATGCGAGGTCGTATTCGCGGACCTTGGTGATCACGGCCTTACGCATGAGGGCGAGGTTGCTCTGTGCGGAGTTGACTGCCAGGTAGATGAAGGTGTCCTTGTCCAGGAACTTAATCAGGTGAAGCTGGCCGGTCAGGGTGAGCAGCATATCCTCCAGGGTCGCGTTGATCGACAGCGCGTCCATGGTCTTGAACTTTGCCTTCACCATCTCAGAGTTGTACGCAGCTGCGACATCGAGGTCGAAGTCCGGGTACTTGGACACGGAAGCCAGGGACATACCGGTGTCGAGGTCAACGATGGATGCACCGATGAATCCGTTGAGATCCTCTGCGAGAGAGTTCAGGAAATTGTTCAGTGTGTCCTGCTGAGTCATTTGAAACCTTTCGGCTAGTCTCGTTCTTACCAAATCTTAGGGTAAGGTCGACGTTTAGATTTTACGGGCGAAAACGAGACTAGCTTTCCCAGAGATTTTCTTCAACGACACGCGAAAAATATCTGCTAATTCTGGGAGAAAATTAATGTCCCTCACTTTGTCAGCACCCATCGACAACGCAGCTCCGTTCATCATTCCGGACGACGCAATCATCGGTTCACACTCGGATTTCGAGGTAGTTTTCCTCGGCCCGGTCGGCATCGGCAAGACCACCGCAGTACGCACGCTTTCCTCCGTTCCTGCAGTAAGTTCGGAGGTTCTGGCCGTCAGCGGTGAAGACTTCGTAGCACAGGAGAAGAAAACCACCACGGTCGGTATTGATATGGGCATGTGGGAGCGCCCGGACGGTTCGCAGGTAGCCCTTTTCGGCACCGCGGGCCAGGACCGTTTCCATTCATCGCGTACCCCCGCCCATAACCCCGAGGCAGGTATTGTCCTGATGCTTTTCGGCTACGAGCACATGCTTCGCGAACAGCTCGAGCTGTGGGTAGACATTTTGGACCAAAAGCGGGCGCTACACCGTACGGTAGTGGGAGTGAATTTCGTCTCCCAGGACGAGCCGGACCCGCTGCAAACGGTTCGCGAGATCCTGAACTCGATGGAACTCGGCGATATCCCCGCACTCATGGTGGACCCGCGTGATCCTGGAGACGTTGCTTCCATTGTCGAATCGGCACTGCAACAAGTTGAAAGGTTTCTGTAGCCCATGCAACGGGACTTCCCGACCCTGAATGATGACTGGAAGGAAGAGATCGGCCGCCACCGCCAGGTGCGCGGTCACGATTTCGACAACAACGAGCTCGCCGCCGCGGCTCTGCCGGCAATGGCGCGGATGCGCGAGAGTGTTCCAGGCCTCTACGCGGTAGCCCTTGGCACCGGTGACGGTATGCACGTGTGCTCGCTCGGTCTCCCGGATTCGCAAGCCGCCTCTGAAATCAGCGCGCTGAGTTCTTCAATGCTCGGAGTCGCCGAAGCCCAGGGGCGAGTGCAGCGCCCGGACCAGGGCGATGCCCAGCCCGGCATCGTCACCATTTCCCGGCCGAACAACGAGTTCGTGTCGCTGGTCAAGATCGATCATGCGCCGGTCGGCCACCTCGTCCTCACGATCTTCGCCCGCGAGACCCAGCTCGGCATGGTCGTGTACCACGCCCGCCAGCAGGCGAAAGAGATGAGCGATTGGCTCAGCGAGGAATAGCCCCCACCCCGTCAGTGCCCCCAGTCGTGTCTGGTTCCATGACATCGTTCCGCATGTCTCATGAGATCGTTCCGGTCTGGCTAGGCGGTATGTCTCACCACATCGTTCCGGTGGGCAACCCGTGCCCGGAAACCGTCCCGCGACGGTGTGAACTGATGTCTCGAGACATCGTTCCGGCTCCGGACAATCCTTGCGCATGCGAAGCGCCTAAACAGATGGATTCGGCCCCGTGGCAGATGCGTCACGTTCATGGGCCGTCAATCGCTAGATCCATTGGGACCGTCTGAACGAAGCTGCTCTGGCCCAATGCCGGGCACGTTCAAGGGCCGCAGGAGGACCATGCCGGAGCGGTCCATCTCCCTATCTGAATGCTGCGCTCAACCCACTCTGGGGCACCCAAAAATGACGAAATCTCGAGACACGACCGGAACGATGTCTCGAGACAACACACAGTGCCCCCAGTCGGACTCGAACCGACACTTGGCGGATTTTAAGTCCGCTGCCTCTGCCAATTGGGCTATAGGGGCCAGTGCTTATCGACGGACCCTTGTCCGACGCATCGCACAAGAAGCATACGGCACGGCTTCCGGCCCCTCAGAACCGCCTTGGTTACAGCACCTCCGTGGCGGTTGCTGAACGGAATTCTCTCGCACAGCGAGGTTGCTAACGCAGACCTATTATTACTGTGCGCGATTTAAGACGCGCCTGAGGTTTTGCCAAACACCACGACTCCGGGAGAACACCATGAAGCTGCCTCCGCAGTTGCAACACTTCCTCAATTCGCCCCAGCTCCAGCAGGCACTTGCCGTCATCGTCGGCCTGCTCGCTGCCACCGGCCTCTTCGGCGCGTTCATCGGTGGTGGCAGCTCGAACCCGGACGGCTCGAGCAACAACGGTTCAAGCTCCGGTGGCAACGGCACCGTCACCGCCACGGCCTCCGCCACTCCGTCTGCTTCCGCGACTTCGTCTGCTCCGGAACCGAAGGCGTCCAACGCGGTGCTTGAGGCGCGCGCCAAGCTGAGCGCCACCTACCTGGCCGAAGGCCCGCAGTCCGGCAAGGACACCAATGCTGCCAACGGCCAAAACCCGCCGTACGACGGCCAGGTTATCCCGGGCTTCTCCGGCGTGCAGGAGATCGGCGACGGCACCTTTTACGGCCTGCCTGATAACGGCTTCGGCGCGAAGGGGAACTCCTCCGACTTCCTGCTGCGCATCTACACCGTGAAGCCGACCTGGGAGACCGCAGACAACGCCGCCAACCCGGAGAAGGTTGGCGGCATCCAGGTACTCAACTTCATCCAGCTCAAGGACCCGAACAACGAAATTCCGTGGGACATCGTGAACAAGGACGATGCGAACCGCCCGCTCACGGGCGCCGATTTCGACCTCGAATCCTTCTGGGTTGCGGAGGACGGCACGTTCTGGATCGGTGAAGAGTTCGGCCCGTACATCCTCCACTTCGCCAAGGACGGCACCCTGCTCGAGGCACCGTACGCGCACCCGAGTGTGAAGAGCCCGTCGAACCCGACCCTGGGCACCGAGACGGCGAACCTGCGCAACTCCAAGGGCTTCGAAGCGATGGCTAGCGACGGCCGCTACCTCTACCCCATCTTCGAGGGCTACGTCGACGATGCCCAGAACAAGAAGGCGCGCGTCATCTCCCAGTTCGACATGCAGACGCAGCAGTACACGGACAAGTCGTGGACCTACCTCACCGAGGACGACGACTCGCTGATCGGTGACGCGTTCCTGACCAAGGACGGCACCCTGCTCGTCCTCGAGCGTGACGATGCCCTCGGCGCGGAAGCAAAGCTGAAGAAGATCTACGCAGTGAAGAACTTCGGCGATTCCACCCCGGCCGGTGAATTGAAGAAGGAAGAGCACGCAGACCTGCTCAAGATCGCGAACCCAGGCAAGATCGGCATGGTGTCCGACAAGGGCGCGTACGGCGTTGCCGACCCGTTCTCCTTCGCATTGCGCAGCGTAGAGACCATCATCCAGCTCGAGGACGGCCGCTACCTCACCGCTTTGGATAACAACTTCCCAGGCGATGACGGCCGCTACTCCGGCAAGCCGGACGACACCGAAATCATCATCTTCTCGGTGAAGTAACCCGCACGATTCACGACAACCCGCGCGTTATCCCATCTGCAAAGGGATCGCGCGGTTTCGTCAGAGCCGAGGCGGCTGAGCGCCCACGCTTGGCTACTCATGGAAGGACAGCACCCCGGTCGGCTGGCCGGTGAGGTTGTCGGTGTCTACCGCGCTCGAGCCCGATACAGATACCTTGGGGGCATCGAACATCTCGGTCAGGAAGTCGGACACCCACTGCAACAGCGCGGTGTCGCGCAGGTTCGGGCTGTTGATTGCCTTTGATTCGCGTGGCATCGGTACCTGGAGCGTCTTTGCCGCAGCGCGGTAGTTCGCACCGGGATATAGACGCTTGAGGCGCACCTGCTTGGAATCCGGGAGATCAACGGGGTGAAGTTTGAGCCGGGTGCCCTGAGTCAGGATGTCGGCAACACCCACCTCACGGGCCTGGTGGCGCAGCCGGGCAACAGCCATGAGGTATTCCACTTCGGTCGGCAGCGGTCCGAAGCGGTCCACCATCTCATCCGCGACGGTGCGCAGCGCATCTTCGCTGCGGGCCTCGGCAAGTTTGCGGTACACCTCGAGGCGGAGGCGCTCGGAGTTGATGTAGGACTCCGGGATGTGCGCATCGACAGGCAGGTCGACGCGGATTTCCTTCGGCCCCTGGTCGGTAGCGTCAACCACCTCGCCCTGCATGAGCGCCTTGAACGTCTCCACCGCCTCGCCGACTAGGCGGACGTACATGTCGAACCCGACTCCGGCGATGTGGCCGGACTGCTCAGCACCCAGTACGTTGCCGGCACCGCGCATCTCCAGGTCTTTCTGCGCCACCGCAATGCCCGCGCCGAGATCGTTATTCTGCGCGATGGTGGCGAGGCGGTCGTAGGACGTCTCGGTCAGTGTGTACTCCTTCGGGTACAAGAAGTAGGCGTACGCACGCTCACGCGAGCGCCCCACACGACCGCGCAGCTGGTGCAGCTGGCTCAAACCCATGTTCTGCGCATTTTCGACGATTAGCGTGTTCGCGTTCGCGATGTCGAGGCCGGTCTCCACAATCGTGGTGCACACCAGCACATCGAAGTCACGGTTCCAGAACCCCTGCACCGTCTGCTCGAGCACCTGCTCGCTCATCTGCCCGTGGGCGACCACGACTCGCGCCTCGGGCACGAGTTCTCGCACTTGGCTTGCCACTCGCTCGATGTCGGCGACCTTGTTGTGGATGTAGAACACCTGGCCGTCGCGAAGCAGCTCGCGGCGGATTGCAGCCGCGACCTGTTTGTCCTCGTGCGGGCCGACGTACGTCAGCACCGGGTGGCGGTCCTCGGGTGGAGTGGTGATAGACGTCATCTCGCGGATGCCGGTCAGGCTCATTTCGAGGGTGCGCGGAATCGGCGTCGCAGTCATGGTGAGCACATCGACGTGGGACTTCAAGGCCTTGATGTGCTCCTTGTGCTCCACGCCGAAGCGCTGCTCTTCATCGACCACGATGAGGCCCAAGTTCTTCCACTGCACACCGGTTGCCAGGAGGCGGTGGGTGCCGATGACTACGTCGACCGAGCCGTCGGCAAGCCCAGCGATGATTTCTTTGGCTTCCTTCGTTGAGGTGAAGCGAGACAGCTCACGCACGGTGACCCCGAAACCGTCCATGCGCTCGGAGAATGTGGTGAAGTGCTGTTGCGCAAGCAGCGTCGTGGGCACCAGCACCGCGACCTGCTTGCTGTCCTGGACCGCCTTGAACGCGGCGCGGACTGCCACTTCGGTCTTGCCGAAGCCGACATCGCCGACGATGACGCGGTCCATCGGCACGGGCTTTTCCATGTCCTCTTTCACCGCTTCGATCGCCGCGAGCTGGTCCTCGGTTTCGACGAACGGGAACGCGTCTTCCATCTCGTGCTGCCACGGCGTGTCAGGGGCAAACGCGTGGCCCGGCGCGGCTTGGCGCTTTGCGTAGAGCTCAATGAGCTCGCCGGCGATCTCGCGGACCGCGGCGCGGGCCTTACGCTTGGTGGTCTTCCAGTCGGAGCCGCCCATCTTGCTCAGGTGCGGTTGCTCGCCGCCGGTGTACTTGGACAGGAGGTCAAGCGACTCCATGGGCACCCACAGCTGATCAGCGGGTTGGCCGCGTTTGGCGGGCTGGTATTCGAGCACGATGTACTCGCGGCGCGAGTCCTCATCGCCGGCTTTGATGGTGCGCTCAGCCATCTTGAGGAACCGGCCAATGCCGTGTGTTTCGTGCACGACGTAGTCGCCCGGCTGCAGCGCAAGCGGATCAACGCGGTTGCGGCGACGCGGCGCGCGGCGCTTGGCACCCGCAATGTCGCCGACGCGGTTGCCGGTGACGTCGGTTTCGGAGACCATAACTAGCCCGGGGGTCGAGCCCTGGGCAGAGAAGACGAGGCCTCCGTGGTTGAGGGCCTGGTACAGCGTCACCGCGCCTTCGACGGGTTCCAAGCCCGGCGTGGCGATGCGCGCCGAGATGCCGTGCTCGCGCAGGCGCTCCGCGGTTCGTTCAATCGTGCCCTTGGCTGGGGCCACAAACGCGGCTTTGCCGTGGTTGTCCTGCACGTGCAGCTTCAACGTGGCGTAGAGCTGCTCTATGGCCTTTTGATCGCCCTTGGGCGCGGGAGCGGCATCGAACTCAAGTGGCAGCGTCGCAGCGTCGTCGGCCACGAACATGCCGGGCGGGGCAAACGTCCACCACGCGTTTCCGGCCTTGCGGGCGGAAACCTCCAAGGATTCGAACGAGCGGTAGGACGATGCCGAGACATCAACGCCCTCGACAGCGACCGGGCCGTCTGCACCCATGGCGGCCGCTTCCCACCCCGCTTCGAGAAATTCACGGTCGGTGGCGGCCAGGTCCTCGATGCGCGCACGCACCTTCTCCGGGTTGGTCACCAGCACAACCGCGCCGGAAGGCAATAATTCCGGGAGGACCGCCCACGGCTGGTCGGTGAGCGCTGGCAGCAGCGCCTCTTCCCCATCGGCGTGGGCGCCTTCGGCCAGGCGGCCAAGCAGGCTCACCAACGTGGGGTTCGACGGGTAGGCGCGGGCGAGTTCATCGGCCCGCGTTTTGACGGAGTCGTCGATAAGCAACTGTCTTGCCGGGTAAAGCTCGACGGTAGGGGCTTCCTCGATGGTGCGCTGGTCGGCCACCGCGAAAGTGCGGATGTCGGTGACCTCATCGCCCCAGAACTCGATGCGCACGGGGTTGAGTGCCGTGGTGGGAAAGACGTCGATGATGCCGCCGCGGGTGGCGAACTCACCGCGGCTGGCGACCATGTCCACGTGCGTGTAGGCGAACTGCTCGATCTCGCGGACCAGCCCGGTGAAATCGCGTTCCGTGTCCACCGCCACAGTGATCGGCGCCGGTGCGGGCAGCGCGGGCTGGCACACGGCGCGGGCGGCGGCGACAATGACGCGGGGCAGCTCATGCAGCACCTTGGCGCGGCGACCCACCACGTCGGCGGCGGGCGAAAGCCGCTCGTGCGGAAGTGTCTCATACGACGGGAAGTGGGCGACGCGGTTCTCCCCCACGATGGCTTTGAGCTCCGCCGCGAGATCCTCTGCCTCGTGCGCGGTGGCGGTGACCACCAGTGTCGGCGCTTGACGCGCGATCGCGCCAACAACCCACGGGCGGGCTTGATCGATCGCGGTGATGTGCAGTGCTTCGTCGCCGACTCGCGCGCCGACGCCTTGCAGCTTCGGGTCGGCGAGCGCGGAGGTCAACACACCCGCAAGCATCGGAGGAGCGGTCTGCGGTGTCGGGGAATCGCCTGGGGTCATTCGTCCTTCTCGGAATGTTCTGTGTGGTCTGCTTGGTGTGCGTGGTCTACTTGATCATCGGGGGCGACGTGCGGCAGGGCTTCGAGCCCGCGCAGGCCGTTCCAGCACAGGTTTGCGATGTGTCTGGCCACCGAGTGTTTGTCCGGCGTGCGCTCATCCAACCACCACAGGGCGGTGTTGGAGACCGTGCCAACCAGAGCCTGACCGTACAACGTCGCCGCGTCCTCATCTAATCCCCGGTGGTTGAACGCCAACGCAAGCAAATAGGACACTTGCGCGGTGACCCGGTTCAAGATAGTGGAGTAGGTTCCTTCCTCCCCCGGCACCTGACCGTGCGCGAGGATGATGAACCCGTCGGTGTCATCTTCAACGTAGGTCAGCAGTGCGAGCACGCCGCGCTCGATGCGCTCGCGCCAGCGGCCCTCCTGGATCGCGGCCACGATGGCTGCCTGGAGGCGTTCCATCTCCCGCTCGATCACGGCGCGGTAGAGCCCCTCTTTGCCGCCGAAGTGCTCGTAGACAACGGGCTTGGAGACGCCGGCCCGGCTCGCGATCTCCTCGACTGAAGTGCCGTCGTACCCGCGCTCGGCGAACACACAGCGACCCACGTTCATAAGTTGATCCCGGCGCTGCGTGCCGGTCATCCGTTGACGAGCCATGGAATGCAGTTTACGGAACCGTAGCTTTGTACGGAGTGGCAGCTTCCGGCTAGCCGTTTAAACCCAAACCGATGCTCCAACCGATGCCGAAGACGGTGACGGTACGAAGGGTGTCCTTCCAGTGCTACCCGCGTCTTTGGGTTCACCGGGCGATGGTCTACACTCTTCTACTGTCTTTCCCCATGGTGTAATTGGCAACACTACGGTTTTTGGTACCGTCATTCTAGGTTCGAGTCCTGGTGGGGAAGCTTTTTTCGTCTGCAAGCGGGAAGGCTGAATCCAGATGGCACGCACCATCACAATCGACCTTGACACGATGGAGATGACCTCCACCGCCGAGACGCTGGGAAACTCCGAGACGCTCACCGCCGGGATCGGCATGATTTTGACCAGCCTGAAGCACACTGCGGCATCTGAGGGGTGGGACGAGGCGAACCGCATCGGCGGTGAAGTGTGTGCGTTGATTGGGCAACTCGTGGACGAAGCGCAAAGTTCCTAAGCCACCCCTAAAGGGGTGTCCCCAAGCCCACACTTGGGACCGTGACTATTTTTGGTCTTTGAACTGTCAATCACCTGTGTCGCCGTTTCCGCGGACACACTGATGAGAGGAACGTCCACAAATGAGCACCGCAACCCCGAACCCGAACGATCCGAACCGCGCGAAGGACACCACCGCAGCTCGTGCTGCGAACGAGCGCGCCGAGACCTCGCCGGATCCTGACCCGAGCGAGATCGAAGAGCAGATGCCGACCGGCCAGAAGAAGTTCCCGACCTGGCTCATCTGGATCGGCCTGGTCATCCTGGCATTTGCGCTGATCTGGGGCTTCCGTTCCTGCTCCGACGACTCCGACGAGCAGCCGATCTCTCCGACCGCCGACGCGACCGCGACCGCGACCGCCGCAGAGAGCCCAGCAGCGGAGCAGGAGAACCCGGACACCGCTACCGAAGAGGTCACCGAGGACGCGCCTGCCACCTCGACGAACTAAGCGCCCGAAATTCTTCCGCGGCGCGGAAACCTGGAACCGGCGTTTCTGGGTTTCCGCGCTGTTTTTTCGTCATTAAGCGACAAGCCCCTAGTGCCCTGCAAGCTGCGGGGACTGGCCCGGCTCGACCACCACGAACTGGCCCATCATGCCCTCGTCCTCGTGGAAAAGCATGTGGCAGTGGAACATGTAGGCGAGCGTGGGATCCGGGTAGTAGCCGAATTCGACGAGCAGCTCCACCGTGGCCAGCGGCGGGATGTTGATCGTGTCGTGCCACCCGTGGGTGAACGCGAGCTCGCCGCCATCTACCCCCACAACCTTGAATCTCGCGTTGTGGATGTGGAAGTTGTGCGGCCAATCGTCGTTCTCGTTGGTCACCCGCCACAGCTCCGGCCCCTTATGGTCCACCACCACATCAACCCGGTGCATGTCCATCGATTGCTCGTTGATCTGGAAGCCGTTGAGGCGAAACTCCCGCTCGGTTTCAGGAGCAGTTTGCTTATCGACGGCCTGGGCAACGAGCCGGCGCGGCAACTGCGGAGCCTCGGCGGCGTCTTCCGGTGGGCCGGTGATCTCGAGCAGGTCGAACGTGTCATGGAGCCCGAAGCCGTCCGCCGTCTTGCCTTTTGCCACGCCGCCGGAGCGCAGCGTGAGCTCCTCCCCCGGCTCGAGGTCCACGATGATTTCGACGCGCTCGCCGGGGCTGAGCAGCACTGTGTCGACTTCGACTGGCGCCTCGAGGAGCCCTTGGTCGGTGGCGATGACATGCACGGGCTTCCCCAGCATGAGGTTGTGGAAGCGCATCGTCGCGCCGTTGAGCACACGCAGGCGCACACGCCGGGTGGTTGCCTCGAAGCGGGGTTTGGTGATGCCGTTGATCAGTGGCGTATCGCCGAGGAGGCCGTAGGTGGAATCGATCGTCTCGTCCAGCTGGCCGTTTTCGGTGAACTTCGCGTCCGTGATCACCACCGGGATGTCGTCAACGCCGTAGTTGTTGGGCAGCTCGAGGGCGTCCGCCTCCTCGTCCGCGATCACGATGGCGCCGGCAAGACCCCTGTAGGCGTGCAGCGCGGAAACCTCGTGCGGGTGCGGGTGGTACCAACACGTCGCCGCCGGCTGGTCGACGTCCCAGGCAGGCTCCCAGGTCTCGCCGGGATCGAACATCTGCGCCGGTCCCCCGTCGGCGGCCGCGGGCAGGTGCAGGCCGTGCCAGTGGACCACGGTCGGCTCCGAGACTTCGTTATGCACCGTCATCTCGATGCGATCGCCGCGGCGCATGTACAGCGTCGGGCCCAGCCACGCGCCATTAAAGCCCCAGGTTGCGGTCATGGTGCCCGGGACGATCTCGAACTCGCCCTCCTGCGCGGTCAGCTCGAAGCGCCGGGTGGTGCCGTCCAACTCTCCCTCCTCGAGCGGCGGGATGGGCAGCGGGCGCGCCTCCGCGTCGACGCCTTTCGGCACCGCCTGGTCAGAGCGCGTACCGCCGGGCCCTGCCGGCCCATCCATGTCTGTGCACGCGGCAAGCAGCGCACCGGTAGCAATCAGCGTGCCCTTGAAAAACGTCCGCCTGCCAAACCGCTCGTTCACCAAAACCTCCTGCTTAGCCGACACTTATTTCTGCGCCTCTACTCACTCGACCCTACTATCCGCACTATGGCAGACACCCCCGGCGATCACGCCCCCGCCAACGAAGAACGCAACGCGAAACGCTTCATCTGGTCCAACGGTTTGCAAAACGTCGGCGACCAGATCGTCGCGCCCAAAACCGTCCTCCCGTGGCTGTTCACCGCCGCGGGCGTGCCCCACATTTTCACCTCGCTGCTTGTGCCGGCCCGCGAGTCGCTCTCGATGCTCCCCCAGGCATTCCTTTCCCCCTGGGTCACCTCGCACAAATCGCGCAAGCGCGTGTGGCTCATCGGTTCATGGGGCCAAGCCATCGCCGCAGGGATCATTGCGCTTTGTGCTTTGCTTTTCGACGGCTGGCTGCTCGGCATCGCAGTCGTCATCCTCTTAGCCATCCTGGCGCTCTTCCGGGCGCTGTGTTCCATTGCTGGCAAGGATGTGCAAGGCCGCACTATCTCCAAGGGCAACCGCGGGCTGATCACGGGCCGGGCCACAGCGCTCGCGGGCGCGTTTACGCTAGCGATCGGTTTGATACTCATGTTCCTGCCAGATGAGCTGCCCGCCTGGGGGCTCGCAGCGCTGCTCGCGCTCGGTGCGTCGACCTGGGCCTTCGCTTCGCTGGTGTTCCACGGAATTGAGGAACCGGAGCCGGAGAAATCCGACTCCAACGGCGCCGACATGCGGCAGGTGTGGGAGTTGGTAAAAAGCGACGCGGACCTACAGCGCTTCTTGCTCGTGCGTTCGCTCATGCTGGTCACCGCCCTCTCTACCCCGTTCATCGTGGTGCTCGCGAGCGAGCGGGGTGCCAACCTCAGCGGGCTGGGTGCCTTCATCATCGCCTCCGGCGGCGCATCGCTGCTTGGTGGCCGGATCTCGGGGTTGTGGTCGGACAAGTCGTCGAAACGCACGATGGCCTGGTCGGCTGGCTTCGCTTCCGCGGTCTTGGTCGCGCTGGTCGCGTCGGCACGGTTGGCGCCGGACAACGTCAACGCGTGGGTCTTCCCCGCCGGGTTCTTCCTGGTCAATTTGGCTCACACCGCGGTGCGCGTGAGCCGCAAGACCTACCTCGTCGACATGGCCGAAGGTGACCGCCGCACCGTGATCACCGGCGCGTCCAACACGGTGATGGGCGTGGTGCTGCTTGTCGTCGGCGGCATCTCCTCCGTGGTGTCCATCTTCGGACCGCAGGCAACCTTGCTCTTCCTGGCAGTGGTGGGTTTTGCAGGCGTGTTCGGCGCATCCAGTTTGAAAGAGGTCTCCGCGCAAAACGCTGAAAACAGCTAGGCGTTAAGCTGGTCTGCGTTCCCGTGAACTGTCCCTTCCCTTAAAAGGAGAACCCGAGTGGCCAATCACTCCGAACGCGCCGTAGTCGTCCTCGCGGCAGGTGCCGGCACCCGCATGAAATCTGACCGCCAGAAGACGCTGCACGAGATCGGCGGGCGCAGCCTGTTGTCCCACTCGCTGCACGCGGCAGCAGGCGTCCACCCGACCTACCTCGTGGCCGTGGTCGGGCACCAGCGCGATCAGGTCTCCCCGGAGGTCGAGCACATCGCCGAGCAGATGCAGGTTGAAATCCGCCAGGCCATCCAGGAGGAGCAGAACGGCACCGGCCACGCGGTCCAGATTGGCCTTACCGCCATTCCGGAATTCAATGGCACTGTCGTGGTGACAAACGGTGATGTTCCGCTCTTGACGGCTGAGACCATTGAGGCCCTCGTCGATAAGCATGAGCGTGAAGCTGCTGCGGTGACTGTGCTGTCTCTGGAGTTTGAGAACCCGACCGGTTATGGGCGCATTATCCGCGACCAGACTGGCGATGTGCGCGAAATCGTCGAGGAGAAAGACGCCAACGATGAACAACGCAAGGTCAAAGAGGTCAACTCCGGTGTCTTCGCGTTTGACGGCGCGGTGCTGCGCGACGCGCTGACCCGCATCACTTCCGACAACGCACAGGGCGAGCTCTACATCACCGATGTGCTGGGCATTGCGCGTGGCGACGGCAAGAAGGTCGCCGCATTCCTCGCCCCTGACGCGCGCGAGCTGGCTGGCGTGAACGACCGTGTGCAGCTTGCCGAGGCTGGCAAGGAACTCAACCGCCGCCTGGTCGAGCGCGCGATGCGCGACGGCGCAACCGTGATTGATCCGGCAACCACCTGGATCGGTGTGGACGTAGAGATCGGCCGCGACGTGATCATCCACCCGAACACTCAGCTGTGGGGCTCGACCGTGATCGGCGACGGTGCCGTGATCGGCCCGGACACCACGCTCACCGATATGGAAGTGGGCGCTCGCGCAAAGGTCGTGCGCACCCAGGGTGAGCTCGGCGTGATCGGCGAGGAGGCCTCCGTCGGCCCGTTCACCTACATCCGCCCGGGCACCGAGCTGGGCGCGCGCGGCAAGCTCGGCGGCTTCGTCGAGTCGAAGAACGCCAAGATCGGTGAGGGTTCCAAGGTGCCGCACCTGACCTACATCGGCGACGCAACCGTGGGCGTGGAATCCAACATCGGCGCTTCCTCCGTGTTCGCCAACTACGACGGCGTGAAGAAGCACCACACCACCATCGGCGACTACTGCCGCACCGGCTCGGACACCATGTTCGTCGCACCGGTTAGCGTGGGTGATGGCGCATATACCGGCGCGGGTACAGTTGTTACGCAGGATGTGCCGGCTGGCGCGCTTGCCATTAAGGAAGGTCGCCAGCGCAACATCGAAGGATGGGTGGAAGAAAACCGCCCGGGCACCGATGCGGCCGAGGCCGCGAAACGAGCACGAGAGAAATAAAGGACGGCATCTGAAGCTATGACTGGTTACTCGACCGAAAGCCACAAGGACCTCAAGGTTTTCTCCGGCCGCGCCCATCCCGAGCTGGCCGAGGCTGTGGCGAAGGAACTCGGTATCGAGTTGGTGCCCACCACCGCCCGCGACTTTGCCAACGGCGAGATTTTCATCCGCTTCGAGGAATCTGTGCGTGGCTCCGACTGCTTTGTCATGCAGTCCCACGACAAGCCGCTGAACAAGCAGATCATGGAGCAGCTCATCATGATCGACGCGCTGAAGCGCGGTTCCGCGAAGCGCATCACCGCGATCCTGCCGTTCTACCCCTACGCGCGCCAGGACAAGAAGCACCGCGGACGCGAGCCGATTTCCGCTCGCCTGATCGCGGACCTGCTCACCGCCGCGGGTGCGGATCGCATTGTCTCGGTGGATCTGCACACTGATCAGATTCAGGGCTTCTTCGACGGTCCGGTGGATCACATGCACGCCATGCCAATCCTGGTGGACTACATCAAGTCCAACTACTCGATGGACAACCTCTGCGTGGTCTCCCCGGACGCTGGCCGTGTGAAGACCGCAGAGAAGTGGGCGAACGCGCTTGGAGACGCACCGATGGCCTTCGTGCACAAGACCCGCGACATCGACGCAGCCAACAAGGTCGTGTCCAACCGCGTAGTTGGCGAGGTTGAGGGCAAGGACTGCATCCTCATGGACGACATGATCGATACCGGCGGCACCATCGCCGGCGCGGTCGGCGTGCTCAAGGAAGCCGGTGCGAAATCCGTGGTCATCGCGTGTACCCACGGTGTGTTTTCCGACCCGGCCCGCGAGCGCCTCAACGACTGCGGTGCTGAGGAAATCATCACCACCGACACCCTGCCGCAGAACACTGAGGGCTGGAAGAACCTCACCGTGCTCTCCATCGCACCGCTGCTGGCCAAGACGATCCGCGAGATCTTCGAAAACGGCTCGGTGACCACCCTTTTCGAGGGCCAGGCGTAGCAGTAGCCGGTCCCGAATAGCACCATGCGCCCCTCCTACAATGGGGCGCATGTTTCGTGCTGACCTTGAATCCCTGGCTGCTTATGTGCCCGGCGCGCGCAACGACCGCGCCGTGAAGCTGTCCTCCAACGAGTCCGCCGAGGCCCCGCTGCCCGGCGTAACCCAGGCAATGGTGGATGCACTCGCACAGGTGAACCGCTACCCCGACATGGGCGCGGTGGAACTGCGCGAGGCGCTGGCCGCGCACCTCGGTGTGACCGTCGAACAGGTCGCGGTTGGCACCGGGTCATCCGCGCTGTGCCAGCAGCTGGTCACCGCAACCTCCGGGCCGGGTGACGAGGTCATCTTCCCGTGGCGCTCATTCGAGGCATACCCCATCTTTGTGCAGGTCGCTGGCGCTACTGCGGTGCCCGTGCCGCTCACAGAGGACTACCGCATGGATCTCGCGGCGATGGCCGACGCCATCAGCGAGAACACCAGCATGATCTTCGTGTGCAACCCGAACAACCCGACCGGCACCACGATCACTTGCGCCGAGTTCACCGAATTCATGTCACGCGTTCCCGCCGACGTCCTTGTTGCGCTTGATGAGGCGTACTTCGAATACAACCGCGCACACGACACCCCCGTCGCCACCGAGGAAATTGCGAAGTACCCGAACGTGGTGGGGCTGCGCACGTTCTCCAAGGCCTACGGGCTCGCCGGGGCGCGCGTCGGCTATGCGTTCGGCCCCGCCCCCATCATTGAGGCACTGAACAAAGTCGCCGTCCCATTCTCGGTCAGCACCCCAGCACAAGCAGGTGCTGTCGCATCGCTTTCGCTTGACGACGAACTTTCGGACCGCATCGACGAAACCTGCACCGAGCGGACTCGCCTGGTGGAGTTCTTCGCCGAGTACGGCACCCCGGCGACGGAGACCAACTTTGTGTGGGTCCCCGCGGACGGTCTGCCGGTCGCTGCGAAAGAATTCGCAGCCGCCCTCAGCGAGGCCGGAGTGCTCGTGCGCGCCTTTGACGACGGCATCCGGATCAGCGTGACCAACGCGCACGAGACCGACGCGTGCATTGCTGCCTGGGAGACCGTGGCAGGTAGCTACCGCTAGGAGCTGCCGCTAACGGCTGCCGCTATCGGCGCACGTCGTCACCGATCACCGTCGGCAAGACAAGCGGAGCCTCGCCGAGCAACGCGCGTAGGTTGCCGTCACGTTCGACTGCAGAAGTGACCGCCTTGACTTTCGACGACTTGCGGTCGTTGTTGTTGCCGTTGCCCGCGGCACCTGCCATGGGTGCACCACCGACTGCCATGGCACGTGATTGCTGGTTCGCATGGGTTTGATTGCCGTGAGCTGAGCCATTCGCACCGTGGGCAAGTCCACCGGCACCGAGTCCGCCACCGGTTGCTCCTGCGCCCGCCCCTGCTCCGGCACCGAACCCGCCACCCATCGCACCTCCGAGCGGCATGCTTGTAGGCGCGAAGCCAGCTCCGCCGCCGATGCCGCCGCCCATTCCGCCACGCGGAATCGCGCCGCCCTGCCCGGCACCGCCTGCGCCTGGCAACGGAGGACGCGGTCCCCCAGCTTGGCCCGCCAGGGGTTGCATGACGGGAATCTCACCTCGGCCGTTAATGCCGCCACCGGCCGCGCTACCGCGCTGGCTCTGTGCTGTCGTCGCTGCGTTCGTGGCGCCAGGCGACAGTGGAGAATAACCCGCGCCACCACCAGCACCGCTTCCCAACGCGCCCGCGGCACCCCCGCCACCCGTCGGCGCAATCATGCCACCCGCAGGGCCAAGACCACCGGCTCCACCTCCGAAGATGCCGGTGGCCCCGTTGCCCGCCAAGCCATTGAGCGAACCAGTGTTCTGCGCCAGGTTGCCGAGTGCAGAACCGGGAGTGAGCGAAGGTGGCATTGTGGGAGCCGCCACCGATGCCGCCTGGGTCCTGGTTTCACCGGCAGCGATAGCTGCCAAAGTGTCGGGGTTCGGCTGGCCGTATTGGCTGATGACCTCACTCGGGGTCTGCGCGCGGGCGAGATCACCGTATCCATTTGCCGTCAGCGCTTCGGCCACGATTGACGGAAGCGGCGAGCGATCGAACGTAGGTGCATTTGGCTCAGTGATCTCGTTGATGGAAAAAGGATCTCCCGAGATCGTTGAGAGGTCAGGTAGCAGCTTGTCGAAGCGCGGAACTGTTGTCGTCAGCGATGCCGTCGCACGCGGCGAGAACGCGGCCATCACCGCGCGTTCAAAAGCGAGCTTCAGCTCCGGCTTTGGGATTGCCATGTACGTCGCGTAGGACGCCGCAGCCATGGTGGATTCAGCAGAAGTCGTTGCAGCGAGTGCGATGTTGTGTCCAGCCATCTGCGATGCGTGCATCGCGTACTGCGCTCCGGCCCGCTGGATCTGGTTGATGCGGGCATCGCCGTTGCGAACCCACTCTGTCTCCATCGATGACCCAAGCAGATTCTTGACACCGTATAGGGAAGTCACGCTATCGGTAATTTGAGTAGCGACGCCGTTCCAGAACACCGATTCAGCATGTGGGGCTGCCACATTCGAGGCCATAAACTGGTTATGCAGAAGCGGCAAGCTGCGCTGCGGTAGGACAACGGGTTCCTGCGGAATGAAAGGTGATGCCTTGGCGTTGACCGATTCCATGTTCGCGAGAAATTGGCCCATAATTCCGTGAAAATCGACATTGGGCACGTGAAGAGAATCAAAGGTGCTGGCGAAAGATCCGTCGGCTCGCTGAGCATTCGCAACGTTTGTCTCCGTGATCTTCGCGGCGTCCATGACGTGATCAGCAAGGGCGCTAAAGGATTCCGGCGAGTAAAAGTTTGAAACGGTTTCAAGTTTGCGCCCCATCTGCTTGAAGCCCGAAACGGGCGAGAAGCTAGCTAGGCTCGAAAGCTGGTGGTTGCGACGCGAGCGAACTAGTTTCGCTGACTCTACTTTCAGAGCCGAGACAGCCCTTTCCAAAGATTCAACATCGAGACGGATTTGATACCCCACAGTTCCCCCATTTGAATTAATTCATCGTCTGCGTGGAAGCGGTCACAACAAACGCTACATCCACAAAGTCCACCCGACTAGATCAACGGTGCGCACTAAAGTGGACGATTCACTCTTGCCCGTGGGCTCTGAACAACTGTTCCGTCATATCGATTGCAATTCGGCAGATATCATCCTGGGAGACCCGACGCGACATGCCCCCAACCGCCGCACCTATGCCTCCGCGCAGTGTGTCGATTTGTGCGTAACAATCACCGTCCACGCCATCCTTAGGCCCGTAGACGATTATTTCTGGGATCAGTGCTGAGGCGTATTGGTGATGGATGACTGCTGCTTCTTCCAACATCCTTCGATTGAGGCTGCCGTTAGAGAAGCTTTTGACAACGTACTCGGAGTCACTGGTTACTTCGCAGATCGATATGGCACCGAATTCGTTAACCGAGTCGAACTCCGGCAGCCTTTCAAACCCCGCCTCCGCGTACTCCGCTTCCGTGATCTCGGTGCAGGGGTCGAAGAGGTCATCACCGAGCGCGTAGGGGTCGAAGTCCCCGAACTCCAACACCCCGCTCTCAAAGACAAACGCGCGCGGCGAGCCAGCCGCTGGGGTCACGGTTTCGTTGGGCGAATTTCCATCGGGCGAATCAGTGGCAACCTCAGTGAACGCCGGCTCGGCTAACTGACCGTCCCCGCTTACCGTGCAGCCAGCTAACGCCAGCGCGAGCAGCAAGACAGTCGTACCAATTTTGCGCATGAGCTCATTCCCCCTGAAAGTGACGCGGTCCCGCCTATAGTGCCCTATCCCTAGCTGCGTTGCTGGCTGGGAAGGCGTTGCTATGAGCCGTCGATAAGCAAACTAGCTCTTGGCGTGCGGGTCGCGAACGCCGATCATCTTCGCCTCGGAGTACTCGAGCATGCCCTCCTTCACGCCTTCGCGGCCCAGGCCGGAAGCCTTCAAGCCGCCGACCTCGAGGTTGTCCAAGGCGCGCCAGAGCATGTCCGGGTTCTCGGAGAAGACGTAGGACGCGAGCCCGTACTCGGTGTGGTTGGCCAACACGGTATCCAGTAGATTTTTCGTGTTAGCATTTCGTCTCCTTCGCCTGCGATCCGCGCCTTCCGGTTTATCAGCACCCAGGCGTGTCACGCCGGAAGCTGACTTAGCGATAGAAGAGTGGACGCGAGCTACATTTTGAGCTTTTCGCTTATCGACGATCTTTTGAACGCCCCGGAGGCCCCATGACCGTTTCCCACACCACGCCCGCGGAGCGCCGCCGGGTCATTGCCGCCACCACGATCGGCACCGCTATCGAGTGGTACGACTTCTTCCTGTATGCGGCAGTCGCCGGCTTGGTGTTCAAGCAGACGATGTTCGCTCCGCTTGGTGCTGCCTCCGCAACGATTGCGGCGTTCATGACCGTCGGCCTGTCCTTCCTGTTCCGCCCGCTGGGTGCGATTCTCGCGGGCTACTTCGCAGACCGGTTCGGCCGCCGCGCGGTGCTCATGGTCACCCTGTTTGCCATGGGCCTGGCTACGACGCTGATCGGCCTGATACCCACCTACGCCACCATCGGATGGCTGGCGCCCGCGATCCTGGTGATGCTGCGCATTATCCAGGGCATCTCTGCCGGTGGCGAGTGGAGTTCGGCAGTGCTGATGTCTGTCGAGCACGCCCCCGTCGATAAGCGAGGGCTCTTTGGCTCCGGCCCGCAGGTCGGTGCTCCCGCCGGCCTGCTGCTGTCTTCGGCCGCTCTGGCTTTGATGAACATGATTGCGCCGGGCGACGCCTTTGTGGAGTGGGGCTGGCGAGTGCCGTTCCTGTTCTCCCTTGTCTTGATGCTGCTGGGTTGGTGGATTCGTACCGGTGTGGACGAATCCCCGGTGTACGCGGAGATGGCGCAGGATCGCTCCCACGAAGCGAAGAACCCGCTGGGCACGCTGTTTGCCAACCACTTCCCGCTGGTGATCACCGCTGCGCTCGCGTTCGCCGCGAACAGTGCGGTGGGCTACATGACCACCGGCGGTTACGTGCAGAGCTACGTGACCAACCCGGATGGCCTTGCCATCCCGCGCGGTGACATCCTGTGGGCCGTGACCGCATCGGCTGCGACCTGGATGATCAGTACCGCGTTCGCCGGCTGGCTGTCGGACTACCTGGGCCGCACCATCACGCTCACGATCGGTTTCGTGGTGCAGTTCATCGGCGTAGCTGTGCTGTTCCCATTGGTGGACACGGGCGAGATTGCGAAGATCTACGGCGCGCTGATCTTCCTGGCAGTGGGCATTGGTCTCTCGTACGGACAGGTAGCGGCGCTGTACGCCGAGTTCTTCCCGGCATCGGTGCGCGCCTCCGGAACGGCGATCAGCTACGCGCTCGGCGCGATCCTGGGCGGTGCCTTCGCCCCCACCATCGCAGCCCGCCTGTACGAGTCCACCGGCGGCAACCGTGCGATTACCATCTACCTGCTGGTGATGACAACGGTCGGCCTGTTCATTTCCATCATCATGCGCGAGCGCAAGGGCATCCCGCTCGGCCACGAATACGAGGACATTCAGTCCCAAGGTCATTTTGTGTGGCAGCCGCGCCCTGCTAGTCTGTAGCGGTCTCGGCGAGGGCTGACATTCCGCGAAAGAACGAAGCCGTTATCGACGCGATACGATCCTTATCCTGCGATCACTCGACGAGCACGTACCCGTTGAAGTGGTCGCGGTTTTGTTTCCTCGCGGCCCTTCTCATTCAGACAGAAGGAGCATCACCATGGCTATTACCCCGCCGATTGTGAAGGCTGAACGCCGCGAAGAGTTTGGCAAGGGCGCTGCACGTCGCCTGCGCCGCGAGGGCAAGATCCCGGGCGTTCTTTACGAAGCCGGCATCGAAAACACCCACTTTGCGGTTGACCGCATCGAGATCACCGCGCTGGTGCGCAACAACGGTACCAACGCAATTCTGGAGCTTGAAGTCGACGGCACCAAGCTGCTCTCCATGGTCAAGCACATCGACCAGAACGTGCTCACCCTGGAGATCGACCACATCGACCTACTGGGCATTAAGCGCGGCGAGAAGGTTGTCGTGTCCGTCCCGGTCATCACCGAGGGCGAGACTGCCCCGGACGCAGTGGTCCTGCAGGAGGCCACCGAGATCGAGATCGAGATCGACGCGCTGAACATCCCGGACGAGATCTCCATCTCCATCGAGGGCAAGGAGATCGGCGACCAGATCTTCGCATCCGACATCACCCTGCCGGAAGGCGCAGAGCTCATCTCCGATCCGGAGACCCTGCTTGTCAACGTCACCTTCGAGCAGGTTGATGAGGAGCTCGAGGAAGCCGCTGCCGAGGCTGAGGAAGGCGGCGCAGAGGCTGGCGCCGATGCGGACGCAACCGTCGAGATCGCCGATGGCGGCGAGGGCGACGAAGGCGCTTCCGAGTAAAAGCATTTCGCTTATCGACGGCCGGCGGGAACGGTGTACAACCGTATCCCCCGGCCGTTTGCCGTTTTGGGGCTCAGCGCCACACGGCGGCGCGAAAGTTTTCAGTCCTGCGCGTCGAAGGTTTGCCGGTGCTGCTGGATATCGGCGAAGTTTGCCTCCACCCACGTCCGCAGCGAGACCATCGGTCCAACCAAACCGCGGCCGAGCTCGGTGAGCTCGTACTCGACGCGCGGCGGTGATTCGGCGTAGGACTGGCGCGCAACGATACCTTCACGCTCTAGGGCGCGAAGCTGTTCAGTAAGAACTTTGGCGCTGATGCCGCCAACCTCGCCCCGCAGATCGCCAAATCGCTGAGGCCCATCTTGCAAGCTGTTGACCACGAGCACTGTCCACTTGTTCGCAATGGTCACCAGCGCGGATCGCGAAGGGCAGGTGGCGAGCATGACGTCCCAGAGCTGCTCACCGGCTTGTTTCTCAGACACGGGCCCAGTGTATCGCCGGGCCTTGACATTCAGTCCCTGGGCAGTAGCATCCTCCATTAGTTACATTTTGTAACTATCACCCTCTATGGCTCACCAAGGAGCAACCATGTCCTCTGCGCTAAATACCGTGAACATCTATTTCTCCAACCTCGCCGAGGGTCGCGTCCCCGAAGCGCTCGCTCTGCTCGCCGACGATGTCATCTGGCACCAGCCCGGCGCGAACAAATTCTCTGGCACGCACACAGGCCCCGGTGCAGTCGCCTCCATCCTTACCCAAATGGGCGAGGACACTAGTGGCACCTTTATCGTCGCGCCGACTGGCCCCGCGATGGTCAACGAGGACCACGTAACCGTGCCACTTTCCTTCAGCGGCACTAAGGGCAGCCAGTCGCTCGATCAGCCCGGCATTGACCTGCTCATTGTCCGCGACGGCAGGATTGCTGAGGTGTACCTGTTCTCTTCAGACCCCGACGCAGAAGACCGGTTCTGGGGCAACTAACCGCCGATGCCTACACTGGCTGGCGTGAGCGACTCCCCCGTCTTGATCGTCGGCCTGGGCAACCCCGGCCCGCAGTACGCATCCACCCGCCACAACGCCGGCGTAGTGGTGATTGAGGAGCTGCTCGAGCGCGCCACCCCCATGGCTGCGCGGCTCTCGGTGCACAAGCGTACAAACACCGAGGTCGCCGAGCTCGCCGCCGGCCGCTTGACGCCGGACCGCCAGGTCGTGCTCGCCCGCACCCGCGCGTTCATGAACCTCTCGGGTGGACCGGTGAAGGCGCTGCTCGATTACTTCCGCGTCCAACCTGCTGACCTGTACGTGGTCTACGACGAATTGGATCTGGAACTCGGCGAGGTCAAGCTGCGCCTCGGCGGCGGCGATCATGGGCACAACGGCTTGAAGTCGGTGACCAAGTCGCTCGGCGGCAAGCCCTACAACAAGCTCGCGGTTGGTATCGGTCGCCCGCCCGGACGCATGGCACCGGCAGACTACGTGCTCAAGCCATTCTCCGCGAAGGAGCAAGTCGATCTCTCAATCGCAGCCGCTGATGCCACCGACGAACTCCTCCGCGCCATCAACTGATCAGGCAGCGCCCCTGCCTCTGCCCCAGGCCCTCTACCTCTTCTCCCCATGCGTGCCAACCCCTCTACATCCAATGTAGAGGGGTCCGTCTTTTGCGTATCCGCCACCTGGGCTTTTCGCCTTCGATGTGCCGACCCCTCTACAACCGTTGTAGAGGGGTCGGGTGAGGGAGGTGCGAGGCACCGCATTTTGGGATTTCGCAGTGTCGATTAGGACTACCCTGGCTTCATGCGACTTGCCACGATCAGAACGAGCACAGCAAACGGTGACACCACCACCGCAGCGCGGATCGACGGCGACGGCACCGCGACCGCAATCAAGGGTTACGCCGATGTCGGTGCGCTGCTCCACGAGCCAGAGTGGGCACGCATTGTAGCGCACGCCGAAGGCGGGCGACTTGATTTCACCGAGCACCACCTCGCGCCCGTGATTCCCCGCCCGGGCAAGATCATCTGCGTCGGGTTGAACTACGCCAAGCACATCGACGAGATGGGGCACGACCGCCCCGACGTGCCCACCCTGTTTATCAAGTACCCGGAAGCATTGATCGGTGCCCGCGATGACGCGGAAATCCCCGAGTTCAACTCGGCCACGTTGGACTTTGAGGGGGAGTTGGCGGTGGTCGTCGGCAAGCATGCGCGCCATGTGCGCGAGGCCGACGCGGAGCGCTACATCGCGGGCTACACCGTGATCAACGATTACACGCAGCGCCACTTCCAGAAGCGGACCCAGCAGTGGCACCAGGGCAAGTCGCTGGAGAAGACAGCCGGGTTCGGCCCTTGGCTGGACACCGACTGGCGGCCGGGGCCGACGCTGACCACCACCGTCAACGGCGAGGTCATGCAGCACGCACCCACGGACGATCTAGTGTTCTCGCCGGCGAAGCTGGTGGAGTTCATCTCGCACCTCTACCCGCTGGCACCCGGCGACGTGATCGCCACCGGCACTCCGGACGGCGTGGGCCACGCGCGCGACCCGCAGCGCTACCTTGCCGACGGCGACACGGTCCGCGTGGAGATCGAGGGCCTAGGCCACATCCAGAACACCACGCGCGTGCTCCCGACGAGCTAGCGGTACTGCGAGGAGAGCATAGCCTGCAGGCGCACCTCGGCCTCGGCGATCATCTGCAGCGGGAACAGCAGGACAATGAACGGTGCCGAGCTGAGCATGACACCGCCAAACTTCTCCGTCGGGTGCATGTCCGGACCACCGATGAGCTGATCGAGGCCGTTCAGGAGGTTGCTCACCAGGGTGCTGTAGAGCCACATCGCGCTGCCGCCTTGCGGAACATCGTCGGCAGCAGCAGCGGCTGGGGCGAACGCGCCCGTTGCAAGCGCTGCGGAGGTTGCGGCGGCGACGGCGAGTTTCGAAAACTTCTTCATGACTTCCTCTCCGGTTCTCTTTTGTGTACCTACCTATTCCTTCGCCGACTCTGGCCCGGACGTTAACAACCGCTCGATCTCTCCCGCGGGCGCCTCCATGAGTTCCCCCCGATCAGCGCCCACGAGGCAGTAGTCGTTATCGCTGGTCATCGGCCGCAAGTACGGGTACACCGGCGGCATGTCCGGGTGCTCCCGCGTGAACTCCGACTCCAACCCGCGCGCCCACCGCCCCGAAAACGCCCGGGTGAGCACACTTTCTCTGTCACCCCGCAGCAGCTCGCGGTTGCGCTCGGAGGTCCCGGCCTCGTCCGCCAGCAAGAAAGCAGTCCCACACGACACAGCCACAGCACCGAGAGCAAGAAGCTTATCGACGTCTTCTTTCACCCGCACTCCCCCAGCAGCGATCACCGGCAAACCCATCGGCACGATCTCCTCGAGGAGCCGCTCGAGGCTTCGCGCATCGGGGTCCTCGGCGACGGTCCAGGTGCCGCGGTGTCCGCCTGCCAGCGGTCCTTGCACGATCAGCCCGTCGGCGCCGTTTTCTTTCGCGGTTTGAGCGTCGCGCGGGTTGGTCACCGTTGCCCACGCTTCCGAGCCGGCCTCGTGCAGCTGATCGATCTGCGCGGAGGTGAAGCATCCGAACATCGATGCGACGATCGCGGGAGCGGCTTCGCATACAGCTGCGAACTTCGCTTCGAAGCCGTTGGTCAGGTCCACGTCGGGGACTGTGGTGTTGAGTGAGGTGGCGACAACGTGGGCGTCGTCAAGCAAGAGCTCTTCTTGAGGGAGGAAGAGGTTGGCTCCGAACGGTGCCTGGCACTCGGCAAGCCACTCGCGGGCTTGCGCTGGGGTGCACGAGCCGAGTGCGAGGAAGCCGAAGCTGACCGCGTTGACTAGGGCAGGAGTGGTGGGCCCGCCGGCCATGGGGGCTGCAAGGACGCGTGGGAGTTGCATGCCTCGCGAGTTTAATAGGCCTCGTCCTCGGTTGCCGACATCCACGGTTCAAGGCCGTGGCCGCAGCCGAACACGTAAAACCAGCTCCCAAGCGGCGGGATTCCGCCTTGGCCGAACGACTCCGTAGCGTAAGCCTGCAGCAGCGCGCCGTAATCCCTCAGTGTGCCAAGGTATTGATCCTCGAAATGCCGCGAGTCGACGACGCCATACAGCGCTCTGACTCGCTGGCTCAGTTCTACCAACGCGTCGCGCAGCTGCAGGTGCGCGAGTGACGAGGTCTGGCAGGCATTCTGCGCATATCGAAGGTCGCGGTCGAGGCTTTCTAGAACAGTGAGCCGCGCGTGCAAATCGCCCTGTTCGAAGGCGGCGAGGATGCGGCAATCGGCGTGGATGCGAATCAATCGCCGAGCGGATCGCATGGCGGCGTTGACCTGGCGGCGTCGTTTGGAGCGCGGCATCGGGGCAATCTCGTTGCGCGCTTCCTGCCACTGCGCCGCCACTCCCGCAGCGAGCGGTGTACGGAGCTGCGTAACCATCCGGTCAATCTCAGGAATGAGCGAGAGTGCGTGCTGGTACAGCTCATCGTCTCGACGCTCAGTGTGCGACGGGGATGTGTACCTGCCGTGCGTGTCCAACCTGCGAACCCGAACGTCGTCTACCAACGCCAGAATGGTGAAGAAAGCAGCGACGGCAAGGATGATGGTGAGCCAAGTCATGGGATCACCCTGCCGGTCTCCCGGAGCGAGGGGATGAAGCGGGTGAAAAACAGACCAGTGTTGCTGTAGGTGACCTCGCAGCTGTCGCCATGGAGATCGATCTGAGGTTCGCATTGGCGCCAGACGCTGTATCGGGGGATGAATCCTCCCTTGCCCGCTCCGGGGAGGAAGTCGCTGTGCCCCAGCAACGGCGGCGAGAGTGTGAGCTCTTTGGGCCGGCTGAACGGTTCGTACTTCTTCGCAAACGCGAGGTCATTGTCCAGCCGTTGCCGCGCCACAGGCCCAAGCATGCCGACGAGGTGGGCGTATTCATGGATGAACGCGTCTGACCCCAAACGCCTCTGCAGGTGGAGGATCTGTGCCGTTACCTCGTCGGCTCCGTAGGCGGCGGCCTCTGCAAACAGCTCCATGACCGCTTGAGCGCGAAGGTGCTGGTCGCCCTGCTCTAGGCCCAGCACGTAGGCAGCGTTTTGCGGTGCCACGCGAATCTGTTCGATCACGTCGCGGGCAGGTGGTTCCGCGGCGAACCGGCGTTTGAGCACTTCCCATTCCCGCCGTGCTTCAGCGGTAATCAACGGAGTACTGGGCATGCGTTGCAATATCGCATCGACTTCACGAATGCAGCGCTGTGCATTGAGATGTTGCTCGGCGCAATACGCCGCATCGGCTTCAGCTTGAGCGCGTTTTTGCTCGCGGCCGGTGCGAGCGATGGCCACGATCAGACCCGCGAACATAAGCACCCCTACGAGGAACGTGAAGAGATTTGCCATTTTGCTCCTCTGAGTTCACCACCGCGATCGCTGCTACTTCGGCGCGAATTGTAATCCTGCCTCAGGGCGACCGCGACAGATGCGGGCCAAGCTCGTCGGCTACTCCGTGACACGGTGCTTGTCCAGGGAATACGCTGTCGTCCACGGCACGAGACCGTGGGTGCAGCCGAAGACGTAGAAGATGCTGCCGATGGGCGGGGGCTCAAACGGTGCGTCTGCTCTCATGCGCTTGAAGCACACGGGCCGCGCCCTTACGACTAGCGCCGCGTAGTCGCGCACCAGCGAGAGATAGTCGTCGAAGAAACGGGGCGATTCGACCGTGCCTTTCAACGCGCGGGCGCGATCCGCAATGGCGCGAAGCTCGTCGCGGATGCGCAGCTGTTCGAGGGTCAGCGTCGGGCACTTTGTGTCTGCGAAGCGAAGATCCCGGTCGAGCGTTGCCACGATGGCCAGGCGCGCGTCCGGGTTCCCCTGCTCCGCGGAAAGCAGCGTGGCGCAGTCCCGGTTAATGCGCATGAGACGCTGCGCGCAGCGCATTGCTGCTCGTACTTGATCATCGTGGTCATAGTTGGGAAGCGCGGGCAACTCGCTGCTCGCGATCGACCACTGCTGCGCGATGCCGGCTGCAAGGGGCGAGCGCAATTGCGCAACCAGCTGGTCGGTGTGCGGAATGGAGGCTAACGCTTGGCGGTAATACTCTTCGTTTCGCCACTCGGTCCTTCCGCCAGTTTTATAGGTGCCGAAGGTATCCAACGCGTAGTCCGAGTCCGCAACCCGGTGTTCGGACCGGCGCAACAGGAAATACACGTAGGCGAACAACAGGACAATGCATACGAGGACGATCGTGGCGAACATCAGCGCACGTCCTCCGCCGACGGCAAGAATCGGGTGAACAAGATGGCCTCGCTCTCGTAATTCACGCGGCTGTTTTCTCCGCCGATGTTGATGTGCGGTTCGCACTGACGCCACGCGCTGTAGCGGGGAATGAACCCGCCGAACCCCGCTCCCGGGACGAAGTCGCGGTGCCAAAGGGAGGGAGGCTTCACCTCAAACTTGGCTGATCTGGAGAACGCATCGATCCCGCGCAGCACCCGCATCTCGCGCTCCACCCAGCGCTGCGTGACCGGCCCAAGCAACGCGGCGATCTGGATGTACTCGTTCGTGAAGGTGGACGAGCCCACGTTGGCACGCAGTTGGTCCGATAAGAAGGCCGCATCACGCGCGCCATAGGCGTGCGCCTCCTCCCGAAGCTCGTTCACCGCCTGCACCCTCAGTTGCATGTCCCCCTGTTCGATGCCCTGCAGGTACATGGCGTTCTGGCGTGCATTGCGGATGCCATCACACACTTCGCGCGACTCCAGCTCGGAGTCGAGTCGACGTTTGAATGCCTCCCACTCGGCCCGCATTGCCCCCGCAACCAAGGGTGATGCCGCCAAGTGCGCAAGCGCAATGTCCACGTCGCGGGCCCAACTCTGGGCGAACGCTCGGTGATCCGCGGCATACTGCCGGTCGGTCTCGGCTTGGGTGCGCCGCTTGCGGAGTTCGGTCAGCAGAATTACCCCGAAGGAGATCGCGATGACAGCAACGACGAACCCAAAGAAGACTAACTCTGCAACCACGCCGATCCTCCGATCATCACCCGCGCCACAGTGCGATGCGGTCATCGTACGTTTGACGCCTACCGTGCGCTCGTTCACCGAGCGCACACGTTTCCTACACTGAGGGTCGTGCTCACATTCATCCGCGCGATGTTCCGCGCCCGCTCCAGCTCCCCCACCAAGACCGCGTCACCGCAGGATCTCGTAGCCGACCTCGCGGCTGACTGGCTGGTCGTCGGCCTCGGCAATCCCGGGGACAAGTACGCCGCAACCCGCCACAACGTCGGCTACATGGTGCTCGACGAACTCGGCGCGCAGCTTCAACCAGCGCGCGGATTCAAAGCGCTCGTCGACGTGCAGAACAACACGGCCTACGCCCGCTCCACCACCTACATGAACACCTCCGGCGAGGCCGTCGGTCCCCTCGCAACCAAACTCGGCATCCCACCGGAGCGCATCATCGTCATCCACGACGAACTCGACCTCCCCGCCGGCAAAGTCCGCGTCAAACTCGGCGGCAACGAGAACGGCCACAACGGGCTGAAGTCCATCACCGAAGCCCTCGGTACGCGCGACTACCTGCGGGTTCGCGTCGGCATCGGCCGCCCGCCCCAAAGCACGGCAGTCACCGATTGGGTCCTCGGTCCAGTCGAAGAGGACATCGAGGCCCAGCTCCAGCTCGCAGCGGAAGCTGTCCATTTGCTTATCGACGACTCATTGCAAGCCGCCCAGAACACCATCCACGCAAAGTCCTAGTCTTGTTACCATGCCGCTATGCCCTACCACGCCATGATCGACAGCAAGTTCCCTCCCGCGGACGGCCTCTACGAATCCGCGGAGACCTCCAGCAGTATTTCCCTGATGCTCTGCCACGGGTGGAGCAGCGATGAGATCACCACGTGGGTTGAGGACGATGACGAGCCAATCTCCGACCCAGAGGCACTTGTCGAGGAGGTTCGAGAAGAGTATGCCCGCGTGATCCCGAAGGCGTCAGAGGACGCGCAGCGTATGGAGAATCTGCGGGAAGCGCTCGCGAAGCGCGATCTCTCCTTTTCATTCGACGAGGGATACGACAAGAAAGAAGCAGCCGAAGACGGCGCTGAGAAGGCCCAGGAAGCAGGCCACAAAGGCTACGCCTACTGCACCTCGCAGGACGTGGATACGGTGATCCACATCGGGGAGCTCTACTTCGGTTTCAGCTCGCTCGACAATCCGGGCTCGGAGTCGGACGCAGAAATCGGCCGAGAGGTCTTCGAAGCGCTAGAGGAAGTCGGGTTCTCCCCTAGCTGGAACGGCAAGCACACCGGTCGCATCGAGTGCACGGGGGTCGTGTTCGAGCTTCCGCTCGCGGACTAGTCCAGCTGCCCCGCCAGGTCGCTGAGCATCCGGTCGAGGTCGTTTTGCTTCTGCTCGCGTGGGGCAAAGGTGGCGTCCGACATGTCGTCGATAAGCGAAAGTGAAACCTGATTGCGGATGTCGAACATGGAGAAGTTGGAGACGATGACCCGCCAGTGCTCGACGGCGCGGATGCCGGTGTCGAAGCCGTAGCCGACGAAGCCGACCGGCTTGCCCAGCCATTCCGGGCCGAGCGAATCGAAGGCGTTTTTCATGGTGCCGGGCACCGAGCGGTTGTACTCGGGGGTGATGAAGACGTATCCGTCGCAGGCGTCGATGGCCTCAGACCAGCGGGTCACCGCTTCATCGTCGTACTGCTTGTTCGCCGCTCCGGGCGGCGTGGTGGACACGAGGTGGGGGACGTCGAAGTCCGCGAGGTCGATGAGCCGGTAGTCATGGTCGCCGCGGGCCTGCGCGCTCTCGAGCACCCAGTGGGCGATCTGCTCGCCAGCGCGGCCTTCACGGACGGAACCAAGGATGATGCCAATTGTTGCCATGCGGAGATAGTACCTAGAATCTGCTAGTTATGACCGCCACCCTCGCCGAAGCCGCTCGCCGTCGCACATTCGCCGTTATCGCCCACCCGGACGCCGGTAAGTCGACGCTGACAGAGGCTTTGGCGCTGCATGCGCACATGATTTCTGAGGCCGGCGCGGTGCACGGCAAGGCGGGCCGCAAGTCGACGGTGTCGGACTGGATGGAGATGGAAAAAGAACGCGGCATTTCGGTCGCGTCGTCCGCGCTGCAGTTCGAGTACGCACCCGAGTCTCACGAGGGCGAGCCGTTCGTGATCAACCTCGTGGACACCCCTGGCCACGCCGACTTCTCCGAGGACACGTACCGCGTGCTCTCGGCGGTCGACGCCGCGGTGATGCTCATCGACGCCGCAAAGGGCCTCGAGCCGCAGACGCTGAAGCTGTTCCGCGTGTGCAAGGCGCGCGGGTTGCCGATTGTCACCGTGATCAACAAGTGGGACCGCATCGGCCGCGAGCCGCTCGAGCTAGTCGACGAGATTGTTACCGAGATCGACCTGCAGCCCACGCCGCTGTACTGGCCAGTCGGCGACGCGGGCGACTTCCGCGGCCTCGCCCGTGTCAATGGCGACGGCGAGGTCGACCACTACGTCCACTTCGTGCGCACCGCGGGTGGTTCCACCATCGCGCCCGAGGAGCACTTTTCGCCCACTGAAGCGGCCGAAAAGGAAGGGGATGCCTGGGAGACAGCAGTTGAAGAAGCAGAGCTGCTCGCCGCAGACGGGGCCGTCCACGACCAGGCGCTGTTCGAGCAGTGCGTGACCTCGCCGATCATTTTCGCGTCCGCGATGCTCAACTTCGGCGTGCACCAGATCCTGGACACGCTGTGCGCCATCGCACCGGCACCAGAGGGCCGTGAGGCGGATCCGGCGGCAGTCGAGGCGTCGACAAGCGCAATGGATGCGAACCGACCGCTGGACAGTGACTTTTCTGGGGTGGTGTTCAAAGTGCAGGCGGGTATGGACCGCAACCACCGCGACACCCTGGCGTTTATGCGAGTGGTCTCCGGCGAGTTCGACCGCGGCATGCAAGTCACGCACGCGCAGTCGGGCCGCAGCTTTTCGACGAAATACGCGCTGACCGTGTTCGGTCGCTCCCGCGACACAGTGGAGACGGCCTACCCGGGTGACATCATCGGCCTAGTTAACGCGGGCGCGCTTGCGCCGGGCGACACGATCTACGCCGGCAAGAAGGTGCAATTCCCGCCGATGCCGCAGTTCGCGCCGGAGCACTTCCGCACCCTGCGGGCGAAGAGCTTGGGCAAGTACAAGCAGTTCCGCAAGGGTCTTGACCAGCTCGACGCTGAGGGCGTGGTGCAGATTCTGCGCAACGACACCCGCGGTGATGCCGCGCCGGTCATGGCCGCGGTCGGCCCGATGCAGTTCGAGGTCATGCAGGCGCGCATGGAGCTGGAGTACAACGTGGAGACGGTCACGGAGGCAATCCCCTACTCCGTGGCACGCCGCACCGACGAGGCCTCGGCGCCGGAGCTGGGCCGCCAGCGCGGCGTGGAGATCTTCACCCGCTCCGATGGCGAGCTCATTGCCCTCTTCGGCGACAAGTGGAAGCTCGCGTTCGTGGAGAAGGAGCACCCCGAGCTGACCATGGAGCCGCTGGTCGCCGACTAGATGCCGCTCCGGCCGCCGCCGCGGAGTTCCGCGGAGGCTTAAATGTTGCACACTGTCTGCAACTTTGCATACACTGTGCAACATGTCTGAATTCCTCTACCGTCTAGGCAGCTGGTCATACAAAAAAGTCTGGCCGTTCTTAGTCGTCTGGCTCATCCTCTTGGGTGCCCTCGGTTTCGGCGCCGCGAACTTTGCAACATCCCCCAGCCCCACATTTTCCATGCCTGACATGGACTCCACTGTCACGCAGGAGGAGATGAATGAGCGCTTCGGCACCGACGAAGACGCTATGAGCGTGCCTTCCGGCACCATCGTGATCAAGGCGCCGGAGGGCACAACGCTGAAGGACCCAGAGGTGATGGCCGAGGTTGATGCGATGCTCGACGAGCTCAAGGCCACCGGCGATTTCCGTGAACCCGAGGCGATTGTCAACCCGGTGCTCGCCGCCGGTGGGATGGCTCAACAAATGGGCGAGGCCAAGGCTGCCCAGGGCATGCCGCAAGAGCAGATCGAGGCGGACCTCGCGGCGCTGTCGCCGCTGAGCCCGGACGAAACTACCGGCACCGTCAGTGTCACATTCACCGATGACACCGTAATGGACATTCCGGCGGAGACGCTCGACGAGGTGGAGAGCATCCTCGAACGCTACGACAACACTGACCTCACGGTGAAGTACAACGGCAACGCATTCACCAGCGCAGTAGAGATGGACGGCACCTCCGAACTGATCGGCTTGGCCGTCGCTGCACTTGTTCTGTTGGTGACATTCGGTTCCCTCGTCGCGGCCGGCCTGCCACTGATCAGTGCCGTTATCGGTGTCGGCGTGGGTATCCTCGGCATCCAACTGGGCACCCTGTTCACGGATTCGATTTCTGACATGACGCCGATGCTCGCATCCATGATCGGTCTTGCAGTGGGCATCGACTACTCCCTGTTCATCGTGGCGCGCTTCCGGAACGAGCTGATCTCCTCGTCTGGCCTCAATGACCTAACGCCGAAGGAGCTGGCGCAGGAACTGAAGAAGATGGACAAGGCTAAGCGCGCGCACGCGATGGGCTTGGCGCTGGGCACCGCTGGCGGATCTGTCGTCTTCGCAGGCACGACCGTGTTAATCGCGCTTGCTGCTCTGTCAATTATCCGTATCCCGTTCCTCACCACCATGGCGCTCGCCGCAGCTGCGACTGTCGCCATAGCGGTGCTGGTGGCTTTGACGTTCCTGCCGTCATTGCTCGGCCTGCTGGGCACCCGCGCATTCGCGATCCGCATCCCCGGCCCGAAGGTGCCGGACCCGGAGGACGAGAAACCGACCATGGGCCTTCTGTGGGCGCGCCAGATCCGCTCCCGCCCCTGGCTCAACCTCATCGCAGGGGTGGTACTGCTCGGCATCCTCGCCATCCCCGCCGCCAACCTGCGCCTGGCCATGCCGACGGACGGCACCGCGAAGCTCGGCTCCCCGCAGCGCGAAGCCTATGAGCTTATCGACGACGCCTTCGGCCCCGGCCGCAACGCCCCCATGATCGCCTATGTGGATACCGCCAACGTCGCGGAGCAGGACCGAATGGGCGCCTACCAGTCGCTACTGCAGGACTTTGCTGGCACTGAAGGCGTGGTCAACGCCCAGATCGTGCAGACCACCGACAACCTCGACGCTGCCCAGGTACTGATCACCCCGGACTCTGGTGCCACCGACCAGGCCACCACCGACACCCTGGAACGCCTGCGCGAGTTCAAGCAGCCGTTCGAGGACGAAACCGGCGCCACGTTCGGCATCACCGGCATCACGCTGATCTTCGACGACATCTCGCAGATGCTCTCCGACGTGCTCGTGCCTTACATCGCCATCGTGCTGGGACTTGCGTTCATCGTGCTCATGCTGGTGTTCCGTTCCATTTGGGTGCCGCTGATCGCCGCGCTCGGCTTCGGTCTGTCCATGGCGGCGACCTTCGGCGTGACCGTGGCCATCTTCCAGGAGGGCATGTTCGGACTCATTGAGGATCCGCAGCCGTTGCTATCCTTCCTGCCCATCATGCTCATAGGCCTCACCTTCGGTCTGGCCATGGACTACCAGGTGTTCCTGGTCACCCGTATGCGCGAGGGCTACGTCTCCCGAGGCAAGACCGCTGGCAACGCCGTTGCCAACGGCTACAAGCACGGTGCTCGCGTGGTCACCGCGGCCGCGCTAATCATGATCTCGGTGTTTGCGGCGTTCGTGCTCATCGACGAACCGTTCATTAAGGCCATGGGCTTCGCGCTCGCCGCAGGTGTGCTTATCGACGCCTTCGTGGTCCGCATGACCCTGATTCCGGCGGCGATGTACCTGCTCGGCGACCGCGCCTGGAAGATCCCGCGCTGGTTGGACAAAGCGCTGCCGAACCTGGATATCGAGGGCGAGAAGCTCCACCGCGTGTACTCGCAGGAACAGCAGCCGGTTAGGGTATAGGTCATGAGCCTGCGCGAAGAGAAGAAGGCTGCGACCCGCTGCGCCATCTCGGAGGCGGCTGCGACACTGCTGATCGAGGAGGGTACGGACGCGGTCACCGTCGCGCGGGTGTCCGAGCGCGCGGGTGTGTCCGCGCGCACGTTTCACAACTACTTCGCGGACATTGACGAGGCGCTCGTGGAGTTCCTGCGCAAGGTATTTGTCACCATTGCTGACCAGCTCGCCGCGATGCCCGCGGAATTTTCCGCAGCGGAAGCGATGGAAGCCATCTTGATCGACGCACTCAACGAAGACGGCTTCGAGCTCTATTCCGCCTCCACGCTGGTGCTCATCGGTGACCGCACCCGCTCCGAATCCAAGGCTCCCCCGAAGGAGGAGGCCATGAACGAGCTGGCCGAGCCGCTGGTTACCAGTATGCGCGGGCGCATCCCTGGCGCCACACGTTTCGACGCCGAGGTGCTGCTCAGCGCGTACGGTGTCGCGGGCGCCACAGCAGTCAAGACATACCTTGCGCTCCCGCAGCCACGGGACCCTGACGAAGGGTGCGCCCTCGTGCGGCGGGCATTCGAGGTGCTTCGCGACGTGCGCTAGCGCCGCTTGACGTTCCCTTTTCCTTGCAGAGCGCGGGCTATGGGCCGCATGCCCGACAGCGGCATCCGCTGAGATTGAAAGGACACCTCCTGTGGGTTTTTGGCTAACTGAACTCCAAACGCTTGAAGCGTTGCTCGGCGAGATTGAAAGCAACCCAGACGCGCTAGAGAACCTCCGTCGAGTGGATCAGACCCTGTCGCCGGGCAATACCGCGCCGTGGGCGATCAATGAGGTGGTGACCGTCAGTTTGCACCGGATGTTTTTGTACCCCACACCGAAGGAGTTCGATCAGCAACGCTCCGCTGACGAAGTTTCTCGACGGCGCGAGCAGGTGCTCGACGCTCTGCGCCAAATTGGCGGCGATGCAGCCACGGTAGCTGCATCGATCGTCGAGAAGCTGAGCACGGGGGAAACGCCGATCAGCACCCCCGCATTCTGGGACGCGTACTTCGACTTGCTCGAGTCTCCGTCGGAATTCCGCGTAGAGCCGGTGGACAACAATCGTGAGCTTGGAAACAAGTTTGGCGACACTAGTTGGTACTCTATTGAACTTTTGCTCAGAGAACGCAAAATTAAGCAAGCATGCGAGACGGCCCGGCGCCAGTACAAACGTGACGACGCACGTAAGCGCAAGCTGTCCTCGTGGGAAGACGATATCTATCGACGCGTGCTGCGGGAAGCGGAGACTGTAGAGCGGCTTGAAGAGAGGGCGAGACGTAATGCCGCGTTGCTGAAGATCGCGGAGCTTGAAGAGACGCTGCGCGAGCTGCACGAGCGGGTCATCGACTCCCCCACCGCAACAGAACTCAAAGGGCAATTGCCTGAGCTGCGCCGGCACGCCTCATACTTGTCAGCCTCGCCGCACAGCTCGGAACTGGTGAACCTGCAATTACTTGAAGACGTCAGGTTTCAGATCTCGGCTGGGTACTACGCACTCTGCAGTGCCCTTGCCATATGCATGATCATTCGCGCGATCACTGAACTTGGAGCTGAAGATCAACCGCGCGGAGGAGTCTACGGCCTCATTCCCGCAATCGCTGGAGTCCTCGTGGCCTTCGGCTTTGCACGCATGTTGCAACAACGAACCCCGCACGCGTGGGCGTGGGCACCTCTGGCGTTCATCGGCAGCACCACACTCATGTATGTCTCGTTCGGCGAGTGGTGGCTGGTCTTAGTTGCGACAGTCATCTTCTTCCTCGGGCTACTGCTCATGGAGCGGCCGCAGGCCCGACTGAGGGAATGGGAAAGGTGGAACGACTTCGTCCATCAATCATTGCGGCTTACCGGGGAGGACAACGGCGGCGGCATCCACACTGTCGTGGCGATTGAGGATTCCTACCCGTGGATTGTCACCGTTGAACCGCTTGAGGGAGCACCGGAGCCGTTCTCCCGGATCACCGAAGAACTCGAACCGGAATTTGGGATCGGCGACTACGTCATCCTCACCAGAGGGGGCTCGGTCCATGCCTGGTCGCACCCGTTGAAGTTCGTACCAAAACGCACTTACCCCGGCCAGAACAGAACGCCGCAGGCATTGCCGCCGAAGCGGGCGTGATCGGGCTACGGGGTGAACCTGCGGGCGTGTGGTCCGAGTACCTCTTGTGTCATCGCTGCAAAGTCCTTAGGGCTAAGTTTGCCCGCACCTGCCGGAAGTGAGCCGAGGTACGGCACCCCGGTCACGCGTGGCAGCTCTTCAACATTGAGCGCGGTGGCCAGGTCGGGCTCAGCGGGCATTGCCCCGCCGACCAACCCCAGAACATCCAGCCCTCGCTGACGGGCATGCACACACGTAAGCTCCGCGAGGTTCAAGCTGCCCAACCCCAGCGAGGTCACCACCACTAGCGGTGCGTCGAGCTCCACGGCGACGTCGGCAAGCGAGTAATCATCCCCGATGCGTACCAGCAGACCACCGGCTCCTTCAACGAGCACCGTGCGATCGGGTGCATCGAGATCTCGCACCCACTGAACGACTTCCCTTAACGACGGTGCCTGCTCCCCTGCTCGGCGCGCTGCAAGGTTCGGTGCCAGGGGCTCGGGGAAACCCCATCCCTGCACAGTAGGCAACCCGGTTAGCCTGGTCACGGTGGCAGCATCGCCTGGATCGGTCGTGGTGCCGGTTTGCACGGGTTTCGCCGCGATGACGTTGTAGCCAGCCTGGTCGATGACGTTGGCCAGCGCCGCAGTGGCAATGGTTTTTCCCACATCGGTGTTCGTTCCGGTGACGCAGATGATCATGCTTCAACCCTTCCCGCTGCGTCCACCGCTGCCGCGATGCCGCCACAAATCTTCGCTACTTCATCCTCGGTACAGATATACGGCGGCATGGTGTAAATCAGCCGCCCAAAAGGACGGATCCACACGCCCCGTGCCATCGCGGCCTCGGTGGTTTCGCGCATCGGCACGTCACGGTCCATTTCAACAACGCCGATCGCCCCGAGCACACGAACATCGGCAACCCCCGGCGCACCGCGCAGCTGCCCCAGCCCCCGCTCGAGACCCCGCTCGATCGCCGCTACCTGCTGCTCCCACTCGCCCTCTGCAATCATCGCGAGCGACTCTGCCGCCACCGCGCACGCGAGCGGGTTCGCCATGAATGTCGGACCATGCATGAGCGCTCGGGGCTGCATCCCCGCCGCAATCCTCTCCGTAGCCAGGGTTGCAGCCTGCGTGGTGAACCCGCCGGTCAGCGCCTTGCCCACGCATAAAATATCGGGCACAACCCCATTCGACACCGTGGTGAACAATTTCCCAGTGCGTCCGAAACCGGTCGCGATTTCATCGGCGATGAGCGGCAACCCGGCGCCGTCGCAAAGCTCGCGAAGCCCCTGCACGAGCTCGGGGTCGTGGAACCGCATGCCACCTGCGCCCTGCACGACCGGTTCGATGATCACCGCCGCGATTTCGTCGGTGATCAGCGATGCGAACTCCTCAAGGTAGGAGCTTCGCTTGCTTGTCGACGCCCCCGTGACCGGCGGCGCCGGCGCGAACACCTGTGATTGCAGCGCCGAGCCCCAAAACGCGTGCATGCCACCGTTGGGATCGCACACGCTCATGGTGGCGAACGTGTCGCCGTGATAGCCCGAGCGCCAGGTGAGGAACTTCGTGCGTTCCGGATGACCGGTGCCGCGCGCGTATTGAAGCGCCATCTTCATCGCAACTTCGACCGCGACCGATCCAGAATCGGAATAGAAGACTTGGTTGAAGTGACCGCCGGTGAGCTTGAGCAGCTGCTGCGTGAGCCGGGCTGCAGGTGCGTGGGTGAGCCCGCCGAACATCACGTGGCTCATTCGGTCGATCTGCGCCTTCGCCGCGTCGACCAGGCGAGGGTGGCCATGCCCGTGGATGGCGGCCCACCAGGAACTCATGGCGTCGATAAGCGTGCGTCCATCTTCGAGCGTGAGGTACGCACCACCCGTTGATGCGACGGGGTAGGTGAAAAGTCCTGGCTCGGCGTAAGGGTGCCAGATGTGCGCCGCATCGATCGCGGCAATTTGCTCCGGTGCAATTTGCTGGCCCACCTCTGCTCCCTTCATGACGTCCCTTTGAACAGTGTTCAGAATTTTGCCGAATTCGACCCTAGCAGTCTAAAGCTGCGTGCATACTGCTCTTTGTGACTCAACTTGAACACCGTTCAACCGCTCGTGCCCGCACCCCTTCCAAAGGCCCTGTTGTCGCTGCACTTGCTGGCGTGGAAGCCTGGGAGCGCTTCAGCTTTTACGGGATGCAGGCCATCCTGGTCTATTACCTCTACCGCGAGCTGGGGATGGCAGAAACGCAGGCCACCGCACTTGTCGGCGCGTACGGTGCGTGCCTGTATCTCTTCGCCTACGTCGGCGGGTGGTTCGGCGATCGAGTCTTCGGGCCCGAGCGCACGCTGCTCACCGGTTGCGGTTTGTTGGTTGCCGGGCACCTTTGCCTGGCGTTCATCCCCGGGTACGCCGGCCTTGCCGCGGGCCTGCTTGCGATTGCGCTTGGCTCGGGGCTGCTAAAAACCGCCGCGATCACCTTGCTGGGACTTGCATTTCCGGACCGTGCTGGCTCGCGGGATGCGGCGTTTCAGATCTTTTACCTGGGAATTAATGTGGGCGCGCTCTTCGGACCACTTTTGACCGGGTGGTTGGCGCAGCAGTACGGCTTCCATGTTGGTTTCGGCGCCGCTGCGGTGCTCATGGTTGCCGGAGCCGTGATGTACCTCGCCTTGCGTCCAAAGGTGCTCGCTGTCCTCGGCCAGGAAGCAATCGGGCGCCCGGCGCAGCCGATTGCTTCGAAACGCGCCGCTTCGATCGTCGCCGCTGGAACTGCCTTTGTCGCGCTCATTTTGGCCCTGTTGGCCACGGATGTCCTCCAGCCCGACGGGCTCGTGATGGGTCTGCTTGCTCTCACTGTGCTCGCGGCAGTCGGTCTGTTTGTGCAGGCACTGACCTCCCCGGAGACCACAAAGGAGGAGCGCTCCAAGGTGCTTTCGTATATCCCGCTATTCATCTGCTCCACTGCGTACTGGGGTCTCTTCGCTCAAACCGCAGGTGTCTTCGCGGTTTACTCAGATCAACGCCTTGATCGCACCATTGGCGATTTCACCATCCCGGCGCCGTGGACGCAGTCTCTCAACCCGTTCTACATCCTGGTGTTCTCACTGCCCATCGCGTTTGCGATGGCCCGGTTCGCGCCGAGACGTCATGTCGTCATGGGCGGTGGGCTCGCGCTCGCCGGGGCTGGGATGTTCCTTTTGCTGCCGTTTGTGGGCGGCGGTGAAGCCAGCACACCCTTCCTCGCGCTTGCCGGCTGCGTGCTGTGCATGTCGCTCGGCGAACTGTTCATCGGCCCTGTCGGCATGTCCTCTACTGGAGCGCACGCTCCGGCGGCGTTCCGAACGAGGTTCGCGGCCTTGTACTTCCTCACCATGGCAATCGGCACATCGCTCGCAGGTACCGCATCGGTGCTCTACGATTCAACGAACCCGTCATCCGAGCGCGCCTACCTGCTCGTTGTCGGTCTAGTTCCGGTTGTTATCGGGCTCACCGTTGCGCTGCGCGGAGCACGCGTTGTGGCCCGCGCGGAGAAGTGATCATCCTAGCCAGAGGCGGCGACGCCGATCCAGAATTCGACGGAGGTCGCGGACCCGGCGCGGGTCGAATTCTGTGGCGTTAATTATGCGCTCGGGCGCATCCTCGGTCGTCTTGAGAGCCAACTCCATCACGCGTTCCGCAGCTCTTTGTGGTAGCCCAATCTCTGCACAAAATGCACGGAAGATTTTCGCGCTGATGTTGTCGTTTCTCCCTTGTAGCTCCAGAGCCATCGTCGTATCGCCATACGGGACAGTCGAGGGAATGTCGTAGATCGGCGCGGGTTCCGCTGCTCCGTTGTGCCAGATCAACGAGACATTCTTCGCGTGAAGATCGCCGTTGCCGGTAAGCCAAGCCAAAGCAACCTGGAATGCAACGGAGCGCGCAGTGAGCACAGGCGACGCACTCACCGATTTCAATGCCTCAACGACATCTTCCATGGGCGGGTCATACTTCGCACTCGGGTAAAGACCCATGATCTGCGCAGCATCCTCCATGTGGAGGCGTCGTTTTCCCTCCCGGTCAAAGCGAGTGACTAGCAAACCGGGGCGCCCATGCACGTCATGGAGCAGTTGCGTTTCGGCTAGTGGAAACCCTGTCCCGCGTGCAATGTCGAAGCACGCGGCCTCATTCTCAACGAGTTTCGGAAACTCTGGCGGGGAGACCTTAAGTATGAACTCATTTCCGGCTCCCGCCACCGGTGCCGCAATGATGCGCGCCGAGGCCTTATCCTGCACACCCGGAACCGCCACCGGATCAGGGATACCGGAGTCGGACAGGGCTTTGCTGAAGTCCAATTCGCCGCCCAGGTCAATCATCGCTGGCGCACCAATGGGCTCTTCCCCGTGAGGTATAACCTGGACGTCGCCGATCGTGTCTGCGCCAACGGCGATTAGCAGCGCTAGTTCGTCGTCAAGCGAAGCTTTCACCTGTCGTTTAAGGGCAGATAGCCTCCTGCCCTCAGGAAGCAGGTTGGTGAAGAACGCCGGAAGCGCTCCGGCCACGCCGATGTAGTGTCCACCGTCGAGAGGCAACGTTGTCGCAACAGGGCTCTTGGCGGATTCGAGATACCGAAATTCAACAATGCCCCCCTCGGATTTTGCGAGGTGGCCGACGAGCTCCTCATTCCGATAGACATCGGCTGCAATCACGATAGGACTCCCCGGTGGATGACGGGCTCGAGATCAAATCCAAGAGTTGTAAGCACCGCGATCACCTTGCCGATCTCGGCTGAAGGTTTGCCTTTTTCCATTTCTCGTACAAACCGGTCTGAGACACCTGAGAGGTCGGCAAGGTCTTGTTGCGTCAGGCCCTTATCTTTGCGGTTTATTCGGACGAACTCACCCAGCTCCGTCACATCCATATCGAGCCACTCACTTCCATCGGAACGCTCACTCCGTTTAGGCAAGCCTGCGTCGCAGTATAGCTATAAACCGCTAAAAAACAGAGCGTTCGTTCCGATCCGGGCTGGTTCCGTGAGGAACATTAACTTGTTCGCACAAAAACGGAATGCTCGCTCCGTCTACGGCGTAAGTGCGCCGCCGGTGACTGCCAGCGTCTCCCCCGATACGTAGGACGCATCCTCGGAGGCGAGGAACACGTACGCCCCGGCGAGCTCCGCCGGCTGGCCCGGACGACCCATGTCGGAGCCCTTACCGAAGTTGTCCACCACTTCCTCCGGCTGGCCCTCGGCCGGCTGGATCACGGTCCAGATCGGGCCCGGTGCCACCGCGTTGACGCGAATGCCCTTCGACGGAAGCAGCTCACCGGACAGTCCCTTGGCGAAGTTGTTGAAGGCCGCCTTGGTCATTGCGTAATCAAGCAGTTCCTTCGACGGGTCGTACGCCTGGATCGAGGTGGAGAAGATAATCGACGACCCCGGCGGCATGTGCGGCACAGCCGCCTTGGTCACGCGGAATGCGGAGTAGATGTTGGTCTTCATCGTGGCGTCGAAATCCTCGTCGGAAATCTCGAGCACGCCATCGTTCCACACCTGGCGCGACGCGTTGTTCACCAAGATGTCGAGACCGCCAAGCTCATCGACGGCCTTTTGCACCGTCTCCTCGCACACGGAGCGCTCGCGCAAGTCACCCGGAATACCGACAGCTTTCTGGCCAGCGTCCTCGATGGCGGAAAGAATGCGCTCGGCGTCTTCCTGCTCTTTTGGCAAGTAGGCGATGGCCACGTCAGCACCTTCGCGCGCGAACGCAATCGCGGTCGCCGCGCCAATGCCGGAGTCGCCGCCGGTGATCAGTGCTCGACGGCCCTGGAGCTTGCCGGAGCCCTTGTAGGTGCTCTGGCCAAGGTCCGGCTCGGTGGTCATTTTCTCGTCGAGACCGGGATCCTTTTGGCGGTCTTCCTTGTCGAATTCGGAAGGGTACTTGGTACGGGGATCAATAAGTGCCATAGCGGCCAGGCTACTCGCGTTCTTCATCTTGGCGTCGGGCCTGAATTTCGGCCACTGTCTTGTCCGCCCACGCCAGCGTCTGCAGCCGCCACTTGGCCCCATCGTTGGAACGCGGCGGGGCCTGGATGAGGTGCCCAGAATCGAGCCCGGCCTGGAGCTCCTTCGCGCGCAAGATCTCGGCGTCGATCTTGACCCCCTCGAGCAGCACGATGTTCATCACCCACAGCAGGCCGAGTACAGCCAAGACGGTACCGAACGCACCGTAGGGCGAACGCACACCGATCGCGGACAGGTACCAACTGAACAGACTCCAGATGGTTGCAATGACGACCAGAGCGAGCGTCGAACCAACGGTGAGCAACCGGAACCGCCCGGGTTTGACATTCGGGGCGAGGAAGTACAGCACCGAAATCAGCGCGATTGCAGCAACGATAATGACAGGCACGCGCGCGTACGCCCACACCGGCAAGAAGATCGAGGTGAGGTACTCCAGCGTGTCCTCGAGCTTGAGAGGCGCGGCGAGTGGACCAAGAACGGCAGTGACGATGGACTCGGTAAGGAACATGCCCATGAGAATGAGCACTGCGCCAACTACCATCACCAGCGTGATCAACCACATGGTCAGCCACGTGATCACGATGTTGCGGCCCTCGGTGCGCCCGTAAATCAGGTTCGCGTTGCGCGAGAACGAGCGGACATAGGCGGAAGCCGACAAAAGGGAAATAATCACAGAGATCGTCAACGCAATCGTGGACTGCGCCGGCGTACCGATGATGTTGAGCACGAGTTCCAGCGCCTGCTCCTGCAGCTCGGCCGGGACATATTCCGTGACCAAGCCAGTGATCAGCGACTCGGCCGCCGCCTCATCACGCGGCAGCAACAAGGTGATGATGGAGTACGCAGCCAAGAGCATCGGCGCCATCGAAAGCACGGTGTAGTAAGTCAGCGTTGCCCCGCGGTCCACCATTGCGTCGGGACCCCAGTCGATCACGCAGCGCTTCAGCACCAACTTCCACCCGGGCTTAGTGAGCCGGTTGCCGCGCCGCAGCGGCTCCTCCTCGCGCGGCTGCGCCACGCGCAGCTCCCCCGTTCCATACGGCAGGATCATTTGCGCACGGTGGGAGGTTCCCTGAGCAAGCTCGTGCTTATCGACGTCCTGCGTCATCCCCGTTTCACCTTCTCCAAGGCCTTGCCCTTCGCAAGTTCGTCGACAAGCTTGTCCATCATGCGGATCTTGCGCATCAGCGGGTCGTCGACCTCCTGGACCTTGACCCCGCAGACGCTGCCGGTGATGAGCTCCGCGCTAGCGGGCAGCTGGGCGGTGTGCTCGAAGAACTCGCGAAGCGTCTGCTCCCCTGCCGCCGCGAGCTGATCCGGGCTCAACCCGGTGAACCACCCGAGGACGTCGTCGAGCTCGCCGCGGGTGCGATTCGTGCGCTCAACTTTGGCGACGTAGTTGTTGTAAATGTCGCCGAATGGGTAGGAAAAGACGCGCTCGAGCTTCGGGTCAGTCATGCTTCGAACGCTACACTTTCGGCCATGGGTTTTATGGACCGTGTGCGGGGCGTTTTCGGTGGCGGCGATACTGCGTCGGGCCTTGTCGAGTTGCCTAGGCGGTATGAGCGCGTCGTCGTTAAGCAATTGCTCGTGCACACTGCGAACCTCTCCCCTGACACCGATGAGAAGCTGGTGATTATCACCACTACCCCCCAAGCGCTGGAGGAGCTACGTGCCCTTCGCGGGCCCCTGCAGCTTGCCGCCGAGGGCCAGCGCCCGGTGACGTTTGTGCCTTCGCACGCGGCGTCGGCTCCGGTGCTGGACCCGAAGCAGGGGTGGATCATTCCGGTCTCCCCCGCCGCCGCTGCGGAGCTGCAAGCGCTCCCCGCCGGGCCAGGCGAGCACGAGCTCACCACAATTCACGTGGGGCTCGTGCTGCAATAACCTCGGAGCGACTTAAACCAGGCCGATCCAGTTCCAGTACGTCGCCGACAGCAGCAGGATCAGCAGGTAGCCGACCACCGTCAACGGAATACCGGTACGTAGGAACTGCTGCGGGGTGAACGCGCCGGTGCCGTACGCCAGCATATTCTGCGGCGCGGAAACCGGAAGTAGGAAGCCGAAGCAGATCACAAACTGCTGGATGATCACGAAGCCGAGGCCGCCGTTCGGCGCATCCAGGGTCGCGGCGAGCGCGATGAACACCGGAATCAGCGCAGACGCGAGCGAAGTCGCCGAGGCGAAGCCGAGGTGGATGACGATGTTGAACAGCGAGACAATCGCAATCGTCGCCAGCATTGGCATCCCCGCCAGGCCCAGCGCACCGAACGTCACCTCGGAGAGCCAGGTCGCCGCGCCAGTGTTCAGGAGGAACGTGCCGAGTGAGATGCCAGCAGCGAACACGACCAGCGTGCCCCAGTTGATCTTCTCCTGCGCATACTTCCACGTCATCACACCAATCCCCGGCATGAGCATGACGCCCACTGCGACGATGGTGATCACCGACGAGCTAATCGGGTGAAGCACATCCTCGGTCGCCCAGAACAGCAGCAGGGACACAGCGATCGCGGTCAGTCGCTTCTCGGCACCAGTCATCGGGCCCATCTCCGAAATTTGCTTTTCGACGAGCTCTTTACCGCCAGTAATCGAATCAGTTTCCGCCTTAATCGCCCACCGCATGATGAAGTAGAGGGCAATCGACATGAGGATGGACCAGGGTGCCGCCCACATGAGCCACTGACCCCAGGAGACGGACTGGCCCATCTGGTCCTCGATGAAGCCGATGGCAACGAGGTTTTGCGCCGCGGCGGTTTTGATGCCGACGTTCCAAATCGAGACCGCCTGCGTTGCGGTGATCACCAGCAGCGCTCCGAGTTTCGAGTCCGTGGGTAGCCCGAACGCGGCGACCATGCCGATCAGAATCGGTACAACGGCACCAGCGCGCGCGGTTGCCGACGGCACGAAGAACGCCAGCACAATCGAGATCACGATCGCGCCGATGACGATGTTGGAGACCTTCTCGCCCGAGATCTTGAGAATGTAGAGCGCCAAGCGACGGTGCAACCCGGTCGCCTGCATCGCAGTGGCGAGCGCAAGCGCCGCAGCCACCAGCGCGACCGCCGATGACGAGAATCCTGTCATCGCGGTGGACAACGCCGTCTTCGACCCCACCATTTGACCAGGGTTTTCCGGGTCGGGCGCGAACGTGAGCAAGATCGAAATGAGGCCAACGATCATCACCGCACTGACCGGGTAGGACACCGCCTCGGAGACCCACATGATGACGGCAAATGCGAGCATTGCCAGCGCGATCTGGCCAGTCGCGTCGAGGCCGGGAATCGGGACGAGCAGCACCGCAATCAGGGCGACGAACGCGAGGACGAATGCGATGTTCTGACCGGTGGTGCGTTCCTTTGGCGCTTGCGCTGCGGCGGTTTGGCCGTCGGCTTTAGCGTCGGCATCTGGCACTCTGGCGCCACCGGCGCCGCCGTTGACTTTTGTAGTCACGGTGGTTCCTCCTCCATATTCAAATATTCAAGGTTCACCACCCACGTTAATAAGGTCTCAGACTCACTCCAATGTGATTTTCCTTTCAACTACACAAGTCAACAATGTGGATGTAGAAGGGTACGCAATCGCGCTCGAACCGACCTGCGGTTTTATACCCCCGGCACCCCGACCCTTCTACAATCTCGCAGATGATTTCGCGCCTGGATTCGCACTTGGATGGCAGACGCATTCCCCGACCTCGCGTTCGCGGCCGAAGCTAGGCCCGGCCACGAGACCACGCTGACCAGAGCTGCGCATAGCGGCCGCCTTGGTCGAGGAGTTCAGCGTGGGTGCCGCGCTCGACTATCTCGCCAGCGTCCATCACGAGGATGAGGTCCGCTTCCGCCGCCTGGTCCAAGCGGTGCGCGATGACCACCGAGGACCGGCCCGAGGTAACCACGCGGGCTGCGTCTTCGAGTGCGCCTGCGCCGGCGGATCCGGCTTCAGCGGTGGCCTCGTCCATGAGCACAATCGCTGGGTCGAGCAAGTGGATGCGCGCTAGCGCGAGCTGCTGCGCTTGTACGGGTTCGAGGCGCATCCCGCGGCTGCCGACGATGGTGTCGAGGCCATCGGAAAGCGTTGCAAACCAATCGGCGCCGACGTCGGCAAGCGCTTGCTCAAGCTCTGCATCTGTCGCGTCGGGTTTGGCGATGGTCAGGTCTTCGCGCAAGGTTCCGGAGAACACGTGCACTTCCTGGGATACAAGCGCGAGGCGGGCGACGCGTTCTGAGTCGGAAAGGGCGGTGACGGAGGTGTCGTCGATAAGCACAAGGCCCTCGTCGGGGACCCGCAAACCTGCAAGTAGTGCCGCAACCGTCGACTTGCCAGCACCCGAAGCGCCGACGAGCGCGACCTTTTTGCCTGGCTGGAGTGTGAAGTTGATGTTGCGCACAGCCCAGTCGTCGCCGTAGCGGAACCAGACGTCGCGCAGCTCCGCGCGGCCGGCGGGTGCGGGCGCGTCGCAATCCGGCACCCGCGCGGGCGGGTTGTGCACTACGCCGACGATGCGTGCGAGCGAGGCGTAGCCGGAGTTGACCGTGTCGAGGGTGTGGATAATGCCCATCATCGGCCTGCGGATGCGGATGATGATCATCATCGCGCCCGTGACCTGGCCGATCGTGAGCTGGCCACCGCGCACGGCGAAATAGCTCATGACAAGGCCGACGATGAGCATGCCGGCCTCGATGATCGTCATTTGCACCTGCGTCACCATCATCGTGCGTCGCGCGCGGTAGCCGTTTTCCACGACTCGCCACGACGATTCCCCGATGCGCTCCTGCGCGCGGTCTTCGCGCGAGAACGCGTGCAGCGTTTCCAGGCCGTGGATGGATTCGAGCATGCGCCGCGCGCGCTCGGCCATCGAGGCGCGCTCGTTGGCGTAGCGCTCCGGGGCGCTCTTGAGGTACTGCCGAAAGCTGAGGAAGTACGCCGGGCCAGCCAGCAGCGGAATGACGGCGTAGTACGGATCGAGGCCGATCAGAGCGATGGCGGTTGCGCTGAGCACAAAGATCGCGGAGGTGACATCGGGCAAGGTTTGAGAGATTGACGACGACAACTCGGCGACATCATCGGTCGATCGCGACAGCAAATCCCCGGAGCCGGCCTCCTCCACGCGGTGGGTGGGCAGGTGCAGTGCTGTATCGACCATATCCTCGCGCAGGTTGCTGATCGCTCGCTCCGCGACTGTGGACAGCAGGTAGAACCCGACGGCGTTGAGCCCAGCGCTGACCACCGCCGCGATGGACACGCCCGCGCCGATCCAAAGGATGCGCGTGACCATGTCTGCGCCACCCGCGAGCACGACGTCGACGACGCGGCCGAGCAGAATCGGCACCGCCATTGAGCCGAGTGCGCCGATGGAGAGCACAACTACCGAGGCCCAGAACCGCCCGCGCGCCTGCGGAATCCGGCTAAGTTGCCGCGAAACTTCCTGGCGGACTTCGCTGCCTGACGCTGTGGGGAAGCGCATGTTATTCCGCCACCGCCTTCCACGCCGGCGAGGAGGAGTAGACCACGGTGGTCTTTCCGGCACGCGTCTTTGCGACGTTTACGGCGATCACCTGCTCGGTCACGGAGTCAACCGCGGTGGTGGGATCCTGCAAAATGAGCACGTCTGGGTCGACGGCGATTGCACGGGCAAGGGCGACGCGCTGTCGCTGGCCGCCGGACAGGCCCGCGCCGTTCTCCCCTACTTCGCGCTCTGCGGCGGCAAGGATGTCGCGGCCTGCGGCGACCACGAGTGCGGCGCGAGCGGCATCCGCGTCATCGGCAACGTTGCCCAGCACGGTGCCTTCAAACAAGTGCGCCGCGTGCGGGGCGACCAACACCTCAGTGCGGTCGAGCTGGGCCAAATCCGCGGGTGGAGTGCGGTCGATGACTGTGAGGCCGGGTGGGAACTGTGGTGCGGGCAACGGGGCGTCGATAAGCGAAGGCTCTTGTAAAAGCCGGGTGATGCGGCGCGCACTGGCCTGAGCTGGGGCGAGGCGCGCGGCGATGTGCTTGCCTAGGAATGTCATGGGCGTGATGACGAACTGGGTGACACCGAGGATGGTGATGAGATCGCCGACGCTGATCACCCCGCGGGCGGCGAAGATCGCGGCCGCGATGGTGGCGGCGATGATGTAGAGGGTGCCGAGTGATTCGGTCGTCGCGTCGAGGCGGGCGTGCGACGCGTTGGCCCGGATGGTGGCGAGACGAGCGCGTATCGACGCTTCCTTGTACCTGCCGCTGACTACGTCCACCGCGCCGAGGCCTTTGATGATCCGCAGGCCTTCGACGACATCGGTGGCGGTGGCGGCGGCATCTGCGAGTGCTTTTTGGCGCTCGCCGGACCGTTTCTGGAGCGGTTTGCCTGCGGCAATAGTGCCAAATACGACGAGTGGGCCGCCGGCGAGGATGGCAATGCCGAGCGGCAGGTGGATTGAGCCGACAACGTATGCGACGTACGCGATGGTGAGCAGGTGGCCCACCGGGAAGACCATGAGGAAGACCGCTTCGGAGACGCGTTTGACGTCGGTGGATGCGATGGACAGCAGCTCACCTGGGGTGTAACGGGTGGCGCCGCCAATGCCGCGCGGGTCGAGGATGCGCGCGGTGACTGCCATGCGCAGGTCATGGCCGACGGTGAGGACTGCTTTGGAGAGCCAGCTGCGACCGAACCATCCGCCAACTGCGCCGATGGCCATGACGATTGCGAGCAGGGCGATGTAGCGGGTCAGGCTGGCGAGGTCCTGAGTAGCGATGGCGGTGTCAATTGCGCGGCCGACGATCACGGGCGCGGACGCGTTGGTGACCATCATCGTGGTGATGCCGAGTGCCGCGGGCACCGAAAAGCGGGCCCGGGAGTTCAGGGTTTTCCAAAGCCAGCGGGGGTCGTCGGGGCGGGGCAAGGTGCTCACCGGCCTAACCATATTCGACGTTGCCGACACGACCTTGGTTCCGACGGGTTCCAAATGCCCGTTCGAAGCCGGCAGATGGCGTGTGGGGGTTGTTTCCTAGAGTTCGGGTCATGGAGGAGCAACGCATCATCGCCAGACTGCGCGAGTTCAGCGCAACGCAGCTTGACCAGGTAGCCAAGCCTGTGTCCATCGCGCGTGCGACAGACATTCCGGGTGACTATATTGCCCTGCTCGAGGTGCAAGACGATGAACTACAAGCCCAGATTGTTGGCACGCAGCCGTATCTGATCACCCTCCGCCTGACGGCGAAAGGAGTCAGTGCAAGCTGCACCTGCTCGGTGCGCGACGAGTGGTGCAAGCATGCGATCGCGGTCGCAGTCCACGCCGCCGAGCTCAAGCCGGGAGGGCACCCGCTACTCGACGCCGCGCTCGACAGGATGACCGCGGTCGAGCTCGTTCAGCTCGTCAACGCGTTGCGCGCGGAGCTCCCCCAGGTCGAACCAGTGCTCACCAGACTTGCCATGCCGCATTGGTTCGATCCCAATTTTTCGGAAGCAGGCGGTGCGAAAGAGACCCACGCCGTTTTGCGCGAGCAATTCCTCGCCGAGCCGTCGATCGCAACTTTCGCCGCCTACCTCGACGCGCCGGAGCAAACCTACATCGAGACTATGATCACCCTCGCCGAACTGGGCCGAGACACTGACTACGCCACCTTCGAGCTCATGGCGGCGACAGAGTTCTCGCTCTACGAAGAGGGCCTGCTTACCATCGAAACCTCCAGCGTCGACTCCTTTGTTGCAGCCACCTGGGCGGTGGGCGTCGAGCTGCCCCGCGACCCAGTGACTGCGGTGCGGCGCCTCTTCGCTTACTTCCGCCTGTGGCTTACCCAAGCATCGTCCGAATTGCCGCCGCCGCGAACGCCCGATAGCGCCGCCCACGTTGCACTCCGGATCGCGCAGCTCCAGCTGTTGCTGATGCAGGTCGAAGATCCTGACCTGGCCACCGACGGCCTTTACCAGTGGGAAGGCCAGCTCGACCTACTGAGAAGCGAATTCCAATTCTGGCCGCACTTCGCCGATGCCCTTGCAGACTATGAGCTTTAAGACACCGTCCCACCGCGTCAGCGCTACCCTGGCTGGCATGACACCCCTGAGTTCAACGCTGCACCACAACTTCCACTCCGGCGCGCAGGATGTGCGCGATTTCGCGGCCAGTGACTTGGCCGCCCAGTGGATACCCGGATCTTGGCGGCAATCCCTGACGGATCTGTCCTACTCGGTGACCGGCCTGTGGGATTCACTGGTTCGCGCTCTCATGCTCGTTCTGTAGGCGCAGGAAATTCAGCTACCACGGGGGGAGACGTGGCCGACACCGAACGGACTCAGAGCCAACTCCGTAACCCAGTCAAGGTAGAAGAGAAAGAGAGTTAGCCCATGTCACATCTATTACCGCAGCATCAGTATTTCGAGAGAACTTACTGGTTTAACAAGTTGGCGGAATTTCTCTTTTTGCCATTCTGGGGCACAGGCTTGTTCGTGCTCTTCTTCCAAACTGGCTTCGATTTCTTCAAATCGTTCGCCATCTTCATCGCCGTGATCTGGTTCCTCATCACGCTGAGCACGCGGAGTGAGCACGCAGAAGATGAAGCGGTTGGTACCGGGCTCAGTCTTGGAGCCGGCTTCGCGGGAGTTGTGCCTGCCCTGGTGTGTAAGTGGGCATTGCGCAAGGTTACAGGGTGGAGGGCTCCGAAACCCGTGACGGCAGAAGTGCTTTCGGATTTTGCGATGCTGTCGGGTACGTTTGCGGGCACCTTTGATAACAATGTGCACGTGACCGACCCCCGCGGTGCAACGCTAGTCCTTGGTCCGCCCGGTTCAGGGAAAACATCGTGCGTGATTGCACCGACTGTGGCTATTGCTACTGGGCCGGTCGTAAGTACATCAGTGAAGTGGGAGGTGCTGTATGACACCCACCAGACCCGTTCGAAGCGAGGCCGTATTTGGGCACTCGACCTGGGCAGCGGCATTCCCGATGGAGCATTGCGCGTGCGGTGGTCGCCAGCATGGAGTGTCTCTGGATGGGACTCTGCCCGTGTGATCGCGAACGAGTGGACGGCACCATATGCGGTGGGTTCGCCTAACGGTGACTGGATTGATTCGGCGACTGAGTGGCTCGCAGTCTTCCTTTTCGCAGGCCAGTACGTTTCTTTGCCGACGTTTGCTGCTTGGTGCCGGGAAACCGAGGGGGCATTGGACCAGGTTGAGAACACAATTCTGCAGCACAGGACCGACCCAGAGGACGTTGACGCAGACTTAGCCCTTTCGACGTTGCGCGGGATCAGGGCCACACCGGATAAAGAGCGAGGATCAATCGCTTCCACGCTGCGTCGGCTAACTTCGGTTTACAACTCTGCCGCGGTGCTGTCCAACAAAGGCGAGGACTTCGACCCTGCGCGATTCATACGCACGTCTGACACGCTGTACATCGCAGCGTCACCGGAGGAGCAGAGCGTGACCGCAGGTCTGATAATGGCGCTTTTGTCGGCGATTACCCGGGAGCGAAAACGAGCTGCTAATGAGGGTGAGGACCTGGACTGGTTGAACGTCGTGGTGGATGAAGCAGCGCACGTGGCACGTCCGCCTTTAGACACTTGGGCCTCGCAGTTCGGCGGGCAAGGCATTGCGCTAACGGTGGGGCTGCAGGATCTCTCGCAGGCACGCGCGGCATGGCCAGGAATTAACTTTTTGGGGATGTTCCCGTCCGCCATTTTGATGCCAGGTATTCGCGACGATCAGACGCTTCGTACCTTTAGCGCGATTGCCGGAGATTTTGACCGCCAAGTTATTTCCAGCTCATCGGGCACGAGCCGTCCGGACTTTTGGTCGAGGAGCAATAACGTTTACCACTCCGACACGCAAAGCGTGCACACCGAGCGGACGAATATTGTGCCCGTTGAAGCCATCGCGCAGATGCCGATGGGCGAAGCAATGTTGTGGGAGGGAAGCGCCTGGAAGTTCATCGGAACGTACCCGTGGTCGAGCGAGTTCTTTGATGGGTACCGAGAGCGTGTGCCGCAGCAGTGGCGCGAGGTCGAGCAACCCCGTTCGTTGCTAAAGAACGCGACTGACCAGCCCGGTGACGAGCTTCTCCGAGAGGCAGAGCAATACCGCGCTATCGCCGAAGGCCGCGATCCTATGCACCCGGATTAAGACAATCGCACAGCGAGCCTTTTCATCCGGCGCGCCTGCGCGTGTCCGGGTAACGTATCCGGGAAGTTGTTTTTCTAATCATGCTTGGAGCTCTTTCGTGAAAATTGCAGTACTTGGTGGGGACGGATTCTGTGGCTGGCCCGCTTCGCTGCACCTGTCGGACATCGGACACGACGTGGTGATTGTGGACAATCTCTCCCGCCGCGCAATCGATGAAGAGCTCGGCGCCCAGTCGCTGACACCAATCGCCACTATCGACGTCCGCTTGGCCGCGTGGAAGGAAGTCACCGGTAAAGAGATCGGTTTTGAAAACATCGATGTCGCCCAGGATTACGAGGGCCTGTACGACTTCATCACCACCTACGAACCGGATGCGGTGATCCACTTCGCTGAGCAGCGTGCGGCGCCGTACTCGATGAAGAATCACCGCACGAAGCGCTACACGGTGGATAACAACGTCAACGCCACCCACAACCTGCTCGTCGCCATCGTGGAATCCGGCCTCGACATCCACGTTGTGCATCTGGGCACGATGGGCGTTTACGGTTACGGCACCGCGGGCATGCAGATCCCGGAGGGCTACCTGGACATCCAGGTCGACGCTGGTGAGAACGGCATTGTGGAGCAGCAGATCCTCTACCCCACCAATCCGGGGTCGGTCTACCACATGACCAAGGTGCTGGATCAAAGCTTGTTCGCGTACTACGCCAAGAACGATGAGCTGCGGATTACGGACCTGCACCAGGGCATCATCTGGGGCACCCACACGCCGCAGACCGAGCGCGATGAGCGTCTGATTAACCGCTTCGATTACGACGGCGATTATGGCACTGTGCTCAACCGCTTCCTCATGCAGGCCGCCGTCGGCTACCCGCTCACCGTGCACGGCACCGGCGGGCAGACCCGCGCCTTCATCCACATCCGCGACATGGCGAAGTGCATCCAACTCGCGGTGGAGAACCCGCCCGCCAAGGGCGAGCGCGTGAAGATCTTCAACCAGATGACCGAGACCCACCGCGTCCGCGACCTCGCCGAACTGATCAGCAACATCTCCGGCGCCGAGGTACAGATGGTGCCCAACCCGCGCAAGGAGTCAGCGGAGAACGAACTCCACGTGGCCAACGACACCTTCATCGGCCTGGGCCTCGAGCCGACCTACCTCGCCGAGGGCCTATTGCAAGAAGTCGAAGATGTCGCGCGCAAGTACTCCGACCGCGCCGACCGCAGCAAGATCCCGGCGCGTTCCCTGTGGACGAAGCAGCAGCACGAAGGCGTGCCGGAAGGCGAGAAGTAACCGCAGTGCGCATCGCCATCCTCACCGAGGTCTTCCTGCCGAAGATCGACGGTGTAGTCACCCGCACCATCCGCCACCTCGAAAAGCTTGCAGAGCTAGGCCATGAGGTGCTCATTTTCGCCACCGGCGACGCTCCGGATGAGTATGCGGGGTTCGACGTGGTGCACGTGCCGTCGTTAAGCTTTAAGCCCGTTTACCCCGAGATCCAGTTCGGCCTGATCACTCCGGTGATTCCGCGCAGGCTCGCGCAATTTCAACCCGATGTGGTGCACGCGATCAACCCGATCTGGACTGCCGGTTGGTCGAGCCTGATCGCGAGCTTCCAGGACCTGCCGCTTGTCGGTTCCTTCCATACCGATGTGCCCGAGTACACCCTCAAGCTGGGCATTCCGTGGGCGAAACCGGCCGCCGAGTGGGGCTTGCGCACCTTCCACGGCAAGGCGCAGTACAACCTGGTCACCTCCGGGCCGATGATGGAGCGCGCAGCGAGCTACGGCATCCCCAACGTCGAGCTGTGGCCGAAAGCAGTGGACACGGTGAGTTTCGCGCCGGGGAAGCGCACCGTGGACATGCGCGCCCGTCTCACTGGCGGCCACCCCGACGCTCCCCTGGTGATCTTCGTCGGTCGTGTTTCCGCCGAGAAATCCGTCGATCGCTGCCTGCCGATTATGGAGGAACTGCGCGCCCGCGTCCCCGGCACCCGCTTCGCCGTCATCGGCGATGGACCCCAGTTCCGCGAGATCAGCCAACTCTTCAACCGAGATTGGATCACACTCACCGGCTACCTCTCCGGCGCTGAGTTGCACGCGGCCTACTCGTCCGGCGACGCACTGCTTTTCCCCTCCACCACAGAAACGCTCGGCTTCGCGGCACTCGAGGCATTCGCGTCCGGCGTGCCGGTGGTCGCCGCCAAGGCCGGCGGCTTACCCTTCGTCGTCGACGACGGCACCACCGGGTTCTTGGTCGAGCCCTCCCTGCCCGATTCCGCGTGGGCGGAAAAGCTCGAGCAGTTGCTTATCGACGCCCCCTTGCACACGCAAATGGCACAAGCAGCACGCGCCGAGGCAGAGCGCTGGAACTGGCGCACCTCCACCGAGGCCGTTGTGGAGGTCTACAAAAAAGCGATCACGGCACGCCGCGCGCTACATCGCTAAGCGTGCCGAGCCGCTGAAGGGTGCGGCAATCGGCTACTGGATTTCAGCCGGCGCCTTGCGGGCCGGGTAGATCTTCGGGCGCACGCCTGCGATGTCCTCAACCACGCGCACAACCTGGTTGGAGTAGCCGTACTCGTTGTCGTACCAGACATAGAGCACCAGGTGATTGCCGGAGGCGATGGTGGCCAGGCCGTCGACGACACCTGCGTGAGTGGAGCCTAGCAGGTCGGTGGAGACCACCTCTGGCGAGTGGATGTAGTCAATCTGCTGGCGCAGCTCGGAATCGGTGGAGACGCGGCGCAGGAAGTTGTTTACCTCGTCCTTGTCCACCTGCTGCTCCAACTCCAGGTTGATCACCGCCATGGACACGTCCGGCGTGGGCACGCGGATTGCGTTACCGGTGAGCTTGCCGGCGAACTCCGGCAGCGCCTTCGAGACGGCCTTCGCTGCACCGGTCTCGGTGAGCACCATGTTCAGGCCAGCTGCCCGGCCGCGGCGCGGGCCCTTGTGGAAGTTGTCGGCCAGGTTCTGGTCGTTGGTGTAGGAGTGCACCGTCTCCACGTGGCCGTGGACGACACCGTAGCGGTCGTTGATCACCTTGAGCACCGGGGTGATGCCGTTGGTGGTGCAGGACGCGGCGGAGAGGATCTTGTCGTCGCCGATCATGTCCTGGTTGATGCCGTAAACAATGTTCGGGATGTCACCCTTGCCCGGTGCGGTCAGCAGCACGCGATCCACGCCCTTGGATTCGAGGTGGCGGGACAGACCATCGCGGTCGCGCCATGCACCGGTGTTGTCCACCACGATGGCATTGTCGATGCCGTACTGGGTGTAGTCAATCTCCGACGGGGAGTCGGCGTAGATCATCTGAATCGGAGTGCCGTTCGCCCAGATAAGGTCATTCTCACGGTCCACGGTGATCGTGCCGTTGAACGCACCGTGCACCGAGTCGCGGCGCAGCAGGGACGCGCGCTTCACGATGTCCTCATCACCCTTCTTGCGCACCACGACGGCCCGCAGGCGGACACCACCGTAGGTGGCCTCGCGGGCGATAAGGATGCGAGCAAGCAAGCGGCCGATGCGGCCGAAACCGTAGAGCACGACATCGCGACCCTCGAGTTCGGAGGAAGTACCGACAACCTCGGCGAGCTGCTCCTCCAGGAACGCACGCAGATCCTGCTGGTCAGATTCCTTGTACAGGTGCGCCAGGTGGCCGAGGTCGATCGAAGCGGTGCCCAGGTCCATCTCGACGAGTTCGCGCAGGATCGGCAGCGTTTCATCCAGCGGCAGCTCCTTTTCCACAATGCGACGTGCGTAGCGGTGCGCCTTGATGATTTCGATATCGGTCAAGCCGATGAGCAGACGGCCGTGAATCGAGGTCACTGCGTTGTGTTCGCGGTGCAGACGGCTGATCAGCGGCAGCATCTCCTGCGCGAGCTCAATCTTGTGGTTCCAGTCGTCGCGGGGGGTGGTGTCCACCTGGTTCTCGGTCACGTCGCTCCTTAAGCGGTCATTGAAATCAATCACGTATGTGGTTTTTGGGGGCATACTCTGCTCAAACCGTCCCCCCATACTAACGTCCAAGCCAAATTCAGGCGCGGTAAGGGAAGACGGATATTCACCCGCCATTCATCGCGCGGTAACTCCGCGGCGGTAGCTTGGTGGGCGCGCCCGCCACCCAATCTGAGGAGCCTGTTTTGACCACCCTGACCGCGTCCGCAAAAACCACCCGCACCGCTCTCGCAATGTCGCTTGCTGCCGCTCTCGCCGCGCCGCTTATGGCCACTCCGGCGCTCGCGGCTGAGAACCAGACCACCTACTACTCCACCAAGCAGCCGTATTCCCCCGCCGCTCCGATCTCTAGCTACAGCCAGCCACCTGCCGGTTTCAAGCAGATCTACACCTCAACCGTGAACCGCCACGGATCGCGCGGACTCTCCGGTTTCAAGTACGACGACCTCGCGCTGCAGATGCTCCTTGAAGCAGAGAAGCGCGGCCAAATTACCGACTTGGGCAAGCGCCTTATCCCGCAGGTCAAGGCGATGACGAAGGCGAACGAGGAGCTCACCGGGCCAGAGACCGGCTACGGAAACCTCACCGTGTTCGGCCGCGAAGAACTCCAAGGAATTGGCGAGCGGAACGCAAAGCGAAACACCGAGCTGCTGAACGCGATCGTCGGTTCTGACGCAAAGGTCAAATTCATGTCGTCCGGCGAAGACCGCGCGACGGAATCCGGCTGGGAGTTCGGCCGCAGCCTGCTCGCGGCGAAGCCTGAACTGGACAGCCACTTGATCGACGGCATGGAAGACGACCACGTCAAGATCGAGGCTCGAACCGACCTGCTCAAGGCCCACGGTGACAAATCTCTCGACAGCTACGAGCGGTACGCAGCGTGGGAAGACGGGGAGATCGTTGAAGCGAAGATCGATGAGGCCTATGCGAAACCAGCTTCCCGCGAAGCGTCGCAGAAGCTTCTGCTGAAGATTTTCACGCAGGACTTCGTCGATGGCATCGACGACGGGTCCCTCACCTTCACTGCCCAGAACGGCAAGAACACCGTGGAAGGCGTTGCCGACGCTGCGCTGCAGTTCTACAACCTGTACATCATCGCCCCGGCGATGGATCGCGAGGCAGCGAAACCCGCCGAAGGGTGGATCTTCAACGAGTTCATGGACGATGAAATCGGCCCCACCTTCGCGTACCTCCTCGATGTCGAGGACTACTACCAGAAGGGCCCCGCCAACGAAGGCGAGACCGTGGCGTACGACAACTACGCTCCGCTGCTGGACCACATGATTCAAGGTGTCAAGGACCGCGCGGCCGGCGGCGAGATCGCCGCCGAGTACCGGTTCAGCCACTCCGGTGCCATTGTTCCGCTCGCAGCATTGCTGAAGCTGCCGGGCTCCGAGAAGGGAGTGCCGGCAGATGAGCTCATGACGTATGAGAACTCCAAGTGGCGCGGCGACACCGTCGATCCGATGGGCGCGAACATCCAGTGGGATGCGTTCCAGAATGACCAAGGTGTCACCCTGGTTCGCATGCTGTACAACGAGGCTGAGATCCCGTTCCACGCTGGCTGCATGCCGGTGGTAGATGGTTCCGCGTTCTACACCATCGAGGAGCTGGCCGACTGCCTGCCGCTCGGTTCGACCTCGGACCACTCCAAGGCTCGCCCGGACATCACGCCTGGCACCGATACCCCGGCCAAGGATGGTTCGTCGAAGGACGGCTCGGCGGAGAACGGCTCCACCGGAGACGGTTCGTCGAAGCCCGGTGCCATCGCCATCGCCGTCACCGCGGTGCTCGCTGTCCTCGCGGCACTCGGATTCGGCGCATGGCAGCTCGGCGTTATCGGCGCTGGCTTCTAGCTACTTCAGCACGTCGCGGTACTTCTCCGGCCCGGGCTGCTCGACGAACTTCGGCTCCTGGTCCTTGTCCACCAGTACCGCGCGCACGCCTTCAGCGAAGTCGGGCTCGCGGCGGATGAGTTCGCCGAGCACGCGCTCGTTCTCCAGCGCGCCTTCGAGGTCGTGCTTCGCGTTCGCCTCGAACAGCTCGGCCGCAGCCACCAGCGCCGACGGCGACGCTTTGGCGATCAGGCTGCGCACAAAGTCACCGAACGCGCCCTCAAGGCGCGCCTCGATCTCGGGCCAGGAGCCGTCGAAGGTCGCTTCAATATCGTCGAAATACTGCGCGATTGTGCTTGAGGACGGCGCTACCGAGGCGTCGTCAAGCGAAAGCTCCCCCTCCTCCACGATGCGATCGAGCAAACCGTCGAGCGAGGCGACCTTGTGGGTGGCGAGGCCGAGCTCGAGCATGTCGTCCGGGGTCATGCGGTAGCCAGTGAGGCCGAGGAATTTGCCGAGGTTTTTCGACGGTCGCTTCGGCAGGTTTTGCAAGGTCCAGCTCATGCCGACATCGGTGATGTAACCGATGTTCATCTCCGGCATGGAGGCGAACGCGTCCTCGGTAACCACGAAGTGCGAACCGTGCGCGGACACGCCCATGCCGCCGCCCATGATCACGCCGTTGGCCAGGGCGATGTAGGGCTTGCCAAAATTGGCCAGGCGCAGGTTCATGTCGTACTCGTCGGCGAAGAACTGATCCACGGTGGCCTCGTCGCCGTCCAGGATCGCCTGCCGGGCGTACTTGACGTCGCCGCCCGAGCAGAAGTGCTTGGAGTTGGAGGTAGTTACGACGCGCTCGACCTGGTCGTCCTCGGCCCACTCGCGCAGCGCCGCGTCGATGATCTTGATCATGTCGTAGTCCAGCGAGTTCAGGCCCTTCGGGCGGTTCAGCGTGATCACGCCGGTGGTGTTGCGGACCTCGGTGAGAACCTTGGCTTCGGTGTCAGTGTTTTCGTTCGGTGCAGTCATGCGACCAGTGTTCCACATCACACCGCGGCGCCGCACCGCATTGGCGGTACCCTGGCCGATATGCACACCCCCCGACTTGTAGCGCTGGATATGGACGGCACATTGCTCATCACAGGGGGTGACATCCCGCAGAGTTTCTGGCCGGTGCTCACCCAGTCTCGCGAGCAGGGCATGACCATCGCGCCGGCGTCCGGTCGCCAGCTAGCTACGTTGCGGGACATGTTCGCGCAGGATGCGCCGGATACGTTCATCGCGGAAAACGGCGCGGTGGTATGGCACGAAGGCGAGGTCGTCTCAACGACTCCGATGCCCGAAGCCCCGGTGCGCCGCCTGGTTGAGGCGTTGGAGTACGCGCCGTTTACCGCCTATGCAGTGGTGTGCGCGCCAGAGGTCTGCTTCACCCGCGAGAATCTCCCTGCGGAAATCTCGGAAGAAATCAACAACTACTACCACTCGCGGAAGGAGCTTGCTTCGCTTATCGACGCCCCGTTGAACGCCACCGTGAAACTAGCCCTGTACATCCAGGGCGACGCTGAAACGGAGGCGCTCGACTGGGTGAAGGATCGTGTTCCGGAGCTGCGTGTGTTGCTGAGCTCGAAGCACTGGATCGACATCATGCAGCCAGATGCAGACAAGGGCCGGGCGCTTGAGGCGCTTGCACAGACTCTCGGCATCGATGCAGCCGACACTGCCGCTATCGGCGACTACCTGAACGATCTAGGCATGCTGCAAGCAGCCGGCCATGCGGTGGCGATGGGCAACGCGCACGAGGACGTGAAAGCGATCGCCGATGAGGTGTGTGGGACTGTCGCGGAGGAAGGGGCCGTGGTCAAGCTGCGGGAGTGGCTGGCGTGATCGACTTCTCTCAACCGGCCGACGTGGTCGGTCCGCAGCTGCTCGGCTGCGTGATCACCATGAACGGCGTGAGCATTCGCCTCACCGAGGTGGAGGCCTACCTCGGTGCCGCCGACGCCGCCGCCCACACGTTCAACGGCATGACCGCGCGAAACGCGACCATGTTCGGCCCACCCGGACGGTTGTACGTGTACTTTTCCTACGGCATCCACCACAACGGCAACCTTGTATGCGCGCCCGAGGGCGATGGCCAAGGGTGCCTCATGCGCGGCGGTGAAGTGGTCGCTGGTGAAGACCTCGCCCGCGAGCGCCGGCAGCGCCCGGATCGGGCACTCATCCCATTTGCAAACCTTGCGCGCGGGCCCGGCAACCTCGGCCAGGCGCTGGGCCTTCAGCTTGAAGATAACGGGTCGGAATTCGAGCTAGCGATGCGCGACGCCGAGCCGGAATGGGTTGCCGGCCCGCGTATCGGGATCTCGAAAAACGCCGGCGCGCCGCTGCGGTTCTGGATCCCGGGCGACCGCACGGTGTCCACCCCGCGCGGGTATCCGAAGATCGCGCTGTAAGGGCGCTAGTCTTTCTTTTTCTTGCCCTTCTTAGCGTCTTTCTTAGCCGCCTTCTTCGCGGCCTTCTTCGGCTCGACCTTGCGCTCCTCCAACTTCGCGGCGGCATCGGGCACGTAGCGGAATTCCTCACGCGGCGGGCGCTCGTAGCCGCTCGGCTCAGGCCGCTCCGGGATCTCCGGCAGCTGCGGCTCAAGGTGCTCATACGGCACCGTTGACAGCAGGTGGGAGATCACGTTGATGCGTGAGCGCTTCTTGTCCTCGCTCTCCACCGTGTACCACGGCGCGGACGGGATGTCGGTGTGCAAGAACATCTCATCCTTGGCGCGGGAGTACTCCTCCCACTTGGTGATGGATTCCAAGTCCATCGGAGAGAGCTTCCACTGGCGCAGCGGATCCTGGCGGCGCGATTCAAAGCGGCGGTACTGCTCCTCGTCCGACACGGAGAACCAGTATTTGCGCAGCATGATGCCGTCTTCCACCAAGAGGCGTTCAAAGATCGGCGCCTGGTGCAGGAACCGGCGGTACTCCTGCGAGGTGCAAAAGCCCATCACGCGCTCTACGCCGGCGCGGTTGTACCAAGACCGGTCGAAGATCACGATCTCGCCGGCAGACGGCAGCTTCTCCACGTAGCGCTGGAAGTACCACTGGCCCTGCTCGCGCTCCGTCGGCTTCGGCAGCGCCTCGATACGGCAGGTGCGCGGGTTGAGGTACTGCGTGATGCGCTTGATTGCGGAGCCTTTACCGGCGGCGTCGCGGCCTTCCATGATGACCACGAGGCGCGAGCCGGTCTGCACGACCCACTCCTGCATGGAGACGAGCTCTGCTTGCAGTCGTAGCAGCTCCTTCTCGTATGCCTTCTTGGACAGCTTCGGCGGTTTGCTGGCAGACGTTTCGCTCATGCGGACAACCGTAGCGGATGCCCATGGCGCCACCCGGAAGATCCCCTATCATCAGTGCCATGTATGGGTTCGAGCGGTTCGATGATTCTTTGTTCTGGACATTGACCTCACCCGAGGGGGCGACCTCAATGGTGGTTGGTACGGTGCACGTGCTCGACTCTTCGCACATCTCGATGCCGCTGTCTGAACTGGAGGCAGAGCTTTCGCGCCTCCGACACCTGTATGTGGAAATTGATCCGGAAGAGATGAAGCGTTTGAAGTCCGAAAGCGAAGCGGGCGGACTCGGCGTCTTTGCCTCCGCAGGTGGCACGCCGGCTACACCAAAGCAATTGCAGCGCGTAGCAAAAATCGCCGAATCATCTCCGCGGCTCGCCCCGCTGAGCGACCAACTCGCAACTTTGCCCACCACCATCCTCACCCATCTGATCAAAGTGGAAACCCAGTTGCGCTCCGAGCTGTTTGAAACCGCTGACCTCGAGTTGGAGGATCACTTCATCGCCTACGCCACCGAGCATGACATCCCGGTCTCGGGCCTCGAAGAGGCGGCGGACCAGTTCGCGCACGTCAACGCTGACGATGATCTCGATGCCGCCCTTGACGCCTACGACGACCCGCAATCGGAGGACATGTTCCTCAATTACGCTTTCCAACACCCGGAGCTGCTCAGCGGTGCGGAGATGCGCTCGGAGGCAATGGTGACCCGCAACGCAGCACTCGCCGTCGCGCTTGAGACGAAGTTGCGCAAAAACCCTGGGCTTGTCCTCATCGGGGCTGCGCACCTGCCCTTAGACACGGGTGTCCTCGCAGTGCTGGAGAACAAGGAGTGGGATGTCGGCCGCGTTGAGTTGACCGTCGAAAATCGCCGTTAACCCTCGAGCTTCTCCCCTGCCTCAAGCCACTCAAGCTCCAGTTCCTCGCGGGCCTCGCGCAATTCGCCGAGCTCGCGGGTCTTCGCCCCGATCGCCTCGAAATCGCCCGTCTCCGACAGCACCGTAATCTCCGCCTCTAGTGCCTCGGCCTGCGCGTCCGCCTTCTCCAGCTTGCGCTCCAGCGCGTTCATCCGCTTGCGCAGCTCGCGCTCCTCTTGGGAAGACAGGGCTTTTGGCTTATCGACGGCATGTTGTTCCGCCCCAGGCGCCTCCCCCAAATCCAACACGCCAGCATTGCTCTGCTGCGCGGCGCGCCGATCCAGGTACTGCTGGATGCCGCCGGGCAGGTTCGTCAGCTTGCCGTCGCCGAAGAGAGCGTAGGTTGAATCCGCGATGCGTTCGATGAGGTAGCGGTCGTGTGAGATCACAACGAGGGTGCCTGCCCAGTTGTCCAGGAGGTCCTCGAGCTCCTGCAGGGTGTCGATGTCCAAGTCATTCGTGGGCTCGTCGAGCAGCAGCACGTTCGGCTCGCTCATGAGCACGCGGGTGAGTTGCAGGCGGCGGCGCTCGCCACCGGACAGGTCTCCGACCGGGGTGCGCTGGCGCTTCGGAGAGAACCCGAGGCGCTCCGCGAGCTGGGACGCGGAAAGCTGGCCCTTGCCCAGCTCGATGTAGGTGGCCACGTCTTCGACGGCGTCGATCACGCGGCGGGTGGGATCGAGATCGTCGAGCTCCTGGCGCAGCCACCCGATGCGGGTGGTCTGGCCCTCGATGCGCTTGCCGGCCGCCAGGGGGTACTCCCCCGCCAGCGTCCGCAGCAGCGTCGTCTTGCCGGATCCGTTGACGCCCACCAAGCCGAGGCGCTCGCCCGGCGCGAGCCTCCAGGTGAGATGGTCCACCAGGGTGCGGCCGTCCGGGGCATCGATGCGCGCATCTTCCAACTCGATGACCACGCGGCCCTGGCGCTGCTTGGAAAACGCCATGAGCTCGACCGAGTCGCGCGGAGCGGGCACGTCGGCGATCAACGCTTCGGCGGCCTCGATGCGGTAGCGCGGCTTCGAGGTGCGCGCTGGGGCTCCGCGGCGCAGCCACGCCAGCTCCTTGCGCGCAAGGTTGCGGCGGCGCTGCTCGATCGCGTCGGCCTGGCGGGCGCGCTCCGCACGCGCGAACGTCCAGTCGTTGTACCCGCCCTCGTAGACGTCGACCTGGCCGTCGTGGACCTCCCACGTGAGGTTCGCCACGGTGTCCAGGAACCAGCGGTCGTGCGTGACCACCACGACCGCGAGCTTGCGCGAGACCAAGTGGTCGGCAAGCCACTGCACACCTTCGACATCGAGGTGGTTCGTCGGCTCGTCCAGCACCACCAGGTCCAGGTCCTGCACCAGGGCCGCAGCGAGGTTCACGCGCCGGCGCTCGCCGCCCGAGAGCGACCCCACCGGGGTATCCAACCCGAGCTCGGCCACGCCGGTGCCCTGCAGCACCTCGCGCACCTTAGCATTCGACGCCCACTCAAACACCTGCAGACCAAGCGGCTCAACCACGGCCTGACCGACGGTGACCGCGCTATCCAGCTCGAAGCGCTGGGTCACCACCGCCATGCGCAGCGAGGAGTTGTGCGACACGCGGCCCGCATCCGGCTCCTCAATGCCGGTGAGCACCTCCAGCAACGTCGTCTTGCCGCCGCCGTTCACACCGACGATGCCGATGCGGTCGCCGGACTGCACACCCAACGAAACGCCGTCGAGCAGGGTTTTCAGCCCCCAGGTTTTGGAAACGTTTTCCAGGTTGATCAGGTTAGCCATCGCGAAAACATCTTACGGGGCGAGCATTGCGTGCAGACTCCGGTCCCGCTGCAGCTGCGCCACAATGTGCGCGCAGGCCAGCGCGTCCGAATCTGCCCGGTGGTGGTTGAGTACGAACCCCGGCGCGCAGTACCCCGCCACCGTCGGCAAGCGATGATCCGCCAGCTCCGGCAGCATCCTGCGGCTCAACCGGCACGTGCAGTACATCCGCTCGGGGAACGTCCCGGTGAAGTAATACCGGTCCAGTCCGCGCCACACCGACGCGTCAAACGTCGCGTTGTGCGCGTACACCGGGGCGTCGCCGACGAACTCCACCACCGCATCCGCGATGTCGAACCAGCTCGGCGCGTCCTCCACATCGCCGCGATAAATGCCATGAATGTGGCTGAACTCGAACGCGATGTGCTCCTCCGGCGGCCGCAGGAACGTGCACAGCTCATCCACCACCTCACAGCCGCGCACCTTCACCAAGGCCACCTGGCACGCCGAAGCGCCGCTCACACGGTTCGCGGTTTCAAAATCCACGCACACATACTCGTCGCAAAGCAATTCGCTTAACGACGGCACGTACTTCCCCGCTTTCCGCTTTCCCGACCCCGCCACGCTTGTGGCTGGCTGCAGCTCAAGGCGCGGATCGACCCCGGAAGTGGCGCCGTCAAGGTGGTAGCGCAGGGCGTCGAGAAGCATCATGTCCCGAAATCGTACACCTGTTCTAACGCGCGTTCTACAACAAGGTGGCACCCGCTGCCGGGCCATGCGCCGCGATGAGTTCGTAGCCGGAGAACCGCCCGGCAAGCGCATCGCGCACTTCGTGAGCGTGGTCGCTGTCGCGGCACAGCACTGCCACAGTCGGGCCGGAGCCGGACACTATCGCAGCTAGTGCCTCTGCTTCCCCGGCGCGGATGAGCTCTGTGAGCTGCGGGCGCATCTCGAGCGCGGCAGCCTGCAAATCGTTGTGCAATGCCCCTGCCAGCACCTCGGGATCGCTCGAGGTGAGCGCCTGCGCAACTGTGGTGGTGTCGAGATGCGGCACGAGTGCGGGATTGTCGTGGCGCAGGTCGTCCAACACGCCGAAGGCCTCGCCGGTGTTGATTGCCACGCGCGGGTTGACAAACACCCACCAAAACTCGCCGCGGCCAAGCATCTCCACTAGGTCGTCGCCGCGGCCGGTGCCCAGCGCGTTGCCGCCCATGAGGGCGAATGGCACATCGGCCCCGAGGTTCTTGGCCAGCTCGGTGAGCTTGTCCTGGTCCAGTGCGGTGCCGCTGTAGTGCTCCAGGTAGGCGCTCGCGGCAACGAGCGATGCAGCCGCGTCCGCGGAACCGCCCGCCATCCCGCCCGCTACGAAGATGGCTTTGTCCACCTCGATGCGCACCTTCGGCAGCGCAACCGGGGTGAATGCGGCGCGGTGCGCCTCTACTGCTGCGTCGACCGCACGCCATGCCAGGTTCGATGGGGTATCGATCTGCTCGCTGAGTTCCCCCTCGAGCATCCAGTGTGTAGTGATTCCGCTGACGACACTTTCCCCTTCGCTCGCAGCGGCGTCGTCAACCACGAGGCGCACCACTTCGCGTTGGTCGACGGCCTGGAAGACGGTCACAAGGTCGTGGTAGCCGTCGGCCCGAGCCTCGCCGACGCCGAGGTGCAGGTTCACCTTGCCCGGCGCGGACGCTGAAAACTGGTTAGGCACGCTGCTCCCCCAGACGGACAAAGTCCTCGACACCGAGTGCCTCGCCGCGGAGCCCTGGGTCGATGCTCGCGGCGCGCAGGGCATCTTCGGCTGCGGCCGGAGTGCCATACACCGATGCGAGCGTGGAGCGCAGCGTCTTGCGACGCTGCGCGAATGCCGCGTCCACCAGGGGAAATACCGCATCGCGAAGCGTGCGGTCGCAGGTCTCGGAGACGTCGATACGCACGAGCCCCGACTCGATGTTCGGCGCCGGCCAGAAGACGTTCTTGCCGATTGTGCCCGCGCGCGAAACCTCGCCGTAGAACGCGGCCTTGACGCTGGGCACGCCGTAGATCTTGGATCCGGGTTCGGCAGCAAGCCGGTCGGCGACTTCCTTCTGCACCATGACCAGCACGCGTTTGATGGACGGAAACTCCGCCAAAAGGTGCAGCAGAACGGGCACGGAGACGTTGTACGGCAGGTTTGCCACGAGCGCGGTCGGCTCCCGGTCGAGGTCTTCCGCGCGCACCTTGAGCGCGTCCGTGTTGATCACGGTGAGCCGCTCCGCGAATTGTGGGGCGCGGGTGTCAACGGTCTGTTGCAGCCGCCCCGCCAGGCGCGGGTCGATTTCCAGCGCGATGACGTGTGCAACGGAATCAATCAGGCCGAGCGTCAACGACCCCAGGCCAGGCCCCACCTCGACGACTACATCGGAGGGCGAAAGCTCCGCGGCCGCGACGATGCGGCGCACTGTGTTTGGGTCGTGGACAAAGTTTTGGCCGAGCTTTTTCGTCGGCGTCACGCCGAGCTCGCCAGCAAGCTCGCGGATCTCAACGGGGCCTAGCAGGTGGGAATCGCTCATCCCGGTCGAAGTTTAGCGAATGCCCAGCTTTGCGGTGCATGCAGGCCATGCGCCCCAACCCTGGGAAGCCTGGGTGCGCTCCGCAACAGCGATCTGCTGCTCGCGGGTTGCCTGGTCAGCAGTCGGCGCGTACTGGGTGCCACCATACGCAGCCCACGTGGAGGCGGAGAACTGCAAACCACCGTGGTAGCCATTGCCGGTGTTAGTGGACCAGTTTCCGCCGGACTCGCACTGTGCAAGGTTGTCCCACACGGAGCCGTTCGCAACCGCCGGTGCCGCTGCACCGGTGTTGCCGCTAGTCGGCTTGGTGCCGCGGGCGATGGTGGCCGGCTTGCCCTTGATGGTCTCACGCTCGCGCAGGATCTCGTCGGTCTCAACTTCACCGTTGACGATCACGGTGTTGCGAATGACCATCCGCTCGTTCGGCTGGCCCTTTTCGCGGACCTCCTCGATGCCCTCTTCAAGCTCCGGGTCGTCGATATAGTTCGCCGGCAGGTCGGTCTTAATGATCTCGGAGCCGCGCTGCACCTCAACTCGGTCGAGCACGATCTCCATGTTCGGGGTGATCGGGTCGGTCAGCGCGTGGTTTAAGCGGTCGTTGGAGTCGACGGTCACGCCGCGCGACGAGAGCAGCTCGCCCACGGTCTTGGCGGCCTGGGTAGTAAGGACAGTGTCCCCGGCAACGGTGATTGCAACTACTTTCGGAGTGGTAACGTCCACGGTCAATCCCTCGGTGACCGGCTCAGAACGGTCAATGTCAGTGGCGGCGTCCACACCCACACCAGCCTCAGCCATCAAATCCCCCACGGTTTCGGCGGTCGAGGTGAGCTGCTGCTGCACACCGTCGACTACCACGGCGACCGGCTTCGCCGTCCGCACAGTCACAGTATCGCCATTAACCACCTTGTCGGTCAGCGCCGGGTAGACCAGGTCTTGCGCACCGTATGATACCCCCGCAGCTTGAAGGGCGCCTTCCACGTCGCCCGCGAAGGTCTTCAAGTTGGTGGCTTCGCCGTTGACATCGACAACGATGTCCTTCTGGGCGGCTAGTGCAGTGCCCGTACCGCCAACCACCACGGCGCCTGCCAGGACACCCGCTGCCACGCGCTTCGGTGCGGAGTTCGCCGGGTTCAGACGCTGGGTCGAGTGTTTCGCCGAGTGAGCAGACATAGAGAAAAGACCCATCCTTAAAGGTTTAGGATTTTTGTTACTAGGTCACAATACGATAACGGGTTCATTACTTTCAAGCCATTGCCTCAAATTGGCATGAATTCACACGCCGTAGACCTGCGAGAACGTCTCTCCCGCCTCTCGGGCAACTTGAGTCACATCCACACCGCGGGCCTCTGCAACGATCTTCGCAGTGTGGCCGATAAACGACGGCTCGTTGCGCGCGCCCCGGAACGGTTCCGGCGTCATGAACGGCGCGTCTGTCTCAATGAGGTACTGCCCCGCCGGCGCCAGCGCAGCAGCCTCCCGCAGAAACTCATTGCGCTTGAACGTGACGTTGCCCGCGAAGCTCAGCACGTAACCGCGATCCAACGCCTCCCGCGCCACCTCGATCGGTGATGAAAAGCAGTGCAAAATCACATGTTCCGGGCGCGGCGAATCGTCCAAGATTCGCATCAGCTCTGCGTCGCCCTCCCGATTGTGAATCATCAAGGCCTTGCCGGATTGCACTGCCAAGTCGATGTGCCAGCGCAGCGCCTCCTCCTGGACCTCCAGGGGCGCGGTGCGGTCCGGATCGTGCTTTAGCCAATACGTGTCGATGCCCGTCTCCCCGACCGCAACGCAGCGCGGATCAGCGGCCATCTCGGCAAGCCGGCTCCGCGCGCCGTCGTCAAGCTCTTGAGCTCTGGTCGGGTGAATCGCGCAGGCCGCAACCACCCGGTCGTTGAAATGCGCGGCCTGCAGGGCGAGCTCTGCCTCCTCGAGCCCATCGCCGACCGTGCAGATGCGCTCAACGCCCGCCTCGACCGCGCGGGCGACGATCGCGTCAACCTCCTCCTTCGTGCGCGCCTTCGCCGATGCGAGGTGGGTGTGCGCGTCGATCAGCCCGTCGATTCGTTCGGCAGGCACGGGTGTGGGTCGTGGCTTCTTGCTCATAGAATCCAAGACTATGGCATTCCGCGACATCGACCCCGCCACCCAAACCCAAATCGAGTCCGACCTCGCCGAAGCCGCCGGACGCGGCATCAACGGCTCCCCCACGGACATCGTCGGCAGCTTCGAAGCCGAGCTCACCGACTTCCTCGCGCTTCCCGCCGACGTGCAGCGCGCCTACCCGCGCGGCGAGACCGCCCGCATCTACGCCACGGCACTCGGCCAGTCGCTGGTTCGCGAGGGCTACCGATGGCAGTTGCTTGACGACGACTACGGCACCGATTTGGTCGTCGTGAACCCGGACGCAGGCGACGAGAAGTACATGGCGCCGCTCGTCGTCGTGCACGCCCGCTTCGACGACGAGAAACCTGGCAAGCTCACCACGTTTTTGGCGCAGTTCCTGTGATCACTCCTACGACCACTCCTACGACCACTCCGCACAGCGGCGAGCCGTCGATCATGCCGTACGTGCGGCCCGAACTGCGCCGGCGCGCCAGGCTCATCCCGCACCCGCCGGTGCAATACCGCACAGCCCGCTGGGTCACCTCGAACGGGCAACTGCTCTTTCCCACCCCGCGCCGCGAGGGGGTTGACGTGCTCCGGCGCGGGCACTACCTCATTTTCCGACCTCACAAGCCCAAGGGAGCCCTCCTGTGGCTCCACGGAGGCGGCCACATCATTGGCCACCCCAGCCAAGACGGACCGATGTGCGCCAACACCGCCGCAGAGGTGGGCGTGACAGTTGTCGCCCCGCGCTACCCGCTCTCGCCCGCGCACCCCTTTCCCACCGGCCTCAACTTCGCGCTGGAAGCGTGGGCGTGGATGCATGCGCACGCCGACGAGTTTGGCGCACCGTTTGCGATCGGCGGCGAAAGCGCCGGCGGCGGATTGGCTGCGGCGGCGTGTCAACAGCTGCTCGATGAAGGCGGCCCACTGCCGCGTGCACAGTGGTTGTTTTGCCCGATGCTTGATGATCGCCCGACGGCCGATCGCTGCCGCGACCTCCCGCGCGACCGGCCCGTGGCAAACAACGCGCAAACCCGGTTTGCCTGGGCCTCCTACTTAGGCCAGTCGCCGGGAGCAGTTGTCGTACCACAGTATTCGGTCCCCGCCCGGCGAGACGACTTGCGCGGGCTGCCGCCTGCATGGCTGTCCGCCGGGGATATCGAGCTGTTCTACCCGGAAATCTGCGAATACGCCCTGCGGCTGCGTGATGCCGGCGTGCCAGCCCAGCTGGAAATCATCGAAGGTGCTCCGCATGCGGTTGAGCTCTGGGCGTTTGACATAGGCGTCGTCAAGCAAATGCTTGCTTCTGCGCGCCGTTGGCTCGGTGACCAGCTGAACTAACTGCGAACTTGCGAAGTAGGAGCTACTGCACCGGCGCCCACTCTGGGCCGGTCTCGCCAAGCTCCGGATCCAGCTTTGCAATCAGCGGCTGCGGCTTTGACAGCTCCGTGCCCGGGGTGACCTCGACGCGCTCCCACACGGCCTGCTCGGCGGTGTAGTCGCCGGTGATGATCGGGTAGGTTTGCCCCTCCTCCGGCAGACCGACGCCAACCAGGTTGTAGTCGGCGGTGTGCTCGGCGTCGTCGACTACGTCCTCCACGCGCGGCTCTGCGGACCACACGCCGGTGCGGCCGAGCGTCGCGTGCACCCGCTGCGCTGTGTGCGGCAGGAACGGGGTGAGCATGGCGTTGCAGTCGCTGACCACCTGCAGTGCGGTCCACAGCACGGTAGCCAGGCGCTCGCGTTGCGCGTCGTCTTTGGCCAGCTTCCACGGCTCCATCTCGGCGATATAGGCGTTCGCCTCGCCGACGACGTGCATGATCTTGGTAATCGCGGACTTGAAGTGCGCGCGCTGCAGGTCCGCACCGGCGGATTCGAAAGTCTCTTCCGCCAACGCCAGAATCCGCTGGTCCGCCTCTGTGAGCGGGCCCGGCACCGGCACCTGGCCGAAGTTCTTGTGCGCCATGGAGACGGTGCGGTTGACCAGGTTGCCCCAGCCGTTAGCCAGCTCGTTGTTCACGCGACGGACGAACTCGTCCCAGGTGAAGTCGGTGTCGTTGTTCTCCGGGCCAGCAACAGCGATGAAGTACCGCAGCGGGTCCGGGCCGAACTCGGCCAGGAAGTCCTTGACATAGATGACCACGCCTTTCGACGAGGAGAACTTCGAACCGGACATGGTGAGGAACTCGCTCGACACGACCTCCGTCGGCAAGTTGAGCTCGCCTAGCTCGCCCGCGGTGCCGCCCTTCGCCCCGCGGCCGGCATAGCCCAGAAGTTCCGCGGGCCAGATCTGGGAGTGGAACGTGATGTTGTCCTTGCCCATAAAGTAGTAGCCCTCGGTGGCCGAATCCTGCCACCACGCCTTCCACGCCTCCGGGTCGCCGGAGCGGTGCGCCCACTCGATCGAGGCGGACAGGTAGCCCACCACCGCGTCGAACCAGACATAGAGCTTCTTCGACGGGTTGTCCTCCCAACCCTCAACCGGCACCGGGATGCCCCAGTCGATGTCGCGAGTCATGGCGCGCGGGCGCATGTCCTCAAGCAGGTTGAGGGAGAACTTCAGCACGTTCGGGCGCCAGTCTTCACGCGCGCGCAGCCACTCCTCCAGCGCATCGTGCATTGCCGGCAGGTCGAGCAGGAAGTGCTCCGTCTCCACGAACTTCGGCGTTTCGCCGTTGATCTTGGACACCGGATTGATCAGGTCCGCCGGGTCGAGCTGGTTGCCGCAAGTGTCGCACTGGTCGCCGCGCGCATCGGTCGCACCACAGATCGGGCAGGTGCCCTCGATGTAGCGGTCCGGCAGCGTGCGCCCCGTCGACGGCGAGATCGCACCCTGGGTGGTTTCTTTGACCATGTACCCGTTGTCGTACAGGCCGCGGAAGAGCTCCTGCACCACCGCGTAGTGGTTGCGCGTCGTAGTGCGGGTGAACAGGTCGTACGATAGGCCCAACCCCGCCAGGTCCTCAACGATCTGGCGGTTATAGCGATCGGCGAGCTCCTTGACGGTCACGCCCTCCTTATCCGCCTGGACCAGAAGCGGCGTGCCGTGCTCGTCGGTGCCGGAAATCATCAGCACGTTCTTGCCGCGCATTCGCTGGTAGCGAGCGAACACATCCGATGGCACGCCGAAACCTGCAACGTGCCCGATGTGGCGCGGCCCATTCGCGTACGGCCACGCCACGCACACAAGAACATTCTGAGAATCAGTCATGGTTCAAAGCTTAAGGCACTCGAGCTATTTGCTTTTCGACGATCCCTTGAACACGCCCGCGACCTGCTTGCGGCGCTGTTCGAACTCGGCTTGGTCGCGCAGCGCGCGTCGCTCGATCGCCAGCTGCCGGGCGAACCGCTCCTGCTCCTTTTGCGCCAGGTAGATGGAGTCGTTCGAGATGTCCTTCACGATGGCGAACATGAGTGCCACCAGGATGATCAAGAACGGAGCGACAGCCACGATGGTGACGTTTTGCAGGTTGTTCAGCGCGTCGGAGCCACCGGCGATGAGCATGACCAGGCCGACACCTGCGGTGGCCAAACCCCACACTGCCGCGAGCCACGGGCTGGGGTTGGTCTTGCCGTTCTGGGACAGCGACGCCATCACGGTGGATGCGGAGTCGGCAGAGGTGATGAAGAAGGTGCCTAGGAGAATCACGGCGAAAATGCCCATGAAGAAGCCGCCGGGCAGGGTGTGCAGCAGGTTGAACAGCTGCTCCTCGTTGGAATCGCCGGTGATTGACTGGCCGGTCTGCTCCAGCTTGATGGCGGTGCCGCCGAAGATGGCGAACCACACGGTGGACACGCCGGAAGGCACCAGCAAGACGCCCAGGCAGAACTCGCGGATGGTGCGGCCGCGGGAGATGCGCGCGAGGAAGGTGCCCACGAACGGAGTCCACGACGCCCACCATGCCCAGTAGAAGATGGTCCAGCCGGAGAGGAACTCGCCGGCAGTGCCGTCGGCGGACTCGGCGGTGCGGGCCGCCATCTCGAAGAACTGTGAGAGGTAGGTGCCCACAGAAGTCGGCAGCATGTTCAGGATGGTCACGGTTGGCCCGAACACGAACACGAAGATCGCCAACAATGCGGCGATGACCATGTTGAAGTTACTCAGCCACTGGATGCCCTTGCTAACGCCGGACATGGCAGAAAGCAGGAACGCCAAGGTGAGCACGGCGACGATGCCAACGATCATCGTGGTGGAGGCGTTGCTGACAAAGCCGGAGGCCTCCAGGCCGGAGGAAATCTGCAGCGCGCCCAAGCCCAGGGAGCAGGCGGTGCCGAAGATGGTGGCGAAAATTGCGAAGCCGTCAATCAACTTGCCCAACCAGCCGTCGGCACGCTCCTGGCCGATCAACGGGACAAAGGCGGAAGACAGCAGCTGTTTGCGGCCGAGACGGAACGTGGAGTAGGCAATTGCCAAGCCAACCACGGCATAGAGGGCCCATGGGTGCAGCGTCCAGTGGAACATGGTCTGCCCCATCGCGGTGCCCACCTCGTGCGGCTCGTGGCCAGGCACGCCGTCGAGGTACATCGCCAGCGGCTCCGAGGCACCGAAGAACATCAGGCCGATGCCCATGCCGGCGGCGAACATCATTGCGATCCACGACGTGGTTCGGAACTCCGGCTGCTCGTCATCCGCGCCGAGTCGGATGGAGCCGAACTTCGACAGTGCGATCACCAGAATGAAGACCACGAACACCGTGCCGAAGAAGATGAAGGCCCAGCCAAAGTTCTCCATCAGCCAGGCAAAAGCCTCCGAGGCGAAGGTGTTGAAACTCTCGGTGGCCGCCAGAGCCCATGCGACGATGGCCACGATAATGATGAACAACGGAGCGACGATGCCCCAGGACACCGGGGCGTTCTCCACGTCGGACTGCATCTCGACGTTGTTTTCCGGCATCGTCACATCTGAAAGGTCCCCGCGCTGATCGGCGGCGATCAACGCCGCGAGCTCACCCGTGGCGGTCGCTTCTTGCGCTTCGGGTTGATGTTCTTGCTTCTCATCTCGTTGTGACATCACGTCTCCTGAATCGAATTGGGAATATCAAAGCAACACGCAGGCTAGCTGAGATTTCGAAGGCAAGCGAGTTCACTCTTGGGAATTGCTGAGGGCCAACAACGCGGCGTCGTAAAGCGAACTGCTCTTGACTCCATGTGACCTAGCGACTTCCTTGACGGCATCCTTCATTCGCTGGCCATCGTCGACGCGGCGTGCAACCTCGCGAACGAGATCCTCGGGCTCGGCCGCTTCCGGCTCACCGCCTTCGATGACGACCGTGATCTCGCCGCGCACGCCGTCGGCCGCCCACTCGGCGAGCTCCCCGAGGCCCGCGCGGCGGACTTCCTCGTAGGTTTTGGTCAGCTCGCGGCACACGGCCGCGCGGCGGTCCTCTCCCAGGATCCGCGCGGCGTCGGCAAGCGTCGCCGCAATCCGGTGCGGGGATTCGAAGAAGCACACTGCGCGACGCTCGTTTTTCAGCGACTCCAGCCACGCCTCGCGCGGGCCAGCCTTGCGTGGGGCGAAGCCGTCGAAAATGAAGTGCGCCACGTTGAGGCCGGAGAGCGCAAGCGCCGTCGTCACCGCGGACGGGCCGGGGATGCACGTCACCGGCACCTGCGCGTCGTGCGCGGCCGCCACGAGCGCAAGACCCGGGTCCGACACGATAGGCATGCCCGCATCCGTGACCACCAGCACCATCCCGGTGCGAGCCTCCCGCAGCAGTTCCTCGCGGCGGGCATCCTCGTTGTGGTCGAAGTTGGACACGTAGCGCCCGCGCGGGTCCACCCCGAGAGCCGCCGCGAGCCCCTTCGCCCGGCGCGTGTCCTCCGCCGCGATCACGTCCGCCTGGGCGAGCGCGTCGCGCAGCCGCTCGGACGCGTCTTGGATGTTGCCCAGCGGAGTTGCCGCGAGCACCACGCCGGTTGTGGGCAAAGACATGTCTGTGACCGGAGGGACCATAGGGCTTGATCTTAGCTGCGCCCGGCTACAATCCTTCGGCGTGAGTACCGTCGCGCCGAACCCCACCACGCCCGCGCCCAAGCCCGTGCGCCCAAAGCGGCCCGCGCCGCAAGCGCCGGTGACGGTGCCGTGGTCGAAGCACGACACGCAAGCCACCATCGTCATCGCCGCCTTCGCACTGTTCACCCGTTTTCTCGGGCTGACCCAGCCCACCAGCGGCGGCACGCCGATTTTCGACGAGAAGCACTACGTACCCCAAGGCTGGGATATGGTGCGCAGCTCCTTCAACCCCGTCCTCGGCGGCATCGAGTCCAACCCGGGCTACGGCCTGGTCGTGCACCCACCGCTGGGCAAACAGCTGCTTGCCATGGGCGAGACGCTCTTCGGTTATAGCCCGCTCGGCTGGCGCATCATGACCGCGCTGTTCGGTTCAGCCGTGGTCGTCTTCGTGTTCCTCTTGGGACGCCGGCTCAGCCAGTCCACCGCCATCGGCATTCTCGCTGGAGCCATTGCGCTTTTCGACGGAGTCTTGTTAGTCGCCTCGAAGTTCGGAATGCTCGATATCTTCCAGGTGCTCTTCATCGTGATCGCATCGTGGACGCTGGCCGGGGACATGCGCCAGGTGCACCATCGCTGGCACGACGCGTGGCTGGCCGGGGAGGTGCAAAAAGCTGGGCCGCTGGGTCCTCGCGTGGGTTTTCGGTGGTGGCGCTTCGCTACCGGCGTGTTGCTGGGCCTGGCGCTGAGCGTGAAGTGGTCGGGGCTGTACTACATCGCATTCTTTGGCCTGCTCGGTTCGTTCTGGGACCTGTGGCTGCGCAACCGCTACGGCGTGCAGAAGCCGATCGTAGGTACCTTGCTGCGCGATGTGCCTTCTGCGCTCGCGTCGATCGTGTTGCTGCCGGCTGTGCTCTACCTCTGGTCGTGGCGCGCGTGGTTCGCGTCTGAAACCTCGGTGTACCGCCACGCGAATGTGGACGGCACGGTTGCAGATTCGGACTGGCCGTGGCTGAACCTTCTGCCGCCGTCGGTGGGCAACTGGCTGTACTACCACTTCTCCGTGCTTGAGTTCCACGGTTCGCTGACCTCGTCCGGCGGGCATTCCCACCCGTGGGATTCCAAACCCTGGGCGTGGCTGGTGGCCGCGCGCCCGATCCTCTACTACTCCTCCACCGGCATCGAATGCGGCAACGGCGGGCAATGCCGCGAGATGATCTTCCTCTTTGGCACGCCGCCGATTTGGTGGCTCACCGTGCCGATTCTGCTCTGGGCAGCCTGGGTTTGGCTCACCCGCCAAGACTTCCGCGTGATCGTGCCGTTCATCGCCTTCGCCGCAGGATTCTTGCCGTGGCTGGCCGCATTCGACCGCCAGATGTACTTCTTCTACGCCACCGCGCTGGTGCCGTTCACCGCGGTACTCATCGCGCTGGCACTTGGCAATCTCGCCGAGAAGGGCAAACCGGTGGCGTGGACGTGGGTCCGCAAACTCGCAGGCCAACAGCTGCGCACCGGCCAGCTCGCTGTGGTGGGTTACATGGCGCTCGTCGGCGCTGCGTTTGTTTACTGGTCGCCGATTTTCTACGGCTTCATGGTGCCGGAGGACTACTACCAATCCCTCATGTGGCTGCCGAGCTGGAAGTAGCCCCGCTACTTCGGGTCGGCGTTCAAGTGCGCCCATGCGCGGCGCAGCTCACCGCCGCGGTCCGCAACCCACGTCCATACCAGCGCGACCGATGTGAGCAACGGGATGAAGACCAGCGCCGGCTGGAACTCGCCCGTATGCAGCACCGCGTCGCGCACCGCGAACCCCGCCGTGAACGTGAACATGGTGCCCACGACCAACAGCACGCCAACGACCTGTTGCGGGCACCACGCGCACAACCCGAGTGCGAGCGCAACGCCGAACCGCACCGCCGCGAAAGAAGCGAGCACCGGATCCGGTTCACCGCCGGTGGCCACGAGTTTGACTGCCCACAGCGCCCAGGTCACGGCCATTACCGCAAGCGCCACCCGGCCCACCGCCAACGTCAAGGCACGACGCTGCTCCATTTTCAGGAACGGGTCGCGCACCTCTGCCATGATCACGTCGGACAGGTCCGGTGGCACCATGTCACGCTCCCCATCGACCATGCTCAGCTGCTTGGACAGGACCAGCGAGCGCTCCCAAAACCGGGAACATTCCGCGCAGGCGGCGAGGTGGGCGTCCACCACTTCGTCGTCAAGCAATGCTAGCTCCCCATCGAGTCGTGCAGACAGGGCTGCCTGAACGTCCTCGTGGTTAATCATTGCGGGTGAGCACCCCGTCTAAGCTGGCGCGGCCTGAGCCGAACACCACAACCATGAACAGAGACACGGCGAGCACCAGCGGGTATTCCACCCCGCCATCTTCGACGAAGAGGCCGTGGTCGAAGTGCACGAAGTAGCCCGCCGCCAGCACCATCAGCGCCAACACCGACGCCGCAATCGTGGTGAGCAACCCGATGAGCAGGAACACCCCGCCGAGCAGCTCCGCCGTGCCCACCACATACGCACTGATCTGCGGCTGCGGCACTCCCGCGGCAGCAAAGTCGCGTGCGGTCTGCGCCATACCGGTACCAAACCAGCGCTGGTACCCGCGCGCGATAAACACCACGCCAAGCACAAGGCGCAAAAGCAGTAGTGCAAAATCGCGTACAGCGGGCCGGTTCATGCGACTAAGACTACTCATGGAACCAAACCACATCGCAGGGAGTCGAATGAGTATGGAGCACACTTATCCAATCACCGGACCCGACGGCCTCACCCGCCCGCCGTGGGCTGCCACCGACCCGCTGCTGCGCGACTACTACGACACCGAATGGGGCATGCCCATCCGCGACGAAGCCGGCATGTTCGAGCGCCTCGCACTCGAAGGGTTCCAGGTAGGGCTGTCGTGGCGGTGAAGCGTCCTGGGTCTGGTTCCGATATTTTCTAGGGAAGGTTTGGATTCATGCCAAGGAGGGGCAGACCTACTCGCTGGATTCGACGCCGATAGCCAACCTCATGCTCGGACTTCTCGGTAGCGTGGCGGAGTTCGAACGTGCCATCATTCGCGAGCGTCAGGCCGAAGGTATCGCCAAAGCCAAAGCTCGCGGTGCCTACAAGGGCCGGGCAAAAGCTCTCAGCGACGAACATCTAGCTCAGGCGCGCAAGTGGGTGAGCAAGGGGATACCGAAGGCAGAAGTCGCCCGACGGCTCAACGTAGGAAGAACCACCCTCTATAAATACATTTCTCCTAATGGAGAGGCTTGAAAAACTTAATGACACCATTGACACGGACATTCGCACCGATATCAGCTAGTTTCCATAATGGAAAGCGGTTATACTATAGGAAACTTCAAGGAAGGATCGCCAAAATGACTACAGGTCGCTTCACTGACAGGGCCCAAGCCAGTCGATCAGCATCGCCTCAAAAGGTCTCTAAAAAAGAGGGGTACTGGATCCTATTGGCGTCGGGATTGATATTCCTCTTCGTCAGCATCCGATTAGTTTCACTAACCTCTTCCTCCGAATGGCTGTCCGTAGCCTACGTATTATCCCCCCTCCTCTTTCTCCTGTCGATCCTGGTCGTTGCGGTGATGATTAGAAAAACAAGGAAGGTTCAACCCTACGGGTGGAAAAGGGCTTACGTGGTCGCCACTCTCCTATCAATTGCCGTTGTCGCGATCGGCGAATGGGTCTGGGCAAGAACGGACGGAGGCGCGAATCTCCCGGCAGTGGCATTTCTAATTGGTGTGCTGGCGGCCATCCCGTTTGCGGGGCTTGGTGCCTGGAAAGTTAAGTCGGGTAGCTAGTGGACATCAGTCAAGCTCTGGAGGGGATCGACCCTCTCCTTCATTCGCCCAACAGGCTGGGGGTAATGGCGTGTCTGGCGTCGGTAGATTCTGCTACATATCAGACGCTAAAAGGACATCTAGACCTCAGCTATCCTTCCCTATCAAAAAGTATTAGCGCTCTCGAAGATGCGGGAATGGTTAACGTTTCAAAGGGATTTGCAGGAAAAAAGGCCACAACTGACCTCTCCCTGACTAGGAAAGGCCGCCAATCGTATGCCTCATATCTCGCATGCCTTGACCGTATAGTTATGGGCTTTTCCTCACACGCAGAATAGCTGAGAGAAGAAATTATCTTTAACCGTTAACGGGATTGAAGTGCCCTAAAACCCAAGAGCGCTACTCATCGAACCGGAAGATCCAGTAACCCCCGCCCCACTAGGTTCATGCTCCTCGGCCGTCCTCCCCGCAATTTCTTCAATCCAAGACCGAGAGGGAAGCACAGACGTATGGAGCATCCCTCGTGATCGATGACCCGGCGCGCGCTTCGCGCGTTGTCGCGGACGCAATCCACCTTGCGAACTCCGGTCGTCGCGGACCAGTCGTGGTTGGCCTGCCCGAGGACATCATCGAAGAGGCCTATCCCGGCGAAATCGCCTCGCCGTTCGCGCTCAGCCGCGGCGCAGTGTCAGACGACGATATCCGCGTCATCACCGAGGCGCTGTCAAGCGCCGATCGCCCACTCATCTTCGAGGGCGGCCAGGGCTGGTCGCAGGACGCCGCGGACGTCTGGCAGCGCTTCGCGGAAGCACACCAGATCCCGGTGCTCAACGACATGCGCTCGAGCGACAAGATTCACTTCGACTCCCCCGCCAACGCCGGCTGGCTCGGTGCCGCCCGCAATGAGGACACCGCGCAACTGCTTGAAGACGCCGACGTCCTGCTGCTCGTCGGTGCGAAGCTGTGGGACAAGCCCACCGACAACTACTCCCTGCGCCAGGGCCTTAACCGCACCAACATTGTGATCAGCACGGATGCGGACCAGCTAGCCACCAGCGGCGCGATCACCCACCACGTGCTCGCCGACCCGTCGATCGCCGCCCAAGAACTGGGCCGCATCGACCTGACCAACAAGCCCGATACCTCCGAATGGTTCACCCGCGCCCGCGCGCTGCACGAGGACTTCAGCTCCATCCCGCCCGCCGACGAGCGCTTCCCCGAGCTTCCCGAAGGCACCGTCGACATGTACGCGGTGATGGAAGAACTCACCGCTCGCCTCGACGAATCGGCGCTGGTCACCTACGGAGCCGGCAACCATTGCTTCTGGCCGCAGCGCTTCTTCCCCACCCGCAGATTTCCCTCCATGCTGGCCACCCGACTGGGTGCCATGGGCTATTCCATCGCCTCTGCCATGGCCGCGAAACTCGCGGACCCGCAACGCACCGTGGTCGCGTTCACTGGCGACGGCGAGCTCATGATGAACGGCCAGGAGCTCGTCACCGCCGTGCGCTACAACACTCCAATGCTGGTCGTGCTGGTGGACAATGAGCTGTACGGCACCATCCGCGCCAACCAGGAAAAGACCTCCCCGGGCCGCGTCTCAGGCACCCAGCTGGTCAACCCGGATTCTGCCGAGTGGGCCCGCTCCATGGGCGCGTGGGCCGAAACCGTCGAGCGCAACGAGGAGGTTCCCGGCACCATCGAGAGAGCTTTTCAAAAGCTTGACGACGGCCACGTCGTCCTCCTCCACGCCAAAGTCGACCAAGATCACGCCACCCCTGAAGGCAGCGCAGAGGCGTAATTCGGTTCCGTCGGTAAAAGTGAAGGCGATTCAGACGCGGACCGTTATGTATTGCAGAATCCATAACCCTGCTAGAGTCGCCCGTATGGGCCGACCAAGGATGTTTGACGAGAAATCTGTACTTGACGCTGCGGCGGGCGAGTTCCGTGTTCACGGTTTTACAGACACCTCAACGGAGCAGCTCTGTGAAGCAGCGGGCGTTCGACGGAGCACGTTGTACAACACTTTTACTTCGAAGGACGAGTTGTTTGTACGAGCACTGCAGCACTACCTGGAAACTACGTCGGCAGCCCAGAGAGAGGTACTGGGTGACGAATCGCTCAATGGCATCGAGCGCTTGTACGCCTACTTCGACCTCATGATTGGAGAAGAAGTGTGTGCAGCAGAAGATGGCCACGCTGCCGGATGCATGGCGATCGGCACTCGCATGACACCCGACATTGCGAGGCGAGACGATCGCATCAAACGTCTACTGGACAAAGGTTTAAGCAATCAGCTGTCCGCACTATCACTAGCGGTTCGTCAGGGTCAGGCCGATGGCTCAATCTCGAAGAATGTTGCCCCCGAGAACGCGGCACAGCTGATTGCGTCACTTGTCGCAGGGCTACGAGTGATGGCTCAAGCTGGGCGGTCTCCCGACGAGTTGCGTTCTATGACCTCGCTTGGGCTGACTGCTCTCCTGCCATAGAACATAAAACCGCTACCCCAAAACGGCTTTGCCCTAATTTTGTACTCTCTTATACAGAAAGTGACCTAATGAAAAAGCATTTATACCTGCTGATGACCATGATCATGGTCGTGTCAATGAGCGAGTTGCAGGTGGCCGGAATGATGCCGTCAATCGCAACGGATTTAGACACTTCGGTCAGCCGGGTGGGGCTCCTCGTTTCGATGTATTCACTCGGCATGGCGCTTGGAGGTCCTGCTGTTGCCTACATGCTGCGCCACATCCGACCTAAACTAGCTTTACTGTCTGTCGTCGGCTTGTATGCGGTTCTCGAGGCCCTAGTTCCGCTGATCCACGAGTACTGGTGGGTAGCCATTCTTCGAATCTTGACCGGTTGCTTGTCGGGGGCCACGTTTGGCCTATCAGTGACCTTCGGAGCTCAATTGGCGGAAAGTCCAACGAAAATCGGGGAAGCAATTTCAATTGTGCTGGGTGGAATCATGGTTGGCACCGTATTCGGACTGCCGCTGTCACACTACGTTGCTGGTGCACTCAGTTGGCAGACCAGCTTCTATCTGCTGGCACTTATAGCGCTCTGCTTGTTTGTTGCGAGTCTATTTGCGTTGCCTTCGCGGGATCCCGCATCGCAGGAAGCTAGCGAACAAGACCTACGCAACCTCCGTTCCCTCCGACTATGGTCCCGCTATCTGGTCAGCCTGCTGACCATCGGCGCCGCCTACGGTTCATTCACCTATTTCACGCCTCTCCTGGAACGGAATTCGGGACTAAGCCCGAACACCACGACCGTGGTCTTGCTGACGTATGGACTGTTTTCGTTCATCGGGAATCTTGTGGTGGGCAAGTTCGCCGACAGTCACGCAGTAACGGTGTTGCGCATAGGACACGCAGTCTTAATCATTTCGCTCAGCATCATCGCCATGTTCGCAATCATTGGTTGGCTCACGGTAACAATGGTGCTTCTAGTCGGACTCGCAGGTGTCTCGATGAACCCCGCTCTTGTCACACGCGTAGCCGAGGTTGGCGGGACCGGAAATCTGGTTAGCACTGTCCACACCTCTGTGATCACAATGGGCGTGACACTGGGAACGGCCGTCAGCGCGCTTTCCATGAATTCCGCCGGTAATGACCCTGCCATCGCTATGTGGACCGGGGCTGCGTTCGCCGGCCTTGCGGCGATCGTATTGGCAACGCAAACCTATCCCTTTAAGAGATCCACAGCGCCATTTATCTAACTCCCAATAAAGGGGGAACGACGCGCAACTGCAAAATCCAAGACCACGCCACCCCTGAGGGCAGCGCAGAGGCGTAGTCGGAGGTTTAGTCGCAGTCCATCTCCGCGAACGCTTCTTCCACCGAGTCGTGCTCCTCGCGGGATTCCTCCCACACTTCCTTCGATGCAGACAGGTTGACCGCGGCGATGATCGCGCCGACGATGATGTCGAACCAGGCGGTCGCCCAGACGAACGTGAGAAGTCCGGCGGCGATGATGAGCAGGTTGGCGAGAGCATCGTTGCGGGCGGCGAGCCAGGCGCCCGTCGTCAAGCTTGAGCCCTCTTCCCGAACCCGCAGCAAGATGACTGCGCACGCGAGGTTGACTACGAGCGCGCCGAGTGCCACGCCGGTGAGCCCTTCCGGCGATGGAGGGACCGGATTGAGCAACTTGTAGATGACGGTGGCGATCGCGGCGACGGCCGGGATGAGGATGAGGACGGCGAGGAAGGCACCCACCTTCCGGCGGCGCTGCGCCGGCCACGCGACCGCGAAGAACACGAGGAGGTTAATCGCGGTGTCTTCGAGGAAGTCGGCGGAGTCGGCGAACAGCGACGCAGAACCGATTGCGATCGCGGCGGCGAATTCGACGAAAAAGTAGGCCAGGTTCAGCAGCGCGACGATGAGCACGGCGCGGCGGATACGTTCAGTAGACACGCGTGCGCATGCTACCCCATCGTGAGAACAAACACCCTTGAGGTATACCCCCCAGGGGTATATGGTCGGAATCATGCATGACCACGACACGCGCGAAGTACAAACGCACGCGCACCACCAAGATCACGACGACAATCAACACCACGATCACGAGCACCATGAGGAGCATGGCGGTCACGGTGGCCACAGCGGCCACGGCGGCCATCACGGCCACGGTGGACATGGCGGCCACGGGGACCACGTCGCCCAGTTCCGCCGCCTGTTCTGGATCATGCTGGTGCTCTCCATCCCAGTCGTCGGCTTCAACGCAATGTTCGCCGACCTGATTGGCTACTCCCTCCCTGACGCTTCCTGGGTGCCGTGGGTCTCGCCTCTGCTCGGTACGGTGATCTACTTCTGGGGTGGCTGGCCGTTCCTCACCGGCGCGGTGGATGAGATCCGCCAGCGCCAACCCGGCATGATGCTGCTCATCGGGCTCGCCATCACCGTCGCCTTCGTGGCGTCGTGGCTGTCCAGCCTCGGGGTGCTGCCGCACACCTTGGACTTCTGGTGGGAACTCGCCATGCTTGTGGTGATCATGCTGCTGGGGCACTGGATCGAGATGCGCTCGCTCGCGCAGACCACCTCAGCGCTCGACTCGCTCGCGGCGCTACTCCCGGACGAGGCGGAAAAGGTCGACGGCGACGAGGTGGTCAAGGTCGCCCCGGCAGAACTTGAGGTCGGCGACGTGGTCATCGTCCGCCCCGGTTCCTCGATCCCAGCAGACGGCGTGATTGTCGAAGGCAGCGCTGCAATGGATGAGTCCATGGTCACCGGCGAGTCGAAAACCGTGCGCCGCGAAACGGGTGAGCACGTTGTGGCTGGCACGATCGCGACCGATTCGGGCTTGCGCGTTGAGGTGACCGCCACCGGCGACGACACCGCGCTCGCCGGGATCCAAAAGTTAGTCTCGGATGCGCAGGCGTCGTCGTCACGCGCCCAGCGCCTCGCTGATACCGCTGCTGGCTGGCTGTTCTGGTTCACCATCGGCGCTGCCGTGATCACTGCGGTGGTCTGGAGCTTCCTCGGCCGGCCCGATGAGGCAGTCGAGCGCACCATCACCGTGATGGTCATCGCTTGCCCGCACGCACTCGGCCTTGCCATCCCGCTGGTTGTCTCGATTGCGACGGAGCGTGCCGCCCGCGCCGGCGTGCTGATCAAGGACCGCCTCGCGCTCGAATCGATGCGAAACGTCGACGCGGTGCTCTTTGACAAGACCGGCACCCTGACGCAGGGCGAACCCACCGTCACCGCGCTTGAACCCGTCGAGGGTTACAGCGACAACGAACTGCTCGCCCTCGCCGCCGCGGCTGAGTCCGACAGTGAGCACCCGCTGGCCCGCGCGATCGTCAGCGCCGCCGAAGAACAGCAGCTTGAGGTTCCCCGCGCCAGCGACTTCTCCTCCTCCCCAGCAGTCGGCGTGCGCGCCACGGTCGACGGCACCGTCATCGAGGTCGGCGGCCCGTACCTCCTCGAGGAGCGCAGCGCCGACGAACTCAAGGTCGCCAGCACCTGGCGGGAGGAGGGGGCAATCATCTTGCATGTGCTTGCCGACGGCCACGTTATCGGCGCCCTGCGCCTCGCCGACAAGATCCGGGAAGCGTCCTTCGACGCGGTCAAGGCGCTCCACGCAGCCGGCATCGAGGTCGTGATGATCACCGGCGATGCCGAAGCTGTCGCCGAGAGCGTCGCGGCAGAACTCGGCATCGACCGCGTCTACGCGGGAGTGCGCCCCGAGGACAAGGCCGCGAAGGTCGAGGAGCTGCTGCGAGAGGGTCGCACAGTGGCCATGGTCGGCGACGGTGTCAACGATGCCCCCTCCCTGGCGCAAGCCGACGTCGGCATCGCCATCGGCGCGGGCACCGATGTGGCAATCGGCTCCGCAGGCGTCATTCTGGCGTCCTCGGATCCGCGCTCGGTACTGTCCGTCATCGACTTGTCCCGCGAAACCTACAAGAAGATGCAACAGAACTTGTGGTGGGCAGCGGGATACAACCTCGCGGCTGTGCCGCTCGCAGCTGGTGTGCTCGCACCCATCGGCTTTGTGATGCCGATGAGCGTGGGAGCAATCCTCATGTCCGCATCCACGGTGATTGTGGCGCTGAACGCCCAGTTGCTGCGCCGCCTCGATCTCAACCCCGAAGCCAGCACCGCCCAGCTTCTCGAGAATGCATAGGTAGACCATGTCATCTACGTCCGAACACTACGGCTACATCAGCGACAAGGACCGCTACCTCGCCCGGCTCAAGCGCATTGAGGGCCAAACCAGAGGTTTGCAGCGAATGATTGAGGAAGAGAAGTACTGCATCGACATCCTCACGCAGATCAGCGCGGTCAATTCCGCGCTGGAGAACGTCGCTGTGGCGCTACTGCAAGACCACCTCAAGCACTGCGTCACCGAGGCCGTGAACAGCGGCGAGGGTGCCGAGCTCAAAATAAAGGAAGCATCCGAGGCAATTGCCCGGATGCTGAAATCCTAGAAGTGGAGCTAAGGGGAATCGAACCCCTGGCCTTTGCATTGCGAACGCAACGCTCTACCAACTGAGCTATAGCCCCGTGTGGGAAGTGAGGTTACTCCCCTCCCACGCAACTGTTAAATCGCCAGGCTGAGCTGGACTAACGACGTAGCCCTAGCTGGCGCGGTCGCCGAAATCGCCGTAGCTCTCGTAGTCGTCGTAACTGTCGTCATCGCCAAAATCGTCGTAACGGCCGCCGACTCGAACAGGCACGCGGCGCTCGCGCTCGATGGTGCCGTACTCCGGCTCGGCCTGACGGTAGCGCGGCAGGTGGTCGAAGTCCGGGCTCTCATCATCAAGGTCCATGATGACGGCACCGGCACGGTAGCGCTGCCGCTCCACGATGGCAGGACGGTCCTCGGTGTCCACACCCAGGCGGGCGCGGCGCAGCTGGCGCATCCGGCGGGCGCGCAGTTCCTGCTCTTGCTTGACTACGCGGCGCAGCGCGACCATGAACCACAGCGTCAGACCGACAGTGATCGCAGGCAGCACCCACATCCAACCACCGACGATGAGCGCCGCTATAAGCGTGATCGCGGATGCCGCCAGGAGCGAGATGAACGTGATCTTGCGGCGCTTGAGCCGGTCAGCGCGGGTGAGCGCATCACGCTGCGGATCGTAGCCGCCGCGGCCCTTGCGAGCTTCGGCGAATGCAATGTCGGCGTCCTCGAGTTCGACGCTCGAAGTATCGGCATCCGCAGCCACCTCGATGTCCGAATCCGCCGCGTTGTCCTCGGTGTCAGTCTCTCCATGTTCGAGCACGACAGCCTGATCCTCAGCCGCGGCCGATGCCTCTTCTGAGACGTATCCGAAGTCAGCGGGTGCAAGGTAGGACTCAGCCAGCTCGTACTCCGCCTGCGCTTCGTCTTCGTCTTCGTCTTCGTCCGAGTCTTCCGCCTGCGCCTGCAGCACCGAGTAGGCAGTGGAGCCACCTGCCGCCGGAGCCTCGACCTCGTTGGATTCAACAGTGCCCTCGGCACCCTCGGCACCCTCGGCCGCCTCGGCTTCCTTGACCTCCTCGACCTCATCAGCCTCGATCACATTGGGAGCGAGCTTCCGGCTCACGCCGGCAGTCCTGGAGATGAGGGTCTTCATGCTCGCGGAGGTGTCGTCGATAAGCACTTGCTCCTCATCCGAAACTGCCTCGACAAGCTCGTAGTCCTCGTCCTCCGAAGCCTCGTAGTGGTGCACATCAGCAGCCGTGAGCTTGGGGCGGCGACGCTCGACCATTGGCATGGTGCCGCCTTCGTGGAGCACGCGGGTCTCCTCGTAGCCCTGGCCGGAGCGGCGGATCGGCTTGTTGTTTCCGAACGCGAGCGGGGCGAGAACAATCACCCACACGACGACGATCAGCAGAATGATCAGGCTCGGGCTGCCCATAAGGACGTGCCACCTTTCCTCGACAAAGTTCATCAAAGTTGTGCCCAACGCTAACGGGGCCATGCTTGGCAACGAACCCGGCGCGCCGGTTAACAACCCATGAATTGCCTGAATAATGCGTGCTTTAGCGGATCCGGCCCGCGGCGGCGAGACGCTCCACCGCCGTCGTCGGGTAATCCTCGGCATTAAGAGCGACGAAGTGGTGGTCACGCCATTCACCGTTGATATGGAGGTTGCGGCGCATGAACCCTTCCTCCCGGTATCCGCAGGATCGAAGCACTCGGCCCGATGCTGGGTTATAGGGCAGGTACGTCGCGGTGACGCGGTGCATGCCAACGCGGTGGATGGCGTGGTCGGTGCCGAGAGCACAGGCTGCAGTTGCGACGCCGCGGCCCATGTACGGCGAAAACACCCAGTAGCCGATCCAGCACTCCCCCACGGCCCCGTGCTGAATGTTGCCCAACGTGACCTGACCGGCGAACTCACGGTTCACCTCGATGACCATGGGCACCACTGTGCCGTCGTAGGCCAGACGCCGAAGGTTCAGCCAGTTGTTGCGCCAGGAGGCGTGGGAGTGCGCCTCCCACCAGGTGCCGTGTGTGGTGGGCTCGACGGGTTTGAGCCACGATTCATCATGCAGGCGCATGTGGCTCCAGGCTTCGCCGTCGGAGCTTGCCAGCGGCCGCAGCTGCACGCTGGCACCGTCGCGAATGCGCACCGCTGGCGTGGTTTCGGGCCAGCCTGGAGTCGGTGCGCGGAAAGGAGCGATGAAACGGTCGAGCATTAACGCACGCTATGACCGTTGTTGTAAGAACTCGACATCGACGATCTCGCCCGGACGCACCTGAGTCACGCCTTCAGGCAGTCGAATCATCGCGTTGGCTTCGGCGAAACCTGCGAGCAGGTGCGCCGGTGCCCCGCCTACCCCGCCGAGGCTTTCTACCAGGTAGTCCCCGGTGTCAGCGTCGCGCATGAGGCGAGCTCGGACGTACCCGCGGCGCCCGCCGATGGAGTCAATCGCCCGCAGCGAACGTGCGCGCACCGCGCGTCGACCGGTCGCCTTCTTCCCCAGCGACTCGCGGATCACTGGACGGATAATCGTTTCTGCGATGATCAACGCCGAAACCGCGTTCGACGGCAGCAAAAAGGCCGGGATGCGCTCGTCGCCCAAGAGTCCGAACCCTTGGACGGAGCCGGGGTGCATAGCCACTCGCGTGGTATCCACCTCACCGAGTTCGCGGAGCACATCCTGCACGGCGTCCGAACCTGAGCCGCCCACCGCGCCGGTAATGATGACCAGTTCGCTGCGCGAAACGTGGCCAGCGATCACCTCAGCGAGGCGGCGCGGTTCCGCGTTGATGATGCCCACGCGGTTGACATCGGCACCGGCTTCTTCGGCGACTGCCGCTACCACGTAGGAAGCTACGTCGTAGACCTGGCCCAATCCGGGGTCACGTTCGACGTCGACAAGTTCGAGCCCGTAGCTCATGACCGTCACGCGCGGGCGCGGGTAGACCAGCACTTTGTCCCGCCCGGTGGCGGCGACGAGGCCGATCTGTGCGGGGCCGAGCACAGCCCCTTGACGCACTGCGATGTCTCCGGGCTGAATGTCATCCCCCGGACGGCGAACGAAGTCACCGGAGCCAACTGGACGCGTCGGCGTCATGCGTTTGCGCCCGCGGTCCGACCACTCAAGTGGCAGCACAGCATCGGCCAACGTAGGCAGCGGCGCGCCGGTGGCCACGCGAACTGCCTGCTTCGGTTGGAGGCGGAGCGGCTTTTGCGAACCTGCGGCTACCTCGCCTACCACCGGCAGAGTGTGGTCCCGCGAGGCCGAAGGGGTTTCAGCACCGCCCTCGTCGTCGCGCGGCTCCGGCCGGCGCAACCCTGCGGAACCGCCGACATCCACGGCACGCACCGCGTACCCGTCGACAGCAGCTTGGTGGAAACCAGGAAGCGACTTTGTCGCGGCGATCTCCTCGGCACACATCAGTCCGAGCGCATCAGAAATCCCGACGCGGACCGGTTCCGGTGTCACCGCCGCATCGATCACTATCTCAAGCTGCTCGTCAACGCTGCGCATTGGGTCGTGGTTTCTCGCTTAACCCTGCTGCCCCCGCTCGAGCACCTCCGGGTGCTCCGCCTCAAATTCAGCGAGGATTTCCTTGAGTGCCGGGTAGAGGGCAGGTCCGTACTTCTCATCACGAAGGCCGAAGTCGACGTTTGCCGGGATGTAACCACCAGGGTTACCCAGGTCGTGGCGCTTGCCGCGGTGCACCACCACGTGCACTGGATGCCCCTCCTGGATCATCAGCTCGATAGCGTCAGTGAGCTGCAGCTCGCCGCCCTTGCCCGGCTCGATGCGCCCCAGGGCGTCAAAGACCGCGCGGTCCAGCAGGTAGCGACCGGTTGCGACGAGGGTGGACGGCGCTTCTTCCTTGGCAGGCTTTTCCACCATGCCGCGGACCTTTTTCACCTCAACGCCCTCAATATCGCGCTCAGCGTCTTCGACGTCGAACACGCCGTAGTTGTACACCTCATCCGGGGTGACGTTGAATGCGCACAGCACGGAGCCGCCGAACTCCTCGCGCACGCGCACCATCTTGTCCATCACACCGATTGGCAGCACCAAATCGTCTGGCAGCATGACGGCCACGGCGTCTTCCTCGGCGTCAAGCGCAGGCTCAGCACAGCCAACCGCATGGCCCAAACCAAGCGGCGACTCCTGGGTCACCGCGACAGCGTCAATCAGCTCGTTGGCGCGGCTGACTTTCTCCGCCTGTTCCTCCTTACCGCGGTTGAGTAGCCGCTTTTGCAGCACATTGAACTCACCGAAGTGGTCCATGATTTCCTGCTTCTGTGGAGCCACCACGATGACCAGGCGCTCCGCCCCCAAATCAGCAGCCTCTTCCGCGATCAGCTCAATGCCCGGAGTGTCCACAACTGGAAGCAGTTCCTTCGGAACCGTCTTGGTCGCCGGCAAGAACCGAGTACCCATTCCTGCCGCGGGTACGACCACCGTCCGCACACCGCCATGCGCCGCCTGCTGAGACTCCTCTTTAGAATTCCGCATGGGCATGGAGTCTACCCGTGATTGAGGCTTCTCCGCTTTCCGACCCGACCAGAAAGGTATACCGGTGGCCATACAACGGAGCAAACCAGGAACCGAAAAAGACCAGCTCCGACGCGAGGTCGCCGAGGGCAGAAGCTCCCTGAAACGCATGCCTGAGCGCAAGGCCCAACTGGACGCCGAAATTGTGACGTATTCCATCGCCGCAATGACGCACTTTGGCGCTTTGAACCAGCCGATCGCAGCGTATAACCCCCTGCCTTCCGAGCCGGGCCCCGCGGACTACGCGGCCCGCCTCAACGCCCACGCTCAAAGCGTTTGGTTGCCGATTTCGCTGGCAGACGGGGTCCTCGCGTGGGCCTCGACACCCCAAGACGGGCAGGCGGAGCGCCAAGGCGCGCTCGGCATCACCGAGCCGCAAGGGCCCCGCTTCAACTCGAATGTGCTGCGCGCGTGCGCGCTGGTGATCGCGCCGGCAATGGCCGTCGATAAGCATGGCCTGCGACTTGGCAAAGGCGCAGGCTACTACGACCGAGCGTTGGCGGGGCTGGATGTGCCCGTGGCCGCGGTGGTATATGACACAGAGTTTGTCGCTGCCGTGCCGCACGAAGCGCATGACGCGCCCATCGATGCGGTGATCACCCCCTCGGGGTTTTTCCCGCTCTAGGGAACGGCGGCGGCTCGGCGCGCGTCTAATCCTTATGAACCTCGCCCGTTTTGACGCCCTCCTGCACCCCGGACATCACCGAAGCACAGTCATACGGCGGGTGCTCGCCTTTGTGCTCGTGGTGGTTGCGGGGTTGAGCATGCTTATCGACGCCCACCGGGCTGCCCCTTCAGTGCTCATCTTTGCCCGGCCCGTGGCAGCCGGGGCGGTGCTCACCGAAGAGGATCTGACAACCACTCGCCTTCCCAGCAACGTGGTGCCCGCGAACGCGATTCAAGAAAGCGAGTTGGCGACAGGCCAGATCCTCGCTGCCGGTGCATCGGCTGGTGAGGTGGTCACCACCACCCGGCTTGTTGGCCCCGACCTGATTGCGCAGCTAGTTGCCGAGGAGCCGCCCGGCGAGGACTTCACCATGGTGCCGTTGCCGCTCGCGGAGCCGGACATCGTGCCCATGCTGCACCACGGCGCACGGGTCGATGTGATTGGCCACGGCCCCGCAGTGATCGCTGAGGGCGGGCGAATCGTCACCGTGGGAGAGGAAGGCACGGTATTGGTGCTGCTGCGAAAGACGCATGCTGCGACCGTTGCTGCCGCATCGTTGGTCGACCCGCTTACGGTGGTGCTCAGCGGCGGCGGGTACTCCGCGATTCCGCAGTCGAAGTAGGCGCGGTAGCTGGGTTATTCACCGTGGTGGGGTGGGCGTTCGTGCTCGTAGAATTCCCGGTCGCTCAGCAGCTCGGGCGCGTTGTCATCAAGTTCGACGACGCGCTCGTCGTCAGACGTTGTATCGGCTGACTGCAGGGGCACGTCAGCCGTGCGGTCGTAGTCCACATCCGCGGTCCGCTTGGCGCGGCGGCGTGCTCGAGCCATCCGTCTAGCTGACGCTGTGTTCGTCGAGCTCACTGATCAGGTGCGAGATCAGCGGACCGATGGTTGCGATGCCGTCGCGGATCGCCTGGCGGCTCGGCGCGAGGTTCACCACAACGGTAGAACCCGAAACGCCGCAGATCCCACGCGAGGTGCAGGCATCGACCGCACCGCAGGCCTGACCGGAGGAGCGGAGGGCCTGACTGACCCCGGGCACCATTTTGTCAATCACGGCGCGCGTCGCTTCTGGTGTCTTGTCGCGCGGGCCAACACCAGTGCCACCGATTGTCAACACCAGATCAACGCCGCCGACAACACCGGTCTCAATCGCTTTGCGGATCTCCGACTTCTTCGACTTCGTGTGCACAACGGCATCAACCTCGAGGCCGATTTCGGTTAATAACTCAGCGACCATCGAGTGCGTGTTGTCGTCGGGACTGTCGAAGCGACGGTCGCCGACTAAGACCACAAGCGCGCAGGGTGCGGGCCGAGAGCCAGTTTCAAGTTCCGCGGCGCGGAGAAACTCCTCATCCGGTTCTAAGAAATCCAGCGAGTCTTGCGCGGTAGTCATAGATTTTCCACCTTTACCTCTGCTGCTCATCTGACGAAGCTACGCATCGCACTTTACTCGGAACTTAACGTCACCTCTACCGTTCTGAGTTCGCCGTCGGTACCGCGCACCTCGAGGGTCACCGTCTCGCCGAAATCGCGCGAACGCGTTGCCGCGATCAATGCGTCTGCGGACTCGATCGGGCGGTCATTCAGCCGGATAATCGTTTCGCCTTGTTTCAGCCCGGCCTGCTCCGCGGGGCTTCCCGGTTGCACGTCGGCGATGACGGCACCTTCTGATGCGTCTCCCATCACATTGACCTGCACACCCAGCATCGGTTGCTTCGCCTCGCCGGTTTCGATGAGCTGGTTGGCGACTCGCTGGGCGAAGTTCGACGGAATCGCAAAGCCGAGACCGATCGAGCCTCCGCCCTGTCCACCTGGACCACCCGACGACAACGACGCGATGACCGAGTTCATGCCTACGAGACGACCTTGCATGTCGACCAATGGGCCGCCCGAGTTACCGGGGTTAATCGCTGCGTCCGTCTGGATGCCGTCCATAAGCGAGCTCTCTCCCCCACCCTGGCCCGCACGAACGGGACGGTTGAGGGCGGAAACGATGCCGCTTGTCACGGTTGCGGAAAGCCCAAGGGGCGAGCCGATAGCGACGACCTGCTGGCCCACTCTGAGGTCATTCGAATTGCCGAACTCCAAAGTCGGCAGGTTTTCCACGCCGTCAATCTTGATAACGCCGATGTCAGTATTCACATCGGATGCGACATAGGTCGCTGGGTGCCGGGAACCGTCATTCAAGGTGACGGTGATTTCGCCGTGGTTGTCCGCAGCAGACTCGATGACGTGGTGGTTCGTCAGCACGTACCCGTCAGAAGAGACGATGGAGCCGGACCCCTCAGCTGCGGAACGCTGACCGATCACCTCGATGGAGACAACCGCCGGCAACACCGCGGCAGCGACCTTTTCGACGGAGCCGTCTGGAGCTTCTTCCACCAAGTCGGTCACCGGCTGGTTCAAGCTGTTCTGGAAATCGCGCGGCTCCGGGGTAGCGTTGGAACCCGCGAGATAGCCCGCGCCTCCGCCAACGAGGAGCGAGGTCACTGTTGCCACCGCAATCGCCGCACCGACGCCAGAGCGTCGCTTCGGCTGCGAGGCAGGGTTTGACTGAGGTTCGTTCAACGCTGGTTGCACACCAGCGTTCGAGGTAGATGGCTCGTAGGAGGAGTTCTGGTTTGGCTCGTACGGGCCTTGAGGAGGATATGCGTTACTCACCCCACCATGATGCCCGATGCGTCTGTGACTGCACTAACGAAGAAAAACTTTCCTGCCAAAGATTCTCCAGCCGCACCCTGGGCACCGGCTGTGAAAGAGCTTGATGGCGGGAAGCGTTACAGGTCTACGCTTGCGTCCGGCACCTCAGCAGCGGAGTCAACCCCTCCGGCCAGCTCCAGATCGGACGGGACGCGGCCGGGGAAGACAACGCGGAAGCGTGCGCCGCCGTCGTCGGATTCTTCTACGAAGACCTTTGCCTTGTGGCGTTCGAGGACCTGGTGGGTAATTGCAAGACCCAGACCAGAACCCGGCGTCGAGCGGGTTTCCGTCGCGCGGTAGAAGCGCTGGAACACTTTGTCACGCTCCTCCGGCGGGATACCCGGGCCGGAATCATCAACGATGAGCACTGCGCGCCGCGTCGCGGCACGCAGTGAAATGCGCACAGTGCCACCTGGCGGCGACCACTTCAACGCGTTATCGATGATGTTGAGCGGGGCACGCACCATGGCCGCACGATCTCCTCGCATGATCCACGGGTCGGCGCGGTATCGGAACTGCACGTCAGGACGGCGGCGCCGGCCACGCTCCAGGGCTTCCTCGATGACCTCATCCAAGCGGAACTCTTCCGACACGGTGCCAGGCGCGTCTTCCCTCGCCAGATCGACAAGGTCCGTGATCAGAGAAGACATCTCTTCCATTTGGGCAATCACGTCGTGCTGCAGGTCGGCCAGATCTTCTTGCGAGATCTGGTCCTGGCGCCCCGAGGAGTACAGCATGTTCAGCAATTCGATGTTGGTGCGCATCGAGGTCAGTGGCGTTTTCAGTTCGTGGCCGGCATCGGCAACCAGCTGCGCCTGACGTGTGCGGGAATCTTGAATGGTGCGCAGCATGTCGTTGTATGACGCGCTGACCTGCGCCCATTCGTCGTCCCCATCGACTGGCAGCATGCGCAGCTTTCCCGTGCGCGTGACCCCTTCGGCCGCCCGCTGGAGGCGTTGGAGGGGTCGCAGGCCTGCGGCAACGACGAGGTTGCCCAATCCCCACGCCAACAGCGCCCCAAGCCCGGAAATGATGAGCAATCCCGCCCCGAGGCTGCCCACCAGTTGTCCATAAGGATCGATCATCTGGGAAAGCGCGACGTACTCGCCTTCTTGTGAACGACGCACCACTACGCGCTCCGAACCCAAGGTGCGGGTGGACAGCTCGTCGCCGTTTGACAGCGGCGCGAACTCCCCACCGACCGGGACCGGATCGCCGTAGAAACCCTCGGACCCTGCGGGCGAAACCGCAATGCGCACGAAGGGGTTATGGGTCTTGAACCGCCACACTTCTTGGCGGATCGCGTCCGGGTCGGCCAATCCGTCCTCGCGCAGCTCAGTCATCTCCACAAACGCTTTGGAGCTCAGCTCGCTATCCAACCTGCTCAAGCGCGCAGACGAAACCGCCCACGTGCCCACCGTAAAGGTCAGCAACACGGTGACCACCACCATTGCACCCGCCAAGAACGCTAACTGCTGGCGGGTGGTCAGTCCCAGCCCAAAGAAACTCGCCGGGTGGAACTCAGCGTCCGCGTTGTCACTACTATTGTCTAGCCTCGCGTGTTTGTCGCGGGTGTAGTTTTCTGCGGACTGTCGGAGGATCACGGAGCGTTCTCCCGCAGGACGTAACCAACACCGCGCACGGTGTGGATCAGCCTTGACTCACCTTCGGCCTCGGTCTTGCGCCGCAGGTAGCCGATGTAGACCTCGAGTGCGTTGCCAGACGTCGGGAAGTCGTAGCCCCAGACCTCCTCGAGGATCTGCTGCCGGGTAAGCACGCGGCGTGCGTTGTTCATCAAAAGAAGCAGCAGTGCGAACTCGGTTCGGGTCAACGTGATCTGGCGGCCAGCGCGGGTGACCTCGCGGGTCTCCGGATTCATCGTCAAATCCCCGAACGTTAGCGCCGCACGTTCAATGGTCTCCTCCGACGTTGGGGTCTCCCGGGTGCGACGCAGCAGTGAGCGAACGCGGGCGAGCAACTCCTCGAGCGCGAACGGCTTCGGTAGGTAGTCGTCGGCACCGGCATCCAAACCGGCCACTCGATCCGCAACATCATCGCGCGCGGTGAGCATCAGGATCGGGGTGTGATCCCCTTCCTCACGCAGCACTCGACACACGCCGAGGCCATCGAGCTTCGGCATCATCACATCAAGAATCGTCAGATCCGGGCGCTGCTCACGGATTAATTGAAGAGCTTCCTCGCCGTCCTCCGCGAGTAACACATCGTAGCCGTTGAACCGCAACGACCGCTTCAGTGATTCGCGGACGGCTTGCTCGTCATCCACAACCAAAATTTTCATGTGATAAATCTTAACGTATAGCAAACTCAAATTGCGCTTGATTACCCAATTGAGCCGTAAATTGACCAGAAAAAACCGGACCTACCAAACGCGTTGGGAGATCCGGCGCGCCGAGTTCAGTTTAGAACTGCTCGACATCGATCAGGCCAGCCTTTGCCGCCTTGACCAACCGGCGCGGGATGCGCACTTCCTGGCCGTCAATCTTGACGGTCGTCAGCTCCGGATTGTCAGCCTTCCACTGCGAACGACGCATGCGGGTGTTTGCACGGGACTTACGAAACTTCGGGGTTGCCATCGTTGTACCTCCTTACAGGGTGCGCTTAGTTGGACTTCTTCTTGCGGCGAGCCATGCCACCGAAACGCTGGTTGAACTTCTCCACGCGGCCAGCAGTGTCCATGAGACGCTGGGCGCCGGTCCAGAACGGGTGCGACTCGGAAGTCACGTCAACGACGACGAGCGGGTACTCGTTGCCGTCTTCCCACTGGTCAGTGCGGTCGGAGGTCAGGGTGGAACGCGTCAGGAACTTGTGCCCCGTGTTTGCGTCCTGGAAGATCACCGGGTGGTAATCCGGGTGAATGTCATTCCTCATTGTTGGATTCGTCTCCCTCAGGGTTGAACATCAGGTCGATTCCGTAGGCGTACGGCCGTGCCTGAGTTGGGTGCGAAATTGGACTCGCAAAAGCTTACAGCTCAGGCGCCCATTCTCATAATTGGGCGGTTCGCTTATCGACGAGTCCCCCGTCCACCTTTGTCCACCCGCGACACTCCGGTAAACCGCTTTGGTTTCGCACTTAATCCGCGCGTCAGATAAGTTCTTCACCCGATCCACGTCAACTAGGCCTGTATTTAGGAGAGCACATGCTTCAAGGATTCAAAGATTTCATCATGCGCGGCAACGTCATCGATTTGGCTGTCGGTGTCGTCATCGGTTCGGCATTCACCGCCGTTGTCACCGCGTTCTCGGACAACATCATCAACCCGCTGATCTCCGCGGTCGGCGGCGCAGACTTCTCCCCCTTAGGCATCCACGTCCTTCCTGGCAATGAGGCCACCTTCATCGACTTCGGCGCACTGATCACCGCCTTCATCAACTTCCTGCTCATCGCCGCAGTTGTCTACTTCATCATCGTTGCGCCGATGAACAAGCTTGACGAGGCACAGAAGCGCCGCAAGGGCATCGACCCGGAGGTTGAGGACCCGACCGAGACCGAGCTGCTCACTGAGATCCGTGACCTGCTCGCCGGCCAGCCTGGCCAGCCCGGCCAGGCGACTCGTACACCCAATGCATAACGGTCTCCACCGGCCCCCGCGGAAACTTTCGTAGCTAGAACACACTGAGCCCGATAAGCACCGCACAGAGGCCGATGTAGATCAGCGTGACCCTCAACCATTGCAACTCACCGTCAGTGACCCGGGCCGCGCCAAGGCCGAAGTCGTAAAACACGATTGATGCCAATAGATTCTGCAGGATGTAGCACGTCACAGCCATCCTGCCCACAGCCGCCAAGGCGCTGCCCGCAGCGCCGAGGCGGTTGTTGCGTTTCACGTAGAAACCAGCAATCAACGCCAGGACCCCAAAAGCAACAATGGTGGAGCTGAGGTACCGGGTGAAGACACCGGAGGACCCGCTTGCGAAAAGCCGCAACCCCCAATCAAGTGGAAGCCCGATGCCGAGACCGACCCGTGCAATCTTGCGTCGTAAAGCAACCTGCTCTGGCTGGAACAAGCCGGCGCGGTAGAGGCGCGCGGCGAGGGTGAAGATGCCGACACCCATCATGACCATGAGCAGCTAAAGCAGGATTCCGCCGAGGATCTCCTTGCAGCATGAGCGCCAGTCTTCCATCACCCTGCGCTGCACGGGAACCATCTGCACCGGTGCGGTGGAAAATGCTCGTGGGCGGGCATTGCGGAACGCGATCAGCGATTAGGAATCCGCGCGGCAAAGCTGTAAGGTTGTCACTCGCTGTTGTCGAAGAACACGTAAACGCCTGCGTCAACCGATTACACCTGCACCGATGCGTTTTCCAATGCATCCTTTCGGTGCCCTCCTCACAACGTGATCAGTGCGTGGGCGGCAGAAGTAAAGGAAGTAACCAATGTCGGCACATTGCCAGGTCACGGGGAAGCAGCCGTCGTTCGGCAAAACCGTGTCCCACTCGCACCGCCGCCACTCGCGCCGTTGGAACCCCAACGTGCAGAAGCGGAAGTTCTACCTGCCCTCCGAGGGCCGCACGATTACCCTGAACGTTTCCACGAAGGGTCTCAAGATCATCGACCGCGACGGCATCGAGTCCGTCGTGGCACAGATCCGCGCACGAGGTGAGAAGATCTAATGGCACGTAACGATATCCGTCCGATCATCAAGCTCAAGTCCACCGCTGGCACGGGCTTCACCTACGTCACCCGCAAGAACAAGCGCAACAACCCGGACCGTATTTCGCTGAAGAAGTACGACCCGATTGTGCGCAAGCACGTCGAATTCCGCGAGGAGCGATAATCCATGGCGAAAAAGTCCAAGATTGCGAAGAATGAACAGCGCAAGGAGATCGTCGCTCGCTACGCAGAACGCCGTAACGAGCTGAAGGCGATCATCCGCAACCCGGAGACTTCCGACGAGGATCGTCTCGACGCTCAGTTCGAGCTCAACCGTCAGCCGCGCGACGCCTCCCCGGTGCGCGTGCGCAACCGTGACTCTCGTGACGGCCGCCCCCGCGGCTACCTCCGCAAGTTCGGTGTTTCCCGTGTCCGTATGCGCGAGATGGCTCACCGTGGTGAGCTGCCTGGCGTCCGTAAGTCTTCGTGGTAAGGAGGACAACTACCAATGAAGCGCAACAACCAGCGTAAGCCGCGCATGGAGCAGTCCCGCCGCCCGAAGAAGAACCCGCTGAAGGCAAAGGGCATCGAAACCGTCGATTACAAAGACATCGAGACCCTGCGACTGTTCATCTCTGACCGTCACAAGATCCGCTCCCGTCGCGTGACCGGCCTGACCCCGCAGCAGCAGCGTCAGGTGGCCACCGCCGTGAAGAACGCGCGCGAGATGGCTCTTCTGCCGTTCACCAGCCGCTAAGAATCGGTTGACAACAGCGTAAGCATCTTCGATCCACCCGTTCTCCCCTGTTTCGCCAGGGTTGAGGACGGGTGTTTTCGTGTCTAGAGTTGTCGTTCGATCTTGAAGCCACGAATGGAGATGAGGCGCATATGGCAGGAACGGTCGGCCGCCCGCGCAAGCAGAGTCCCCGACGGCGCGGTAGCACCGCCCGCGAGGAGATCCTTGACGCCTCGTCCGAGCTGTTCACCCGCCACGGTTTTGCGACTACTTCGACGCACCAGATCGCGGAAGCCGTCGGCATGCGACAAGCTTCGCTGTACTACCACTTCCCTTCAAAGAACGACATCTTCATGACGTTGCTGATGAGCACGATTCAGCCCGCGTTGGATCTCGCGTCCGATCTTGCAGAGTCGGACGAGTCACCGGCGCTCAAACTCTGGGCGCTTGTCGCGGCCGAGACCCGTATCTTGCTCAGCTCGAACTGGAACATCGGAAGGCTTTATCAGCTCCCGGTGCTCACCAACGATGAGTTCGCCGAGTACCACGCGGCCCGCGCCCAGCTCGAGGGCATTTACCGCGACCTCGCCGCACAGATCGTCGGTGAAGACGATCCCCGCATCGAGCTGCCGTTCCATATGACGCTCGCGGCCATCGAGATGCGCGATAACACTGGCATCGCGCCCTATCCGCTTGTCGACGACGCACTCCCCGCGCCGTCGGTCACCATTGCTGATGCGGTGCTCGACGTGCTTCACGCCGACATTCCACAGCGACGCGGTGAACGGACACTGGAGCTAGTATCCCGGGTGAGCGCGGAAATGCCGACGAGTTAGTTCACGACCAGCACTCTGCGACGGGAAGAGACTGCGCTTGCGTCGCAAGCGTGGTCGCAGCGTGCGTGAGCATCGCCTGGCCGGTCGCGTAGGCTCCGTCCGCGGGGAAAGCGCTGAGTGCCGCCGGGGCAAAGGTGCCGTCGTGACGCGGTATGAGTCCGAACTGGCGAACCTGGTAGCTACCCGCTTCGTCCGGCCCCCACCCGCCTTTGAAGCGTGCCCCTTCGACGGCCCCAAGCCCGTACGACTGGCTCGGGTCAACGCGCCCCATCATCTCCAACACCGGGTCCGCGCCTTCGAGGCAAGCGAACCTGCTCGCGAGCACAGCCTCATCCGAAACACTAAGCGCCGTCTGGCCGAACGAGCTGAAGCCGGGACGCAGCACAACGTCATTGACTGGGGTGCCCACCCCGGCTTCTTTGAGCACCGTGTTCACGGCCTCAGCTCCGCTGGCCGCGAACAAGCGCTCCGCTGCTTCGTTGTCGGAGACCGTGATCGCCAGTCCGGCGTCGACAAGCTGATGTGGTTGCGTGCGCAGCGCGGCAATAGCTATCGGCACCTTGACGGTGGTAGACCATGCCGGGCTCGCGTCTTGGAAGCCTGCTGCGATCGCACCCTGTGAACTGGCGGTCGCGATGCCGAGTTTCCCGCCAAACGTTAACTCAACGTCTGCGATCACGGATTCAAGCGCAGCAAGTGCGCCGGCCTCTTCCCCACCCTGCGGCTGCGCCGTGTCTGGAGACGCCGTCACGTTCACGGAAGCAGAAAATTGCGACTGCGTGGTTGCAGTAGCTGGCCCAGGGAGGTCCTCGACGCGTAACGGCAGCGTGCAGCCGTGAGCAAAGATCAATACTCCCGCAAGGCCAAATCCAGCGGCCACAGTGTGGAGTCGACCTACCAAATCTTCACCCGGGCGTTGTTGCCGCCGGAGCAGTACACAACCTCGTCACCGCCGCACGTCATGGCGTAGCTATTACCCGTCACCGGGCTGTACGCAGACACGCTCACATCTGTCCGACCTTCTCGCTGGGAAACCTCCTGGAACGCCTTGAATACCTCTGCGGCAAACTGTTGCGACGTGACATCAGTGTCGGGTGCGAAGTTAGAGTAATCACGTACCGGAGGTTTCTCTGTGGTGGTCACCGTCTCCGGCCCAGGGCTTGCCGAAGTCGCGGGACTGTCAGTAGACGGTGCGTACGTTGGCTCTTCGATCTCACCCTTCGAGGATCCGAAAAACCCACTGCCGAAGAAGTAGATCAGCAGGCCGACAAGCACGGCGAGCAGCAGCACGAGAGTCGCCACAAGCCACGCGTTGGTGCCGCCTTTCTCCTCCTCGTAGTAAGCCGGGCCGAAGAAGGCGTCATCGCCGCTGGAGTAGCTGGGCGACTGGTCCCAGCTACTTTCGCCGTAGGGGTGTGTCATGCTCGCACCTTAACGCACTGCCCCAGCTACTGCGCTCAGCAGCGCGACGTGGGCAATTGTGGAGTAAGCTTCGCCAGTCCGTCGGCAAGCTCATCGAGCATGCGGTAGCTGCCCACGTACCCGTCCGGGCTATACGCCGTGATCGCAACCGCAACGTCTCCATCCGGCCCTGGAATCAACCCGAATTGGCGAGCAACGTGGCCGTCTTCGTGGAAATTCCAACCGCCCTTGAACCGTGCCCCCTCAATGCGCCCAAGACCCCAGCGCTGCTCAGGCACGATCCGGCCCATCATGTCCAGCACGGGCTCATGCCCTTCAACGCAGCGCAGGCCGGAAGCGAACTGTGCCTGGTCTGAGGTTGTCCACTGCGTGCCCATCCGCCATCCGGCCGAGTTGGTCGTGCGTGAGCCTGCCTGCGCGATGACATCGGCAACCGCGGTGGCAGGAACAACCTCCTCCATCCGCCATGTTGCCTCGTTGTCGGAGCGCGTCACCGCTGCTTCCGCGTCCGGGTAGAGACCCGCATCCTGGCGCAAGGCCGCAATCGCCAACGGCACCTTCATCGTCGAAAATGCAAGCACCGGCCGGTCATCGCCAGCGGTGTACTGCCCGTGCACGCCAGCGACCGAGATCGCGACGCTGCCCGAGTGGCGCGCGCCCACCTCGGCAACCAACTGATCCAGGACCGCCTGGTTCGCGCGGTGATCGTTGCCACCAGGATAAGACGGACCTGCCGCGTCGGGTTCTGGTAGCGCCGGAGGCAGAATCTGCGCGCGGACGTTGGGCGAGATGCGCCCCTGGATCTCCTTGGGCAGCTGGTAGTAGGCCTGCGCGATTGCAGGGCCGAGCACTGGGACGTCGTACAACGCGGGCATCGCCGGCCACACCAGGCCAGCGGCGAGCAGCGCGGCAGCTATGCGGGAAGACATAGGCTTGCTCTTTAAACCCTTAGTGGGCGAAGTGACGGGTGCCGGTGAGGTACATAGTCACGCCGGCCTCCTCGGCCGCGGCGATGACCTCTTCGTCGCGGATCGAGCCACCCGGCTGCACGACAGCCTTCACACCGGAATCAGCGAGAATTTGGAAACCGTCAGCGAAGGGGAAGAACGCGTCCGAAGCGGCGACAGCGCCGTTGGTGCGGTTCTTGCCGTCGTCAAGCGTGTTCGCGCGGTCCACTGCCAGTTTCGCGGAGTCGACGCGGTTGACTTGGCCCATGCCGATGCCCACCGACGCTCCGTCGGCGGCGATGAGGATAGCGTTGGACTTCACGCAGCGCACCGAGCGCCACGCGAACTCGAGATCGGCCAATGTCTCCGCGCCGACTGCGTCGCCCGCAGCGAGCGTCCAGTTCTCGGCGTTGTCGCCCTCCGCCTGGTAGATGTCGCGGTCCTGGATCAGGTAGCCACCCGAGATCTGCTTGTGCTCTTCACCGTCGCGCTCGGGTTTCTCCGCAGTCAGGATGCGCAGATTCTTTTTCTCCTGCAGCTTTTCCAAAGCCGCCGGCTCGTAGCCCGGCGCGATGATGACCTCGGTAAAGATCGGCGCGATTTGCTCCGCCAGCTCGAGGGTCACCTCGCGATTGCAGGCGATCACGCCCCCGTAAGCGGATACCGGGTCACACGCGTGGGCCTTCTTGTGCGCGTCGGCGATTGAGGTGTCGGACACGGCTAGGCCGCAGGGATTGGCGTGTTTGATAATGGCCACGCATGCCCGCTCATGGTCCCAGGCAGCGCGCCACGCTGCGTCGGCATCCTGGTAGTTGTTGTAGCTCATTTCCTTGCCGCCGTGCTGGGTCGCAGCAGCCAGACCGGTGCCAAACGACACGAGTCGGGCCGACTGGTGGGGGTTCTCCCCGTAGCGCAGGCTGGTCGTCTCCCCGCTCGTGGCTCCTGTGCGCCCCAACTGCTCGTTGAACCAGGCGGACACCGCGGCGTCGTAGTGCGCGGTGTGTTCGAATGCCGCGGCCGCTAGCTCCCGACGCTGCTCTTCGTCGAACCCGCCATTCTGTACCGCTGCGATCACATCCGCGTAGCGCTCCGGGTTGACGACCACTGCGACGGAGGGGTGATTCTTCGCTGCAGCTCGCACCATGGATGGCCCGCCGATGTCGATCTGCTCGACACACTCGTCGAAGGAGGCACCGGAGGCCACGGTCTCCTGGAACGGGTAAAGATTCACGACGACAAGCTGGAACGCCTCGATGCCCAGTTCCTCGAGCTGGCGGACGTGGTCATCTTTGCGCAGGTCGGCCAGGATGCCTGAGTGAACCCGCGGGTGCAACGTCTTCACGCGCCCATCGAGCACCTCAGGGAAACCAGTGAGCTCTGCGACCTCGGTGACCTTCACCCCGGCATCAGCGATGCGCTTCGCGGTCGATCCGGTCGAGACAATCTCAACGCCCGCGTCCCCCAGCGTGCGTGCGAGCTTCTCGAGCCCGGTCTTGTCGTACACGCTGATAAGCGCGCGCTTGATCTCGATGCCCATTTAAAAGGTCACCTTTCCATTGTCCAATCGTGCCGAGGCGAGCAACCCAACAATTTGCTCGCGCTCAGCCTGCTTGATGCGTTCGTGAAGTGTGTCCTTCGTGTCGCCGTCTTCAACGCGGATGGCACGTTGCGCAATGATCTCGCCCGTATCTACCCCCGCGTCAACGAAGTGCACGGTGCAGCCAGTGACCTTTACACCATAAGCCAGCGCATCACCGACCGCGTCCGCACCGGGAAATGCCGGGAGTAACGACGGATGCGTGTTCACTGTCTTGCCCTGGAACCGGTCCAGAAACGCCTGCCCCAGGATCCGCATGAACCCCGCGGAGACCACCAGGTCCGGGTTTCCAGCAGCGACTGCCTGGGCGAGTTTCTCGTCCCACGCGCCGCGGTCTGCCCCCAAAGCAACGACGCGCGTAGGCACACCGACGCGTTCGGCCCGTTCGAGCGCCGGGCACGGTTTATCCGCGACCACGAGTGCGACGCGGTACGCCTCGGATTGGTTATCAAGAATCGCTTGCAACAGCGTGCCGGATCCAGAAACCAGCACGGTGATCAAAGTAGTCACAGCAGTCGAGTTTAGACCTGGCCGTCTTCGCCGCCGTCTTCGCCGCTGTCTTCGCCAGCAGAACGCGCCCGAGCGAGAGAAACCAGCCACGCGATCAGGCCGGGCAACGCGGTCCAGAGGAACAGCAAGACCGCGAATGTCCACGGGTTGGGGCCGACATGACCGTAGGCACCCGCAGTGCCGCTTGCATAGCTTGCCACCACAAGGCCCAGGACTGCCGCCCAAGTGGCGGTGGCGGCGACGTCGATAAGCGAAAAGCTCCTGGTAAGAGCAAACCGCAAGACGACTGCGACCGGGATGAGCATGAGTGCAGTCACCCAGACGGGCGCGCTGGCCGGCACGGCCGCGAAGATTGGCAACGGCGGCAGTGCTACGGAGGTGGCATCGAAAAGGCTTACCGTCGCTCCTGCGTATTCGAACGTGCCGCCTAGGAGCACTGCAAGCGTTGCCACGGCCGCGTTCGGAAGGTAGCCGAGGCACAGCAGCGTGAGCGCGAGTCCCCCGGACCAACCGAGGTTCGGATATGCACCGACCACCTCAGCGATGTGGCGGTAGTTCAGTGCGAGCAATACCAGGTACACCACGGCTGCGGCGAGCACGAGATCCCGCATGACGCGTAGCGCGGCACCAGCAGTGATGACAGTTTCAGGTGGGATTCCGGAGCGTTTCGCGATGACCCGCCAAACGACAGGACTGATGCCGAGCGCAAAGCCGGCGAGGTGCAGGCCGAGCGGCATGAGGATCGCGGCCGCTGGATGGGGCGGAGCAATCGCAAAGACATGGGACGCATCCGCGACCATGAACAGGGAGACCACACTTAGCACGAGCGACGTCACCGTCACGAGGACAAAGATGGCTCCGAGGTCCAACACGCTGACGCGAGTCTTCGTTGCGGCGCGGATGCGGGAGGCGACAAGCGCAACGATCCCCACGGCGGGTAGCAGCGGCACGAGCGACAACTCGACTCCGTCGATGCGCAGCGGCACGCCGTGCAACGTGAGCCAGGACTGCCCGATTGCGGCGGGCAGGTATTTCATGCCCCAATCTGAGAGCAAGATCACTGCGAAGCAGGTAACGCCGGTAGCGAGGGCGAGCACAGCGAGCGGCGCAACTGCGGACGGCACGTATTGCTTCAGACGCTGCGCCCAGGTTTCGGGCGCTTTCGGTTCAGGCTTCTCCCGTTGTTGCCCGGTCACGAGCCCTTTTACCGGCCTCCGGCGACGGGAGGCGGTAGGGCGCGTGCTCTGTGTGTTACTCATCCCCGCTTACTTTGCCATTACATAAGGCACTGATTGGATAGGGACACTCGTCCGCATATGGGGGCAACCGACGGTAACGCGTGTGACTAAAGTGGCTCAAGTAACGACGTAACGGAAATTCAGAGAAAAACGACGTACTTTGTTCGCGAACTGGGTTGCTCCACCGAAACCGATTCGTTACAGTAGCAACGTCAAGATAACGAGATGGTTACGGATGAGCACGAGCGGTTTAAACGTAACCTAAGGATCTGCGCAAAGAGGGTATATGTACAACTCGTCTCGTAAAGGTGGTAAGCACCGCAAGCAGTCCCCGAACAAGGGCCGCGTTGCCATGGTGGCAGTTACCACCGGCGCGGTCTCGACTGCAGGTTTCTCCGGTGCCGCCGCAGGCGAACTGACCACCAACAAGACGGCGGAAGCCAACCTCGACTTTGAGCTCGCCGCTGACTCTGAGGAGCTGCTCGACGTTGTCGATACCGCAGCTGAAGGCGTGATCGAAGAGGCCGCCCCGCAGATCCTCACGATCACCGAGTACAAGCCGGTCGAAGACCTGTCCAATCAGCTGGTGAAGGCCGTCGAGCACTCCGCCGAGGTCGCGGCAGCCGACCTGCAGGCCCGCATGCCGAACGTGGTCAAGCCGGCCGAAGGCGCTTTCACCTCCGGCTTCGGCCCGCGCTGGGGCGCATTCCACTCCGGCGTCGACATCGCCAACGCGAACGGCACCCCGATCCTCGCAGTCATGGACGGCACCGTGATCGATTCTGGCCCCGCCCAGGGCTACGGCAACTGGATCCGCATCAAGCACGATGACGGCTCACTCTCCATCTACGGCCACATGGAGAGCCTTGATGTGGTCGCCGGCCAGCGCGTGACCGCGGGCCAGAAGATCGCCGGAATGGGCAACATGGGCTTCTCCACCGGCACCCACCTCCACTTTGAGATCCACCCGGACGGCAACACTCCCGTGGATCCGGCCGCATGGTTTGCCGAGCGAGGCATCTCCCTCTAACCCTCGCGCGCAATCGCCTTAACTAGCGCAGAGCAACGCACCCGCCACCCTCAAGGTGGCGGGTTTTTCGCGCTCGGGCAACCCCGGTTTTACCCCCGAACAATAATCACATTCGTAACAATCTTCACACCAGTAACATTTCGTTGACCTGCGCATTTCTTTGGCGTTTGAAACACTCTTTCGACAAACATGCACGTCAACGCATTGTCAAAGGAATGTAACGGCGTTACATTCTACGGCGGTATCACCCACCGAACGTAAAGGTTTCGCTCCACCATGAACCGTCGTCTGCTTTCCACCGCTCTCGCAGCGGTGCTAGTACTAACTGCCGCAGCCGCCCCGCACGCTGGTGCTGTCACCCTCCACGTCAACGGAGTTCCCACCGACAACGGCCAGCAAACGCTCAAGGCCCTGGCCGACGCAGCAAACACGATCGTGACTTCCGGTGCCACCCTGAGCTACGCCGGATATTCGGTAGTGTACGACCCTCGTTCACTGGGTGATGAGGTAGCAGAGGCATTCGCACCTGAGTTGCCCGAAAACTGGGTTTCCTCCCAGGAGGGCAGCACTTCTGACGGCCGCAAAGTTGTCACACCCACTGAGGGCACATTTACCTCTGGCTTCGGCTCGCGTTGGGGAACGCTGCACAACGGCATCGACATCGCGAATTCGATTGGCACCCCGATCTACGCTGTGATGGACGGAACCGTCATTAACGCGGGTCCCGCCCAGGGTTTCGGCAACTGGGTCGTCATTCGACACGATGACGGCGAGGTCTCCGTCTACGGCCACATGCGCGACTACAACGTCAGCGTCGGCCAGCGTGTCTCCGCCGGCGAGCAGATCGCCAAGATCGGCAACGAAGGCCAGTCCACCGGCCCGCACCTGCACTTCGAAATCAAGCCGGATGGAGTCACCCAGGCTGATCCAGTGGCGTGGTTCAACGCCCGAGGCATCTCGATTCCGAGCTAAAGCTTCTCCATTGGCACGCCACCGATCAGCATGAGACGGACCGTGCCAGAAGAACCGAAGTCCACCGTTACCGTCTCACGCACACCGGTACCTTCTACGGTGAGCACCGTGCCGAGGCCGTACTTCGCGTGGTTGACGCGATCACCAACGGCCAGTTCGAGGTTCTTATTCACTTTCATATCGCCCGCAATACCGCGCCGTGTACGTTTCGCCCGTGCGGGAACGGAAGCAGGTGTGCCCCACGCGCTCGAGTTGAACTCCGGCTCAGGTGCCACCCTCCGCCAGTCGACGAGGTCCTCCGGGACCTCAGCGAGGAAGCGACTGGCGGGATTAGTTACCGGAGCGCCCCACGAAGCGCGCAGGATCGCGCGCGTGAGGTACAGCCGCTCGCGGGCGCGGGTGATGCCCACATATGCCAAACGGCGCTCCTCGGCAAGTTCCTCCGGATCGCCGAGCGAGCGCAGGTGGGGAAACTGCCCGTCTTCCCAGCCTGTAACAAACACCACCGGAAACTCCAGGCCCTTTGCGGTGTGCAGCGTCATCATCGTGACCACACCCTGATCATTGTCCGGCAGCTGATCCGCGTCAGCGACTAGCGAAACCTTCTCTAAGAAGGCCTGAAGTGATCCTGGGGCGGGTTCCCCCTCTTCCATTGCTGCGTCAAGGTCTTCCTGCGTCATGTATGCGAGCTGGTTGGCCGCCTCCGAGGAGAATTCGCGCGCGACGGAAACAAGCTCGTTGAGGTTGTCGAGACGCGCAGCATCTTGAGGATCGTTCGATGCCTCGAGCTCCGATTTGTACCCGGTGGCATCTAGAATTCGCGCTACCAGCTGGCCGAGGTCCGGCATGCCGGTGACCTCGTTGACCATCTGCGGCATTTCCTCACGGATACCCTCCATCATTTGCACGAACCCGGAGATGGCGTTGGTTGAGCGGGAGTTGAGCATGTCGACGTTGCCCAACGAAGCGTCGATAAGCGAGCGGCCAAAGCTCTGACCGTGATTGTCGGCGTGGAGTGCAACCATCGCCTGGGCTTTGTCTCCGATGGCGCGCTTGGGCACGTTGACGATGCGCCGCAGACTCACCGTGTCATCCGGATTATCTAGCACCTTGAGGTACGCAACGATATCGCGGATCTCTCGCCGTTCGTAGAAGCGGGTGCCGCCAACGACCTTGTACGGGATGCCGGAACGGATGAAGATGTCCTCCATCGCACGAGAGGCGTTGTTGGTGCGGTACATGATCGCGATATCGGAGTACCGCACGCCCTGGTCGGTCAGTGCGTCGATCTCGGCGGCGATGAAGCGTGCCTCATCGTGCTCATTGTCGGCGACGTAGCCCACAATCTTCTCGCCCGACCCGTGATCCGTCCAGAGCTTCTTCGGGCGACGGTCAACGTTTTGGGCAATCACCGAATTCGCAGCACTGAGGATGTTCTGCGTCGAACGGTAGTTCTGCTCCAGCACGATCGTGGTGGCATTTGGGTAGTCGCGCTCAAACTCCTCGATATTGCGGATGGTCGCGCCACGGAACGCATAAATGGACTGGTCGGAGTCGCCCACGACGGCGAGCTCTGGCGCGTCTGGCCCATCGCCTACCAGGGTGTGAATCAGCTCGTACTGGGCATGGTTCGTGTCCTGATACTCGTCCACCAGCACATGGCGGAAGCGGCGACGGTAGTAGTCGGTGACCTGCGGGTGCATCTTGAAAATGCGCACCACCTCACCAATGAGGTCGTCAAAGTCGAGAGCGTTGGACTGACGCAACCGGCGTTGATATTCCGCATAGACCTTCGCCACCGTGGTCTCGAACGGGTTGTGGGTCCGCTCCGCCTCTGGGAGCGCCTGCTCAGGGCCGATGAGCTCGTTCTTGAGGTTTGAGATCGCGTTGGCGAGCGTGCGGGGCGTGAACTTCTTCAGATCGAGGTTAAAGTCCTTCGCGATCATGCCGAGCAAGCGGCGAGAATCATCCGCGTCGTAGATAGTGAAGTTGGTGTTCAACCCCGGCACGAGCTGGGCCTGCTGGCGCAAGATGCGCACGCACACCGAGTGGAACGTTGCCACCCACATGCGCTCAGCTGTTTGCCCGACTAACGCCGCAACGCGCTCGCGCATCTCAGCCGCGGCCTTATTGGTAAACGTGATCGCGAGAATCTGCCAGGGTGCCACTCCCCTGTCTTGCAGCAAGTGCGCAATGCGGCGGGTGAGCACCGCAGTTTTGCCCGAGCCCGCACCCGCGACGATGAGCAGCGGGCCACCTTCGTGCACTACGGCGGCCTGCTGCTGCGGGTTCAGCCCCAGCGTCAGATCGGTCTGATTGCTCATGGGCTAAACCCTACCCACCGCCTCCAACACGACTCGTGCGGGTGTTCGAACTCCGGGAGACGCACCGCGGTAATCTTTCGAACCATGCCTGCAAGCGCCCTCGGTACCGGTTTTGCGATGGGACTCGGACTCATCGCCGCAATCGGAGCGCAGAATGCGTTCGTGCTCCGCCAAGGTATTCGGCGCGAGTTCATTGTGCCGGTCGTTGCGATCTGCATCGTGTCCGACGCGACCTTAATCATGGCTGGCTATTTCGGCCTCGGGGCGTTTCTGAGCCAGCAGCCCAAGTTGATCACCGCGATGAAATGGCTCGGCGCCGCATACCTCGTTTACATCGGGCTTCAGTCTCTCCGGAACCTTCGCAACTCAGCGTCTCTCGAGGTCTCTACACCGGACCAGGCGAATGGGCACGCGGACGCGACGACGCTACACAACGTCGCGGTGACCGCACTCTCTCACCTGGGCGAATCCGCACGTCTACCTGGACACCGTTATTTTGCTGGGCAGCGTTGCGCACCAGCACGGGGATCACGGTTTTTTTCTTCGGTGCCCTGTTGGGCTCCATCGTGTGGTTCTCAGGTCTCGGGTTCGGTGCCTACCAGCTCGCTCCCCTACTCTCCTCTCCCCGAGCCTGGCGGATCATCGAGGTTCTGGTGGCCATTACTATGTTCATCATGGCTGGGATGCTGGTCACGTCGTCTATCTAGGGGGGGAAAGCAACAGGTCGGCGCTGGCGGTCAGGCATAATCATTTCCCATGAGCGAGCTTGAGATCCGCATGCCCTCCGGTACCGACGACCCGTTGTCCGACGCGGAGATCCAGGAGTACCGCAAGGAGATTGATCGGCTAGATCGGGTCATCCTGGACGCAGTGAAGCGCCGCACCGAGATCTCGCAGGCCATTGGCAAAACCCGCATGGGGTCCGGAGGCACCAAGCTCGTGCACACCCGCGAGGTGGCGATTATTAACCAGTTCCGCGACGAGCTCGGCGAAGAAGGGCCAGGGCTAGCGCAGATTCTTCTGCGCCTCGGCCGCGGCAAACTGGGGTAACGGGACTGAAACCGCGAGAGCTCTAGTCCTGCTCGAGCGAGTCGAGGACAACCTCGAACTCAAGCAGCTCAGCCTTCGAGGAAACTGGCTTGCGCTCGCCGCCGCGCCCCTCAGCGTGACCTTCATCGTGTCCGTGGCCCTCGCCGGGATCGCCGGACTGGGCATGGCCTGCACGGCCTTCACCCTCCCACCATGCGTTGTATGCATCCTCGTCGGCCCAGCGGGTGACTACGAAGTAGCGCTCTTCACCCTTGACCGGGCGTAGCAACTGGAAGCCTTCGAACCCAGGCTGCGAATCGATAGCATGCTTGCGGGCTTGGAAGCGACGCTCCAGTTCCTCCCCGGCTCCTTCAGGGACAGTAATCGCGTTAATCTTCACAATGCTCATGCCCGCCATTATGCCCCGCCCGAAGAATGTTCCACCGGCCCCGACAACTGTTTTTGATTACCGTGGAAAGCAACTACCGGCGACGAATACCAGCACGCACCTGGGAGGAACAATGAGCGACATCACCACGACCGATGCCTGGAACAACCTGAAGAAACTGCACGCGGAAAAGTCAGAGACGACACTGCGCGATCATTTCGTCGCAGATAGCAACCGCGCGGAGCACTTCACTTTCGAGGCTGCCGGGCTGCGGGCTGATCTTTCGAAGAATCTGGTTGACGCGGACGTCGTGAAGCAACTTGTTGCTCTTGCTGAAGAGGCGAGCTTGCGCGAGCGTATCGACGAGATGTTTGCCGGCGCCCACCTGAACAACACGGAGGATCGTGCGGTTCTGCACACGGCGCTGCGCATGCCAGTGGATGCGGAGCTGGAGGTAGACGGCCAGGATGTTGCCGCCGATGTGCACGAGGTGCTCGGCCGGATGCGCGACTTCGCATCCGCCCTGCGCTCCGGCGAGTGGCAAGGCCACACCGGGCACACGATCAAGAAGGTGGTGAACATCGGCATTGGTGGCTCCGATTTGGGCCCGGCAATGTCGACGAAGGCGCTGCGCGCATACGCCACCGCGGGGATTACGGCGGAGTTCGTGTCCAACGTCGATCCTGCTGACCTGGCCGCTGTGCTGGACCGCTGCAACGCGGAAGAGACCCTGTTCATCGTCGCTTCGAAGACCTTCACCACCCAGGAGACCTTGGCCAACGCGCACGCGGCAAAACGTTGGCTGCTGGAGCAATTCGACGGCGACGAGTCCGCGATTGCGAAGCACTTCGTCGCAGTGTCGACGAACGCGGAGAAGGTTGCAGCGTTCGGCATCGACACCTCCAACATGTTCGGCTTCTGGGACTGGGTCGGCGGGCGCTACTCCATGGACTCCGCGATCGGCCTGAGCCTGATGGCCGTGATCGGCCCGCAGGACTTCATGCGCATGCTCGACGGCTTCCACGCCATGGATGAGCACTTCCGCACCGCACCGTTCGAGCAGAACGTGCCGGTGCTTATGGGCTTGCTCAACATTTGGTACCGCAATTTCTTCGACGCGCAGACCCACGCGGTGCTGCCGTACTCCGAGGACCTTTCCCGCTTCCCCGCATACCTGCAGCAGTTGACCATGGAGTCCAATGGCAAGTCTGTGCGCCACGACGGCACCGCCGTGACCTACAACACCGGTGAAATCTTCTGGGGCGAGCCGGGCACCAACGGCCAGCACGCGTTTTTCCAACTCATTCACCAGGGCACATCGCTCATTCCCGCAGACTTCATCGGGTTTGCCACCCCGAAGGAGGACTTCCCCACCGCCGACGGCACTGGCTCAATGCACGACCTGCTCATGGGCAACTTCTTCGCCCAGACCAAGGTGCTAGCGTTTGGCAAGACCCAACAAGAGATTGAAGACGAAGGCATCTCACGCGAACTCGCCCCACACAAGGTGATGCCGGGCAACCGTCCCACCACCACAATCTTGGCCAAGGAGCTCACCCCGTACGCGCTGGGTAGCCTGATCGCGCTCTATGAGCACATCACGTTCACCGAAGGCACCATCTGGGACATCAACTCGTTTGACCAGTGGGGCGTGGAGCTGGGCAAGCAGCAGGCCAACGATCTAGCCGACGCTGTCGCAGGCAGGGAAACCCCGAACACCGGCGACTCCTCCACCGACGCTCTCATCTCCTGGTACCGGAGCAACCGCTAATGGGCGAGCAAATCTCGGTTGATTCATACACCCCTCGCCAGCGCACGGTCTACCGCCGCCAGCTCGAGGAGGAACTCGAAGCATTCGACCGCCACTTGCAAGAGGCAGAGTTCATCGACAAAGGCACGATCGGGCTCGAGCTTGAGCTGAACCTTGTCGACGATCGGATGCGGCCCCACACCACGAACCAGCAGGTCCTTCAAACGCTGAGTGATGAGTACCAGGCAGAAGTTGGCCAGTTCAACGTGGAGCTCAATCACCCGCCGCTTTCCATCGAGGGCGATGGCCTGTCGAAACTGGAGCAGGGCTTACAGGAGCGTCTTGACCACGTGCGTCGGGCAGCTGGCGAAGTCGGGTCGCAGCTTGCAATGATCGGTACCCTGCCCACGCTGAGCACGGCTTTCCTCGAGGATCCGGAGTGGATGACGCCGGAGAACCGCTACTCGGGGCTGAACCGCTCTGTCATGGAGTCGCGCGGCGAGCTGGTTGAGATGCATCTGTGGCGCGAGGAGACTTACGGCCACGACTTCGACAGCATCGCACCGGAGTCCGCCTGCACCTCGATGCAGTTGCACCTGCAAGTAAAACCGGACATGTTTGCCAACGCGTGGAACGCCTCGCAAGCCATTGCTGGTGCCCAGGTCGCTCTGTCAGCCAACTCCCCGCTGTTTTTGGGGCACCGCGTGTGGCACGAGTCGCGCATCCCCGTGTTCAAGCAGGCGATAGACACGCGCACCAAGGAGCTGATCAACCAGGGCGTGCGCCCGCGCGTGTGGTTCGGCGAGCGCTGGATCACCTCGGTGTTCGACCTCTTCGAGGAGAACGTCCGCTACTTCTCTCCCCTTCTGCCGGAGGGCCGCGCGGAGGCAGGCAAGCCCGAGATGCTGGGCGACAGCCCCGGCCTGCACTACCTCAACCTGCAAAACGGCACCATCTGGCGCTGGAACCGCCCGATTTATGATCCGAATGGGGAACTCAGCCACATCCGCGTGGAAAACCGCATCCTGCCCGCAGGTCCCACGGTCAAAGACATCATCGCTGATGCGGCGTTCTACTACGGCTGCGTGAAAACTCTCGCCGACCAGACCCGTCCGGTCTGGTCGCGGCTGAGCTTCGAAGCTGCGCGGGAAAACTTCCGTCAGGGCGCGCGCCACGGACTCACTGCCAACCTGGAGTGGCCGACTCTGGGCACGCTTCCAGTGACTGACCTCGTTGAGCACCATCTGCTGCAAATCGCGGCCGATGGGCTGAAAACGCTCAACGTTTCCCCGAGCTGTGCCGACGAGTACCTCTCCATCATGGAGGGCCGCGTGCGAAACCGGCAGAACGGCGCGATGTGGCAGCTCAACGCGCTCAACCGGATCGCACCCGCATCGCGCCCCGAGACGGCCGAGCGTCGGGACGCACTCGAGCGTCTGCTCAGGCAGTACCTGAAGAATCAGAACACTGGCGCGCCGGTGCACACTTGGTCGCTCGAGGTTGAGTAGGGCACAATAGCCGGTTGTGCAGAGCATCATTGACTGGATTGTGAACCTCATGGAGGTCCTCGGTGCCCCTGGTGTCGGCATCGCCATTCTTTTAGAGAACCTCTTCCCCCCGATTCCTTCGGAAGTGGTGCTGCCCCTGGCGGGCTTCACCGTCGCCCAGGGCAGCTTGAACTTCCTCTCGGTGTTCATCTGGTCGGTGGTCGGTTCCGTACTCGGCGCCTACGTCTTGTACGGTATCGGCGCGTGGCTGGGCCTTGCCCGCCTGCGCGCGATCGCCGATTGGATGTGGCTGGTGAAGGCGTCCGATGTCGATGCCGCGATGAGCTTTTTCACTAAGTACGGTAAGCCGTCGATCTTCTTCGGCCGCCTCATCCCAGGTGTACGCTCACTGATTTCGATCCCAGCCGGCCTCGACCGGATGAACCTGGTCACCTTCGGCCTATGGACCACCCTCGGCTCCGGCATCTGGAACGCCATCCTCATTTACCTCGGCTTCATCCTCGGCGATAACTGGGAGAAGGCCACCGAGTACGCGGACACCTACTCCAATGTGATCTACGCGATCCTCGCCCTGATCATCCTGGGCTTCCTTATCTTCTTCATCCGCCGCGCAATCAAGGAGCGCGGCCAGGCTCAGGCGTGATAGCATGATTGCTATCAAACGGTAGGAGGTGGGGTAATGACATCGATAATTGTTCGGGGCCTCGACGAATCGGTAAAAAAGAGGCTCGTTCAGCAGGCCGAAAGAAACGGTCGCTCGATGGAAGCAGAAGCTCGTAGACTTATCGAAGAAGGAACCCGCCCCCACAACATCGCGTTGGCTCTCTACGAAGCGACCCGCGAGCACGCTGTCGACGACTTTCCCTTACCACCCAGAGAGGGCGAAGCGCGTTACGCCGATTTCTCATGATCGTTCTGGACACGAATGTGCTCTCCGAGGTAACTAAACCGTCGCCACATTCTTCCGTCCTGCGGTGGTTAGCGGCTCTCAACGATGAAACTTCGATCACCGCGGTTACGGCGGCAGAGTTGAGGGCAGGCTTGAGTGCCATGCCGCACGGGCACCGCAAGACAAAGCTTTCGGAGGTTGTAATCGCGCAACTCTCCGAGTTCGAGCAACTCGGCTCGGTTCTCCCTTTCGACCATTTCGCCGCGGTCGAGTACGCCACAGTGTTGGGATTGCGAAAGGCAGAGGGGAAACCTATCTCACCGCAAGACGCAATGATCGCGGCTATCTGCAGGAGCCACGGCGCCCCGCTGGCCACCCGAAACGTGGGCGACTTCGAGCACACGGGAGTTGAAGTAATTAATCCTTGGGCTCAGGCTGGCACACCGGACACCACCAAATAACCCGCTCGAGGTCCCCCTCTCCGCCGAGGAACCCCTTCTTGATCAGCGTCGTACACCTCCGACACGGCTTATTGTTGCGCCCAAACACATACGACGTCTCTCCCGCCCGCTTCACACCCGTGGTCACCCGCACAGGCTCGTCCTTGTTCGCCCACATCAGACGTCGCGAGAGCTCCAAGAGCTTATCGACGTCCACGTCCCCCACCTTTGCACTCGGGTGCACCCCTCCGAGGAAGCAGATCTCCGCGCGGTACTCGTTACCGATGCCCGCCACCCGATACTGATCCAAGAGGGAGCGTCCGATTTCCCGATCGGGGTCTTCCACGAGGCGTCGATAAGCTTCTTCGAAATCGAAGTCCTCCGCGAGCAGGTCCGGGCCGAGGTAGCCCATCCGCTCGTCGTATTCGCGCGCGGGCCAGACCTCAACAAGGCCGAGCTCGTGGCCGACCAGCTCGATGTCCTTATGCGGCGGGTCCGCGAGTCGCAGGACTACCCGCGCGGTGTAACCGGGCTTGCGCCACCGGTCGCCGGCGCGGTGCATCGCCCAGGTGCCCTCCATCTTCAAGTGGGTGTGCAGCACCTGCGGCTCGTAGCCCTCGGCGGCAAACTCCATAAACAGGTGCTTGCCGTAGGGCCACACCCGCGTGCAGGTCATGCCGGTGAAGTCGGTGGTGGCGTAACGCGGCACGCGCAGCGACGTATGCGTGACCTCGCGGCCGGCCATGAACTGCAGGCGCTTGGACAGCTGATAGACGGAATCGCCTTCGGGCATGCGTGCGAGGGTACACCCCTCTCGTCTCGTCCCATTCTGTAAGACGCGGGCAATCTTTTACAGAGCGGGCACCTCATAACAGCCGCCGCTAGGCATCAATCGTCGAAGCTGAGCTCCTCGTCGAAGCCGTCGAGGTCAACCAGCCCAGCCGTCCGCGCGGTCCCCTCCATCTCCTCGATGGCCTCGGCGACGCTGCGGCCGCGGCGCTTCGAGGCGGCGTGCACCTTCCCGCCGATGCGCGCGCCCTTGTGCGTCACCGTCGCGCCGTAGTCGCGCAGCACAAACGCGCCGCCACCGTTGAGTTTCTCCACGCTCAGCGGCGACATGCGGCCGCGGTTCACCGCGTCGGTCAGCGCCTGCACCACCAGCGGCATCGGGTCGCCGACACCGTCCGGGAAGCGGTCGAAGAACGTGGTCATGGTTTTGCCGCCGCGGGTGATGTGGGCGGCAAGCAAGCCGTCGATAAGCACGACAAGTGCCCCTGCCGAGCGAGTGGGGCCCTGCTCTGGCCAGGGAAGCGCGGCGCCGTAGGGGTTGGCCGGGTCGGTGGCGGCGAGGACGTGGACCAGCGGCTCGCGCGCGCCGGAGGGCCAGCCGACAACGTCGTCGGAGTCCTGGTAGCCGCGCAGCCGGTCGATGGTGGCGGGCGTGGAGAACTGCGAGGCACCGAGGCCTTCGATGAGGTATCCGCGCATCGCTTTGCCGGATTCCTCGAAGCCGGAGAGCACCTTGTACGCCAGCGCGAACCCGCCGAGCACGTCTTCGGCGACGACGCTGCCGCGCGTGACCACGCCGTAGCGGTCCAGCCACGCCTCGCCGAACGCGAGCGAGCGCCGCGTCGCGTCGTTGTCGGGCGCGGGTGTCGCGGCCCAGCGCCCAGCCATGTCGGGGGGCGTGAGGTTGGCAAAGCTTGTGCGGCCGGAGCGCACCCTGCTTCTCGACGGTCTCCTGCGCGCCCGGTGCGCCGTCTTCCCGCCCGCCAAGCGTGCTCGGATCGGGGCGAAGGAGTCGGGCGATAGGAACCCGGCCTCGACAAGGTCCCACATTGCCTCGCGCAGCTCTTCGGAGGTGGTGGTCTGTTGGCCAGTGGGTCCGGCCAACAGGTCCGTGAAGAGGTACCCGCCGCCGCGGCCGATTTGGTCCAGCACCTGTTGCTGCGTCAGCGAGAGCACGGGCGGCTCGACCTGCGGCATGAGCTGGGCGGCGTAGTCGGTGGGTAGCAGCATGATCCACGGGTCGCGCGCGCCCGCCTTGCCGGCGCCGACGATGGCGATCTCGCCGCTAGAGGTGAGCTCGTCGAGCATCTCCGGCGCGTAATCCCCAATGCGTGACGGCAAGATGTGCGATTCCCACGCGCTGGCCGGCAACCGCACGCCGGCGAGCTGCTCCAGCACCGAGTACACGCCGTCCGCCCCGCGCAGCGCCGGCACCACCCCGGACGGTGCCACGTTCGCCCACGCCGGCAGGAAGCGGCCGAACGCGGACTGCGACACCGGCCGCGATTGCGCCCGCGCCGCCGCCAAAGACCGCGTGCGGATGGTGCGCAGCACCTCTGCGGCGACGTACTCTTGCTCGTCCACGCCCTGACGGAAGCGGCCCTCGATGACCTTGTCCGACTCCACCAGGCGCGACAGCGGCTCAAACGCCGCACCAACCGCAAGTCCGAACGCGTCGGCGAGGTCGCGCAGCGTGAACAGCCCGCGGGTACGCACCCAGCGCCCCACCAGTTGGGCAAGCGCGTCGGGAATCGTGGCCACCTGGGCGGGTACGCCCGGCGGGATGGGCACCCCCAATCCGTCGCGAAGCAAAGGCGCGTCGAGCACCTGCGCAACGTGCTCGCGGCCGCCGATGCGAACCCGCATCATGCGTGCGGGCCCGAGCGATTGCTCGAGCGAGACAAGCGGCACGGAGGTGTACTCCCCCAGCTCGTCCACCGGCACCGGGCCGATGATGCGCAGCGTGTCCGCGAACTGCTCGGATGTCTCCGCGCGCCCCACGCGCCGCAGGTTGCGGTCGACTTCCGCGATCACGTCGGCGTCGAGCAGCTCGCGCAGCTCCACCGTGCCCAAGAGTTTCGCCAGCAGCGAAGGATCCAAAGACAGCGCCGCCGCGCGTTTTTCCGCCAGTGGCGTATCGCCCTCGTACATGAACGCGCCGGTGTAGTTGAACAGCAGCGATGACGCGAACGGGCTCGGCTGATCCGTCGTCACCTCCGCGATGCGCACCCGCCGCGTGTTCAGGTGCTGCATCACCTCGGTCAGCGCAGGCAGGTCGTACACGTCCTGCAGGCATTCGCGCACCGTCTCCAGGATGATCGGAAACGACGGATAGTTGCGCGCCACGTCTAAGAGTTGCTCAGCGCGCTGGCGCTGCTGCCACAGCGGCGCGCGCTTGCCCGGATTGCGCCGCGGCAAGAGCAGCGCACGCGCAGCGCACTCGCGGAACCGGGACGCGAACAGCGCTGAGTTGCCCACCTGCTCAGTCACAATGTCGGCGATCTCGTCCGCATCAAACAGGAACACCGACGCGTCCGGCTCCTTGTCGCCTTGCGGCAGGCGCAGCACAATGCCGTCGTCGCCCGCCACCGCTTGGGCGTCCATGCCGGTCTCCTGCGCCACTCGCCAACCGGTCGCCAGCGCCCACGCGGCGTTCACACCCTTGCCAAACGGGGTGTGCAGCACCACGCGCCAGTCCCCCAACTCGTCGGTGAAGCGCTCGAGCACCAGCGTCGTGTCGTCCGGCAGGATTCCGGTCGCTTCCTCCTGTTCGGCCAGGTAGGCCAGCAGGTTGTTGCGGGCCCGCTCGTCTAAGGAAGGATCGAGGGCTTCGCTTGCTTGTCGACGAAACTCCCCAACCGCCTTCCCCAACTCATACGGCCTCCCAAGCGCGTCACCGGTCCAGAACGGCAAGCGCCCCGTATGGCCCGGCGCGGGGGAAACCTGCACTTGGTCGCGGGTGATGTTCTCGATGCGCCAGCTCGACGCGCCGAGGGTGAATACGTCGCCGACGCGCGACTCGTAGACCATCTCCTCGTCCAGCTCGCCCACGCGGCGGGGTACGCCGCCTTCCGCATCGGAGCCGACGAGGAACACGCCGAACATGCCGCGGTCCGGGATGGTGCCGGCGTTGGTCACCGCGACGCGCTGTGCGCCGGGTCGGGCCTTCAAGGTGGTGCCCTCCAGAATCGCGCGGGGGCGCAATTCTGCGAAGTCCGTCGACGGGTAGACCCCGGTGACCAGGTCGATCACCGAGTTGAACACATCTCGCGCCAGGTCGCGGTACGGCCAAGCGCGGGTGACGGTCTCGTACCACTCGTCCACATCGAGATCCTCGAACGCGATCGCGGCCACCGTGTGCTGCGCGAGCACGTCGAGCGGGTTTTTCGGCGGGTGCAGCTCCTCAATCAGCCCGGCGCGCATGCGCGGCACGGTCACCGCGGTCTGCACCAGGTCAGAGCGGTGCTTGGGATAGAACGTGCCCTCAGAGACCGCTCCCACGGAGTGTCCGGCGCGGCCCACGCGCTGCAAACCAGATGCGACGCTCGGCGGCGCCTCCACTTGAATCACCAGGTCAACGGCACCCATGTCGATGCCCAGCTCCAGTGAAGACGTGGAGATCACGGCCTTCAGCGTGCCCTCTTTCAGCATCGTTTCGGTTTGCAAGCGTTCTTCTTTGGACACGCTGCCGTGGTGCGCACGCGCGATTACATTCGCGGCGTGCCCCGCTGTATCCACCGGCTTCATCAGCTGCGCGGGCGGACGCCTGGTCGGCGCGCTCAGCGCCTCCGGGTCGTGCTCTTTCGCCCACAGCTCGTTGATCTGGCTGGTCAGCCGCTCTGCGGTCCGGCGCGAGTTCACAAACACAATCGTCGAGCGGTGCGCCATCACCTCCTCGTATACGGCTTGCTCAATGTGGGGCCAGATGCTTTTCGACGCCCCGATCGGCGGCGCTATCGGCTCCGCGGCGGATCCTGCGCCGTCACCTGGAGCCCCGTCACCGGGAGCCCCGTCAAGGAACAGCTTGTCGTCGATGATCGCCTCGCCGACGGTGGAGGCATCTTCTGGCACGGGCAGGTCGCTCATGTCGTCCACCGGCACGCGGACGGTGAGCTCCCACTTCTTCTCCGCAGGCGGATTGATGATGGTGGTGCGCGGCCCAAGGAAGTTCGCCACCGTCGACAATGGGCGCACGGTCGCGCTCAACCCGATGCGTTGGAACTTGCCTGCCAAACGCTCCAGCCGCTCGAGGGAGAGCGCTAGGTGCACGCCGCGCTTCGTGCCGGCGAGCGCGTGGATCTCGTCCACAATCACCGTGTCCACGGTTTTGAGAATGGCCGCCGCCTTGGAGGTGAGCATGAGGTAGAGGGACTCGGGCGTGGTGATGAGGATGTCCGGGGGTTTGCGCAGCTGCCGGTTGCGCTCGGATTGGGGGGTGTCGCCGGAGCGCACCGCCACCGAGATATCCGGCATGTCCTTATCCATGCGCCGCGCCACGCGTGCAATACCGGACAAAGGCGCGCGCAGGTTATTCTCCACGTCGACGCCGAGTGCTTTGAGCGGAGAGACGTAAAGGACACGCGTTCCACCGTGCGTCGATAAGCTTGAGCCCTCAATGGGCAAAGCCTGCTGGCCGGCGCGCTCCACGAGCGAATTGAGCGACCACAAGAACGCGGCGAGAGTTTTGCCCGAGCCTGTGGGCGCAACCACCAGAGAGTTCTCTCCCTCCGAGATCGCGCGCCACGCCTGCTCCTGCACGGCGGTCGGGGCCTGGAAGACTTCCTCGAACCAAGTGGCCACCTGCGGGTGGAACCGGTTCAGGATGGAAGAACTCTCAGGGGGCATGGGCATACTTTAGCCGGTAGAGTCTGGAACCATGAGCGCCCAGTACTCTGATTCCCGGCTGACCAACCTCATCGCCCAAGGCACCGGCGAGATTCTCAAAGGCATCCGCGGTGTTGGCCTCCTGCGCGGCCGTGAACTCGGTGAAGCTGGCGACGACCTCGCGCAAAACTGGATTGCACGCGTGCTTGAGCAGCACCGCCCGGGCGACGGATTCCTCTCCGAGGAAGCGGCGGACGATCACAGCCGTTTGGGCAACAATCGCGTGTGGATTGTGGACCCGCTTGACGGCACGAAGGAATTTGCCACCGGTCGCCAAGACTGGGCTGTGCACGTGGCGTTGGTGGAAGACGGCGTGCCCACCCACGCGGCTGTGGGCCTGCCGGACCTCGGGGTGGTGTTCAAGTCCTCCGACGTCCGCCACGTCTCCGGCCCGTTCGCGGGCAAGATCGCGATGAGCCGCAACCGTCCCCCGGCTGTCGCTGCGTATGTGGCAAGCGAGCTGGGTTTTGAAACTGCCCAAGTCGGCTCCGCCGGCGCGAAGGCGATGCACGTGCTGCTCGGCGATTACGACGCGTACGTCCACGCCGGTGGTCAATATGAGTGGGATCAGGCCGCTCCCGTGGGCGTGTCAATGGCCGCGGGCCTGCACTGCTCGCGCCTCGATGGCTCGGAATTGCGCTACAACAACGAGGACACCTATATTCCTGATCTACTGATCTGCCGCCCGGAGCTTGCCGAGGACATCCTGGCCGCCTGCGCGCGCTACCACGACGAGCACGGCAGCTACGAAGGAGTTTCCAACTAGTGAGTGTGCCCACCCCGTACGAGGAGTTGCTTGCAGACGTCTTAGAGCACGGCACCCCGAAGGGCGACCGCACCGGCACCGGCACCAGGAGCGTGTTCGGCCGCCAGATCCGCTACGACCTCTCCGAGGCGTTTCCGCTGCTGACCACGAAGAAGGTCTACTTCCACGGGGTCGTCGGCGAGCTGCTGTGGTTCCTGCGCGGCGATTCCAACGTGCGCTGGCTGCAGGAGAACAACGTCCGGATCTGGAACGAATGGGCGGATGAGGACGGCGAGCTCGGCCCGGTTTACGGCGTGCAGTGGCGCTCCTGGCCCACCCCGGACGGCCAGCACGTCGACCAGATCGAGCAGGCAGTGGAGATGCTGCGCTCCAACCCGGACTCGCGCCGCATCCTCGTGTCCGCGTGGAACGTCGCCGAGTTGGACAAGATGGCGCTTATGCCCTGCCACTTGCTGTTCCAGCTCTACGTCGCCGACGGCACCTTGTCCATGCAGGTGTACCAGCGCTCCGCCGACATGTTCCTCGGCGTGCCGTTCAACATCGCGTCCTATGCGCTGTTGACCCACATGTTCGCGCAGCAGGCTGGCTTGAAGGTGGGCGAGCTGATCTGGACTGGCGGCGATTGCCACATCTACAACGACCACGTTGAACAGGTCAAAGAGCAGCTCTCTCGCGAGGCGCGGCCCTACCCGCAGCTGAAACTGCGCAAGGCCGATTCGATCCTCGACTACACCTTTGAGGACATCGAGGTCACCGACTACGACCCACACCCGACCATTACGGCGAAAGTCTCCGTCTAATGGCCACACTCGGTTCGATCTGGGCGCAGTCACGCGACGGCGTAATTGGCGATGGCGCTGACATGCCCTGGCACCTGCCGGAAGACCTCAAGCACTTCAAAGACACCACCATGGGCCACCCCATCATCATGGGGCGCCGCACGTGGGAGTCCCTGCCGATTAAACCGCTGCCAGGACGCGTGAACCACGTGCTCTCCTCGCGCACCCCAGGCGCGTGGTCTGACGGCGCGTACGTGTCTCACGACTTGCCGGACCTTCAGGCAGATGCATGGATCATTGGCGGTGGCCAACTTTACGAGGCGACGCTTGACGAGGTCGACGTCATTGAACGAACGCTTATCGACGCCACCTTGGAACCCGCCGTTGACAATCCCGTCTACGCGCCGCGCATCGGCGACGAGTTCGAGCTCGTCTCCGACGGCGAATGGCAAACCGCTACCACCGGCTTGCGCTACAAGTTCCAGCGCTTTGAAAGGAAAGCATGACCGCCCTCACTCCCCCATCCACTGATGCACACGTGACCATTTTCGCCGCGGACTGGTGCCCGTTCTGCCGCAAGCTGCGCGAGCGTTTGGATCGCACGGAGACCCCCTACGACCTCGTCGACGTTGAGGCCGAGGGGATGGACGAGGTCAACGCATGGATCGAGAGCGTGAACGACGGCAACCGCGTCATACCGACCGTGCTCTACTCCGACGGCACCCACGAGACTAATCCAGAGGCCTCCGCGGTGCGCGCGAAGCTGCGCGAACTCACCAGCGAAGCATAAGCGTCTAGCTGGTCTAGCTAGCGAAGTCCTGCAGCGCCGCCTCCGCTGCCCACCAGCCAGGCATGCCGTGGACACCTGCCCCCGGAGCCGTCGATGCCGACGCAAGGTAGAGACCCCTGCGCAGGCGGTGAGGCTGGCGCAGCAGCATCTGCGTTCCGCTCATCGCGCCGCCCGCAATGTCGCCGCCGACGAGGTTGGGGTTCCACTTCTCCAGCGCTCGCGGTGAGGTTTCGAGCCTTTGCGTCACCACGTTGCTGAAGCCCGGGGCGAACCGCTCGATCTGCTCCGTGATCTTCTCTGCAACCGCGCCGGGGTAGCGCTCCCGGTAGCCGTGGGGCACGTGTGCGTAGGTCCACAGCACCAGCCCGCGCGACGGATCGGCGGCGTATTGCTGGCTCACCATGACGAATGGGCGTGCTGGAAGTGCTCCCTTGGCCACTGCTTTTTCGGCGTTCACAATTTCGTCCGCGGAGCCGCAGACGTGCACCGTAGCCGCCTGGCCCACCCGCGGATCTGCCCACGGCACCGGTGCGTTGAGGAGGAAGTCCACCTTGTGCACGGCCGGTCCGTAGCGCCACCGCCGCATGGACCGGCTGCGGCGGGCAGACAGTGCAGTGCCTCGAAGACGCAGCACCTGCGCCGGAGTGAGGTTCAGAATGACGGCATCAGCGTCCGGAAGTTCGCGAGCCTCCTCGCCGCAGCGCACCACCCCGCCGTGCTCTTCGACGATCTGGCGAAGCGCCGCCGTGATCGCACCCGAACCGCCTTCGGCCACCGGCCAGCCGCGCGTCATTCCGAGTGCACCGAAAAGCAGTCCGAACGCCCCGGTCAATGGCTTCGATGGTGACGTGATCGCGTGCGTGGCACTGCCCGCGAACAACGCGCGCGCCTCCTCGGTGCGAAACGCTGCACGCCCGAGCGCGGTCGCAGGCCACAGCCCTCGCGCACCGAACCGGCTGAGCAACACAGGGTTCTCGGGCCATTGCGGCATCGGGGCCAGCGCATCGGTGAGAATTCCGTCCACCCGCCTCACCACCGGCCGGTGCAGCCGCGTCCACGCGCCCTCGTCCGCACCGAGACCCGTCGCCGTCTCCTCCAGCGACCCCGCCAGTATGGCCGCCCCGCCATCCAGGGGGTGCGCCATCTCGTAAGGTGCGCGCAGCCACCGCACGCCATAATCCTCCAACCTCAGCGCTTGAAACGCTGGGCTTGCTGCCCCGAAGGGGTGGCAAGCGGAACCGAGGTCGCGCAACGAAGCGTCGTCAAGCATCTGCGTCGATGCTGCACCCCCGACCGAGCTTGCGCACTCGCGCACCTCCACCTGCCAACCGCTGGCGGCGAGGCGCGCTGCTGCCGTCAACCCGTTCGGGCCGGCGCCCACGACCACTGCAGAAGGTTTCACCCCGCCCATGCTAACCAGGCGCGCTAGGCTGTGGCAGGTGACTGCGAAACAGATTGGGTGGGCGCTGCACTGGGTTGTGCGCATGGCAGCATTTGCGATGCTCATGCCGTACGCGTTGGCCAAGCTCGGGCTGATGCAGATGGGCAGGCCGGATTTTCCGGACCTGCTGATCACCCTCGGCGAGAAATCGCCAATGGGGCTGTTGTGGACCTTCATGGGCTTCTCCCCGGTCGTGCAGTTCCTCGCCGGCCTGGCCGAGTTCGTCGCGGCGGTACTCGTACTGTGGCGGCGCACCGCCTGGCTGGGCGGGCTCATCGGCTTCGTGGATTTGGCCGTGGTGTGGCTGCTGAACATGACGTTCGACATCCCCGTCAAAATCCCGTCCGCGTTCCAAGCGTTGCTGTATCTGCTGGTGCTCGCCCCCTGGCTGCCACGATTGTTCCGATTCATCGCGGGCAAGGCGACCGAGGCGGTAGCGGCGCCGCGAGTGATCACCTCCGAGAAAATCCATCGCGTGACCCGCTTCTTCCCCGCGCTGGCCACAGTGGTGGCACTCGGCGCGGGCGGGTACGTGATGGCCACCGGCATCCCGCGAGCGCTGGACCGGGAGGGCACGGAATTGTCCGGCGTGTACTCGGTGGCTGGCGGCTCCATCGCGCCCGCCGACGACCTTGCGCAGGACGACCGCTGGTCCGAGGTCGCATTCGGTTCCTACGACGGCGCCCAGGCCGGCAATTTCTACCGGGTGGAGGGCGGCGAGACCCCGGAGGGAGATTTCCATGGGCTTTTCGCTTTGCGACGAGCTTCCGGCGCTCTCCAGCTCGGCTTCTACACCCTTAACCATGACCGTGTGATAATCCAGCTCACTGCACCCGTGACCGATGATGGTGTCAACGCTGCCCCACGCGGTCCGGTAGAGGAAACCCTGGAGTTCACGTGGCGTGCGGACGGTGACGCGCTGGAACTCGTGCCCGCGGACGGGGACGCGTTCGTGCTCACTCCGTCCGAAATCGGCACCACTCTCTTGGACCGGCCATTCAGCTGGGTATCCCAACCGTTCAACCGCTAAATACGCGGAACAGCTTGCGCCCGTTGGGAGTTTGAGCCGCGCAACGCAAGCTCACGGGCTTGAGTAGCTGATTTCCAAGCCCTCCGGCACTGCGGTAACCTTTGCCTGTTGCCCTAGTAGCTCAGTGGATAGAGCACGGCTCTCCTAAAGCCGGTGTCGGAGGTTCGATTCCTCTCTGGGGCGCCATGTCCTGAGTCGCGACATGCTTGACAGATGAGTCGCGACATGGTGGACAAACCGGTGCCTCGGTTTTTGGTTTTCTGGGGTGCCGGCTTTGTCATTGGTGGGGGTTGAGGTGGGGCGCTCTGTCTTTGGGACCGCTGTCGGGGACGTTCGGGCCGAACTGCTGCTGGATATGACTGTCAGTTAATCGCTTCTAGCCCCCCCCTTCTCAAATCAGCCCCCAATCATTGGCTCATGTGCTCGGAGGCGAGTCGCGCGTAGATGAGGGTGTCAGTCCATTCGCCCTTGCTGAACCAGTCTTGGACGTGATGCGCTTCGAGCCGGAGCCCAACGCGGTTAGCAAGTGCCGCGGAGGCGCTGTTGCGAGCATCCATCTTCGCGGTGATGCGGTGGAGATGGTAGTGATCAAACCCGAGGGCAAGTACCGCGCGAACGGCTTCACTGGCGAAGCCTTGTCCACCGTGCGCTGGGTCCAGCACCCACCCGATCTCACCCTGGCGGTACTCCTTATCTGTGAGCCATAGTGCGACGTCCCCGATCGCGTTGCCTTCATGCTCGATGACCAGTGCAAGCGCATCAGCCTCACCATCGAGGTCAGTCTTTGATAGACGCTCCGTGAGCTTGTCGCGGGTGACTTCCATAGTCCATGGCTCGTCCAACAGATATCGGGCAACGTCGGGTTGCGAGTACAGATTGTGAAGCCATGTGACATCGCCTGTCTCATGCAGGCGGAGTTGAAGTCGTTCTGTCACCAACGGCCACTGGGCGGTGGGCACGAGATCGCGCTGGTAATGGAACAACTCCTCGCGCTGTCCTGCAGGCGTGGCTCCTACGCTGCGTCCGGTCTCTCGGAATCCCGCCGTTGTCAAGCAGTGCTGGGAGGCCTTGTTCTCCGGAAGCGTGCGTGCCGTCAGGGTTCGAAGTCCACTGCCGCGCGCGAAGCGCGATGCCAACTCCAGCCCCCGACGAGCGTGTCCATCACCCCGTGCATCGGGATGAATCCAGAACCCGACCTCGGCAGCCTCGGGGCTGACGTCGAAAAGCACTAAGGAGCCCACGAACCGGTCGGTCTCAGCGTCGCCAAGCGCGAGGACTGCCAACGTGCCGGATGAGAGGCCCGTCGCGACCTCCTCACGAATCATCCGTCGCACGGACTCGGGGGTGTAGTCGGGTTCAGGCAGGTGAGCGAAGCGCCGCACAGCTTCGTCTTTGGTGCCGGCTGCATACGCGTCTGCGTCCAGTTCGGAGAGAGGGCGCAGGCGAGTGTTTTCAAAGGCGATCGGGAGGTTGGTGGCATCCAGCATGTGCCAAACCTAACATAGTTAGGATAGGTGGTTCAAGCATGTTTGGTTAGGCTGGTGGGGTGAGCTACTGGGAACACCGAAAGCCTGTTCAACGTCACCGCGCCGTGGATATTGCGGAGGTCGCGAGAGCATCGGTGAGGCTGTTGGATGAAGGTGGGTTGAGGGCACTCACCTTGAGGGCGGTAGCCCAGCAAGTGGGCGTCGCTCCAGCCAGCCTGTACTCCCGCGTGGAGACAGCCGAGGACCTATTCGACCTTGCCCTCGATACGGCGCTTGCAGATGACCCCGCAATGTCCGAGTCAATCCGCAACGCAGACCTGCCCACTCTGATACAGGCTTTCTTCGTGCACCTCACGACCCACCGGTGGGCCGGTCAGGTTATCGGCATGCGCGCCCCCAGGGGCCCTGCTTACCTGGCGCTCTCTGAGCGTATGTGCGTCCTGCTCGAAAGAGAGGGCATCCCGGACCCGTTGGGAACTGCCTACTGTTTATCAAACCTAGTGATCGGCGCCGCCCTGACGGCTCCCATGGCACCTGACGAAAAGCGCGTCGCCGTCGCCCCCGAACAAGCCCCGACTTATGCGCGCCTCCACGCGGCACACCACATTAGCCCACGCGAGATCCTCTCCGAGGGCATCAAGAAACTCTTATCTTGACGGAACCATCTCATTTCGGGCAGAAGCAGTGTGAGGATACTCAGATCCGACAAGCAGTTTCGCTCCCTCGCATCCACGACTGTGCTGACGGCGCCGCAGGTTCGAAACCACGGATGCCGGCTCCAATGCGCTAAATGCGCGGCGTGACACGATCAGCGCCGGCCTGGAACGAGAGGAGCAACGTTCACTCGACGCGGAGACCATTGCGGGTCTCGCCATCTCGGTATTGCACGGACTCACGCTCTCAGCGGTAATCAGCCCGGAGGATCTGCCCCGCGCGGCACACATCGACGTTGCCGCGCGAGCACTGGCCAAAGGGCTGCTCAGCTAGCGACAAACCGAGCCTGCGGCAAGCACGTACGATTACACCGATCTACCATTCGGCATTGTGCGCAATTCTCTCCCCCGCCGCCGGTTCCTCGCTGCAGCCTTGTTCGCGCTGGGGCCGGCAGTGGCCTGCACACGGCCCGAACAGGACCAGCCACTAACGCGGCCGCGAACCTCGTCGCTTGCGCCTGCCCCAACGCCAACGTCCTCAAGCGCGCAGCCAAGTAGCACGGTTCCCTCGACCCCGCTGACGTCGACTTCGGCGATAACGGAGGCGTCGATAAACATGCCAAGCCCCGACACCTACGCGGGCGAGGTGCCGACAAGCTTTGGCACGCACCTGCCCGGCATTGTGGAGACCGTGCCGACCGTGCCGGGCGAGCGCACGATTGCGCTGACTTTCGACGCCTGCGGCGGCGCGTACGACGAGGCCCTGATTGCCGTGCTGCGCGAGTTCGAAGTGCCCGCAACACTCTTTCTCGCGCAACCGTGGATAGACGCGCACACGAGTATCGCCCGCGAGTTGGCGGACGATGAGCTGTTTCAGATTGAGAACCACGGCACGAGACATGTACCGCTCAGCGTGAACGGGCACGCGGCGTACGGCATTCGCGGCACGGCGAGCCCCGCGGAAGCGATCGAGGAGATCGAGGGAAACGTGCAGCGCCTTGCGAAACTTGGAGTGCGGTCAACATGGTTCCGTTCGGGCACAGCGCACTACGACGATGTTGCGGTTCGGATTGCCCGCGACGGTGGGATGCGGATCGCCGGATTCACCGTTAACGGGGATCGCGGCGCGACGGCAAGTGCCAGTGAGGTGGCCTCGCTGATTCAGCACGCGGGCGATGGGGCGATTGTGCTGGCGCATATGAACCACCCGCTCTCTGGGACCGCGGCGGGGGTTCGGCTGGCGCTTGAACAGTTGCAAGGCAGCAACGTGCGGTTCGTTGCGCTGCAATAACGGCGTGGCGCAGACTGCCCAATTGTTACAGATGGGTCTATTGTTACGAATGTGACTACTCTCAATCGCCGCACCATGCTCAAGGCCGCCGCCATCGCTACCGCCGCGGCCGCCGTTTCCCCCGGCCTCGCGCAGGCACAAGGCCGCGTTGTTGGCACCGTCATCGACTATTCCGCAGGCGTGCCCTCCGCACGCGCAGTCAAAGCCGCCGGCCACATGGGCGCCGTGCGCTACGTCTCAGAACGGCGCCCCGGCGCGAACTGGATGCTGGGCAAGCCGGTCACGCTCGCTGAAACCCAGGACTTTAAGGCACAAGGCTTAGCGACGGCCTCCGTGTACCAATTCGGCCGCGATACCACCGCCGACTGGCTCGGTGGAGCTGGTGCCGCAGCGCAGCATGCCCCATCGGCAATCCGCCTGCACATTGCGGCCGGTGGCCCAACGGGACGGCCGATCTACGTCGCGATTGACGATAACCCGTCGCGCGCCCAGTACGAGAACCAGATCCGCCCCTATCTGCGCGCATTCCAAGCAGCGCTCGCGCTTGCCGGGTACCAAACCGGTGTCTACGGAAACTACAACGTGATCCAGTGGTGCGTGGAAGACAACATCGGCACTTTCTTCTGGCAGCACGACTGGGGCTCCGGCGGCAAGATCCACCCTCGCACCACCATTCACCAGAAGGCGAAGTGGCAGGCGACGATTGATGGCATCACGGTGGACATCAATAACGTCTACGCCTCGGACTGGGGTCAGTGGACTCCGGGCCAGACCGCATCGGCGCCGATTGTTCCCGCGGCACCGGCTGTTCCGAGCACACCGGGCGCACCGACTGCTCCCGGAAAGGCGCTAAGCGGCCTTACCCAGGAGGAGAAGGAAGCCGTTGCGGCGATCAGTGATCTAGTCGCCACTGGCGGCAAGTTGATCGGGGATGTCGCCTCCAACTCGAGCCTGCCGGGTTCAAGCTTGCCGGGGTCGAGCATCCGGGGACTCTTCTAGATTCTTCTAGCACCCCCGAAAACACCTCAGCGGTGACCAGGATTACTCCTGACCGCCGCTGTTACTGTGAGGCGAGAACGAAGCCTTTAGTGGTCAACCGGGGCTTCGACACCAACACCGGTGAGCGAGCGGACTTCCATTTCCGCTTGCAGCTCATCGAAGTTGTCCGGCTTGCCAATGAAGGTGCCGATGATGCCGGCCAAGAAGCCGAGCGGGATGGAGACAATGCCCGGGCTGGACAGCGGGAAGATCGACCAGTCAGCGTTCGGGAACATTGCGCTCGGAGCGCCGGAGACTGCCGGCGAGAAGAAGATCAGCAGCAGGCAGGAAATCAGACCGGTGTAGATCGAGGCCACCGCACCGGTGGTATTGAAGCGCTTCCAGTACAGCGAGTACAGAATCGTCGGCAGGTTCGCGGACGCGGCGATAGCGAACGCGAGCGAGACCAGGAAGGCAACGTTCTGGGTCATCGCCAGGATGCCGAGGATGATGGCGGCGATACCCAGGATCACCACGGTGATGCGGGAGACGCGGACCTGCTCCTCTTCGGAGGACTTGCCGTCGCGAAGCACTGCATCGTAGACGTCATGCGCGATGGAGGCGGAGGCAGTAATTGCAAGGCCAGCCACCACTGCGAGCACGGTAGCGAACGCGACCGCGGAGATCAGTGCCATGAAGACGGAGCCACCTAGCTCGAACGCCAGCAGCGGTGCGGCAGAGTTCGCACCACCCGGCGCTGCAAGGATGCGGTCTGGGCCCACGAATGCTGCGGCAGCGTAGCCAAGGACGAGGGTCATCAGATAGAACGCGCCGATGAGCACGATCGCCCAGGTCACTGACTTACGAGCTTCCTTTGCCGTCGGAACGGTGTAGAAGCGCATGAGCACGTGCGGTAGACCAGCGGTACCAAGCACCAGGGCAAGACCCAGGGAAATGAAGTCGATCTGCTTCGTCAGGGTGCCGCCATACTTCAGGCCCGGCTCCATGATCGCCTCAGCTGCGTAGCCCTTCTCAGCAAGCGTCGCAGACGCCGCGTGCATGTCGATGGCAGCATCAAAGAGGCCACCTCCACGAAGCTTGACGAACACCAGGACGGACATGATGCCCACACCGGCGATCAGGAGAACTGCCTTGATCATTTGCACGTATGTAGTGCCCTTCATGCCACCCACGAGGACGTAGATGATCATGATGACGCCGACGATCGCGACACAAATTGCCTGGGAAGAGAAGCTGTGCAGGTCCAGCAGCACGGACACCAGGGAACCGGCGCCCGCCATTTGTGCGATGAGGTAGAAGAGCGACACGAAGAGGGTGCCGAATGCCGCAGCAACACGGACCGGTTTTTGCTTCAGACGGAACGAGAGCACGTCAGCCATGGTGAAGCGGCCGACGTTACGCAGCGGCTCCGCCACGAGCAGCAGAGCCACCAGCCAAGCCACGAAGAAGCCGATGGAGTACAAGAAGCCGTCGTAGCCGCTCAATGCGATGGAGCCAACGATGCCCAGGAACGACGCCGCAGAAAGGTAATCGCCTGCAATTGCGAGACCATTCTGCGTACCGTTGAACGAGGCACCGCCGGTGTAGAAGTCAGCGGACTCGCTGGTGGTCTTTCCGGCTCGAGTTACCACGAAGAGGGTGACCATAATGAAAATGCCGAAAACGGCGATATTCAGAATCGGGTTGCCGGCACCTTGGGCAGGAGCTTCAGCAGCGGCAAGAAGATGAGTCTGCATGGTTGCTTACCCCTCCATCTCTTGGCGGATGTGAGCCGCGCGGGGCTCGATGTTGGCATTCGCCCAGCGGACGTAGATCCAGGTGATCAGGAACGTCGTAATGAACTGAGCCAAGCCCAGCCAGAGACCGACGTTAAGACCAAGGAACGGGCGTCCCATGGCCTGAGGGAAGAACGTAGCGAGAAGCACGTAAACCACGTACCAGATGAACGCCACGATCATCACGGGGAAGGTGAAGCCACGGAACGTGCTGCGCAGTTCCTGGAATTCCGGGCTCTGCTGCATCGCGACAAACTCGTCTGGAGTTGGCTCGCGACGTGTCGGGGCAGCGGTAGATCCAGCCACGGCTCAGTCCTTTCTCTCTAGGGGAACAAACACTCGCCTCATTACCGGCTCAATGCGAATCCAGTAACTCAACACAAAGAATGTAACCTACCGCACATTTTCCCTAGCCAACTTCACCTTCCGGGATTTAAAATCTAAGCATCCACTACCCCCGTAAGGTGCACCGAGCTGCGCCAATGTGCGTTCTGCGAACTACCCCCGTAAGTGACCTAACGCAATGAAAAAGCCCGCCGGATGGGCGGGCACAAACCTTTTCAAACTAGTCGAGCATTTGCTTAGTCGGGGAACGTACGCGGGTTGCCCCAGAGTCGCTCTCCCGCCACTGCGTTGAGCATCTCAACATCATCGTCGCCAAGCTCCACCTCAACCGCAGCGAGGTTTTCCACCAGACGTTGCGGGTTCGCGGTCTTCGGAACCACCGAGCAGCCAAGGTGAAGGAGGTACGCCAAAGCAGCCTGTGCCGGGGTGACTCCGTGCTTGTCAGCTACGGCCACCAGCTCGGGAGCATCGAAGTTCGCGCCACGAGCAAGTGGGGCCCACGCTTCGGTCACAATGCCGTGCTCTTCGTGGTAAGCGCGCAGTTCCGGCTGGGTGAAACCGAGATGGAGCTCGATCTGGTTCAACGCAGGGGTCACACCCGTTGCGTCGATAAGCTCATCGAGTACCTCCTCGTAGAAGTTCGCCACCCCAACCGACTGCAGTTGGCCCATGCCCTGGATTTGGGCGATTTGCTCAAACGCGGACACGTAGGTTCCGCGTTGCGGCATCGGCCAGTGCACGAGGTAGAGGTCGATGAATTCGAGGTCGAGACGACGAAGCGACTCCTGGTACGCCTCCGCAGGACGGTGCTGATCATCGTTGGCCAACTTGGTGGTGACGAACAGTTCCTCCCGCGTGACATCGCCCGCTGCAATCGCCGCGTTGATGGCTTTGCCTACTTCCACCTCATTTTCGTAGAGCGTGGCCGTGTCGATGTGCCGGTAGCCCAGCTCGATGGCGGTGCGGACGACGCGCTCTGCCTCATCGCCGCGGAGCTTGTACGTACCTAGCCCCAGCAAGGGGAAGTCGTACCCGTCGTTCAGTGTCGTTACCGGGATGCGCACTGTGCCACTCCCCTAGTTCGCGTCGAGCAGGTCAATGACAAACACCAGCGTCCGCCCCGCAAGCGGGTGGCCTCCACCGGCAGGGCCGTAGGCCATCTCCGGCGGGATCGTGAGCTCGCGCCGGCCACCGACGCGCATCCCGGGAATGCCCTCTTGCCAGCCCTGAATCAGGCCGTCGAGCGGAAACTCCGCAGCCTCACCTCGGTCCCAAGTGGAGTCGAACTCGCTGCCAGAATCGTAGGTGACTCCGAGGTAGTGGACCTTGACGTAGCCGCCCGCCACCGCCTCAGCGCCGTCGCCGACAACGAGATCCTCAATCACGAGGTCTACCGGCGCCGGCTCCTGGGGGATTTCAATGGTTGGCTTTTCCATGTGGTCGTTCGCTCCTTGGAAAGTTCATAGACGTAGAAAAGAAACCGCCGAGACGGCGTCCCCCGAAGTATAAGGGAATGCACATCTGTGGCGGTTCAGCTGTAGGGCCCGATGCTGTCGGCCGTGCCCACAGGGTTCAACGAAATGTCGCTGTTAGCGCTGGTCCATCGGCACGAAGTCGCGGTGCGCGTAGCCGGTGTAGATCTGACGCGGACGATTGATCTTGGTGTTCATCTCCAGCTGCTCGCGGTACTGCGCGATCCAGCCCGGCAGACGGCCGATAGCGAAGAGGACGGTGAAGAAGTCCGTCGGGAAACCCATCGCGCGGTAGATCAGGCCGGAGTAGAAGTCCACGTTCGGGTACAGCTTGCGCTGGACGAAGTAGTCGTCCTTGAGCGCGATCTCCTCGAGCTTGAGCGCGAGATCCAGCAGCTCGTCGCCGCCGAGGTGGTCGAGCACCTCGTGTGCGGTGTCCTTCACAATAGCTGCGCGCGGGTCGTAGTTCTTGTACACGCGGTGGCCGAAGCCCATCAGGCGCACGCCCTTTTCCTTGTTCTTCACGCGGTTCATGAAGTCGGTGGCATCGCCGTCGTGGTTGTTCTTGATGTCCTCGAGCATCTCTAGCACGGCTTGGTTTGCACCGCCGTGCAGCGGGCCTGCCAGCGCGTTGATGCCGCCCGCGATGGCCACGAACATGTTCGCCTGCGCGGAACCGATCATGCGCACGGTGGAGGTGGAGCAGTTCTGCTCGTGGTCGGCGTGCAGGATGAACAGCTTCTCCATTGCACTGGAGAGCACCGGGTCGACCTCGTAGTCTGCGGTCGGGTAACCGAACATCATGCGCAGGAAGTTCTCGGTCTGGTTGAGGTTGTTGTCCGGGTACATGTACGGCTTACCGCGGGAGGCGCGGTAGGCGTACGCAGCCAACATCGGCACCTTCGCCATGAGGCGGACGGTCGCCTTGTCCAGCTGCTCCTCGTCGAGCGGGTTGAGCTGGTCCTGGTAGTAGGCGGAGAGAATGTTCACCGAGGAAGCCAGAACCGCCATCGGGTGCGCGTTACGCGGGAACACGTTGAACGCGGCCTTGAAGTCCTCGTCCAGCAGCGTGTGGTGGCGGATGTCGTCGGAGAACGCGTCGTGCTGCTCCTTGGTCGGCAGCTCACCGTTGATCAACAGGTACGACACCTCGTTAAAGGTCGCGTTCTGCGCCAGGTCGGCGATGTCGTAGCCACGGTAGCGCAGAATGCCCTCTGCACCATCGATGTAGGTGATCTTCGACTCGGTCGAACCGGTGGAAACGTAACCCGGGTCAAAGGTCACCAGACCGGTCTCGCCCAGGAAGTTGCCCAGCACAACGCCGTCGTTACCTTCAGAGGCGGGCATGATGTCCATCTCATACTCGCCGCCTGGGTAGTGAAGTACAGCCTTGTTTTCGTTTTCAGAAGCCACGGTCAAGCCTTTCCGCGTGTCGTAAGTAATCCGAGATGGCGCGCTGCGGTCGAAGGGTGCAGCAGTGGCCCAAGCCCGGAAATTCCAATCGCCATAGTAACAAATCCTGTGACACGGGTGACACTAATGCACCTTGTTGAGACGGACCACATAAACTGAACCAATAATCCTTGGTCAGCGCTGGATTCTGGTGCGGTATATTGAGCGCATTCCAACCCGACCTCACGGCCAGCACGGCTAGGAAGTTTATACCTATGAGCGCGTACCCCACCCTCCCCTCAGACTTAATTCCCGCCGACGGCCGTTTCGGCTGCGGCCCGTCGAAGGTTCGCCCGGCCCAGCTCGATGCCATCGTGGCAGGAGCTGGCATCATCGGCACTTCGCACCGCCAGCCGGCAGTCAAGAACCTGGTGGGCGACGTGCGCGAGGGCCTGAGCGCGCTGTTCAACTTCCCGGATGGCTACGAGATCGTGCTTTCCCTCGGCGGAGCCACTGCGTTCTGGGATGCCGCCACTTTCGGCCTCATCGAGAACAAATCGGCTCACTTAAGTTTCGGCGAGTTCTCCGGCAAGTTCGCCAAGGCCTCGAAGCAGGCACCGTGGCTCGAAGCACCGCAGGTGATCGAGGCAGAGGCCGGCACCGCTCCGCGCCCGAGCCAGCTCGACGGCACCGACGCTGACGTCGTCGCCTGGGCGCACAACGAGACTTCTACCGGCGCAATGGTGCCGGTCACCCGCCCCAACACAGAGGCACTTGTGCTTATCGACGCCACCTCCGGGGCCGGCGGCTTGCCCGTCGAGATGGGACAAGCCGACGTCTATTACTTCTCGCCTCAGAAGTGCTTCGCCTCCGATGGCGGGCTCTGGTTGGCTGCGATGAGTCCGGCGGCGATCGAGCGCATCGCAAAGATCAAGGAATCTGGGCGCTTCATCCCGGCGTTTTTAGACCTGCAGACCGCAGTGGATAACTCGCGCAAGAACCAGACCTACAACACCCCTGCCGTTGCCACGCTGCTCATGCTTGCCAACCAGGTGGAGTGGATGAACGACAACGGCGGGCTCGACGGCATGGTCGCTCGCACCACCGCGAACGCGGAGGCGCTTTATGGCTGGGCCGACAACCACGCGCACGCGACCCCGTTCGTGGCGGAGCCGGCATCCCGCTCGCTGGTGGTGGGCGCGATCGACTTCGACGAGTCCATCGATGCCGCCGAGCTGGCAAAAGCGCTGCGCGAGAACGGCGTGCTCGATATCGAGCCGTACCGCAAGCTAGGCCGCAACCAGCTGCGTATCGGCATGTTCCCTGCCATCGATGAAGCGGACATTACGAAGCTCACGGCTGCGGTCGATTACTTGCTCGAGCAGGGCGTGGGCGCGAAGTAAACGCAAACTCGTGCGTTAAGCTGGGCGCAATTGTGTTCGGCTTGAAGGAGTGCTATGCGCGAGCTGTACCTCAGCGAAGAGGAATCCACGGAAACTTTCTTCGTGCTGTTTGATGCCGAGGGCGTTCGCTACCAACTTGCGCGCGCCGAGATGGATCCCATCTTGGAGCAATTGCGCGAAGCACAAGCTAACAAGAACCAGCTCGAGTTCCCCTCCGCCAGTGCCGGCGGCGACTCCGAGACGGCTGAGGAGCAAGAGGAGCAAGCAGCCCCCGCTGAGGAACGAGCACTCCCCGAACCGGATCCGTTGTACGCAACCGCGCTTTCGATGCGCCCCAACGAGATCCAAGCCCGCGTTCGGGCAGGCGCGACCGCAGCGGAACTTGCTGAAGAAATGGGGGTGGCCGAGAGCCGCGTCGAACCTTATGCGCACCCGGTGTTGCTCGAGCGGGCGCAGGTAGCTGAGGCGGCGAAGCAGTCACACCCGCTGCGCGAAGACGGCCCCGCGAAACTCACGCTGTTTGAGATCCTGGCATCTGCATTCGCGGCCCGCGGCCACTCGCTGTCCGAAGCCACCTGGGACGCCACCCGCGAACCCGGCGACACCTGGGTAGTGCGAGTTCGTTGGACTGCCGGATTGAGCGAGAACGAGGCGGTGTGGTCGTACACCCGCCAAATGGGTTCAAGCGCAACGACTGAAGCCCGCAACGCGGTTGCCGCGGACCTGACCGACCCAGACTTTGTGCAGCCAGTGCGCTCGCTCACGGCCGTCGATACGCATGCTCCCCAACCTGAGGCTGACCTGGAGCCGGATGCTGAGGTGCGGCAGGGTGCGGCCGAGGACATCGCCGAAGGCGAGTTCCTGCGCCACCCGGATGAGCAGCAGCATCCGCAAAAGCGTCGTCGGAAGGCCGTCACACCCCATTGGGAGGACGTACTTTTAGGGGTACGCACCAACACGAAGCGGCCTCGGGATTAACCCCCGGGAGTAAGAGGAGCGCAACGGCATGCACACAATCAGCTATCCCGCGATTGTCACCTTTTGGTTTGTCACTACCGCAGATCCCGGTGCGGTGCTTGACGCGGAGCCCAAGGCCGACCGTGGTTTCGGACGCAAGCTGCTTGCCCAGATCAACCCGACTTGGCCGATTACCCCAATCGGCGAGTTTCCGCTGAATCGGTCTTCGAAACCGGGGCGCGACGAGTTCTACATCGCTGGCTACCCCGGTGTGGCGGTGGTGCAGACGTTTGTGGCGGACTCGGAGAAACTTACCGAGACCGTGGGCTACCTGCGCGAGGCGTTGCCCGCGGCGGATACGTACTTGTTCGCGCAGGGCACCGACTCCGACTACGCGGGCTTCGCGCACTACGTCGGGGAGGACTTGCGGCGCTCGTTGACGGCGACCCGCGCGCAGGTGCTCGAGGATATTGGGCTGCCGGAGCCGTTCGAGGCGCCGTACTGGGCTGGAGAGAAAGCCGAACAGCTCGGGGGCATCACCCTGCCATTTGAGCCGAAGGATCTGGTGCGGGAGGCCCAGAAGAGCTGGATCGGGATTGACCTCGAGCCAGGCGCCGGCGGCCCTGACGTCCACGTAGTGGGCTACGCCATCGACGGCCGGCCAGAACCGAAGATTGCGAAGAAGCAGGAAAAGAAGACCAAGACGGTCATTGAGGTCGCCAGCAAGTTCGCCGAAAAGGATAAGGCATACGACGACTACGAGGCCGCTGGGGACACCGACGAGGGCAACGAGTTCGCCGAGCTTGCCGACGCTTCCGTCGCTGCCGCCCGCCGCGTCGGCCGGGACTTGCGTCGCCGCCTTGGCCAGGCGAAGAATTCGTTACAGGATCGTCTGCGCCATTCTGACCGGTAGCGGCGCAGGCTAGCGCATGCGCTCGTAGAACGCGATTGCAGCGGATGTCGCTACGTTGAGCGAGTCGGTGCCGGGCGCCATGGGTATTTGCGCCCGCACGTCGGAGGCGCGCATCGCGTGCTCGGTGAGACCGGGCCCTTCCCCGCCGACGAGGAACGCGATCTTTTCGTACTGCTCACCGGTACGGGGATCACACACGGCATCTTTCAGCTCGACCGCATCGTGTGCCGGGGTGAGTGCGACGACGTGGAACCCGGCATCTTGAAGCTGCGCAAGGCTGCGCTGCCACGTGGTGGGTGTGCCGTCGAGGTGCGCGAAGGGCGTGCGCAGCACGTGCCCCATAGACACGCGCACGCTGCGGCGGTAGAGGGGGTCGGCGCAGCTCGCGCCGAACAGCACGCCGTCGACGCTCATGCCAGCAGCGTTTCGAAAGATCGCGCCGATATTCTCGTGGTCGCCGACGCCCTCGAGCACGACCACGGTGCGGGTTCCCTCGATGACTTCCTCGACTGCCAGCGGCGCAGGCTTGTCGGCAGAGGCCAGTAGGCCCCGGTGCATGTCGTATCCCGCGACCTGGCCCATAATCTCACGCGTGATCTCGTAGACGGGGACATCGCGCCGCGCGAGCTCCTCACCGTGGGATTCGAGGAAGGTTGCTAGACGGCCCCCGAAACCGAACACCGCGCGCATTGGAAAACGCGACGCCACTAGACGTTCGCAGACCAGTGGCCCCTCCCCATACACCAGCCCTTTCTCCGTATCGGAGTGTTTCAGGTCGCGGATGTCGTCGAGGCGGGGGTCCAAGGGGTCGTCGATAAGCAAAACCTGCTCCTTGCTTGGTTTCTAGCTCAGCGCGGCGAGCAGCGGGCCTTGGACGAAGTAGACCACGAACAACGCCGAGATGAGCCACATGATCCAGTGGATGTCTTTGGTCTTGCCCGCGAAGACGGCCATGAGAGTGAACGCGATGAAGCCGACGCCGATGCCGTTGGCGATGGAGTAGGTGAACGGCATGACCACGATGGTGAGGAAGGCTGGCAGCGCAACGTGGAACTTGTCCCACTCGATGGACCCGACCTGCATCATCATGAGCGCGCCGACGACGACCAGGACGGGCGCGGCGGCCTCGATGGGCACGATCTCATAGAGCGGGGTGAAGAACATCGCCGCGAGGAAAAGCAGACCGGTGACAACGTTGGCCAGGCCGGTGCGCGCACCGTCGGCGATGCCGGCGGAGGAATCCACGTAGACGGTGTTGGAAGAGCTGGAGGCGAAACCACCGGCGACGGCGCCGAAGCCCTCGATCACCAGGGCGCGCTTCATGTCCGGCAGGTTGCCTTCCGCATCAGCCAGCTCGGCCTGGCGGCCCAGCGCGGTCATGGTGCCCATGGCGTCGAAGAAGTTCGCCAGAACCAGGGTGAACACCATCAGGGACGCTGCCACAGCGCCGGCGTTGAGGAACGCGCCGACGAGGTCGACATTGCCGACCAGGGAGAGATCCGGCACGCCACCGAATGACTCCGGCAGGCGCGGCACGGCGAGCGACCAGCCGTGCGGGTCGTCCGCCGAGGAGCCGGTGCCGGTGGCAGCCTCGACGATCATGGCGATTATGGTGGTGGCGATGATGCCGATGAACAGCCCGCCAGGGATATTGCGGATCACCATGAAACCGCAGATGATCAGGCCGATCACGAACACCAGCGTGGGCCAGGAGGCGATGGAGCCTTCGAAGCCGAGCTGAACCGGGACGGTGGTCATCGCGGCATCCGGTACGCGGCGCACGAAGCCGGCATCCACCAGACCGATCATGGCGATGAACATGCCGATGCCCACGCTCATGGCCACCTTCATCGAGTTCGGGATGGCGTTGAACACGGCGGTGCGGAAGCCGGTAATGGCCAGGGTGCAGATGATGATGCCGTCGATGACCACCAGGCCCATGGCCTCAGCCCAGGTCAGCCCCTGCTGCCCCACCAGCGTCACGGCCACGAGCGTGTTCAGCCCCAAACCGGTCGCAATACCGAAGGGGTATTTCGCAATCACTCCGAAGAGGATGCACATCACGCCCGCGACCAGCGCCGTGACCGCGGCGACCTGCGGGATGCCCAGCACGGCGCCCTCGCGGTCGGGGCTGGTGCCGATGATCAGGGGGTTGAGCAGCACGATGTAAGCCATCGCGAAGAAGGTGACCACGCCGCCGCGGATCTCCCGGCCCACGGTGGAGCCACGCTCAGTGATGTGAAAAAATCGGTCGAGTCCACCGGTCGGCGCGAGTTCGGCGGGCGCGCCCTGTTCGGACGCGGGCACGTGTCGTGTAGTCACGGGAAGTCAAGGCCCTTTGCTGTGCAATGAAACGTTGGATGGGCATTGGGATTGTCTGCCCAATACCTGTCATAGACTGGCACTCGCGTGGTGGTTTTCCAAATACAGTTGGTGATTGGTCGCGTGAAGGACCGCGGGAAGGACGCAGGAAAGACGCAGTGGAACTGTTCAACTTCGTCGTCACGGAGGGGGCGTTGACGGATGCGGAACGCTACGTCCCTGCACTGCGCAAACTTGGTGTGTCTGTGGCGGACCTGCAACGGCTTCGCATCGCCATCACGGAAGTCTCCGGCACCCGGCGCGGCGTGCTTGAGGTCCGCGCCGGCACCCCGTCGCTCGCGCTGCGTCCGCTCGCACCGGCACCGTCGGAAATCACGGTGGACGCTCTCCCAATCCGCGACGAGCGGCTCGAGCCCGGCACGTTCGGCCCGGATGTCGGGTGGCAGCAGTCGCAGCTAGCTCAGCTCGGGGCTCATGAGGGCTTGCTTGTCGACGCCTCGTCCCGCGTGATTTCCGCAATCATGTACCCGCTTTTGGTTGTCGAGCCTGGTCGCGTGCGGGTTTCCTCCCACCCGGACACGGCTCGCTCGATCGCGTTGGAAAGCGTGCTCGACCTCTTAAGCCACCAAGGCGTGGAGATCGTGGAAGAACCGCGAGGCTTCGACCGCGGTGAACTCATGGACCGCGAGGTGTGGGTGATCGACCCGGTCTACGGAGCGCGGCTAGTGGATACGTGGATCGAGTACGGCACGAAGCGCCCGGCGCGCCTGCTGTTCGAGCGCCACGGGGTCCCCTCCCACCGCGAGGTGAACGAGGTGCGCCGCCGCAGCGCGGCGACGGTGTGACTATTCTCTCCCGTTGCAGGCTAGTTGTACTGAGTCCAACACCGCATCGAGCACGCGATGTGACTTCGTTCTACTTTCTGCCGAATTTCTCTGGTCCGCGATCCAAAGCGCCGCTTCATTCATGGCACCTGAGAGTTGGACCGCGTACGCGTCAATTAGCGCCGCGTCGACGCCGCATTCTCTGAGTCCGCCCCGCAATAGGACCTCCGAGTTCGCTGCGTCAGCTTCTCGCCAGGCTCGCCACCCCACGGCAGACGGGGCCTCTACGAGCAAGATGCGTAGCCGGGAGGGCTCGGTAATGGCATCTACAAAGGCGTGGCAACCTGCGCGCAGCCTCGCTTCTGCATCGGACCCTGTGTTTTCGGCCGCCTGCCGAACATCTGCCGCAACTTGCGACTGGAGCATACCCATCACTGCCTGGAACAAACCGCGTTTGTTGGTGAAGTGGTGGTAGACAGCTCCCCGGGTCACCGAAGCGCGTGTAGCAATCTCTTCGAGCGAAGCACCGGCATATCCGCGGGCTGCAAATTGCGCCTGTGCTTCTTGCAACACCCGTTCGCGGGTTCGTTGCGTTTCCTCCGCAGTAGATCTCGCCATCACTTCCCCTTACATACACGCTGTATGTATAGTCGAACTCGATACATACAGTCTGTACGTTAAGGAGTTTCCGTGGCTATTACAAGCACCTACCCTGTCCTGATGTCGAGCGATGTTGCCTACGCCGCAAAGTTTTACGTCGACTACTTCAACTTCGAACCCACATTCAGCTCCGATTGGTACGTGAGTCTTCGCCACGATGATTTTGAGCTGGCCATCCTTGACCAGCACCACGAGACGATCCCAACCGGTTACTCGAGCGCACCTGCAGGGATCCTCTTCAACATCGAGGTCGATGATGTTGACGCGGTTTACACAGACCTTGTCGCGACCCGAGGTTTGGACACCGCCCTCGAGCTTCGTGATGAAGCGTTTGGGCAGCGCCACTTCATCCTGATTGGGCCAGATAACGTGCTAATAGACGTAATTGAACCCATCGATCCGAGCCAGGAGTTTCAGGCTGCGTACGCCGACTCGGCCAAGTAGCCGGAGCTAGTCCGCGACCGTGACATCCGAGTGCGCACCGCACCCGTACGACGCCGCCACGACGTGACCGTCGGCGGAGAACTCGTTGGTGCACACCCCGAAGTTGTCGCCCACTGGCTCACCCATCGGTAAGTAGAACGCGCAGCTGCGACAGTGCAGCGTAGCCTTTTCCGCGAACTCACTGTTCGGGCCGTATTCTCCTGTGCGCCAGCGCTTCTCCGCATCGGTCAACCCCTGCTCCGTGAGGTAGCGCTTGGTCTCGCGGCCAGGGAAGGTAATTGCGTGGCGGGAGAACGAATCCTCCGTCACTCGCGGGTCACCCGGAGCAAGCTCCATGATGTCGCCGGGGCCAAGGTCGCCAGGCAAGACACGCTCGGAGTACGGCACCCAGTCCGGCGCTTCAAGCGCGCCGTTGGCGGGCACGAGCGCGACCTCGTTGATGGTCACCACGTCAGAGCCGGTCGCACAGGCCACGACCACGTTCCACTCCCAGCCGGCGTACCCCGGCACGGTCGCCTCGAAGCGGTGGGTAGCCACGTTGGCGCTCAGTCCTGTTACTCCGACGTGCTCGCCGATTTCGTGTTCGTCGGCAACCTCTTCCAGGCTCTCGAGCGCGACGGCTACGGCCTCCGGAGTGAGCAGGGTCGACTGCGCCGCGGGCCGACGGCGCGAGCGGTTGCGTGAACGCTTCTTCGGATCAGACACCCTCCTATTATGCGTTGCCCACCTTCTCGGTAGTGCAAGATGGTGGGCATGGCTCACCGTCTTCTGCGTCGCATCTTCGCCGCGTCCACAGCCGCCACCGCGCTCGCCGCCGGCGGATGCAGCATCGACAGTGGGCCCGATTCCCCCGAGAAACTGACCGCGGTAGTGCAAGAACGCTACGACTTCGACGATGAGAGTTTCACCCAAGGCCTCGAGGTCGCACCTGACGGGACGCTCTACGTCGGCACCGGCCAGCGCGGCGAGTCACGGATCTACCGCCGCACACTCGACGGCACAGAGCTCGTCTCCAAAGACATCGACCCGGAGTTCTTCGGGGAGGGCATCACGCTTGTCGACGATTCACTGTGGCAACTGACTTGGCAAGCAGGTGTCGCCATGCGCCGCGATGCTGAAACGCTCGAAGAGCTCGAGCGGGTCGCGTACGAAGGCGAAGGCTGGGGTATCTGTTACCGCGAGGACGCCGATGAGGTGATCTTTTCCGACGGCAGCGCAGAACTCCGCCGCATGGACCCCAGCACCTTCGAGGTGCGCGAACGCATCACCGTTGAGCTCGACGGGAAGCCAGTGACTGATCTCAACGAGCTCGAATGCGTCGGCGATGAGGTGTACGCCAACATCTTCACCACCACAGACATCGTGCGCATCAACGCCGACACGGGAAAAGTCACTGCTGTCATCGACGCCTCCGATGTACCAAATAACGCTGTCGTCGACCCAAACAACGTGCTCAACGGGATCGCGCATATTCCGGGCACTGACGAGTTCTACCTGGCCGGCAAGCGGTGGCCGGACATGTACCGCGTAAGATTCGCGCCTCGCTAGACTTCTCACCATGGCTGACACCAAGCGCACCAAGCGCGCAGCGGGCAAAAAGACTCAGCACTGGAACCAAATCGCGCTCATCGCGACGGCGGCCCTTGTGCTGGTCGCTGCCGTGTACATGTTCATGGAGTGGCAAAGTGCCCGCCCGGACACGCCGGCGAGTGACCTCCGAGTCGAGGTCACGTCGGCTGGTGAGACGCGCGAGATCGAGCCGTACACGGTCTGCGAGTTGGACGACGAGTGCGCTGGCGACACGCCCCCAACCATGGCGCTGGACGCAAACGAAGTCGCTTTCAAGGTGCCCGAAGAGGTCGCTGCCTTAAGCTGGCGGCTGCTGTTAATTTACGACGATCCGGCTGCGAATAATGAGGTCGTCTTCACCTCGGGCGAGGCATCGCACTACACCGCCGACGCCGTCACCGAATCCGGGGCGCGGCTGGTGGTGGGCGAGGTTTCCGCCCTGGGAGTGGATGTGAACGATGCGGGAGAAGAGATTCCCGTCATCGCCACGTGGTCGGTCGGGTTCGAATAGAACGTCGCCGAACGCAAGCCGTCGTTAAGCGTCGAGCTCCTTGGCCACGGCGCGCAAGATTTCGGCGACCTGGCGTGACTCCTTGCGGTCTGGGTAGCGACCCGCGGTGAGCGCCGGCTGGATCTGAGTTTCGATCATCGTCATGACATCGGCGAGCATGCTGCCCAACTCCTCCGGCTTGCGTTGGTGCGTGGGCCTGCGCTTCGGAGTGTCGAGCACCTTGACGCGCAGCGCCTGCGGGCCACGGCGACCGGCCGCGAAGTCGAACTCGACGCGCTGGCCGGCAACCAGCTCGTCGACGCCGTCGGGCAACACGTTTTTTCCGATGAAGACATCCTCTTCACCTGGATTCGACGCGAAACCGAATCCCTTCTCCGCGTCGTACCACTTCACCTTTCCAATAGGCATGGCCAAACCTCCTGTGCAAAATCTAGAAATGTTGAAGTCTACTATCGCACTTTTGCAGCCCCCTAAAGCTTGAGATTGTGACGCAGATCACCAGACCGGCATTTCTGGTCATTTACCTGGAGAAATGCCTGTAAATCGCAGGACCAGGCCGAGGCCAAACGGACATTGTTCACCTATTTTGTGCTCGGTACGTGACTCAATCGTTATAAACCGTTAGGCTGTCCCGCAATGCGGCAACGGGTGCACGCTTCATCCTTCCCAGCCCCGTCGCCGTGAGCAGCAAGAGGACTTGACAGCAACCGACTTCACTGGGAAGGAACGCTTCACACACACCGTGTGCGATGCGGAGGCGGTGAACACGAGAGGAACTTTCGATGGGACGCCACTCCAAGCAGACCACTTCGATGACCAAGAAGACGTTCGCAGGCGTCGCAGCGACCGCTGCGATGGCCGGCATCATGGCTCCGCAGGCAGCGGCCGCTCCGGATTCCGACTGGGACCGCCTGGCACAGTGCGAGGCTGGCGGCAACTGGAACATCAACACCGGTAACGGCTACTACGGCGGCCTGCAGTTCTCCGCTTCCACCTGGCGCGCATACGGCGGCGGCGAGTTCGCTCCGTACGCTCACCAGGCAACCCGCGAGCAGCAGATCATCGTTGCTGAGCGCACCCTGGCCGCCCAGGGCTGGGGCGCATGGCCGGCGTGCTCCGCTCGCCTGGGCCTGAACTCCGCACCGACCAACCGCGACCACCAGGCTGCCAGTGCTTCGGCCCCGATCGAGTCCTCCGCTCCGGCCGAGTCGTCGGTACCGGCAGAATACTCCGCACCCGCAGAGTCCTCTGAAGCTGAGGCTCCGATCGATCCGCGCGAGGCAGCAGCACAGGCCGTCGACGTGCTCTACGGTGAACTCACCGCCGCACTGCAGCGCTCCGGCATCGCAGTCCCGCAGTTCGTGCAGGACACCTACGCAGCGAACCGCTACGACTACGGCGCGTTCTACAAGGCGAACCAGACCCTGATCGAGGCAGTTCTTACGGGCAACACCCAGGCTGTGGTCGCTGAGGCAGGTCGCTACGCCGCCAAGGCACGCGGCGTCCAGGCATAAGCAGTTGCGCAAACGTAAAACACCGGTTCCCCACCAAGTGGGAAGCCGGTGTTTTGCCTTTGACGCGAGCGCCGCAGCTGGTTTTCTGCGGCTACTTGTTAATGCGCGTCGCGGTGTGCACGTAGCCAGTCTGCTCCGCCGGCATCGGCAGCACCAGTTCGTTGCCAAACGGGCTGTTCGCACCAGTGAGCTTGGAGGAAATCTCGGTCACAGGGTGGCCGTTACCAGGGGTGTGCGCGGGCCACGCCGGATTCGCGCGACCGATCTTCTCTGCTTCTTTTGCCATGCCCCTCATTGTTTCACGTTCGCAGGCAAAACGCACGTAACATGATCGCGAAATGTCTACGTTCACCCAAGCACTCACAGAGCTCACAGAGGAAGAGCTCCGTTTGCTTATCGACGCACGCCCAGACGCTTTCCTCCCCACCCCACCCTCTCTCGGGTCCCTGGCAACCCGCCTCGCTTTGCCGGGGTCGGTTGCACTGGCACTGCGCTCCCTCAACGCTTCCGACCTGCGGACGCTGGAGCGCCTTGCTGATGCGGGTGCTGAGCTGGATCCGGTAGACGCGTCCAACGCCGAGCGACCTGTCATTCCGCCTGGCGCCCTTACCCGCCTGCGCGAGCGCGCATTGGTGTACGGACCGGACACCGCCGTCCGCATCGCGCCGGGAACCCTCTCCGCGTTGCCTCCGGGGTGGAGAATCAGCGACACCGCCCCGGATGACTTTGAAGCACGGTTGGCCGCACTCCCCGCGCGAGAGCGCCAAGTACTAGAAACGCTTGCGAACGCCGGTGGCGTTGGCACCACCAAATCCGCAGCGGCCGACGCCAACCCGAACACGCCCGTCGCGCGCCTCATTACCGCCGGGCTTCTCGTACGAGCCAATTCCAGCACCGTGCGACTCCCCCGGCCCGTCCGCGACGCGATCGCTGGCCACCGCCCACGCATCTTCCCCACCGAGCCGCCCGCGTTGCCTGACGTAGATCTTGCGGCCGTCGACGAAATGGCTGCGAGCCGGGGCTTGGAAGCCGTGCGCCAGATGCGGCAGCTCATTACCGCGCTCTTGGCGCACCCGGTTGCGCTGAACAAAGACGGCACGGTCGGGGTGCGCGCCCTTGCGAACCTGGAGAAGGATCTCGGCTTCGACCCTTCGTTGCTGATCACAATCGGCGAAGCAGCCGGTGTGATCGGTCGTGGCAACGCCGACGATACAGACGTCCTCGCCGCCACCCGAGACGCTCTCAGCTGGCTCGATGCCACGCTGTCGGATCAGTGGGCTGTGCTGCTTGCGGGCTGGGTCGCTACACCGTGGCGCATCGACACCGGCCACAAGCTCCTCTCTGCGGAAAGCCACGTTCCCGAGCTGCGCCATGCCCGGGCCACGATCCTGCGCCACGGCGGGGACATGCAGCAGTTGCTGTTCCACGCCCCGCTCGCAGCATCGGGCATGCGGGACGCACTCATCAACGCGGTGGTCGCCGAGGGACAGGCAGTCGGTGCGCTCGCCCAGCACGTGTCGTCATCCCCGGCTGTTGCTGTGCTTGATGGCCGCGACATTGCGGCCGCCACCAAGGACCTGGTCCCGGACGAGGTCGGATACGTAATCGCTCAGGCAGATATGACTGTGCTCGCGCCTGGCCCCCTCAACCCTCGGGCGGCGCGCTTTGTTGAGCGAATCGCCCAACTGGAATCCCCGGGACTGGCAAGTGTATGGCGGGTGACCGAGGCGTCGATACGCAATGCTTTTGATAGTGGACTGACCAGCTCGCAGATCCATGACTGGTTGGCTGAGCACGTGTTGGGCGACGTTCCGCAGAGCATCAGCTTCCTGATCGACGATGTCGCGCGCACGCACGGCTCGATCCGTGCGGGAAGCGCGCTGAGTTATGTGCGCAGCGACGACGAATCGTTGATCGCGACCGCGGCGCAACAATGCGGCCTGCGGGTCCTCGCCCCGACCGTTGCCATCTCGGAGTTGCCGCTGGCGCAGCTGATCACTGAGCTGAGAGACGCGGGCCTGCAACCGATTGCAGAAGACGCTCACGGCATCGAGATCAACGTGGCACCCGAACCGTCGCTTGTGCCAGCCACCCCATCCATGCTCCCTCGCCCGCGCGCCATCGATCCGGCGCACCGGGAACGCATCATTGAAACCCTTCGGTCCGGTGACACTGAAGAAACCACCCCCGCGGAGCAAAGCGACACGCTGGAGACCTTGCGTGCGGCTGCCCGGGGCCGGCGTCACGTCACACTCGGTTACGTGGATAAGAGCGGACGGGGTCGCACGCTGACAGTACTCCCGCTGTCCGTGAACGCCGGCCAGGTCGATGCCTTAGACGAGGCGACGGAGCGAGTGGTGCGCATCGCCTTGCCCAGGATCACGCGCGTCATACTCGCTTGATCCGCAGCGTCACCGGGTTGTCACCGGGTTGCAGCTTCTAATACTTCAAGCACGTGCACGTAGTCTGCGCCGGTAGCGCGGGTTAGCCCCAGCTCACAGGTACGGTTGCAGCTCGCGTGCACCTCGGCGCCGAGCTGCTTCGCCTCCCGGGCCTCGCGCGTGGTAGCGGAAGCGGTCAGCTCCGAATGCAACATGCCACGATCGCCCGCGTATCCGCAGCAGCCCCAGTCCACCGGTACGTGCACCTCTTTCGCAGCAGCCGCCGCGACGGTCTCGAGGTCTTTTTGGATGCCTAAGTGCGTTGTCGAGCAGGTCGGGTGCAGCGTGATCGAGTCGACTTTCTTGGCTTCTGGCAGGGCATCGAGATGGCGCGCGATAAACGTCACCGCGTCGATCACCTCTATACCCAGGTGTTCGACCATCTCAGCCATACCGTGGGTGCAGCTGGCAGCGTCAACAACAACGGGCAGGCGCCCACCGCCTGTGGCGCTGCCAAGCACGCGGCGCACCCGCTCCTCCATCACATCGTGGCCGGCGTGCATGCCTTTCGAGGTCCACGGCGTCCCGCAGCACAGCTCGTCTATCTCATCCGGGACGATGAGGGCAATACCCGCCCGCTTGGCAAGGCGCACGAACGCCTCGGTGGCACCGACACCCGCGGAGGACTGTGGGCCGAACATGGCGTTAACGCAAGCTGGGACGAAAACCGCGCTCGGCGCTGCGAAGCGGTCGCCGACTACCTGGCCCAGCTTCGAGCGACGCTGCCCGCCCTTCGACAGCTCCGACTGATACTGCGGCACCACATCGGTGCTGATCAGCGCGCGGGCAACGTCGGTGACCTTCTGCACCAAGCCGGTGGGCAGGTAATAGGCACCGGTCAGCGCCGTAGAAGCCGCTGTGTTGAGTGGACCCCAGCCCTTCGCGGCCGCACCCCAGCCGGAGCTCAGCATCACCCCGGCCTGCTCCCCGCGCAGTTGCTTGACAAACTTGCCCGTGTCAATGCCCACCGGGCACGCGGTCACGCACAGTGAATCCACGGCGCAGGTTTCGATGCCTTGGTACTGGTAATCGGCATCGATCGCCTTTACTAGCGCCGTGTCACCCTCCGCCACGGCCTTCGCGCGGGCGCGGCGCACCACAATGCGCTGGCGCGGCGTCATTGTCAAGTCTTTCGAGGGGCACACCGGCTCGCAATAGCCACACTCTACGCACGGGTCAATCTCGTCTTCCACCTGCGGATTGAGCTTGAAGTTCTTCATGTGTTCGCGCTCATCGTCGGTGATGATCACGCCCGGGTTCATCACCCCGCGCGGGTCGGCCGCACGCTTGAGCTCCACCATGACGTTGTAAAGCTCATCTCCGTACTGGCGGCGCACATAGGGTGCCATCACGCGCCCGGTGCCGTGTTCAGCCTTAAGGTTGCCGCCGGCGCTGAGCACGAGATCCACCATGTCCTCGTTGAATCCGTCGTAGCGAGTGAGGTTCTCCTCGCCTTCGAAGCGGTCGGTGATGAGGAAGTGAATGTTGCCGTCCTTGGCGTGGCCGAAGATGACGGCATCGTCGTAACCGTAAGCATCGAACAGCTGCTGCAAACTGCCGCACGTGTCAGCGAGGTCTCCAACTGGCACCGCGATGTCTTCGAGTAGAGCGGTGGTTCCGGAGGGACGCGCTTCTGCGACCTGGGCGTAGAGCCCCTTGCGGAAGGCCCATGCCTTGGCCGCCTCGGCAGCGTTGGTGGTGAAGGCGGCCGAAGTTTGCAGCTCAAATTCTTCAAGCAACTTTCCTCCAGCCTGCTCGAACTCGCGCAGCTGTTCGACTTCGTTGGCGTGGTATTCGATGAGGAGTGCTGCCTGACCGGAGAGCTCAAAACCTGTGATCTGTTCCGGAACCGAGTCGAAGGTGCGGCCAACTTTGATGGAGCGTGAATCCATCAACTCCAGCGTTGCCGCCTGGGAATCGAACAGCGCAGGCAGTGAGCGCGTCGCCGCTTCCAGCGTGGGGTAGACGGCGATCGTGGTGGTCTTCAACTTCGGCACCTCAACGGTCCGAAGCACGGCCTCGGCAATGAATGCGAGCGTTCCCTCGGATGCGACCAGCAGGTGCATGAAAATATCTAGAGGTGAGTCATAATCCAAAAACGCGTTCAGGCTGTAGCCCATCGTGTTCTTCAACGCGAAGTGGCGCTCGATGGTTTCCACGGATTCCCGATTCTCACGCACCCGGCGCTTCAGTTGCTCCAGCTTTGCGACGAGCTCCGCTTCTTCGCGCCCAAACTGCGCTTCCGCGTCTGTGTGCGCCGTGTTAATCACGGTGCCAGAGGGCAGGACGAAGGTCATCGACTCGATGGTGTTGTAGGTGTTGAGCTTGGTGCCGCATGCCATGCCGGAGGAGTTGTTGGCGATCACCCCGCCCATAGTCGCCGCGCCCTCGGAAGCTGGGTCCGGGCCGATTTTGCGGCCGTAGGCAGCGAGGTGAGCATTCACCTGGCGCACCGTGGAGCCAGGCTGAACGCGAACCCGCGCACCGCCGTCAAGGACTTCAACGCCGCGGAAGTGCTTGCGCACGTCCACCAACATTCCCCTACCGCTGGCCTGGCCTGACAGGGAGGTTCCACCTGCACGCAACACCACCGGGGCGCCGGACGCGGCCGAGGCGCGAAACGCCGCCGCCACGTCGTGGGCGTTGCGCGCCTCCACCACTACGTCCGGGGTGTAGAGGAAATGAGAAGCGTCATGAGCGTATTTAATACGGTCGATGGGGCGGGTGGAAAGCACCTGTTCAGAGCCGAGTTCTCGAGCTAGGTGCTCCGTCGGGGAGGAAATTGTTGCCGTCATAGGTCTATGTTATCCCCCACGGGTGAGTGAATAGTCGCTTTCCCCATTGACGCCACCACCGCTGCATTGCCACAACGACGACCAGGATCGCGATTCGCTGATCGAGCGGGTCCGCGGACATACTCATGCCGCGCGCGGACAGTATTACCGCCGTCCGTGAACGCCGGACAGTACTACCGCCGTCCGTGAACGCCGGACAGTACTACCGCCGTCCGTGAACGCCGGACAGGTCGATGCCTGGGACGAGGCGACGGAGCGAGTCGTGCGCATCGCCTTGCCAGGATCACCCGCGTCACGCTTGCTTGATCTGCAATGCCTCCGACCACTTGGTCACGCGTCCATTATTAAGAATCGTCCGCTGGTACACCCGCGCGGCGAACCACACCACTACTCCGGTGACGGCGGTGGCGATCGCGAACGACCCAAGCAGTTGCGCTGCTGTGAAGTCTCCGGCCGCGTAGGACAACGGCGCGGCGAAAATGGAAAACGGTGGGATCCAGCTCATCACCTGCATCCACGTCGCGCCGGTTGCAGACCATCCGAATGCCGGGACATAGGCACTCGCCATGAGAAGCAGCAGGATCGGCATTTGTGTCGATTGCAGGTCCTCCGTGCGCTGCACCATTGCACCGGCAGCAGCGTAGAGCCCACCGAAGAACAACATTCCCAGTAGCCACGCAACCAACAAGATCGGGAAAATCGACCAGTCAAAGTCGATGCCTTCCAGCAGTCCAGTTGCCTGCACGGCGACCGCGCCCACGATGATGAGCAACGCGGTGGCAAGGAATCCGTAGGCCAATGCGCCGAGCAGCTTGCCGGCAAGGAAATCGAGCGGACGCACGGATGCCAAAATCAGTTCGATGACGCGAGAGGACTTCTCTTCGGTGACGCGGCTACCCACCTGCGCGGCGAAGGTGATCACCGAAAGCACGACCACCGACAACGCAATCAGCGCGGTGAACAAGCGAGCAAAGGAGCTCTCAGAGTCTGTATCCTCCCCGGCGGCTTCATCGACATCCACTGCAACGACATCGATCTGTGGCGCGGCGGCCTCGTAGTCGGCGGGTGACACCCCGAGTTCAGTCAGGGCCTCCGTGCGCGCGTAGGCGTCGGCGAGGCCATCGATGCCGGTCATGATGTCAGAAGATGGAAGCCCGTCCGAGATGACCTGCCACTGCGAACCATCGACCACAACTGCAGCTTCGACGTCACCGTCTCGGACAAGTTGCACCGCATCATCCAGGTTGGCTGCTGTGCGGCCATCGTAACCGGCGTCAGTGAGGTATTGATTGTCAAGGTTGACGGCGGCGATTGCAGGTGCTTCTGCGTCATCATTCTTGTTTTTCTGCCACGCGCCGAAACCTGTGAGACCAACAATGGCAATCAGGGTGATCGCGAGCGTGAAACCGACGCCCTTGGAGCGCAGAAGAAATTGAATCTCCCGCATCGCGGTGGTGAGCACCGTTTGCAATGGTGAATACGTCTCGGCGACGTTGGTATTTGCAGGCATTACTTCACAACCTCCTTGAATAGGTCGGCGAGGTCGGGCACGACACGGGTGAACTCGTGGACTGGACCGGCGTCGAGTGCTGCGCGGAGAATGCGCTGGTCATCATCGGGGGTTGCGGCTTCAACGATGGCGTGGTCCGCGGAGCCGTCGATAAGCGATGCGCCCTCGGGCAGCCAACCGGTAGCTGAGGTGCCGACCCGGAAACGAACCGGGCCGCGGGCGCGAAGTTCAGCAACGGTGCCTTCTGCCACCATGCTGCCTCGCGCCACGATGCCGACACGATCACACAGGCGCTGCACCAGATCCAGCTGGTGCGAAGAAAAGATCACCGGCACGCCCGCACGGGCGCGGTTGATCAGCATTGTGCTCATCACGTCCACTGCCACCGGGTCGAGGCCGGAGAACGGCTCGTCCAGAATTAGAATGTCCGGATCGTGGATGAGGCTGGCGGCGAGCTGGACGCGCTGCTGGTTGCCAAGTGAAAGGTCGTCGAGCTTGTCGTTCTGACGCTCGGCGAGGCCCAACTCCTCGAGAAGTTCGGTTCCCCGCCGCTTGGCGGCGGCGGCGTCGACACCGTGAAGCTTAGCCAGGAACACCAACTGTTCGAGAATCTTTTCTTTGCCGTAAAGCCCGCGTTCTTCGGGCATGTACCCGATCCGGCGGCGGGAACTCTGGTCGAGCGGGCGGCCGTCGAGAAGCACCTCGCCGGAGTCTGCCGCGAGAACGCCGAGCGCAATGCGCATGGTGGTGGACTTGCCGGCACCGTTCGAACCGACGAACCCGTAGATCTCTCCGTCTGCGACGCTGAAGCTCATGCCGTCCAGGGCTTGGACATCACCGAAGCGTTTGCGCAGATCACGGATTTCTATTGTTGCCATAGGTATGACCTCCTCCGGGATTAAGGTACAGGAGGCAGGGCGGACGGAAGAGCGAGGGTGGATGCACAAAACGAAACCGCACCTTCGGCCTCGGGCTTGCCGTGACCACAGGTGCGGTAAATGGTGCGCAGGAGAACCGGCTACATCTTCGGCAGGAACTGGTTCAGCGCCGGGAACAGGTTCTGCTGCGCGGCGAAGAAGACGCCACCGAGTACTGCAGCAACTGCTGCGATCACACCGATTGCGATGCCGGCATTGCGGGACGAGCCGTTGTCTGCCTTTTCATCCGCATTCTTATCGGAGGACGCAGCACTGCCGTCCTGCTTCGGGTCCTGCGGCTTCGGATCGGCCGGCTTCGGGTCCTGCGCTTGGTCTGCGCCTGCGCGGGTCAGTGTGAATTCATCCACGGTGGCACCCGTTTCGGTGTCAAACGTGGACACCTTCAAACCGTCCTTGGTCACGGCGACGTTGGAGTAGTTCGGGTTTTCTTTCTGCTCCCACAGCGCCGTGTAGGTGCGAATGGTCTTGTCGTTGACCGTCTGACCGAACTCGTGCTTGGTGTCCTCGTCACGCTCGCCCTTCTTGAAGTCGAAGAACTGGTAGTACTTCGAGCCCGACGCAGAGTTCGAGGTCACGTACTGCACCTGACCCGGCTGCTTTGCCACGGTCTCGCCAATCTTGGCTTCGCGGCCGGTATCCACAGGGTTGTGGCCGTCCATGAGGTAGGAACGGGTGTAGATGTGGTCGTGGCCGCCTAGGACCAGATCCACATCCAGCTCAGAGAACACCGGGGTCATGCGCTCACGCCAGTACATGATGCTGCGGTCTTCCTGGTGGTAAGCCTGCGAGAAGGTCGCGTGGTGGTAGGTCAGAATGACCCAATCCTTGTCAGCGCCTTGCTCCTTGACCACCTTGCGCAGGAACGCAACGTCGTCATCGAAGTCTTGCCAGTCGTTGGAGTCCAGCGAGACGAACAGTGCGTTGTTGTACGTGAACCAGTAGTTCTCGTCCTCAATGTTGGGACGGTTGTACACGGCTTCGTACGTGGGCGCGTGGTAGCGGTCGTGGTTACCCATGTTGACCACGGTGCGGTACTGACGCACCGCATCAGGAGCCATGAAGCCTGCGTGCTCCTGCAGCGAGGAGTGGTTGGCCTGGTCGCCTGCGGAAAGCAGGAAGGACGTCTGTGGGAACTTGTTGGTGGCCTGGTCAACGGTGTTGTTCCAGCCAGCGACCTGGTCCTGGAACTCTTCCTTGTTGGAGTAAACCTGCACGTCACCAAAGTGCAGGAAGTTCCAGCTGTCGCCGTAAGTGCCGGTGTTGAAGGTGTACTCCTCAGACCAGCCGTCAGCCTCGGAACCAACTGCGTAGGTGTACTCGGTATTCTCCTTGAGGTTGTCAACGGTGACCTTGTGGGCCGTGACCTCAGTCAACACCGGGGTGATCTTGCGCGGGTCACCCTCGGTAACAGACACCGTCTCCTGGGTGGCAGTCGCGGAGACAACACGAGCGGCATCGTTCGTCTGCCCAGCTTCACGGATGCGCACACTCTGGGCCTCAACGCCGGCCTCGGTGATCCAGTTCAGCATCACGGAAGACTCGGTTGCACCAGCCTGGAGGATGACATTCTCCGGCTTCTTCGTCGGCAGCGAGAACGTGTTGATGTAGTTGCTCTGGATGTACTCGTTCGTAGCAGTGATCGGAGCGCCCTGCTGCTCCTCCTGGCCGAAAGCAACAGGGACGGTGAGACCGGACACGGCGACTGCGGCCGCGACGGATACGGTGAGGAATCGGGTGCGCATGACGAAGCAACTCCTGGGAGGTGGGGTGTGCGGTATGACAGCGGTTTTTCAGCCTGTCTAAACGCCATGCTAAGCCTGTTCCCAGGACCCTGCAACAGCTCACGCGATTCGAGGAAGCGCTCCCCCACAGCGTAAGCTCACATCGCGAATCACCAGCGAAAAGGAGCAGATGCATGGCGCTTGGCGACGGCCCCCTGATCGTCCAGTCCGACAAAACAGTGCTCCTCGAGGTCGCCCACCCGAAGGCCGACGAGGCCCGCGCTGCACTGGCACCGTTCGCCGAACTGGAGCGCGCTCCCGAGCACGTGCACACCTACCGCGTCACCCCGCTCGCGCTATGGAACGCGCGAGCGGCTGGCTTCGACGCTGAACAGGCCGTCGATACGCTCGAGCGCTTCTCGCGATTCCCGGTGCCGCAGTCCCTGCTGATCGATGTGGCGGAGACCATGGCGCGCTACGGGCGGCTGAAGCTAGTGAAGCACCCCGCGCACGGGCTGATCCTGGAAGCCGAAGAGCCGGAGATCCTCACCGAAGTATTGCGGAGCAAGAAGATCAAACCGCTCACCGGTGCCCCAATCGACGCCGTCACGGTACCCGTCCACCCGTCCGAGCGCGGCCGCATCAAGCAGGAGCTGACCAAACTCGCCTGGCCGGTCGAGGACCTCGCCGGCTACGTCGATGGGGAGCACCACCCGATCGAGCTCACTGCCGGCGATAACTGGCAGCTGCGCGACTACCAGGAGTACGCCACGCAGTCGTTCTGGGAAGGCGGCTCCGGCGTTGTCGTGCTGCCCTGCGGCGCCGGCAAGACCATCGTGGGCGCCGCGTCCATGGCGCAGGTACAAACCACCACGCTGATTCTGGTGACAAACACCGTCGCCGGGCGCCAGTGGCGTGACGAGCTGCTGCGCCGCACCTCGCTCACACCCGACGAGATCGGCGAGTACTCCGGCGAGCGAAAAGAGATCCGCCCCGTCACCATCGCCACCTACCAGGTGGTCACGCGCAAGACCAAGGGCGAGTACAAAGCCCTCGAGTTATTCGACTCGCGCGACTGGGGCCTGATCATCTACGACGAAGTGCACCTCCTCCCCGCCCCCGTCTTCCGCATGGCCGCGGACCTCCAATCGCGTCGCCGCCTCGGCCTCACCGCCACACTCGTGCGCGAGGACGGCCGCGAAGACGACGTCTTCTCCCTCATCGGCCCGAAGCGCTACGACGCGCCCTGGAAAGAGCTCGAGGCCGCCGGCTTCATCGCCACCGCCGAATGCGTCGAGGTCCGCGCCTCTCTCACCGCCGAAGAGCGCATGCTCTACGCCACCGCCGAAACCCGTGAGCGCTACCGCATCGCCGCCTGCAGCCAATCCAAACTCAGCGCGCTCGATAACATCCTCCGCCAGCACGCGGGCAAGCAGACCCTCATCATCGGTGCCTACGTTGAGCAGCTCGAAGAAATCGCCGCGCACATTGGGGCCCCGCTTATCGACGGCTCTTCCACAACCAAATCCCGAGAGCAGACGTTCGCTGCCTTTCGCAGCAGGGAGTTGTCCACGCTCGTCGTCAGTAAAGTGGCGAACTTTTCGATCGACCTGCCTGAAGCTGCGGTGGGTATCCAAGTGTCCGGCACGTTCGGGTCGCGCCAAGAGGAGGCGCAGCGGCTCGGCCGGTTGCTGCGCCCGAAAGCGGACGGCTCGGAGGCGTTGTTTTACACAATCGTCTCCCGTGACACCCTCGATGCGGAGTACGCGCAGCGCCGCCAGCGCTTCCTGGCAGAACAAGGCTACGCCTACAGGCTGGTAGACGCCGCAGACCTCTAACACCCGCCCGATACACTCAAACCCATGAGTGCGATGAAGGTGTTCAAGTTCGATGTTGACGAGGCGTACGCAAAACAGCACAACGAGATGCTGCGCAACACCAAGAACCTGGTTATCTCCGGCATCGCCCTGTTCGTCATCAGTGTGGTCGCAGCCGTCCTGATCTGGTTCCTGGTCGATCCAGCCTCACCCTGGCGCCTACTCGGCTCCCTCGGTCTCGGTTTGTTCGGAGTAATGATGCTGGTGGTTGCACTTGTCATCCCCCGCTCCGTTGGCAAGGCACAAGAGCTTTACGACGCCCATCCGCTCGCCCCGGCAATCATTACCGAGAACGTCGGCACGACGCTCACCTTGACTGCTCTCGTGAACGCGAACGTGGATCCCGAGCTACCGCCAAACTGGGCCATCACTTCCCAGGTCGTGCAACCGATCCCCAACACGAAGGACGCCATCGGCACAAAAGTGCCAGTCACTGCCGTCGGTGCTCAGCGCTCCAACCACGATAAAGCGCACTGGCAGACGATTACGCCAATGCCGATTGCGTGGGCTACCCCCGATGAAAGCGTGATCGCCCAGGCGCGGAAGTCCATCCCCCAGGATCAGTGGAACACCCTCGAACGCGCGCGCAAGAACAGCGACCTCATCGAAGCGTCGAAGAAATCGCTGACCGCTCTGTAGCTCTTTCCACCGCCCGCCTACGTCAGCTGCTGCCACTGGCGGCGTTGCGTCCACTGCAATCCCAACGCAGCGAGCAAGCACGCTGCGGGCAGAGCGAAGCCTGCAACCGGGGACTTGAAGTAGATCGGGAGGATCAGAATCGGGGTCAAAGCGAGACCGAAGAAACGGAACGCCAGAACAGTGGAGTTGAAGGACGCTCCCCCAGGCATCCGCAGTACTGAATAAGTCACCGTGGTTTGCATCCCTTGGGCAGCAACGAAAGCTACCGCCCAGAACACGGCAATGACAATCGGCGAAGGCAAAATCGGCATGACACCGATGCTCACAGCCGCGGCGATGGCGGTCATGGTGAGGATACGCAGTGCCCCGTAGTCGTCGACAAGCGCTCCGATCTTGCGCGCAACGAAGAATGCCGCCAAGCCACCCACCATAATGACGAATCCGCGCGAGGACGCCGGCATCCCGAAGACCCCTTCGAGGTGGACGGTGAGCACCGCTCCCATTCCGATAATGCCCATACCTACCGCCAGGATGGTGAGGATATGCACGATCATTGGGCGGATCGCGGCCCGCCTCCGCGTCTGTTCCTTCGGCACGGGGTTTACTGGTGGCACCCCGACAATCACCATTGCCAACGAAATCGCCATGACCGCGAGGTACATAAACTGCCAGTTCGCGATCGAGGCTAACCCGGCGACGAGCGGAGCCGCACAATTGCCGAGCGATTGCATCGCAAAGTACGTGCCAAGGGCTTGGCCGAGCTCATCTGGAGGGATGATCTCTCGCAGGATCACTTGAAGAACCGGAAGTGTGAACGCGTTAGAAAGCGACATGATAACGATGCCCGTAATGAACACCGGCCAGGAACTGGCAGTGAAGCAGACCAGCGAGCCCAGCGCGGTGGCCACGTACGCCGAACGCACCACCAGGTGGGGTGGAAGCTTCCGCACCAGTGCCGTTGAGAACAGCATCGTCGTGGCGAACGGAATCATGTACGCGCTTACGGCAAACGCCGCTTCCTGAACTGTTTTACCAAATGTGGCGCCGATGTCTGGAATCACAGCGATCATTGACTGCGCCGCAAAGGGGCCAACAAACCCACCGACGTACACCATTTTTGCTTGCAGACCACGCCCACGCATGGTAGGCACAATACCCGCCAGCAATGAGCGAGGAGCGAAGTTTGTACAGGCAGACACAATGCCAGCAGCCCAGCAATGAACATTTCGTTCAAGCTGGGCTGCTGGCTTGTCTCTGAAGTTGTTGGGTCGGCGGTAACCTACTCTCCCACACCCTCCCGGGTGCAGTACCATCGGCGCGGGCGGGCTTAGCTTCCGGGTTCGGAATGGGTCCGGGCGTTTCCCCGCCGCTATCAACTACCGACACATTTGTGGTTGTTGGCCACACACTGTTGTGTCCCCTTGGTTGGGGTCCCCTTTTGGTGGTTGGGGTGGTGTGGTGTGTCAGATACCGGAGAATGGACGCGTTGCGGTGCAGGTTTTGTTCTGCTGGTTTGTGTTGGTGTTTTGGTTTTGGTGTATTAGTACCGGTCGCCTGACCACATTACTGTGGGTACAGTTCCGGCCTATCAACCCCATCGTCTTTGGGGAACCTATGAAACCTCATCTTAAAACAGGCTTCCCGCTTAGATGCTTTCAGCGGTTATCCTTTCCGTACGTAGCTAACCAGCGCTGCTCCTGGCGGAACAACTGGCACACCAGAGGTACGTCCGTCCCGGTCCTCTCGTACTAGGGACAGCCTTTTTCAAGTTTCAACGCGCGCGGCGGATAGAGACCGAACTGTCTCACGACGTTCTGAACCCAGCTCGCGTGCCGCTTTAATGGGCGAACAGCCCAACCCTTGGGACCTACTCCAGCCCCAGGATGCGACGAGCCGACATCGAGGTGCCAAACCATCCCGTCGATATGGACTCTTGGGGAAGATCAGCCTGTTATCCCCGGGGTACCTTTTATCCGTTGAGCGACACCACATCCACAAGTAGGTGCCGGATCACTAGTCCCGACTTTCGTCCCTGCTCGACTGGTAAGTCTCGCAGTCAAGCTCCCTTGTGCACTTACACTCTTGCACCTGATTGCCAACCAGGCTGAGGGAACCTTTGGGCGCCTCCGTTACATTTTGGGAGGCAACCGCCCCAGTTAAACTACCCACCAGGCACTGTCCCCAACCCAGATCATGGGCCAAGGTTGAGGTATCCACTACGGTCAGAGTGGTATTTCAACAACGACTCCACAACCACTGGCGTAGCCGCTTCACAGTCTCCCACCTATCCTACACAAACCGCACCGAACACCAATACCAAGCTGTAGTGAAGGTCCCGGGGTCTTTTCGTCCTGCCGCGCGTAACGAGCATCTTTACTCGTAGTGCAATTTCACCGGGCCTGTGGTTGAGACAGCAGGGGAGTCGTTACGCCATTCGTGCAGGTCGGAACTTACCCGACAAGGAATTTCGCTACCTTAGGATGGTTATAGTTACCACCGCCGTTTACTGGGGCTTAAATTCTCCGCTTCGGACAAAAGTCCTAACAGGTCCTCTTAACCTTCCAGCACCGGGCAGGCGTCAGTCCGTATACATCAACTTCCACGTCTTCGCACGGACCTGTGTTTTTGATAAACAGTCGCTCCCCTCTCTTCTCTGCGACCACCACCAGCTTGAAACCGCATGTGTTTCGCACCAGGTGTGGTCCCCCTTCTCCCGAAGTTACGGGGGCATTTTGCCGAGTTCCTTAACCACAGTTCACCCGCTCGCCTGAGTATGCTCTACCTGACAACCTGTGTCGGTTTCGGGTACGGGCCGTCTATCCACATCGCTAGAGGCTTTTCTCGGCAGCACAGGATCACCAACATCACCCCACTAGGGCTACGCATCACGCCTCACACCTTCTAACGGCCGCATTTGACAAGCCGTCGTGCTGCACGCTTGCACCACAATCCAAATACGTGGCTTGGCTACCACTCTGCGTCACCCCATCACTGACCTACCACGGATCAGGCCCCACGCATCACCACACCACAGGCACCCAAAAGGATGCTGTCAGTACGGCTCTGGGTGGTTAGTCTCACCGCTTCGATACTGGGCGCGGATACACGGGTACGGGAATATCAACCCGTTGACCATCGACTACGCCTGTCGGCCTCGCCTTAGGACCCGACTCACCCTGGGAAGACGAACTTGACCCAGGAACCCTTCGTCATTCGGCGGGCAAGATTCTCACTTGCCATTCGTTACTCATGCCTGCATTCTCACTCGCACACAGTCCACTGCCCCTTCCAGTACAGCTTCACCCCATGCACGACGCTCCCCTACCCAACGCAAAAACGTTGCCGCGGCTTCGGCGGTGTACTTGAGCCCCACTGAATTGTCGGCGCAAAACCACTCGACCAGTGAGCTATTACGCACTCTTTCAAGGATGGCTGCTTCTAAGCCAACCTCCTGGCTGTCTTCGCGATCCCACATCCTTTTCCACTTAGTACACCCTTAGGGGCCTTAACCGGCGATCTGGGCTGTTTCCCTCTCGACTATGAAGCTTATCCCCCACAGTCTCACTGCCGTGCTCAATTTTCACCGGCATTCGGAGTTTGGCTGACATTGCTAAGATGATAGTCCCGCTCAACCAACCAGTAGCTCTACCTCCGGCAAACACACACAACGCTGCACCTAAATGCATTTCGGGGAGAACCAGCTATCACGGAGTTTGATTGGCCTTTCACCCCTACCCACAACTCATCCCCTCAGTTTTCAACCTAAGTGGGTTCGCGCCTCCACAACCTCTTACAGCTGCTTCACACTGGCCATGGGTAGATCACCCCGCTTCGGGTCTAGGACATGCCACTAAAAGGCACCCATTTCGGATTCGCTTTCGCTACGACTCCCCAACCAACTGGTTAATCTCGCGACATGCCGCTAACTCGCAGGCTCATTCTTCAAAAGGCACGCCATCACACACAAGAGGTGCTCTGACGGATTGTCAGCGCACGGTTTCAGGAACTCTTTCACTCCCCTCCCGGGGTACTTTTCACCATTCCCTCACGGTACTTCATCCGCTATCGGTCACACTGAGTATTTAGGCTTACCGGGTGGTCCCGGTAGATTCACAGCAGATTCCACGAGCCCGCTGCTACTCGGGGCGACAACCACACCACGCATGTGCACCTTCACGTACAGGACTCATCACCTACTCCGGTGTGCCATCCCAGACACTTCCGCTAACACACAACACCATGATGCGACAGTTGACAGCCTGCCACGGTCATACCCCACAACCCCACGCATGCAACCCCTGCCAGGTCTCACACACACATGGTTTAGCCTCATCCGCTATCGCTCGCCACTACACACGGAATCACACTTGTTTTCTTCTCCTACGGGTACTGAGATGTTTCACTTCCCCGCGTCAACCCCCACACAGGCTATGCATTCACCTGCAGGTAACCGCCCACAACGACGGCTGGGTTTCCCCATTCGGACATCCTCGGATCAACGCTTAGTTGGCAACTCCCCGAGGCATAACGCAGCCTCACACGTCCTTCATCGGCCCAGCATGCCAAGGCATCCACCGTACGCCCTTGAACAAAACACACTAAACAACACCCACACACACCCCACCACCACAACAAAAGGTGACAGCAGGATATGCGCGGGCAACACACAAAAAAGAAAGAAAAAACACTACCCAACCAACCCCAACCCCACACAAGGAGCCAGGCAATTGATTGGTTCATGCTCGCGTCCACTCTCCAGTTCTCACACACCACACCCACACACCCCACACACAACCACCGGCTGCGTCCAGGACTATGCAGGCCACAAGAACACCACACCATGCACACACAGTGCACACAAACGGTGTGCTGTTCCAGACACCCAACAGCATGCCAATACATCCGCACACAAACGCGCGTGTTCATGAACATTGCATTCATACAGGGTGTATTCGGGTTGCTTACAACGCGGGCGACGTTTCTGAAGCCACCCGCCGGTATGTGACCACCCGGACATTTTGCAAATATATTTAGTGGCAGGCGCACCCACGGCAACCTCAACCACCACACACCCCACAACTGCAGGGCTTATGAGTACTGCTCCTTAGAAAGGAGGTGATCCAGCCGCACCTTCCGGTACGGCTACCTTGTTACGACTTCGTCCCAATCGCCGATCCCACCTTCGACAGCTCCTTTTGACAGGCCACTGGCTTCGGGTGTTACCAACTTTCATGACGTGACGGGCGGTGTGTACAAGGCCCGGGAACGTATTCACCGCAGCGTTGCTGATCTGCGATTACTAGCGACTCCGACTTCATGGGGTCGAGTTGCAGACCCCAATCCGAACTACGACCGGCTTTCAGCGATTCGCTCACCCTCACAGGCTCGCAAGCGCGTTGTACCGACCATTGTAGCATGTGTGAAGCCCTGGACATAAGGGGCATGATGATTTGACGTCATCCCCACCTTCCTCCGAGTTAACCCCGGCAGTCTCTCATGAGTCCCCACCACAACATGCTGGCAACATAAGACAAGGGTTGCGCTCGTTGCGGGACTTAACCCAACATCTCACGACACGAGCTGACGACAACCATGCACCACCTGTACACCAACCACAAGGGAAACCACATCTCTGCGGCGATCTGGTGTATGTCAAGCCCAGGTAAGGTTCTTCGCGTTGCATCGAATTAATCCACATGCTCCGCCGCTTGTGCGGGCCCCCGTCAATTCCTTTGAGTTTTAGCCTTGCGGCCGTACTCCCCAGGCGGGGCGCTTAATGCGTTAGCTACGGCACGAACCCCGTGGAAGGGACTCACACCTAGCGCCCACCGTTTACGGCATGGACTACCAGGGTATCTAATCCTGTTCGCTCCCCATGCTTTCGCTCCTCAGCGTCAGTTACTGCCCAGAGACCTGCCTTCGCCATCGGTGTTCCTCCTGATATCTGCGCATTTCACCGCTACACCAGGAATTCCAGTCTCCCCTACAGCACTCAAGTTATGCCCGTATCGTATGCAACCCCGAAGTTAAGCCCCGGTATTCCACAAACGACGCGACAAACCACCTACGAGCTCTTTACGCCCAGTAATTCCGGACAACGCTCGCACCCTACGTATTACCGCGGCTGCTGGCACGTAGTTAGCCGGTGCTTCTTCTCCAAATACCGTCAAAATTCGTCTTTGGCGAAAGGAGTTTACAACCCGAAGGCCGTCATCCCCCACGCGGCGTCGCTGCATCAGGCTTGCGCCCATTGTGCAATATTCCCCACTGCTGCCTCCCGTAGGAGTCTGGGCCGTATCTCAGTCCCAATGTGGCCGTACACCCTCTCAGGCCGGCTACCCGTCGACGCCTTGGTAGGCCATTACCCCACCAACAAGCTGATAGGCCGCGAGCTCATCCCACACCGAAAAAACTTTCCACCACGATCACCACACCGTGGTCCTATCTGGTATTAGACCCAGTTTCCCAGGCTTATCCCAAAGTGCAGGGCAGATCACCCACGTGTTACTCACCCGTTCGCCACTCGAGTACCAAAGCAAGCTTCGGCCTTTCCGTTCGACTTGCATGTGTTAAGCACGCCGCCAGCGTTCATCCTGAGCCAGGATCAAACTCTCCACAAAACACCAAACAATAACTGCCCAGTGCGTGTTTCAGAAGAAACAGGCCGTGAAAAGCCCAATACCCAACCAAAACAAACCACCCAACACAAAACCGTGCTGGACTGGCTATCCAAAAATTACTCCGTGTCTGCTTGTTGCATCCGACGAGGAAAAACCAACAAACAACACAGTTTAAAAAAATACTCGTGAAACCATCACACGCATGATGCTGTGTAGCGTCTCACCAGCACACCACAAGCCCCAATCATTGGTTCAAGGCCATGATGACCGGCACACACCAACCACCCCACACAAACAGCAAGGCAGCAAGCACCAACCACAAACACACCACACAACGCAAAAGTTCACAAACAAAAATGCATTGGCACACTATCGAGTTCTCAAACAACACACGCACACCCGTCAGCCAGATTCAACCGGCTTCCGTAAGCGGCTCACCTCAAGTTACAGGGAAGAATATCTTCTGTCAATCTCGGGTTCATGACCCGTTTTTGACGAGTTCACTTTGCTGTAACCATGTGATGAAGTTTTCTGTTCCCTACCAGCATCTGCGCTGTAAGGCAACGGGCAGTTACTTAACCACGCTCTGAAAAATTTGGCAAATAGCCTGCTCAACGCCGCTAGTGGTAAGTTGCAAGTGGCCCATTCGGCCCCTCAATCACCTTTACCGGTGTATTGAAGATCTCGGTCAGAAGATCGTCTCGCATGATCTCCTCTGCCGTGCCGAATGCAACGATCTGCCCATCCTTGGCTGCGCAAATGTAGTCGGCGTACCGAGCCGCGAAGTTGATGTCATGCAACACAATCACGATCGTCCTGCCTAGCTCGCGGGCAGCGTTGTGCAAGTGCTGCATCATTTCCACACTATGCGCGATGTCGAGGTTGTTCAGGGGCTCGTCGAGAAGCACATGCTCCGTTTCCTGGCAAAGGACCATGGCGACGTATGCGCGCTGGCGTTGACCACCGGAGAGCTGGTCTAAAAACCTCCCCTCCAGGGGCCGCAACCCGAGGAAGTCGATGTACTTCGAGATGATCTCCTCGTCTTCGGCGGTAAGCCGACCACCCGAGTACGGGAAGCGGCCGAAACCGACCAGCTGCCGCACTGTTAGCCGGGTGACAAAGTGGTTCTCCTGGCGCAGGGTCGAGATGATTTTGGCCAGATCCTTCGACTTTGCGCTACTCACATCCATCTGGCCGATCTTCACCGTGCCGGCGTCGATGGCCAGTAGCCGCCCGATCATAGTCAGCAGCGTTGACTTGCCTGCGCCGTTCGGACCGACCAGAGCCGTGATGCCCCCGGTGGGGATTTGCACGTTGACCGGGCCAATTGCCACGTCATCGCTGTACTGCTTCTGTACCCCTTCGAGCGTAATCACAGCCGCCCCTTTCTCAAGATGACCACGAGGAACGTGGCACCTCCGACAAGTTCGATGATGATAGAGACCACGCCCTGCGCGTAAAAGATGTGGTTCATAACGAAGTATGCGCTGGTAAGCACGCAAAAACCCAGGAGCGCGGCCATCGGGAAGATGTAGCGGTGATCGTAGGTGTCCGTGAATTGGTACGCCAGTGTCGCTACCAGGAAACCCAGGAACGTCATCGGTCCGACCAGCGCCGTCGAAACCGCCATGAGAACCGAGACCAGCACGAGTGTGTAGATCGCGTGCCAGCGAAAGTCCACACCGAGGTTGACTGCAGCGTCGCGACCAAGCCCCATGACATTCAACCGCTGCGCGTTCAGCAGCATCAGCACCACCGCGAGCACCACCAGCGGGATTGCCAGCGGGTAATACGCCGGGTCAGCGTTGTTCACCGAGCCAAACAGTCGGGCGGTGAGTATATCGAAGTCGCTCGGTGTGAGCATGCGCTGCATAAACGTGGACAAGCTTGCCAGCCCCCCGCCGATGACAATGCCGACCAAGAGCATCGCGTGCAGATTCGCCTCGCTGTCCGTAAGCAACCACGAATACAGCAGCAGGCTCAATCCCACCATCACAGCGATCTGCAGCAGGAACATCTCCAGTGAGCGCGCGGCCAGCAGCCCAGAGGTGCCAAAGAAGTACACGGTCGCGGTATGAATTGCCACGTACAGCGACTCAAAACCCATGATCGACGGCGTCAAGATCCGGTTGTTGGTCACCGTCTGAAACGCCACCGTCGCCACTGCTTGGCACACTGCAACGATCGCCATAGCGATCACCGAATCCATCCGGCGCTCCGCAATCAGCCAGTACCCACGCGTCCCAAAGTCCATTGGGTTGCCGTATGCGAGCAAGCCAGCAGTGCTCAGTGCAGCAAGCACAGCCAGGAAAGCGAGCAGCAGCCAGTATCGCCTTTTGCTTGTCGACGACTCAAACGCGCCTACCGAGCGATCATCCTTCCTTGCTTCCAGCGTTTTAGCCATTGCGTGTTTGCCTCACGATCAGCGCGATGAACACGACAGCGCCGACGACACCGAGGATGACCGACACCGGCATCTCAAACGGCGCGATGATGGTGCGCCCGAGGATGTCGCAGATAGTCACAATTGCGATGCCCAGCAGGCACACCCACGGCAGGTTCGAACGCAAGTCGTCGCCACGCACCATGGACACGATGTTGGGCACGATCAGGCCGAGAAACGGCAGGTTTCCTACTACAACAGTGACAACGCCCGCCGCCACGGCCACCATCGCCGTCCCCACCAGCACGATGCGGTTGTAGTTCAGCCCAATGTTGGTGGCGATTTCCTCTCCGAGGCCGGCAGCGGTGAGGTGATCAGCGTAGAAGAACACCGCGATCACAATCACCAGCACCACCCAGAGGATTTCGTACTGGCCCGCAATCACCGAGGTGAATGAGCCGGCGAACCAAATGCCGAGCGATTGCAGCAGGTCGTACTGCAACGCAACGAAGGTGGAGATAGAACTCACCACAGCACCGAGCATGATGCCAACGATGGGCACGATGAGGCTGGAGCGCAGGGTTACGCGCCGCAGAAACGCGAAGAACACCATCGTGCCGACGAACGCGAACCCGACGGCCATAAGCATGCGTGCCATAACCGTGCCGTTGGGAAACAGCACAAATGAGGCCAAAAGCCCCAACCCGGCCCACTCCGTAGTTCCGGTGGTGGTCGGTTCGACAAACCGGTTTTGCGTCAGCATTTGCATGATCAACCCGCACATCGCCATCGCGGCACCCGCAAGCACTAGCGCGATCGTGCGCGGTACGCGGGTGGTGCGGAACATGGCCCACCCGTCGTCCGAACCCAGAATGTCGTACTGCCCCACCGCCAGCGAGGCCACTAGGAGCGCGACTACCGCGACTGCCGCGAGTCCAAACTTCCAGTTAAGGAGGGCGGGTCTAGTGGTCGGAGCGTGTTGTGCCGGTGGCGCTGCTGTCATCAAAGGTTTGCGGGGAAGGGTTATGGGTTACTTCGAGGCTTCGAGCTGGTCTGCAATGCCGTTAAGAATCTCAGTGTAGGTGAGGATGGACTCGTTGGTGTAAGTGTCCTTCGGTGCGATGTAGATGTTGCCCTTCTGCACGGCGGCAACGTTTTGCAGTGGCGCGGAATCATTGATTACGGACAACGCTTCCGGCGAGCCTGCAGAATCAGTCTTCGTGCCCGCATCGCGATCGAGCACCAGCATGATATCCGGGTTGGAATCCGCAATGGCCTCGACAGAAATGTCATCACCCTGGTGATCGGTGGAAGCGCTGTCAATCTCCAGTGCCGGGGTGAACCCAACCAGGTCAAACAGCGGTCCCCAGGTGCGGCCGTTGCCCGGCGCGGAGTAACCGATTTCACCACCGGAGACGATCACCGCCATGACCGTCTGCTCCGAGTCGTAGGCGCTGCGCACGCGTTCAACAGCCTTGGTGAAGTCTTCGACGACCTGCTCTGCTTCCTTCTGCTTGCCGAATACCTCTCCAAGCTCAAGGGTCTGGCGGATGAGTTCCTTGTCGAAGTCTTCGCCTTCACGAGGCTCAAGCTCGAGCAAGACCGCGTCCGGCGCAAGCTTCATGATGTCCTCGTCGTGTGAAGTGAATCGCTGGCCCGAAATGATCACGTCCGGGTCTGCCGCGACAATTGCCTCGAGATTGGGCTCGCGGTGGTTGCCGATATCCACGATGGAGTCGTCGTCCGCGATGCCCGGAATGGTCTCCGGCACGAGCGCTCGCGCCGCAGCAACCGGCTTGATGCCCCACGCATCCAGCAACTCGAAGGTGCGATTGTCCAGCGCCACGACACGCTCCGGCGGACTCGGAACTGTCTTCTCACCGTAATTATCGGTGACAGTGACCGTGCCCGCTTCCGCACCCGCAGTATCGGTGGAGGAACCGCCCGCGGTCTCGTCGGCCGCGCTAGTCGGAGTGTTGGAATCCAGCGCTGGCTCAGAGGTCGAGCAACCAGCAAGCAGCAGTGATCCAGCAACCACGAAGCTGACCAAGCTTTTCGCAACGGTGTGTCGGGACATGAATTCGGCTCCTTCTCGCATTAATTAAGCGTTACCTAACTAAGATTAGCCGAGGCTATGCAAAGCGGCAAACATGGGGTGCCCCTAGCCCACTCACCCGGTACCCTCACTACCCATGTCGACAGCCGTTCCGGTCTCTCCCCGATCCGCACTCGCATACCCATTAACTTTGTGGATCGCATGGGCAGCATCGAGACTGATCGGCCTGGCGATCGTGACCCAAGGTACCGGGGCACACCCGGAGCTCGACTACTACCTCGACATCGTTTCCGAGACCGAAGCCCCCGAATACCCCGTGCCCCTCTTAGTCCCCCTGACATGGATCTACGCGCTCGGGCCAAGCACCCAGCCTGAGTTCGGCAGGGCGTTCGTGTACCTCGTGCTCATTATCGACGGCCTGATCACCGCCTTCCTGATCCACTTTCGCAATCCGCGCGCAAACGCAGCCGAAAGCCATACCCGACGCCTGTGCGCCGTCGGGTTTTGGATCCTCTTCGGGTTGTCTGCCGGACCGTCGATGTACATGCGGTTGGACATCTTCCCGGCAGTGCTCGTGGGCGGTGCCCTCGCGCTCATGGCGCAACACCCACGGTCAGCCTCAGCACTGCTAGGCCTTGCCACCTCCTTGAAATTGTGGCCCGGCATCCTCGCGGCGGGGCTGGTAGGCCGCTGGTCGGACCGGGCGTCATGGTATCGGCTGGCTTCCTTCGCCGCCGCCCTCCTTGGGATGGCTGGCCTGGTCGCCGTCATCAATGGTCCCGAGCGCTTGATCAGCCCGCTCGGATACCAGGGCGACCGCGGTCTGCAAATCGAGTCAATTGCAGCCACCCCGTTGATAATCAACGGCTACCAGCATCCGGACCACTACTACGTAGGGCTTGCAGTTTCGAAAAGTTACGAAATCGAAGGACCTGGTGTCGATGCGGCGCTGACCTTCGCATCCATCGGCACGGCTGTAACGCTGCTTCTCGCAGTTGCATGGGCGTGCTACCGCCTTTTCGCGGGGCGCTGGTCGGCACGCTCAACCGCGCATTTCTCAATTGCCATCTTGCTGCTGTTGCTCGCGACGAACAAAGTGTTTTCGCCGCAGTACATGGTATGGCTCGGCCCCGCGGTCGCCGTCACACTGCTCCAACCGTGGACCACCCGGCGGGGTGAGGAACTGAACGGCACGCCAGCGCAGCGGTACCGCTCGGTGCGCGGGATGTATCTGATCGCTGCCGCGGTGATAGTAGCGATGGGGTTGACCACCTACGTTTACCCGTTCGCCTACGACGAGATCGCCTACAGGCTCGGTGGCGAATGGGCCCCGGTCGCGGCGCTGACGATCCGTAACGCGTTGATTCTCGCGGCGGCGATCGGAGCGTTTGCACTGGTCGTTGTGGACGAACATAACGAACGCCCGGCGTCTGCAAGCAACCCGGAAGAGACGCGCAAACCGGCCACCCCACCTACCGTGCCGGAACAGCGTGACAAGAACCGCCTCGCACTCCGCTTCTCTGCTTGGCGTCGATCGGTATCGAACTCGCCGGACACGACCCACAAGCTGGGCACGCCAGGCAAGCGAGACACACAAGGTTTGACGCGTGGCATCGATTGGGCGGCGGTTGCGCTGATTACCTTTGCCGGATCCGCGATCCGGTTGCTTTTCCTCGCATTAATGGCCGCAGCCAACGGGACCAGCTTGGCTGACGAGCTCGGCGCCTGGGATACGGAGTACTACCTCGCGATTGCGAAGGACGGATACTTCGACGCCGACATCCACCCCGAGGGGCCGCCACACCATCACACCTTGGCTTTCTTCCCCGCGATTCCGATGATGATCAGGGCCATTCATTCGGTCACGTTGATGTCTCCCGCAGTCGCCGGATTCGCGTTGAATTTCGTGTTCCTTTTCTTCGCCACTGCGGCGGTGTTCGCATTGGCGGACCGCATGAAGGCCTCGCGCTTTGAGGCGTTCATTGGCGCCGTGGCGGTGACATGTGCACCGTTGACCATCGTGTTCCACATGCCGTACACAGAGGCGCTTTTCATGGCATTGTCATTCTGGGCCCTGGTCGCAATGGTGGATAAGCGCTGGATCGTCGCCGGGGTCTTTGTCACGCTCACGGGATTCGTCAGGCTCACGGCCGTCGACCTCATCGCGGTTTTCGGATTGATGGTGCTGCTGCAGGCACGCAAAAACTGGAAAGCGTGGATCGCTGTTGCGGTTTCCGCGCTGCCCATTGCGGGCTACCTCGGTTGGGCAAACCGGCATCTGGCTGAAATGGGCGGCTACTTCGGCATCCAGGCGGAGTTTTGGAATTCGGAGTTCGATTATGGGGTGCGCTCGGTGACCTGGGTGATCGAGCGGATGCTTACCGGGGAAGATCTCGCATCGATGTTCGCTGCAACAAGTATGGTGGTCGTCCCGCTGCTTGTCGCAGTGACCTGGAAGCGCATTCCTTGGGCTGTGTGGTTCTTTAGTGCCGCCATCGCTACCAACGTTTTGCTGTCCGACGGAATCATGAGTTCGCGCCCACGATTGCTTCTGCCCACAGCGATCTTGCTTCTCCCCGTAGTGATGTGGTGTGCCCGCAAGCTCGGTGCGCGCCCAGTCATCCTGCTCTCGGGCGGTTGGGTGTTATTCAGCGCCTGGTACTCGGCCCACATGTTAGCTGTGTTCCCGCACGCAATCTAGAAAGCAAAAGGCCCGCGGACCATGATGAACTGCTCCCATGATTCCACCCCCAATGACGGAAGCGTACCGCGCACCACCCGCGGGACCTGGGGTTGTTCGCAGGGTCACCGCCACGGGAACGACAAGGAATAAAGTAGACATCACCCCGGTTGTTGATACGACACCAACAAGGAGTGGGAATCAATGAAAGCTTTTGGGTTTTTGAGCTTCGGGCACTACGCCTTCGGCGGCCAGCGTGGTCCGTCTGCGGAAAAGGTGGCCAAGATCCACCTTGAGGTGGCCCAGGCCGCCGACGAGATCGGCGTGAACAACGCCTCCTTCCGCGTCCACCACTTCGTGCCGCAGGCATCCGCCCCGATGCCGCTACTCGGCGCAGTCGCCGCGACCACCAAACACATCGAGGTGGGCACCGGCGTGATAGATATGCGCTACGAAAACCCGCTCTACCTGGCGGAAGAAGCGGCCTCCCTATACCAGCTCTCCGGCGGCCGCGTGGCCCTTGGCGTATCACGCGGCGCCCCCGAGGTAGCCGACCGCGGCTGGGAAGCCTTCGGCTACAAGGGCGACGCCCCCAACGGGGCGGACGTGGCACGCCGCCACCTTGAAAAGTTCATGGCCGCCGCCGATGGCAACGGGTTTGCCACCGCCGCACCCTTGGACCGGCAGTACCCCAACATGTTCCAGCCCGGCTCAGCCCTTCCGGTCTTCCCGCTCGCGCCTGAACTGCGCAAGCACATTTTCTACGGCTCCGGCACCCACGCTTCCGCGCAACAGACCGCCAAGGACGGCCTCAACTTGATGTCCTCCACTCTGGTCTCGGAGACCACCGCTCAGACCCTGGGCGAGATCCAGGCAGACCAGATCAGCCGCTACCGCGCCGCGTGGAAGGAAGCCGGCCACGATTGGACCCCGCGCGTGTCCGTCTCCCGATCCATCTTCCCCATCGTGGACGGAGCCGACATGCAGCGCTTTGGCATGCAGGCCTCCAGCTCCGACCAGGTCGGGATGCTTCCTGACGTGGGCGCTTCCACCTTCGGCCGCACCTACGCTGCCGAACCGGACAAGCTCATCGAGCAGCTCAAGGCCGACCCCGCCGTCATGGCAGCCGACACCCTGTTGATCACTATCCCCACCGGCATGGGCGTAGACGTCAACGTGAAGATTCTGGAGAACTTCGCTACCCACGTAGCCCCCGCGCTGGGCTGGAAGCCGAACACCGAGGGCCCGGCCACCGGCTACCCCATCGACTAATCATTGCCGGTCGCCGCGTTTGACGTTAGTTCAGTACACACTGAACAATTCAGTGCGTACTGACTTGCGTCGTTGGTACACGAGGTTGCTGAGATCATCGTGATCTTGAACGGTCTGCGCGCTGCGCGAGCGAAACGCTGAGGCTGCGACCGACAAAGGGTTGTAATGACACCCCTTGCAAACAAGAAAACCGCTGGCTGTTGTGGCCAGCGGGTTTCTTGCTTTTCGGTGGAGCCGCCGGGAATTGAACCCGGGTCCTTCACCACCGCGCCAGGGCTTCTCCGTGCGCAGTCCGCGCGGAGTCTCTCATCGGCCCTCCGGATCAGGCGAACATGTCCAGATGACGGGCCCAGTTGGTGAAAGGAGTCCCCTCCAAGGCCGCACCAACACGACCGGAAGGCAAGTCCCCTAAGTCGACGCCAGGGATCGGGACGGGGACGATCCCGGCCTGACGGACACGCAGGTCGCTAGCGCTATTACTTAGGCAGCGAGGGCGTAGTCACGCTGAGAGTTCTTCTCTGCGTTTATTAGTTACAGCGACGCTCACGGTGGTCTCCTGCCTGCACCGGCACGCTTCCCCTGGCTTAGTCGATGAAGTCGAAACCAAAATCGACCCCTCACAACTACGGGAACCGTAGAGGGCTTATGCTAGCCGCCCGGCTGCGCAAGCACAAGATCCACTATCCAGTGGCGGCCAGAGGGTGCGTGCGAGCTGCCTGGCGGGCCGGGACCAGCGCGGCCACGATTCCCACCACAACAGCTACCGCGAGTACGCCACCAAGCTGTGCCCAAGGAATGAGCGTCCGGTCCAAACCGGTGTCCGAGAGCGTTTGCACGAAGGCGTAGCCGACCCAGGTTCCGAGCACAATGCCAGCGAGCGCGCCGAACACCGCTATGACAACTGATTCCATCGCGATCATGCGACGCACCTGCGCCCGTTGCATTCCGACGGCACGCAACGTGCCAAACTCGCGCCTCCGCTCGGTGATGGAGAGCGCCAAGGTGTTGATGATGCCGAAGATGGCGATGATCACCGACAGCGCCAACAGACCATAGACCACCGACAGCAGCCCGTTTATCTGCCCCGCACTCTGGTCGCGGAACTCGTAGCGATCCTGCACTTGCAGCACGGCGAAGGGCTTGACAGTTTCTTCAAGTTTTTCAATCCCCTCCTGCTCGTCCACATCGTCTCGGAATGTCACCATCGCGTTGACGCGAACCCACTGGTCCTCATTGGGCACGAGTTTCTTTGCCGTGTTCGCGGAGATTCCCACCCCCATGAATACGTCGGAGTCCTCCCAAATCACTGCAACCGGTTCGTCGATAAGCTCCGGCGAAACCGGCGAGACCACCTGCACTGTGTCGCCGAGCTTTACCCCGAATTTCTCCGCTTCGGAGCGGCTCATGCCCACCCCCGATCCGTTGACCAGGTCAGCGAAGTCACCCTCCAAGACTTCGAGGTTGATGATGCCGGTTGGATCGCTCGCGATGATCGCATCGAAGCCGTTACCGGATGCGGCTTCGGCGGTTTGCTCAGGCGTGCTCCCCGGCCGGACCACAGCAACTGGCGCAGCCAGAGAGTCGAACGACCCCGTAACCTCGGGCATCGCTCTGATTTCATCCATCGCGTTAGCGGGAAAATCGAGGGACGGCGCTGACTTGGTGATCACGGCATCGGCACGCAGCTGCTCATCGACGACACCAAATACCGAGTTCTTCATTGAGGCGCCGAGGATGCCGACGGCAGACACGAGGGTGACACCAATCATGAGTGCGAAAGCGGTGGACGCGGTACGGCGCGGGTTGCGCGCCAAGTTCGTCCCGGCCAAGACACTGACTGGCGGCCACGAACGCGGGGTGGCACTCGAAGTGACCCGGACGATCCAGGCGGACAGCAGCAGCCAACCTGCGATCAGAGCCAGGGCGCCGGCACCGACCAGCACCGCCCTTGTGGACGTCGACGCATCCGTGAACGCACCGAAGGCTGACGCACCAAAGCCGGCCAGCATCAGCACCAGGCCAATGATCGTGCGGGCGCGCAAGGGTTGTGCGGTGGAACCCTCCCCCGATCGCATTGCTTCCACGGGCCGCACGGCTCCAGCGCGGCGGGCGGGAGCCCATGCGCCCCACAAGGTGACCGCGAGACCCACGACGAGCGAGACGACTATGGCCTGCCAGTTCAGCCCGATGCCGGCGTTGGGGAAGCCCACTTCGGCTCGTTCCATGCCCCAGACGATCAGCGCGATCAAACTGAAGCCCAAACCGATGCCGAGCACCGAGCCAAGCAACCCGATGAGGAACGCTTCCACCGCCACCGATCCGGTGAGCTGGCGCTGCGACATACCGAGTGCGCGCAGCAACGCGTATTCCTTCTGCCGTTGGGCGACGATCATGGAAAAGGTATTGGAGATGATGAAGGAGCCGACAAGCAGGGCGATCAGGCCGAACGCCGCCAAAATGTAGCTGATGAAGGCAAGCTGCTCGCGCACGGAAGCGGATTCATCCTCGGTGGCTTGCTCTCCGGTCTTGACCTCGGCGTCAGGCAACGCCGCGCGAACCGCGTCGACTGCCTCATCCGGAGAGGTGCCTTCTGCGGCGCGAGCACTGACCACGGTGGCGGTGTTGTCAACCGAGAACTCGTCCCAGTACTGGTCTTGCGGGATCTGTAGGCCCGCCCAGTTTCCTGCATCGAAACCGGGGTCGTAGATTCCGTCGATGGTGAATTCATGCCGACCGGTGCGGTCGACAACGGCAACGGTCTCGCCTACCTGCACGTCGTACTGCTCGGCGGTGGAGGCGTTGATGACTCCGTGCCCGGGCTCAACCGGGGTGTCGCCTTCAACCATGGTGAGCTTGCTGAAGCCGACGCGCTCGCCATCGGGGGTGAACGGAAGTATCCAGGTACCACCGCCGCGCGCCTGGACGGGAGTGTCGTCGATAAGCAATGCAACCGCTTGTGTCCCGCTGGGTTCGGCGAGTTCGATTTCCGGTAGCTTTTCCAAGGTTTCTTTGGTGGTGGTGCGGTCGAGCGGGTGCTCCATCGAGCCTTTGACGACGACGTCGACGCCCTCGTAGTTGTTGGAAATGATGTCCTCGAACGCCTTGTTCAGGGTGGCTGCGAGGATGAATCCGCCGGCGACGAAGCTGGTGCCGAGCACGACGGCGAGCAGGGACAGGAGCAGTCGCGTTGTATTGGCGCGAATGTTGCGCCAACTCAGTTGGGCGATGGCGGCGTTCATGAGCGCTCCACTCCCGCCATCGTCGCGAGGATCTGGTTGGTGGTCGGTGAATAGATCTCGTCGACGAGCTGCCCGTCGACAAGGAAGATCACGCGGTCCGCGTAGCTCGCCGCCTTTGCGTCGTGAGTCACCACGACGACGGTCTGCCCCATCTCATCGACCGAGGTGCGGAGCAGATTCAACACCTCCGTCGCGGAGTTGGAGTCCAGGTTGCCCGTGGGCTCATCGCCGAAGATCACCTCCGGCTTCGACGCGATCGCCCGGGCGCAGGCCACGCGCTGCTGCTGGCCGCCAGAAAGTTCCGCGGGGCGGTGATCCAGACGCTGCTGGATGCCGAAACGGCGCGTGACATCGGCGAGCCATTGCTCGTCGATGCTCTTACCCGCAATTCGCGCAGGCAGGGTGATGTTCTCCTCCGCCGTCAGCGTGGGCACGAGGTTAAAGGATTGGAAGATGAATCCGATGCGGTCGCGGCGCATCGCGGTCAGCTCGGCGTCGTTGAGGTTGGAAATGTTCGTGGTACCGAGGAAGACGTCGCCTTCGGTGGGTTCGTCGAGTCCGGCCATGCAGTGCATGAGGGTGGATTTGCCGGATCCGGACGGGCCCATGATCGCGGTGAATTGGCCAGCGGCGAGGTCTACGTCAACGCCGTCGAGAGCGTTGACGGCCGTATTGCCCCGCCCGTAAGTTTTGCGGAGGTTGCGCGCGTATGCGGCAGTGGTCATTAGGGGGTTCCTTTGCGTCGGTTGCATCAGATGCTTAAAAAGCGATGTTTCGCTCACACCCAATTGTTCTTGCAATGGGGTCCGACCGCGTCGGGTGTCGCCCCGATTTCCACCCTGAAACCCGCATCGGGGATGACCCGTACGACAGGTGCCTAAATACGCGCGGGGCGCACCCGCATGAATTCCACTACCGCGCCCGGACCCGCGTCGACGGCGAGTCGCGCAGCCTTTGCCACGTTCACCGCGTCCATTTTCGGCCGCCCATCGTCACCGGCGAGCATGTCGGTATCCGTGCGCCCCGGATGCAACGACGTCACCCGGACCTTGCCCGCCTCTTCCTCCTGCAGCGATTCGGTGAACCCGCGTAGCGCGAACTTCGACGCGCAGTACGCCGAGTTGTCCTCTACACCGTGCAAACCTGCGCCGGAGTTGATGGTGATGATCAGTCCAGAGGATCGTCGCAAAGCTGGGAGCAACTCCCTGGTGAGGGTGACTGGAGCCATGACATTGACCTCCAGGCTCTCCCTCCACTGCGCGTCCGTGAGCTCGGTGAATGGGGCCTTGTGCAGCACACCAGCGGCCAGCACCAGCACGTCCAGCTGCGCAATCTCGCGCGCGGCACGGATCAAGGCCTCAGTATCGGTCAGGTCAACTTCGAACGGCTCAGCGCTCGGAAGCTTATCGACGATCTGGGACGCGTCCTTCGACGCTCCCGCGTAGATGTGGTGGTCTTTGCCGAGTTCTTCGGCGATGGCGCGGCCGATCCCGCGCGATGCTCCGGTGATCAGTGCAGTCTTTTGGGGTTGCATGCCCCTCAAGCGTAGCTAGGCTTTGATGCCTTTGAATTTGCGTCCCAGGTCGCGCGCGATCTCGCGGTCTTCGGTGCGGCGCTTGATGGACTGGCGTTTGTCGTAGTCTTGCTTACCCTGTCCAAGGCCCAGCTCAACCTTCGCGCGGCCGTCTTTGAGGTAGATCGACAGCGGAATGAGGGTGCGGTTGCCGTCGCGAAGCTTGCCCTCCAGCGAGTCGATCTCGCGACGGTGCATGAGCAGCTTGCGTGTGCGGCGCGGCGGGTGGTTGGTCCAGTGCCCCTTCGAGTACTCGGGGATGTGCATGTTGCGCAACCACACCTCACCGCTGTCGATGGTGGCAAAGGCTTCGACGAGGGAGACCTTGCCCTCGCGAAGCGCTTTGATCTCGGTGCCCTGCAGCACAATCCCGGTCTCCCAGGTATCCAAGATGGTGTAGTCATGCCGAGCTTTCCGGTTGGTGGCTAGCACCCCGGAATTGCTCGACTGCTTTTTCTTCTTGGCCATAAGGTGGCTAATGCTACTACCCCATCTGGGCGCGAAGCTATTTGCGCACGTAGGAACGCAGCGCGATCTGCGCCGCGAGCCCGCCGATGAGCATCGCCGCAAGGCCGATGAGCGGCATGACCGTCCACACGGCAGATGTTGGCACATTGGCGATGAGCTGGGAGGAGTACAGCTCCGCCAGGATCGTATCGACGATTGTCCGCTTGCCCACGAACACCAGCACCGTCGCCAGCACGGCGCCGATGGCCACGGCCATGACCGCCTCGAGGACGAACGGAGCCTGCGTGAACCAGCGCGAGGCACCCACCATGCGCATGATGCTGATCTGGTCGCGGCGATTAAAGGCGGCGAGCTGGACCATGTTCACAATCAGGAAGATCGCGGCCAATGCCTGGGCGCCTGCAAAGAACCAGGTCATGTTGCGGAATGTATCCATGGTGCTCGCTGCGTCGCGCACGGTGTCTGCTTGGTCGGTGATCACGGCAACCTGCGGCAGTTCGCGGATCTCATCGATCGGCGAGGTGTCCGACGGGTCGCTAAGCCGCACGTGCAGGGCGGCGGGCAACGCCTCTGGGCCGGTCTCGCGCACGAGATCCGGTTCGCTGGCCTCGAACAGCTCCACGAACCGCTCGTAAGACTGCGCACGCGAGCGGAACGTAACCTGCTCAACCCTGTTGTCGGCCTGCAGAGTGTCGCGCACTTCGCGGCACGCGTCGGAAGAACAGTCCTCATCGTTGGCGGAGATCGCCTCGTCCAGCTCCACCATCACTTCGACACGGTCCAGGTAGAGGTCTTTGGTCTGCGCGGTCGCCTGCGACAGCAGAATGCCGGCGCCCACAAGCACGAGCGACAGTGTCGTGGTGATCACCAACGCGATCGTCATCGTGATGTTTCGTCCAAGCCCTTTGTAGCCCTCACGAAGAATAAAGCCCCAGTTCATTTATGCCCTCCCGTAGACGCCGTGACTGTCGTCGCGAACGAGTTTGCCCAGGTCGAGCTCCATCACGCGGCGGCGCATGTCGTTGACGGCACGCGCGTTGTGGGTAGACATCACCACCGTCGTGCCGAGTCGATTAATGCGTGCGAGCAGCGCCATAATCTCGTCGGCGGTTGCTGGGTCTAGGTTGCCCGTCGGTTCGTCGGCAAGCATGAGCGGAGGCTTGTTCACAAAAGCCCGGGCAATTGCCACTCGCTGTTGCTCGCCGCCGGAAAGTTCGTTGGGCATGCGCTTGCTTTTCGACGCCAGGCCAACCAGATCCAGAGCATCGGGGACGAGCTTGTTGATGCGCGTCTTTCGCATCCCGATCACTTCCAGTGCAAATGCCACGTTGTCGTACACGTTGAGCGTGGGCAGCAAACGGAAGTCTTGGAAGACGTACCCAATTGCTTGACGCAACCTGTTCACGTCTTTGCCCTTGAGCGTGTTGACGTGAAAGTCGTTGAATTGGATGTCGCCGGAGGTGACGTTTTCTTCGCGGACCATCAGCTGTAAGAACGTGGATTTACCGGAACCTGACGGGCCGATGAGGAAGACGAACTCTCCATCCTCGATGGTGAACGAGACGTCATCCAACGCGGGCCTGGTCGATGTGGGATAGACCTTGCTGACGCGGTCGAATCGGATCATGCGATAAGAGTAGCCATGGGTGATACGTCCCAGAAATCACCGACACTCGTCAGTTACGCGGCGCTCACCCCTTCCGGGTGGGACGGTGGGACTCATGAACAAAGGCGGGGCCTTGATGCTGGAGTTGGACTTGGTCTTGGATCTTGGTCGCGCTGACCTAGCAACCAGTGTCAGCAACCCCTGCGTGCTAGACGCACGCGAAAAGAGCAAAACAGCGGCCGGCCCGCTCGGCAGTGCTTACCAAACGGGCCGCCCGCCCTCAGCGCGGATCTCGACCTAGTCGTTGATGTAGCGGTATTGCTTGTTAACGAACTCGTCAAGTGCGAACACGGAGAGCTCACGGCCGAAGCCAGAGCGCTTCACGCCACCGAACGGCAGGATGGCCGAGAAGTACTGGCCGAGGTTGACGTGGATCATGCCGGTGTCGATCTGGTCAGCGACCTTGGTTGCCTTCTCCACGTCGTCGGAGAAGACAGCGCCGCCCAAGCCCTGGTAGGAGTTGTTCGCCAGCTCCACAGCCTCCTCCTCAGAGGAAACCTTGTAGATCTCCGCCACCGGGCCGAAGAACTCCTCGTAGTACGGCTCGGAGCCGACCGGCAGGTCGGTCAGGACCGCCGGCGAGAAGTACGCGGTGGTGTCGTCGATCTCGGCGCCGGTGCGCAAGTTCGCACCAGCTGCGACGGAGCGGTCGATCTGGTCCTTGAGGATCTCGGCCGCGCGGCGCGAGGACATCGGGAAGTACTCGTTCTCGCCCGGGTTGGACGGGTCGCCCTTCTTGTAGCCCTCAGCGATGCTGACCATCTCATCGACGAACTGGTCGTAGATGTCGTCCATGACGATGATGCGCTTGTTGGAGGTGCAGGCCTGGCCGGCGTTGTGGACGCGCTTGTCCCACGCCTCCTGAGCAGCCGCGCGTACGTCGGCGGCGTCGAGAACGATGTACGGGTCGGTGCCGCCAAGCTCGAGCACCACCTTTTTCAGGTTCTTACCAGCGGTCTCAGCGACCTTGGCGCCAGCGCGCTCAGAACCGGTCAGGGAGACACCCTGCACGCGCGGGTCAGCGATGATGGTCTCGATCTGGTCGTGGGTGGCGTAGACGTTGATGTACACGCCGTCCGGCAGGCCCGCGTCCTTCAGGATCTGCTCGAATGCCGCGGCGGACTTCGGGGTGATCTCGGCGTGCTTCAAGATGATGCAGTTGCCGTTCATCAGGTTCGGGCCGGCGAAACGGGCGATCTGGTAAATCGGGTAGTTCCACGGCATGATGCCCAGGATGGTGCCCAGCGGCAGACGGCGCACAACGGCCTTGCCACCCGGAACGTCAACGTTCTTCGGTGCGCAGTGCTCCGGGGCGTTGTCGGCGTAGAACTGCATGATGTCGCCGGAGAAGTTCATCTCCCACTCGCCCTCCGGGATGGGCTTGCCCATCTCCTCTGCGGCAATCTGGGCCAGCTCGTTCGCCCGCTCCTTCAGCAGATCGGCTGCCTTGCTCACGATGACGGCGCGCTCTTCGTAGGTGGTGTTGCGCCACGACTTGAAGGCCTCCTCGGAGCGGTTCAGAACATCCTGGATCTCCTCATCGGTGGCGAAGTCGAAGGTCTCGACGATCTCGTTTGTGACCGGGTTCTGCACGCGGTACTGGTTGCTCATTTGGTGTGGGTTCCTTTCAGGAATGTGTGGGAAACGTAGTCGGTGGTAGTAGTCAGTGGTGGGGTGTGCGTTATGCACCCGGGCGGAACTCGCCGTCGTTCATCTTGATGCCCTCGTCCTGACCCATGTAGGAGGTCTCGTGGGTCAACGCGTCGAGCAGGATCTGGTGGTTCTGCTGAACTTCCTTTTCCAGCGCCTCAGGGTTGGCGCGAAGCAGATCGTAGCCTGCCTGCACCTGCGGCACCGCCAGTTCAGTGAAGGGGCGGGAGACGGCGTGCGGCACGTTGTACTTGTCCGCCACCTCGTCGCCGTGCATGATGCGGGTCGCAGCGTACATCCAGTCGTAGATGGACTCGTCCGGGAACGGCAGCAGCGCTTTGACGTTGGTGACGAAGCCGCTGAACAGGGCGTCGACAAGCGCGCGCGACGCATCGTTCGGCTCACCGTCGACGAAGTGGATCGCGTCGATGGTTTCCTGGGAGGCGTCGATGTCGGTCTCCGGTGCGAGGAGATCGCCCGGGATGCCCAGCATCAGACCAACGACCTGCCACAGGTAGAACAGGTCCTGCTCCTCCTCCACCGACATGCGGTAGCCAAGGTTGCGGCAGTAGGTGAACGCGATGTAGGTGAAGTCGAACCAGGTGCGGAACATGTCGAACTCGCTGATCGGCGCGCCCCACTCGGAGTAGTCCAGGCCCAGCTTGGTCTGGACGCGGCGTACGTGCGCGTGCATGGCGCGCACCATGCCGGTGTGGATGTAGCTGGTCCCTCCCGGTTTCAGCTCGTCCTTGAGATAGACCGAGTAGATCCAGTTGGTGGTGTAGGCGAGGCGGTGAACGGCACCCTCGGTCAACTCTCCGGTGTTGACCAGGATGTCCGCGATTGACGGGGTGGAGTAGGTGTGGATCAGCGCGCCCGGGCCGAGAGAGAGGTTCTGCGCCAGGACCGGGACGGAAAGCGCAGCCTTTTGGCCGCGCTCCATGCGCTCCCAGTCAACGTTTTCGAGCGCGGCATTCATGTCGTCGATAAGCGCAGCGACCTCTGGCAGGGTGTTCTCGTCTGCCTTGCCGCGCGCCAGCGCGTCACGCAGGTTCGGCATGACGTCCTTGCTCTTGTTGCCGCTGGTGTACAGCGCGTCCGCGATCGGATCCATCGCCCAGTACGCCTGCTCGAAACGCTGCGCGCGATCTTCGCCGAACTTTGCGACGAACTCTTCGCGGCTACCGCGGTTCGCCGGCCAACCGGTGCGATCGTAGTGGTCGGCGGCCAATGGGTTCTCGGTGAAAGTCTGAGTCATTGGTCTTGCTCCTTCAGTGTCGGGGTGGTTGCCGCTGCTTAGCGCAGTGCTTCCTTGGAATCGTCGTGAAGCTTGTACTCGGCCTTGACGTCGGGCGCGTTCTCCGCCACGTAGTCCTCGATCTGCTTAAACACATCGGACCAAGGCGGCTTGCCGTCGGCGGCCTTCTTGATCTTGGCGGCCTCAGCCCCCGGCAGCTTGTCGCGTAGGCTCCAGATCACAGCTTCAGCCTTGGCTTTCGCCGCGAACGCGAGCTTCCAGTGCAGGTAGGGGGTGTCCTCGAAGCGGGAGCCCTTGACCATGAACTTGGTGTCTGCGTCACCGATGACCAGCGACAGCGCGCCCAGCACCTGGCCCGGCATCTGCGGATCGAGCTTTTCCAGAATGTCCATCAGGGCGGTGGCGACCTGGACGTGGTACGTCGAGGAGTAGCCACCGTTGGCGTAGATGAAATCGGTCATCTTGCGCATCTCGTCGCCGGTCTTGGGGATCAGGCGCTCCTCCGCACCCATGAGGTGCAGCACCCACGCCCAGTACATGGCGACGTCATCCCACTCCTCGCCGGAGTGGTAGCGGCCGAAGAACTCGTCGACGCCGATCGGCATGAGGGCGAACCAGCCCTCGCCGGAGACGAGGAAGGACGAGCCGATCGGACGACCGAACTCGTTGTAGTGCTCCGGGCCCCACAACTTCTCCAGGCCGCGGTTCGCCTGGGCGTGGAGTAGACGCACGCGCACCGCAGCCTTGAGACCGTCCGAGTAGCGGTCGAACACGCCCTTCTTGCCCAGGTCAACGAAGAACTTCACCGTCTCCATCACTCGGGTGAAGGCCTCAAGCTCGAACATCTGGGTCTCACCCGTGGCAGCGGAGGTGCGGTCCTCCATCGTGGTTGCCCAATACGCGAACCCGATGGACAGCAGCTCAGCGGACGGGGTGACGTTGTAGTACGCGACGCGGCCACGCTCTGCAGCTTCGAGGTCGATCCATTCCGGGATGTTGTCCACCTCTGCGAAGAACTCGACGAGCTCCGGCGACGGGTCTGCAACCTTGTCGATGCCCTCGTTCAGCGCGGTTTCGAAGTCCGCACGGGATTTCTTGGCACCGTCGCGCTTAAACGCCTCGGCCAGCTTCGCACCGGTCTCGTCGGTTTGCCACATGTGGTCGTCGAGCAGCTTGGTTTGGAACGAGTCGTATCCATCCCAGCTGTCGGCGACGGTGTGCCACCTATCGAAGAGGTTGTGGCGCAGTGTGGACCAACCTGGCGTCTTGGTGCGGCGCTTCGGCGCCGGCCGCAGCGGCATGCCGTCGCGGTAGAAATAGCGGAAATCCTCGTACGGGTTGTCCGACATCGGGAGAATCTCAGGCCTCAACGTGTCTTGATGCTGATTCTCGCGACGCGGATCAATAGTCGCGGTCATGAAAGTCCTTTCCTTTTTCAGGAATTCAGCGCAAACCTAATGGCGTGAGACCCACAAAGGAGCGATTGTGGCGTCCATCACGTTTGCGTGAATCTATCGTAACTATTACAAAATGGAGCGGCAACCGTTTTTAGATTGTGTTTTCCTGACGGTTTGCCGAAGTAATTAGTCACACTATAGTTCTTGCATATCCGCAGGTAGATGGAGGAATTCGTGAGCGCGCGCGGCAAAGGTATGAGCGGTTTCGGGGCCCTGTTTAGGGGGAAGGGCAAATCGCAAGATCCGAATGCCGAAGATCGAGCAGCAGCGCTGGCGGCGCGCCCACAAAATGAGGCCTCTAAGAGCGCCGAACGCGCTAGCACCGATAGCCCCAAAAGCGGCGATGCCAACGGCCGCATCGTTTTGACCGTCACTGAGGTCAACAACGCACACGGCCTCTCCCTCGTGACACTCCAAACGCCCGATGAAGCACCGTTGGAAGGATACGAGCCCGGCTGCCACGCTGATTTCTACCTCCAGTCCCCCACCGGCGAAGAGCTCATCCGCCAATACTCCCTCTTCCCCATGTCTCACGCCGACGCGGAGGGCCAAGGCGAGGAGCAGGGCACCTACGGCATCTCGGTCAAGCTTGAGAACGACTCGCGCGGAGGGTCTATCGCTGTGCACAACCTCTCGGAGGGAGACACGGTCACGATCAGCACCCCGCGAAACAACTTCGGCCTCGCACCTGAAGCCAAGCGCTCGATTCTGGTTGGCGCCGGAGTCGGCATCTCCCCGATCTATTCACTTGCCCGCGAGCTCAAGCGCCGGGGCGAGGATTACACCGTGCTCTACTTCGCTTCGAGCAAAGAGCGCGCAGCGATGAGCCACCTGATCGACGAATACCTCCACGGCCAGACCAAGAGTATTTTTGCCACCGGTGAGCGGGACAAACAGGCGGGCTACATCAACGAAGCGCTCGCCGCCTCCGACGTGGATGCAGCAGACACCCACCTTTACGTGTGCGGACCCCAAGGGTTCATGGACGGCGTGATCGAAGCTGCAAGTCACGCCCTACCTAAGCAGAACATTCACTGGGAGGCATTTCGCTCTAGCGAGGAGACGCTGGCGGGTGACCACCGGGCTGACGGCCCATTCGAGGTGACGTTCCTGGGTGAGACGTATCAGATCCCCGAAGGCGAATCGGTGCTCGATGTCTTCGAGGACGAAGACGTACCGATCATGTCGCGCTGCCAAGACGGCACCTGCGGTACCTGCGTAGTGAAAGTCATCGAAGGAGTGCCCGACCACCGCGACAGCTTCTTCACCGAAGAACAGCATGAGAACGGGGCATTCACTACCTGCGTCTCGCGGTCGCTGTCCCCCTCGCTCACGCTGGAGCGGTGGAAGAACCTCTAGAGCAAGCGCACCATCGCCACACCCGTAATCACAAGCACAAGTCCGAAGAGGCGATACGGCGTTGGTAGACCGCGGCGTTTGCCGGTGCCGACGCCGAGGGATTCAAGCACCTGACCGCAGATGATGGTGCCGGTTAGGGATCCGATCACCGTCGTGCCGGTCCCCAACTTCGGCACCAGCGCGGCACCGCCGAAAACAAAGAACGCACCGAGCACGCCGCCGAGCCACATCCACCACGGCCCCGGGGTTACTCCGGTGGCGATTGCGCGGCGGTCTTTCGGCAGCACCAGCACCAAGACCAACAGGATTAGGAGCCCCACCGCCAGGGAAATCTGCCCTGCTTGGAGCGGGCTGCCCAGCACTCTGCCGAGATGGCCGTTGACCGCAGTTTGGGTGGCGGAACCCATGCCCATCAACACGCCGAAGGCGCGCAACCCCCACAGGCGCGCTCCACTCGCGTTCGCGGCAGTCCGGGCGTCGCGCCCGAGCTCCAGCACCATAGCGATACCGGCGACAACTACGACCGCGCCGAGAAGGCGTAGGGCCCCAACGGAGACTCTGGGTGACTCGAACAGACCCAAGGCGTCGACAAGCAAGCCCATGATGACTTGGCCCAAGATGGGCAGGATGACGGTCTGCACTGGGCCGAGCTGCGGAAACAACACGATGTTGCCGGCGATGAACATCACGCCCATGAACCCGCCGAGCCAAATCCACCACGGCTCTGCTGCGGGAAGAGAGAGCTCGGGGATGACAGCGGCCGTCGCTAAGCCTGAGATAGCTGTAGCGACGGCAACGGCGATGGCGAAAGAGAGAAAGGTCGCCGCAATGGGCGACCCAACACTCACCCGCAACCGGGTGTTGACGGCGGTCTGGACGGGGACAATCGCCCCCACCAGCATGGCCAACAGAACAAGCATGTCCGCAGATGCTACTCCGCGTCAGACGGCAGCTCGTCCATGTTCTCGAGCATCTTTGCGACGTAACCGGTGTTGATATCACCGCTGCGGAACTGCTTCGAGTTAAGCAGCATGGCCTGGAACGGGCCGGTGGTGACAACACCGTCGACCTTGAGCTCATCGAGGGCGCGCAGAGTGCGGTCGATGCACTCGTCGCGGGTCTCAGCCCAGCAGATCAGCTTGCCCACCATCGAGTCGTAGAACGGCGGAATGGTGTAGCCGGTCTCGATGTGGGTATCCATGCGTACGCCGAAGCCGCCCGGAGCGCGGTAGTGCTCGATCTTGCCGGGGCGCGGAGCGAAGTTCTCGTTCGGGTCCTCGGCGTTGATGCGACACTCGATCGCGTGACCACGGATCTGGATGTCGTCCTGCGTCAGGCGCAGCTTCTGCCCGGAGGCGATGCGCAGCTGCTCCTTGATCAGGTCGACACCGGTGATCATCTCGGTGACCGGGTGCTCCACCTGGATACGGGTGTTCATCTCGATGAAGTAGTACTTGCGATCGATGTTGTCGAACACGAACTCGACCGTGCCGGCATTCTTGTACCCGACCTCCTTGCACAGGTTGATTGCGGCTTCCTGCAGGCCCGCTCGCAGTTCCTCATCGATGGCGGGCGACGGGCCCTCCTCGATGAGTTTCTGGTTACGGCGCTGCGAGGTGCAGTCGCGCTCGCCGAGCGCGATCGCGTTCTCGCCGTCGGCAAGCACCTGGATCTCGATGTGGCGGATGTCGGTGAGGTAGCGCTCGATGTAGACACTCGAGTCGTTGAACGCGGACTGCGCCTCGTTCATGATCTCGTTCAGGTCGCGCTCGAGCGTGTCCTCGGACTCAACCACACGCATGCCGCGGCCGCCACCACCGGCAGCGGCCTTGATCAGCAGCGGGAAACCGGTTTCCTTCGCCACAGCGAGGGCTTCTTCGAACTCAGTGACTACACCGTCTGAACCCGGCACGGTGGGCACTCCTGCGGCCTGGGCGATCTTCTTCGCCTCAATTTTGTCGCCCATGCGGCGGATGTGTTCCGAGGACGGGCCAACAAAGCCGATGCCCTCGTCCTCGACCATCTTGACGAAGTCGGACTTTTCGGAAAGGAATCCGTAGCCGGGGTGGATGGCGTCTGCCTTGAAGGCCATGGCGGCGGAGACGATGAGCTCCGGGCTGTTGTAGCTCTTTGCCGCGTTAGCTGGGCCGATGCAGACGGCCTGGTCGGCCTCCTTCACACCGAGGGAATCCTTGTCGCCCTCCGAGTAGGCCAAGATCGACTTGATGCCGAGCTCCTTGCAGGCGCGGATGACGCGCAGCGCGATCTCGCCGCGGTTGGCAATGAGGACGCTGCCGAGCAACTGTTCGTTGTCTGCCATTGGGTGCCTACTTTTCTTCGATGACCATAAGGACCTGACCGTGCTCAACTGCGTCCTCGTTCTCCACAAGGATCTCGGTGACGGTACCGGCAACCTTGGCCTCAATGTTGTTCATCAGCTTCATCACCTCGACGATGCAAAGCACCTGGCCAACCTCAACGGTGTCGCCAACCTTGACGAACGGGTCTGCACCCGGCTTCGGCGCAGCGTAGAAGGTGCCCACCATCGGGGACTTGACCTCGGTGCCGTTGCCGGAGGATGACGGAGCAGCTGGCTTCTCGTCGGCTGCAGCCGGTGCCGGAGCCTCAGCCTCTGCCGGTGCTGGCGCTTCCTCGGCCTTCGGCGCCGCCGGAGCCTCAGCCTGAGCTGGGGCGGGAGCAACCGGAGCCGCTGGCGCGGCGGCCGGAGCAGCAACGTTCAGACCACCCGGGGTGCGCGACATCGCCAGCTCGACGTCGCCGTACTTGATGTTGAGCTCCTGGATGTCACCAGACTGGTTGACCCACTCAAGGAGGGACTTGATCTCGTTGATGTTAGGGGTGTTGGACATTACTTGTCTTCTCCTTTGGTGAGGTTGATTTCGAGGTCTTCGGCTTTGAGACGGAACTGTCCGGTCTCGGCGATGTCCGCGATCTGCTTGACCAGCGCGGTGAGGGTGCCGCCAGCAATGCCCTCACCCTGGCCGGAGCGCCCCTCGGCGACGTAGCGCTTCATTTCGTCGACGTTGTTGCCCGAGATGGTTGCGCGCAGCAGGATCGTGTCGATGTCATCGTCTGGGTACTGCTCCTGCAGCGCCGGCAGTGCCGGCTGCAGCTCGGGGCGCTCTTCCTTGATCTCGGAGGAACCGTTGGCGATGATCTTCTCCAGCACGTCCGGGTCGATCGGTGCAAGCGGTTCACCGTAGTATCCGAGCGCGTACTTCTTAATCTCGTTAGGCACAACGGAGTAGCGCTCGCCGGAGATCACGTTCATGACAGCCTGGGTACCCACGAACTGGGCAAACGGGGTGATCATGATCGGGTATGCCAACTCTTCGCGCACGCGGGCAGTTTCGTAGAGCAGGTCCTCGAAGCGGTCCGAGAGGCCGGCGGTCGCGAGCTGGGACTCGAAGTTGGTGAGCATGCCGCCCGGCAGCTGGTGCATGTAGTGCACGCCATCGTAGGCGCGCGGCACGCCAACCGGTTTGCCTTCGTTGTCCGCAATCTCCTGGATGCGCTTGGAAGCGTTGTCCACGCGCTCGTCGTCGATGTTGACGGTGTAGCCCAACGCACGCAGATCGCGGGCAAGCGCCTGGGTGGCGGGCTGACCCTGGCCATTTGCCAACGGAGCGATAGAGGTGTGGATCGCATCCACACCCAGCTCCGCAGCAAACAGGTACGTCAGCGGAGAAAGGCCGGTCAGCGAGTGCGTGTGCACCTCAAGCGTCCTGTCTCCAATCACGGAACGGATCGCAGGAATGATGGTCTTCATGCGGTCCGGGGTGAGCAACCCTGGGGCGTCCTTGAGCATGATGCGGTCGCAGTCCGTGCGGTCCAGCAGCTCCTTGGCCTTGTCGATGTAGAGCTGGTCGGTGTGCACCGGTGAGAGGCAATAGGACAAGCAGCCATAGGTCTCAGCGCCGAGCTCCTTGGCCAAAACCAGGGTATCGGCAATGTTGTCGATGTCGTTGAGCCCATCAAAAGCACCGATGACGGCGAAGCCGTTCGCACGCAGGCGCTCGACCCAGGTGTGGATGACATCGTCCGGCAGGAAGTCGAACGACGCGAGGTTGCGCGAACGAACCATGGCGCGGAACTTCGTGTCCGGTGCCGCCTCGTGGACGAGACGCACGCGCTCCCACGGATCTTCTCGGATGTAGCGCACCGGGACATCGAACTCGATCGGCGCGACGAGGTCGACGTGTTCGAATCCGGCGTTGGTCACATCGTCGATAAGCGAAAGAATGTGCTCCGTGCGCATACGAGTCGCCCAGATGGACTGGTGCGCGTCACGAAACGTGGTGTCGACGATTTTAATTTCACGCTCGCTATCCGCCGGTCGACCACCGGCGGCCAGTACTTCAGCGAGGGTTTCTGTGCTCAGTTCCTCAGGGTTCAGAGCCATGTGTACCTCCTAGTTTGCGCAGTAGATGCTGCGCTCACTGTACGCATCCGGCACTGAAATTCGGCGGGGAAAATTGCGCCCATTTTTCCGTTTTCAACGTTTCACGCGGTAAACCCCACTCTGCCCCTCCCCCGAAATAGGGTGCGCTCTGCGTACCGCCGTTCGTATAGCGAACACTTTTCGGAGTGTCGGTCGATTGAAAATACCTTTTGAGCTGGCGCGATATCAAAAAAGTAGGCGCAGACACCCAACGCCACAAATGCGACCCAAGTCTCGATCCGCGTAAATGTGACGGCGGTTATAGTTTTCGCTCATACGTCCCAAGCTTCCGGAGGAGGAAACGTGACCACACGCCAACGCATGGGTTCTACCCACATTGAGGCAGAGCGCCCAGCCGACCGTAAGTCGCTCGGTGCCAGCCTGATCGGCCAGCTACTCGAATGGTTCGAGTGGAGCTCCTATGCCGTCTTCGCACCGTTTATCGCTGCGGCATTCTTCGATAAGTCGGATCCCACTTCGGCACTGTTGTCCACGTTCGGCGTGTTCGCCGTCGGCTTCCTTGTCCGCCCGCTCGGCGGCATCGTCTTCGGCCGCATCGCTGACCGAATCGGCCGCAAGAACGTCCTGATGACCACGATCATCATCATGGCGCTGACCGCCGTGCTGATCGGGATCATGCCGACTTATGAGCAGATTGGCATCTGGGCATCCGTCATCCTGCTCGTCGTCCGCGTGCTCCAAGGCTTCGCGCACGGCGGCGAGTCTGCGACGGCGAACAGCTACATCCCTGAAATCGCACCGGCCGCCCGTCGCGGCAAGTGGGGGTCTCTGGTCTACATGTCCATCTTCGGCGGTTCCGTGATCGCGTACACCCTCGGCGGCATCATTTCCCTCGCCCTGACCGATGAGCAGATCGCCGCCTGGGGCTGGCGCATCCCGTTCTGGCTCGGTGCGGTTGCCGCGCTCATCGCACTCTACTTGCGCCGCCACATGAAGGAGTCTGACCACTTCGAGGAGCTCGGGGACGGCGGCGCACCAACCTACGACAACCTTTCCGATACCCGTTCCCAGACCCCGCAGCGCCCGAACTGGGTCAACGTTCTACTGGTCATCGGCATGGTCTCCGGCGTGACCTCCGCGCACTACACCTGGACCTCCTACATCTCCACCTACGCCATCAGCCACGAGGGCATGTCCACCCAGGGTGCATACTGGGTCTCCGTGTTCGCCCAGACCTGCGGCCTGATCGCACTGCCACTGTGGGGCGCACTTTCCGACCGCATCGGCCGAAAGCCGGTCATGTACACGTTCGCCATCGCGATGGCGCTGTTGCAGATCCCGCTCATGAACTTCATCGACGCCCGCCCGTGGACGATGCTCGTCGCGGCCACCCTCTCAGTCGTCGTGGTTGCCGCCGGCGGTGCCCTTCTCGCACCGATCATGGCGGAGGTCTTCCCCACCTCTCAGCGCACCAGCAGTATCGGCTTCGCCTACTCCCTGTCAGTGGCAGTCTTCGGCGGCACCGCTCCGTACATCTTCCAGTGGTTCACCTCCAAGGACCTCACCCACATCTCCGGTATCTACGTCGTCGTGCTCTGCGTCCTGACGCTCGTGAGCATGCGGATCTTGCCTGAGACCAAAGGCATCGACCTCCGCGAGGTCTAAGGCCCCAGGTATCAAAGTCCCCAGCATGAAAAGAACTCCCCTCGGGGAGCTTTTGCTTTGCGACGATCCGTTGACCGCCCCGCCTAGACACAAGGCCTAGGGTTTAAACGCCGGAGCGAAACGGTGCTTCGGTGTGTTCCTCAACGGACTCCACGGTTTCACCTTCGGCGACCTCAACGAGCGTGAGGCCTTCTTTCTCATCCACCTCGAATACGGCGAGGTTGGTGATGATGAGGTCGACGCACTTCGCGCCCGTCAGCGGCAGGCGGCATTCCGGGAGCACCTTCGAGTCGCCATTCTTGGTGGTGTGCTCCATCAGCAGGATGACCTTCTTCGCGCCGTGGACGAGATCCATTGCGCCACCCATGCCCTTGACCATCTTGCCCGGGATCATCCAGTTCGCCAGGTCGCCGTGCTGGGAGACTTCCATTGCCCCGAGGACGGCAACATCGATAGCCCGGGAGCGGATCATGCCAAACGATGCAGACGAGCTGAAGAACGAGCCACCCGGGGCCACGGTAATCGTTTCTTTTCCGGCGTTGATCAGTTCAGGATCGACTGCGTCGTCTTTCGGGTACGGCCCGACGCCGAGAATGCCGTTCTCCGAGTGCAGAACAACTTCAATCCCCTCCGGGAGGAACCCCGGAATCAGGGTGGGCATGCCGATGCCCAGGTTGACGTACTGGCCGTTTTCCAGCTCCTTGGCCGCGCGAGCCGCCATTTGTTCCCTAGTCCAAGCCATTAGTTGCTCACCGTCCTAAATTCGATTCCGGTTTCTTGCGGACCGACCTCGACGACACGGTCGACGTAGATGCCCGGCAGGGTTACCTCTGCGGCAGGGATTTCGTCCACAACCTCTTCGGCCTGGACGATGGTGATCTTCCCGCACACAGCGGCATCCGGGTTGAAGTTCTGCGCAGTCTTGGAGAACACCAAGTTGCCGTAGCGGTCCGCTTTCTTTGCGTGCACGAACGAGAAATCTGGAGTCAGCGCTTCTTCCATGACGTACTGCTCTCCGCCGAATTCGCGCAACTCTTTCGGCCTCGAGTACTCGGCGATCGTTCCATCCGGGTTGTAGCGCGTCGGAATCTCGCCGCTTGCCAAAGGCGTGCCCACGCCCGCTTTGGTGTAGAACGCTGGAATGCCGGCGCCGCCGGCGCGCATGCGCTCTGCGAGGGTGCCCTGCGGAGTGAACTCAACGGTGAGTTCGCCCTCGAGGTACTGGCGCGCGTACTCCTTGTTGGTGCCCAGGTACGAGCCAATCGAGCGAGAAATGCGCTTATCCGCCAACAGCAGGCCCAGTCCGAAACCGTCGGTACCCAAGTTGTTGGAAATGATTGTGAGATCGCCGGCACCTTGATTGCGCAGGGCGTCGATAAGCCGAGCGGGAATGCCCACAAGCCCGAATCCGCCAACAGCGATGGAGGCGCCGTCGTGAATGTCGGCGACCGCCTCCTCAACTGAATCAACCACTTTGTTAATCATGTGGCCATGGTAACCGGTGTTCGGATGCTGCACAAGGGTTCACAAAGCGAACACCTTTCGACTAAGCTCACATTCGTGAGCGAAAGTAACGTGCAGCTCGTGCAAAGCCTTAGCCGAGGTCTGGCGGTGATCCGCGCCTTCGATGCGCAACACCCGCGGCAAACCCTTGCGCAGGTCGCAGAGGCGACGGGCCTGCCCCGTGCAACCACCCGCCGGTTTCTCCACACACTGATCGCAGAGGGCTACGCCCAATCGGATGGATCCGTTTTTTGGCTCACACCCCACACCCTCAACCTCGGTTTCTCATATCTCTCCAGCCTCGGTCTGCCGGATATCGCGCAACCGCACCTCGAGTCACTCTCGCACACGCTGAATGAGTCGTGCTCAGTGTCGGTACTCGACGGACCCGATGTCATCTACGTTGCTCGTGCAGCAGCAAACCGCATCATGAGCGTCAACATCACGATCGGCACCCGTTTCCCCGCCTACGCCACATCGATGGGCCGGGTACTCCTTGCGGGCCTTCCAGAGCGAGAACTCGATGCATACCTGGACGCCGTTCCATTGGAGCCAATCACCGATCAGACCATCACCAAACCTGCAGCACTACGAGAGGAGCTCACCCGTGTCGCTAAGCAGGGATACTGCATCGTTGATCAGGAGCTCGAGGCGGGGTTGCGTTCCGTGGCCTGTCCGATTCGCAACGCCGAGGACCAGACGATCGCCGCGATCAACGTCTCGACCCGAGCTGCTGCGTACGCAACCGATGAGGTGGTGCGCAAGCTGCTACCTCAACTCAACGACACCGCGCTCGCGATCACCCGAGACGTCACCACCACAAATCTTTAAGGAGAACCATGTCTGACATTGTTATTTGCAACCCAAAGCGCACCCCGGTCGGCCGCTACGGCGGCGCTTTCGTGGGCGTGCCAGTGCAAACCCTCGCAGCGACCGTAGTCAAAGCCGTGATCGAGGAAGCAGGAATCACTGGCTCGGATATCGACGACATCATTCTCGGCCAAGCCTCCCCGAACGGTTCGGCACCAGCTTTAGGTCGCATTGTTGCGCTCGACGCGGAAATCGGCATCGACGTACCCGGCATGCAGCTCGACCGCCGCTGCGGCTCCGGCCTTCAGGCGGTGGTTACTGCGGCGGCCCACATCGCTTCCGGTGCCGCCGAGCTGATCATCGCGGGTGGCGCAGAATCCATGTCGAACACGGAGTTCACCGTTGATGGCGGCATCCGTTGGGGTGTCAAGGGCGGCACCATGGAGCTCCAAGACCGTCTGCAGGAAGGCCGTGAAAAAGCCGGCGGCAAGCACCATCCGATCCCCGGCGGCATGATCGAGACTGCGGAGAATCTGCGCGAGGAGTACAAGATCTCGCGCGAGCGTCAGGACAAGATGGCGGAGATGTCCCACGCACGCGCCGCAGCTGCCCAGGAGAACGGCGATTTCGCCGATGAGATCGTGCCGGTGGAGGTTCCTCAGCGTAAGGGCGACCCAATCATCGTGGATAAAGACGAGCATGTTCGCCCGGGCACCACGGCAGAGTCGTTGGCCAAGCTCAAGCCAGTCATGGGCCGCCAGCTTGACGACGCCACGGTGACGGCCGGCAACGCTTCTGGCCAGAATGACGGCGCCGCAGCCATGATTGTGACTACCCGCGAGAAGGCTGAGGTGCTCGGTCTCACCCCGATGGCAACACTGCGCGGCTGGGCGGTTGCCGGTGTTGCGCCGGAGACCATGGGCATCGGCCCGGTCGCCGCGACGGACAAGCTGTTCAAGCGTTTGGACCTCAACTTCGACGACATCGACCTGATCGAGCTCAACGAGGCCTTCGCCGCACAAGCGCTGGCGGTTCTGGACGCGTGGTGTATTTCTGAAACCGACGAGCGCCTCAATCCAATGGGTTCCGGCATTTCGCTCGGCCACCCGGTCGGAGCGACCGGTGCCCGCATGCTGGTCACTGCCGCCCACCGCATGCAGCGCACCGGTGCAAAGCGCGCGCTGGTGACCATGTGCATCGGCGGCGGCCAGGGCCTTGCTGCGGTGATCGAACGTCCGTAGACCTCCCAGCCTCAGGCCCGCGCGGCCAGTGCTTAGGCCTCGTCCTGCTGCTCGGCCATGCGCCAGCGGATGCCGGCCTCCAGGAAGCCGTCGATGTCGCCGTCGAGCACTTTTTGGGGGTCGCCGACCTCGTACTCTGTGCGTAGGTCCTTTACCATCTGGTACGGGTGCAGCACGTAGGAGCGCATCTGGTTGCCCCAGCTCGCATTGCCGCCTGCGCCGAGCGCATCCATTTCGGCCTTTTCTTCTTGCCGCTTCTTCTCCAGCAGCCGCGACTGCAATACGTTGAGCGCAGACGCCTTGTTTTGGATCTGCGACTTCTCGTTCTGGCAGGTCACCACAATGCCGGTCGGAAGGTGCGTAATGCGCACCGCAGAGTCGGTGGTGTTCACGCTCTGTCCGCCAGGGCCAGAAGAGCGGTACACGTCAACGCGGATATCTGAATCCGGGATGTCAATGTGGTCGGTCTGCTCCACAACCGGCAGCACCTCCACCTCCGCAAACGAGGTCTGGCGGCGTCCCTGATTGTCAAACGGCGAGATGCGCACCAGGCGGTGCGCACCCTGCTCCACCGAAAGCTGGCCGTACATGTACTCGCCGTGCACGACGAACGTCGCGGACTTAATGCCCGCTTCCTCCGCGTAGGAGATGTCGTACACATCGACCTTGTGGTCGTTCTTTTCCGCCCAGCGGGTGTACATGCGCATGAGCATCTCGGCCCAGTCTGCGGCGTCCACGCCACCTGCACCGGAACGGATGCTCACCACGGCCTCGCGCTCGTCGTACTCGCCGGAGAGCATGGTCTGCACTTCCAACGACTCAATGGCGGAGCCGATATCCTCCAGTTCCTCGTCGGCCATTGAAGGCTCGCCCTCTTCTTCGGCCAACTCGTACATCACCGGCAGGTCAGTGAGCCGCTCACGCAGGCTGGTGACCTTCTTCAGGCGCCCTTGCACACCGGAAAGTTCGGAAGTGACCTGCTGCGCGTGGGCGGGGTCGTCCCACAAGCTGGGGTCACCAGCTTGTTGCTCCAGCTCGCGGACCTTTTCGGCCATTTGATCCAGATCCATCACCTGCTCGATGGTGGTCAAGGTGGCGTCGAGGTCCTTGATTCTCGCTTGGGTCTCCGATTGCATACGTAGGCATCTTAGTTGAGATGCCTGGCCACCCAATTCTCCGTACCTACGTGGGTCGTTACGCTACAGTGGTGGCACACCCCCACACGGGCGCCCGCGGCAGCGGGCTGAGATCGCGCTAACAGCCGCGCGAGCACCGTCCGAACCTGTCTGGTTAGCACCAGCGAAGGAAGCTAAGGAGCGGTCATGGCTGACCTCTACGCCCAAGAAATTCACCCGAAGCACAGCTACGCACCGATTCGCCAGGATGGTCTCGAGGTTCCCGAAACCGCCATCGCGCTCGACGATTCCCCCACCGGCCCGAACGAGCCGTTCCGCATCTACCGCACACGCGGCCCGTACGCCGAGCCGGAGGTCGGTTTGCCGGATCTGCGAGGACAGTGGATCGCAGGTCGCGCAGACGTTGAGGAGATCGAGGGCCGCAGGCGCAATTTGCTTGACGACGGCTCGCGGGCAGCCAAGCGCGGCGCAGCGAGTGAGGAGTGGCGTGGCACCACGCGCCCTGTGCTCCGTGCCAAGGATGGCAAGCGCGTCACCCAGATGCACTATGCCCGCCGCGGTGAGATCACTGAAGAAATGCGATTCGTGGCACTGCGCGAGCACTGCGAGCCGGAGAAGGTCCGCGAGGCAGTCGCATCCGGCCGCGCCATCATCCCGAACAACATCAACCACCCGGAGAGCGAGCCGATGATCATCGGCAACGCCTTTTTGACCAAGATCAACGCCAACATCGGCAACTCTGCGGTCACCAGCTCGATCCGCGAAGAGGTGGACAAGCTGCGCTGGGCAACCCGCTGGGGTGCGGACACCGTGATGGATCTGTCCACCGGTAACGACATTCACACCACCCGCGAGTGGATCCTGCGCAACTCGCCGGTGCCGATCGGCACCGTGCCCATCTACCAGGCACTGGAGAAGGTCAATGGCATCGCCGAAGACCTGACTTGGGAGATCTTCCGCGACACCGTCATCGAGCAGGCTGAGCAGGGCGTCGACTACATGACCGTGCATGCAGGCGTGCGCCTGCCGTACGTGCCGCTGACCTCCAAGCGCGTCACCGGCATCGTCTCCCGCGGCGGCTCGATCATGGCTGGCTGGTGCCTCGCGCACCACAAGGAGTCCTTCCTTTACGAGAACTTCGACGAGCTCTGCGAGATCTTCGCCGCCTACGACGTCGCCTTCTCACTTGGCGACGGCCTGCGCCCCGGCTCGGTCGCCGATGCCAACGACGCCGCCCAGTTCGCCGAACTGAAGACCATCGGCGAGCTGTGCAAGCGCGCTTGGGACTACGACGTGCAGGTGATGATCGAGGGTCCGGGCCACGTACCGCTGAACATGATCCAGATCAACAACGAGAAGGAAGAGGAATGGTGCGGCGGCGCACCGTTCTACACCCTTGGCCCGCTGGTCACCGACATTGCGCCGGGCTACGACCACATCACCTCCGCTATCGGCGCCGCCCACATCGCCATGGGTGGCACCGCGATGCTCTGCTACGTCACCCCGAAGGAGCACCTCGGCTTGCCGAACAAGGACGATGTGAAGACCGGTGTGATCACCTACAAGGTCGCTGCGCACGCCGCTGACGTGGCCAAGGGCCACCCGGGTGCACGCGAGTGGGACGACGCGATGAGCAAGGCGCGTTTCGAGTTCCGCTGGCACGACCAGTTCGCGCTCTCGCTCGATCCGGAGACAGCGCAGTCCTTCCACGACGAGACGCTGCCGGCCGAGCCTGCGAAGACCGCCCACTTCTGCTCCATGTGCGGCCCGAAGTTCTGCTCCATGCGCATTAGCCAGGACATTCGCGACGAGTTTGGCGACAAGATTGACGAGGCACTCAACGACGAGAACCGCGCGTTAATCGCTGACCTGGGCATCCCGACGTTCAACACCGACCGCGAGGAGACCATCGAGGGCGAGGTCTCCCCCGCTGTCGCCGTTGAAGGCGAACAGGAGATGGCTCGCGAGTTCCGCGAGCTCGGCTCCAACGTGTACCTGCCGGAGCGCTAACTCCCCTCGTTAAGCCGGCTGGCGTGGAAGCTGCGATACTGAGCCGCATGGCTAGTACCGCTGACTTCATCCACGCCCACCGAGATTCTTCCGACGCCGAGCTCGCCGCAGCCCTCGTTGAGCACGCAGGCCAGCTCGCCCTGCGGATGCGCGGCGAAGGCATCGCCGCCGATCAGAAGACGTCCGTGTCCGATGTGGTGACGGAAGCGGATCGCACCGCGGAGGCGTTCGTCGCCGAGGCGCTCGAGGCGCTGCGCGGGAGCGACGGGCTGCTCGGCGAAGAGGGCGCCTCGCGCCCCTCGTCGACCGGGCGTACTTGGGTCATCGACCCGGTTGACGGTACCTACAACTTCTCGCAGGGTTCGGACTATTTCTGCTCGGCGATCGCGCTGGCGGAGGGCGACCCTGCAGACGGCAACGCGCTCATTGGCGCAGTGCACCGCCCGGCGACTTCCACCACGTGGCTTGCCGCGGATGGTGTGGCAACTCGAGATGGGGTTGAGCTGGGGCGTTTGGCAGAGTCGTCGATAAGCAATCAAGCCCTGGTGACCTACCTGCACCCGACCTGCATGCGCAACCCGGAGATTGTGGCGGCTTGGATGCGGGCGAGCGTGGACGCGGCGACCGTGCGGATGTGGGGCGCGGGGTCGGTCGATCTAGCGAACATCGCCGCAGGACAAATGGGCGGCTGGCTGCAGCACTCGGTGGCGGACTGGGATTGGCTGCCGGGCAAGGCGCTGGTCGAAGCCGTTGGCGGGCGCGCGGTGAAAGTCGACGCGGGTGGGGTGACCTGGTGCGTTGCTGGAAACGCGAAGCTGGTCGAAGACGTGGTGGCTAGACTTGGCGACCATGACTAGCCCGAATTACTCAGACGACCTCGCGCTTGCGCTGGAGCTCACGGACCTGGCGGATTCCATCACCCTCGACCGGTTCGAAGCCGCCGATCTGAAGATCGAGTCGAAGCCGGATTTGACCCCCGTCTCCGACGCGGATTTGGCCGTCGAAGAAGCGCTGCGCGCACGCCTGACTGAGGCTCGTCCGGCGGACGCGGTGTTGGGCGAAGAGTTCGGCGGCGAAGCTGCGTTCGAGGGCCGCCAGTGGGTCATCGATCCCATCGACGGCACCAAGAACTTCGTGCGCGGGGTGCCGGTCTGGGCCACGCTCGTCGCATTGCTTATCGACGGCTCCCCCGTCGTCGGCGTCGTCAGCGCCCCGGCTCTCGCGAGGCGCTGGTACGCCTCCAGCGGCGCCGGGGCGTGGCGCACGTTCGGCGGCCAAGGGCTCAAGCGGCTGAGCGTTTCCGGGGTGGCCGAAGTCGAGGATGCGTCGTTGTCCATGTCCTCGCTGTCCGGGTGGACCGATCGCGGCCTGCGGGACAACTTCCTCGGGCTGGCTGAGCAGACCTGGCGGCTGCGCGGTTACGGCGACTTCTTCAGCTACTGCCTTGTCGCTGAGGGTGCGGTGGACATCGCAGCGGAGCCGGAGGTTTCCCTGTGGGATCTCGCGCCGCTCGTGCTGTTGGTTGAGGAAGCCGGCGGCAAGTTCACCTCATTGACCGGCGAGGACGGCCCGCACGGCGGCGATGCACTCGCGACGAACGGGTTGCTGCACGAGGCTGCGCTGGCGCAGATCGCGGCGCCGGGCGCTTAGCTGCGCGCGTAGCCTATGGCAGGCGGAACCCGCCCGGAATGTGCGGGAAGATCGCATCTGCGCGAGCGGAACCGGTTGGGGCATGAATCGGCCCCTGCAGCGGGCTGTGGCACGCGACCGCAAACGGCTGCGGGAACATACCGCCGTTGATCAGGCCGACAAGGCGGTCACCAACGTAGAGCGGCGCGCCTGAATCGCCCTGCATCGCGCAGACCTGGTTGATGTTCATCAAGTCCCAGTCGCGCCAGGTCACGCCACAGGTGACTCCGGAAGCGACTCCCTTCTTGCACACCTGCCCGCCCGGCTGGATCGGCGCGGAACCGAGGTGGTTGATGGTCAGCCCGTCGTAGGAGCGGGTGACCTCGGTGTTCGGGGCGAGGTGGATGAGGGCGTAGTCCAAACGCGAGTCCACGTGGACCACACGGCCGGTCTGCCCGAGGCCGCGCGCGTCGGCGGAGACGACGGGAGCACCGACTTCAGCACAGTGCCCAGCAGTGACGGCGACTTTGCGGCCCGCATTGTCGTATCCCGCGACGGCGACGGTGCAGATCACTTCGTTCTCCCCCGTACCCACGAAGACTGGGGTACCCGGGCCGTAGAGCGCGTTGCCCCGCGCTTGCGCATCCAACGCTTCCTGCGGGATTCGCGGCGCGTCATGTAAAGAACCAGGAACGCGGTGAAGAACGCTCTGAGCTAGCGGTTTACCGGCCAGCGTCTTAGAAACCGGATCGTTGCGCCACACGTAGTTCGGGTCCTGCTGCGCGTGCGCGATAGGCATCGCGGTAACGGCGAGCAAGGCAGTCGCGGCGGCGGCGACGAAACGGCGGATCATGCTGACCTCTTTCAGTTGTGGCTCTGCACTTCGACAACACTTGTCACAGTAATAACAACGAAACCATACGCGATGTGGGGGCTACACTGCACTGCGTGACACACCTCGAGTTCAAGCGCCTGGATGAGATGACCTCCCGCGAGGCCTATGACCTGTTCAAACTCCGGGTAGACGTTTTCGTGGCCGAGCAGCAATGCCCGTTCGCAGAGATCGATGAGACGGATGCGGCGCCCGACACCTCCCACATTCTCGCGTACGACGCTGACGGCAGGCTCGCTGGGTGCGCCCGGGTATTCCCCACCGCCGATACCGAAATGACCGAGACTCCGGGCTCGCGCTTCGGCCGGTTCATTGTCGCCCCGTTCGCCCGCGGCACCGGACTCGGTCCGCGCATCGTCGAGGCTGGGATTAAGTTCACCGAGCGTTGGCCCGGCGATCTCGTAATTGAGGCGCAGGCAGGGCTCGTCCCCTACTACAACCAGTTCGGATTCGTTGAAGAGGGAGACGAGTTCTTGGACACGGGGATACCGCATCGGGTGATGCGTATCCGTCGATAAGCGAAAAGCTCTAGCGGGGGCGGAACAGCGCGCCGGCGGCCGATGAAGTGACTGCCGAGCCTATGAGGACCAGCACGGTATAAGTGATGCCGCTGATACCCAGCATCTGCAGCAGCCAGCCGAAGAAAAGGGCGCCAACCACGGCGCCTGCGATCGCAACAATCCAGCGTTCCATGGGGCCAACCGTAGCAGTGTGTTAAACTGCCTGGCTGTTGAAGGGGAGTAGCTCACCAACAGCATGCTCGACATACTGGCCTTTACATGGGGCCCGGGCAGCCGGCTCACGTGGCGTGAGCGAGCGAGACCTTCGGCCGATTACCGCACCGAAAGGAACCCCCGTGAGCGAAGCTCTCCGCGAAGAACAGCGCCTGCTCGAGCGCTTCATGTGGCTTTCAATCATCGCCTCCATCTTTGCCATTGCGCTGAAGCTGTACGCGGCGTGGGTGACGGGTTCGGTCGGCTTCTTCTCCGACGCGATCGAGTCCTCCGCCAACCTGGCCGCTGCGGTAGTGGGGCTTTGGGCGCTGAAACTCTCTGCTAAGCCCGCCGACGCGAACCACAATTTCGGCCACGCCAAGGCGGAATACTTCGCGGCGCAGGTGGAAGGCACGATGATTCTGGTGGCCTCCGTGGTCATCATCGTCACCGCCGTGCAGCGCATCATCGACCCGGCTCCGCTTAACCAGCTCGGGATCGGCCTGGTTTTCTCCGTTGTTGCCACCGTGATCAACCTCGGTGTCGGTGTGGCGCTGGTGCGGGCGGGTCGCACCCACCGCTCCAGCACGCTCGAGGCCGATGGAAAGCATTTGCTTACCGACGTCTGGACCACCGTGGGAGTCATCGTAGGCATGGCGTTGGTGTGGTTGACGGGGTGGGAAGTCCTCGACCCGATCGTGGCGCTCATAGTCGGAGCCAACATTTTGTTCACGGGATACCAGCTGCTGCGTCAAGCGATGATGGGGCTGCTCTCCGAGGCACTGCCGAAAGACGAGGTCGAGACTGTACAGGCGTTTTTGGACGGCTTCGCGGCGGAGCACGGCGTGGCGTTCACCTCGCTGCGCACCTCGGCGTTTGGTCGTGACCGCTTGGTCAACGTGGTCATGCAGGTGCCAGGCGAATGGACCGTGGACGCCTCCCACGACTACGCGGACGAAGTCGAGGTGGGCATCGCCGCCGCGCTGGGTCACGCAGAAACCATCGTGCACATCGAACCGCTTGGACATCACACCAAAACAGGTCCAAGGGCGGTGTAGCGGCCGCCGTAGAATCGGGTCATGCCACAGGAAAAATTGCAGAAGATCGTAGATAGTCTCGAATCCTCCCGCGTGGAACGCGAAGCACTCTACAAGTGGTTCCATCAGCACCCGGAAATGTCGATGCAGGAGCACGAAACCTCCAAGCGCATCGTCGAGGAGTTGGAGAAGCTCGATCTCGAGCCGCAGAACATCGGCGTGACCGGGCAGGTCGCCGTGATCGAGAACGGTGAAGGACCGCGCGTGGCGTTTCGGGCCGACTTCGATGCCCTGCCCATCACCGAGAACACCGGGCTGGACTACTCCGCTGATCCCGAGCTGGGCATGATGCATGCCTGCGGCCACGACTTGCACACCACTGCCCTACTCGGTGCGGTGCGCGCGCTGGTGGAGAACAAGGACCTGTGGTCCGGCACGTTCATTGCTATCCACCAACCCGGTGAGGAAGGCGGCGGCGGAGCCCGCCACATGGTGGATGATGGGCTTGCGGAGAAGATCGCTGCGCCAGACGTGTGCTTTGCCCAGCATGTATTCAACGAAGACCCCGCCTTCGGCTTCGTGTTCACTCCCGGCCGGTTCTTGACCGCTGCTTCGAACTGGAAGATCCACATTCACGGTGAAGGCGGACACGGTTCGCAGCCTCATTTGACCAAAGATCCGATTGTCGTGGCAGCCTCGATCATTACCAAGCTGCAGACAATTGTCTCCCGCGAAGTCGACCCGAACGAGGTAGCGGTGGTCACCGTCGGTTCTATCGAGGGCGGCAAGTCCACCAACTCGATCCCGTACACCGTCACCCTCGGCGTGAACACCCGAGCTTCCAACGACGAGCTCTCCGAATACGTTCAGAACGCAGTCAAGCGCATCGTCATCGCGGAATGCCAGGCGGCGGGCATTGAGCAGGAGCCGGAGTTTGAGTACCTGGACTCCGTTCCAGCCGTGATTAACGACGAAGACCTCACGGATAAGCTCATGACACAGTTCAAAGACTTCTTCGGCGAGGATCAAGCCGTGGCGATCCCGCCCCTATCCGGCAGCGAGGACTACCCATTCATTCCGAACGCCTGGGGCGTGCCCAGCGTGATGTGGGGGTGGTCCGGCTTCGCCGCAGGTTCCGATGCGCCAGGCAACCATACTGACAAGTTCGCGCCAGAGCTTCCCAACGCACTCGAGCGCGGCACCCAATCGATCTTGGTGGCCGCCGCGCCCTGGTTAATGAAGTGATATTTTCGGGGGCGTGCAGCGCCCAGGTAGCCAACCTCGTTTGATCGTCCCCGACCTCGCCAGAGGTCTCGCCCTTGCGGGCATCGCGATGGCCAACGCTACGCAGGCCTGGATGTACAACGGCTTCGACGATCCTGACGTGCCCGGCAGTTCGCTCGGTGGCCTACGCGAGGGCAGCGCCACTGACCAGTTCGCTGCGGTCTTTTCCGCGCTGTTCGTCCACGTGCGCGGTCTGCCCATGTTCAGCACCTTGCTGGGGTTCGGCATCGGGTTGATCGCGGCAAGCCTGTTTCGCAAGCAGTACCCGCTTCGCGACGCCCGGCGCGTCATCGTGCGCCGCTACGGTTTCCTCGCACTGTTCGGCTTGATCCACATGTTCGGGCTGTTCTTCGGCGACATCATGTTCTTCTATGGGCTGATCGGCATGTTGCTCGCCACGATGTTCACACTCAGCAATACGTCGTTGCGGATGATCGCCTACGGCGTGCTGAGCCTGTTCACGCTCCTGGGCACCGTGCTCGCCGTGGCGGTCTACTTCTTCGAACTCCCGATTGACGAGGCGCTCCGCCCCAGCAATCCCGAGCTGACCAATATCATTGACTACTTCTCCGCCAACGCGTTTGCCGGCCTCTTTACTTTGATAGCTGCACCTGTCTCGGTGATTCAACTGGGCAGCCTCGCCATCATCGGTTACATCTGGGCGCGCGAGGGTTACCTTGTCAACGTCGACGCGCACCGTGGGATGCTGTGGCGTTGGGTCATCTTCGGATCGGTGGTTGCTGTAGGTACCGGCCTGCCGTGGGGGCTTTCTGCCATCGGTGTCATCAACCCGTTCACTGAGCCTGCGTGGGCTGTGCTGAGCCAGAGCTGGGGTCTGTTCACCGGCCCGGCGATTCTCGCCGCGATAGCACTGGCCACCAACCGCATCCAAGAGCAGATGCACGCCAACGGCGGCATCGCGCCAGCGTGGACGTACCCCTTCGTCGCACTCGGCAAGCGCTCGATGTCCGGATACCTGGCCCAGTCATTCCTGTTCATCGCCATCGCCATGCCGTTTGGGCTCGGCGTCGGCTTAGAGGCGTCGATAAGCGGCAAGCTCCTGACCGGCCTCGGCATCTGGCTGATCACCCTGCTCCTAGCGACCGTGATGGAGAAAGCCGGCATCCCCGGCCCGTTCGAGCAGGTGCACCGCCGCCTCTCCTACGGCAAAACCGGCCGCCTCGAGCCCTACGAGCTTCCCAAGTCCCAGTAACGCCGCACCGGCCCTGGGCTACGCTGGGGCGCATGGCCGAAGACACCCACCCCGAGAAAACCCCTGGCGGGCCGAGCGTCAAAGACGGCGAACTCTACGAGCGCCTGCGCGAGGAGGGAAACTCCAAGTCGAAAGCGGCGGCGATCGCCAATGCTGCGGCAAAGGAAGGCCGCGAAACCGTCGGTAAGCGCGGCGGCAAGTCCGGCTCCTACGAGGATTGGACGAAAGACGAGCTCTACGAGCGCGCCCAGGAACTTGAGATCGAGGGCCGCTCCAGCATGTCCAAAGACGAGCTAATCGAGGCGCTGCGTGAGCACTAAACCAAGCCTTGACCTGCGGTGTTACTTTGTCACCGGGCAGAGCCCCGACCTAGTCGAGCGCTGCGTCGAGGCCGCGCACGGCGGCGCCGGGGTCATCCAGGTTCGCTCGAAGCCGATTTCAGCCCGCGATTTGTACGCACTCTCGGCAGCAATCGTGCGGGCAGTGCCGCCATCAACACGCGTGCTTATCGACGATCGGTTGGACGTGGCCCTGGCCCTTCAAACGGAAGGCATCGCCGGCGTGCACCTCGGACAAGACGATATTGATGTCCGCGTAGCTCGGCGCCTCCTCGGGCCCGACGCGATCATCGGGTTGACCACCGGCACTCTCGAGCTTGTGGAGGCTGCGAACGAGAACGCCGATGTGCTGGATTACATCGGGTGCGGCCCGTTCCGGGCAACGCCGACGAAGGATTCCGGGCGCGCGCTGATCGGGTTAGAGGGTTACCCAGAGCTCGTCGCTGCATCGCAGGTGCCGATGGTCGCGATCGGCGACGTCACCGCAGACGATGCGCGCGACCTCGCCCGCACCGGAGTCGACGGGGTTGCCATCGTGCGCGGCATCATGCACGCCGACGACCCGCGGACGTATGTGCAGCGCGTGGTGGCTGAGTTCGACGCTGGCAACGAGGCGTCGATAAGCGAAAAGCTCTAGTACGAGCTGAAGCCGTCCTCGGTGAGTTCGTGGACCTCGTCGCCGGTAATTGCGGGGTTGAAGACACTGACCAGGATGAGGTCTTCGTCCTTGCCGCCGCGCAGGTAGTGAGCGTCGTGGTTGTCCAGCACGTAGATGGTGCCCGGGGTGATCGGGTAGATGTTTCCCTCGGTGTCCTCCACCTCGCCGGAACCCGCAATGCAGTAGCAGGCCTCGAGGTGGTTGCGGTACTGCAGCTTCGACTCGGTGCCGGCGCTAACGACGGTGTGCGCGACGGCGAAGCCCATGTTGTCTTTCGCTGTGAGCAGGCGTTCGCTGGTGCCGCCGCCCCACTCAACGGTTTCTACATCTTCGCGGGATCGAATAAACATGTCGCTCCTTGTATCTGTAGGAATCGTGTTCCGTACCCACGGTACGGAAAAACGGCCGGCTGTGACCTGAGGGTTGGAACCCATGACTGGAGTCACGGGTGAAACGTGACTGCGCAGCTAGGCCGCCGCTGGTCTCGGCTGGTCCAATGGAAGACATGATTGAAACACACAGCTTGACCAAGAGATTTGGGCAGGTCACCGCACTCGACGGCGTGGACATCCGCATCGGGCCCGGCGAGATTGTTGGCCTACTTGGACGCAATGGCGCTGGCAAGACCACGCTGATCGACCTCATCTTGGGCCTGACCACCCCCTCAAGCGGGACCGTCACAGTCGGTGGGGGCACGCCGAAACAGGCAGTGCGCAACGCGCGCATCGGCGCTGTGATGCAGACAGGCGGGCTGCTTCCGGATGTGAGCGTGCGCGACACCTTAGCGATGATCAACGCAACGCATTCCGATTCCATTGGTGTGGAAGCCGCACTAGATGCTGCGCGCCTGACCGACATCAAGAACCGCAAAGTGGGCAAATGCTCCGGCGGCGAGCAACAGCGGCTGCGATTCGCCATCGCGCTGCTCGGCCGGCCTGACATCCTCATCCTCGATGAACCGACCACCGGCATGGACGCCGCCACCCGCCACGAATTCTGGGATTCGCTGCGCACCCAGACACAGCAGGGACGAACCATTGTGTTCTCCACCCACTACCTCGAAGAGGCCGAACAGTTTGCGCAACGAATCATCGTGCTCGATCGAGGCGAGGTGATTGCGGACGCGCCGATGGACAAGCTGCAAGCCAACGAGAAGCGGGTACAGGCGGCATCGTCAAAGGGGCCGATCGATGTCACTACCACTGACGCTGATGGTGTGGCGCGCGAGTTGCTCACCGAAACCGACGCGCACGACCTGACCATTATGCGTACCTCACTTGAAGACGTATTCGTGCGACTGACCGAGGAGACCGATCGTGACCACGCTTAATTTCGCTCTGCACAATCTGAAGCGGCTCAAGTCGGACTTCGCGTCCCTGTTCTTCAACATCGCCCTGCCAGTGGTGCTCTACCTCATCTTCGGAGCCAGCCAGCCCGACGGTGAGGCGGAGATCGCGAACGGCAACATGGCCGCCTACGTGATGCTGGCTATGGCGCTCTACGCCGGAGTATCCGGGGCGGTCTCGCAAGCGTCCACCGCGGTCGTTGAACAATCGACCGGGTGGGGCCGCCAACTCGCGCTCACACCGCTGAGCGACGCCCAGCTCACTGCCGCGCGGTTTCTGGTGGTGCTCATTCACGTCGCGCTGCCCGTGGCGGCAGTGTTTCTCACCGGCGCGGTGACCAAGGCCCAGATGGAGCCTTGGACCTGGCTGTGGACGTACCTGATCACGGTCGCGGTGGCGCTGCCGTTCGGGTTTTACGGCAGGATCTGGGCGCAGGCGATGAGGTCCTATACCGCTGTGTCCATCGCCGCGACATCGGTAGTGCTGCTGGCCATCGCCGCCAATCTGCTCATTCCGCTCACTGAGGATCTCTTGTCGTTCGCGCGCTTTACCCCGCTCTACGGTGCCGCCGTGCTTTCGCGCTGGCCATTGACCGAAGGCGAGCAGTTTGTCCAAACCGACCCATACTGGGTCACCGACCCGCTATGGGTGCCGGCTGTCAGTATCATTTTCTGGACTGCACTGTTCACACTCACGTCGCTCGCGCTGGACAGAAGGGAGAAGCACCGCGCGTGATCACCCGCTCAGACTTCGACCGCCCCGCTGCACGCTCCGCTGCCGTATGGCTGTTCTTCCTGCTCAGCCCAGCGCTGATCGTCGCGGTTGCAGATATTTCACCGTGGCAGCGCGCGATGAGCCTTGTCCTGGTCGGCCTCACGGGCCCTGTGTTCGTGGCCGGGCACAGCTACCGCGGCCCGTTGTACGAAAGGGAGTGGGCAAACCTTGCGCTATGGCTGACACCGCTGCTCCTGCTCACTGCCGCGCTGAGTTGGTTCATCGGGCCGTGGACTGCGACCATGCTGCCGTTTGTCACATCGGTGGCCAGCTCGGTGGCCCGGTTTCGCTACAGCGCCTGGGTCAACCTGGCGGTCATCGTCGCTTACGGGGTGTACGTGGCATTCGCCGGCGGGCCGAATGCATTGTTGTTCTTCGGATTCATGGCGACGATCGCCGCAATCGTGGGCGCCCAGGTGGCCAGTTTGCGCATCAACGAGGAACGCGCCCAGCTGAGCACGGAACTGCGGCTGGCGCACCAGCGTGAATCCATCTCCCGCGACATTCACGACCTGCTCGGTCACTCATTGACCGCCATCAACGTCAAGTCGTCGCTCGCACTCAAGCTGCTCGACCGCGACCCTCAGCGCGCTCGGCAAGAGGTGGAAGAGTTGGTGGAGCTCTCGCGCGCCGCGCTTGATGACGTTCGCGCTGCCGTCTATGGTTCTCACACCCCCACCCTGGCGCGTGAACTCAGCTCTGCGACATCGTCATTGCAGGCGGCAGGTATTACTCCGCAGGTAGATGCCGACCCGGATGTGGAGTCGCCCCTGTTCGCGTGGGCGCTTCGCGAGGCTGTCACCAACGTCATTCGCCATTCAAGAGCCGACGCATGCCGCATCACGGTCACGCCACAGCGACTCATGGTGGCGGATAACGGCGTGGGCATTCAGGAAGGCACTGCGTTGTCGAGTTTGTCGTCGCGCATCGACGCAGCTGGAGCACGCTTGCGGGTCAGTTCACCGGTTGCATCGACCGGCACAGTTGTCGAGGTGACCGTATGATCCGTGTGCTCATCGCCGACGACCAGGCGCTGCTCGTCGGAGCGTTGTCGGCGCTGTTGGAACTCGAAGATGACATCACGGTTGTAGCCACCTGCGATCGCGGCGATGACGTCGCAGACGCGGTGCGCCTACACGACGTAGACGTGGCGCTGTTGGACATCGAAATGCCCGGGCGCACCGGCCTCCAGCTCGCCGGCGACCTCGCAGATTCACCGTGCAAAGTAATCATCGTGACCACGTTCGGCCGCCCCGGGTACTTGCGCACTGCGCTTGAGGCGGGCGCGTCCGGGTTCATGGTCAAAGACGCTCCCCCGGAGCAACTTGCCGACGCAGTGCGCAAGGCCCACGCCGGACTTCGCGTTGTGGATCCGACGGTCGCCGAGGAGTCGCTGTTCACCCCACCGTCGCCGCTGACCCCACGCGAAGTCGAGGTCGCGCGCGAAGCGCTCAGCGGCGCGGAAATCAAGGAAATCGCCAACATCCTCCACCTCTCTCCCGGCACGGTGCGCAACCACCTATCGTCGATAATGGCGAAGACGAACACCAAGAACCGTTACGCCGCCGCCCGCCTCGCTGAAGAAAAGGGCTGGTTGTAGCCGCCTCGGTCCGACCAGCTTGAGGCGTACGCTGGTGAGCGTGAGCGATTTGAGTGTGGCAGTCATCGGTGGCGGCATCATCGGTCTCGCGACCGCCCTAACCCTGGCCGACCGCGGCCACGCAGTCACGGTCTACGACCCGGATCCCGCCTCCGGCGCCACCCTGCACGCTGGCGGCATGCTCGCCCCCACCGCTGAGGTGGTGTACAAGCAAGAACCGCTGTTTCCCCTCATGCAGGCCGCGGCGCAGTGGTACCCGGAGCTCATCGCGCTGACGGAGAAGTACAGCACCAAACCGACCGGGTACCGCACCGACGGCACGCTGGTGGTGGCGCGCGACCGCGCCGACAACACCCACCTGGAAGAACTGCGCGAGTACCAGTCGCTGCACGGCATGGAAGTCGAGCGGTTGACCACCCGCCAGGCCCGCTCGCTCGAGCCCGCCCTCGCCCCAAGCCTTGCCGGGGCGGTGGCGATTGACGGGGACCATCAGCTCCAGCCGCGGCTGTTCACCCAAACGCTTCTCGACGCCTGCGCGAACGCCTCGGTAGAATTCCGCGCCGCGGAAATTACGGACGTGAACGAGGTCGACGCAGACCAGGTGCTCATCTCGGCCGGACTCGGCGCGGCGGACATCACCGGGTGGTACGAAAGCGCGAACCCGCTCGACCTGCGGCCGGTGTACGGCGACATCATTCACGTCAGCGTCCCGGAGCACCAGTACCCGCTGCTGACGCGTGTGGTGCGCGGATTTGTCGAAGACCGCCCGATCTACCTCATCCCCCGCGAAGACCGGACGCTCACCATCGGCGCGACCACTCGCGAGGATGGGCGCGAGCAGCCGCAGGTGCAGGGTATCTACCAGCTCCTGCGAGACGCGATCGAGATCTGCCCGGCAATTGAAGAGTGCGATTTCCTCGAAGCCGACGCAGGCGCGCGCCCAGGCTCACCCGATGACCTGCCGTATCTCGGCCGGGTCAGTGACCGGGTGACCGTGTCCACCGGCTACTTCCGCCACGGCATCCTGCTCGCCGGCATGGCGGCGCGCTGCGGGGCGGAGCTGGTGGAACAGATCGCACCATCGATATCGTTGGAAGCATGCGACCCGTGGCGGCATCGCCGCGACAGCTAGAAGGAGTTGAGACCCATGCGAATCACCGTGAACAACGAGGCCCGCGACACCCAGGCCGACACCGTCGAGGCGCTCGTGAAAGAAACCCTGGGCGAGGTGCTCGAGGCCGGCACGGCAGTGGCCGTCGATGGTGAGGTCGTCCCCCGTTCGCAGTGGTCAAGCACGAAGCTTGTCGACGGCTCCACCGTGGACATCCTCACCGCCGTGCAAGGAGGCTAGGCATGCTGGAGATTGCCGGCAAACAGTTCGACTCGCACCTGATCATGGGCACCGGCGGGTCGAGCTCGATGGACATGCTGGAAAAGGCGTTGGTGGCTTCGGGGACACAATTGACCACCGTGGCGATGCGTCGTCACGCGAAAGCCCCGACCAGTGGCGAGAGTGTGTTTGACCTGCTGACCCGGCTCGGGATCGACCCCCTGCCGAACACCGCGGGCTGCCGCACGGCGCGCGATGCGGTGATTACCGCGAAGCTTGCGCGCGAGGCGCTGGGGACAAACTGGGTCAAACTCGAGGTGATTGCGGACGACCGCACGCTGCTGCCCGACGTCGTGGAAACCGTGGATGCCTGCGAGCTGTTGATCGCCGAGGGGTTCACCGTGCTGGCCTACACCTCGGATGACCCGGTGGCCGCGAAGCGCCTCGAGGATCTGGGAGCGGCGGCCGTCATGCCCCTCGGCTCGCCGATCGGCACCGGACTCGGGATTTTGAACCCGCACAACATTGAGCTCATCTGCTCGCGCGCCGAGGTACCAGTGCTTATCGACGCTGGCGTTGGCACCGCCTCGGATGCAGCCCTGGCCATGGAACTCGGCTGCTCAGGCGTGCTGTTGGCGAGTGCGGTGAACCGCTCGCAGGACCCGGAAGCCATGGCACAGGCGATGAAGCTGGCCGTTGAGGCGGGTCGGCTCGCGCGCTCTGGCGGGCGCATCCCGAAGCGCGAACACGCGGTGGCGTCGTCGAGCTTTGAGGGGCTCGCTAGCTGGGCCGACCAGGTGCTCTAGTTCTGCCCCTCGCGCCCTTCCTGCCGCCGGATCGTGCCGCGTCGCGCGAGCCACGCCGCGACGAAGGAGAAGACCAGCGCCACGAGCACCCCCAGGTTGGCATCTGCCCAGTGCTCGCCGACGAGCGGCAGCAGGTAGCCCTGCCAGTTGTTCCACGCCGCCTCCTCCGCGAAGGCGTTGGCCACCAGCCCCCAGCCGACGACGGAGGCGATCGCCATGATCGCGATCGAGGCCCAGTCGACGGCGCCGTAGCGGCCGTCCGCGTCGTAGAGTGCTGCCTCGTCGTAATCCTGCGTGCGGGAGAAGATGTCCGCGATGAGGATGCCGGCCCAGCTGGCCAGCGGCACGCCGAGGGTAATCAGGAAGGATTGGAACGGCCCGAGGAAGGACTGGGCGAAGAACACCACATAGATGGTGCCGGCGGTGAGGATGAGGCCGTCGATGGCGGCGGCTGCCGGGCGCGGGATGTCGATGCCCAGGGTGATCAGCGTCAGGCCAGAGGAGTAAATGCCCAGCACCGCGCCCGAGACCAGCGCGAGGACGGCGGTGAGCAGGAACGGCACCAGCACCCAGGTTGGCAGGATGACGGCGAGGGCGCCGATTGGGTCGTCGGCAATCGCCTCGGCCAAGGCTGGGTCCGAGCCGGCGATCAGCAGGCCGAAGATGATGAGGAGTACCGGCGCCACTGCCCCGCCGAAGGTGTTCCAGAAGATGATCGCGCTGTCCGGGGTGTCGCGGCGCTGATAGCGCGACCAGTCGGCGGCGATGTTGATCCAGCCCAGGCCGAAGCCCGTCATCACCATCACCAGCGCGCCAATGACCGCGCCCGTGCTGCCGGCCGGGATGGCCTGCACGGCTGCCCAGTCGATCTGTGGGACGGTGAGCAGGATGTAAAGCACGGTGATAGCGCCGGTGAGCCAAGTCAGCACGGACTGCAGCTTCATGATGGTGTGGTAGCCCAGCACCGAGGCACCCACAATCAGCGCGGCGACGATCACGGTGGCGGCTACCGGCACGGCCAGCCCCGGTTCAGCGCCGAGCTGCCGGATCACCGTGGTGATGGCCAGCACGGCCATGATACTTAGCGAGGTCTCCCACCCGATCGACGTGAGCCACGAAACGATACCCGGCACTTTCTGGCCGTGGACACCGAACGCGGCACGCGAGAGCACCATCGTGGGCACGGAGCCGCGCTTGCCGGCTACGGCAATGAGACCGCAAAGGAAGAAGGAAAAGGTCACGCCAATCGCGGTGACGATGGCGGCCTGCCAGAACGAAATCCCAAACCAGAGCAGGAACGAGCCGTAGCTGATGCCGAACACCGACACGTTCGCCGCGAACCAGGGCCAGAACAGGTCCGATGGCTTCGCAGTGCGCTCGTGTTCGGGGACGATGTCTATGCCGCGGGTCTCGATGACCGGCGCCGTACCGGAGGCCGACGCGGCGGGGTGCTGTGCATTTTCCATGAGCAAACTGTACGCCGGACGCACAGCCGGCGAGACAGCGCGGGTTGCTTCGCGGGGTTCCGCGGGATGAAGCTGACCGTGGGAGCGGGCCGACCCACGCGCACAGGCGGGCTCGGCTGACCGGGTGCCCTAGTCCGGTTGGCGCTTAGTCGGCGCTACTGGTCGAGCTCTTCGAGGATCTCCCAGTGGCGCTCGTTCATCTTCGACAGTGGCGTCAGCGCCATCGATAGCCCCTCCCCTGATCGCAGCGACGTCTCGACCTCACGGTTGGAGAGGTCGCCCCACAATCCCACGGCAATAGTGATGCGGTCGAGTTCTTCGGGGCTGAACCGCTCGGTGAGGCCGGTGGCGACATCACTGATCGCGTCCGGCGACTCGTCGACAAGAGCCGTGTAGGCCCACAGCGAGAGGTCCGAGCCGGTCGCGAGGATGTCCTCGTAGCGGTGGCCGGATTCGAATCGGTTCGAGCCTGGTTCGTCGAAGTTCACGCGCGCGTCCATCTCGACCTGCACGCCCGCCGCATCGCGGCAACGCTCAATGACCCCGACGATGATGTCGGACTGCCAGTCGTTGAGCGTGTTGTCGGCGATGTGGATGTTGCCCTCGGCGTCACGCGGGAAACCGTCCTCACCGGTCATGTCCCGATACAGTTGCTCGTCTGCCTCGGAGAAGAACGCTTCTCCAATCAGTTCCGTGAGCACGATGTAGTCCGGCGAGTACCTGGTGGCTGTCGCGCCGCACATTTCCACGACGCGGTCACCCACCTCGCCGCGGTGCAGCGCGACTGCGGACGGGAAATCCTCGGCGGGCTTTCCGTCTGCGAAGACGGCCTTGTAATCGTCGTCTTGCTCGACGATACGGGGCGCGAGCACATCGACGGTCAGTCCGACGCGGCGGTCGCTGCCCTCCTGCAACGTGTCAAGAATCTCTTCCACCCGGTCCTGGCCTTGCTCCACCCCCGAAGCCCAGTACTCCTGTTCACCTTCGGCTGGGAAGCCGATGAAGTCGGCGCGGCCGACGGAGACGTTCACGGCATCAACGCCGGCCCGATCTAGGCGCTCACGGATTCCTGGCCAATCAACCTCGTCGGAACTGACTGACTCGTAGCCGATGCCCACCGTAAGGGCCGCGGGTTTAACCCCGCGGCTGGGCTGCTGCATCAAATTGATCAGCAGAAATGCGATCAGCGGAACGGCCGCTGCTATCAGCGCCAGCTTCCAACCCAAGTTGCTCCTCAAACGAGATCACTCCTGTTCGTTCTGGTTTGTTCCACTTCAACTCGGATCGAGTCAGCTCCTGCCACATCGCGTTGAGCATGGTAAACGACATGGCCAGAGAGTAAAACGGCCACAGCGGCAGAGCCCAGATATGGCGAAGGTCGCCCAGCGCGTTGGCGATCACCATGGTGATGATGAGCAGCACGGTCGACAGCACCAGCCCGGATCCGAGCAAGAGGCCCCACGCAGTGAAGTTGGCGTTGGGCAGGGTTACAAGCATTGCGATGAACAGACCAATCTGCAGCACCGGGAAGAACACCATGGTGATCACGGTGAACCACAACAAGCCGGTAAACGCTGGGTTGGAGGGTCTGAACATCAACGGCCAGTAGATCTGCAGGCTTTGCAGCAGCCCACGGGCCCAGCGGGTGCGCTGCTTATATAGCGCCTTGAGGGACGAAGGGGATTCCGCATAGACAAGGGCCTCCGGCGCGAACACAACTCTCCACGGGGTGGTGTGGATGTGCCACGTGAGCTCTAAGTCCTCACCGACCGTGTCTTCTCGCAACGGCCGCCCAGGGGTCGCGCGGGCGACCTCATCCAGGCACGCGCGCCGGAACGCGCCCGAGTTCCCGGAGACCACCGGCACTACCCCGAGCAGGTCGAAGGCGCGTCGCACGAGGCCCGTTCCGACGTGCGTGATCAGAGCGAGGAACCGCGTGAGCACCCGGTTCAAGTTCACGGGACGGTCGTCTCCGCACACAGCGCCGATGTCCTCTGCGTAGAACGCGCGCAGCATGGCAGGAACCGTATCGGGAGTAAAAACAGAGTCAGCGTCGATGAACAGGAGGAATTCGCCCCTGGACTCGCGGTAGCCGTGGTTCAGCGCCGCACCTTTGCCAGCGTTTTCTTGGTAGATGTAGCGCATTTGCGGATGGAGAGACTCCAACTCCTGCGCGATGCGCTGCGTGTCGTCGGAGGAGCCGTCGTCGACAACGATGACCTCGAGGTTCGGGTACCCGGAGCCGACAATCGACGTCACGCACGACCTTAAAACGGTTTCTTCGTTGTACGCCGGAACAACGACGGACACCAAGGGGTTCCGGTCGAGCGCAGTCGGGGTGCCGGCGGCACGCCGTCGCGCCGCCCGGTACTCAAAGAGGAGCGCAAGCGGGACGAACAGAACACGCATGACCAGCAGCGCCATGGTGAACACTAGAAACGCCACGTCACGCTACCTCCTCAAGGAACGCAGCGAGGATCTCCGGGGCGTGCTCCGAATTGGCTCCAAATCGCGCGTTGACCTCCAGCAGTACTGGCCTACCGGCTTCCGTGTAGCGGATATCCATATCCAGCGGACCGGTCAAGCCGATAACGCTGGCGGTTTCGCGAGCGAGGTCAGCGACAGCTTGGTCCGTAGCTCGCTCCACCGCGGCCGCGTTGCCAACCCGGCCTTCCTTCATCGCAGTTTTGTGGAGCACAACGACTTCGGTCTCACCGGTGGTGGGACTGATGAACAACTGGGGGCAGAACTCCTCGCCAGGGGCGAACTCTTGCACGATCAACCCGGGATCGGTGATCTCTGCGAAGCGATCCTGGGTTTCCACAACCTCCACGCCGCGGCCACCGCGGCTCACGCGCGGCTTCACGACAACCGGTAGATGCGGTCGCTGGTCAGCAGCGTACGTCGGGTTCGTCGTCGTCATCACCCAAGCGCAGGTTGCCGTAACGAGACACGAACACGACGATGAGGAAAATGAACACTGCCGAGATGCCGCCGATGTACATCCAGGTCAGGTTCTCCATCAACCAGCCGGAGATCTCTGAGTAGGCTTTCCGGGCTCTGTCGCCGAAGGCAAGAGTCGCGGTGACGAAGGCGATGATGAAGCCCAGCGCCGACCAAAAGATCAGGGGATCTGACTTCAGTTGGCGTTGTCGCGCCATAACGAAGTCCATTTCTGTGGCTTGAAAGAATCGGTAAACCACCTTAGCGGGTTGGAGTACGTTGGCGGGTATGGTTGCACCCCTCCCCCACGACGAACTTGCACGCACCGCCAGGCAGATGAACTTGCCGGGTTTCGGTCTCGAGCAGCAGACCCTCCTGCACAACGCGCACGTACTCGTGATCGGCGCCGGCGGACTTGGGTGCCCCGTCATGCAGACTCTCGCGGCGACCGGCGTGGGTGAAATTACGGTCGTAGACGACGATGTGGTGTCCCTTTCCAACATTCACCGCCAGATCCTCTTCAGCGCTGCCGACGTCGGCCGGAAGAAGGTCGAGGTTGCGGCGGAGCGGCTGCGCGAACTCCAGCCAGGACTCACGGTGCATGCAGTCGATGATCGGCTCCACGAAGGCAATTTCCTCACACATCTCGAGGGCATCGATTTGCTTATCGACGGCTCGGATACTTTCGCGACCAAATTCCTCGCCGCCGACGCCGCAGAAATTTCTGGCACTCCCCTGGTGTGGGGTTCGGTCTTGCGCTACCGGGGAGATGTCGCACTGTGGTGGTCCGGGCCAGGCGCACCCGAAGACGGTGTCGGCATGCGTGACCTCTACCCCTCCCAACCTGACCCAGATTCAGTGCCGGACTGCGCCACCGCCGGTGTGCTTGGCGTGACCACCAGCGTGGTTGGCGGTCTAATGGCCACCGAGGCGGTGAAGTTTCTTGCCGGCATCGGTGAGTCGACGGTGGGCAAGCTGTACATGTACGACGCTCTCACGTCGTCCATCCAGCAGTTCTCCGTTCGCAGGGACCCGGGGCGCGCGTTGGTGTCAGAACTCGGCTCCTACTCCGGTGCATGCGCGGTCCCTGATGCCTCTGATCGGGGGCGTGACCTCATCGATGCACTTGCCCGGGGCGAGGCGTACCCGCTTGATGTGCGCGAACCCCATGAGAAGCTGCTCTCAGACCTCCCCTACCCCGGAGCACATTTGCCCATGAGTCAGCTCGACCAAGCCAGGGAAACCATTGCTGCGCTTCCGCAGGGGGACGTGGTGGTCTACTGCGCCGCAGGGGCGCGCTCGGACCGCTTCGTTGAAGAGTTCGCGGAGCTCGCCGCCCAGCTGGGTATCACGCTGCATTCCCTGCCGGGCGGAACCAACCGCTGGGCCTAATCCAGGGTCGCGAAGTAGTCCTGCACGTGGTAGTAGGACTGCTTTAGACGCGACGGGAACGGCACCTCAACCATGTCCCAGTTCTCCCAGGTGTAGCGCTTCATCGACCCGACGGTAGAGCCAGAGGTCGACGCCGGAAGCGCCTGAACCGGGGTGTCGTATTGGACGTACATGAAGCTCAAGCCGATGTCTTTGAGGAAGTCACTGACACGAATGTCTTCCTTGGTCACGAAATCACCGACGATTTCCTTGCGGCTCGGGTCCTTGAAACTCAACAGCAACCACGGAATTCGAACTTCCACGTGCTTGCGGTCGGCGGACCACGAGTAGTCCGTTAAGGAGTTGAAGTCCTTTGCCTCAGGGTTACCGTTACCCTCTTGGAGGAGACCCGTTTCATAGTCTTCGAATGGGTAAATCTCACCGGTTTCACCGTTACGCATCTGTCCATTCAGCACGTACTTAATCGGCAGGAACACTCCAGAGTTGCGATCAAACATGTAATCGTTGATGTCCATGTAGCCGTAGAGCCAGCCGTAGTAGTACGAGTGCATCTCGTAGTTGGCATCAACCATCACGCGGGACTCGTCATCTTCCAACGAGACGAGGAAGTCAGCCGCGGTGTCACTTGTCGCATTGAGCGAATTGATGTAATTGTTGCCCTGACCTTGGATGGTGTCGATTAACGCCACCGGGTACCCGGTCGACGACGCTGCGTCGTCAAGGTCCATGCGCAGGTACAAATACGCCTCGTCGTGGTCCACGTAGGCCGCCTGGATAGGGTCACCCTTGTCGCCAACGTAGAGCGGGTCGCCCTGCCATTCGTTGACATCCCCGTCTACCTTGATCTTGTCCGGATCAAAGCTGAGCAAGCCGAATTGCTGCTCACTCGTCTGACGGTTCGACCAGTATGGGCGGCGGTCAGGGTTGTCATAATCCATGGTGTTCCACGTGCGCTTGAACCACTCATCCTGCCACGTGAAGATCAGGCCGCCCATGTAATTGGTCTCCAACATGTCCTCAAACATGCGCTGGATGTACTTGCCCTGGTCCTCCTCGCTCACACCACCTTGGTGCATGCCCATTGGGCCGGTGTGGGTACGCCCACGCGATGCCGGCACGCCGAACTCGGCCACCAGCACCGGCATCTCGTGGACTGAACGCAGCTCATCGAGGTACCCGTAATAGGTGTTCTTCTCCCCACGCTGATCAACCGCGTTGAGGTACTTCTTATCCAGGTACAGGAAGTCCGGGTAGTACGGGTACACGTGGTAGGAGGCGAACTGGCCAACCTCGTCCATGATCCCCTTGGTGAAGATGTGGTTCGGGTTGATCTCCGAGATTTCTTCTTTATTGGAGGCGTCGGAGGGGTGATGCAAGATGTCTGTGGTCACCCAGTTGGTAAAGCTCATCGGGCGGATCTCGTTGTAGTTCGAGATCTCGTAATCGGTCACGTACTCCATGTGCGAAGCGATCCAGTACTCCATCGGGTTGGCATCCTTCGTCTCGTAATAGGTGCCGCTGAACTGCCCGACGTCCTGGTGCTTCTGGTTGGTGCCCTGAACCATGAACGGGTCCCACTCGGTACCAATGACCCAGCCGATGACGTAGTCGGAGACATCGGTCGCGTAAACACCGGAAGCGTGTCCCGGAACGTGGTCCACGATCACATTGCCGTGCAACGCGTCGACCACGTGCTCAATCTCTTGACGGAACCCTTGAACCGCCTCTTCGTGGAACGCGTCGGCATCACCAGTGATCCACTCCTCGTTAATCCAAACGCCGTGGAACACGTAAATCTTGTTCTCATGCTCCGCGTTGTACTTGGCTAGCGCGCGATAGAAGCCTGGCGGGTGAAGCGTATACACACGAATGGTGTTCGCGTTCATCTCCGCGATCATCTTGAACCACTCGTAGTATTCGTCTTCGGTGATGCCCGCTTCGCCAGGAAAATGTCCCGGGCTCGCCATACCGAGGTTGACACCCTTGACCAGGGTGGGTTCCCACTGTCCGTCGACATTGATCTCGATGCGGTCGAGGTCATAGTTCATTCGTGCCGGATAGCGGATGTCGCCGTCATTTTCATTAGCGACGGCAGCGAACTCGGCTCCAAGCCCCTCACTGAAGTCAGCGTGAAGCTTCATAGCCTGCGAGATGATCGGAAAGTAGGAGTTCCAGTAGAAAGAGCTCGAGCTGAAGCGGTCAAACACCGAGTAGAGACGTGGCAGACCCTGGAACTGGTAAAACAGCGGAATCGCTTCGGACTGGCTGAAGGTGCCGGCCATGTAGAAACGGTGCGAGGCTCCGTTGCGGTGTTTTGTCACCGCGGGGATCGTCTCCGGGATATCAAGCTCGTCGAACTTGTCTTTGACTTCGTCGCTGAGCGGGATGTCGAAGGTGTAGAGCACATCGGTGCCTTCCGCAGGGGTGACAATGTCGAACCAACCCGAGTACGGCTTGCGTGCGTCTTTGAAACCCTGCTCGCGCCCGGCATCGGTCGTAATGAGGTCAAGCGCGAGGTCATCGTCCTCAGTGTCAATCTCAACGACGTGAGTCACGTTCTCGACGTCGTTATTTAATACGAGTCCGGGGCCACTGAACGTCCAATTGTCGCCGAAGTAGTCGTACACACGATCAGGAATCGCGGAATCATAGTTCTCTAGATTTTCCACGAACAGGCCCGACCACCCGCTGGATTTGACCCCAAGGTCTTGGGCGATTTGGCCCGCGACCGGGCCCGGCTCGGTGTTTTGGATAACGCCGTACTCCGCGAACAGGATGGTTGGGGAGTTTTGGTCAATGTTGACCTTCACGGTGTTCCACTGATCCACCGAAGTGTTGAATCCATCCTCGGTGGTGACGTAGACAGCGTCATACGCCTTGAGCTCATCCATTGTGGAGTCCACGTCCTGGACCGAGGCAACCTTGGAGTTGGCCTTCATGTAGTCGAGTGCGAATGCGGCACCGCTCTGCTTCGGCGTTTCACCGACACGGTTCTCCAACACGAGGGACGTATCGTATGGCGCACTCTTCACCCCCCAAATCAGCACCGGGGTGAAGAAAATTAGGGCAATAAGAGCAATGAAGGAAAACAGCTTCCTCACGAAACAACCTCAGGCTTAGATTCGCTGAAACCCCGACGGTCCATCACACCCCAGTCGCTGCGCTTGGTGAAGAAGCGGTAGAAACCTTCCAACCGCCAGAACAACATGAGGGGTTTGAACCAGAATGCCTCAGTGAATGACAGTCCGAGCACATAAGCCAGCTCTGCAGCATCGGGGTACTTGTCTTGCTGCCAAGAGTGGAGCATCACCGAGATGGTGTTCATTAGACCGGCGTAGATCAGCGAGAGCATTAGAAGGAACAAGGAAAATTCGACAAACACCTGCCCGACGAAGAAACCGGCGATTAGGTAGGCGATGCCGAGCACCTCCACGAACGGGATGAACGCCTCGACCATGATGAAGTACGGAAAGGCAATGACACCGAGGGCCCGGAAGCGAGGGTTGAACCACACCTCCATGTGGGCGGTCAAGCTCTCGAGGAGACCCTGGTGCCACCGCCGGCGTTGGCGGCGAAGCACCTTCAGCGTTTCGGGAGCTTCGGTGTAGCAGATGGCGTCCGGCACGTGCACGATGAGCTTGTTAAGCCTGTGCTTCGTGATGTTCTTCTGCAGACGCACGACGATTTCCATGTCTTCACCGATCACGTTGCGCGCCAGGCCACCGTTCTCGATCAACATGGCCTTGTCGAACACGGAGAACGCGCCTGAGCAGATGAGCATGAGGTTCAGCTCACTGAGTGCAACACGTCCGATCAAAAACGAACGGAAGTACTCGATTGTCTGCATCGCAACGAGAGGGTTCGGCGAGAATTCAATCTGCTTATCGGCCACGCCGTGGTTCACACGGTTCTCATTGATCAGCTCTACGGTGCCGCCGACGGCCGCGACGCGGTCGCCCTCAAGCACGAACGGTCGCATGACCTTTTTCATCGAGTCCTTCTCCAGGACCGAATCACCGTCAACCGTGCAGACGTACTCCATGGTGGAGACGTTGATGCCGCAGTTGAGTGCGTCAGCCTTGCCACCGTTGAGCTTGTTTACCAATTTCAAGTTCGGGAACAAGTTGGAGACATACATGCTTTCAACTTCAGCCGTCTTCAACTTTTGCTCAATCGTGACGTTTTGGACCGGTTTCATCAAGAACTGGTTGATGAGCAAGTCGGCGGTGGCATCGGTGGAACCATCGTTCACCACGATGATTTCAAAGCGCTTGTAGTTGAGGTTCAACAACGACGAAACGTTTTGCACAATGCCTTGCTCTTCATTGAACGCCGGAACCAAGACTGAGACTCCCAGGTTGTAAGCCTCGGTATTGCTCAACAGGTCCATCGTTCGCTCGTATCGACGGTTGCGATTGATCTTGTACACCGCGAAGATCATCATCGCGAAGTAGATCAGAAGCACAACCAACAAGTACGCCGCGAGAAAGTACCCGATCCAGGCAAGAATCCCGTTGATGTTAACCACGGATTTCTCCTCTCCTCCAGACCGGTCGATGTGTAAATCCAGTTCCTAGTTCCCGGGGATTGAGCACATTGCTATCCGCCGACGGCTCCTCAACGTTTCTAGTTGGTTTTTCCTGGGTCCATGGCTCGAGTTCCGATTCCCTCGCTGGTTCAAGCTCAGCAAGCTCAGCCATCGAGTCCGACTGACTCGAACCATCTGTGGGATCCATTGATTCTGCCGAATTGAATGGGGCGAGCGAGGTTTCCCCCTCGAGAATCAGCGACGTGAGAGCGGCCTCGAGATCCGTTTGCGGGCGCAGGGCAGCCACTTCGCTATGTAGAGAAGTCATCTCCAACTGGTTGATAACCAAGAGCGCGTACTGACGGATTGGAACACCGCGCGAATTCAGTTTCGTCGAAAGCTCGGGTGCGAGCACGTCATCCGAAAGCTGACTGACCCTCGAGCGAATGTTGGGATCGTCGTAATTGTTTGCGTAGGACAGGAATATGTCAGTTGTCCATTCCGACTGCTCGGTGTTCGCCAAACGGATGTCGGTCTCTTCGCCGTCGAGGATGGCGCTGACCCAAGTATCGCGAGTCGTCGTCAGGAACTCCGCCTTGCGCTTAGCCTTCTTACGCATCCTCACATTGTTGATCACGAGGTATATGCAGAGGAGAAACAGCAGAAAGAGAAGAACAGTAGCTCCGTATAAGACGTGTGAGGTCTCAAGCAATGATCGTCTCCAGGTAGCGAACCGCTGTCGCAATATCGACCGGAACAATAGGGTAAGAGAACACTGTTGCCTGCGGGAAGCAGCGAACCATTGCGGCACGCTTCTCCGTAAGAATCACAAGTTTGCCACAAGGATCAACAATGTCCTTGTGCGCGAAGAGTTCCATGAAGTTGGCGGTGGACTCGTCAAAGACGATGGCACTGGCCTTCTGGATCGCTTCAGTCGGAACCTCCGAAATGGACCCGTAAGTGCGCATCGACACGTCAGGCATCGCGCGCTGCAGCAGCGGTTCCAGCGTCAGGCTGGTGGTCACCAAAATATTCGTCATCTCCGAGTCTCCCCCTTTTAGAGACTGGCAAGGTTGTAATTTGAATTTAGGAAAGGATAGTTAATTTTTGCTTTTCTAAATGACTAGTTTTAGCCACTTAGAAAAGCTAATTTCTCGAAAAGATCGAAAAGCACGTGTTCAGCTTTTCTGCGACGACCACAGTGTACGGACAAATCATTGATTGGTCTAGCTTCAAAGCGATTTGGTATGCATTATTCGGGAACTACAGACTCGTTTCCAAGTGTTCACGACGCTCTACCACCAGAGATAGAGAATCGAGATCTATATCACTAATCCAGGCCGTCTGCTGATCTCAGTGTTTTCTAAGGTTTGGGCTGGCGGTATCGGTTCACTGGTTTGAGCACTCTCAGGTACGCAAGAAGGCCCCTCTCCGAAGAGAGGGGCCACTCTAGTGTAGTAGCGGGGACAGGATTCGAACCTGCGACCTCTGGGTTATGAGCCCAGCGAGCTACCGAGCTGCTCCACCCCGCGCCGGGTGACTTTTATTTTCACCTGATGCCTTGTTGGCAACGACCATCACTATACGGATGACTCCCCCAGGCGCCAAATCCCCTGGTGATCAGATCTCTCACCAGGGGATTACGGCCGCATCAGGGAGTTTATGTGCGGAGTCAGTCCTGAAGTCGCTGGTAGTCTTCTACAGCCCGGTCGAGAGCGTCGAGGGCGCGTCCGTATTCCTCGAAGGAACCGTCGCGGGCGTCCTCCAAGTTCCGCAGCGCCGTGTTGATGTTCTCCAGCGCCTCATCCCGGTTCGCTGCCCCATCGATCGGCGACTGGCCATCAGTCGTTGCGCCGTCAGAGCCGCTCGCCTCCTCGCTCTCTTCGTTTTGCTCCGGCGATGTCGGAGATGCCATATCAGCCTCCGTACGGGTATCCGGAGCATCCTCGTCCACCACCTCAATGTCCTGGGCTGCGGCGGGGTTGATGCCCACTTGGCTCAGCGCCTGGGAGATCGTCGGCGCATAGCCAACTTGACCGCGGTAGAACACGAGCACGCGCAGCAGCTTCGGGAACGCCGATTCCTGGCCCTTGCGCTGCGAGTAAATCGGCTCGACGTAGAGGATCTCACCGCCGCCAACCGGCAGCGTCAGCAAGTTACCGTTTCGTAGATCGTTTGTGCCCTCCCACAGCGTGCGGTCACGGGCAACCTGATCAGAGGACATCAAAGCATCCTGTGCCTGCTTCGGACCCTGGGTTTGCGTGTTGGTCGGAAGCACACGTACGTGGATTTTGCCGTAGTTCTCGGGATCCGAAGACACAGACATGTGAGCTGACAGGAACTCGCGGTTGAGTCCCCGGAACGGCGTAATCAGCTGGAAGCTCGGGTCCCCGGTCTCGGGGTCGGAGGCAACCACGTAGTACGGCGGCTGGTAGAGCTGTTTACGGTCCTCCGGCGCGGTCGGGTCATTTGGCACGGACCAGAAGGCATCGTTGTTGAAGAACACCCCGGGGTCGTCAACGTGGTAGCGCGCAAGCAGTTCGCGCTGCACCTTGAAGAGGTCCTCCGGATAACGAAGGTGGTCTCGCAGCTGGTCGGAAATGTCGCTTCCCGGCTTCACCGTGTCCGGGAACACGCCCATCCATGCCTTGAGAACCGGGTCCGACTCATCAAAAGCGTAAAGCTCCACCGAGCCGTCGTAGGCATCGACGGTCGCCTTCACCGAGTTGCGGATGTAGCCCAGGTCGTCGGTAATCAGACGCTGGGTTGTGCCGTCAGGGTTCAGGGCATCCTGGGTGGTTTCGGACAACCGTGAACGAGTCGAGTACGGCAGACGCGACAGCGTGGTGTAGCCGTCAACGATCCATTTCACCCGCCCATCGATCACAGCCGGGTAGGTCTTGGAATCCGTAGTCAGCCACGGCGCGACCCGCTCCACGCGCTCGCGCGGATCGCGGTCGTAGAGAATCTTCGATTCCCCGCCGACCCGGTCCGAGAGCACGAGGTTGAGCTCTTGGTACTTCACCGCGTAGGCCAACCGGTTCGCCCAGTTGCCAATGTTGACGCCGCCCTGACCCGTGTAGGTGTACGTGCTTGTGTCTGTGTCGTACTCGACCGCCCCCTGGCCGTTGTCTCCAACGATGGCGTAATCAAGTCCGTCACTCGCCGAGGCGATCACCGGCCCGTAGTAGATCCGCGGCTCGTCAACGCGGATGCCCAGCTCTTCAGCTTGGTCATTTTCGCGAGCAATGGCGTTGGATTGCAGATCGGAAACTGTGAAGATCGGTAGACCACCGCGGGTAGATCCGGCGTCCTGCGCTGCCTCGTCGACGGTGTTGGCTTGCGCCGCGATGAAACCGTTGCCGTGCGTGTACACGGTGTGGCGGTTGATCCAGTCACGCTGGTTCTCGCTCAAGGAGTTCGGGTTGAGCTCGCGGGCAGCGACGACGAAGTCGCGCATCTCCCCATCAACCTCGTAGCGATCCATCGCCAGGGTGTTCGGGAAGCCGTAGAAGTTACGCAGCTGCTGGTTTTGGGTGAAGGTCGGCGAAATGACATCGGGGTCCAACAGACGAATATTCGAGATCGTGGCCGCGTCATCCGCCACTGTGGAGTTGGAGACATTGCCTTGGCCCCAGTTGTCCTCGTATGTCACCGTCGCATCCGTAAGCCCGTAGGCGTACCGGGTGGCCTCGATATTGCGGCCGATGTACTCGTATTCCTTCGCCTGACGGTTCGGCTTCACCGAGAACTGCTCCAGCAGCGCGGGCCACACGTTGCCCACCACCAGAGAAGAAACCAGCATGAGCACGGTTGCGAGCACCGGAACCCGGAAATCCTTGTACACCACCGACACAAAGAACGCGGCAGCCACAAGCACGGCAATGATGGTCAGGATGATCTTCGCCGGCAGCATCGCATTGATCCCGGTGTAGGAGGCACCGGTGAAGATATCGTTGCGGGCGTAAAGCAGGTGGTATCGCTCAATCCAGTAGCTCGCCGCCTTGACCAGCATCCACAGCCCCGCGGTGACCGCAAGCTGTACACGAGCAGACTGCGAAATGTGACCGCGTGCGCCGGTGACGTTGTTACCCACCCGAATGCCGCCAAGCAGGTAGTGGCCGAACAGCGCAATGAGGAATGCTGCAACCAGCAGGACAGACAGCATATCCACGACCGTCGAGACCGCAGGCAGCGTGAAAGCGAAGAAACCAAGGTCCCGGTGGAACTGCGGATCAGTCACGCCGAACTCGCCGCCGTTGAGCCAGAGGAGGAACGTGCGCCAACTACGCTGCCCCGCAAGACCGGAGAACAAGGCTACGACGACCGGTGCCCAGACCAGCAGCGAACGGATGCTCTGCTCCACACTCGCTCGGTGCTGGGCGCCGGGCGAGAACGGATCCATCGACTTAACCTTTGGCCGTCCGCGCCACGCCAACCATGCCGCAATGTACGCAATTGCCCCGCCGATTGCGGCGAACAGCACGAACAGCACCACCCGGCTCAGGATGACGGTGTTGAATACTCCGCGGTAGTCGAGCTCGCCAAACCACAGGAAGTCTGTGTAAAGACCGACAATCAGGGGCAGTAGGAACAACACCGCGGCGATGATGCCGATGGTTGTCCACAACCCAGCATTCGGTTTCTTCGCGTTTGGCCTTGGCTTATTCACGCGGGTAGCCAATCCTTCTCCTTATATATGTGCGAGCGCGTACTAGGCTTCTAGCTTAAATTGTCCAACGACCCAGACGTAAGAAGGGTTCCCGTGCTGCACCAACAGGCATTGAACAAGGCGATGATGGAGGCGGTCGAGTTCGTCCATGCCGAGGGCTGGGACCAGCCTCCGACATTGTTCGGGCTCGTCCCCACAGAGCTCCTCGTTGATCAGTTGGGGGAGCTCGATTTGCTTGACGACGGTGGCGCCTCCAGCCCCCTGACGCTTGTGGTGCAAGACTTGCCGGAATCCATCGATGCTGGGTCCGATGAACTAGCGGACTACGTGGCGCGGGTCGCCTGGCCGCAGACGGTAGAGGGCGTAATTCTGGCGCAGGAGATTATCTTCCGCGACACTGCCGAAGACGTCGACTCCTCCCCGCGCCCAGCCCGGCTCTTCTCAGGCGTGTTGCGCGACGACGACATCGAGCAGACGCTGCTGCAGATCCGCCCTACCGAGGACGAGCTTGAAGAGCGCGGTCTCTTCGCCCAGGACGACATTGAATTGCGAGGCGGGCCCGGTGTCGCGCCGGTGGTGATTGCGGCATTGCGCCATAGTCTTGCCCAAGACCCAGATGAACTGCTTTAAAATAATGGCTGTTTGGTAATCGATTCCAAGGAGCTCTCGGTGGCCCGTATTTCCCGCGCCGTTACCGCTGCGGCAACTATTGCGCTCGCAGCCAGCCTCACTGCATGTGGCGACAAGGCGACCGAGCAGACCGAGACCGCGACTCCGACGCCGGAGGCGACAGCGACGTCAGTTGATTCTTCGTCGGCGGAGGTGACGGAAGCAACCGAAACAGTGTCGGATGAGTCGGAGGCGTCATCCGAGCCGTCGATAAGCAAAAGCTCTTCTGCTGCCCGGACCACTGTGGCTGAGGAGCGCAAGCTTGTGGCCGAGGTTGCTGAGCGCTTCTCAACGCTGGCCCCGGCGACGCTGTTCAGCCAGTTTGAATCTTGCAGCGCTACCGGGATGACGGGATCCTTCGACTGCTCCGGCTCGGAGATTGGGCAGTTCCAGTTCTTTGACTCGGAAGCAAAGGCGGCGTCAACGACCCAGCTGCTGACGGAGCTGCGATCCTCGCGCATCGTTGAGGACAAGGGCGACCGCGTTGTTGGGTGGTCAGTGCTGGGCACCTCTGCGATTATCACCGTGGTCGACAACACCAAGGGCCAGGTCATGCAACAGCTGATCTCAACCGACCAGGACGATCCGCGCCAGCGCATTTACGAGCTGGGCCTGGCCGATCAGGTCAATGAGGTGAAAACCCCGGGTGCGACGCCGCGCGCGGTTGAGACCTTGTCGGCGACGCCGTAGGCGCTACTTGCAGGTAGCGACTTCGCGCCCGGCGGCGTAATCATCCATCGCTTTGACTGCTTCATCGAGGTTGGCAACAGCGGCGACGACCATGTCCCCGGTCTCGACACCAGCGGCTTCCGCACAGTTTCCCGCGGGCGCGAGGAAGAGCTCCATCCCGGCATCACGGGCGCCAGTGATCTTGTGGGAAATGCCGCCGATGGGGCCGACTTCCCCAGCCTCGTTGATGGTGCCTGTGCCCGCGACGGTTTTGCCGCCGGTGAGCTCGCCCGGGGAAAGTTTGTCAATCACCGCGAGTGCGAAGATCATGCCGGCACTCGGACCGCCCACATCTTGCAAGTTGTAGGTGACATCGACGCCGTCGGCCGGCTCAGAGGACATGAGGATTCCGAGCAACGCCACATTTTCATCCCGCTCATCTTTGCCTAGGGCAATCCGCTCTTGACGTTCCGCTCCCCCACGCAGCGCGGTGATCTCGACCTCGTCGCCTGGGTGTTTAGCCCGCACGATGTCCTGCACGTCACTTGGCTTAGTGATCTCGGTGCCATCGACCGCGACTAGCGCATCGCCGGGTTCGAGATGGCCCGAGGCTGCGGCACCGTCCACGACGTCATGGACCACGACCCTGGTCGGGCGGCCGAGGTAGTGCATGGCGGCAACGGTTGCGGACGCCTCCGAGGCGACGAACGCCTGCTGATTGAACTCCTGGACTTCCTCGCGGCTCATATCCCGAGGCATGATCTGCTCCACCGGCACGAACGTGTCATCCGTGGTAATCCACCGGCCGATCGCCTGCGGAAGGGTCATGTTGGTACGCACCGAGACCGTGGTCATGTTCAGTGCTCCGGACGTGGCGTCGAGGTCGGCGCCGTCGATACGCACCACCGGCTCGCCCGAGACCTCGCTGAGCGTGTCAAACAAAGGGCCAGGCCCCTGCGCAGCATAGGGCACCGCCAACGAAATGTCGGTGCCGGGGATGTGGTCGAACGTGAGAACGCCAGCCAAAAGCGCAACCGGAATCGCACCCCAGACCACAGTGGACCAGCGCTTTGTACGCACCCGGTCTTCCTCGATGTCGTCCTCGATTTCACGCCCAGCAGCTTTCACGCTGAGCAAGCTTAGACCAGCAACCCCACCCTCCCCGAACAGCCGAGCTACAAATGCCGAGAGCGAACACGGCGAAATGCCACCTTGCAGACGGTGCTTTTCGCACCTGAGCGTCTGTAGTGTGGCCTGTATGAGCAACGGATTCGGATTCTCCTTCCCTAACGACGACCGGGATGACAACGACGATCGTCGCGGCGATGACGGCCGAGGTGACGGCAACGAACGCGGCAACCACGGCGATTCCAACAACCCGTTTGCCGCGTTCGGCTTTGGCGGTTTCGGCGGCCAGCAGAACTTCCGCTTTGAAGCCGGAGAAGGTGGCCTGGGTGACATATTGAACCAGTTCGGCCAAATGCTTTCCGGTGTCGGGTCTTCGATGAATTCTCAAGGCAGCGAGGATGCCGTCAACTTCGACATGGCGCTGCGGGTGGCGCGCCAGCGCGTGGGCAACCCGCGCGAAATCTCCAGCAGCGACGCGAAAGCTGTTGAGGAGTCGGTAAAGCTCGCAGATCTGTGGCTCAACGAGACCACCAGCCTGCCGGCCTCCGGCGCGACTGCCCAGGCATGGAACCCGAGCGAGTGGCTCACGCAGACCATGCCCATGTGGAAGCGGTTGGTGAATCCGGTGGCTGACCAGATGAACCGCGCGCAGATGGACACGATGCCGGCGGAAGCACGAGAGATGCTCGGGCCGATGGCATCGATGATGCGGCAGATGAACTCGATGCAGTTCGGTATGAAGCTCGGCCACGCGCTCGGCGATCTTGCCCAGCAGGCGCTGACCGGCACTGATTTCGGCCTGCCCGTAGCGCCGCACGGCGTTACCGCTCTCCTGCCGGGCAATGTGTCGGAGATCGCCAACGGTCTCGAGGTGCCGGGCCAGGAAGTCATTGTCTACATCGCAGCTCGCGAAGCGGCGCGTCAGCGCCTGTTCCAGCACGTGCCGTGGCTGGTCGAGCGGCTGGTTGCGGCGGTTGAGGAGTATGCGGCCGGGTTGCAGATTGATACCTCCCACATCGAGGAGCTCGCCCGCAACCTCAACCTTGAATCTGGGGACCCGCAGCAGATCCAGGAAGCATTGCAGTCACTACAGGGTGAAGATCTCTCCCCACGTGTGGGTTCTCGTAACGCGACCGCGACGGAGCGGCTTGAAACCCTCCTCGCGCTGGTGGAGGGCTGGGTAGATGTGGTGGTAGCCGATGCGCTCAACGAACGCATCCCGTCCGCCGACCAGCTCGCCGAGGCGTGGGCGCGCCGTCGCGCTACCGGCGGTTCCGCCGAGCAGGCGTTTGCCAACGTGGTGGGCATCGAGCTGTCTGCACCGCGCGTGCGCGAAGCAGCGAACCTATGGCGCCGCGCCGAGAACGCCGTGGGCATTGAGCGCCGCGATCAGGTGTGGGATCACCCCGACTTCTTGCCTACCGCTGAGCACTTGGCCAACCCTGCCGCGTTCATTGACACCCTGCTCGATGACGCACCGGACACCGATTTCGACGCGGAGTTTGCCAAGCTCGAAGAAGAAATTCGCAACAACCCCGAGGTCAAGCGTGAAAACGGCGATGGCAAGGACGACGGGCGCGACGACGGCACCGAACTTTAGCCGCTGAATCTCTGGCCGCTGGTCTGCTCGCTACCGAAGCGCTGATACGCCTCAAGGTAGCCCTTCGCCCGTTCAGCTCGCGGAGCCCGGTCCGCCCACCGCCAGAATTCGCCGCTATGCCCCGGGATGAACGTGTGCACCAGTTCGTGCACGATTACCGCGTCGAGGACGTAATCAGGCACCTGCGCCAGCCGGTCGCTGATGCGAATGTCGCCGGTGCCGGTGGTACAGGACCCCCACCTGGTGTTTTGGTTACTCACCCAACGAATCGAGCGCCACTTCGCGTTGCCATCCAGCAAATTCGCATTCAGCGTCTCCGCGCGGGCAAGCAAATCTGCATCGGTGCGAGGCGTGGGGGATTTCTTCGCCAACTTCGCCAGCATCTCTTCTACGGCTGTGCGTTCCTGCGCCTTAGTCATGCGCGCCGGAATACGGATCTCCGCCACCCCGTTGACTATCCGCGCCTGCACGGTGCGCTTGCGCCTCGCGGAGCGAATAACGGTGTAGGGAATTTCGGTGCCGGGCATCGGCCAAGATTGTAAGCTGAATGCAGACACTTCGGGGGGTGGTCTCATTGGCGCGCAGTTTCAAAAGCGCCACACCGGTGCGCCTTGCGCCGGGAGTGAGCGTGTTCGTGCGAGCTCCGCACACGCTGCAGTTCGGACTGGATGCGACACGCACCGGCATCATCGAAACCCCTTACGCCACGGAGCTTGCTCAGCTTATCGACGGCACCTTTGAGCCCATATCCCTTCACCATCTGACCAGGTCATTGCAAAGCCGCATCCGCGCCGCCTCGGGCACGGCCGAAAGCCTCATCGCCGATCTACTCTCCTACCGAATTTTCGTGCCGGTGATCGATCTCCCGGTCTTGGTGATTGGCAAGTCGCCGCTGGCCGCAGAATTGAAGTCCCAATTGGCTTCCAGTGGCATCCAAGTTCGCGTGCCCTTGACACCCGAGACTGAGCCCGACTTTGTTGTCGCCTCGGACCAGTCCGCGCCATTAGTATTGGTCGACCAGCTTCCGCACGCCACGCAGTTTGCGCAACTGGTGAAATACCGCACCGGACCCACGGTTGCGGTGTCACTCTTCGACTCGCGCGTCCTCATCGGGCCGCTGCGAACTAGCGCCACCGACCCGTGCCAAGCGTGCGTGCAGCAGCACCTGCGAGACCAGGACGCTGGCTGGGACACGGCGGCCACGCACGTGCCGCAGGGACCGCGCTCCCCCGACCCGGTGTTGGTGCGCGCTGGAGGTGCTGCTGCGGCGGTGTTCATCCGCCGGGTTGCCGGTGTGCCAGACCCGCCGGGGGTGTCCGCGCCGCACCCGGTGCCCGGCGAGTTCCATGTCGCGGACCCATTCGGACCCGTACCGCTGGCCGTGCATCAACTGCAACGGCACCCCGATTGTCCAGTGTGTTTCTAGTTGTCTTCGCGGTAGTCGTCGAGCACCCGCAACACGTCGGCCCCATAGTTTTCCACCTTGACGGGACCGACGCCGGAAACGTCGAGAAGCGATGGCTCATCGGCGGGCATGGCCTCCGCGATGGCGAGCAGCGTCGCATCCGAGAACACGAGATACGCGGGCTGGCCTGCGGCGCGGGAAACCTCGAGGCGCCAGCGCTTCAGTGCCCCGAACGCCGCTTCGTCGTAATCCGGTTCGCAGTCCGCATGGCGGCCCAGCGTCTTCTCCGCCGGAGTGTCGAGCGGGTTCCCGCAAACTCGGCATCGCCGGTTGCGCTTCAGGCGCTGCGGGGTGTTCTCCACCTCGAGTTCCGGGACCAGTCCATCGAGGAACCGGGAACGCGAGCGAGACTTGTGGCCGCCCTCTTGACGCGCCAACGACCATGACAGTTGCAAATGTGTGCGGGCTCGAGTGATGCCGACGTAGAACAAGCGGCGCTCTTCTTCGACCTGGTCTTCGCCGGCTTTGATCGCGTGCGAGATGGGCAGGGTGTTTTCCACCAGCCCGACAAGAAACACCGCGTCCCACTCGAGGCCTTTCGCTGCATGCAAGCTCGCCAGCGTCACCCCGTCGACTGCCGGAGGCTGCTTCGCCTCCGCACGCTGCCGCAGCGAGACCAGTACCTGCGGCAAATGCGCGGCCTCCTGCGACTGCACGATGTCTTCGATGAGATCAACGAGCGCACGCAGTGCTTGCCACCGCTCACGAGCCTGGGCACCCTCCGGCTCCGTGGGCGTCAATCCGATCGTGGCGAAAGCGGCCCGGGCGACTGCTACCGGATCGTCAGGCAGGTCGGTGCGGTTCGCTGCCGCAGTCAGCTGGCGAAGCGCCTCTTTGATCTCCCCGCGCTGGAAGAAGCCCTCGCCACCGCGGACTTGGTACAAGATGCCCGCGTCGGCGAGCGCAGCTTCGAACGCCGCGGATTGGGCGTTGATGCGATACAGCACGGCGATCTCCCGCGCCGGCACGCCGTCGTCAAGCAATCTGCGAATTGCGGTGGCAACTTCGCGCGCCTCGGTCGGTTCGTCATCGTATGCATGAAACGTCGGCTGCGGGCCGGGCTCACGCATACCGATGAGCTCGAGTTTCGGCCCGACAGTATTCCCCTGCGCCTTCCCAATCACTGTGTTCGCAAGCTCAGTGACCTGCGGCGTCGAACGGTAGTCGCGCTGCAATTTCACCACCGTGGCGTGCGCGTAGGTGCGCGAGAAGTTGAGCAGGTACTCCGGGGTCGCCCCGGTGAACGAGTAGATGGTCTGGTTCACGTCGCCGACCACAGTCAGATCATCGCGGTCCCCAAGCCAACCTTCCAGGACCCGCTGCTGCAACGGAGTGACATCCTGGTACTCATCCACCACGAACGACTGGTACTGCGAGCGGAACTCCTCCGCCACTGCGGGCGCGTTCTCGAGCGCGGCGGCGACATGGAGCAACAGATCGTCGAAGTCGAGCAGCATGCCCTCGGGGCTGCGCTTGCCTTCTTCATACAACCGGTAAACCTGGGCGACTTTCGACGGGTCGGTGGGAGGCGTATGCCCGCTACCCGCAATACGCTGGACATAGTCGTCGTGGCCGATCACGTTCGCCTTCGCCCACTCGATTTCCCCGAGGAGGTCGCGCACCATGTCCTTGCCGGAATCTACTCCCGCGGCGCGTGCAGCGCGGCCAACTAGAGGAAACTTGTTGTCCAGCATGCGCCACGGCAAGTCGCCTGCGATCTGCGGCCAGAAATAGGCCAGCTGGCGGCGCGCAGCCGCGTGGAATGTCCTCGCCTGCACACCGCCGATGCCCATGACGCGCAAGCGGTCACGCATCTCGCCGGCCGCGCGCTGCGTGAACGTCACCGCGAGCACTTTGTTCGGCGCCACCATGCCCTGGTCGATCAGGTTCGCGATGCGGTACGTGATCGTCCTGGTTTTACCGGTGCCCGCACCCGCCAGAATGCACACCGGTCCGCGGGGGGCGGTCGCTGCAACCAGCTGGTCTTGGTCGAGCACGCTCAGATCAATGGCCACAGTTGCCACCTTCGAACTCACCGCTGAACTCACCGCTGAACTCACCGCGCGCCCACCGTTCGATGAGGCTGCGTGCAATGCTGCCCTTTGGTGCCAAGGAGATTTGTGGCAGCTCATCCCGGCTTGCCCAGATGACGGAACTGAGCTCACCGTCCAGCTCACCACGCGGCTCCCGATCGTCGGTTCGCGCACTGAACCCCAGCATGAGCGAGCTGCTGAGCGACCACGGCTGGGACCCGACATACGTGACGTCGTAAATCGCGCGCCCGGTTTCCTCCCACACCTCACGCTCGAATGCACGCTCGATGGTTTCGCCGACTTCGACGTAGCCAGCGATGCAGGTGTGGTAGCCGGGACGGCGGGCATTTTCACCGAGCAGGATCTCGGTGCCATCAGCGTTTTGCACCACTCCGATAACGCATGGGTCGATCCGGGGGAACACCATCCCTCCCGCCTCGCTGCGGGCCACAGCACCTGAGACATCCCAGGTCAGCGGAGAGCCGTCCGTGGGGTCGAAGCGCAGCGTCTCTTGGGCGCGCAGCAATGCGACAGCATGGGCGACGAGGGGATGGTCGGCGTGGGAACGCGCATCCCCCACGTCTGCACTCAGCTCTGAGGCGAGCGCGTCAGTCAACCGCGCTGCTGTCACGCCGCCCGGGAGCTCGGCGGTGGTGGAAATGGCGTGCAAGGGGGCGTCGACAAGCAATGGCTCCTTATCGGGCCCGAGTGGGAAAGAATTGTGCGAATCGATGAGTAAAAACATGCTATTCCGCGTGCTTGGAGGCATCGTGGGCATCGGTGGGTTTGGTCAAGCGGACATAGAGCAGGCGATCGCCCGGCTCGACGGTCTCCGCCTCTGGTGAATCAATGCGATAAAGCTCACCGGAACGCACCACGCCCAGGACGATGTCAGCGAGATGGCGGGGGTTGGCGCCCACCTCGTCGTCTGCGATCGGCCGTTCCGCAACTGCAAAGCCCTCGTCCGGGCTCAGCAGGTCCTCCATCATCTCCACCACAGGCGGGGTCACCGTGGCCAGGCCAAGCAGGCGACCCGTCGTTTCGGCTGAGACCACAACGGAATCAGCGCCAGACTGCATGAGCAGGTGCTGGTTCTCGCTCTCGCGCACGCTGGCGACAATCATTGCGCTCGGCGCGATCTCGCGGACAGAGAGGGTGACTAGCACTGCCGTGTCATCGCTCGACGGCGCCACCACGACGGAACGCGCGCGGGTCACGCCGGCGATGCGCAGGATGTCGGACTTTGTTCCGTCACCGTGGACGGTCACCAGGCCGCGCTTCTCCGCCTGGGCGAGATTCACCGGGTCCGCATCGACCACCACGATAGAACCCGGGGCAGCGCCGCCGGCAAGGAGCGCATCAGTCGCTGAACGACCCTTAGTGCCGTAACCGATGACGATGGTGTGGTCGCGCACAGTTTGCCTCCACTGCTGAATCTCAAGCGTTTTGCGGGAATCCTCGGTGAGCACCGACAACGTAGTACCGACGAGGAGCATCAGGAACGCCACGCGGGCGGGAGTGATGAGGAAGATGTTCATCAACCGTGCGCCCTGGGTGACCGGGACGATATCACCGTAGCCGGTCGTGGAAAGCGACACCGCTGAGTAGTACAGCGCGTCGATGAACGTGAGCGGCTCCGAATACGCGCCGCGATCGAAGTACACCAGCCCTGCCACGGCAATGACGAGCAAAATCGCGTACCCGAAACGCCTGGCCATCAACACCCACGGGGTGGTATGGGCTGAACGCGGGATGGTGATGACATCCGTGAGCGTGTGCACCGGCACATCACCAAGTTCCGCGTCTGCGCGGAGCTGGCTGGCGAATCTGAATGGCCGCTTCACTTCCTGCCTTCCTGTTGCGTGCGTGGCGCAAGCATGTCGGCAAGATCTTGACCTGCCGGTAGCTGATCAGGAGCGTAGTCTTCTCCGGTGCGGAGGTAGAAAAACACCGCGCGCACATCGCGTCCGTCGGCAGCAATGCGCCTCCACGCTTCACGGTAGACGGCGAGCTGCAGCTTCGCCGATTCCATCTCCGCTGTGCCTGGTTTTTGGCCGGTTTTCCAGTCCACGACTATCCACCCGGTTTCGTCCTCGAACACGGCGTCGATGCGACCGCGCACCATCGCGTTGCCCATTGCCAGCTCAAACGGGTGCTCAACGAACGCTGGTGTGCGCGATGCCCAGTGGCTCGCTTCGAACGATCGCTTGAGCTGTTCGAGGGTGGCGCGGTCCACCTCGGCTTCATCGTTGCCCGGAAGTTCGTCTTCGTCGATAAGCGGGCGCGCGCCATAGAACTCCTCCAACCACTGGTGGAACGCGGTGCCACGCTTGGCGTAAGCGTTCGGTTTGTACGGCACAGGGCGACGGGCGCGGCGAGCGAATTGGGCAGGATCGGCCCGCATGGCCACCACGTCAGACGCAGTGAGTTCGCCTGGAACTACCACCGCTACCTCAGGCGACAGAGACGCTGCATGCTCCTCAATCAGCGCTGTCGCGTCGCGTTCCCATAATCCGTAAAGCTCTCCTTCTACCAGCGGGGGGAGGGATGCGCGTGCTGCAGTGACAGTCTGAGCCGCGCGCTGGTCGTGGGGTTGCTGGTGCAGGTTAGGCCAGCGGCCTTCGCGCTCGCCGTCAGGGCGTTCGGCGCTGCCACCCTCGTCATCGCCTTCGGCATCTCCATCGGTGTGCCACTGGACGATATCCGCAGGCCTAACGAGCGATGCCAGCTTTTCAAAGTGTGTATACGGGCCCGTCTGCTTCGTCGAACCCGCCGCGTTGCTTGACGCGGTGACTATGAGTTTCCTCTCCGAGCGGGTGATGGCGACGTAAAACAGCCGCGCTGTCTCCTCTGCGAAGTCTCCGCGGACCGTCTTCAACCAGGCCTTGACCGCTTTTTCAAACTGTGGGCGGGTCTCTACCTCCCCAAATTCCGGGGTGAGCTCGGGGTCTCCAAAAGATTCGTCTTGCAGCCGCTTGACAATGCCCAGGAATGTCTCGGCGGTGTCGCTGTAGGTCCTGTCGTCCGCGTGCAGCACCGCAACGGTGTCCCACTCTAAGCCCTTCGCCTTGTGGGCGGTCATGATCTGCACCCGATCGTCTTTCACCGTGACGTTTCCGGGAGCGAGGCCGTCTTCATGGGTGCGGGCAAGCTCGAAGTAATCCAGCAGGCCGGTCAAGCTCGTTCCGGGATACTGGGCCACCTCGTGCAGCAGGCGGTCGAGGTGCGCGGCACGCGACGCGGTAGGGCGTGATAGGACCTCAGCGCGGATACCGAAGACGGAGATGATGTCTGCGAAGACGTCCGTGAGCTGCTTACCCAGGCTATTGGTGCGCAGCCAGCGCAGTTTCGCCGATAATTCACGCAGACGCTGGAGACCGGTCGCCGAGTACCGCTCGGGTTCTCCGAGGTCCGCCACGGCATCCGCCAGCCCCGCAGCGCGCTCGCCAGTTCCAACGATTTCTTCCGCCCGTTGAACGAGCTCGGCGAGTTGCGCTTCGAGATGGGCCTCCGGAGTCCGGGCAGCCTCGTCGAAATCACCGCGCTCCGCGTCGGCGCTGCGGGCTTGGCCGCGCCCGGCCAAATTCGTCGCCCGCACGGCGAGCGCCTGCAGGTCCGCCAACCCGAGCCCCACCGCAGGACCGCCGAGGATGCGAAGCGCTGCAGCCGAATCACCCGGACGGACCAGCATGGTCGCGATTGCGACGGTGTCGGCAACTTCCGGCACGTCGAGCAGGCCAGCGACGCCTACGATTTCGTACGGCACACCCCGCGCTTCAAGGGCTTCCGCGATTGCTGAGCTGTGCTTGTTTTTGCGCACCAGCACAGCGGCGGTAAACGGTTCGTCATCCTGCTTCGCCTGGGTGAACTGAGTTTCCAGCTCGCCGGCAACATAGGCGACCTCGTCGTCCTCGTGCTCGAAGAACCCCAGATGCACCGACCCAGCTCCCGCTCCTGGGCGCGGTTCAAGCTGGGCCACCGCGCGCTCGGCGCCGGTACCCAAAATCGCGTCGGAGACCGAGTTAGCCAGGTCGAGGATTTCCGGAGGATTGCGCCATGAGGTGGTGAGCTGCTTTTTTGGTGCGGGAGAACCATCGCTAGCCGGAAAATCTTCGACGAAAGCGGCGAGGTTAGCCGCGGTCGCACCACGCCAGCCGTAGATCGCCTGCATTGGATCGCCCACGGCGGTAACCGTCAGCTTTGGATCGGTGCCTTCCCCGAACAGGCTGCGCAGCAGCACGCGCTGTGCATGGGAGGTGTCTTGGTACTCGTCGAGCATGATCACCCGGAAGCGTTGACGCTGACGCTCCCCCACCGATGCGTGATCGCGGGCGAGCTTCGCTGCGACTGACATCTGCTCATTGAAGGTCACTAGACCGCGGCGGCGCAGCTCCGTATTGAGCGCCGCCGCCAACGGCAGGTATGCGGTGCGCTCCTCCTGCCTACTGCGCCACTTCAGCATGGTCTGCGAGTAGCCGCTCTCGGTGCGCTTCGACGGTTCCAAGGACTCCGTTTCCTTGAGAAATATCTCCGCACGCTCAATCACATCCTCGGCAGACGCGAGCTCGTTGCCCATGGACGTAATAAGCCCCAGCAGGTTCTCGACGACCGAGTTCACAGCTGGGTTGGTGCCGTTTTCAGAGATAAGGCTACCTCGGTAGTCCAACACTACTTCGGTGGCGATGGCGTGTAGCTCCGCCTCGGTAATCAATCGCGCGTCCGGTTCAACCGGCACCAGCAATCCATATTCGCGGATCAGGTCGCCGGCGTACGCGTCGTAGGTTGACACAGTCGGCGCGATCACGCGGAGGGAGCTCGTCAGCTCGCCTGACGGATCCAGTCGACGCACGAGCGCTTCGTCGCTAGCCAGCACCCCAAGTCTGTCTCTGATGCGCTTCCCCAGCTCCTGGGCTGCTTTGCGGGTAAACGTCAGCCCGAGAATCTCATCTGGACGGGCGTAACCGTTGGCAACGAGCCAAACTACACGCGCCGCCATCGTCTCGGTTTTTCCCGCGCCGGCGCCCGCCACAACCAGCAGCGGGCCAGGCGGCGCACCAATTACGTCTGCCTGTTGCGGGGTCGGTTGGTGGGCCTGGCCGAGCGCCCGCGACAGCGCTACCGGCCCGATTCCATGTTGCATGTCAGCCACGGTGAATCACCTCTCCCTCCGGTTGTACCGGGCAAAGGCTGCGCACCCGGCAGTAGTCACAGTGTTTTCCGGTGCGTGCGGTGAGTTCTGGACCCACCATCTCTTGTGGCAGCGAGCGAATTTCTTCGACAAATTCCGCAAGTTCCTCAGACGTTTTCCCGTCCTGTCCCCGCTCGGTCAGGCGTTTCTTTTCCGCGTTCGGGTACACCAGCACCGCGCTGCCTACTGTGAGCCCGGCATCCTTTGCAGTCCGCACCCCGTCGCCGCCAAGTTCTCCCCTGCTCATAGCGAGCTGATACGCCGCAAGCTGCACGTTCTCCTCAGCCTCGGCATGCGCGACGGGATTTGCGGAGGTCTTGAGATCAACAATGCGCAGCGCACCGTCGGAAGCACGCTCGAGCCTGTCCACCCGTCCGGAAATCCGCAACCCGCGTTCTACCTCGACGTTCACGTCAGCCTCAACCGCCACTTGCTCGTAGGCGGCGCGCGATTTCAGTAGCCATCCGTCAATGCGACGCAGCATCGCTTCAAAATCTGCCACGTCCCGATCCTTTTTCCACTCCGGACCGTCATGCGCTTCCCGTCTGGCACGAATCACCTCAGCGCTCGCCGCCTCTGGATCAACTCCGCGCCCTAGCGCCTCGAAGTACGCGTGCGCCATCGACCCGTAGAGCATCTCCATAGTTTCCTCGAGATCGACCATGCGCTCCAGCACAGCCCGCATCGGGCATTGCAGAAGGGACTCGATGCGCGAAGGTGACAGGGAGGATCGCAGCGGGAGTTTTTCGCTTGTCGACGCCTGCGTCAACCCCCACCACGAATCGGGATCTGCCCCTGCCACACCAGCTTCGGCAAGACGCGCAAGTTGGCGGGCCGCCTGCGTTCTCGTGGCTTCACTGGTGTCTGCGTCGCCGGCTGCGCGACGCAGCTCCGCAATCACATCGTCTCTGGCCAGCACTCGTACTAATGCAGCGCTGTGTGTCTCATCCGGAGTTTCGTTCATCTCCTCAGACGCGGTGCCGGCAGCACGCAGCTGTGTGGCTTCGATCCCATGCTCGGCGCAGAACGCTTCAATGAAGCGCGAAGGCTGAACCACTTCCTCGCTGTACGGATCATCTACCGCTGTGACCAGCAGGTGGTCCGTGGCGCGGGTGGTGGCGACATGGAAAAGACGCTGCTCTTCCAAGAGCCGTTCCGCAACGCGAGGCACAGGTACTGCTGGATCAACGTCCGAATCAATGAGATCGATGAGGTCTTCTTGCCGGAAGATGGTGCCGGTTTCTCCGAGGCTCGGCCAGGTAAGCTCCTGTACTCCAGCCACGACGACGCGCTCGAATTCACGCCCGGCCACACCGTGCGCAGTGAGGAGGGAGACGGCATCCAGAGTCGCGGTACGCCGGTCGCGTACACCGGTTGGCAGCTCTTGCTCTGTGATGTACTGCGAGAACAACTCGATGCTGGCCGTGGGGCGCCGCTCAGTGAAATCGCCAGCTGCATCGAACAGCGCCATCGCTGCGTCAAGATCGCGGTCTGCTTGTGAGCCGGTAGCGCCGCCGCGAAGCGCGGCGGCGAGCAGCCGATCAGACAGTCCGGTCGCGGCCCACACCGCCCACAGCACCTCCTCCACGCTGCCGTCGGCAGCGTGCGCTTGCCGCCCCTGGTCAAGCACCCCGCGCACGTGGGTGAGTAACTGCATTTCGCGCTCGGTCAGCAGCGTGTCAAAGTCCGGCAACGGTGCAGTTGAGGTGAGTAGTTGGTGCAGTGTTTCCTCTGCGCGCAACTCGGGCTTCCACCTGCGTAAGCCGCGGAGCAAGCGACGCAGCGTCACCGGATCTGTAGCTCCCACCGGCCCGAGGAGGAGTTCGCGCCACTCAGAGACCGTGAGCTCTTGGGTGAGCGCCTTGAGGGCTAAGAGCAGGGCGACGACCACACGTTGTTCGGCCAAGACAACGTCCGTCGGGTCCAAAGCAACGGGAACGCCCGCATGCAGCAAAGCGCGACGCAGCGGCTCGATCAGTGGCGTGGAACGCACGACCACCGCCATGTCGCGGTAATCAACACCGCTTTCGAAGTGCGCTCGGCGCAGCGAATCGACGACCGCAGCGTGGTGTGTCTGTTCATCTGGGGCCACAGCAACTACGCGCGTTGGGTTGCGACGGCTTGCGCCTAGATGCCGGACGTTGTGCAGCAAACCGCCGAGGTCGGCGAAGAACTTCGGAGACGCCCCGCGAAACCGGAAGATAGATTGGTCTAGGTCCCCGCCAACCACGCCAAGTGAGGCGCGCTGCAGCAATCGCGAAACGAGTTCTGCAGAGGCAGGAGCGAGGCTTTGCGCGTCGTCGACAAGCACGATGCCCCATGATTGGATGAGCTCCTCTTCAAGTACCTTGGTCACGAGCTCTGCTGCCGAGAAGCGCAATGCCCCAGTGAGCGCCATGACCTGCTGGTACTCGCGCAAAAAGTCGCCGGCCGCCGACCAGATCGGAAGCTGGTGCACCTCGCCGAGCCGGTTGAGATCTTTCGGGCCGAGACCGCGCTCGATGGCGCGCAGGAGGAAATCGCGCAACTGGCGGGCGAACCCGACGAGCGGCAGTGCTGGGCGCAATTCCTCGGGCCAGGTGCCGCCACCGTCTTCAGCGTGTCCGAGAAGGAGCTGACGGATCACCGCATCTTGCTCTGCTCCGGAGATCAGCCGGATTTCTCGCTCCGTGCGTTGGCGCAAAAGCGCAAAGGCTAGCGAGTGCACAGAGCGCACAATCGGCTCTTGTGTGGTGAAACCGGTGGCGGCGAGCCGCTCCGACAGCTCTGAACGCATACGCGCACCGGATTCCTTCGAAGAGGTCAACAACACAATTCCCTCGCGCGACGCTCGCTGCGGGTCAGCGGTGATGGCATTGACAGCGGTGTCGATGAGGAAGCTTGACACACCTGCGCCTGCTTCTCCGGTGACCTTCCACAGTCCCTGGGTTGGAAGGTCGTGCGACCACTGGCGATCAGTGAGCTGGCGCTCGCGCGCGACCAGAAACGCCTGAGGTGTGACCGCTGGCGGAAGCGCCGGAATGTGGGGAGCACTCATGGGAGTAATCGTTGCACGTCAGTCCGACAAGAGTTGGGCAACCCGGACAAAATTGGAACGCACGTTCGAATCATCTAGGAGCTGCGAGGCTTCTCGGTAGTCGAATGCTTTGCGTGCCAATGCCCGCAGATTGGGTACCAATTCCCAACGCTGCAGCACCTTCGCGTCGATGGCGTCCGCAAGAAGCCCGTCCACAATGACCAGTGCGGCAGTGAAGCCCTTCGGACGCAAATCCAGCGAGGGAACGAGTGCGCTCAGCATTGGCGGGTTAGTCCCGTCGAACAAGCAGCACGAGAGAAAATCGAGGTGAGCAACTACCCGGTCACCGGTAATCCGCTCCCCCGCCCAGACCGTGCGATCAGCCGTCGCCCAAGGGTTGGGGCGAGACGGCGCAGAAGGCGCCTCGATGCCGTCGAGAAGCTCATCGAAAACGAGCGCCGCCGCAATCGCTTCATCAATCCTCGCTGCGGGAGCTCCCTCGCCGAACTCATTCGCTGCGAACCCACCCACAACCAGCCGGCCGTCGGTCGCCCGCACGGGTCGGCTAACCCGGAGACTGGCGGACTGCCCCGCAATCCTCTCGCGAACTTTGCCCGACCAAGCGGCGGTTTCCGCCGCCGGAGACACCACCACTCGCCGGAACCGCAACCCGTAATCCCACGGCGCTCCAACCGCTACCCCCTTGCCCTCAAGCTGGAACGCCGCAAGCACATGCTGCGGGATCTCCAGGCGCTTGGAATGCATACCCACAGGCTAGAGCACCGCCGGCCGCGGATACGGCCATGGGTTGGAGCGGCAAGTATAAGAGTTCTCGGGGTACACTTCAGAGGGATTAAGCGCCCGCAATTGTGCGTTATTCAAACTCAGCGTCTGCTGCATCATGATCGGCGCAAGGTCCCCTTCAGAAGGGCAGGGGACGTGCTCTGCAAACCCGACGGCGTGACCGACCTCGTGATTAATCACGTATTGACGGTAGCGCCCCAGGTCACCGTCAAACGGCGCGGCACCGCGAACCCAACGCGACTCATTGATCACCACCGAGTCATCGCCGGTAATCGTCGTGCGGCAGCTGGTTTCCAGCCCTAAGTCACCGCCGCAGAGCTCGCGCGTGGTGGCAACCGAGGTGAGGCGAATTCGCAGTGAGGGCTCCTCGTTGCTGGAGACGTGCTCAAAGCGGAAGCGTGGGTCGTTTGTCCATCCGCGCGGATCCATCAGGGTTGCATCCACCATCGATGCGAACGCCTCGTCGCCGCCGTAAGGCGCGGTGTCGACGCCGTTTTCAATTTCGACGACGTAGCGAACCACAATCTCTTCACCGTCACCCGACTGTGCGCCCGAAGCGCCAACCTCGTAGAAGGTGCCGTCGCCGGACTCGGTGTACGCCCCGCCCGGGGGAAGCTCGTTGATGTCCTGCTCGCCCTCGGGCATCTCTGCTGGCTCGAGCGGCTGATCTTTCTCCTCGTCACCGGCTTGATCCCCTGGCTGGGCCAACGGGTCTTGGGAGGACGCAGTCGAAGTTGACGCAGCGCTCACGACCTGATCCTGCGGGTTTTGGAACATGTTGACCACCACGAACACGGTTATCACCGCCAAAACGGGGATGGCGTATGCCCGCCAACCGTACTCGCGAGCAAACACCACCAGGCGTCCATCTCCGTCGCTTCCCCTGTGAGAGGCAGATGGTTCGGGACCCCGCTGGGGTTGAGTGCTCCACCCGTCGACCACGTCCCGGCCGTCGCCGAGGTCTCGCGGAGCGTGACCGCCGTAATCGGCCCGGTCGTCTCTATCGGGGTAGTGCCTGGTGGTCATAGCAGTAATTTAACGCATGAATCCCACGGAATGCGCTGCCACAGAGCCCTGCTCGACATAAACCACGCGGTCAGTGCGGATCAGGTACTGGCGCCCCTTGTCATCTTCGAGCTTGAACGTCGGGGAGGAAGCGTCGATCGCCTGCTGCACGACCCCGATCACGCCCTCTTGCCCTTCGGGAAGACGGACGACAAGCTCGCGGGGAATGTCTGCAAGACCAATCTTGATATCCATGGTTGTGAAATCACTATCCTTCGGTTCTGTCTTGGGCATGCCTGCAATCCCAGGCACCGCGACCCATTCTAACTACCGGCCACCCACGCTCAGCACCTGCAGCTGGCCCCGCAGCCGGAGGCTAAGATATGCGTGTGCCAAAGAACCTGCCGAAGTTTGCAACAGGTGGCCGCTCCCGCACCGCAGGGCAGCAGTCCCCGACCTTTGCGGACCTCGGCGTTGCCGCCGAATTGATCGCCGGGCTTGCAGACCTGGGAATCACCACGTCGTTTTCTATCCAGGAACTCGCGATCCCTCTCGCGCTAAATGGGCGCGACTTGATTGGGCAAGCCAGAACCGGCATGGGAAAAACATACGCGTTCGGTGTCCCTCTGCTGGATCGGGTGTTTGATGACGCAGATATTGCAGAGCTTGACGGCACCCCGCGCGCGCTCGTCATAGTCCCCACCCGTGAACTTGCAGTACAGGTCGGGGACGATCTGGAACGAGCGGCAAAGTACACGCCGGTGCGTGTCTCGACCATCTACGGCGGGCGCCCGTACGAAGAACAGATCGCGGCGTTGCAAGACGGTGTGGATGTCGTCGTCGGAACCCCGGGGCGCCTCATTGATCTGTACGAGCGCGGGGAGCTCAAGTTGTCTGGCGCGGCCATCCTCGTCCTGGATGAGGCGGACGAGATGCTGGACATGGGTTTCTTGCCGGACATTGAAAAGATTTGGGGAGCGTTGCCGGCTTCGCTGCAGACCATGTTGTTTTCGGCGACAATGCCTGGTCCGATTCTCACGCTCGCCCGTTCGAAGATGCATACTCCGGTGCACATTCGCGCTGAGGCGGCTGATGCACCGACCACGCACGTCACCACCCGGCAAGTGGTGTTTAAATCCCACCGGATGGATAAACCGGAAGTGGTGGCACGCATCCTGCAGGCGCCCGAACGTGGCCGCACCATCATCTTCTCGCGCACCAAACGCACCGCGGCCGAGGTAGCAGAAGATCTTGCCAAGCGCGGGTTCGCCGTCGGTGCCGTCCACGGCGACCTGGGGCAGAACGCCCGCGAGCAGGCGCTTGAAGCGTTCCGCAACGCCGAGGTAGACATCCTCGTTGCCACCGACGTCGCAGCTCGCGGCATTGACGTCGAAGATGTCACCCACGTGATCAACTACCAAACGCCGGACGACCCGATGACGTATGTGCACCGCATCGGCCGCACAGGACGCGCGGGACATAGCGGCACCGCGATCACGCTTGTCGGTTACGACGAAGTGCACAAGTGGGATCTGATCAACCAGGAGCTCGGCCTCGAACAACCTGAGCCGCCGGAATGGTTCTCCACCTCACCTGAGTTCGCGGAAGCACTCGACATTCCGGACTCCGCGTCTGCGACTGTGGGTCCGGCGCGTAAAGTGCTCGGGGCACGCCCACCGCGCTCGAAGGGAGGGCGAAACGGCCGCTCCCACGGTGGCCGGCGCCCGAACCAAAGAGCCGATCAAGGAGGCACACACCGGTGACTCGCCCATTGCGCCGCACCCGGGGCGACGTGATCGCCACCGCTGTCATTGCAGCCGTGGCGGTACTGCTGTTGATGATCGCGTACTTCACCGCGCCGATCCGCGCCTCACAGCTGAACCCAGCTGCGGAGGAATTGGACAATGCCGGGCGCCTTGCGGTGGTGCCGGAATCGCTCTCGGAGAGCTTTCGCCTCCCTGACACTGCTCCAGGTGTCCAGCCCGTCGTGGTGAACGGTCTCATCATCACTTATAACGACGGCACCGTCACGGCCACGACAGTAGAGGGAGAAACTGCGTGGACGTATAAACGGGATACGGACCTCTGTGCGCTGGACAGCGCCTGGGGCAAGGTCGTCGCGGTGTACCGCAGTAATGCAGGCTGCGGCGATGTCGTCGCGCTTGAGGCGCTGACCGGCCAGTACTCGCGTACTCGTTCGGCGATCGCGCCAGATGAGGTCACCGCGATCAGCTCGAATGACCGAGTCGGCTACGTTGGTACGACCCGCGCCGAACTTTGGCGCTCTGACATGGTGCGCACCGTGGAGTACGGGTTCGTCGAGGCACCGCAGGAACCGAACATGCAGCCCCACGTGTGCGACATTTCCTCGGCGCTGACCCGCACCGAGTTGTTGGCTGTCACCGAGACCTGCGAGGACGGCACGTACCTGCGTTTCCAGGACACCACACCGGAGGATTCCCGCAAGCCAGAGATGTACGGCAGCGTCGAGATCTCTGCCGACGCCTACCTGGTAGCCATCTCGCAAGAGGGCGCGGCGATCTACGATCCGGATACCAATGAGATTCGCGCCTACGACAAGGACGGCAACTCCACCGCCTCGTCTTCGGTGACCAATCTGGGTGACCCTCTCACGCTCGAGGGGAACCTCCGCGCGCTTCCCGTCGCCGATCTGCCGCATCACATGACGTATCACGAGGGCGATTCACTGGTGCTTTTGGAGCCAGGCAACCTCCAGGCAACCGGTGTATTCCAAGGCGCGCTCGGCACAGGTTTCGCCGCTGGCGATCGGCTGCTTTACGCCTCCGATGAAGGCGTCGCGGTTGTCAACTGGGACGAGAACAATGTTGAATCAATCATCCCGGTGGACCGCGGCGAGTATTCAGGCCCAGTCCACATTGATTCCGCCGGCGCTACCGTCGTCGAAAAGCGGGGCAACGAGATCGTCGTGCTCACGGCAAAGTAGGGGCTTTTCGCTTATCGACGGCCCCTTGCCACCGCATACCTCGCCTCCGCAAATCGGCGGGTATCCGGGTGCAAAATCGTGATTAACACAAGGACCGACGTGAGCATCGTCGCAGCGCCAAGCCAGGGCGCGCCGCCCCGGAACATGTAAATGGCTACGCCAAACAGGATGGCCTCGATCAGCATGATGGCCCCCTGTCCGCGCGGCCGTCCGCGCAGCGTCTCCACCGATACCCATGTGATGAATCCGAAGATCACTCCAAGGAAGATGGCTGTGCCGAGGTTGACATAGTTTGCGGCGGCGGACTGCGATTCGATGACCGTGTCGCCACCTTCGAACTGGGCCACGATCAGCGTGCCGATGTAGACGAAAATGGCGGCGCATTGCAGCAGCACGACGACGGCACCGAAGCGCATCAGCGGGGGCATAACGGCCGCATCGCGCTCGAGGGATTCCTCGCGCTGGAGGGATTCAATGTCATGGTTCGCACTCACAACCGGTAAGTGTATCCGGCTGGTTTCCCTGGTTGGCGCACTCAGGAACCTCAGTTTGGTGATTTGACCGTCGCATACCTTCTGTGCAGTTCTCGCTCACTAGATTTTCGCAGGTCAGCGCACCGCACCGGCTCAACCCGCCCCGTCGCTAGAACCTTAAGGCGTCTAGATGTAGCTCAGCATTTATGAGTTAGGTCACAATTCACGGCCAACCCCTAGCGAGCTTCAAGAAACCATGCAATTATTCTCGGGTAGCAAAAGCAACGGGCTGGTTAAACAGCCCTTAACCCTAGGCCACCACAGGGTTAACGCCAGGGAAACCGGAAGACGGGCCTCAAAGCAATTTGGGGATCACGGCCTGGGGTCCTGGAATCAAACTTTTCTTTGCAACGTCTCCGAGCAATCGGCGATGGAGTGGTGCGCACCCATCTGATTGACAAACCGAAAACACGATTTTCACAAGGAGTATCACCATGGATTGGCGCCACGAAGCAATCTGTCGCGACGAGGACCCGGAACTGTTCTTCCCAGTCGGCAACTCGGGCCCGGCACTGTCCCAGATCGCCCAGGCCAAGCTTGTTTGCAACCGCTGCCCCGTCACCTCCCAATGCCTGAAGTGGGCGCTTGAGACCGGCCAGGATGCTGGCGTGTGGGGCGGTATGTCCGAGGAGGAGCGCCGCGCGCTCAAGCGCCGCAACAAGGCACGCGCCCGCAACCGCGCCCGCCTGACCGTCTAAGCCCGCGGTACTGATTTCTCCGCCGACATCTGCAGGCGATACAGTTGAAAGCCGACAAGCTTTCATTTCCAGCCCATCAAGGAGGCCCACTATGAGCAAACGTGGTCGTAAGCGCAAGGACCGCCGCAAGAAGAGCGCTAACCGCGGTAAGCGTCCTAACTCTTAAGCAGCGGTGCCCGCAACCAGAATGCGGGCACACAAAAACGCCGCCTTCCACCCTGGCACTCACGCCAGATCGGAAGGTGGCGTTTTCTCTACCGGAGCCAACTCACCGGAGCCAACTTACCGAGGGCGGCGCACCTCGGTATACGTCTCGGTGTAGGTCACCGTCGTAATCGAGGCGATAATGCGCTGGCGCAGCGGCTCCGGCGCATTCGCCTGCCCGCAGCAGTCACGCACCAACCCGCGCACTGTCTGCTCTGATTCAAGGCGCCGCAGGCATTCAGGACAGTTCGCGATCTCGCGGCGAATCTCCTCGGCGCGCCTCTGCGTGGTTTCCGGGTCGAACATCTCGCACAGGAGCAGCTGCGTGTCGTGGCCACTCCCCTGCGTGCACGTGCAGTTTCCGCTAGCCATCTATTTCTCCTCCGGTTCGCGGTCGAGTCCAATGCCTTGTTCGTTAGCTACGTCTTTCAACATCTCGCGGAGCTGTTTTCTTCCCCGGTGCAGCCGACTCATCACGGTTCCCAGCGGGATGTCCATCACTTCGGCGATTTCCTTGTACGCCAAACCCTCCACATCCGCGTAGTAAACGACCATGCGGTAGTCCTCATTCAACGCGTTCAGCGCCTCGGAGATCCGAGAATTCGGCATCAGCTTCAGCGCCTCCACCTCAGCAGATTCCAATCCCGTCGAATCGTGCGAGCTGGAAGTGTAGAGCTGGGAGTCTGTTACGTCTTCTGCCGATGTCACCAGCGGCCGGCGCTGCTTCTTGCGGTAGGAGTTGATGTAGGTGTTGGTCATAATCCGGTACAACCACGCCTTCAAATTGGTGCCCGGTTTGAAGGAATCGAACGCGTTGTAGGCCTTCAGGTACGTCTCTTGCACGAGGTCCTCGGCGTCCTGCGGGTTGCGCGTCATGCGCAGCGCACCGCCGTAGAGCTGGTCGAGCAACGGCATCGCTTCCTCGGTGAAGCGCGCCTTGCGCTCGCTGAGCGCAACCTCGTCGACGGCCTCGTTGACGGACTCGTTGACGGCGTCGGTGTCGGTTTCGGGCATAGTGGCCATTGTAGGGAAAGGATTCATCATGGCTGCACGCACCCGCGCTCTCGAGGCGGTAAAGGACACACCTCACGAGGTGCTCGAGTACACCTCTGCCCAAGACCACTTCGGAGAACACGCGGCACAGGAACTCGGCACTGACCCGCACGCGACGCTGAAAACGCTCGTCATCGCCAACTCCGCGAACGAGCGCGAAATGGCGCTGTGCTGCGTGCCCGTCGCTGGCCATCTCTCGCTCAAGGCGGCAGCGAAAGCGCTCGGCTGGAAGCACGCCGCCCTCGCAGATCCAGCCAAAGCACAGCGCACCACCGGCTACATCGTCGGCGGCATCTCACCGCTGGGCACGCTCACCAGGCTCCCATTGCTTATCGACGCCTCGGTCAACGCCCTCCCCCAAATCACCGTCTCCGCCGGCCAACGCGGCCTTTCGATCGCGATCGCCCCGGATGACCTCGCACGCCTCGGCGGCGGTCACTTCGCCGACATCAGCTCCGCGTAGTCGTTGCGCACATTGCCCACGGCTTTGTCCGCCTCTTGCCACACAAAGCTGCCAGCCACCCGCGACGGTGCCACCAGCGCCAGCGCCTCCTCCGGCGTCCCCTCGACCCAGGTGCGGATTTCCTCTGGAGCCAAAAACAGGGGCAAGCGGTGGTGAAGCCACGACATGTTCTCGGTCGCCTCGGTGGTCACCATGGTCGTCGATAAGCGATCAAGCCCTGTTTCCCACAATGCCGCAGCGTAGAGCAAACCTGATTCCGGGCGAACGTAATACGGCTGCTTGTCGGTGCCGTCTGTTTTCCACTCGTAGTAACCGTCGAGGACCATGAGCCCGCGCCGGGCTTTGAAGGCGGAGCGGAACGAAGACTTCTCCGCAACCGTTTCCCCGCGGGCGTTGAACAGCGGCGCGCCCGTGTCGTCCTTTTTCCAGGTGGGCAGCAGGCCCCAGCGCGCGGCGTCGATCTGCGCGGTGTCGCCCTCAAGCCTGATGAGCGGTACCTGCTGCGTGGGGGAAACGTTGTAGCGCGGCGGCGGGGTGCCGTCGGGCGCTACCACCTCGCGCACGCCGGGGAGTGTGGCGACCTGGTCAAACAGGTCCTGACCGGAGGTGAAAAGCACAAAGCGTCCGCACATACCTGTCATTATGATGGTTCGCATGACAGATCTTTGGCCCGCCCCGCATTCCGCGACCCCGATTACCCACACAGTTGAGGTGCCGGGGTCGAAATCGATGACCAACCGGGCCTACATCCTCACCGCGCTTGCGAACGGGCAATCCACCATTGCCGGTGCGCTGCGCTCGCGTGATACCGATCTGATGGAAGCGGCGCTGGCGTCAATGGGCGTGGAGTTTGCGCACGAAGGCGGCACGATTCGCGTGAATCCGCGCGAACTGCGCGCCGCCGAGGTGGACTGCGGGCTGGCCGGCACGGTCATGCGGTTTCTGCCGCCGGTTGCGGCGTTCGCGCATGGGCCCGTGCTTTTCGACGGCGACGAGTACGCACGCAACCGCCCCATGACCACCATCCTCGATGCGCTGCGCCAGCTCGGCGTGGCTGTCGCCGGCGATACCTTGCCTTTCACTGTCCACGGCCGCGGCAGTGCGGAAGGCGGCGAGGTGGAGATCGACGCCTCCGGATCCTCGCAGTTCGTCTCCGGGTTGCTCTTGTCCGCCGCCCGGTTCGACCGCGGCGTGACTGTGAAGAACACCGCCGGCATGCTGCCGTCGATGCCCCACATCGAGATGACGATTCAGATGCTCGCTGACGCCGGCGTGCGTGTGCGCGCCGAGGGTCAGACGTGGCAGGTGGAGCCGCAGACTATCCAGGCGACGCACTTCGACATCGAGCCGGACCTGTCCAACGCCACCCCTTTCCTCGCCGCTGCGGCCGTGACCGGTGGCGCGGTGCGCATCCCGCACTGGCCGCTGGACACCACTCAACCTGGCGATGTCATCCGTCTCATCTTGGAGCGCATGGGCTGCGAAGTGGACCTCATTGCCGAGGGCAAACACCACACGCTCGAGGTGCGCGGGCCGCAGCGCGGCGGCCTGCGCGGGCTCCGCATCGACATGAGCGACATCGGCGAGCTCACCCCCACCGTCGCCGCCCTCGCCACGCAGGCGACCACCCCGAGCGAGCTCACCGGCATTGCGCACTTGCGCGGCCACGAAACGGATCGCCTAGCCGCGCTGACCCGCGAGATCAACAACCTCGGCGGTGCGTGCGAAGAGCTCCCCGACGGTCTGCGCATCACCCCCGCCGAGCTGCACGGCGGCACGTGGGCGACCTACGACGACCACCGCATGGCCACTGCCGGCGCGATCATCGGCCTTACAACCGAGGGCGTGATGGTGGAGAACATCGGCACCACCGCGAAGACATTGCCGGACTTCGACGAAATGTGGACTGCGATGGTGCACCGTTAATGGCACGGCGAGGCTTCGGCGACCTGTCGCGCTATGACGAGTCCGACGTCCGTATCCGCCCCGGCAAGGGTTCCCGGCCGCGCTCAAAGGACCGGCCTAGCCACGACGACGCTAAGCACGGCATGGTGGTGACCAAGGATCGCGGGCGTTGGGGCGTCATGCTTGACGACGACACGTTGGTCACCTGCATGCGTGCCCGGGAACTCAAACGCCTCTCCATCGAAGTGGGCGACCGTGTCGGTGTTGTCGGCGACACCTCTGGCGAGAAAGACACCTTGGCGCGCATCGTGAAGCGCGAAGACCGCACCTCCGTGCTGCGGCGCACTGCCGACGACACTGACCCGTACGAGCGCATTATTGTTGCAAATGCAGAGCTCCTGCTCATCGTCGTTGCCGCCGCCGACCCGCCGCCGCGCACCGGTTTTGTCGAGCGGGCGCTTGTCGCCGCCTTCGACGGCGGGGTGACCCCGATCGTGTGCATGACCAAGTCCGACATCGCCGACCCGTCCGAGTTCCAGCGCGAGATCGAAGACCTCGACGTCGATGTGTACGAGGTGGGCATCGAAGAACCGATCGACGCACTCGTGGCGCGCATTACCGGGCATGTCTCCGCTTTGATCGGCCACTCGGGAGTGGGCAAATCGACGCTGGTCAACCGCATCGTGCCGGAGGCGGACCGCGAAACCGGCGAAGTGTCCGGTGTGGGCAAAGGGCGCCACACCTCGACTCAGTCGGTCGCGCTGCCGCTCGACGGCGGCGGCTGGGTCATCGACACTCCCGGCATACGCTCCTTCGGGCTCGCTCACATTTCACCCGAGACCATCATCGACGTGTTCCCCGAGCTCGCCGTTGCGACCGAACAGTGCTCCCGCGGTTGCAACCACCTGGGTCCGCCGGCGGATCCGGAGTGCGCGTGGGACGAATTCGACCTTGACTCCCCCATTGGTCGGCGGGTTGCCGCCGTGCGACGCCTCCTCGAGGCGCTGCACTCGAACAACGAGTGGGAACTAAAGCAGCTCGACGAGGAACGGTAGCTCGCTAGGGTCGTAGAACGCCATGTAGTTGTCTTGGGCGTCCCCGACTGCCAACTCGGCGTCTTCGTCGCCGAGATCGGCGGCGTCGACAAGCTCAATGGCTCGTGCGGTAGCTTCCTCCGCTTCCTTCACATCAACGTGGATCGCCGCGACATCCTTGAGCTCAACTGGGCCCGACAACTTGACCACCGACTCGCCCATGTCGGGCGCGAGCTCGGCATCGGTGTCGACAGAGATCACGACCCTGCGGTGCGGGAACTTCTCCTCGTCCCCGATGGCGAGGAGACGCAGGGACGCGAGCGCGGCATCGTCGAAAGCGATGGCCTCGATCTCTTCCTGGTCGCCCGAGGTGTAGAACTCGGTCAGCTCGGGTGTTGCCGCGAACCCCCAGCCGTTACGGGCGTGGACCAGCCCGTCGGCGTCGAGAGATTCGAGCATCCCGAACGTCGCGGGGAGGTACACGCGCACTAGAACTCGCCCTCGATGCCGAACAGTGACTGGATTTCCACCGCGGTGCGCTCGAACGCCGTGTGGAGGATGCCGATCATGCCGTATTCCACGGCTGCGCGGACATTCATGATGTCGTCGTCGATCATCACGCACTCCGGCAGGTCCACATCGATCGCGTCACACGCCGCCTGAAACGCGGTGCGCTCGGGCTTCTCTGCCCCAACCTCGCCGGAGAGGACAACGGCGTCAATGTCGCCGCGGAACTCCCACTCACGGATCGCATCGGCGGTTTCGGTGTCCGCTTCTTCGTTGGAGAGGATGCCGGTGGAGATACCCTTTTCCTTCACCGCCGCAATCAGCGCCTGCCAGCGGGGCTGATCCTCCGGGTCAAGATCCAGAACGCCTGCGTAATCGATGAGCAATCCTTGCATTCGACGTATCGCCTTTCGCTGTAGTCCACCAACGCGGTTCCCTTCCGCGTGCGCATTCAAATGAGCGCGCGCAACCTAGCGGCCGCGCTGCGCGAGCGAGCACAATACTACCTGCCGCCACCGTATTCAGCACCACGCGCGTTTGCCCCGCGCTCGCTGCTGGGACTGTCCGTCAGCCGTTCTGCACCAAGCCATTTTGTCCCCCTGAGGTACCCACCATGTCGCAGTACTACTACGCCCCCGGCCACCAGTACATCAAGGTCGTGGTGCCTCGACCGAAACGGCCAGGCGCCGACCACATGCCGTCGATACGCGCAATGCCCCAGAAACCGGTCTCGCCGCTGGTGCGCGACGCCCTTGAAGCGGCGTTTGGCAACCGCAGCCCCGAATCGCTCACCCACGCCCTGTTCGCGATGGGCGTGCGCAACCACATCCGGGCGCGACGACGCACCACCCCCGAACGCGGCAAGGTGCAACTTTTGTCCTGCCACGTGCGGGAAGGCGGCGAATGGTTCGGCACCGTGGCGGTGTCGGGCAAGCGCTACGGGTGGGCGGCCCGCATTGAAGACGGCCGTCTCACCTCGTTCAAGGTGCTTTAAACCTCTGCGGTGTCCTGCTGCTCGAACTGCTTGCGCATCATGAACAGCTGGCGCACGGTCTCCTCCTGGACGGCCTCGTTCATCGCGTGGAACATGTCGCCGCCCTCCTTCTGGTACTCCACCAGCGGGTCGCGCTGCGCCATTGCGCGCAGACCGATGCCTTCCTTGAGGTAGTCCATCTCGTAGAGGTGCTCGCGCCACTTGGTGTCCATCACTGGCAGGATGACCATGCGCTCGATGTTGCGCATCTGCTCTTCCCCACCGATAGCCGCCACGTTCTGCTCGAGCTCGTCGTACTGGGTCTGCGCGTCGTCGATAATGGCTTGGCGCAGCTGCTCGGGGGTGAGCTCGCCGGCGCGGCCGTACTCGGTGCCGTCAATAAGCTCTTGCGGAGTCATCGTCGGACCGTACAGCGAGTCGAGTGCATTCCACAGCTCGTCGAGATCCCAGTCCTCCACGTAGCCCTCGCGCGTCGCGCCGTCGACGTAGGCGCCGACCGTCTCGTCGATCATGCGGCGCACCTGCGCCTCGATGTCTTTCGAGCCGAGAATTTCTTGACGCTCGCGGTAGACCACCTTGCGCTGCTCGTTGAGCACCTCGTCGTATTTCAGAACGTTCTTGCGCATCTCGAAGTTCTGGTTTTCCACGCGGGACTGCGCGGACTTGATGGCGTTGGAGACCATCTTCGCCTCGATCGGCACATCGTCCGGAACGTTGAGACGGTTCATCATCTGCTCCATGGAGGTACCCATGAAGCGGACCATGAGCTCATCGCGCATGGAAAGGTAGAACCGCGACTCGCCCGGATCGCCCTGGCGGCCGGAACGTCCGCGCAGCTGGTTGTCGATGCGGCGCGACTCGTGGCGCTCGGTGCCGATCACGTAGAGGCCGCCGGCTTCGCGCACCTCGTCGCCAAGCTGGCGCGAACGCTCCTTGGCCTGCGGGAGCTGCTCGTCCCAGGCCTGCTGGTAGCGCTCCTCGTCCTCGAACGGGTCGAGGCCCTGCTCCTGCAGCTTCGCGTCAAGGAGAATTTCCGGGTTGCCGCCCAGCACGATGTCGGTACCGCGGCCGGCCATGTTGGTGGACACGGTCACCTTGCCCGGCAGACCGGCCTCAGCGATGATGCGGCCCTCTTCCTCGTGGTGCTTCGCGTTCAGCACGTTGTGCTTGATGCCCTTGCGGGTGAGCAGCTGCGAGAGGTATTCGGAGCGCTCCACGGAGGTGGTGCCGACCAGCACCGGCTGGCCCTTCTCCACGTGCTCGGCGATGTCGTCAGCCACAGCGGCGAACTTCGCCTCCTGCGTCTTGTAGATCAGATCGTCGTGGTCGCGGCGCTGGTTCGGCTTATTCGGCGGAATGGCCACCACATCGAGCTTGTAGATCTGGTGCAGCTCGGCCGCCTCAGTCTCTGCGGTACCGGTCATGCCGGCCAGCTTGTTGTAGAGGCGGAAGAAGTTCTGCAGCGTCACCGTCGCTAGCGTCTGGTTCTCGTTCTTGATCTCGACGTTTTCCTTCGCCTCGATCGCCTGGTGCATGCCCTCGTTGTAGCGGCGGCCCGGCAGCACACGGCCGGTGAACGAGTCTACGATCATCACCTCGCCCTGGCGAATGATGTAGTCCTTGTCGCGCTCGAAGAGCTCCTTTGCCTTGATCGCGTTGTTAAGGTAGCTCACCAGCTGCGAGTGCTCCGGCGCGTACAGGTTGTCGATGCCCAGCTGATCCTCGACGAACTCCACGCCTTCTTCGGTCACGCCGATGGTGCGCTTGCGTTGGTCAACCTCGTAGTGCTTGCCTTCGCGCATGCGCGGGGCAAGCTGCGCAAAAACCGTGTAGAACTGGCTCGACCCGTCGGCCGGGCCGGAGATGATGAGCGGGGTACGCGCCTCGTCGATAAGAATCGAGTCAACCTCGTCCACGATGGCAAAGTTGTGGCCGCGCTGCACCATGTCCGACGACGAGCGCGCCATGTTGTCGCGCAGGTAATCAAAGCCCAGCTCGTTGTTCGTACCGTAGGTGATGTCCGCGTCGTAAGCTTCCTTGCGCTCCGGCGGGCGCAGCTCGGAGAGGATCACGCCGACGTTCAGGCCCAGGAAGTGGTGGACGCGGCCCATCATCTCCGCGTCGCGCTTCGCTAGATAGTCGTTGACGGTCACGATGTGCACGCCCTTGCCCTCAAGCGCGTTGAGGTAGGCCGGCAGCACCGAGGTCAGCGTCTTGCCCTCGCCGGTCTTCATCTCTGCAACCGAGCCAAAGTGCAACGCCGCACCGCCCATGAGCTGCACCTTGTAGTGCTTCTGACCTAGGACACGCCAGGAGGCCTCGCGCGCGGTGGCAAACGCGTCAATCAGGATGTCGTCGAGCGTCGCGCCACCCTCGAGCTGCGCCCGAAACTCGTCGGTCTTGGCCTTCAGTTCGGCGTCCGTCAGCGCGGAGTATTCGTCGTCAAGCTCGAGCACCTGGTCGGCGATCTTGCCCAAACGCTTGACAGTGCGACCCTCGCCAGCGCGGAGCAGCTTCGTCAGTCCATTAAACACGGTTGTATAAATCCTTTAAGGTCGAGGAAGCGTCAACGCGCTATTGTACCCACACGAAGTTTTGAACTCCGAGCTGGGCAGCTGAGAACTTGCTGGGGAGCAAAAGCGCCCGCACCCTAGTCGGTTTCCAGGGGTGCGGGGGCTCGTTGCTTATCGACGGCTTCGTGCTTACGCCGTACTTACGCCTTCACGTCAGCAGACGCCGGGTTCATGGCCTGGTCCCCGGCAGCCGCAGAGATCTCGGTCTCCGGCGCGAGCGCGATCAGCCCGTAGTCGAAGGCGTGGCGGCGGTACACCACGCTCGGTCGCTGTGTTTCCTCATCGATGAAGAGGTAGAAGTCGTGGCCTACCAGCTCCATCTCGCTCAAAGCGTCGTCGACGCTTATCGGGTTGTTCGGGTGCAGCTTCCGGCGGACGATCTGACCCGGCTCGAGGTCAGCAAACTGATCGGCGTAGGGGTCGACGTCGTACTTGCCCGGCTCCTCGGCGCGGGCCTCCGCAGCCTGGTTGGCAAGCTCTGCCGCCATGACACCGGCCGACTTCGGGGCGCGGTGGCCAGAGCGGGAGATCTCACGGCGCACCTTCACCTTGCGCAGGGAACGCTCCAGTTTGCCAATCGCGGATTCCAGCGCGGCGTAGAAGCTGTCTTCCTTCGCTTCCGCCCGGGCGAGATGACCTTTGCCGGTTGCGGTGATCTGAATACGCTGCGCCTGCGCTTCACGACGCGGGTTGGGCTCGTGCTTCAGCTCAACATGGAAGGAGGTCAGCGAAGGATCAAGCTTCTCGATCTTCGCCAGCTTGGTGTTCACACGTTCCTGGAAGTGCTCCGGCACTTCGACGTTGCGGCCGGTGATGGTCACGTGCGCGGAGGGGCTCAACCCCTCAGCTTGCTCGGAACCGGTTTCAAAACCCTGGTCAAAACCCTGGCCAATGCCCTGGCCAATGCCCTGGCCAATGCCCTGGTCAATGCCCTGGTTGATGGCCTGATCGTGCTCTGCAGATGTCATCTGCTTCCTCCTAGAGATAGTAGGAACGGGGTCACTTCCGAGTATACAACTGGTAATAACCATTCAGACGATAGATTGATTCAGCTTTTGCAAATCAGGCTTCGCAAATTGCCACGCAGGCAGCCACATCGGCGCCGTGAGCAAGCAGCATTTCGACGCTTGCGGTCAACGTCGCCCCAGTCGTCACCACGTCGTCGATGACGATGCATTGCTTGGCCGGCACACCGGAGATGCGCACTGCCCCAGCAAGGTTCGCCCGGCGCGCGGCGGCATCCAAATCCGCCTGGTCGGCGGCGCGCTCCGACAGCTCGAGCACCTCCACCACTGCCCTGCCGGACGCGCGGCACACCGCCGCCACCGGATCACCCCCGCGAGCGCGTGCCGACGACGGCCGCGTCGGCGCCGGCACCAGCACCGCCCCGTGCGGGATCTCGCCGCGCACTTCCAAATACTCCAATGCGGCTGCCAAGACTGCACCCACGTGGCGGCGCACGATGCGGTTGTTGTGCTCCTTCATCGCCAACACCACCGAGCGATGCGCATCGGCGTACGGGCCCAACGCGAAGACCGGCGCGTGCGGCGGGGTCGGCGGAAAGACGCGCCGCGGGGGCGTGGCAAGGCGGGTGCGGCAGGCGTCGCAAAGCACATGCCCCGCCAACCCGCACCCCGCGCAACGGCGAGGCAGGATGAGCTCCCCCAGGCCTGCCACTAGCGAGCCACAATCGGCAGGGCCCGCTCCCCCTGCAGGCCCGGCACCTCGCGCCATAGCGGGTTGTCCGCGCCGGTGTTGGGCAGCTGCAGCACCGCGTTGGCGTCGGTGACATAAAGCATGTTCGGCGAGGCGGCGACCGCCACCACCGGCGCGGAGATATTGCCCACGGACAATGCGGTGGCAGACGAGCCGTCCTGTTCGACGCGCAGCACCGGGGATACGGATACCGACGTGCCCACGATCAGCGAGCCGTCCGGCTGCCAGTCGGCGGAGACCACTTGTCCGCCGAGCTCCGCTGCGTACTCGACCACGTTGACAATCGCGCGCTCGCCCGGCGCGCGGCGCTCTACGATGCCGGTGTAGAGGTGGCCGTCGATGACCATGACCACCCGCGCACCCGAACGCGACAGCCGCAACACCGAGATGTTGCCGCTCACGCCCTCCGGCAACTCCGCGACAATCTCTTCGGTGTTCACGTCCCCGGTGGCCGCGGACTGGACGGAGCGCAGGATGCGTGTGCCGTCGGCAACGGTCCACACCGCGGCCGCCTTCGACTCGAAGGACGGGCGGGTGAAAGTATCCGCGGTGACCAGTTCGCGCGACTCCTCGCCGAACGCCCCGGCGCGCAACGAAGCCCCTCCTCCGCCGCCGCCTGCATCCGTGACCGCGGCCCAGCGCCCGGAGGCGGTGATGTCCGCGGTAATGACGTTTTGTTCCTTGCCCAGTTCGTTGTCCAAAGGCGTCAGTGACCCGCCGTCGATAAGCGAAATGCTCCCATCGCTGAGTGCGTAAAGGGTGGATTCGCCTGCGGTCTGCACAAGTGGGCTGAGCTCGCCGAAATCGTCGGTGGTGAGCTTCGGGGTGTCGGTGAGTAGGGGCGCGCCGTCCGCTTCAAGCGTGAACGGCCCGGAGATGCCGGCCGAGGCGAGCGTCCAGACGATCTGCGCGGCGAAGCGCGTGCGGTCCTGCTCGCTCACCCCACCGAAGCCCGAGAACGTGTACGCGCCGTCCTCGAAGCCGGTGTACGACGCGCCGGCGGGCAAGATGCTGGCGACGGCGGGCTGGAGGCGCTGCGACGGGCCCTCCATGATCAGCGAGATGAGCGCACTCGGCAACGTTTCGCGCCGCGAGAACAACCAACGGCGGTCCGTGACCAGCTCCTGGCCCTGCCCGTCGAAAAAGTACAAATTGAACGGGATGTACTGATTGCGCAGCTCCGTGCGCTCAAGCACCACGCCCGCAGGCAGCGACGCAATACGCCACTCCCCTGCGACCAGCTCCATCTCAATCGTCGCCTCGTATGAGCCGCGTTCCGGGCGGTACGAGCCGCCCTGGCCGAGGATGCCCACGACGTTGCCGTGCACGTTGAAATACGTGCGGTTGGCCTGCCCGCCCGGCAGCGTGGTCACGCCCAACCGGTCCACGATGATCGTCTCCTCCTGCGCGTCCCACGCGTCCGAGGCCTGCGGGGTGAGGAACGCGCGCGCGGCCTCGTAGTCCGAAGACGGGATCGCCGACGCGGAGAAGAAGTCGCGCAGCAGCAGGTCCGGCTCGCGCCCCGCCTCCGGCGTGATAACGGGGGCGGCAGTGACCTCCGAGTTGAACGGCCGCAGCACGTGCGGGTCAGAGTTCGACGGCAGCGTCGCGCACCCCGCTGTCAGTGCCCCCACAAGCCCAAGTGCAGGGAGGATTGCAGTCTTACGCATCGCGCACCTCCGGAGCAGGTTGCTTATCGACGCACTCTTGGTCTCCGCAGTCCACGCCCGCCGCCGCGTCATCCGCGCCTTCGACTGCCGCGCGCGCTTCAACGACCGCGTTCGACTCGCCTGGTGCCCGCAGCTCGACCGGCGCGTGGACGAAACCGGCCTCCGGGTCGCGCGGCAGCACGAGGCGGAACTGCGAACCCTCGCCGGCGACACCCGCGGCGTCGAGAGTGCCGCGGTGAAGCTGCGCATCCTCGCGAGCGATGGCGAGGCCCAAGCCCGTGCCGCCGGAGTGGCGCTTACGCGACTTGTCCGCTCGCCAGAACCGGTTGAACACCAGCTCCTCCTGGCCGGGTTTCAGGCCCACGCCGCAATCCGTGACAGTAACGGCGACTGCCTCGTCGTTCTCGAACAGATCCACGTGGACAGGGTTGCCTTCCGAGTGGTCGATGGCGTTGGCGATGAGGTTGCGCACGATCCGCTCGATGCGGCGTGGATCGCCTTCGATCTTCACCTCGTGGTCGGGGATGCCGAACTCGACGGGCACATTCAGCTCGTCGGCAAGCAAACGAGTCTGTGCCCACGCCGAGTTGATCGGGGTGCGCACGTCCATGATGGTGCTGGCCAGATCCGCCACACCCGCGTCGTGGCGGGAGATTTCGAGCAGGTCGGTCAGGAGCGCCTCGAAGCGGTCCAGCTCACGGATCATCAGCTCGGAGGCGCGGCGTTGCGTAGGCTCGAGCGATTCCTGGTCGGACGCGATCATGTCAGCCGCCATCCGCACCGTGGTCAGCGGGGTGCGCAGTTCGTGCGAGACGTCCGAGGTGAATTGGCGTTGCAGGTCGCCGTACTCCTCGAGCTGGTTGATCTGGCGCGAGAGCTGCTCCGCCATGTTGTTGAAGCTCAGGGCGAGCACCGCCATCTCATCTTCGCCCTCCACCGGCATGCGCTCGCGCAGATGCCCCGAGGCGAAGCGCTCCGCCGTACGCGAGGCGGAACGAACCGGGGCGACGATTTGTTGCGAGGCGAGCCAGGCGATGCCCACCAACAGCACGATCACAATGAGGGCGGCCGAGGCGAGCAAACCGCGCATGAGCGCGAGCGTGGAAGCTTCGTTATCCATGTTGGTGACCAGGTAAAGCTGCAGGTTCGGCACGTCGGAGTCCGTCGGTGTACCGATGATCAGCGCGTTATACGGACTGCCGTCCGGTCGCTCGACCACCGCGAACTGGTAGGCGACGTTGCCCTGCGAGACGAACTCGACGAGCCGCTCCGGCACCCGGTAGGACTCCGGCGACGAGGTCACCGTGCCGTGGGTGCTTTCCACAAGCAGCACCGGCTCATAGACGTTGGCCACGTCCGAACCTTGCTGGGTGCGCTGAGTCAAACTCGCCCGGGCCGAGTTGAGCCGTGCTTGCAACGAGGAAGTGGAGGCGGAGGTGTCGATTTGCTCCTCGACGACCACGCGCGCCCGGTCGATTTCCACACTCGCCGCGTCAATCTTCGCCTGCGCGATGCGCTGCGTGACCACCGTGGCCAGCGTAAATCCAAGCACGGACATGACCACCGCGGACACCAACAGCACTGTGCCCACGAATCGCACCTGCAGCGAGGTGCGCCAAGCATCTGCGACGCGCTCCCCAGCGCGTCTGATCCGGTTCGATGCCAGGATCTACACCCCCGCCTGGCCGGTGCTCGTCGGCTTGCCGGTCTTGTAACCGACGCCACGCACCGTCAGGATGATTTCCGGGTTCTCCGGGTCGTGCTCGATCTTGGAACGAAGGCGCTGCACATGCACGTTCACGAGGCGGGTGTCTGAGGCGTTGCGGTACCCCCAGACGTTCTCCAACAGCTCTTCGCGGGTGTGCACCTGGTTCGGGCGACGCGCCATCTCCAGCAACAGGTCGAACTCGAGCGGGGTGAGGCTGATCTCAGCGCCGCTGCGGGTCACCATGTGTTGCGGCACATCGACGGTGAGGTCGCCGATATGCAGCACTTCCGCGGGTTCCTCATCCGAGCGGCGCAGGCGCGCGCGGATCCGCGCCACCAGCTCCTTGGGCTTGAACGGCTTGGTGATGTAGTCGTCCGCGCCCGACTCAAGGCCAAGCACCACGTCAACCGTGTCGGTCTTCGCGGTGAGCATCACGATCGGCACCGCGGATTCCCTGCGGATCTCGCGGCAAATATCCACACCGTTCATACCCGGCAGCATGAGGTCAAGCAGGATCAGGTCGGGGTCGTACTTGCGAAACGCAGGAACCGCAGCGGCACCGTCGGTCACCGACTCCGTTTCAAACCCTTCCGCTTCCAACACGATGGTCAGCATCTCGTTGATGGCGGGGTCGTCGTCGACAACCAGGATCTTCGGCGTCATGTCGGCTCCTTATCGCAGTGCGTGTACTGCCTTTATAATAACCGCCGAATCAGTGGTGCTCACCCACGGACTCGCCCAGCTCCCGTGCGCAAGCGCCGCGTAAGCCGCAAACGTCGCCTCCTGGAGGGCGCGGTCGCGCTCGTAGCGGTCGCGGGTGCGCTGCGCGTCATCCGCCTCGCGCTTCGCAGCGCGCTCGCCGGCAACCTCCGGGGTCGTGGCGACCAGCACCTGAAGATCCGGTTTCGGCAGGCCGAGGCGGTTAAATTCCAGCTCCGCGACCCAATCAGCCGCAGCTGCGTCCCCGGTGCGTGCCCAGGTGTAAGCGGCGTTCGAGGCGCAGTAGCGGTCCAATATGATCGTCTCATCGGGGTTGCCGGCGTAACGCTCCAATACCGGCAGCGCGCCGTGGCGATCCAGCGCGAACACCACGGCCATCGCGTGGGCCGAATCGGTCATATCCCCCATCTCGCCGTGCAGCGCCGCCTGGGCCAACTGCGCGGCTGCCGATTCGTCGTAGCGGGGAAACGCCAGCGAGGTGGCCTGCAACGGTTCCAAGAGCCCGTCGACAAGCGTGCGCTTGCCGGCGCCATCGATACCCTCGATTGCGATGATCATTAGTACCGGTAGTGCTCCGGCTTGAACGGGCCAGCGACGTCGACCCCGATGTACTCCGCCTGCTCCTTGGTCAGCTCGGTGAGCGTGCCGCCGAGGGCCTCGACGTGGATGCGGGCGACCTTCTCGTCGAGAATCTTCGGCAGGCGGTACACCTCGTTGTCGTAGTGGTCGGCGTTGGTGAACAGCTCGATCTGCGCGATCGTCTGGTCGGCAAAAGAGTTGGACATGACAAACGACGGGTGGCCGGTCGCATTACCCAAGTTAAGCAGGCGCCCCTCGGAGAGCACGATGATCGCGTTGCCGCTCGGCAGGTCGAACAGGTCCACCTGCGGCTTGATATTCGTGCGGGTGACATCGTCGCGGTGGATCAACGAGTGCATGTCGATCTCGTTGTCGAAGTGGCCGATATTGCCCAGGATCGCGTGATCCTTCATCTGCAGCATGTGCTCGAACGTGATGATGCCCAGGTTGCCGGTCGCGGTGATGACGATGTCTGCGTCACCGATCGCGTCCTCCACAGTGGTGACCGCGTAGCCGTCCATGAGCGCCTGCAATGCGTTGATCGGGTCGACCTCCGTGACGCTCACGATCGCGCCCTGGCCGTTCAGCGCTTCTGCAACACCTTTACCCACGTCGCCGTAGCCGCAGACCAAGGCCTTTTTGCCGCCGATGAGCACGTCGGTGGCGCGGTTAATGCCGTCAATGACGCTGTGGCGAGTGCCGTAGCGGTTGTCGAACTTCGACTTGGTCACCGCGTCGTTCACGTTTATCGCCGGAAACGGCAGAACGCCTTCCTTGGCAAAGTGGTACAGGCGGTGCACGCCAGTGGTCGTCTCCTCGGTGACACCCTTGACTTCTTCAGCGGTGCGGGTCCAGCGGGTGCGATCTTCCTCAAGGACCTCGCGCAGCATGTTGAAGAACGCGATCTGCTCGTCCAAGTCGCCCTCCTGCGGCTGCGGCACGGCTCCGGCCGATTCGAACTCGGTGCCCTTGATCACGGCCATGGTCGCGTCGCCGCCGTCGTCAAGAATCATGTTCGGGTACTGATCGCCCCAGTCGAAGACCTGCCGCAAGCACCACCAATACTCGTCGAGGGTCTCACCTTTCCAGGCAAACACAGGCACACCCTCGGGGTTCTCAGGGCTCCCATGCTTGCCGACGACCACCGCAGCCGCCGCGGGATCCTCCGTCGAAAAGATGTTGCACGAAGCCCAGCGCACCTCGGCCCCAAGCGCGGTGAGGGTTTCAATCAACACCGCGGTTTGGGTGGTCATGTGGATCGAGCCGGCGATACGCGCCCCCGCCAGCGGCTGCTCGTCGAAGTACTCTTCGCGCAGCGCCATCAAGCCCGGCATCTCGTATTCAGCGAGCTCGATCTGCTTGCGTCCGGACTCGTAGAGGTTGATGTCGGCGATCTTGTAGTCGCCCACGGTGGGGTTGGCCGCGTCAGCCATAGAGGTGCTCTCCTTGACAAGGATTCGATATTTTTCGGTCTGTTTGCTGCACCTACTGTAGCCGTGCCTGTAGCTGCGCGAACTGCGTCCCCATCGCGCCGGTGCGCGCCGCTGGCAGACCCCTGCAGCTGCTCTAAAGACAGAGAACCTAGGACAGAGCTTCGATGAATTGGTCGATGTCGGTATCCGAATCGGCATCGGCATCTGCACTCACCTTTTCCAGCACCGTTACCGCGGATTCGTTGAGTTGCTCGCTGACTTCGCCCGGGTTTGAGCGGATGAACGGGTAAGACTCGGCGATTTCTCCCGCGGAGAACGGCGCGCCCGCCCAGATTGCGGCGATGGTGGCCGCGGCCTGACCGTTGAGGATCTCTTCCTCGCTCGCTGAGTTCCCGCCGGCAGCGAGGAGTACAGCATCACTGACGGCCTCAAGAATCTCCTCAGGCTCAAGCTGCGCCAACTCATCCAAAAAGTCGGCGTTCGCTTCGGCGGAAAAGATCTCTTGGTCCCACGTGCTCATGTGTCGTCCTTTCGATGCGTACGGGCGGTGCCGCTGCGGAACGCGCGAACGGCGGTAGAAGTAGGTCACACGCTCTAGCCCTATATACGCCAGCGAACGCTTGTCCCGCTAGGGTTTCCCCCGATTTCGGGACTCCAAAAACGTGATTACAGTCACATATAGCGCGCGGTAGGGTGAGCACACTTTCGACTTGACGCGCAGCCCGTTATCATTTCGTAACTGAACGGGGTCTGAGCAATTAGCACAAAGGAGGTCTCACCATGAACGGTAGCCGCCGCGGAGTTGGCGCGTTCATGGCGATCGGCCTTGCCATCGCAGTGATTGTGGGTTTCGCCGTGTGGGGCGCGTCGACCCCTGGACGAACCAGTACCGCCGGCTACGCAGCAGACACTGCGACCGTGGAACAGACCACTTCTCCCAAGTCCTCCCGCAGCAGCGCAGCAAGCGACACAGAAGGTAGCGAATCCGCGAACTCGGCGTCACGTTCTGGAGCCGGTCATTCGACCCTCGCGTTGACATCGCAGACGCTCGCCGACTCCGGGCTCCCACCGACCTCCGGGGTCTACGGCATCGAAGGAGAGGCGCTTCTCAACAACGCGCCAGGCCGCCCCAACCCGAACTACCGAATGGAGTCGGACCCGTACGCGCCGCCGCTTGCGGTGACTTCCGCGCCGAGGTCTACTGCGCCGACCGCCATCTACCGCCCGACGAATGTGGTTCCGCCAACCGCGAGCGGAGGCGACGCGACCGAACCAGCACCTGGACCAGCAACTGCAACTGCAACTGCACAGACGCCTGACACGAATGGGGTCACCACCCCGCCGAGCACTCCTGCGGACGGTGTGCAGACAAGCGCACCGGCCGAACCGGGCCCGGCAACCACGCCGGACCCAGCTCCACCACAAGAGCAGGTTGAGCACCCCCGCCCTGACTCCGAGGCCCACGACGAAATGCGCACAAACGCGGGCAGTGAGCAGGTAACGAACGAAGGACGCGCGCCAGCATCATCCGACACCAGCCGTGAGTCAGCGACTCCGGCACCGATGGTGCCATCGGTGGCACCGACCATGACGCCGTCGGTGGCGCCGACCGTCACACCATCCGTTGCGGAGACCGCACAGCTGGAATCGGCACCCGCGCCGCAAGGTGAGACCGCGCCGGCAGAAGCGTCCTAGGCGCTGACCAAAAACAGCTCAGCGGGCGTATCGCCGGTGGAAGTGAACGCTACCGATGGTTCGGCGGCGGGGATCCACGCGGCCTGCGCTGGTTGGAGTTCCAAGTCGCCGATCGCCGCTCGTCCAGCGGTGCACAGCACGATTGCGGGGCCGTCCGTGTCAACCTGCAAAGTGTCGCCGTTGGCTAAGGTGTGGCGGCTGACGCGAAAGTCCTCAATTGGGAGCTCAAAATGCTCCGCCCCACCATTTTTCGTCGACTTGGCGTGCGGGCGCTCGAGTGCTGCGAAATTGAGCACTCGCGCAAGCTCGGGGACATCGACGTGCTTCGAAGTCAGCCCGCCGCGCAGCACGTTGTCTGAGTTCGCCATCACTTCGACGCCAAGCCCGGACAGGTAGGCATGCGGCTGCCCCGCGTCCAGGTAGAGCGCCTCGCCCGGTTCGAGCGTGACCAGGTTTAGCATCAGTGCAGCAAGTGCGCCAACGTCGCCCGGGTAACGGTCGGTCAGCTGCAGGAAGGTTTGCGCAACATCGACGATCCACGGTTCAGCCCCCGAGTTGGTGGTGGTCTCCGCGCCAGCCTTGACGTCGTTAAGCACGCTCATGCGCAACGTTGTGGGGAGTGAAATGAGCGTGGTGAACACTGCCCGCAGGCCCTCCTCGGGGCGGTCTGTGACAAGCATGGAGCTGTAGCGATCCAACCCGCCGAGTGTGGCAAACAATTGCTGGGTGCGCTCCGTGGGGCGGAATCCGGCGAGCGCCCGGAACGGCGTGAGAGCGACAATTAGCTCCGGCTTGTGGTTCGGGTCCTTGTAGTTGCGGCGTGAATCGTCGAGGGCGATATTTTGCGAGTTCTCGCGGGAGAATCCCTCCTGCGCCTGTTCACGCGACGGGTGCGCCTGGATGGAGAGCGGCTCGCCAGCTGCGAGGAGCTTGACCAGGAACGGCAGCTGGTTGCCGTACTCCCCCGCCACTCGCGCGCCGAGTGCAGCTTCGGGGTCGGCGGCAATGATGTCGTCTAGCGGGTGCCCGCCGAGCATCGACGGCGCAGCCGGGTGGGCACCGAACCACAGTTCAGCCTCCGGTGTCGGGCTCGGCGCGGGAAGGCCGCGGAGCTCTGCGAGTAGGGTGCGCGAACCCCAGGGGTAGGTTCGAAGTGTCCCCTCGAGCAGCTGCATCCGACATCTCCTTCTATCTCTGGCTCTCTTTGACTCCTCCTGCGAGCAGCAACTCACGCAGTCGGATCGTCGAGCGCAGTCGCGGCGTAGGCGCGGGTGATAAGGCGGAGGGCTTGCGCCGTGTCGCCAAGACCTACGGCCTCAACTGCTTCGACACGCAAATTGGGCACGGCAGACTCGCCCGCAGCAGCACTGTCGGGCTGTGCCTGCTGTGCCCACAGAATGGTCTTTAACGGTACCAGCTCCAACGGCCCATCAATGAACGGGTCGTGAAAGATGTCGTTGGCGCCCACCCCGCCGGCAGGGCGGGAAAACTCGGTGGCCAACGGCAGTTCCTCGGCGTGGACGAAGCCTGACGGGATGCCGCGGGCGGACCACAGATCCGCGATCAGCGCAGCAATGGTCGCGCCGCAGCGACTCGTCCCTGTGTGCAGCACCCGCGAATCCGCCGCGAACGCGCGCAGCTGACGTGCCGGATTCATGGTCTCGTCGCGCTCCGGCGAGAGCGACTCAAGTTCGCGATCCACCTCATCGGCGACCACCTCGAGGGCCTGCGTGATCTCCTCGACATCACCCGTCAGCGCGTCCAGGACGGCCCCAACCACGCCCATGGTGCGCGCTGGGGAAGCACCCGCGGCCGTGGGAAGGGCTGGGATGATGGTGGTCTGCGGCGGGGCGTCGTCAAGCAATGGCCCCCTGCCGGGACCAGCGAGGATTGTTTCGCACCCGCGGCTGGCTGCGGAGAGCAACCCTTTGAGATCTTGCTCGCGCGCGGCCGCATCACCGACCATGACCACCACATCGAGCGCCCCGACGTAGCTCGGCAGCGTGTCGGTAACCACTACCGGCAGCGGCACTGGAGTGCGCAGCTCGACCATCGCACGCGCGGCGGCCAACGCAATCTGATCCGTCCCCACCACAACAACGGACCGCGGGTTCATGCCACGCAGTCGCGTGAGCGCGTCGAGCGATCCCGACACACCGCGCAGTTGCGCGCCCTCGTGAGCGACATCGAAAAAGCGCACCGTCTCACGATCATAGTGCGCGGCACCCTCGTAATAGTCCATGGCGGCGAGCTTACGCGCGGATGTGCTCCAGAATCTCGTTCACCAGCGCGTCGACCTCCTCGCGGGTCGGCGCCTCCACGTTCAGACGCAGCAGCGGCTCGGTGTTGGAGGCGCGCACGTTGAACCACGCAGGGGTATCCGCAAGCTGCACGGTCACGCCATCGAGCCGGTCAATCTCGGCAGTGCGATCCGCGAACGCGTCAAGCACACGCTGGGTCGCCGCGTCCTGGTCGGCCACCTCGGAGTTGATCTCGCCGGAAGCCTCGTAGCGGTCAAACTCCGCCATCAGCTCGCTCAGCGGTTGATCCTGGTCCGCCAGCGCCGCGAGCACGTGCAGCGCCGCCACCAACCCGGAATCCGCGTTGAAGAACTCCGCGAAGTAGTAGTGCGCCGAGTGCTCGCCGCCGAACAGCGCCTGGCGCTGCGCCATCTCGGCCTTGATGTAGGAGTGGCCGACGCGAGTGCGCACCGGAGTGCCACCAAGCTCGGTCACGATCTCTGGCACCGCGTGCGAGGTAATCAGGTTGTGAATGATGGTCGCGCCCGGGTGCTGCTCCAGCGTGCGCGTAGCAATCAGCGCCGTGATCGCGCTCGGCGAGACCGGGTTGCCTTTCTCATCCACCACAAAGCAGCGGTCCGCGTCTCCGTCGAACGCCAGGCCGAGGTCCGCCCCCTGCTCCACCGTGAAACGCTGCAGATCAACCAGGTTCTTCGGGTCCAGCGGGTTCGCTTCGTGGTTCGGGAACGTGCCATCGAGCTCAAAATACAACCCGCGCACATCCATGTCGCCCAGCACCGCAGGCACCGTCAGCCCCGCCATGCCGTTCGCCGCATCCACAGCAATGGTCAGCGGTCGGCTCAGAGGCACCAGGTCTCGCAAGAACTTCGCGTAGTCAGGAAGCAGATCTTGCTTATCGACGCCCCCTTGACCGCCCTCGTAAGCCGGGATGCCGTCGATAAGCAACTGCTTCATGCGTGCGAGCCCGGTGTCAGTGGAGACCGGGGTTGCGCCGGCGCGGCAGAGTTTGATGCCGTTGTACTGAGCCGGGTTGTGCGACGCGGTGAACATGGCACCGGCGCAGTTCAGCGTGCCGGCGGCAAAGTACAGCTCGTCGGTGGAAGTCAGCCCGAGGTCGATGACGTCGAGTCCCTGGGCGGTGGCACCCTCAGCGAACGCCGCCGCAAGTGCGGGCGAGGACGGACGCATGTCGTAGCCCACCGCGATGCGGCGCTCGCCTTCCTCGCGCAGGATGTGGGCGAACGCGGCGCCGGCGTCGCGGACGAACGCCTCGTCGATAGTTTCACCGACCACGCCGCGGATGTCATAGGCCTTGATGACCTTGTTCAGAGTGCCTTCGCTGTAAACAGACATGCGGGATAGCTTAGTCCGCCTGGCCCCCCGGATCCTGGCGGGTCGAAGCAGACGCGCCGTTTGTTGCAGACGGGTCAGCGGGGTCTGGCACGATGCGCAAGTGCGAGCGGCGCGCGGCCCGGTCAGCCGCCGCCTGCTCTTCCACGCGCTTTGTGCGGTGAACCGGGTGGTTCGAGGTCTCCGGATCGTTGAAATCGTGGGTGGCGCCGTACTCAATGGGGTCCTGGGAAGTGTCCACGAGGCCGGTAGTGACGCGGCCCGCCTCGCGGACCGCCTCTGCCAGCGCGGTGAGGTCGGCGTCGTCCATGGCATCCAGCTCGTCGTCAGTGATGTCGATCTGCTCGACGCGCACCATCTCCCACCCGACTGGGGCAGTGATGTGCGCGGAGTGGCGCTCACAGAGGTCCCATGCGTGCGGGTCGGCGACCGGCGCGAGGGGGCCGACAACCGCCGTCGATTCCGCGTAGGCGTAAACGAGCGTGGCTACAGCGGGCCGGCCGCACCCTGGCCGGCAGCATCGACGGAAAGTATTCACGCTGGCCAAGTCTAAACCCCGGCTTGAGTTTTGTGTAGTGGAGGTGCGGCGTGCCGGGGTCTGTGCGTCGAGCGCGAGTCTTAGCATTGGGTGCTATGCACCCCGGATCTTCGAACGCACCGCTACACCTGCGCCCTGGCCGCGACCGGCACGGACGCGGCGTACGCGGGCCGGTGCTTCCTGTGGGTGTGCCACGATATCGGACACGCTCTATGGCATTTGACCAGTTGGTGCTGGAGACCTATGCGCCGCTGCACAACGCGTATTTTGATCAGCTCTCCGGAGTAGATCTAGCGGTGGACACCATTCCTCGGATGCGCCTGCGCGCTGATATGTCGGTGCTGCCGGATGAGATTGTCGCCGACGGCCCAGTCCCCCTTGGGCGCGTGCTACAAGCCGGCGTTGACCGCTATGGAAACCCCACCCGAGCGAGGTTTGTTGTGTTTCGCCGCCCTGTGGAGCAGCGGTCGCGTACCCCCGCAGAACGCTCCGAGCTGCTCACTTGGATCCTGACTGCTCTGGTGGCGAACTACCTGAATCTCGACCCCCGAGATGTCGATCCGGACTTTCCCTGGTAGCCACAATAGGTTGTGGTGCTGAGCTTCAGTTTGTGGTGCTCAGCTCCAATGCGAGTCGCAGCGTAAGCTAACCCAGCTGCTTCTTCAGGCGGCGGCGCTCGCGGTCGCTCAGCCCGCCCCAGATCCCGAAGCGTTCGTCGTGCTCAAGCGCGTACTCGAGGCACTCGTCTCGCACCGCGCACGCTTTGCAGATGCGCTTCGCTTCACGGGTCGAACCACCCTTTTCAGGGAAGAACGCCTCCGGGTCGGTCTGGGCGCAAAGCGCTTGGTCTTGCCACTCCTGCTCGACGGTGCCGAACAGCTCATCCAGGGTCATTCCTCCCGCGGCAGCGCCACGGAGAATGGCGTCATCAGCCATAGCCTTCACGCCCTCCCTTGCTTCCGTTGTCGAAGAATATCAATTACATTTTCGCCGTTTGCCTGCGCCAACCCGCTGGTAAAGGCCGGTGCTGACTGCGGTGACTTACACCAATGCGATTAGACACCGGAACGCCAAATGACTGCAACCTTGGTAGGGAGATCTTGGTTCAATCTTATGGATATCCCAGCAAAACAACCTCCTGAGTCACACCAGTCACAGGAGTATCGTTAGGACCCTCCCGGGGGTGAACGGAGGGGGTACAATATGTAGTACCCGCCCCCGCACTAGGTCACAAGTTGACCGATCCGGCGTGTCGCTTATGCATCGGGTGAGAAACGCACTCCGGAGTCGGGAATATTCACGCCTGGCCAGACGCGCATGCCGCCCTCAAGCTCGCACCGTGCGCCGATGGACGCACCTTCGCCGATCACGCAATCTTGGATGCGCACGTTCGCCCCGATGCGCACTCCCGCGGCGATGATGGAATTGCGCACGACGGCTCCGGGCTCCACCGTCACGCCATCGAACAACACCGAATCGTCGATACGCGAGCCGGCACCGATGACGCAGCCGCGCCCAATCGACGTGCCTCCGACGAGAATGACCCCTCCAGACACGCCAGACGAGGCGTCGACAAGCGATTCGCCCGTCTTGCCCTCCAGCAACGGCGAGTACGCGATACCGCGCACCAAGTCCGATGAGCCCTGCACGAAGTCGCTTGGGCGACCCATGTCGCGCCAGTAGGAGGAATCGACGTGGCCGAGGACCCGCGCGCCGTCGGAAAGCAAGCCCGGGAACACTTCGCGCTCAACGGAGATCACGCGTCCGGCATCGATGCCCGCGATCACCTCGCGTTTGAACACGTAGCAGCCGGCGTTGATCTGGTCGGTCGGCGGATCCTCCGTCTTCTCCAGGAACTCGAGCACGCGCCCCTCCGCGTCGGTCGGTACCGAACCGAACGCGCGCGGATCCGGCACCCGCACGAGATGCAGGGTCACATCCGCGTCGCCCTCAATGTGCGTGTTCAGAATCGCGCCGAGATCCGCACCCGAGAGCACGTCACCGTTGAACACCATCGCAGTGTCGTAGCGCAGGCGGTCGTATACGTTGCGGATCGCGCCGCCGGTGCCCAGCGCCTCCTCCTCCACGACGTACTCGATCTCCAGGCCAAGCTCCGAGCCGTCGCCGAAGTACTCCTCGAACACCTCCGCCTTGTAAGAAGTACCCAACACCACGTGTCGCATACCGGCCTTCGCGATGCGCGCCAGCAGGTGGCTCAAGAACGGATGACCCGCCGTCGGCAGCATCGGCTTCGGCGTGGAAACCGTGAGCGGCCGCAGCCGTGTGCCCTGCCCGCCGACCAAGATCACCGCATCAACTTCAGCGGCACGCGTTTCAGTGGTGTGTTCAACCATGCTGTTTCCTCGCTCCAAGATCCTCTGCTGTTTGCTCTCTACTCTGCCTGCTACGGCTTTGCCCCGCGACGCAACGACACGACGCTGCGCAGTTGCAACCCCAGCCACAGCGCCCCACGGATCGGCGCTTGCCACCAGTGCGGGTGCCTGTCGCGCTGGAAACGGAACGCAGATTCGTGGTGCGCCGGCACCGTCACCCTTGCATGTTTGTGCGCTGCGTGGCCCTGGTCATGCTGGATCACCGACGCAGGGCAATACAGATTTTCCCACCCCGCACGGGTGAGTCGATCGCCGAAATCGATGTCCTCGAGGTACATGAAATAGCGCTCATCGAAGCCGCCGATTTCTTCAAACGCTTCCCATCGCACCAGGAGGCACGAGCCGGAAAGCCAGCCCGCTGTACGCTGCACCGACATATCCGCACCTGCCCGATAGCGAGCGGTGAACGGATTGCGCGGCCACACCTGCCCGAGCAGCGCGTGGCCAATCCCCGTCACCAGCCCGGGCACTTCGCGCGCGCTCGGGTATGTCGAACCATCAGCCTCCTCGATGCGCGGGCCGGCAGCACCAGCCCGCGGGGCCCGGTCAAGACAGAACAAAAGCTTATCGACGGCCCCTTCAGCGAACGTCACATCCGGATTGGCCACCAAAAAGTAATTCGGGTTGATCTCGCCACGATCCCGTTTCGCCCGCAGCTTTGCGACGGCCGCATTAATCGCCGCACCGTAACCAATGTTGCCCTCGGTGGAGAACCAATCGACGGTCGGGTGGTTTGCTGCCGCAGACTGGGGTGCGCCGTCGCGCGACCCGTTATCCGCGCACAGTAATACTGTGCCAGTGCTCGTAGCCGTCTCCAGAGAAGCGACCAGCTCTTCCAGATGGCGCCCTGGAGAGTAGGTCACGGCCACCACCGCGAGCGGGGCCTGACCGAAAGTCCCATCATTTGCTGCCTTATTCACAATGGGCAATAGCTTACTCAGCGAACGCAAAGATATAGCTAGCGGTGCCGTATACTCTCCGCCTGTGACGGACAACTCGAGGCGCGCTCGCGACATCCAGCCGGCACCCTCCCGTGTGAGGGACGTCAGCCAGGTTGGACACCCCGTCGTGAAGTGGGTGCTCGCGTTCCTTTCAGCTGCAGCGATCCTTGTTTCCGGTGTCGGTTATGCCACCGTGGGGCGGCTCAGCAACCAGCTCAGCGCATCCGAGCTGGAGCTCCAGTCTCAGCGCCACGGAGGTAAAGGAGGCAACGAGGCAGTCCTCGACGGTGCCGTCGACATCCTGCTTGTTGGCTCCGATTCCCGCACCGATGCCCAGGGCAACCCGCTGTCCGAGGAGGAGTTAGCGCGGCTCAACGCTGGCATCGCAGACGGCGAGATTAATACTGACACGATCATGGTTGTTCGCATTCCGGAAGACGGCTCGCGCGCAACGGCGGTCTCCATCCCCCGCGACACGTACGTGCACACGGATGATTACGGCAATCTCAAGATCAACGGTGTGTACGGCGCGCACGCGTTGGAAAAGCGTGAAGAACTCACGGAATCCGGCATGTCCGAGGGCAAGGCCCTTGAGCAGCAGGTTGCCCGCGCAGGCCAGGAGGGGCTCATCGAGGCGGTTGCCGATCTCACCGGGGTGGAAGTCGACCACTACGCGCAGGTCGGGCTTCTCGGCTTTGCTCTGCTCACCGATGCGGTCGGCGGCGTCGAAGTGTGCTTGAACGAGGCCGTGCAGGAGCCGCTTTCAGGTGCCGATTTCCCCGCAGGCGTGCAGACGCTCAGCGGCGCCCAGGCACTGTCGTTCGTACGCCAGCGCCACGACCTGCCCCGTGGCGACCTCGACCGCATTGTCCGCCAGCAGTCGTACATGGCTTCCCTAGTGCAGAAGACGCTTTCCGCTGGCACCCTGACCAATCCCGCGCGACTGCGAGACCTAGCGAATGCCGCCGAGCGCTCGCTCACACTGGACCAGGGTTGGGACATCATGGGCTTTGCCCAGCAGATGTCCGGTTTGGCTGGTGGCGATGTCACCTTCACCACCATTCCGGTAACCTCCGTCAACGGCGTGGGCGACCTTGGCGAATCCATCGTCACCGTCGATGTCGGTCAGGTGCACCGGTTTATGGATGAGCAGGTGAATCCGCCCGAGGAGCAGGAAACGACGCCGCAGACGACGGCACCGGCGATCGGCACGCAGCTGCAAGGTCACGGTGTTTACGTACTTAACGCTGGCACCATCTCGGGACAGGCGAGCGCCGTTGCAGACCACCTGCGAACCGCAAACGTGAATGTGGTTGACGTTTCCAATGCGATGGAGGGCCTCTACTCGTTCTCCCAAGTCGTTGCAGCCGATGAGAATGATTCGGCCGCGCGGGAGCTGGCGCGCGCGCTCGGCGGTCTGCCGGTGAGCGCAAACCCGAACTTGGAACCGGGCAGCATCGCCCTTGTTATCGCCGACGATTACACCGGGCCCGGCGCCCTTGACGCTGACAATCAGGTTGAGTTCCAAGAGCCCGTCGGCACGCCTGGCGCTGATTTCGGCGAGGCCGAGGTCGCACCCGAAATCACCGCCGGCGGCTCGGGCCCGCGCTGCGTGAATTAATTGGTCTACGCTGGCGGGCATGAGCCTGCTTTCCCCACTCCTGCGCGCTGACCCGGCATCGCCGCGCCTGACCGTTTACAACGACGCGCGCGGCACCCGCATGGAATTCTCGGGCCAGACGCTAGAGAACTGGGCAAGCAAGGTCGCGAACCTGCTCGACGAGGAATTCGAGCTAGAAGACGATTCCTCTGTGCTCATTGACCTGCCCGTGTCATGGCAGGCCACGGTCATCGCCCTCGGCACTTACAACTCCTCGCGCATTCCGCGTTTCGACGGTTCGAATTTCGACGGTCCGAGTTTCGACGGTCCGACGCACAACCCCACCGTCGTCTTCACCTCACTTGCAGGCGCTGACACCTGGAACGGCATTCCGGAGTGCGACTGTGTCGTGGTCTCTGACGATGCGTTCGGTCGCGGCGTTGTGGAAGCCGGAGGTGCCCTTCCCCCTGGCACCATCGACTTCGGGCCGACCGTCCGCTTCTACGGCGACCAGTACTTCGGTGAAAGCCCGGAGCTCAGCACATTTGCGCGGGACGAGCTTGGTGCCGAGCGCTACTTGGTGCCGCACTGGAGCACCACGGATGAGTTCGAACATGCGGTGCTCGCACCCCTGGCTGCGGGGGGCTCGGTGGTAGTTGCCGCCGGGTTGGTTTCGACGAATCGGATGAACGAGATCGCACAGATAGAGAAGGTAACGCGATTCTTAACTGCGGGTTAATCTCCCGGCATTCCCCCAGCTCTACCCCCATTGTCGGGTAAACAACCAAATTGGGCGTTTTCGGATTCCTGGGTCTTCTAGATTAAAGGCACCTCCGATTCGAAAGGTCTGTGTATGAAAAAGCTTGCAACCCGCCAGACTGGCGCTGCCATCTGTGCTCTCGCACTCAGCTCCGCCACCTTGGTGGCCTGCTCCAACGACGGCGACACCACTGAGACCAAAACTGCAACCGACACCGCGACTGCCGTGTCCACCAAAGACGGCGACAAGGCCGCTACTGGCGAGGATCGCGGACCCATTACGTTCGCTATGGGCCGGAACGACACAGACAAGGTCATCCCGATCATTGAGAAGTGGAACGAAGAGCACCCGGACGAGGAAGTCACGCTCAGTGAGCTCGCTGGTGAGGCGGACGACCAGCGAGACACCCTCGTGCAGTCCCTGCAGGCCGGTAACTCCGACTACGACGTAATGGCGCTTGACGTTGTCTGGACCGCCGACTTCGCCGCAAACCAGTGGCTCGAGCCGCTCGAGGGCGACTACAAGATCGACACGTCCGAGCTGCTGCAATCCACGGTGGACTCCGCAACCTACAACGGCACTCTCTACGCCCTGCCGCAGAACACCAACGGCCAGCTGCTGTTCCGCAACGTGGACATGATTCCGGAGGCACCGGACACCTTCGCCGACATCAAATCTGCCTGCGAGGCGATGGAAGGCGACGCAGATTGCCTGACCACCCAGCTCAAGCAGTATGAAGGTCTCACCGTGAACACGCTCGACTTCATCCACGGTTGGGGCGGCGAAGTTATTGACGATTCCGGACAGCCGACCGTCGAATCCGCAGAGGCGAAGGCCGGCCTGCAAGCTCTTGTTGATGCATACAAGGAAGGCACCATCGCCTCCGCCTCCACTGCAGCAACCGAAGAGGAGACCAACCTGGCCTTCACCGAAGGCAACACCGCGTTCGCCATCAACTGGCCGTACATGTACTCCAACTCCGAGGAAGCAGGCCTGAACTTCGAGGTGCAGCCACTCGTTGGAGAAAAGGGGGTCGGCGTGTCTACCCTCGGCGGCTACAACAACGGCATCAATGTGAACTCCAAGCACAAGGCAACCGCCCGCGATTTCATCGAGTTCATTATTTCAGAGGAGAATCAGCTTTCCTTCGCAGAAGCATCCTTCCCGCCGGTGCTGGCCTCCATCTACGACAATGAAGACCTGATCAAGGAGCATCCGTACCTGCCGGCATTGAAAGAATCCCTGGAAAACGCGAAGCCACGCCCAGTTTCCCCGTTCTACCCGGCGATCTCCAAGGCCGTCCAGGACAACGCTTACGCAGCGCTTACCTCTGGCAAGAGCGTCGATGACGCCACCAAGGATATGGCTGCCGCCATCAAGCAGGCCCAGTAGTTCACCCCCCAGTAGTTCACCTGGAAACTCACACACCTGCGAACCAGGTCATCAAACTGGCGCGCCCAACGCCCGCAACCGTTTAAAATCCGGTGCGGGCGTTGGCCCGTTTACTCCCCAATGGAACAAATAGATCCGAAGGCTGGCATGAGTACCATCACTGAGCCTGGCACCACTCGGCGCACGAAGGCGCCAAATTCACGTCGAAACCAGAAGCAGGGTGACAAAGGAAAGGCCTACGCCCTCATCGCACCCGCCCTCATCGTGCTTGCCATTGTTATTGGCTACCCGATCGTGCGCGCGATTTGGCTGTCCTTCCAAGGAAACCGGCGCCTTGACCCATCCACCGGCGTATTTGTGGACGGGGGGTTCGCGGGCCTCGAAAACTACCTCTATTGGATCACCAATCGGTGCATGAGCCCATCCGGCGTGGTGGGCGCCTGCCCTCCCGGCGTTCTTGCCACCGACTTCTGGCCAGCAGTACGAATCACCCTGTTCTTCACCGTGGTCACTGTCGCGTTGGAGACGATCCTCGGCATGGTAATGGCACTCATCATGAACCACCCGTCAAAGGCCCGCGCGCTCATCCGCGCGGCGGTGCTCATCCCCTGGGCCATCCCGACGGCAGTGACCGCGAAGCTTTGGCAATTCATGTTCGCACCCAGCGGCATCGTCAACTCTGTGATGGGTCAAAACATTGCCTGGACGACTGACCCGTGGGCTGCGCGTTTTGCCGTCATCATCGCCGACGTATGGAAGACCACGCCGTTCATGGCACTGCTGATCCTCGCCGGACTACAGATGATTCCGAAAGACGTATACGAAGCCGCGCGTGTCGACGGAGCGTCGACGTGGCAGCAATTCACCCGCATCACCCTGCCACTCGTACGCCCGGCGCTGATGGTGGCCGTACTCTTCCGCACTCTCGACGCACTGCGCATGTACGACCTCCCAGTAATCATGATCTCCGGCTCCTCGAACTCTCCCACTGCAACGATCTCGCAGCTGGTGGTCGAAGACATGCGGCAAAACAACTTCAACTCCGCTTCTGCCCTGTCCACGCTGATCTTCTTGCTCATTTTTGCGGTCGCGTTCATCATGATCCGGTTCCTCGGTGCCGATGTGGGTGGCGCCGTCAGGGAACCCAAGAGGACACCCAAGAGGACACCCAAGAGGACGCAGAAGAAGGAAGAAAAGCACGGAGCAAAGGACCGTCGACAAGCAACTGCTCAAGATGCAGAAGCATTGAATGCCCGACTTGAGGAGGCTTCGCGATGAAAAAGCTTGGTCACTACCTCGGCGTCATCTTCATCATGATCTGGGGCCTTGCCCCGTTCTACTGGATGCTGGTGACCGCGTTGCGCGACAAACGGCACACGTTCGACACCACTCCATGGCCGACGCACGTCACGCTCGACAACTTCCGTGACGCGCTGGCGACGGACAAGGGCAATGACTTCCTCGGGGCGATCGGCAACTCGCTGATCATTTCGCTGACAACAACTGCGATCGCGGTGCTCGTCGGCGTATTCACCGCATACGCACTCGCGCGGCTCGATTTCCCCGGCAAGGGCTTCATCACCGGCATCATCCTGGCTGCCTCGATGTTCCCGGGCATCGCGCTGGTGACCCCCCTGTTCCAGCTATTCGGGGACCTAGGGTGGATTGGCACCTACCGCGCGATGATCATCCCGAACATCTCCTTTGCGCTTCCGTTGACGGTATACACGCTCATCTCGTTCTTTCAGCAGCTGCCGTGGGAGCTCGAGGAGGCAGCGCGCGTCGACGGGGCAACCCGCAGCCAGGCATTCCGCCTCGTGCTACTGCCACTAGCCGCACCGGCGATCTTCACCACCGCAATCATCGCGTTCATCACGACGTGGAACGAGTTCATGCTCGCGCGCCAGCTTTCGACCACCGAGACGGAGCCAGTGACCGTGGCCATCGCGCGCTTCAGTGGCCCGAGTGCGTTTGAGTACCCCTACGCCGCGATCATGGCGGCTGGGTCCCTGGTGACCATCCCGCTAATCATCATGGTGTTGGTGTTCCAGCGCCGCATCGTCTCTGGCCTGACCGCCGGCGGTGTGAAGGGCTAACCGGCCGTCTTCGCGTACTGGCGGGGTGGTAGCCGCGGCTATTGGAGTTGCGGAAACGAGTGGTAAACGCCACGTTCCGCGTTGGACAGGCTTCTGTACGGTGGAAAGTGTCAACCAATCACGGTACGGAAGGAGTACACCATGCCTACTCAGGGAATTGACGGCAAGGTCGCCCTCGTTACTGGTGCCGCCCGCGGCATCGGCCAAGGCTTAGCGTTGCGTCTAGCTCAGGACGGCGCGGACATAGCGGTTCTCGATCTCGAGGAAAACGCTTGCGCGGAAACCGTCGATCAGATTGCGCAGCTCGGCCGGAAAGCTATCGCAATTGGTGCAGACGTGTCGAAGCGTGACGAAATCTACGCCGCCATCGCACGCACCGAAGAGGAGCTCGGTGGTTTTGACATCATGGTCAATAACGCCGGTATCGCCCAGGTCCAGCCGATTGCGGAGATCGAGGACGGGGAAGTTGACGCGCTCTTTGACATCAACGTCAAGGGTGTCCTCTGGGGCATTCAGGCCGCAGCCGCGAAATTCAAGGAGCGCGGCCACGGGGGCAAGATCATCAACGCATCCTCGATCGCTGGACACGATGGATTCCCGATCCTCGGTGCATACTCGGCCTCCAAGTTTGCAGTCCGCGGCCTAACCCAGGTCGCCGCCCAGGAGTACGCCAAGGACGGAATCACTGTGAACGCGTACTGCCCTGGCATCGTGGGCACCAGCATGTGGGAAGACATTGACCGCCGGTTCCATGAGCTAACCGGTGCAGAGCTGGGTGCGACGTACAAGGAGAACGTCGAGGGCATTGCGCTTGGGCGCGCTCAAACCCCGGAGGACGTGGCCAACCTGGTTTCGTTCTTGGCTTCGCCGGACTCGGACTACATCACCGGTCAGGCGATCCTCACCGACGGTGGCTTGGTCTACCGCTAACCGAACAAGGTCTGCATCGCTCCGTACGGATGGTGCGTGTTGGTGGCGCGGTAGCCACGCGGCGAGTGCCATACCGGCGTGCCGCTGACGTACTCAATGCGGCCGCGCCGGGCGCGCTCAGGGTCATCATCATTGACCCTGTTGTGGTACCGGCATAGCGGGGCGAGGTTGTTCAGATTCGTTTCGCCGCCATGCTTCCACGCCCTGATGTGGTTGATCTCGCAGGAGTCGGCTGACTGGCGACAATCCGGCACCGGGCACATCGTGAGCGTCGCCCGCGCGAGATCGCGTTGCTTTTGGTTCGCAAAACGCTGATCGCGGTAGAGGTTCACCGGCCCTTCCTCCGGGTGAAAGAGAGCAGCCTCAAGGCCATTTTCGACGGTTGCGTGGTGCCGGTTCAGGTATTCGGCACCAGTGATCGTCGTGCCGTCGCTAAGCCCGAGCACCGTGTCGTCGCCCTCGTCGCGCAGCACCTTGATCCACTCCGGTAACGGGATGAGTAGTAACGGGCGGGGCACCGCCTTGGGTACGCCCGTTCCGTCGCCACGCATGAGTTCGAGGAAACGCTCCAACATCTGTTGTGCAATGGGTTTTGTCGAGTCGAGATCAGCGCGCAGAGCATGCTCAAGGTCGGCCAGGTCACGCTCGTCCGCTGTGACCCGCATGGTTCGGTACCCTTGACGAGAGCGCGTGAAGCTCACCTGTTTCCGCGGCGGTTCCGGCGGTGTCTTCGGGATTAGCTTGTTTGCCAGTTCGCTGAGCTTTTTGTACGTGCATTTTGCGTCGAGCAGGGCGAGACGCAGCTTCATCCGAGTGCGGGCGTGTTTGATGGGTCTGAGGCGCCGCTCCAGCAGCGCCAGCTGGTCGAGGGAGAAGCCGTGTCGCCTGGCCTTTTCACCAGCGAGCCGCTGCTTTTGGGGTGAGTTGGTGGTTCCGAAGTAAACGTCGTGGAGTTCAGCCCAGGCTTTCGCCCTGGACGGGTCAACGCCGGCGTCGAGTGCAGCCTGCCGGTCGAAGCCCACCAGAGTGTCCAGCGCTGCTGCTGATATCGCGTGGAGGAAATCGTGGAAGTTGTTCATGCTGCGCACCCTAAACGCGATTTGCGTTGAACGGAAGGGCACGACCCTCCAGCCTGTGGATAAGTCCTGAGACACCGCCGAGTTATCCACAGGCTCGGTTCTGAGCTGGTCATTTGTGCTGGGCAGACAGAGAGCGCCGCGCGATACAGCAAGGTAACCCGCTGGCCCAATGGTAGTGCTGGCGCTACCGACAATAGAGTGCGCACACCATTGCGTTTCACTTCGCGTCCCAGTGAGGTAGAGAGTATGCGTACATCGAATACCTCCATCTCTAACCGCATGCTGTCCCTCGACGTTGTGCGCGGGATCGCCTTGTGCGGCATTGCATTTGTGAACGTGCAGCAGCAGTGGATCCTCTACCCCAATCCGGATGCGGAGACGCCAGCGTACATGTGGCTCGATCTGCTGGCCCGCCAGCGCTTCTTCCCTGTGTTCACCTTCCTCTTCGGTATCGGGTTCTGCATGATCATGCAAAGTGCTCGACGGCGTGGTGTGAGCGAGCCGCGGGTAATGGCCCGCCGTCTTGCCCCGCTCCTGCTGCTCGGTATCGCCCACCAATTCCTGCACCCAGGAGAGGCGCTGATGTTCTATGCGGAATTCGGATTCGTTGTGCTCTTTCCCCTCACCTTCGTGCGAGACACCCAACGGCGACGCACCATCGCGACGTGGCTCGGCGTGATTCTCACGCTGGCGGGAGCGCCGCTGGGAGGCATCCTGGTGATTCCGGGTCTGTTACTGCTCGGGTTCGCGTTCGCCGAATGGTCGCTGCCGATGCGGCTTGATCAAGACCCGACACCCGCCGCCTACGCCCTGATCGGCCTTTTGCCTCTCACCGCAGCCATGGAGTACTTGCAGTACTCCAGCTACGGCACGCAGCAGTATCCCTTCGTCGCGTCAGTGGCAGGTTTGGTGTACGCCGCGACGTGGGCGGCCCTCGCCGTGGTGCTTGTCCGCACTCCCCTGCGTCCATTCCTTGGTGCCGTGTTCGCGCCGCTTGGCCGCATGGCGCTGACGAACTACATCGTGGCTACGTTCGTGATCATCGGCGCACGCATCGCCCTGGGCATCCCGCGGCTCCCGGATGTGGTCACCAACGACATGTTCCTCACCGGATTCGCGGTGATGGCCGCGATGCTGGTCGTCCAGTCGCTGCTTTCAACGCTGTGGCTCAAATACTTTGGCCAAGGCCCTTTGGAGAAGGCATGGCGTTGGCTCACCTGGAATGCTGGCGGCGGTCCGAAACCGGTTGGCCCAGAGCCGGCTACCCCGGAACCCGTTACCGCCCCGCCCGCACCCGACGCATCACACGCCGCCACAACACCCGAGCCAAGGAATGCGGCACCGCAATCAGCTCCCGGGCGTACTGCTTGAGATTCTTCAGCGGCCGCCCCGGCGGCATCGGCGCAGACACGACCTCGACCGGGATCTGCAGGTGCCACGCCCACACTCGCGTGCGAGCGACATGAAACGCGCTGGTGACCACCGTTAGGCGCTCCGCATCCGGGTACATCGCCCACGCGCGCTCGAGGTTCTCATTCGTCGAGCGCGCCAGCGGCTCTAACACCACATCAGCCGCAGGCACCCCGTGCTCCACCAGCCAAGCAGCCATCGGTTCAGCTTCACCGCACCCACTGACGACGATCGGTCGCGGGGCAGACCGGTAGACACCCATGGCCGTCGATAAGCGAGCTTGAAGCATGCGTGACGGGCGCCCGTCGATCACTCGGGCGCCGAGCACCACGATTGGGCGCTTACTCACCCATCAAACGCTTTCGCAGCGCCTCGTCCTTGCGTTCCACCTCGGAGGAGAGATCCGACTGGTAGCGCGCCATCTTTTCAACCAGTGCAGGATCACCGGCGCCGAGGATGCGCACGGCAAGCAGGCCCGCATTCTTCGCGCCGCCAATGGACACGGTAGCTACCGGCACCCCACCCGGCATCTGCACGATCGACAGCAGCGAGTCCAACCCGTCCAGGTCAGCCAACGCCCGGGGAATACCGATTACCGGCAGCGGTGTCGCGGCCGCCACCATGCCCGGCAGGTGCGCCGCGCCGCCGGCACACGCGATAATCACCTTCACCCCGCGCACGTGCGCGTGCTTGGCGTACGCCAGCATCTTCACCGGCGTGCGGTGCGCAGAAATCACGCCAACCTCGAACGGCACTTCGAACTCGCTGAGCACCTCGGCGGCGGGTGCGATGGTGTCCCAGTCGGAATCCGACCCCATGATCAAACCAACCTGCGGCTGCATGCTTTACTCTCCTTTTGCGTTGTTCGCGGTGTGCGCAGCGTCGCGCCACGTGCCGTGGACAATGAAATGCGCTGCGTCTTCAGCAACCGTCAGCGCCTCGTCCAGCGATTCGGCGGCCACGTTAATATGGCCCAGTTTTCGCCCGGCACGAAAATCCTTGCCGTACAGGTGCACCTTCGCCTGCGGGTGACGGCGCATCACTTCGGCTACCCGCTGCGCCACCGGCATCTCGGGGCGTGCTTCGCCGCCGAGCGTGTTCACCATGACGGTCACCGGGGCGGTAGGCGTCGTCGCGCCGAGCGGCCAGTCGAGTACCGCACGCAGGTGCTGCTCGAACTGGCTGGTGACACAGCCGTCTTGGGTCCAGTGGCCGGTGTTGTGCGGGCGCATCGCCAACTCATTGACTTGCACACGCCCGTCCGTCTCAAACAGTTCGACTGCCAGCACACCGGTCACGTCGAGCTCCTCGGCAATCCGGCACGCCAACTGCTCACATTCGCGTGCCAACTCCGGATCCAAGCCTGGCGCCGGCGCGATGGCCACGCGGCACACGCCGCCTTCCTGCCGCGATTCCACAACCGGCCACGCCCTCACCTCACCCGAGCGGTTGCGCGCCACCATCGCGGAAAGCTCGCGGTCGAAGCCGATTTTTCGCTCGGCCATCAGTGGGACATCAACGGTTCGCACCAAGTCGAGCATTTCGCTTATCGACGCCGGGAACCAAACGCCATGCCCGTCATACCCCCCGCGGGTGGCCTTGACGCAGACCTCCCCGTTGACGACGTTCCAGAAGGCCTCCGCATCCGCCTCAGTATTAATGGGAGCGAACTCGGGAACCGGGGCGCCAAGTGCCTTCAGGCGGCGACGCTGCTCCAGCTTGTCCTGGGCGTAAAGAAGAGCGTTTGGGCGTGGCTCGACGACAACGCCTTCGTCGATAAGCAATTGTGCATGCTCATTCGGCACATGCTCGTGGTCGAAGGTGACCGCATCTGCACCCTTCGCAATCGACTCGACGTCGCCGAGGTTGGTGTAATCGCCGATGCGCACATCCGCAATTACCTGTGCCGCGGATGCGTCGGGCTCTCGGGCCAGCAGACGGGTTTCAATGCCGAGCTCGATGGCCTCGGTTTGCATCATGCGTGCCAACTGACCGTCGCCGAGAATGGCGACAATGGGCATTCCATACGCGTTACTCACGCCGAATACTCTAGCCCTCCGCGCTACTATCGCAGATATGGCTGACCAGGCTGATTCTGTGCAACGGCACACCATCTTCCAAAACTCGCTAATGACCGCGCTCCTCGACGGAATCTACGACGGCGAACTGACCATCGGCGACATTCTGAGCCACGGGAACTTCGGCCTGGGCACCTTCGATGCGCTAGATGGCGAGATGCTGATTCTCGACGGTGTATGCCACCAACTCACCTCCGACGGCAAAGCTCGCGTGGCGGACTTGGACCAACGCACCCCGTTTACTGTGGTGACGAACTTCGTGCCGCGGATCAGGGTCGACGCGCCGCACGGCATGGTGCGGGCGGAGCTGTCTTCATTCATCGACCAGCTGGAACCCAGCGCGAACTACTTCTACGCGGTGAAAATCACCGGGCGGTTCTCCGAGGTGGTGGTGCGCACGGTGAGTAAGCAGTCCAAGCCGTACCCGCCAATGTCGGAGGCTATTGGCGACGATGCGGAACACCGCTTCACTGACGTGAACGGGGTAATCGGCGGGTTCCGCACCCCGGCGTACGCGAAGGGCATTGGCGTGCCGGGCTGCCACGTGCACTTCATCAACGACGCTCACACTAGCGGCGGGCATGTGCTCGACTACACCGTCGATGAAGCGGTGATCGAGCTGTGCCCCGGCACTGACATGGCGCTACACCTGCCGGTGACCACGGCGTTCCAGGAGGGTGAATTGGCGCCGGAGGATCTGGACAAGCAGCTGCACACCACAGAGGTGAAGGACTAGCGGCGCAGGCGGCTGTGCAGCACCTTCTCTACTTGGCGGGACTTGCCTACGTGCTCGAAGTGGATGGGGCTGCCGAAACCGTAGATACCCAGATCGATGCCGCCGCGCGAGCGACGCACCGAGTGGATCTGGCGAAGCGGAATGGAATCCACCGAGCCGCTGCGCCCGCGAGCAAGGACTCGGCGGTCGGTGACGATAAAGCGCCGCCGGCGCGTGCGCAGCAATGGTAGTAGAAAGCGCAAGAACGCAAGCAATGCCCACAGCGCCACGACGAGGTTGCGAACCACCGGCGGGATCCCCGGTGTGACGTCCATCCACCCGATCGCGATCCAGGCGACGCCAGTGAGCACGACCAGCTCCAGCAACGGGAAGATCAGGGTGGACAAGGGCGCGTTGACATCGGCGAGGACTACTTCGCCCTCGCCGACCCGAAACTCAACCTGTCGCGCCACGTCGGACAAGTGTAGTCGGCGGTTTGTTCACCCCGGGTTATTGCGGGCGGAGGTGGTGGACGTCGCCGACGGCGTAGGCAGTGCCGTCGATGACCACTTCTCCTTCGTCGTTGATGGTGTCTACGGCGCCGGTCACGGAGCCGTCGTGAAGCTCAATGCGAACTTGCTGGCCGATGGTGGAGCAGACCGCTCGGTAGTCGGCGAGCAGTTGCGGGTCGCCCTGTTGCCACTGAGCGAAACGCCGCCCCATTGCCGTGAGGATGTCGATGGTGAAGTCGTCAAAATCGACCTCGATACCCTCAAGGTTGAGCGCGGTGGAGGTGTCGGTGGGCAGGTCATCGGCCCGCATGGCGACGTTGATGCCGATGCCGACAATGACGCGGGGCATCTCGAGCGCCGAGAGTATGCCCGCGATTTTCTTGCCGCCGATTTGCACATCGTTGGGCCACTTCAACTGCGCTTCAGGCACGACATCGGTGACCGCGACTCCCGGCGCGACTGAAAGCAAGCCGAACGGCTGGGGCGGGTCCGGGACTTCGAGCACCATGCTCATCGCCAGCTGCGCACCCTTGGGCGAGACCCACTGACGCCCAAGGCGGCCCTTCGCGTCCGTCTGCTCGTCGGCAATGAGGACGGTGCCGGGCGCGCCCTCGCGCAGCAGGTCCGCGTTGGTGGAGCCGGTGGACTCCACCCAAGTGACATTGGGCCAGTACTCGGCGACGGCGTCTTGGATGCGTTGGATGTCTCGCACAGTCATGGTTTGCGAGTCTAACGCTGGGCGACGCAACGCCGCGGGAAGTAGCTCGGCGAGGTTGTTACACCACCACGTTGTTACAGCACCACGCACACCGCCTGCGCGTAGTCACCGTCGTGACAGATCGACAGTGATGCCGCAGGCGGGGCGACGCGAGCGAGATGTCCCCGCAGCACGATTGCGACGCGGCCGAACACGTCGGGTACGACCTCGATTTCGGCGAAGTTCACCGTGTCGGCCTCGAGCACCGGCGGGGTGCCGTAGTGCGAGTTCGACCATGCCTTGATGTACGCCTCCTTCGCCGCCCACCGCGCCGCGAGGGAGGCGTCTCGATCAACTTTGTCGGCGCAGTTACGCAATTCGCGGTCGGTGAAGACCGTCGCAAAGCGGGTCCCGGGTTGCGACAATTGCGCCGCGAAAGACGGGACGTGGACAAGATCGGTTCCGACGTACATCAGACTCCCCTGGTACTTGTGACTGAATTCACAGCAGCGTATAACGGCACTGTAACGCCCTGAGCTACCTTGACGTAACCTACGAGTTCGTAGGTTTAGGACTCGGCTTGCAATATTTTTGCCTACAAAAGTTTAAGGTGACGAACATGACTGTTTCCTCCGATACACAGGGCTTAGGCGGGATTAAAGGTCCACAAACCACTGCAGAGAAAATTGCCGACTTGCAGCGCCGCAGGCAAGAAGCCCAGGCGCCGATGGGCGAACGAGCCTACGACAAGGTACACGATGCAGGCCGTCTCACCGCTCGCGAACGCCTCGACTACATCTTGGACGAAGGCTCCTTCGTCGAGACGGACATGCTGGCACGCCACCGCACGCACGACTTCGGCATGTATCAAAAACGCCCGGTTACCGACGGCATCGTCACCGGCTGGGGCACCATCGACGGTCGCGAGGTGTGCATCTTCTCCCAGGACGGCACCGTCTTCGGCGGCGCGCTCGGCGAAGTCTACGGCGAGAAGATGGTGAAGATTCAGGAGCTCGCCGTCACCACCGGCCGGCCGCTTATCGGCCTCTATGAAGGCGCAGGCGCGCGCATCCAAGACGGCGCGGTGTCGCTCGATTGGATCGCGCAGACCTTTTACCAAAACGTGCGCGCCTCGGGCGTCGTGCCGCAGATTTCGGTGATCCTCGGCGCGTGCGCCGGCGGCAACGCCTACTCCCCCGCGCTCACCGACTTCGTGGTCATGGTGGACAAGACGTCCAAGATGTTCGTCACCGGGCCGGACGTGATCAAGACGGTCACCGGCGAGGAGATCACGCAAGAAGAACTCGGCGGGGCGTGGACCCACATGGCCACTGCCGGCAACTGCCACTACGTGGCGGAGACGGATGAAGAGGCACTCGATTGGGTGGTGGACCTCGTCTCGTACTTGCCGTCGAATAGCAAACTGCAAGCTCCGAGCGAACCGCACGATTTCGAGCCGACCGTGACCGAGACCGACCTTGAGCTGGACACCCTCATGCCGGACAGCCCGAATCAGCCCTACGACGTGCGCGAAGTGATCAGCAGGCTTGCCGACGACGGCGAGTACATGGAGATCATGCAGCAGCGCGCCGAAAACGCCGTCGTCGCGTTCGCGCGCATCGAAGGCCAGGTCGTCGGCTTCGTGGCGAACCAGCCCAGCGTGTACGCGGGGTGCCTGGACATCGATTCTTCGGAGAAGGCCGCGCGTTTTGTGCGCACCTGCGACGCGTTCAACATCCCGATCGTGATGCTGGTCGACGTTCCCGGGTTCCTACCGGGTGCCGGCCAAGAGTACGGCGGCATCCTGCGCCGCGGCGCGAAACTGCTCTACGCCTACGGCGAGGCAACGATCCCGAAGATCACCGTGACCATGCGCAAGGCCTACGGCGGCGCGTATTGCGTGATGGGTTCGAAAGGCCTTGGCGCCGACGTGAACCTCGCGTGGCCTACCGCGCAGATCGCCGTCATGGGCGCGGCAGGCGCCGTCGGTTTCATCAACCGTAAGGAGATCAAGGCGGCGCGCGAATCCGGCATGGACGAGGCTGCGCTCGCCGAACTGATCACCAGCTTCGAGCGCGAATACGAAGACACCATCTTGAACCCGTACAACGCCGCCGAACGTGGGCTGATCGACGCCGTGATCCTGCCAAGCGAGACCCGCACCGCAATCGCCGCCAACCTGCGCCTCTACCGCGACAAGTCCGTCGCCCGCCCGGCGCGCAAGCACGGCAACATCCCGCTTTAACGCCCCCCAATAGCACTTAAAACCGAGAAAGCCTTCGCCACTATGAACCTCACCCCGCTGCTTTCCATGTCCAACCCGGCGCTCATCTTCCCCGGCCAGGCCAGCGCTTGGCAGACCGCGCTCTCCGACGCCGCCGCCTCTCCCGCCATCGCCGCACGTTTGAGCCAGCTTCTCGACGAAGCGCAGAACATCACCGGCCCGGTTGCCCGCCCGCTGGCGTCGGTCGTGCCGGGCGCTGCGCAGCGCCTTCGCGAACTCATCGATTCCGACGCCACAGCCGCCGGCGCAGTGGCGCGCAAAGACATCGACGCGCTGCCGGCCGTGAGCGTGCCCGGCATCCTGCTCGCGCAGATTGCGCAACTCGAGCACCTGCGCGACCTCGGGCTTCCGGTCGACGCGGAGAGCACGATCATCGACGGCCACTCGCAGGGCATCATCGCCGCCGCCGCGGTGGACAACCCCGCGCAGGCGCTGGCGTACGTGTTCATCCTCGGTGCCGCAGCCTCTCAAGATTACGGTGCGACCGACGCGGAGTCGCGCATGCTGTCCGTGCGGGGCATCCCGGCGCCGCAGCTGCTGGAGCGCTTCCCCAACACCGGCACCGGCACCGACACCGACGCCAACAACCGCGCCGTCGTGTCCGTGATCAACGGCCCGCGCCACGTCATCCTCTCCGGCACCCCGGAGCAGCTCGCCGACGCGCAGCGCGAAATCGAGGCGGTGGCCAAGGCCTACAACGCCAAGCTCGAGGCCGCGGAGTTCGGCGGCTCCGAGCTCGAGCCCATCTTTGACACGCTCGACGTCGCCTACCCCTTCCACACCCAGGGCAACACCGGAGCAGTTTCGCTTGTCGACGACTGGTCGCGCTCCTGCGGCATCGCAATCACCTCCCCCGCGACGCCGCGGGAGATGGCGCAAACCATCCTGGTTGACCAATGCAACTTCCCCGAGCGCATCTCTGGCGTGCTCCAGCGGGGCGCGAGCCACATTGTGTCGTTCGAGCACGGCATTTCTTCCATCATCCGCGGCCTGGTCGCCGGCGCGGGCGTGCCGGTGCTCACCGCCGACACGGCAAAGGGCCGCGATGCGCTAGCCACCCCAGGCACCGAAATCCCCGAGGCGGCCGACTACTCCAAGTTCGCCCCGCGCCTGGTGCGCCTGCCGGACGGCAAGGTGTACACCCAGACCCGCTTCTCTACCGTCACGGGCCTGTCCCCCATCATGCTCGGCGGCATGACCCCGACCTCGGCCGACGGGGAAATCGTCGCCGCAGCCGCGAACGCGGGCTACTGGACGGAGCTCGCCGGCGGCGGCATGTACTCCGAAGAGGTCTTCAACGAGCACCGCGACACCCTGACCAAGCACCTTGAGCCGGGCCGCACCGCCCAGTTCAACACCATGTTCTTCGACCGCTTCCTGTGGAACCTCCACTTCGGCCAGACCCGCATGGTGCCCAAGGCCCGCACCCAGGGGGCGCCGTTCAACGGCGTGTGCATCTCAGCCGGCATCCCGGAGGTGGACGAGGCAACCGAGATCATCGCAGGGCTCATCGCAGACGGCTTCCCGTACATCGCCTTCAAGCCGGGCACCGAGAAGCAGATCCGCGATGCGCTCAAGATCGCGGAGGCGAACCAGGACGTCCCAATCATCCTCATGATTGAAGACGGCCACGCCGGCGGCCACCACTCCTGGGTGAACCTCGACGACATGCTGCTGTCCACCTACGCAGAAGTCCGCGCGCACGACAACGCATTGCTCACCGTCGGCGGCGGCGTGTACTCCCCGGATCGCGCGGCGGCGCTGCTCACCGGCGAGTGGGCGACCCGCTACGGCGTGACCAAGATGCCGGTTGACGCGGTGTTCCTCGGCACCGTAGCCATGGCCACCAAGGAAGCGAAGGCCACCGACAGTGTGAAGGACCTGCTGGTAAACACCCCGGGGCTGACCCCGGAGGACAACGGCGGCTGGGTCTCGCGCGGCACCGGCCGCAACGGCGTGGCGTCGAGCCAGTCGCACCTGCTCGCCGACATCCACGACCTCGACAACTCCTTTGCCAAGGCGGCACGTCTGATCACCAACATGCCGGCGGAGGAATACCGGGACCGCCGCGAGGAGATCATCGACGCCCTCGCGGCCACCTCGAAGCCGTTCTTCGGCGACATCGAAGACATGACCTATGCCGAGTGGATCGAGCGCTTCGTCGAGCTCGCTTACCCATTTGTCGACCAGACCTGGAATGCACGCTTCGAAGAAACCCTGCACCGCATCGAGGCCCGTCTCAACCCACAGGACCACGGCGAGATCGACACGCTGTTTCCGCCCGGGGAAGGGATTGACGCGAAACAGGCCGTCGATAAGCTTTTTGCTTCATACCCGCAGGCCCGTGAGGTGCATGTTTCCCCGCGGGATGCGGCGTGGTGGATTCAGCTGCACTACAAATACCCGAAGCCGATGCCGTGGGTGCCGGCAATCGACGGCGATCTGAAGATGTGGTTTGGCAAGGACACCCTGTGGCAGGCGCAGGACGAGCGCTACACCGCCGACCAGGTGCGCATCATTCCGGGCCCGGTCGCGGTGGCCGGCATTACCAAGAAGAACGAGCCGGTCGCGGAGTTGCTCGCGCGCTTCGAGGCGGCGGCGACCGAGCAACTGCAGGTCGCCGGTCTGGAACCGGCCGAGCAGTTCGCGCGCCTGAACGACGCGGCGACGGTCGAGGAGTTCATCAAGGCCGCGCCGACGATGATGTGGCACGGGCATCTGATGGAAAACCCGGCATACGCGATGGCCGAGTCTGCCTACGAGATCGTTTCAGAAGAACTCGAAGACTGCACCAAACAGTGGTCGATCCGTATCGTCACCGACTCGTTCTGGGACCACCTGCCGGAGGAGCAGCGCCCGTTTTACGTGCGCGATGTGATGATCCCGATCGACCTGCCGGAAGGCGTGTCCACGGGCGCGTCCCCGGTCGTGTCGGACGAGCGCCTGCCGAAGGCCGTATTCGACCTGCTCGCCGGGCTTGCGGGTGTCGGCTCCACTTCGGAGGCCGGGGATGAGATCCGGGAGCTTCCTTCGCTTATCGACGACACCGTGACCGACGCCACCCCGTATGGCCTGGCCAAGTCCTCCTTTACCTTCCCGGCGTCCCTGCTCACGGCGCACACCGCCGTCACCGGCGCGGCGTTGGGCGCGGACGTGAAGGTGGGCACGCCGGACGTGTTGGTCGGCCCGTGCTGGCCGGCGATCTACACCGCGCTGGGTTCGGGTCAGCTGGAGGACGGCTTCCCCGTGATTGAGGGCCTGCTCAACGCCGTGCACCTCGACCACGTGATCAACCTGCGCGCCGACCTGCACGAACTTGCGGACGGCCGCACCATCGAGGTGACGTCGTGGTGTTCCTCCATCGACGAATCTGTCTCCGGGCGCATTGTGACCGTGGAGCTGGAGCTGCGGGATGCGTCCGACCCCGAGGGCGAGGTTGTTGCGACGCAGATGCACCGCTTTGCCATCCGCGGGCGCGCGACCACGAACACACCGCCGACGCAGGCCCCGGCCTACGGCGGCGCACCCGAGGCCGCCGAGATGCAGGCCACCCCGCGCTCGTTTGTAGACCGCGCCGTGGTCACCGCACCGCACGACATGACCCCGTTTGCGCTGGTGTCCGGCGATTACAACCCGATCCACTCCTCGTACAACGCCTCCGGCCTGGTGGGCCTTAAGGCGCCGCTGGTGCACGGCATGTGGCTGTCGGCTACTGCGCAGCACCTCGCTGGCCGCCACGGCGACGTTAAGAGCTGGACCTACTCCATGTACGGCATGGTGCAGCTCGATGACCAAGTGGAAATCACCGCCGAGCGCGTCGGTCGCGTAGGCATCCGCCCGGCGCTCGAGGTGACTTGCCGCATAGGCGGCGAGGTGGTCTCGCGCGGCCAGGCCCTGCTCGCGCAGCCGCGCACCGCCTACATCTACCCGGGCCAGGGCATTCAGGCCGTCGGGATGGGCAAGGGCGACCGCGACGTCTGCCCCGCCGCGCGCGCAGCATGGCGCCGCGCCGACCGCCACACGCGAACCAACCTGGGCTTCTCGATTCAGAAGATTGTCGACGAAAACCCCACCGAAGTCACCGTCAAGGGCGAAGTGCACCGCCATCCGGACGGCGTGCTGCATCTGACGCAGTTCACGCAGGTGGCGCTGGCGGTTGTGGCGTACGCGCAGACCGAGCGCCTGCGCGCGGCCGACGCGCTGGCTGAGGGTGCGATGTACGCCGGCCACTCGCTCGGCGAGTACACCGCCCTGGCCAGCCTGGGCAACATCTTCGATCTCGAGGCCGTGATCGACATCGTGTACTCGCGCGGCTCCTCGATGGGTTCGCTCGTGCCGCGCGACGCGGAAGGCAACTCCGAGTACGCGATGGGTGCGCTGCGCCCGAACATGATCGGGGTGAGCGACTCGGACGTCGCCAACTATGTGGGACAGGTGTCCGAGGACACCGGCGAATTCCTCGAGATTGTGAACTACAACATCAAGGGCATGCAGTACTCCGTGGCCGGCACGAAGAAGGGCCTCGCAGAGCTGGCCCGCCGCGCCAACGGTGTGCGCGAGCGCGCCTACGTGCCCATCCCGGGCATCGATGTGCCGTTCCACTCTCGCGTCCTGCGCTCGGGCGTTCCGGACTTCGCGCAGAAGCTCGACGAGCTGCTCCCGGCCGAGATCGACGTCGAGGCGCTGGTGGACCGCTACGTGCCGAACCTCGTGGCGCGCCCCTTCGAGCTGACCCAGGACTTCATCGACGCCATCAAGGCCGCGGTACCCACCAAGGCGCTCGACGGCGTCACGCCGGAGTCGCTGGAGCCGTCCGCGCTTGCGCGCCTGCTGCTCATCGAGCTGCTCGCGTGGCAGTTCGCTTCCCCGGTGCGCTGGATTGAAACCCAGGACCTCATCTTCCGCCGCGTCGACCAGGCAATCGAGGTGGGCTTGGCGTCCTCGCCGACGCTGACCAACCTGGCGAAGCGCGAGATGGACGTCATCGGCCACCACATCCCGGTGCTCAACGTCGAGGCAAACCAGGACCAGGTCATGCTCAACGACGCCGTCGCCGCACCGGAGCCGGAGCTCGAAGAGCTTGACGACGCCGCCGCCCCGGCCGCCCCCGAATCGGCTGCGCCGGCAGCGGAGACGGCGGAAACTGCGCCTGCCCCAGCACCCGCCCCAGCACCCGCGCCAGCCGCAGCTCCGGCCGCAGCGCCGGCTGCCGGCGCGCCGGCAGGCGCCGCCACCGACATCCCATTCAATGCCGCCGACGCCGTCATGGCGCTCTTCGCCTTCCAAAACAAGCTGCGCATCGAGCAGATCAACGACTCCGACACCATCGAGGAGCTCACCGGCGGTGTCTCCAGCCGTCGTAACCAGCTGCTCATGGACATGTCGGCTGAGCTCGGTGTCCCCGCGATCGACGGTGCGGCCGAAGCGGACGTGGCCACGCTGCGCGAACGCGTGAACTCCGCCGCCCCCGGCTACTCCCCGTTCGGAGCGGTGCTCACCGAGGCAGTCACCGCGCGCCTGCGCCAAGTGCTCGGCGCTGCGGGTCTCAAGCCCGCATACGTCGGCGAGTATGTCACCGGCACCTGGGGCCTGCCGGCAACCTGGACCCCGCACGTCGAGGCGGAAATCTTTCTGGGCACCCGCGACGAGGAGTCCGTGCGCGGCGGCACGCTGAACACGCTGCCGGCCGCGGCGAGCAAGGCCGAAGTCGGTGCGCTCATTGACGCCGCCATTGAGCGCGTCGCTGCGGCGCATGGGCAGGCGGTCAGCCGGGCGTCGACAAGCACAAGCTCCGGTGGTGGAGTGGTGGATTCGGCAGCACTGGATGCCTACCGTGAGGAAGTGACCGACACTCTGGTCGCGACCGCGCGCACACTGCTGAGCAAGCTCGGCATCGAGGACGAGCACGCCGAGATCGAAGCGCCGGACACCACCATCATCAACACGATCGAGGCAGAGCTCGGCTCCGGCTGGGTCTCACAGGTCGCCCCCGTCTTCGACGCGCGCAGAGCAGTGCTTTTTGACGACCGGTGGGCCCAAGCCCGCGAGGATCTCACGCGAGTCGCGCTGGGCGAGGTAGACATTGACGTGGCTCGCTTCGCCGGTACCGGTCAGACGATCGTGGACCAGGCAACGTGGTACGCCGAGCACGGTTTCGACGGGCCGTTGACGGAGATCGCGAGTGTTGCGGCCGAGGCGCCGGAGCTGGAGTACGCGGCAGACGTGGCGCTGGTGACCGGTGCCGCACCGGGCTCGATTGCCACTGCGTTGGTGGAGCGTCTGCTGGAAGGCGGCGCGACGGTGATTATGACCGCCTCGCGCGTGAACCAGGCGCGCAAGGAGTTCGCGCGCAAGCTCTACCGCGACCACGCGTCGCAGGGCGCGGCGCTGTGGCTGGTGCCGGCGAACTTGAGTTCGTACCGCGACATTGACGCGCTGATTGACTGGATTGGCACCGAGCAGAAGGAAACGGTGGGCAACGAGGTCAAGGTGATCAAGCCTGCGCTGACCCCAACGCTGGCGTTCCCGTTCGCGGCGCCGGGTGTCTCCGGCTCGCTGGCCGAAGTCGGCGGCAACGCCGAGACCCAGGCGCGCCTGCTGCTGTGGTCGGTGGAGCGCACGATTGCGCGCCTGTCCGAGCTCGCGCAGGCCTCCGACCAGGCGGTGCGCACCCACGTGGTGCTGCCGGGTTCGCCGAACCGCGGCACCTTCGGCGGCGACGGCGCGTACGGCGAGGTCAAGGCCGCGCTCGATGCGGTGCTGAACAAGTGGTCCGTCGAATCCGGCTGGCCGGAAGGCGTGACGCTAGCGCAGGCGCGCATCGGCTGGGTGTCCGGCACTGCGCTAATGGGCGGCAACGACGTGCTCATCCCGGCGGCAAAAGAAGCCGGCATCCACGTGTGGGATCCGGAGGAGATCTCCTCCGAGCTCATGGGTTTGGCGTCGCAGGAGTCCCGGACACGCGCCGCTGAGGGCCCGTTGGATCTCGACCTCACCGGCGGACTCGCGGACGCGGGTGTGTCCATCGCGGACCTCGCGCGTCGTGGCCGCGCTGCTGACTCAGACGACAACGCTGGCGCGAGCGCTGATACCGGCGCCGGCACTGCCGAGACCATCAAGGCGCTGCCGAACGTGGCCAACCCAGTGCAGCCGGCTGGCATTGAGGTTGGCGAGGTGACCTGCTCGCTCGACGACATGATCATCATCTGCGGCATCGGCGAGGTCTCGTCGTGGGGTTCGGGCAGGACCCGTCGTGAAGCGGAATACGGCATCCAGCGCAACGGCGAGGTTGATCTCACCGCCGCCGGCGTGCTCGAGCTGGCGTGGATGACGGGCCTGGTGACCTGGGCCGAAGACCCGACCCCGGGCTGGTACGACGCTGACGGCGCCGAAGTGCCCGAGGAAGACATCTACGAGCGCTTCCGGGACGAAGTCGTGGCGCGCGCCGGCGTGCGAGAGCTGACGGACAAGTACTTCCTCACTGACCGTGGCTCTATCGATATGACTGAGGTCTTCCTGGATCGTGATGTGACGTTCACGGTGGCGTCGGAAAGCGAAGCCCGCGACTACGCAACTGCCGACCCCGAGAAGACTGTGGTGCGCAGCAACGACGGCGAGTGGACCGTGACCCGGCTGGCGGGCGCGAAGGCCGCGATGCCGCGCAAGGCGACGCTGACGCGCACCGTTGCCGGGCAGATGCCGGACGATTTCGATCCGGCGAACTGGGGCATCCCGGCGCAGATGATCGACGGCATGGACCGTATGGCGGTGTGGAACCTGGTGACCGCGGTGGATGCGTTCATCACTGCCGGCTTCACCCCGGCGGAGTTGATGCGGGCCGTGCACCCGGCGGACGTGGCGTCGACGCAAGGTACCGGTATCGGTGGCATGGAGTCCCTGCACAAGGTGTTCGTGTCCCGCTTCCTGGGCCACGAGCGCCAAAGCGACATCCTGCAGGAGGCGCTACCGAACGTGGTCGCGGCGCACGTCATGCAGGCGCTGGTTGGTGGGTACGGCTCCATGATCCACCCGGTCGGTGCGTGTGCGACGGCGGCGGTGTCGGTCGAGGAGGCCGTGGACAAGATTGCGCTGGGCAAGGCGGACTTTGTGGTCGCCGGCGGTATCGACGACGTCCAGGTCGAGTCGCTGGAAGGCTTCGGCAATATGAACGCCACCGCGGACACGGAGACGATGCGCGCCAAGGGCATCGACGACCGCTTCATCTCGCGCGCCAACGACCGACGCCGCGGCGGCTTCCTCGAGGCCGAAGGCGGCGGCACGGTGCTGATCGCGCGCGGCTCGCTTGCGGCTGAACTGGGGCTGCCGGCGCACGCCGTGATCGCGTACGCCCATTCCTTCGGCGACGGCGCTCATACCTCGATTCCGGCGCCGGGCCTGGGCGTGCTGGCGGCAGCGCGCGGCGGCGAGCAGTCGCGCCTGGCCAAGAATCTCGCTTCGCTGGGGCTAACGCCTGACGACGTCACCGTGCTGAGCAAGCACGACACCTCCACCAACGCGAACGACCCGAACGAGTCGGAGCTGCACTCCATTCTGTGGCCCGCCATCGGCCGCGATGCGCGCGCGCCGCTGTACGTCATCTCGCAGAAGACGCTCACCGGCCACTCCAAGGCGGGTGCGGCCCTGTTCCAGATCGGCGGGCTGATCGACGTCTTGCGCTCCGGCAACCTGCCGCAGAACGCGTCCCTGGACTGCGTCGATCCACTCATCTCACCGAAAGCCAAGAACCTCGTGTGGCTGCGCGCCCCGCTCGCGCTTGGCGAAGGCCGTGTGAAGGCGGCCGCACTGACCTCACTCGGCTTCGGCCACGTTGGCGCTCTGGTCGTGCTCGCGCACCCGGGCGTGTTTGAGGCGGCCGTGGTCGCCGCGCGCGGTGAGGCGGCGGCAGCCGAGTGGCGTGAGCGCGCGACCCAGCGCCTGCGCGCAGGTGCCGATCACCTCGAGGCCGGCATGGTGGGCCGCCGCCCGCTGTTCGAGCAGGTGGAGAACCGCCGCTTCGTCGAGGGCAACACCCACGACGGCGAGATCGCGCTGTTGCTCAACCCGGATGCTCGCCTGGGCGAGGACGGTAAGTACCCGCTCAGCTAGATCCAGCCGCGAAACGTCTGCGCGCCCTGTGCGCTCACCGCGCGCAGCGTTTCGGCGGTAAGCGCCGCGCCCAAGTCAACCGGGCTCAGCTCCCCCGGGCTCACCTGCCCCGGGCTCAGCTCCCCCGCTTGCTCGCCGCCGCGCTCGGACACCGCGACGAAACGCGCGCCGGGCAGCGCGTTGAGCCCGTCGAGCAACCGCGCATCGAACGCTGCATCGAACTCCGGGTCGACCCCGGCCACCCAACCGGCCGGAACTAGTTCGCTCACTTCCCGCGGCAACCAGGCCTCAACCACCTCAAAATCACCGGCGCTGCTAACAGCCGCAAACTCCGGCCCGAACTGCGCCAACACTCGCAAAGCAGGCTCCAACGCCGCTCGGTCCGCCGTCCGGCACGCACGTTTCGCCGCCGCCAGCGCCGCATAAAAATCAATCGCGTGCCGCTGCGGCCCTGTCACCTCCCACGCTGCGCCGGCCAGCGCCCGCGCAAGCTCGGCATCCTCAGTCTCGATCGTGCAGGTCACTTCAGCATCAGGGAGCATTCGCTTAACGACGACCCGACGCCCTCCCACCTCCCGCATTCCCGCGAGCACCCCGCCGAGGAAGTCAGTGCGTAGATCGCCCGCATATTCTTCACCCGCGCGGGCTGCGTACAACGGGCCTGCCATCCGCGGATCACGCTGGGCCAGCCCTGCGAGCCGCTGCGCCACGCCACGAAAGAACTCCCGCAGTTCCACCGGGCTGGAGTCGGCACGCGGCTTGTCGAACTCAGGCAGCATGCGATCGGTTACTCCCGCACCCTGCCCCTCTACCTGTGCTGGGACAAACTCCGCGCTGGCATCCATGAGCCTGTGCACGAGCTTGCGGGCGAGGCGCTCATGCCCGTCACCGAGCTGGCCGCCGCGAACCGGTGTCACGCAGACCTCGACCGGAGCGGGGCACCTCGCAACGTGGTATCGAACGAGACGATCTTGGTCACCGCGCCATCCTCCTCCGCTAGCCTGGCCCCATGCATTTTCCATCGCGCGCGTTGATCCCGATCTTCGGCATCGCAGGAGCGCTGCACTTTTCCAAGCCTGATGTCTTCGACGCGATTGTGCCACCGGCGCTGCCCGGCGCGCCGCGGACCTACACGTACGTCTCCGGCGTGGCGGAGCTGGCGGCGGCGGTGATGCTCGCCGCGCCCGCGCTCGGCCCGCAGTCCAACCCGGGCCACCGCCGCCGCTCTCGCGGAATCCAACGCGCCGGGGGCCTGTTCTCTGCGGCACTGCTCACCGCAGTCTGGCCCGCGAACTTCTACATGGCGTGGCAGTGGCGGGATAAGTCGTGGCCCCAACAGGCGCTCGGAATCGCCCGCCTGCCCCTGCAGATCCCGATGATTCGCGCCGCATGGCGCGTGTACAAGGAAGGGCATCTTGGCTGAGGTGGATAGCGGTGTCATTGGGGCGTCGATAAGCAACCTGCTCGCGGCGCGCAAACCGGAATCCTCGATCTGCGAGGTCAACATCGCCGCGGTGAAGGGCCCGATCCGCATTCGCCGCGGGCTGAATTGGCAGGAGCCGTAACGCACGCGGCAGGGCCGGACGATGGGCAATGTGGCGTTGCAAACCCCGATCTCTACACTTGAGGCCTATGACTTCTAAACCCGACTTGACCACCACTGCCGGTCGTATTGAGGACTTGCGCAACCGTCTTGCGGAATCGCAAGCGCCGGTCGGACAAGACGCGGATCGCGCCGCGCGCGAGCGGGTGGAGCAGCTCCTCGACACTGGCACATTCGTGGAGACGGACGCGCTGGCCCGCCACCGCATCGAGGCGTACAAGATGTACCGCACCAAGCCCGCCACCGATGGGGTAATTACGGGCTATGGGCTTATCGACGGCCGCCGGGTCTGCGTATTCTCCCAGGACGGCACCATCTTCGACGGCGGAGTCGGCGAGGTTTACGCCGAAAAGATGCTGAAGATCTACGAGTTGGCTACCAAGACTGGCGTGCCGGTGATCGGCATCTACAACTCTGCGGGCCCGCGCTGGCAAGAAGGCATCGTGACCGCGCACATGCAGGCGAAGCTGCTGCGCGCGGCGTCGGTGGCGTCAGGGTTGATCCCGCAGATCGCTGTCGTGGCTGGCGACACGGCTGGGCTGGCGGCGGCGACGGTGCCGCTGGCGGACCTCACTGTGATGGTCGACGGTGCTGCGCTGCACCTCACCGATGTCGAAGCGGTTCGCGCGGTGTCCGGTGACGCTAGCGTGGACGCGGATGCGCTTGGCGGCGCCCGCGTGCACGCGGCTGAGTCCGGGCTTGCGCACCTCACTGCGGCAAGTGATGCGGATGCGCTTGAGCAGGTGCGTAGCCTGGTCGGCTATCTGCCGCTGAACAACCTGGCCGGCTCGCCGCTTGGCCAGGCTGCGGGTGGCGCGGGCCGGGCGGGGTTAAATACGGGCGCAACCGGTGCCGATTCTGGTGCCGCCGGCGTCGAAGCGCAGAATCTCGATCTGGATACGTTTATGCCAGACGACGACGCTGCGGCGTACGACGTCGCCGACATCATCACCGCGGTCACCGACGGTGAGCTGTTTGAAGTGGGCGCGGATTTCGCCGGAAACGTGGTCACGGGATTCGCCCACATCGGCGGTCGCGCAGTGGGCGTTGTCGCCACCCAGCCGAGTGTGCTTGCTGGCTGCCTGACTTACGACGGTGCGCGCAAGGCTGCCCGGTTTATCCGCACGTGCGACGCGTTCAACCTGCCGATCGTGCAGTTCGTTGACTGCCCCGGTTTCGTGCCGTCAGCGGAAGAGGAGCGAGCCGGCTCCGCTGCTGGCGCTGCCGCGCTTGCGTACGCGTTCGCCGAGGCCCAGGTTGGCACCATCACGGTGATTACCCGTAAGGCGCACGGCACCGCCTACGCCGTCCTCGGCTCGAAGGGCCTGGGTGCGGACCTGGTGTTTGCGTGGCCTACCGCTCAGATCGCGCTGGCTGATGCCCCAACGGCGGCAACCGCGATCGGTACGGACGCGGCGGAGTACGAGGCCGAGTACCTCAACCCGTACGTAGCTACCGAGCGCGGTCTCGTGGACGCGGTCATCGAGCCACACCAGACCCGGGCGCAGGTGCTTGAAGGTTTGCGCCTCCTCGAGCGCAAAGTGATCTACCCAGTAACGAAGAAGCACGGTAACATCCCCCTCTAGAAACCTACGCCACCGTAAGCTGGCAGAGCCTGAATCCTCGGTGAAAGGAGATTCACCATGACGACACCAAACGCTGCGCCCTTGTTCACCGTGACCAAGGGACACCTGAACGAAGAAGAGCTTGCGGCGCTTACCACCGTCATCGCTGACCTGCAGGCCGAGCAGACCGCACGGGCAGCAGCCCAGAATCCGGCCGACCGCAACGGCTGGGGCGCACCTCGCCCGAGCCACCACCAAGGTGCGGTGTACAACCCGCACGCATTTGGCAACGTTGCCTACTTCTAACGCTGTGCGGCTGGTGCTGGCGTCCAAATCACCGTCGAGACGCATGCTCCTTGAGCAAGGTGGGGTGTCTCCCCTCCTGAGACCTGCCGACATTGACGAGGACGCGCTGATCGCCTCACTCGGCGGCACCGCGCCAGCTGACGTTGTCGCCGCGCTCGCCCGCGCAAAGGCCGACGCGATCGCGCCCGGCCACCCCGACGATGTGGTGATCGGGTGCGACTCAATGCTGCTCCTCGACGGCGAGCTGCTCGGCAAACCCCACACCGTCGAAGCCACAATCGAACGCTGGCGCGCCCAGCGCGGCCGCACCGCGCACCTGCTCACCGGCCATGCCGCGACGTACCGCGGCGAGTGGGTGCAGCACACTGTGCGCACCGCCATCCAGTTCGGCGACGTATCCGACACCGACATCGAGGCCTACGCGCGCTCCGGACAGCCGCTTGAATGCGCCGGCGCGTTCACCCTCGAGGCTCTAGGCAGTTGGTTCATCGACTCCATCGACGGCGACCCGACTAGCGTCATCGGCCTCTCGATGCCGTTTCTGCGCCGCGCGCTCTATCAGTTCGGCCTCGACGCGAGCGCGTTCTGGGACTAGCTTCGCACCCATGGACATCAACGACATGCTCGCTCCCCCACCCGTGAAACTCCCGGAAGACCCCGCTTCGAAGAGCAATTTGCTTGACGACGCCTCGGTCTACGCCCACCCCAACTCCCCGGCGGTTTGGGCCGCCCGCGCGGAGAAGGAATTGTCAGAAGGCGACCCGATCGTTGCCTACGCGTACGCGCGCACCGGCTACCACCGCTCCCTTGACCGCCTGCGCGCCAACGGCTGGAAAGGCTGGGGCCCAGTGCCTGCAACGCACGAGGCGAACCAGCCGGTGCTCAAAGCGATCGCGATGCTCGCCCTGGCTGCCAAAGCCATCGGTGAGACTGATGAGTACGACCGCTGCCGCCAGATGCTTTCCGACGCGGACCCGGCCAGCGTGGAAACCCTTCTCGATTCAAATGTTTAGCCGCAGGTGACACCCATGGGGGTTCCTTGCATTTGGTTTGGTTCCCTGCTCGAACGCCCCAGACCCGGGGGCTGAGCCAACCGTATCTTCGGCACCATCGACTTCCGGTGACCGACAGTGGTCTGAGACAATGGTCTGAGACAGTGGCCGGGACCGCGGCGGAAATCACCGACCAGCCCGCTCCACTTAGACAGGGCAAAACGAAGCCCCAAGCTGCGTGCGTTCACGCGGCTTGGGGTTCGTCGTAAAGAAAAGGTTAGCTGGTGCTGGAGGTGGTGTCGTCCTCAGCCAGGCGCTTAACATCGCGCTGCGTGCGCATCATTGCCACGTAAAACTCCAGGCTGACACGAATCATGATGGTCCAGAACAGCACGCCGAAGGTACCGAGAATCAGGAACATGACAAGTGCCAGCACACCTTCACCAGCCCCCTCGGTGAAAGTGGACAGAGAACCGATGAGACCAAGCACCCAGAAAATGCCGATAAACACGAGCGCGATGGTGAAGAGCGTCTTGTGGAAGTCAAGGGTGAAGGAGCGCTCGAACGATCGATCAAACAACGCCTTGAAGAAGTTCTGGCGTTGGCCCTGGGCCGCGTTGTTCGCGCTGCCACCGTCCTGCTGGAAACCGCTGTAAGGCTGGCCGAAGCCCTGGGTCTGACCGTACTGGCCACCCTGCGTCTGGCCGTAGGCCTGAGTCTGCCCCTGAGTCTGACCCTGAGTCTGGGACTGGCTCTGGCCGTACTGCGACTGACCGTAATCAGACTGACCGTAGCTCTGACCCGCCTGCCCGAAACCGGACTGGCCGTAGGCTGGGGTCTGACCGTACTGGCTGCCCTGGCTGCCCTGGCCGCTCTGGGACTGGCTCTGGCCGTACTGCGACTGACCGTACGGAGAATCGCTGGACTGGGAGCTGCTGGAGTCAGATGCGCCCCAGCCAGATTGGGAACTGTTGGAATCGGATGCACCCCAGCCGGACTGCGACGAGTTCGAGTCGGAGGAACCCCAACCAGTCTGGGACGAGCCGGTGCTGTTGGAACCCCAGGTCGGCTGGCTGGACTGCGAGTCGGAGGAGCCAGCACCGAACGGCTGGGACGAGACGTCCTTATTCGGGTCACGGTCGTTAGGGTTGAACGGAGTGGACATGGGTCCTGCCTTCTTTCATCACTGATTTGAGCTTTTGCTTAATGCATTCTAAGGGGGTAAGCCCCCGGCTGCATAGTGGAGACGGCAAGTCAGCGAAGCACATCGCAAACCTCTGGACCCCAAAAACGCGGAAAACTGGGGCTGACATAGAGGCCATTACTGACTTGGCAGAGACTTCACAGGCGAGCTGCTACCAGGCGGAATCCGACATTGTTGCCCGGTGCTCACCGATACGGAGCCAGCAAAGGTGGCGAAGCACCTATCCTTGAGGGGCATGACGCGACTCAAATTAGCCACCCAAGTACTCATTGCAGTTCCGGCGGCGCTCGCGATTGCGTCGTGCAGCGCCACCGACGACACCACCGCTGAGACTTCAGCGGCAACGTCGGCGCCGGAAACGGTGACGGAAGCGGTCACCCAGGAAGCGACAGTCGAGACAGTCACGCAGCAACCCACCACCGAGGTCGACACCGCAGCCCCGCCGGCCGGGGCAACCACCCCAGCTGGCGACTGCACCACGCCGCCCACAGACCCACGCCAGCAATACGCCACCGGCACCGCTCCGGGACGCATGCCAGCCGAGAATCACACCGACACCAATTACTGGATCGAAGACATCGAGAATCACTACGATCCGTGCGCCCCGTTGAGCTGGATCACCTTCCGCGGCTCACTCGGCCGCGAAGACGGGCCGGCAGGCACCGGCGCCTCCATCAGTGACGGACTAGCGCTCTACTGTGATGTCTGGGGACTTCTTGGACATGGAGTCCAGGAAGTTTTTGGGCATGATGTCTAGAGGCTTTTTGGACGCGTGCGGCGGTGGAATAGTCCGATGGCTATTCCATTGCACAAGCGCAGAAAGGTCGCTGATTTCGATCCGGTCCGCGACGGCAAAACGATCACACAGTTTTGCAAAGAATTGGGCATCTCGCGTCAGACCTACACCAACATCAAAAAACGGGTTGCCCAGAAGGGTCGATCGGGCATTCTGCCGGATTCGACCGCCCCGAAGAACCCGGCGAGAAAGTTTGATGGCGCCGACAAAATCGCAGTCGTCAACGCTCGGCAACATCTGATGGAACAGGGGTTGGATTACGGCCCGTGGTCGATCTATTACTACTTGTTCGATTCCGTTGGTCCTGATCGCACCCCGTCGCGTTCCACCATCGCGTTGTGGCTTCATGAGTTGGGTTTTGTAGAAGCCAATGCCCGTAAACGCCCGCGCAGCTCCTATAAACGATTCGCCCGCGATTTCGTTGGTGAGCTGTGGCAGATCGACGGTCTGGTCTACCGGCTGTTCGACCACGCCCACACTCACGTGACTGTTTAGACCACGTTTTTAGTAACGGCGTGGTGGGTTTCCGGTAACGCCCGGGTGAGTATCGAGTAACGCCCGGGCGTTTGGGTTGGTGGCGGGGGTTATGGGGTCAGTCGCATGTTGGTGCCTTCGAGTGTGATGATTTCGGCGCCGGCGACGAGTCGGTTGAGGATGGATTCGGCGATGACGGCGTCGGGGATGGATTTGTACCATTCGTCGGGTGTGAACTGGGATGTCACGATGGTGGATCCGCGGGGTTCGCGCTCTGCGAGGATGTTGAGCAGCTGGTGTGCGGTGGCGGCATCGATTGGGGTGGTGAGGAAGTCGTCGAGGACTAACACGTCTGTGTGGTGGAGGTCTTCGAGGAAAGTGATGCGGGCTGGGTCGTCGTGTTTGAGCACGGCGAGGTGGTTGGCGAGTGTGTCGGTGCGGAAGAAGCGTGCGGAGTAGTCGTTTCGGCACGCCGCGGTGAGCAGTGCTTGGGCGAGGTAGGTTTTGCCGACGGAGGATTTACCCAGGATGACAATGTTTTGTGCGCTTTGGCACCATTGACAGTGAGCGAGTCGGGTGATTTGCTCTTTGTTGATGATGCGGCCGGGCGTGTAGGTGACGTCTTCGATACAAGCATCGGGATTTGGCGATCGGGATGCTTTGAGCAGTTTGTTGACTCGCCTCTCACGCTTGGCCGCTACCTCTTTATCGAGTGCGTAGAGCACTTTGTCGGAGAAGCTCCAATCGTCGAATGCGGGATCGGCGGCGATGTCGATAACACTTTGTCCGAAGGCGGTCATCCGCAGATCTGTAAAGATCGGCAGGACTGATTCGTCGAGGAAGCGGGCGGATGCTGATGCTGGTTGTGGGCGGGGCATGGGTTATGCAGATCCCTTCTTGGTGAGGTTTTCGAGGCTGAACTGGGCGGCACCACCGAGGTAGGCGCCGCGCGTGTCACGCGCTGTCGGGGTAGGCACGTCACGGGTGGGTCTGCTTGTTGGCAGATCGGTTGAAAGGTCAGTGCCTGTGGGTCGTGTGGAGGTGTCTTTGCGCACGGCGGCCATCATGTTTTTCACCGCGGTATACGACACAGCACGCCTGACGCCGTCGGTGGACACCAAACGCCGGCAGGCCTCCTCGAGGATTGGCTTGTTGGCGTGTTTGCCCATGTTGAGCACGTTGCGGCACGCTTGGTACGCCTGGGCAGGGATCGCTTTGGTTTCGATGAGCTCAAAGATCACCTGGCGGGTGGCCGGCCCGATTTTGGCGGCTTCGCGCAGGAAGTACTCGCTTGTCCACAACCCCCGGGTGTCACCCATGTTCGCCGGGATGTGGTCGGTGTCGGTGACGTACACCCCGCGGACACGTGCGAGTTGGTGGGTGGCCACACGCTGCCCGGCGTCGAAGACGGCGAGGCTGTCACCGGTGATACGCACGTCCACGGTGCGGCCCACCAGTTGGTGCGGTACCGAGTAATGCACGTTGTGCACTCTGATGTGGAAATTGGGCGCGACTTTGGCGCGTTTCCATTCGGTGCGCTGCCACGGTGTTGTAGGCAGCGCGGTGAGCACGTCGCGTTCGAACTGATCGAACAATGCGCGCCTGCTCGTCGCATTGCCGCGAAACGGTTCGGCAGCGTTGATCCCATCGACCAGGGCGGTGATTTTTGCGTTGAGCTCGTCTATCCCGACGCACTGGTGGCCATCGAGTGCGTGGATGACGTTCTGGGTGACGATCTTGACTGCGGCTTCGACGCTGGCCTTGTCTTTGGGTCGTTTCGCGCGGGCCGGCAACGCGGCGGTGTTGTAGTGCTCCAAAAACTCCTCGTAGGTGGAGTTGACCCGGCGATTTTTATCCGCGGCACTGATCGCGTTCGAGGCTGTCGAGGCGTTATCTGGCACGATGACCTCGGCGACCCCGCCGAAGTACTCGAACGCGCGGATATGGGCTGCAAGCCACGCGTCCTGGCGCTCATCCGCGCACGCGCAGGCGAATACCATGCCCGAATACGGCAGCGAGGCGACAAAGATGCTGACCTGCAAGCCTTGCCCGCCGGTGGGGTCAAACAGCGGCAGAGGGTGCCAGGAAGTTTGTGTGTGAGGCTCTGATCTGAAGGAGTTTCACCGATAATGACTACTGTGTCACCGAAGAAAAGCCACGACCCGTCCAGGGTCAACGAGATCAGCGAGAAGCTGATGGATAACCCCGAGCTCGCAAAGCTCATCGGGGAGCTGTCCACCTCCACCGACGACGCCAGCGAGCTGGTCAAGGGGCTTTTGCAGGCGTCGATCAACGCCGGCCTGCAGGCGGAGATGGATGCCCATTTGGGCTACGAACACTCCGACCGCAAAGCGAAAGCCCAGGTAACAGATGCTGGTGGTGGCAACCACCGAAACGGGTCGTACACCAAGACCGTCGATTCCGGCTACGGCCCTGTTGAGGTCACGATGCCACGGGATCGCGCGGGCACGTTCACCCCGCAGATGGTGCCCAAAGGCTCCCGTCGGCTCACAGAGCTCGACGACATGATTATCTCGCTGTACGCCGGCGGGATGACCGTGCGAGATATCCAGCACCATCTCGCCACCACCCTGGGGGTGGATATGAGCCCGGATACGATCAGCACCATTACCGATGCGGTCTTAGAAGAGGTCATGATCTGGCAAAACCGCCAGCTCGACGAGTTTTACCCAGTGATCTTCCTCGACGCGCTACGCGTGAAGATCCGTGACGGCCACCGCGTGGTCAACAAGGCTTGCTACATGGCGGTTGGTGTCGACATGGACGGCATCAAGCACATCCTGGGATTGTGGATCGCTGACAATGAAGGCGCCGCATTTTGGGCATCGGTGTGCGCAGATCTGGCCAACCGCGGGGTCCAGGACGTGTTCATTGTCTGCTGCGACGGGCTCCAAGGCCTGCCAGAAGCCGTGGAGGCAACCTGGCCGAATTCCATGGTGCAGACCTGCATCGTGCACCTGATTCGGGCGGCGAACCGGTGGGTGTCGTATCAGGACCGCAAAGGCGTCTCTCGCGCGCTGCGTGAGGTCTACACCGCTCCCAATGAGGAGACGGCACGCGCCAGCCTGGATGCTTTCGAGGCCAGTGAGCTGGGCCTAAAATACCCCCAGTCGGTCAAAGTCTGGCGCGACGCTTGGGAGCGGTTCGTGCCGTTTCTGCAGTTCCCGCCTGCGGCCAGGCGGGTGCTCTACACCACCAATTCGATCGAGTCGCTGAATGCTGAACTGCGTAAAGCTACCCGTAACAGGGGCCAGTTCCCGAACGATACCGCGGCGTTGAAGACGCTGTGGTTGATGATCTGCAACATCGAGGACAAGCGCGCTGCGCAGCGGGCGAAGAAAGCCAAGCGCGACGTTGAGTGCAACGGCTATATTGAAGGAGCGAAAGCCACCGGGTGGAAACAAGCCATCAACCAACTAGCCGTGGCTTACCCCGACCGATTCGCGGACTACTTGTAAACCAAGCCCCCGCACACAAAGAATCGGACACCCTCCAGCGGCATCTTCGTGCCTGCCCAGTCCACCTGCATCGTATGGCCTGGGGCATGGGTGATCCTGGCGGTCAGCCCGGCTGCATCAACGTGTTGAGCCACAAGCTGGCGAAACCGCTCGTAGCTGTAATACCGCTGGCCTGTGCCCGCAGACTGTGCGGTGTAGCGGCCCCACAGCACCTGCAAGGTCACCTTGTTGCGCCCGGTGCGCGCCTTGGCGACAGCGTCGAAATCGATCGGGACGAAATCCCCCTGAGCATGGCTGCGCCCGTCGACGAACCAGTCCGCCAGCTCATGATCAGCAACCCCACGAAGTTGCTCACGCGTTGTGATGTTGTGTTCCACCAGCGCACCGCGGGCTTTTTGCACAGTGGTGTGCGAGCACCGCAAACTCGAACAGATTTGGCGGACAGACCAACCTTTCAGCACTTGATCCATTACCGCCCGGTAGTCAGTCACAATCAGACTCCTCTGGTAACGCCGCGTGCCCTGAAGTCACGCGGTCACCAGAATCCTCCCCCGGACCGTTACTGGATGCTCACCAATGCGTTACTCAATACTCACCACGGTGTTACTAGACACGACCGCGCAACACACGTGACGATCTACCAGGTCATCGACGACGCCAGCAGATTCGATGTAGGTACCAAAGCATTCGCTTTGCCGGAAAACGGTACTGATGCGCGCGCTGCATTAGCCGAGGCATTTGCTGTCTACGGCAAACCCCAAGAGATCCTCTCCGATAGCGGCGAGGCGTTCGCCACCTACCACCGTGGTCATCTCTCCGCTACTGAAGTGTGGCTTGCCAGCGAAGGTGTTCTTGCTATTGCTGGGTTTGCTCCCACAACCCAGGGAAAAGACGAGCGCTCCCACCGCACCCTGATTCAGTTCCTAGACGCGCGCCACCCGGTCAGCCTTGCTGAGGTCAACTCGTACCTCGTTGAATACCGCCAGGTGTACAACGAGCGACGACGCCACCAATCGCTGCTGGTGGGCAAAATGCATATCACCCCACGCCAAGCTTTCGACACCTTCCCCAAGGCAGCACCACCCACGCATCCGCTTGATCCTGAAAATGTTTGGGCCCGCGTGGTCACTTTCAACCAAGCGCACAACCCGCAAGCAGCACTCATAGCGACAAACGGCCCCGAGGAAGCGGCAACTTCACCCGAGGCCAGCATCGATGACATGGCAGCTCAGCAAGGCTTACCTCCCACCGATACCCCCACATTAACGATGCCGACGACACGATCAACAAACAGTTGGGGCATCCCAGACGAACTCCGAGTAAGCAAAGACGGGGTTGTCCGCGTGCTCGCCCACGGCATCTACATCGGCCTGAGATTCAAAAATCGTCTGCTCTACACCACGGTCACAGCCGACAACGTCGCCGAGTTCTTCACAGCCCACGACGGTGAATTTCTTTTCAGCGTGCCGCTCCCGATCACACTGAGCCACAGGCCACCCGGCGGGCAAATCAACATCAACCTGGTCGAAGGAATGAAACACCGCCAACCACCACAGCTTCAACCGAACCTGTCCAAGCCACGGCCAAAACGCAGACCACAACGATGATCAGCTAAACGCGTCCAAAAACCCCACAGACTCCACGTCCAAAAACTCTATGGACATAACAGGACTAGCGCTCTACGTCAACGGCCAGCCCGACGGCGAAATGCGGCTCTTTACCAAGGTAGAGAGCATTGAAATGCTTGACGACGGCCAGGTTCGCCTCACGTGGGGCGAGCGCGGAGGTGCCACCGCCGCAGGCATCACCGACCATTACACGGTGGATCTCACGGCCCAAAACGGCACCGTGCAAGCGGTCGCCGGGGACACCGAGAAGTTCGCTCAGCTTTGGTCCCAACCCGGCTACCTGCTCAATTAAGCCCGCCGCCACGCGAAAAGCCCCGGCCGCAGCCGGGGCTTCAATCGTCGTCAAGCAGAAGCGCTACGCGGAGTGCTTTTCCTCGACACGCTTGATGGCCTCGTCAGCCACCATCTCCTGGATGCCCATGTCCAGCTCGGAGGTGAAGCCGACGCAGGAGCAGTTGATCTCACCGAGGACGTAGGTGTCTTCGCCGGTCTCGTCATCGTCAGCAAGCATGAAGTCCGCGGTCCAGATCAGCGGGATGTTGTCTCCGCCAAGGTTCTCAGCGATGACAGGGCGTGCCTCGGCGAACATGTCGACGAGCTCCTGCCACTCCTCCGGTTTCTGGTAGGTGTACTTCGCGCCGGAGAACAAGGTCGCGGAGAACGCGTCACCGCCCTCGGCCGGTTTTTTGTGCACGACGAAGACTGGGTGCGGGCCAACGAGGAGGATACGGATCTCACCCTCAGTGATGCGCGGCATGAAGCGCATGTCGACGAGCATGCCGTTGTCACCAACGATGTACTGCTCGCAGAAATCCATGAACTCGCCAAGTTCGCGATCCTCTGTGTGGTTGTCCACAGCTTCGGTGCACTTGAGCTTGGTGTCCAGCGGCAGTGCGGTGCCCGGCTCAACGTTGGCTGCCTGCGATTCGTCCGCGAGACGGACGCGCCAAATGCCCGAACCGGTGGAGCCGCGGTTCTGCTTCAGCACGCGCTCACCGTAGGACAGGGAGGTCGGGAAAGTGTTTTTGAAGGACTCCACGTCGTAGTACGCGGCAGTGTCGGACGGAACCAGGTCGGTCTGGTTGAGCTTCACCAGAGCGTCCTTGGCGCCGTAGGAGATCATCTCCTCCGGGGTGGACATGCCGACGAGGCCAGCCTCGGACAGGCGGGTGAGCAGGTCGAAGTAGCCCTTCTCGCCGCCCGGGATGTTGCCCGGGTTCACGCGGGAGATGTACGCGTCGAAGTTCTCGGAGACGTAATCAAAGAGGTCCGATGCCCACTCCGGACGGAAGTACACAACCTCTGCGTGCCAGCCCTTGTCCTTGATCGCGTTGACGATTGGCATGGTGTCTTTGCGGTGGCCGTCGATGTACTTGTCGGAGCCGCCCTCAACCTCGAAAACTACAATTGCCTTCTTCACTAGGATCCCTTTCGATGTTGATCGTGTTCCCGCATCGAACTCTAAGTCTTTTCTCGTGGGTTGGCCGGGGAAGACCGCCGGTTAGTGGTTAAGCTCACAAGACCCGTCTCAGCGCCGCAAACTCCCCTGATTTCGCCCAGTTGGGCAGCCCACTTCCCGCCAACGACGGTATCGTGGAGTGGCAATTTCATGGCGCCCAAGGAGAGGAATCATCGAAGTGGGAATTGAGCTTGAGCACAACCCGCAGTTCGAGACGTTCGCGCATCCAGAGAAGTTCGTTTCCGCCGCGTGGCTTTCTGCTCGCTTGGGCGTCGACGGTCTGAAGGTCGTGGAAAGCGACGAGGATGCCTACCTCTACGACATCGGCCACATTCCTGGCGCGGTGCGCATCGATTGGAACCGCGACCTCAACGACCCCGTCCAGCGCGACCTGATCGACGGCGCGGCGTTCGCCGCACTGATGCGCGAGCGGGGCATTTCACGCGACGACACGGTAGTGGTTTACGGCGACCGCGCGAACTGGTGGGCGGCCTACACCGCGTGGGTCTTCGAGCTGTTCGGCCACCCGGATGTGCGACTTCTCGACGGCGGCCGCGACGCGTGGATGGGAGAAGAGCGCGACACCTCCTTCGCCGTGCCCACATACCCGGAAAGCGACTACCCCACCGTAGAGCGCAACGACACCCCGACTCGGACGTTCGCGACCGAGCTGCTCGACGGCTTGCGCGAGCAGGGCACGCCAATTCAAGGCATTCAGTTGATCGACGCCCGCACCCCCGAGCTTTACGCTGGCGATGAGGTCGCAGGGGCCGTCGATAAGCAACAAGCTCCGCTTGCCCTGCGGCAGGGACATATCCCTGGTGCTGTGAATGTGCCGTGGGGGCGATCGGTGTACCCGAATGCGCTGTTTCGTAGCGCAGATGAGATCGCCGAGATCTACAGCGACTTCGACCGCGACGCGCGCACCGTTATCTATTGCCAGATGGGGGAAAGCTCGGCGCACACGTGGTTCGTACTCACCCACATCCTGGGGTTCAAGGATGCTTCGCTTTACGACGGCTCCTGGATCGAATGGGGAAACATGGTTCGTGTGCCTATTGAGCGCGGCTCCGAAGCCACGCCCGAGCCCAACCCAGAACCTACGCAAGAGTAACTTAGTGCGGAAAACGCCGAGCGGGACTGTAATATGAAGCGGCACAGCCAAGATATGTTGGTAGACCTAACCATTTAGCAAATATTTAGTAAAGGCGGAATTACTCGTGCCTACTCCCCTATCGAAGGTGCTCATTGCCAACCGCGGCGAGATCGCCGTGCGCGTCATCCGCGCCGCGAAAGATGCTGGCCTCGCCTCCGTTGCTGTCTATGCAGAGCCCGACGCCGACGCCCCGTTTGTGGCGATGGCAGACGAGGCGTTCGCGCTGGGCGGCACTACCGCGGCGGAGTCGTACCTGGACATGGAGAAGGTGCTCAAGGCTGCGGCTGATTCCGGGGCTGACGCAATCCACCCCGGTTACGGGTTCTTGTCTGAGAACGCGGAGTTCGCGCAGAAGGTCATCGACGCGGGCCTGACGTGGATCGGCCCGTCGCCGGAGGCGATTGCGGCGCTCGGCGACAAAGTCACCGCCCGCCACATCGCTGAACGCGCCGATGCGCCAATGGCACCGGGCACGAAGGACCCCGTTGCGAACGCCGATGAGGTGGCCGCGTTTGCTGACGAGCACGGCCTGCCGGTAGCCATCAAGGCTGCCTACGGCGGCGGCGGGCGCGGCATGAAGGTCGCCTACACCCGGGAAGAGATTCCCGAGCTCTTCGAGTCGGCGACCCGTGAGGCCACCGCGGCGTTCGGCCGTGGCGAGTGCTTTGTCGAGCGCTACCTTGATAAGGCGCGCCATGTCGAGGCGCAGGTGCTTGCAGACCAGCACGGCAACGTCATCGTCGTGGGCACCCGCGACTGCTCCCTGCAGCGCCGCTTCCAGAAGCTGGTCGAAGAGGCGCCGGCACCGTTTTTGACCGACGCGCAGCGCGCGCGGATCCACGAAAGCGCGAAGGCGATCTGCAAGGAGGCCGGTTACTACGGCGCGGGCACGGTCGAGTACCTGGTCAGCGCTGGCACCGAGCAGCACCCGGAAGGCATCATCTCCTTTCTCGAGGTGAACACCCGCTTGCAAGTGGAGCACCCGGTCACCGAGGTCACCACCGGCATTGACCTGGTGCGCGAGCAGTTCCGCATCGCGGCGGGTGAAGAGCTTCGCTTTACGACGGACCCGGAACCGCGCGGACATGCCATCGAATTCCGCATCAACGGCGAAGACCCGGCAGTGAACTTCATGCCCGCACCAGGCACCATCACCGAGTACGTGGAACCGGCCGGTCCGGGCGTGCGCGTGGATTCCGGCGTGCGTGCTGGCTCTGTGGTCGGCGGGCAGTTCGACTCGATGCTGGCGAAGCTCATCGTCTACGGCGAGGACCGCGAGGAAGCTCTCCAGCGCTCTCGCCGTGCGCTGAGTGAGTACGTGGTGAAGGGGCTGCCGACCGTCATCCCCTTCGACCAGGCCGTTCTTGACGACCCTGCATTCATTGGCGACGGCGAGCACTTCGATGTATACACCCGCTGGATCGAGGAAGCGTGGGTCAACGAGCTCGCCCCTGCGGATACTGATGCCGACGGCGACGCGGACGGCGCCGATTCGGATGGCGAGAACCGCACTTTTGCCGTGGAGGTGAACGGGCGTCGCATTGAGATTGCGTTGCCGTCGTCGCTGGTCTTCGGTGGCGGGCAGCGCAAACGCCCGAAGAAGCGCCGCACGGCCGGGTCCAAGGCTGCCGCCTCCGGTGATGCTGTTGCGGCGCCGATGCAGGGCACCGTGATCAAAGTCAACGTGTCCGAGGGCGACGAGATTGCGGAGGGCGACGTGCTCCTCGTCCTTGAAGCGATGAAGATGGAAAACCCGGTCAAGGCGCACAAGTCCGGCACGGTGACCGGTCTTGCAGCAGAGACGGGTGCGCAGGTGCAGAAATCTGCCGTCCTCATGGAGTTGAAATAGCGATGGTTGAATCTGCGGAGTTCACGTTCCGACGCGCCAGGGAGGCGGATCGGACTTACCTGCAGCGTTTGAACTTCCTCGCCGACTCGTTCGGCGACGAGACTGCTGACCTGGAGCCGGACGTGCTTCCAGGGGTTGAGAAATACGTGGACGATTGGGACCCCGAGCGTGACGGCGGCGTCATCGCCTTCGATGAGCTTCGTACCCCTGCTGGTGGCGTCTGGTTGCGCTATTGGTCGAAACCGGAAGATGGGTGGGCGAACCTCGGGCCGGACGTGCCGGAAATCGCCATCGCAGTCGAGAACCGGTACGCGGGACAGCGCCTCGGGGCACAGTTGCTGGGACAGGCGGTTCAGCTCGCTCGCGAGCAGGGCGCCACGCGCATCGCGCTGTGGGTGGATGCGAAGAACCCGCGGGCGCGGCACCGCTACGAGGAATTCGGGTTCACCGACCACCCGACCATTGAGGGCGCGATGGTCTATGCGCTGTAGGGCGATGGCGTAGACGTCGATAAGCAAAAAGCTCCGGGCAAACAACCCGGAGCTTTCCACTTTGGTGCGACTAGCTGATCACGACGACCAAGTCGCCGCCCTCAACCTTCGTTGCCTGCGACAGGGCGACGCGCTCGATGGTGCCGTCGACGGACGCAGAGATGGAGGCCTCCATCTTCATCGCTTCGATGGTGGCAACCTGATCGCCAGCCTTGACCTCGTCGCCAGCGCTGACCGTCACGTTGACCACGCCGGCGAACGGGGCTGCGACGTGGCCCGGGTTCGCAGAGTCAGCCTTTTCCACCTCGGCGACGGTGGACTCGGCGTTCTCGTCACGGATGGACATCGGGCGAACCTGGCCGTTGACGGTGAGGATGACTTGGCGCATACCCTTCTCATCCGGCTCGCCGACGGCATCGAGGCGCACCACCAGCGGCGGGGTGTTCGCGTCGATCTCGCCGTAGTAGATCATCGTCTCCTCGCCCTCTTCGAGGCCGTAGAAGAAGGTCTTGTCGCCGAGCTGGTCGGTGATGCCGTAGGCGCGCCTGTGCTCGAGGAACTCGTTGTACTGCTTCGGGAAGAGCAGCTTGTCCAGCGCGATGCGGCGAGTCTCGTGGTCGCCGCTCTCCAGCGCCGGCGCGAGTTCTTCCGGCACCTGCACGGTGTGGTCGACCTCGTCGCGATTTTCCAGGGCCTTCTCGCGCAGCAGCGGCCAGCCACCCGGAGGCGTGCCCAGTTCACCCTGGAGGAAGCCGATCACGGACTCAGGGATGTCGTACTTGCGCGGGTTTTCGGCGAACTCCTCCGGGCTGACACCCTGGCCCACCAGCTGCAGGGCAAGGTCGCCGACGACCTTGGAAGAGGGGGTCACCTTCGTCGGGCGGCCAAGGATCTCGTTCACGCCGGCGTAGTAGTCCTCCACCAGCTCAAAGCGGTCCTCAAGACCCAGCGCCTTTGCCTGGGTGCGCAGGTTGGAAAGCTGACCGCCCGGGATCTCGTGCTTGTACACGCGGCCGGTCGGGCCCGGGATGCCGGACTCGAATGGGGCGTAAACCTGGCGCACGGCCTCCCAGTACGGTTCGAGGTCGGACACGGCCTGCAGAGAGATGCCAGTGTCGCGCTCGGTGTTGGCGAAGGCGGCGACAAGTGCGGACATCGACGGCTGCGAGGTGGTGCCGGCGAGCGGAGCGGACGCCACATCGACGACGTCCGCGCCAGCGTTAGCGGCAGCGAGGTAGGTGGCCAGCTGGCCGCCAGCGGTGTCGTGGGTGTGGACGTGGACCGGCAGGTCGAAGCGTTCACGCAGGGCGGTGACCAGTTTCGCGGCCGCTGCCGGGCGCATCAGGCCAGCCATGTCCTTGATCGCCAAGACGTGGGCACCAGCGCCCACGATCTCCTCAGCGAGGTTGAGGTAGTAGTCAAGGGTGTAGAGGTCTTCAGCCGGATCCAGCAGGTTGCCGGAGTAAGCCATCGCGACCTCGGCGACGGTCGTGTTGGTCTCCAACACCGCGTCGATGGCCGGGCGCATCTGGGAGACGTCGTTCAGCGCGTCGAAGATGCGGAAGATGTCGATGCCGGAAGTCGCAGCCTCCTGCACGAATGCACGTGTCACCGAATCCGGGTACGGGGTGTAGCCGACGGTGTTGCGCCCGCGCAGCAGCATCTGGATGTTCACGTTCGGCAGGGCCTCGCGGATCTCGTCGAGGCGCATCCACGGCGACTCGTGGAGGAAGCGCATGCCCACGTCAAAGGTCGCGCCGCCCCAGGCCTCAACCGAGGTCAGTTCCGGGGTGAGGTGGCCGACGTGCTTCGCCGCCGCGACAAGGGTGTTGGTGCGGATACGGGTTGCCAGCAGCGACTGATGAGCGTCGCGGAAAGTGGTCTCGGTGACGCCGAGCGCCGTCTGGTTGCGCAGATTCTCTGCCCACTTCACCGGGCCGAGTTCAAGCAGTTCGTCGCGCGAGCCGCGCGGAGTCTCGCCGTATTCAGCACGCGGGAGCTTCTTCGACGGCTGGATGTTCGTCGGGCGCGGGCCGTTCGGCTTGTTCACCGTCACCGAGGCAAGGTAGTTGAGGATCTTGCCGGCATCATCGGCGGCGTCCGGTGCGTCGAGCAGGTTCGGGTGATCCGCGATGAAGCCGGTGTTGATGCGCTCGTGGCGGAATTCTGGCTCGGACAGCAGCGCGCGCAAGAAGCCGATGTTGGTGGAGACACCGTCAACGGCGAACTCGTTGAGCGCACGCAGTGCGCGGTCCACGGCAACCTGGAAGTTGCGCCCGCGGCACGTCATCTTCACCAGCAGTGAGTCGAAGTTCGGGGTGATCGTGGTGCCGACGGCCACGGAGCCGTCGAGACGCACGCCCGCACCGCCCGGGGAGCGGTAACCGGTGATCGTGCCGGAGTCGGGCCGGAAGCCGTTCTTCGGGTCCTCGGTGGTGATGCGGCACTGCAGCGCCGCACCGTTGACCTCGATAAGGTCCTGGGTGAGGTGCACATCCTCCAGCTTCGCGCCGGCGGCGATGTACATCTGGTTCTTCACGATGTCGACGCCGGTGACCTCCTCAGTCACCGTGTGCTCGACCTGCACGCGCGGGTTCATCTCGATGAACACATGGTTACCCTGCTCATCCACCAGGAACTCGACGGTGCCAGCACCCTCGTAGTTGATTTCCTTGCAGAAGTTCACCGCATCCTGGCAGATGCGCTGGCGCTGCTCCTCCGTAATGTGCTGCGCAGGCGCGATCTCCACCACCTTCTGGTGGCGGCGCTGCACCGAGCAGTCGCGCTCGAAGAGGTGCACCACGTTGCCGTGAGAGTCCGCCATGATCTGCACCTCGATGTGCTGCGGGTTGATCACGGCACGCTCGATGTAGACGCTCGCGTCGCCAAAGGCGGCCTCCGCCTCGCGGGATGCCTCCGCAGCCAACGACTCTACGTCCTCCAGCTTCTCAATAAAGCGCATGCCGCGTCCGCCACCACCGGCGACCGCCTTGACGAAGACCGGGAACTCGAAATCCTTCGCGTACTCCGCGAGCTGCTTCGGATCCGACGACGGCTCCGAGTCCTTCAGCACTGGAAGACCAGCGCGCTCAGCAGCCTGCACCGCGGCGGACTTGTCGCCGGTCAGATCCAGCGTCTCCGGGGTTGGGCCAATGAACTTGATGCCGTTGTCGCGGCAAGCGCGCGCCAGATCCGCGCGCTCGGAAAGGAACCCGTAGCCCGGGTAGATCGCGTCCGCGCCGGTCTCCTTGGCGGCGCGAATAATTTCGTCGATGTCCAGGTAGGCCTTGACCGGCTGGCCCTCAACACCGATCTGAACCGCCTCATTGGCAAACGGGCGGTGGAAGGAGTTGCGGTCCTCGCGGGGGTACACGGCGACGGTCTTCGCGCCTGTCTCAAACGCGGCGCGGAACGCGCGCACTGCGATCTCGCCGCGGTTGGCGACCAAGATCTTCTTGAAGGAGGGCAGGTCGTTGAGCGGAAGCGTATCCGGATTCATAGGGTGTCCTTTCCGTAGCGAAGGAGCAAGAAGGGTTTAGAGCACAATTCGGCTGAATGTAGTTTAAGTCTAGTTCAGGCTCGGTGTGGCGAATAGGTCATACGAACAACAACGCGGGCGTCGTTAAGCAAAATGCTCCGACGCCCGCGACCGCTGACCTTACTTTTCTACATGGCGCTCGTCCGGGCCGTTGTAGGCGGACAGCGGGCGGATCAGCGAGTTGTTCTCGAACTGCTCGATGATGTGCGCGGTCCAGCCGGTGATGCGGGACATAACGAACAGCGGGGTGAAGAACTCGATGTCGAAACCGAGGATGTAGTACGCCGGGCCGGACGGGAAGTCCAGGTTCGGGCGGATGTTGATCGAGGTGTTCTCGTACATGGTCTTCGCCATGATGTCGTACATCTCGACCCACTTCTGGGAGTCCTTCTCCGGGTGCTCGGCGGCGAGCTTCTTGAACGCGGCCTCCATGGTGGGTACGCGGGAGTCGCCCTTCTTGTACACGCGGTGGCCGAAGCCCATGACAAGCTCCTTGTTCTTGAGCTTGTTTAGGCACCACTCCTCTGCCTTCGCCGGGTCGCCGATCTCTTCCATGTGGTGCATGACGAACTCGTTCGCGCCGCCGTGCAGCGGGCCCTTCAGCGCGCCGATAGCGCCGGTGATCGCAGACCAGCCGTCCGACATCGTCGACGCGATGGTGCGGGCTGTGAAGGTGGACGCGTTGAAGGAGTGCTCGGCGTAGAGGATCATGGTCTTCTCAAACGCCTCAATGTCGGACGGGATGTTCGCCGGGGACTTTTCGTCGTCGCCGAAGACCATCCAAAGGAAGTTTTCGGAGAAGCCCTTCTCCTTGGACGGGGCGATGTACTCCTTGCCCTGGCGGCGGCGAATGTCGGTGGCCACGATGGTCGGGAGCTTGGCCAGCAGCTGGCGGCCGATGGACTGCAGGTGCGCGGCGTCGGTGGTGAACTTCTCCGGGTCGTGGGTGCCCAGGTAGCTCACGGCGGTGCGCAGGACGTCCATCGGGTGGCAGTCCTTCGGCAGGAAGTTGATGACCTGGATCAATTCCTCGTCGATGTCGCGGTTGGCCATGCATCCGCCGCGGAAGTCCGCGAGCTCCTGCTCGTTCGGCAGCTCGCCGTTCCACAGCAGGTACGCGACCTCTTCGAAGGTGCAGTGTTCCGCGAGCTCCTGGACCGGGTAACCGCGGTAGAGCAGGGAGTTCGTCTCCGGGTTGACCTTGGACACAGCGGTGTAGTCGGCGACAACGCCGTTGAGGCCCTTGCGGATATCTGGCTCGGTCATGATGGTTCTCCTTTTCGGCTGGGTTGGAAGGGCTCGGAGCTACTCGGATTCCGTCTGGAACGTGGACTGGTAGGTGTCCTTCGAGTAGGTGAAGACTGACTGGTCGAACTGGTTGTACTCGTCGTAGCGGACGAGCTCGTAGAGGCGGGAGCGGTGCTGCATCTTGTCCAGCCACGGCTCCTGGGTGCCGGTCTGGGCCATGTCGCGCAGCATTTCCTCGGCCTGGCCCATCGCCAGGCGGAAGGTGGTCACCGGCCAGATCACGGCGTTGTAGCCGAGCTCTTCAAGGCGCGGGGCGGGGATGAGGTCGGTCTTGCCGAACTCGGTCATGTTCGCCAGCAGCGGGATGTCGACAGCGGCGCGGAACTGCTCGAAGTCGGCCTCCGAGTACAGCGCCTCGGTGAAGATCATGTCCGCGCCCGCGTCGGCGTAGGCCTTGGCGCGCTCGATGGCTTCGTCGATGCCTTCGATGCCGGCGGCGTCGGTGCGGGCACAGATGACAAACGCGTCGTCGTGGCGCTCGCGCACAGCGGCGGTGATGCGTCGCACCATAAGATCGCGCGGCACGACTTCTTTACCGTCGAGGTGGCCGCAGCGCTTCGGGTTCACCTGGTCCTCCAGGTGCAGCGCCGCGAGGCCGGCAGCCTCAAACTCTGCAACGGTGCGCGCGGCGGACATCGGCTCGCCAAAGCCGGTGTCGGCGTCGATGAGCACCGGCAGGTTCGTCGCACGGGCAATTTGGCCACCGCGGTGCGCCACCTCAGTGAGGGTGGTCAGGCCGATGTCCGGCAGGCCGAGGTCGTTGGCCAGCACGGCACCCGAGACGTAGACACCCTCGAACCCGCCGATATCCTCAATCAGGCGCGCGGTCAGCGGGTTGAAAGCACCCGGAAGCTTGGTGATCGTCTCGCTGGCAAGCGATTCGCGCAATGCTTGACGACGCTCACGTGGAGTCTTTTCCGGCGCGAACATTAGAAGATACCTCCCGGGATCTCCGGCGCCTCAGCGCGCGCAGCTTCATTGACCACGATGTTGAGCTCGCACAGGTCGGTGAGGTTCTCCAGATTCTGCACGGCCTCAAGGAAGCGGTCCTGTTCCGCCTGGTCGACGATGCCCTCGGCCAGGGTGCGGAATTTGTTGATGTAGTTGTCGCGCGTAAACGGGCGGGCACCGAGCGGGTGCGCGTCGGCCACAGCCATCTCGTCCTCGATGACGGAGCCGTCGTTGAAGGTGATGACGGCTTTAGCGCCAAATGCCTTCTCGTTCGGGTCGGTGGAGTGGTAGCGGCGGGTCCACTCCTCGTCCTCGACGGTGGAGATCTTGTGCCACAGCTCCACGGTTTCCGGGCGGCCCGCACGCTCCGGCAGGTAGGAATCCACGTGGTGCCAGGTGCCGTCTTCAAGCGCAACGGCGAACATGTACATGATGGAGTGGTCCAGCGTCTCGCGGGATGCCGTCGGATCCATCTTCTGCGGGTCATTCGCGCCGGTGCCGATCACGTAGTGGGTGTGGTGCGAGGTGTGCAGCACGATGGACTCGATGTCCGCGGTGGACTTGCCCTGCTCTTCGATGGTGGCCTTGATGCGGCGCGCGAGGTCGATCGGAGCCTGCGCCTGGTACTCGGCGGAGTGCTCCTTAGTGTAGGTGTCCAGGATTGCGCGCTTGCCTTCGCCAGGCTCAGGCAGGGGAACCGTGTAGGTGCGCTCCGGGGAGTGCAGCATCCAAGCGATGACGCCATCCTCGCCTTCCCAGATCGGCGCCGGTGCGCCTTCGCCGCGCATCGCGCGGTCAACCGCCTCGATGGCCATCTTGCCGGCGAAAGCCGGAGCGGATGCCTTCCAAGAGGAGATCAGGCCCTTGCGGGACTGGCGAGTCGCAGTCGTGGTGTGCAGCGCCTGGCCGACTGCCTGGTAGATGGTGTCCACGTCCAGATCGAGCATGGTGCCGATGCCGGCCGCGGCCGACGGGCCGAGGTGCGCGACGTGGTCGATCTTGAACTCGTGCAGGGAGATGCCCTTGACCAGGTTGACCTGGATCTCGTAGCCGGTAGCGATGCCGCGGATGAGCGCCTTGCCGTCGAGCCCCTTGTGCTGCGCGACGGCGAGGATCGGCGGAATGTTGTCGCCCGGGTGGGAGTACTCCGCAGCCAGGAAGGTGTCGTGGTAATCAAGCTCGCGCACGGCGGTGCCGTTCGCGAACGCCGCCCACTCCGCGGAGTACGCGCCGTCGATGCCGAAGACCTGCGCACCGTTTTCCTGCACCGGGTGCGCCTCTGCCATCACGCGGGCGGTGGTGACCGGACGGCGCGCGTAGGAGGCAACCGCGGCCGACGCGTTGTCGATGATGCGGTTGATGATCATTTCCTTGGTGTCTTCCGGCACCTCGACCGGATCGGCGGCGACTTGGGCGATCTTGTAGGCCAGGTGCTCTTCAATCGGGAAGTCCTCGGCGGACTTACGCGTGCGTACCTCGTGCTCAATCATGCAGGTCAGCTCCTTAACGGATCCTTTGCGGAAGCCGAAATGAAAGTCGAATACAGCGTTGGGTTGGGCCCGGCCTCACTCGGGCCGAGCGTCACACCTCATAGTAGGGGTCAAAGTGTGGCGTGGGTCATGATCTAGGTTGCGTAAAACTGTGTCGTGATGCCGCGCTTTTTGTAAACTCTGTAAAAGCTCAGCTCACGCCCATTTTTCTGGAGGCAACCAGTTTGGCCAAGCATTATGCGGGGGCACGGATTCACACACTTCGCACGCACCGCGGTCTCACCCAGGTCGAGATGGCGCGCAAACTCGGCATCTCCACCAGCTACCTCAACCAGCTTGAGAACGATCAGCGTCCCCTGACAGTCACGGTGCTGCTGCAGCTGACCCGCGTCTTCGGGGTCGAGGCCTCCTTCTTCTCTCCCGACGCGCAGCAGCGCACCCTCGGCGAACTCGCAGAGCTGCTCCCGAGCGTCGCCGATGACGAACTCGCCAATTTCGCCCATCGGTTTCCATCCATCGCTGAGGCAGTCTTGAGCATTCCATCGCTTATCGACGCTTCGTCATCAAACCCCCACCTCATCGTCCGCGACTTTTTCCAGGACAACGAGAACTACTTCCACGACCTGGACGAGGCTGCGGAACGCTTCGCGCTCCAGGCGCCTTCGCGGCAGTTGCGGCTGACGCGTTTGGCCGCGGCGTTTGACCGGGATTTCGGCTACTCGGTGCGCTTTAACCAGCCAAGTGCGGGTGCAAGGTCAGTCGTCGATAAGCATGCTCGCGAGATTCGGCTGCGAGCCGGCCTGACTGAAGCCCAGCAGACCTTCGAGCTTTCCTACCACTATGGCCGCATCGCGCATGCGAGCTTGATTGATGCGCACGTGGCACAGATTGGGAACGAGCCAGCACGCGAGCTGGGCCGCCATGGGCTGGGGCAGTATTTTGCCGCGGCGGTAACCATGCCGTACGGCGAGATTCTTACCGCCGCCGAGGCGACGCGCTACGACATCGACATGATCGCGGCGCAGTTCGGCACCGGTTTTGAATCGACCTGCCAACGCCTGGGCACGCTGCAGCGACCCGGCGAGCGGGCAGTGCCTTTTGTGTTTGTGCGCACCGATCGGGCCGGCAACATCTCGAAGCGGCAGTCCACGACGTCGTTTCACTTCTCGCAGCGCGGCGGCACGTGCCCGCTGTGGGTGGTGCACCGCGCGTTCGAGACCTCGAACCGTGTGACCCGGCAGGTCTCCGTGATGCCGGATGGCCGGACGTATTTGTGGATGGCGCGCATGGTGCAGGGCCCGCCACTGGGGTTTGGCACCCCGCGGCAGGAAAATGCCGTCGCGCTTGGCTGCGATGCGGCGTACGCCGACCGGCTTGTCTATGCAGACGGACTTGACCTCTCCCCTACCTCGGCGACACCGATCGGTCCAGGATGCGAGACGTGCCCGCGCAGCGCCTGCCCGCAGCGCGCGTTCCCGGCGATGGTGCCGACGCAGTGAGCCGGTCGGGCCAGCGCGGCCGGTCTGGCTAGTCCAGATCGGTGCGGCTGATCAGGCGGCGCGCCGCCTCGGTGATGGAGCCGGACAGCGACGGGTAAACCGCCATCGAGTTCGCCAGCTGGCGCACGGTGAGGTTGTTGGTCACCGCAATGGTGATGGAGTGGATGAGCTCGGACGCGGTCGGGGCGACGATCACGCCGCCGATAACCACGCCGGACCCCTTGCGGGCAAAGATCTTTACAAAGCCGTGCTGCAGCGAGCGCATCTTCGCGCGCGCGTTGGTGGCCAGCGGTAGTTTGTAGATGTCGGCCTCGACTTCGCCGTCGACAATCTGCTGCTCGGTGACACCCACTGCGGCGATCTCCGGACGGGTGAACACGGCGTTGCCCACCGTCTTCAGGCGGATCGGGGCGACGCCCTCGCCGAGTGCGTGGTCGACGGCGATGCGACCCTGCTGTGCTGCGACCGACGCAAGCGGCATGAGGTCGGAGCAGTCGCCGGCGGCGTAGATGCCAGCCACGTTCGTGCGCGACACGCGGTCGACGTGAATGTGGCCCGACGGGGTGACCTCCACGCCAGCCGCTTCAAGGTTGAGGTCGGCGGTGTTTGGGATGGAACCAATGGACATCATGACGTGGGAGCCTTCGATCTCGCGACCGTCGGTGGTGCGCACGATGACGCCCTCGCCGGTGTTTTCCACGTTGTCCACGCGGGCGTCCTTCTCCAGCTTTACGCCGAGGTTCTGCAGCACCGTCTCCAGCACGTCTGCGGCGTCCGCGTCGTCGTGCGGGAGAATGCGGTCGCGCGAAGCCACCATGGTCACCGGCACACCGAGCTCCGCGTAGGCGGAGACGAACTCGGCACCGGTCACGCCGGAACCGACCACGATGAGGTGCGTCGGCATCTCGATCAGGTCGTACATCTGGCGCCAGTTGAGGATGCGCTCGCCGTCCGGCTCTGCGCCCTTGAGTACGCGCGGCGACGCGCCGGTGCACACCAGCACCATGTCGCAGTCGATGCGTTCCTCGGTGCCGTCGGCAAGCTGTGCCACCACACGATGGGTGGTGTGGCCCGACTGCTCGCTGGCGAACCGCGCGCGACCGTTCAAAATTCGCACGCCGACACGGTCGAGCTGCGCATAAATGTCGCGCGACTGTTCCGCGGCGAGCGCAACCACGCGGTTGTTCAACGCCGACAGGGACAGCGATGCGTCGCCCAGGCCGTGGTTCAGGCCCATGTCGTCGGCGCGTCGCAGGTCGGTCTTAATGTTCGCGCCGGCGATGAACCCCTTTGACGGCACGACGTCCTTCCGAATCGCCGAGCCACCCGCGCCCTGGTCTTCAATCAGTGTGATGTCCGCACCGTACTTCGATGCGACAAGCGCCGCCTCATAGCCTGCCGGGCCTCCACCCATGATGACGAGTTTCTTGGACACGTTGCGTACTCTCCTGTGTTCAAGTTCGTGGTTACCGTGCAAAAATACGCAGGCCAGTCTAGGTGAACTCCTGGCTATTCGCTGGCAATATCGTGGCGGGAGTCACGCTCCGCGTGGTTTGCGGCGTAGTACTTCTCCACGATCGAGGCGAAGAGTCGCACTCCGACGCCGATAGCGCGTTCGTCGATAAGCAAATTGCCCTGGTGCAGGTCTGGCTTTTCCCCCTTGCCGTCCCACGCACCGAGACGAACCATGGTGCCGGGGACGTGCTCGAGGTACCAGGAGAAGTCCTCGCCGCCGGACGACTGCGGTGCGGCGACGATCGCGTGCGGGTCGATCGCGCGGCCGGCCTCGACGGCGAGTGCGGTGGCGGCGTCGTCGTTGAGCACGGGTGGCACGCCGCGGATGTAATCGAGCTGGTAGGTGCAGCCTGTCGGCGCAACGATGAGGTCGATGAGGTCGGTGAGCAGATCCTCCAACGCGCGCCACGTGCCGATGTCCGCCGTGCGCACCGTGCCGGCAAGCAGTCCCTGCTTCGGGATCGCATTCGGCGCGTCGCCCGCTTCGACGTGGCCGAAGACCAGCACAGTGCCGGTGCGCGGGTCGACGCGCCGCGACAACAGCGCGGGCAGCTGCGTCGCCAACGCGCCGAGCGCGTAGACCACGTCCGAGGTCAAATGCGGCCGCGCAGTGTGCCCGCCGGGGCCGTCGAGGCGCACCCGGATCACATCAGCGGCAGAGGTGATCGCACCGGCGCGCACGCCGATCTGGCCCACGCGCAGCTTCGGCTCCACGTGCAGCGCGAAGATCGCCGCGACCCCGTTCAGCCCACCCCATTCGATGACATCGAGCGCGCCGCCGCCCATCACTTCCTCGGCCGGCTGGAAAATGCAGCGCACGCCGAAAGGAATGTCCACCGACGCCAGCGCGCACGCGAGCGCAAGCACCACCGTGGTGTGCACGTCGTGGCCGCACGCGTGCGAAATGCCCGGGATGATCGAGGCGAAGTCCAGCCCGGTCTGCTCAGGCACGCGAAGCGCGTCGATGTCCGCGCGAAACGCCAGGCGCTCTCCGCCGTCGGGCCCGATGTCCACGTAACAGCCGGTCCCCGGAAACCGCACGGCCTGGAGCCCGTGCTGGGCCAGCACCTCAACGATGAAGTCGGTCGTGTCCACCTCTTGGTTGGACAGCTCCGGGTGCGAGTGGATGTGGCGGCGCCACCCAATGACGGTGTCTAGGTGCGCACCCAACCACGCGTCCACGCCTGCCGAGATCGCCTCCGCCACCCGCTTGTCCTCCTCACCGTTGTGTGCTTTGTTCTGGGCAGAAGCTTACGCCAGCGCCGAATCCGCGTTGCGCCGAGGTCAACAGGTCCCTCGCACGCGCGGCGCTACGGCAGGCGGTACACCGCGTCGTCGAACCGCGGCTCTGCCGCGGGGGCACCTTGGCGCAGGTAAGACTCATGAAACCGCGCCGTGTCCAGCGGTTCGTTCGGCCACCGCAGAGCGATCTCCACCGCGGCCTCAACCTCCCGCACCAAACCCTGCGCCACAAACGGCTTGCCCACCAGCTCCCCCGCGCCTGGCAGCAACGCGGCCGGCGGCACGTAGAGCGCTGCGGCGAGGCGGTAGACCGTGCTCAAGGTCGGGTCCGCTGCCCGAGCCCCGTTGTAATCATTGCGCTCCAGATTCGAGATCAGGCTTCGCGAGACCCCCGCCAGCTCCGCCAGCCGCGTCTGCGTCAGCCCCCGCATCACCCGGATCGTTTTCACGCGGTTTCCCAAGCTCAAGGCATACGACGCCCAATACGCCTGCGGCAACAACTCCCCCATCAGCAAAGCCCCCCAGCTTCATCCCCCGCACATTTCGTGCTCGCGGCAATAGCGTATCGCAGCCACCCGCACTGCGCCACGGACCGGTTGCCGGGGGTTACAGCTCGATGTTTCGCGGGCCGTACAACCGGTCGCCGGCATCACCCAGGCCGGGCACAATGTAGGCCTGCTCGTTCAGGGCAGGATCAATCGTCGCAGTCACAAGCCGGACCGGTCCCCCATGAGCTTCAAGCTTATCGACGCCCGGTTGAGCGCTCACCATACACACACACGTAATATCGTCCGCCCCACGCTCGACGAGCAGGTCGATGGCGTGGATGAGCGACCCGCCGGTGGCCAGCATCGGGTCGACCAGGAACACAGGCTGACCTGACAGATCCTCCGGCAGCGCCTCAAGGTACGGCACCGGCTGGTGGGTCTCTTCGTCCCGGGCCATGCCGATGAATCCCACCTGCGCGTCCGGGATCATCTTCAGCGCTGGGTCGATCATGCCCAGGCCTGCACGGATAATCGGCACGATGATCGGCGGTGTCTTCAGCCGTGCGCCGGTCGCGGTGCCCACCGGCGTGACGGTGTCAAACGTCTCTACAGGTAGATCGCGGGAAGCCTCGTAGATCAGCATGGTGCCCAGGTCCGAAAGTGCGGCACGGAAGGCGGCGTTGTTGCTTCGCTCGTCACGCATTATGGTCAGCCGAGAGGCGGCCAGCGGGTGGTTTACAACGGTGATATCCATGCGCACCATGGTAAGCCAGCGTGAGGCCCGGGCAGCGGAAAAGTACTCGGCGAGCATTGCGGTGGAACCGAGCCCCGCATTTGTGCGTCTAAGTAGGCATGAACGTCTTCGAACTCGATTCCTCAGTCGTCGCCGCGCACACCACGTCCCTTCGAAGGGATGCTTCGACCCTGCAACCCTTGCACCCCATCGTCATGCCACCCAAGACCCCTTCACCCGCGTTTCGCGCCGCCATCACCCACGCGCTTGAGTGGGCGAACTGGCGCGCAACGGCCGTCAGCGACGAAGCTCGCCGGGTCGCGGGCGCCATGGACCTCACTGTCGGCGCTGCGGACACGGTAGACGGGAAGACTTGCACCACACTGGGAGGTTTCCTGTGATCATCCCCGCAAAAGCCTCCGTGGAGGCGTCTGATCTCGTGGATAAGCGAATCGGCCTCGCGCTTGATGTGCTGGGACCGAACAAGTTCGGAATCGACCCGCTGTTCTGTGCGGTCCAGATCATGGCCCAAAAACCAGAACTCATTCCCACCCTGCCCGGTTACGCAACGCCGAGCTTCGAAGCGTTCACGCCGCTGGCCAAGCTCGTCGGCGCAGACCCGAGCGCCCACTTCGATGCCGTTGAAGCGCTGGCAGAGCATCGCGCCGCGATTAGCGACGCCCTCGTCGGCGGCAACACCCTCACCGCGACTGCAGCGACACAGATGGTGGCGATCGCAGCCAGCGTTGTCCCTGCCGCCAGTGCCGCCGCGGCACTGGCCACTCCGGCGGGGCCAGCAGCGCAGCTGGCGGCAGTAGCAAGCGCCGTGATGATCAAGCTCAACGAAGCGGCGATGACGATCCTCGACTTGCAAGACGGGCTCGACGAAATCGCGGAACGACTCTCCAAGGAAACCGAACGTTCAATGCGAGTCCAGCTTCCCGGCACCGCCCCGGGCGCGGGCGAGGCAGTCGAGCAGCTCAAGCGCTTGGCGGGCACTCTGTCTCCCGCAGCGCCAGGAGAAGCTGTCGCCGATCCGCCGCACACCGATCCAGCGGCTGCGCCGCAGCCGTCTCCGTCAGCACCTCCCGAGGTCAAACCGGTTGAGGTACCGGCGGAGCCGAAACCCGCGCCCACTGACTCACCGGCCTCCGCAGCGCAACCGGCCACCGCAGCGCAACCGACTGTGCACGCAGAGCCAACCTTGGAAGCCACCGCTGCACCGACCGCCGCAGCACCAGCCACCACGACTGCCGGTTCGGCCATCGGAGTCGCAGCGGTTGAGGCTGCGAAAACACAGCTAGGCACGCCATATGTGTGGGGCGGGAGCCAGCCCGGTGGTTTCGATTGCTCCGGGTTGACGTCGTGGGCGTACCAACAGGCTGGGCATGAGATTCCTCGGGTGGCGGCTGACCAGGCCGTCGGCAAGCAAGTGTCCTATGAGGAGCTGCAGCCTGGAGATTTGGTGATTTGGTCGGGGCATGCGGCGATGTACGCGGGCGATGGGATGATGATTGAGGCGGGTGACCCCGTACAGATGAACCCGGTGCGCACCGAAAATATCGGCATGCCGTTCATGGGGTTCTGGCGGCCTACCGGATAGACAGCGGTAGGGAAACGATTTAGTAGAGTTTCCCTCCATGAGCACCCGTGCAATCCTCCCTGTCAAGGTTTCGCTGACCGCCGGCGACTTCTACACCCTGTGGGCCCCCACATGGAAAGAGAAGGGCTCTGAGTGGCAGGCGTTCTTGGGCGACGACGAATCCGTCCTCGCCTTCCACTCGCCTGAGGAACTGCTGGTGTTTTTGAACACCACCGCGCAGCATGACCTGACCGACCACCCGAAGTGGGCGAACTTCCAGGCACAGGCCGACGATCGCGTGGTGCCGAGCGAGAAGCAGTACTACGACATCGTCGGGGCGCCGAACTTCTTGGCAGATCGCCCCAGCCACGGGAACGTCTCGCAGCTGTCGCGCGTGCTGCAGCTTTCGCGCTCGCTCGCTGAGGTGGCGAACGCGGAGCAGGCGCAGATCTTCTTTGCGTCTCACTCAATTCTGGCGAACGTCGCGCGCGGCTCCGAGCACTACTCGGGCGACGCTGGCCTCGACGAGTGGTCCGGTGTCGGCCGTGTGGTTCTGGCGAACTGGGAAAACGTCGTGCACTCGCTTGATGGTGCCGTGCGGGTAGTGGAGACTAACGAGCTGGATGCGGATGCTGTCGCGTCCGCTGGGACCGCGATCACCGCGGCGCAGGAGGAGCGCGCCCGCCGCCGCGAGGAGCAGCAGAAGCAGGAAGTTGCGCAGGCTGCGGCCGAGGACCCGTACGACGTGTCGCCGTGGGCGACGGCAGGCATTGATCCAGTGAAGATCACCGTCCAGGGCAAAACCGTCTACACGCTGCGCACCTACCTGGGCTCGGCGCCAGTGTTCCTGGGCAAGTACGGCGAGATCTTCACCTTCCCCACCCCGAAGCACCTCGGCCGCTGGATTCTGGAGAACGACGACCACGAGCTCGCGGGCGTGTCCACCTGGCAAGACCTGATGAACGCGGCGAACGCCGGCGAGCTGAAAGTGGAGGTCCACCCGGACAACGCCTACTCCTTCAACGGCATTGCCGAGGACATCACGAAGGGGCCGGACGCGGTCGACACCAAGCAGATGACGAAGGCCTACGAGGTGCTTGCCGATGCCGCAGACTGGGCGAAAGACGACTCGCTGAATTCCCTCCTGTTGGCTAACCCGCGGATGCAGGACTACCTGGCGTACATGATGGGCTCGACCGAGTCCGCCGGCTACGTGCCCTCTGCCCCGTTCACTGACAAGGCTGAGGCGTGGACCGAGATGGAAGACCAGCTGACCAAGCGGTTCTCCAAGTTCTAGGGGTTCTAGGCAACCATGGCGGGCGGGGAATCTGCGGAGCTCCAAGCGAAGCTGCGGCATTTCATGCACCTGATGCGCGTGGCGAGTGCGGACCCGCAGGGCCGCAACGCGTTCTCCGGCCAGGGCCGCGTGTTGAAGCTCCTTTCGCTGCAAGACGGAGTGGCACAAAAAGACCTGGCCGCGGTGCTTGGGATCCGCTCGCAGTCGCTGGCGGAGTTGCTTTCGAAGATGGAGGCCAAGGGGCTCGTATCCCGCGCCCCGAATCCGCAGGATAAGCGCACGAGCATCGTGACGCTTACCGACGGCGGCAAAACAGCCGCCAAGGAACACGACACCGCCGAGGAGTTCGACCCATTTAGCGCTCTCTCTGAGCAGGAGCGAGTAGGCCTCGCTGGATTCTTAGACAAGCTAATCGCCGCCGCAGAATCCCACATGGCCCCCGAAGATTTCCCGCCGACTCCCCTCAAATGGCCCCCACCCTCGCCGTCCGGCGATGCCTGGGGTCCACCTCCCCCGCCACGCGGCCAGCACCCCGGCCCGCCACCGGGCCCGCCCCCAGATTTCCTGCGCTAGGCGGTGTCGCGATCGCTGTCGCGCCGCTGCGGCAACACCGCCACGTCCTCACGCTGCGCGTCCGGAGCCATCCCCGGTGCCCCCGGCATACCCATGTCACCCGGGCATCTGGCCGCCTCCGGGCATCTGGCCGCCTCCGGGCATCTGGCCGCCTCCGGGCATCTGGCCGCCTCCGGGCATCTGGCCGCCGCCGGGTCCGCCCATGCCACCACCGCGCGACGCGGTGTTCGCGCTCACCTCGGTGCCGTTGACGCTGTACGTGGCGGAAGGATCAATGTCCGGCGACGAGTACACGACGTTCACCACATCTTTCGGGGTGGTCAAGGAGGCAACAGGGTTGCCCGCCTGATCGCTCACGGTAATTTCTGCGCCGGCTCCCGCCGTCACGCTGCTTTGCAACCACCCTTGCGAGCTCGACGAAGACGGCGACTCAGCCATTCCGGCCGAACCGAGAGCCCATAGCTCACCTCCGCTCACGTCGAGTCCGCCCGCGACATCGATTGCACCGTTTGCGTCGTTCGTCGGCCCGAAAACAGTGACAGTGCCGCCTGTGACCGCTGCGGTGCCGTTCGAGTCGATACCGTCACCGCCCGCGTTGACGGTGACAGCCCCGCCCGTGATAGCGAGGTGCTCGCCGGTGTTCTCGCCCATCGGGCCACCCCCGGGTTCGCCCATCGGGCCACCCGGCGCGCCGCCCATCTCCTGAGGACCTGCCGCATCTTCTGCCGCCTCTTCCTCCGCCTCTTCCTCGGCCTCGTCCGCCTCCGCCGCGGCAAGGCCCTCCTCTACGGTGGTGGAGCCGGAGGCGTTGATGCCGTCATCAGTGGCCGTGAGGTCAACTTTTCCACCGGACACCGTGATCAGGCCGGCCTCGAGGGCTTCCTCGGATTCGGTGACGGTGACATCCGCGCCGTCAAGGACTGCGGCGACCTCGGCGTGCACGCCATCATCCCCGGCTGCTACCCCGACGGTGCCGCCGCTTAAACGGAGCGCACCGTCGGAGTGGATGGCGTCGTCGGAGACGTCGATAAGCAAAGCCCCCTCGGACATGAGCGCGAAGCGCCCGGCGTTGACCCCCTTATCCGTGGCTCGGAGCTCAATCGTGCCGCCGGTGACCAGCACGTCGTTGTGGGCGCTGAACGCATCGTCGCCTGCATCGACGGTGATGTCGCCGCCGGTAACCGCGATCCAGCCCTTCTGCTCGTCGTCATCCTTCGACGAGGCGATACCGTCGCCGCCCGCCTTCAGTTCGAGCGTGCCGTCGGCCACGGTGACGGAATCGGTGCCGCGCAGCGCGTCGTCGCCTGCGTCCACGGTGACACGCCCGGAGGTGACCACGAGATCGTCCTTGGCCACCACGCCGTCGCCGTCGGAGGAGACCTCAAGCGAACCATCGCCAGTCACCGTCAGGTTGCCGGTGGCATGGATTGCGCCTTCGTCGGTGAGGATGTTGGAGGCATCCAGGTGCGAGTCGCCGGTGAGAACGAGCGCGGCGGACGAAGCGTCGATAAGCAATTGCCCCGTGATGTCGGCGCTGTCGAGCACGAGCACCACTGTCTCCCCCGGCGCGTCGACGGTGACGTTGCGCGCGTCGCCGCTGATTCGGTAGGTGCCAGCTTCCGTGATCGCCCCGCCGTCCCAATCGACGGCCTCGCCCGCGGCCTCGACAATCTCGGGCGCGCCGAGCGCGGCCAGTTGCTCGCTTGCGGTGGGCGGGTTCACGGTGGAGCTTTCGCTTGTCGACGCCACCGTTGACGCCACGGTCGACGTCACCTCAGCCGTTTCAGCCACAGGCTTCACGGCCACTTCGGTCGAGCAGGCGGACATCGTCAGTGCTGCCGCAGCGGCGAGGGCAAGAATGGGTTTACGCATGGTTGGGGGTCCTTTCGAAGTAATCGGTGAGTGTGCGGTGCCAGTTGTTGGCCGGGAGTTGCGGGTGCAGCGCCGCCATGCCGCAGCCAAATTTGGAGACGCGGCGGGGACGGTGGCCGTGGGCGAAGAGAAGCTGGTCGATGGAGGACGGCGTGCGGCCCGATTTCGTTTCGATGATGACGAGATCGAGGTCTGCGATGCGCCGGCCCGCGGATTCCCAGACCAAGTCGCGGTCCACGGTCGCGCGGCCGGGATCCGGCGGCGACAACGTGGTGCGCCGGTAAGTGTTTCGCATAACCGGGGCGAGATCGAGGGGACCGAGGGTGTCGGTGACGAAGTTCCACGCGCCGGGCCCGTCATAAGGGACGCGGTTTTTCACAGTCACTCCTCGCGGGCCTTTGGTTTTCACCTCGAGGAATTGCGCGCCGGTGTCCACGTACGTCCGGACGCGCACCTTGAAGCGGCCGCGGCACTTTCGGGCGGCGCCGTAGTAGCTCTGGAGATCGGCGGTGTCGAAGTAGGTGGTGTCGTAGCGCTGAGAGGTGGTCCCGGCGACGGTGAGGACTCGGGTGGCGTTTGGCAACGCGTCGAAAAGCTGCTGTGCCTCGGACTCGTGCAGGAGATACTTGCGGTCGACCCGCGTCATCATGGCGTCGGTACGAGTGAGTTCGTCGAGCGTGATCGTTTCCATCTAGACACCCACCGGAAGGTTGATGGGAGCCTCGCGGCGCAGCTGCGCGGCAACGAGGGTGGTGTCGTTGACGGTGTCGAGGCGGAGCACCTCGAGCCCCAGGACTGTCGCGCCGGTGAGCTCCTCCACGCGCGCTTGGAGCTCGTCCCGATCAGCGAGCGCGCGGTCGACGACAATCTCTTCCTGGTGGGTGGCCTTGGACATCCCGTCCGCTGCGGCGAGTACGCCGACGATGAGTGCGCTTGCGGCGGCAGCGGTGAGGGGCGAGTTTGAGATGCCGCAGATCAGGCCGATGGCGAGCACGGCGAAGTAGTACGCGACCTCGCGCTGCGAAATCTCGGAGGAACGCAGCCGAATGATGGACAGCACGCCGAACAGCCCCATGCCCAAGCCCGCTCCGACATCCGTGGTGGCGAGCACAGCTGAGACAGCGAGAACGCCGACGTTGACCCCGAGGAACGCGACAACCAGGTCGCTGCGGCGGTGGCGCGGGTAATAGACGGCGAAAACAAGGAACGCGACCGCCGCAAGATCGATGGCGGCGGTGGTGAAGGTAGTGAAGGTGTTGAACATGGAACTAAGTGTGCAACCAAACTATGTAGGTACCCACGTATATCGCTGCTGGGCCCTAAGGAGCTTTGCGCCACTTTCCTGAAAACTGTCTGTACGCTTCCTGTGGCCAGTTGGACGAATGTCCACAAAAGCAGATCGCCCCCAATGCGCGGGGGCGGGCGCCGCTCTTACAATGAGCACCTATGCCTGTGGAGCAAGTCGATCCCCTCATCACCACCATCTACCGGTGGTTTGATGTCTCGGGCGTGTTGATGATGAGCATCATTGGCGGCACCATCGCACGCCAGCGCGGCTACGACATCGTCGGGTTCTTCTTCATCGCCATGTTCTCCGCGCTCGGCGGCGGCATGCTGCGCGACGTGCTGATCAACCAAGGCACCGTCGCCGCAATGAGCGAGCCCGAGTACCTCATCCTTGCCCTAACTGGCACCCTCATCGCACGGTTCACGTACTTCAAAGGCCGCACGTGGGAGTTTGTGCAGTCGCACGGCGACGGCCTCATCGCCGCGCTCTGGGCCGCGACCGGCACGATGAAGGCGATTGTCTTTGACCTGCCGATGCTTCCGTCGATCCTCATGGGCGTGCTCACCGCAACCGGCGGCGGCATGATCCGCGACGTGGTCATGGCCCGCGAACCATCCGTGTTCGGCAACAACCAACCAGCAGTGGTGCCCGCGGTCGCCTGCGCGGGCGTGCTGCTCGCCGCAAACGCCACAGGGTTCACGGCTTGGGGCATGGTGCTGGGCCCAATTGTCAGCTACGCGCTCTTCCTCGTCGGCTATTACGGCAACTGGAAATTAGGCACGAACAGCGACTACGCGCCTGTGAACAAGACCGCGGCCCAAGTCGTTCGCGCGGCGAAGAAGGCGGAGCAGAGTTCCCGCGCGGTGGCGCGCGGTTTGGAGCCGCGCTCGCTGCGTGCCTGGCGCCACCGCCAAATGGAGAAGGCCTTGCAGCGCCGTATTGAGGCGGACGTGAAGAAGGGCAAGCGCCGCTCCAGCGCCATGAAAGAGGCGGAGCAGGTGCGGCGGGATATGCGTGCGGAAGAGGCGTCGTCAAGCGAAATGCTCGACCTTGTGCTGCGCGACGAGCAACTGACCGACGAGCTGATCGAGCGCCTCTACCAAGAAAGGAGGAAAGGGTGATTACCTCCTTCCTGCTTGCCCAGAGCATTTCGCTTACCGACGCCCCCGTGACCCCTCCCCCACCAACCACCGGGTACTACGACAACGGCGAGTGGATCCCACCGAGCCGCAACCGGGCACCCGACACCGACAACTGCGCGCACTCGCTCGTCCCACCCGAGCCGGTGAGCACCTCCGAGCGGCTTCTCGACGGCTCGACCCCGACGCCCCTGCCGGCGGTATACGGCGGGCCGTGCGGCGTGATCTCGCCGAACGGGTACCGGGTAGACCCGGAAGTTGTGGCCTCGTCGTGGTTGGTGGCGGACATTGATTCCGGCGAAGTAGTGGCGATGAAGGACCCGCACGGGCGCTACCGGCCGGCGTCGATTATCAAGGTGCTGCTGGCGCTGGTGGTGATCGACGAGCTGGACCTGGATGCGCCGGTTACGGTGAGCGAGGAGTCGGCGAACCAGGAGGGTTCCGCCGCCGGCATCGGCCCGGACGGCGAATACACGGTGCGCGACCTGCTGTACGGGCTAATTTTGTCCTCTGGCAATGACGCGGCGCACGCGTTGGCGCAGGCGCTCGGCGGCGACGAGGTGACGCTGCGCAAGGTGAACGCGCTGGCGAGTGAATTGGGGATGGCCGACACCCGCGCGGCGTCCTACTCCGGGTTGGATGCGCCGGGCATGTCGACCTCTGCGTGGGACATGGGGTTGGCGTACCGGGCGGCGTTTGCGAATCCGGTGTTCGCGCAGATCGCGGACACGGAGTCGTACGAGTTCCCGGGCTACGGCGAACTGCCGCCGTTCGACATGTGGAACGACAACAAGCTGTACTTGAACGACCCGGAAGGCATCGGCGGCAAGACCGGCTACACCGACGATGCGAACCACACGTTCGTGGGTGCGGTGAACCACGGTGGGCGGCGGTTGGTTGCGGTGGTGCTGGACACTACCGCGTGGGACGCACGCGCCTGGGAGCAGGCGCAGATGTTGCTGCACGCGGCGTATCCGATCGCGCCGGGGTCGGGCGTGGCGCAACTTGTGCCAGTCTCTGCTACAGCCGCGTCCGCGCCCGTGCCGCCCGCAGGGCTGACACCCGACCCGGCGAGTGCGGCGCAGTTCACGGGTGCACCGAACGCGTCTACGGGTGCAACGCGCTCCCCTTGGGGGCTCATCGCGATACTTACGGGCGTGCTTGCGCTTGTGGGCGTTATTCTCCGGCTCAGCGGGCACATTGGGCCCAGCACGGGTGGCCGCCACAGCCGGTAGCTGCATCGCTACAGTGGGCCGCATGTTTGAAAGCCGCGAACGGGCGCTTACACTCGCCGAGGAAATCCTGCCCGAGTCCATCCGCACGGATGTGCTGCGCCTGCTCACCCCCGCGATCGGACTGAAGCCGGCCCAGGAATGGGGCAAAACCACGTTGGGCCGCACCCGCATAGGCGGCACCCCCGATGGGCCCGAAGGGTTTGAGTGGCCGGGCACCAAACCCACCGCCGACGACCTCGCGCTCCTTCCCGACTGGGTGGAGGGTGAGCAGCTCGAATCCATCTCCAACGAGCACTCCCTGACGTTCATCGGGCAAATCGACTTGGAGGAAGCACACGCCCTCGGCGATACAGCTGGCGACCTCCCCGACACGGGCCGGCTGCTGTTCTTCTGGGATTTCGAAGTCGGGGTGCTTCTGAGCATTCCGGAAGCCACCCGGGTCATCTGGGACACCACCCCGAAAGACCAGATCACCACCGCTCCACTTGCCGACGATCTGCGCGCCGCCCACGAAGCATTCCAACGGGATTTCCAGGAACGGTTCTCAATGCAGTACGAGTCCAGCTCGTACTTCACGCCGGGCCGCGACGCGACGTTGTACGACAGCGTGATGCTGCCGCGATCTCACGCGAACCTCTTCGAGGTGAAGGACGCGATCGCCCGCATCGAAGAAAGCGAGCAGTTCGGTGAGTTCTACGAATTCTCCGACCACGACGATGAATTTGGAGACCCGTACTGGCACAAGTACCAGGTGCTTGGCCTCCCCCACTCGATCCAGACCGAGCCTCGCAAATATCTCAACGAGTTCGGCACGTTTGTCGGTAACCCCGCAGCTTGGCGCCTACTGTTCCAGGTGCCCTTCGGTGACTGGCAAAAAGAACACGGTGAAGGCGAAATCTACTTCCTCATCAGAGCTGACGCCCTCGCTCGCCGCGATTTCAGCGACGTACGAACCGTCTACCAACAGACCTAGCCACCCCGGGGCGGGTAGCGTGGGCGCATGTTTGAAAATCGCCGCCAAGCAATGGACCTGATCGCAGAACTTCTCCCCAGCGATATCCAAGATGAAATAGCTGGCCTGCTCACTCCGGCTATCGGCCTTATTCCTGCAAAGGAATGGGACACGGTCACATTCGGTCGCACCCGCATCGGTGGTACCCCCGATGCGCCCGAAGGGTTTGCGTGGCCGCAAATTGAGCCTTCGCTTGACGACGTCGCGCGCCTACCCGACTACTTACCCGAAGAATATCGCGCCGTTGCTGGCACCCGCCGTTCGTTGGTGTTCATCGGTCAGATCGACCTTGCACAGGCACACGAGCTCGGCGACGTCGCAAGTCCATTGCCGGAAACGGGACGGCTGTGGTTCTTCTGGGATGGCGGAGTCGGCCAATATTCCGCAGACGCTCTATACACCCGAGTTATTTGGGACACGACTCCGGTTGACGAGCTCGCTACCGCACCCTTAGCTGAGGATCTGCGCACCCAACACGAGGCTGACCAGTGGTATTGGGAGGAGCGGTATTCCACGTGGCACCACGCGACCAACTATTTCGCCCCGGGCCGTGATGTGGAGCTTTACGCCGGTGTGATGTTGCCGCCGCGTTACGCGGGGGTCGTCGAGGTGAGCGAAGTGTTCGAATCCCTTGAGCAGCGTGGCCTTGAAGAAGACTTTGAGGTGTTTTACGAAGCCAGCCTTGATGTCGGCGAATGGCAAGGCTATCAGCTGCTCGGTTTACCGGATCCTATCCAGGGTGACCCCCGCGACGATGTCGAACCCGCTGATTGGGGCCTGCTTTTCCAAGTTCCAATGAACGATTGGCAGCTCGGCGATGGTGGCGACGGTGCCGTTTACTTTCTCATCCAGTCTGAGGCGCTTGCCCGCCGGGACTTCAGCAACGTGCGCGCGGTGTATCAGGCGTGATTCGCGTAGCGTGGGCGCATGTTTGAATCACGCGAACAGGCCATCGAGCTAGCCCACGAGATGCTCCCCGAAGAGATCATCCCCCAGGTTGTTGACCTGTTCGTCCCATGCATCGGTCTCGAACCGACGGGTGAGGTGGGTGCCAACACGTTGGGCGGCACGCGCATCGGCGGTAACCCGGACGTGCCCGAGGGGTTCGAATGGCCGCAGCTTCAGTTTGAAGAATCCGACATCGGGGGTCGGCCCATCCCGGACCTTGATGTCGAAAACGCCTTGCGCAGCCCGTCGGTGCCATTCATCGCCCAGGTCAATCTCGCCGAGGCGCACGCGCTCGGCGCGGTCTCGGCTGACCTTCCGGCTGAGGGTCGTCTGCTGTTCTTCTGGGATTACCGCATCGCGCCGTGGCTGCCGGTTCGGAGTGCAGCACGCGTTATCCACGACACGACTCCTGTGGATCAGCTGCAAGAAGCAACGCTTCCCGACGACCTGCGCCGCGAGCACGAAGCTGAGCTGCAGGAGTACCTCAAGAACTTCGGAGAACCGGGTGACCTCAGCGCGTTCTTTGTGCCGGCTGTGGGAGCAAGGCTATACGAAGGCATCACACTGCCTCCTTCGATACACCAACCGGAGCTCGATCCCCCAGAGTTGAAAAACGGTTTCGCAAAGTTCAGAGAAGCGGGGTTCGCGGACGAAGTCAGTGACTATCTCTGGGAGGGCAATCCTCCGCTGGCGGATCCAGAGTGGAGAAAATATCAGTTACTTGGCGTGCCGAATCCGGTGCAAAGCGGCCCGCGCTACGAACTGAAAGAATTCGCCGACCTGTCGGAGGTAGAGGCCGATCCGACCAAATGGCGCCTCCTCTTCCAGTTCGCGTTTGAGGATTGGAACTACCGCATCGGCGACTGGGAGACGTACTTCCTGATTCGAAACGAAGCCTTAGCGCGCGGCGACTTCAGCGATGTGCGCACCGTGACACAGAACACCTAGCTCCCGCGGTGCCCACAACGCCCACAACGCCCGCAGCGCGCTTCGCGACTAGTTGCGCGTCAGCAGCGAGAGCACGCCGACGCCGATGGCGCCAAGCGCCGCGCCGACCCCCACGGCAGTGCCGGTGTTGTTCTGGCTCGACGGGTTCGTCGCGCCAGCGCGCACGTTAATCACCGCCGGCTCCGGCAGTTCTGCCGGCTGCGCGGCGAGGGACTCCTTCGTGGTGGCGGTCCAGGCCGCGACGTAGAGCACGACGCGCCACACCAGGTAGAGCACAACCATCAGGGCAATGATTGGGCCGAAGATCGCGCCCGCCGGGTTGTTCGTCGCAGAGCCAACGATGAGGGTGGCGAACTGCTTAATCAGCTCGAATGCCACCGCGCCCACGAGCGCGCCCTGCAGGCCAGACTTCCTCGGCACCTTCGTGCGGGGCATGAAGATCATCAGCCACACCATGACGATGTAGTTCGCTAGGATGCCAGCTGCCAGACCGGCCAGCCACACCAGGAAGCGCGAGCCGGGGAAGTCGCCGAGACCAAAGTGCTCCATCGCCTGCGTGGTCAGACCAGAGGTACCGACTGCGGTCACACCGAACGCCAGAATGAATAGCACGATCAGCACGATCAGGCCAACCAGATCCCACAGTTTCTTCACCACGAAGTTGCCGCCGCCCTCGTTGGCATCCAGGCCCCACATTGCTGAGATGCCGACGCGCAGGTTGTTCATCCACCCCAGGCCAGACCACAGCGTGGTCAGTAAACCGACACCTGCAACCGCGCCGCGCTGCTCAATCGCGGACTCGATGAGACCGTTGAGCATCTCCCCCAAGTCGCCGTCAACGCTAGCGGAGATCTGATCCTGGATCTCGGTCATCAGATCCGGGCGGCTGTTCAGGAAGAAGCCCAGCCCGGCAAACAGCAGCATGAGCAGCGGGAAGAGTGAGAGCACCGAGAAGTAGGTAATACCGGCCGACAGCTGATTTCCGCCCTCGGACGCGAAGCGATCCTGCATCCGCATCACATGGCCAACGGCGGGCGCCTTCTTCTCAAGCTCGTCTGCGCCCCCCTGCTTTTGCTGCTTGGTGGCGCGCTCAATGCCCCGATCGTCGGTGTACGCGTTGCGCGGTGATGTTGAAGTTGCCATCGACGGTCTCACTTCCTCTACTCGTCCATTTCCAGGACAACATCGTAGAGGAAGTTCCCGCTCTTTAGCGTCTGGGAGGGAGGAATCCGACGTTGGCGTAGACGTCGGCAAGCAATGGCTCTGCAACCTCGCGCGCGCGCTGCGCACCGCGGGCAAGGATCGACTCGAGCTCACCGCGGTCGGCCATGAGCTCGTCGTAACGTGCACGCAGCGGCGTCGTGAACGCCTCGAGCGCATCGGCCGTGTCCACCTTCAGCGCGCCGTAGCCCTGGCCGGAGTACCCCGCTACCAGCTCATCGACGGTTTTGCCCGTAAGCGCCGACTGAATCACGAGCAAGTTGGACACCCCTGGCTTGTTCTCCTTGTCGTAAGTAATCTCGCCGCCCGCATCAGTTACGGCGGAGCGAATGCGTTTCGACGACACCTTTGGCTCGTCCAGGAGATTGATCAGCCCCTTCGGATTGGTGCCGGATTTACTCATTTTCGCGGTGGGCTCCTGCAGGTCGTAGATCTTCGCAGCGCCTTCCGGAATGAAACCGTCGGGCACCACGAACGTCTGGCCGTACTTCGCGTTGAAGCGCTCCGCGAGGTTGCGGGTCAGCTCGAGGTGCTGACGCTGATCTTCACCCACCGGCACGAGCTGCGGGGAGTACAGCAGGATATCCGCGGCCATGAGCATCGGATAGGTGAACAGGCCAACCGAAGTGCGGTCTTGGCCCTGCTTGGCGGACTTGTCTTTGAACTGCGTCATGCGGCTCGCCTCGCCGAAGCCGGTGAGGCACTGCAGCACCCAGGTCAGCTCCGCGTGCGCCGGCACGTGCGACTGAACAAACAGTGTGGATTTTTCCGGGTCAATGCCGAGCGCGATGAGTTGCGCACACCCAGCAATGGTGCGTTGGCGTAGCTCTTCCGGGTCCTGTTCGACGGTGATCGCATGCAGGTCCGGGATGAAGTAAAACGCGTCGTAGCCGTCTTGCAGGTCGATCCACTGCTTGAGCGCACCGAGATAGTTCCCCAAGTGGTACGAGTCTGCGGTGGGCTGGATGCCTGAGAGGACGCGCTGCTTTGTCATGCGCATCAGTCTATCGATGGACGCCAGGCGCAACTTCACTAGGATTTCCGTTGATTAGTTGCGGACAGTTTTTGGAGTCGTAGATATGGGAAAGCCAGGCCAAACCGGGTGGAAGTCTCATCTTCCTTGGCTTATTACGGGCGTATCAGCGGCTACGTCAACGGTTTTCGCAACCCTTTTAGCTTTTGCCACTCCCGACGGGGTCAGGTTGACTCTCGATTTTCTTGGAAAGCTTCTCGGCCCAATTGGAGCGGCGCTGATCGCATGGGCAGGCGTAGACCACACAGTACGCAACACAAAGCGGTTAGATCAGTCGAAGGAGTGGTACACGAACCTGAGATGGGCCGCAGAGTTGTGCAGTTCAAGTGAAGAACGATCAGTGGAGATTGGAGTGGCGGCTTTGGATGCGTTGGATGACTTACCATTCCTGTCTGAGGAGCAGAACGCACTGATAGACAAATTGTTGCACAAAGCCACGTTGGATCACGATGACATAAATGGCGTTCCTTGAAATGGCGATTCGATCTAGGATGTTCAGCACAGAAGGAAGGGAGGAACAATGTCCACGCCAACACATTCAACTCGGGTGGATCACCAAAATATCGGTAAACGCCCGTCGCGAGGACAAATCGCCGCCGCGAAGCTGATAGTCAAGCGCGATCAAGAAGGAAAAGGTCGCGTAGTAATTACCCCAAGGATCCGTGAGCTCGCTGCCCACGAGCTCCCGTAGTTTCTTCGCTAAATATCCAGGTCTTCGTCGCCATCCGCGCGAAGGCCTGGTTTTTTCTTGACAATACGGCTCCTGTGCCTCTATGGTTACCCACATGAGTGGTAAACCCATATACCAAGAGATCGCGGACGAGCTCCGCGACATGATCTCCTCCGGTGCGCTCGCACCCGGAGACCGCGTCCCGTCCACCAACGAGCTCTCGGCTTACCACTCCGTTAACCCGACCACCTCAGCGAAAGCTCTCACCGAACTGTTCAACGAAGGCCTCGTCGAGAAACGTCGCGGGCTCGGCATGTTCGTTCTCGAGACCGCGCGCGAGCAGCTGCTCAGCTCCCGGCGCGCGGCGTTCCAGGAACAGTTCGTCCGACCCTTCGTCCACGAGGCCGACCAGCTCGGTCTCACCACCGCGGAACTGACCGCCATGATCGAAAAGGAGCGCACCCGGTGAATCAACCCAGCCCCCAGCGACCTCCCCACCCCGGCTTCTACGCGCTCGTCGGCCCAAACGCCGCCGGCAAGACCCATTTGCTTCGCTCGCTCATGGGCCCCGGCGCTGCGTTCGTGCCCGCCGGTGCCGATGCGAAGTTCGCCGGCGATACGGTCGCCAGCCACCTGCGCGCCGCCAACGCCGCAAAGCCGCTCACACCCATCGACTTTCCTGATGCCCGCATCAAGGATCTCTCCGTCGGCCAGCGCCGCCTCCTCACCATCACGGTCGCGCTCGCCGCCCAAGAACCACTATTGCTTCTCGACGAACCCTTCGACGGCATCGACACCACCACCCGCAAACAGGTGCGCCAGCAACTCATCGACTACGTCGCCGAAGACCCGGAGCGCACCATCATCATGGCTTCGCACCGCCCCGAGGACTTCATCGGCCTCGCCACCCACGTCATCCAGGTCTTTGACCGCGAGACTCACTCCTATGGGCTTTCGCTTGACGACGTCCGCTTGTCCTTCCCCACCATTACCGGACCCACCAATGAAGTCGGGGAGCTGGCCGCCCAGTACCCGGTCGTCGAAACAGCGACGCTTGGCCCCACTACCCGCGCGACGTTTGGCGCACCGATTCCGGAATCCGCCACTGCCCTGCCGGTGGGGTACCCCGACGACGCAGAACTCATCGCCTTGCTATCTCAATCCCCGGCGGACCTGCAACCCGATACGCAACCTGATACGCAGCCCGAAATGCCGCTCGGAAAGGAATTGCAATGAAACTTTTTCTCAGTACATTCTCGCGCGCCACGATTGCCACTGCGTACATCGGCGCACTCCTCGCCCTTCCGTTCGGTCGTTTCGCCCTTCCGTTCAGTCGTTTCTTTTTCGGCGACGGCTCCATCTGGACGGTTTTGGGAGGGGTCGTACTCGCAGCCTTGTTCGCTGCAGCTGCGAGTGATTGGCCCGCTTTGAATCAGCTCGGCACCAGCTTCAACCGCTGGATGAATTCCGGAGCTGTCACAGCGCTAGCGGCTTCGGTGGTGCCGGCCCTGGTCACCACCGCTTCATCAGTGGTCAATCAATATCGCTCCCCGTATTACAAGGCCTATGACCTGTTTCTGATTACCAACCGCGAAACGGTTCATCATGTGGATGCCGTTGGTGATGAATATCTTGTCGATTTCGCAGGCCAGGACGCACGCACTATCGCACTCACGTTTCTCGCAACCTTCCTGTTCTTCGTACTGGCTTGCATGACCGGCATTGCGCTCGGTCTCGCCGCGGCAGCACATCGCGTTTGGGTGCCAATTGTGGGAGCGGTCATTGCCTCGGTCGGCCACGCCGCCGCTTACAAGCTGGTTGCCGATGCAACCTATCTCCGTCTGGAAGATGGAGTACGGCTCCCCGATCCCCAAAGCACCGCGGCGACACCGGCAGCAGTCGCAACGCTGGTTTCCGGACTCATCATCGCGGGCTTCGTATGGTTCGTGTTCGCCCGCACGCAGCGCTTCGTCAAGTAGGCAACTCGACAACCCAAGGAGACCAAGAGCGATGAAACTTTTCCTGAATCCATTCGCACGAACCTCGTACCTCGCAGTGTTCGTCTTATTGCTCATTGCAATGCCCTTCGGTCGGTACTACACGGGAGACGGAGAGCTGTGGACTATCTGCGGCGGGATCGCACTCCTGGCTCTGTTCGCCTTCGGCGCTTCCAAATGGGCAGCACTCAATCAGTTGGGAACGAGTTTCAGCCACTGGGTGAAGTCGGCGTTGACAGTCGCACTGGCCGTCACGGGCATTCTCGCTGCCGCCACTTCTGCCTCGTCGATTGCGAACCAGTACCGCAACCCCCACTACCGGGCGTACGACATTTTTCTTGTCACCAATAATCAACCCGACGAGATCTTAGAAGTGCCACGTGCGGGTCAAGACGCCTCCACCATGCTTGCGACGTTGGCGGTGACGTTCGCCTTCCTGTTCCTGGCCGCGATTGTCGGAATCGCAGTCGGGGTGTCGGAGGATGCCGCTAACAGGTGGGTGCCGTTGATCGTCGGTATCGCGGTCGCTGGCCTGCTCCTCGGCTTCGCCTACGCGCAAGCATATTGGGGCTATGCAGAAACAGAAGGAATGGCGACCCCGTCGTCAAGCGTCGTTTGGATCATGCTCGGCAGCGGCGCACTCGTGATCGCTTGTACCGCGATAGCCGCGATTGCCCGCACCCCGCGCTTTGTGAAGTAGCGAGTACGTTAGCGCTCGAGCCACTCCGAGCGCAGGATCCCGTGGCGGGAGCAGGTAGCTTCCCACGCCACGGGGTTCATTTTCACCACCATGCGGCGCCCGCACAGCGGGCAGATGCGCGGTGCGTCGTAGGGACGGGCCGGGTCGAGCGGGAGCTGGATCTCGCCGCTCAGCACCGCATCAGCGAGCTCCGTTGAATCGGGAACGCGCATTAGAGGGACTTCAACGTGTCGTACAGCGCACCGTGGCCGGAGTTCTGCTTCTGGCCGACCGGGGTGATGGAAAGGTTGAGGTTGGAATCCATGACGCGGTCGACGGCGTCGCGGTCTTTCTCCATCGGACGGCCGAACGTCGTCAAGTAATTGCCCCCGATGATGGCGTTCGCGCCGCCGAGCAGGCCGGCCTCCGTACCGTCGTCGCCAAGCGCAAGCTCCGTTCCACCCGCAAAACGCAACTGGGTTGAGGGCATGGCTAGGCGGAACGCTGCGACCGCGCGCAACGCCTCACCCTGCGGGACCAGCGGGCGGTCGGCGAACGGTGTACCCGGGCGCGGATCGAGGAAGTTCATCGGAACCTCGTGCGGCTCGATCTCTGCGAGCTGGGCCGCGAACTCCGCGCGCTGCTCGATCGTCTCACCAAGGCCGATGATGCCGCCACAGCAGGTCTCCATACCCTCGGCCAGGACGTGCTCGAGGGTGTCCTTTCGCTCCTGCCAGGTGTGGGTGGTGACCACGTTGGGGAAGAACGACTTCGCCGTTTCGAAGTTGTGGTTGTAGCGCATGACACCCATCTGGGCGAGCCTGTGGGCCTGTTCGCGGGTGAGGATGCCGAGCGACGCGGAGATGGAGATGTCAACCTCGTCGTTGATGGCGGTGATCGCCTCAGCAACTTGGTCAAGCAGAGCGTCCGTCGGGCTCTTTACTGCGGCGACGATGCAGAACTCGCTTGCGCCCATCTTTTCCGACTGCTTCGCAGCCTCGACCAATTCAGCAATGTCGAGGGTGACGGCGCGTACGGGCGACTCGAAAAGACCGGATTGAGAGCAGAAGCTGCAGTCCTCCGGGCATCCGCCGGTCTTCAACGAGATAATGCCTTCCAGCGACACGTCCACACCGCAGTGCTTGATGCGCACCTGGTGGGCGAGGTCGAGCAGTTCCTGGAGACGGTCGTCCTCGATTTGCAGGATCTGCAGGATCTCTTCCTGATTGAGGCCTTCGCCGCGCTCAAGGCACTTCTCACGGGCAATGTCGAGAATGTCGGTGCTGGTGCCAGATTCGGTGTGGGCAGTAGTAGCAGTCATGGTGATCAACTCCGTTCTTTCGCGGCTGCGTGCGCGATTGCAATGGAGTGTAGCCGAGTCATTGAACAACGTTCAGCGTTATTCCGAAGTATTGGAGTTGCATAATAACTTCCTGTGTTACATTTCAGTAACGAAGCTGTTTGCGCTAAGGTCTCTCGTCGGACGTAAGCCATTAGCGGACCTGCATTAAACGTGAGTGACCTTGATTGAGAGGGCGAACATGCCACCCATCCCGCTTTCCAAACTCGTCTCCGGACTTGCAACGCTTCTCGCGATCTTGGCTTCCCTGACGACTGGGCACGGCACACACGTCCCCCCGGCCGAACCAGCCAAACCGGAAGGTGCAGTCGCGCACGAGACAGCTGCGCCCCCGTCTCTCGATCCATCGGCACCGGCACCGGCGCCGGGTCTGCCGCTTCCGAACAACGCAGCACCGAACGCGCAAGATGCAGCACCGGCGCCTGCTGCACCGCCGGCGGACGCCGCCCCGAATTTGCCTCTAGTTGACGCTGGGGCTCCTGTTCCACCGGCCGCGCCTGCTCCCGCACCCGCTTCAGCAGCTGCACCGATTCCCGGTGCACCTGCCGCCGCCGCTCCTGCCGCGGCTCCCGCGCCGGCGGCACCGGCGGCGCCGGCAACGGTCAAGGAGCCGACCATTCAGGAAGCGATCATCGACGCGACGAACCGTTTCCGCGCTGAAAACGGCCTCCCGCCACTCAAGCCGTTGCCCGAGCTCAACAAGGTCGCGCAGGATTGGTCCGATATCCAAATGAACCAAGACCGCATGTACCACAATCCCGACTTCGGTCAGCAGTACCCGAAGGGGTGGCGACGCGCCTTGGAGAACGTGCTGCAGAACTGGAACACCGCAGACGCGGAAGCCCTCGTCGCGCAGTGGGCAAACTCACCCGGGCACCGAGCGAACATGCTCAACCCGGACATCACCCACATCGGCGTCGGTGTCGCCGACACCGCCAAAGGAAAGCGCTACGCGACGCAAAACTTCGCCGCGTACTAGTTGCGTCGCCGCCGCGCGCGCATCAGCCTTTAGCAGCGTGGCTATTTAGCGGTACTCCACCAGAAGAGGCGCGTGGTCGGACCACCGCTCTTCCACCGTTGGCACTTTGTCCACCCACGCACGTTCAGCGCGCTCGAGCATGTTCGCTGTGGCGGCCTGGACATCGATGCGCCAGCCCGCGTTGTTGTTGAACGCCTGCCCGCGGAAAGTCCACCACGTGTAACCCGCGTCAGTCGGGTTCAAACGACGCGCGACATCAAACCACTGCGGGTCGTCGCAGGCGACGCGCGCTGGGTTTCGGGAGGCGTAATCCACCGCGCCAGCCCAGCCGGCGACAGACTTTGCGTCGATGTCTTGCGCTTCCTCATCCGGGAAGCACCCGAATACCGCATCCATAAACGCGCGCTCATGCGGCAAGAACCCGGACTTCTTCTGGTTGGTCTTCCAGTTCTTCAGGTCCTCGCGGCGGTGGCAGATGTTCCAGTCGCCGCCGATCACCATGTCCGGATGCTCATCGGCCCACTTCGCAAGCAGTGGCTCGAAGGCGTCCAAGAACCGATACTTTTCATCCTGTTTGGCGGTACCGGCAGAGCCTGAAGGAAGGTAGAGGGAGGCGACAACGGTGCCGTCGTCAAGCGATGCGCTGATGAAGCGACCTGCATCCTCGAAGCCTGCGATGCCCACCGCAATGTTGGAAAGTGGGGTGCGCGAGAGGATGCCGACGCCCGCGCGGCCCTTTGCTCCCGGCGCTTCAGCAGGCGCGACCGCCAAGTGCCAGCCCTGCTCCAATGCCGGTGCCAGCGCGGCGCGTGCCTCGGCTTCGGTGGCGCGGACCTCCTGCATGAGTACAACATCAGCGAGGGTGTCGATGAGCCAGGCGAGCATGCCTGGGTTGACCTCACTTCGCACCTTGGTGGCGGCGCGGATGCCGTTGACGTTGACGGATGCGATGGTGAGGCTCATGGATTCCGACCCTACCGGGCAACAGGAAACTGTAAGCTGTGGGGCTGAACACAAAGCAACCGTATTTAGAGGAGCACTATGTCTAAGATCATCTGGACCCGCACCGACGAAGCGCCGCTGCTCGCGACCTACTCGCTCAAGCCGATCGTGGAGGCATTCGCATCCCAGGCTGGCATCGACGTGGAAACCGCTGACATCTCACTGGCCGGCCGCATCCTGGCGCAGTTCCCGGATCGCCTGACCGATGAACAGCGGATGGACGATGCGCTCGCGCAGCTCGGTGAGCTGGCGAAGACGCCGGAGGCGAACATTATCAAGCTGCCGAACATCTCCGCGTCCCTGGTCCAGCTGAAGAACGCGATTAAGGAGCTGCAGGCCGCCGGCTTCGACATCCCGGAGTACGAGGATGCGCAGGAGAAATACGACGCGGTGAAGGGCTCCGCCGTGAACCCGGTGCTGCGCGAAGGCAACTCGGACCGCCGCGCGCCGGAGGCCGTGAAGAACTTCACCAAGAAGCACCCGCACTCCATGGGCGAGTGGTCGTCTGACTCGAAGACCAACGTGGCCACCATGGACGCAGGCGACTTCCGCCACAACGAGAAGTCCGTGATCATGCCGTCCGACGACACGCTGCAGATCAAGCTGGTCAAGGCCGACGGTTCCGAGGAAGTGCTCAAGGACGGCCTGCAGGTCATCGAGGGCGAGGTTGTCGACGGCACCTACATGTCCGCCAAGGCGCTGGATGCGTTCCTGCTCGACGCCGTGCAGCGCGCGAAGGACGAGGGCGTGCTCTTCTCCGCCCACCTGAAGGCCACCATGATGAAGGTCTCCGACCCGATCATCTTCGGCCACGTCGTGCGCGCGTACTTCAAGCCAGTCTTTGACAAGTACGGCGAGGAGCTGCTGGCGGCAGGCCTCGACGGCGAGAACGGCCTCGGCGCAATCTTGGACGGCCTTGGTTCGCTGGACAACGGCGAGGAGATCAAGGCTGCATTCGAGCAGCAGCTTCACGACGGCCCGGCGCTGGCGATGGTGAATTCGCACAAGGGCATCACGAACCTGCACGTGCCGTCCGACGTGATCATTGACGCGTCGATGCCGGCAATGATCCGCACCTCCGGCCACATGTGGAACGCGGACGACCAGGAGCAGGACACCCTGGCCACCATCCCGGATTCCTCCTACGCCGGTGTGTACCAGGTAGTGATCGACGACTGCCGCGCGAACGGCGCCTACGACCCGACCACCATGGGCACCGTGCCGAACGTTGGTCTAATGGCGAAGAAGGCCGAGGAGTACGGCTCCCACGACAAGACCTTCAAGATTCCGGCCGACGGCAAGGTGCAGGTCGTGAACTCCGCCGGCGACGTACTGATCGAGCACGACGTTGAGAAGGGCGACATCTGGCGTGCGTGCCAGACCAAGGACGCCCCGATCCAGGACTGGGTCAAGCTGGCCGTGGACCGCGCCCGCCTGTCCGGCATGAAGGCGATCTTCTGGCTAGATCCGGAGCGCGCGCACGACCGCAACATGATCACGCTCGTGGAGAAGTACCTGGGCGACCACGACACTGAGGGCTTAGACATCGAGATCATGTCCCCGGTCGAGGCCACCAAGGCATCCGTCGAGCGCATCCGCCGCGGCGAGGACACCATCTCCGTGACCGGCAACGTGCTGCGTGACTACAACACCGACCTCTTCCCCATCCTCGAGCTGGGTACCTCCGCGAAGATGCTCTCCGTGGTCCCGCTGATGGCTGGCGGCGGCTTGTTCGAGACCGGCGCTGGCGGTTCCGCACCGAAGCACGTGCAGCAGGTGCAGGAGGAAAACCACCTGCGCTGGGACTCGCTCGGCGAGTATCTTGCGCTGGCCGAGTCCTTCCGCCACGAGAAGAACTCGAACGGCAACGAGCGCGCTGGTGTCCTGGGCGACACCCTGGACCGTGCGACCGAGACCCTGCTCAACGAGGGCAAGTCCCCGTCGCGCAAGGTCGGCGAGATCGACGACCGCGGCTCCCACTTCTGGCTCTCCCTCTACTGGGCTGAGGAGCTGGCGAAGCAGACCGAGGACGCCGAGCTGGCAGAGAAGTTCGCGCCGGTGGCAGAGCAACTGCGCGCTAACGCCGAGCAGATCGACAAGGAGCTCATTGACGCGCAGGGCGGCGCGGCTAACCTCGGCGGCTACTACTGGCCGGACGAGGACAAGACCAACGCTGTGATGCGTCCGTCCGCGACCTTCAACCAGCTTATCGACGGCCTGAAGTAACGCTTCACCGCCAAGACAGCGGTCGGACCGGGACAACGTTTCCCGGCCCGACCGCTTTTCTGTGTATCTGCGTGCGCCCAGCGGACCTCGATCGAGGTTTCGCTGCGGTCGACGGCACCCCCTCGTAGACGATCTCCGCCTCGCCCGCTACTCGCCGCCTAGCTAGTTACTTGCCGAACAGCGCGCGCATCGAACGGTCGACTGAGCGCAGGAAGAACTCCTCCGGGTCGCGCAGCGTGGCCTCGCCAAAGTGCCCAAACACCTCGGCAGAAATCAAGCCGATGAGTTTCGCCCACAGCTCAAGGCCCAACTCCACCACATCCAGCTCCAACCCTGGAGTCTCATCCTGTCCGATCGCGTAGAGGTCCTCCATAAACACTTCGCTGCGCGCCCCCGCCACCGAGCTCGGCCGCGCATCCTGAAGGAGCTCACCGAGGAGCGCGATCACTCGAGTGCCGGCCGCACCAGTCGCTTCCGCCGGTGCATGAAAATTGGCTACAGGGCTGCCGTAGATTAGGGCCCACCTCTGCGGGTACGCCAGCGCCCACCGTCGCATCGCCGCCGCCAAAACCCGGCAACAATCAGCCGCCGCCGTATCCGCCGCTTGCGCGCCCAGTTCCGACTCCACCGCCTCCGCTAGCTGCGTGTACGACGCGGCAATGAGCGTGGTCAGCAGCCCTTCCCGGTCTGGAATGTAGCGATACAAAGCCGACGGGCTAATCCCAAGGTCGCGCGCAACTGCTCGCAGGTTCACAGCCTCCACTCCCCCCTCGTCAAGGTGGGCAAAGGCAAGTTGCTCGATCCGCTCCTCGGTTCGCAGCCGCGCCAGGGCTCGCGGGCCCAGCTTATCGACGGTCATACCGCCACCCTATCAAACGCGAACCCTGTTCTTGTTTCCTCCATCACCTTGGCTTACACTCCCAACGAGAACATCATTCACTTTTGAGAGCAGGAGTCTCGGACATGAGTTCAACATTGGTTATCGGTTTTGGAGCGGTTGGGCGAGCGGTCACGAAACGTCTCATTGCGCAAACATCGAGTGCGCAGAAAGCAGGCGTCACCGTGATGGCCCGATCGGACCGTCAGGTACCCGCAGGAGCGGACCTCTTCATCGGCGACGCCTCGTCCTCGACCGACCTACACCGGGCCCTCGATGCCAGCGGCGCAGACCGCATCATCTGCTGTACCCACGCCGCGTACACGGAAGCCGCCTGGCGTTCCCAGCTCATCCCGCTGGAACGGGCGGTACTCAACGCAGCAGCAGAAGTGAGCGCGGAAGTGGGCGCGCACGTCACCTTTCCCGAGTCTGTCTACGCTTTCGGCCCAGGCGTGCACACGGTGACGGCGGAGAGCCGGGTGGGCGCGACCGTCGGCAAGCCTGGCGTGCGTGCTGAACTGCTTGCCGCACGAGACGCTGCTGCCGCGCCTACCGCTTCGGTAGTCGCTTCCGACCTGTACGGGCCGGGATGCGGCGAATCGATGGTGGCCCACGCGCTGATCATTGACCGGGTGCGTGCCGGAAAGCGACCCCTCGCGCTGATCGACGCCGATGTGCCGCACGCTTTCACTTATATCGACGACTACGCCCGCGCGCTGGTGGACGCTTCCGCGGGGCGCGCAACCGGGATCGTCCTCACCCCCACCGCCGAACCGATTACGCAGCGCGACTTTGCAACGCTCGCGGCGGAGGCGTTCAACGCCGAACATCACCGCCCACTGACGCTGCGACCGTGGATGCTGCGCGTAGCCGGCATCGCCGACGAGAATGTTGGCGGGCTGCGCGAAATGACGTGGCTGTGGGACAGCCCGCGGGCGCTCGAATCCGACCTCGATTGGGCACCGACCCCTTATCGCGACGGTCTCGCGAGCCTAGCTAGAAGCTGAATAAAAACTAGACCGCTTAGTCCGCCTCACGGTGGGGCGGTCTACAGTTGGTCGCATGTCTGACACCAGCACGGCCGCGCCCCAGCTCCCGATAGAAGGAGAATTGTGCACCGTCGCCATCGGGAACTTCAGAACCGAGGCAGGCGCGAACATTGCTGAGACTGCCATCGCGTTCCAGCGCTGGGGCGATTTCAAGGGCGACCCCCACGGACAGAACAACGTCTTGCTTCTCGAGCACGCCCTGACCGGCGACGCGAACGCCGCCAACTGGTGGGACGCAGTCATCGGCCCAGGCAAAGCGCTGGACACCGACATGTGGTGCGTGATGTGCACCAACGCGCTCGGTTCCTGTTACGGCTCGACCGGCCCCGCGAGCACCCACCCCGACGGCAACGCGTGGGGCTCACGCTTCCCCGCCATCTCGATCCGCGACCAAGTGAACGCGGAGGCGGCCCTGCTCGAGACGATCGGAATCACACGGGTGCACGCGGTGCTCGGCGGTTCCATGGGTGGTGCGCGCACGCTGGAGTGGACGCTGCTGCACCCGGAGCGGGTCGGTTTCGCGCTGGTGCTTGCCGTTTCCGCGCGGGCGAGCGCCTGGCAGATCGGCATCCAGTCCGCCCAGATCAGCTCGATCACCCGCGACCCGGACTGGCACGGCGGCGATTACCACGGCACCGGACGCTCCCCCGATGCCGGTCTCGCCGCCGCACGCCGCATCGCGCATCTGACGTACCGCGGCGAGTTAGAGATCGACGAGCGCTTCGGCACCTCCGCCCAGTCCGGCGAGAACCCGCTCGGCCCGTTCCGCGCCGACGATCAGCGGTTCGCGGTCCAGAGCTACCTCGAGCACCAGGGAAAAAAGCTCACAGAGCGTTTCGACGCCTCGTGTTACGTCGCCCTGACCGAAGCACTGAACCGCCACGACGTCGGCCGCGATCGCGGCGGGTTGAACAAGGCGCTGCATTCCATCACGGTGCCGACCATGGTCGTCGGCGTTGACACCGACATTCTTTACCCCTACCACCAGCAAGAACACCTGTCGCGAAACCTCGGCAACCTGCTCGCAATGTCGAAGCTGTCCTCCCCCGTCGGCCACGACGCGTTCCTGGTGGAGGCGCGCCAAATGGACCGCATCCTGCGGCAGTTCATCACGCTGACGGAGCACTACGCCGCCGAGCAGGCCGATAGTCCGCGCAACGACTGCTAGCGCCGCGCACGCCCCTGCCACCAACGGATCAGCACCAGCACCGCCGTGGAAGTGCCCACGCCAATCAGGGTCATCGCCATCGCCTCAGCGCGGTGCCCCTGATCAAATTGGTTCATGATCCACGGCGCAAGCAGATTAATGCTGGTCGGGCGGATCAGCGAGGACATCACCAGCTCGCGGATGCCCACGAAGAACGCGAGCAGCCAGCCAGCAAAAATGCCCGGCGCGAGCATCGGCAGCGTCACCCGCCAAAACGCCTGTCCCCTGGTCGCGCCAGAAATCGCCGCCGCCTCGTGCAAGGTTGGCGACATGGACGCGGCGGAGGTCTTGATGTTTTGCACCGCCATCGGCATGAACAGCACGGTGAACGCCATCACAAGGATGAGCTGGCTACCGTACGGGGTCCACGGCAGGCTCGGGGAGTTCCACAGCAGGATAAAGCCGATCGCAAGCACGATGCCGGGCACAGTGTCGGGAGCCACAGCAAGGAAGTCGGAAATTCGGGCAGAGAATGCTTGTCGACGCATCGTCAGCAGCGTCACCGCCAAAGCCAACACCACCGATGTGGTGGCGCCAATTGCGCCAAGGGCGATGGAACGCGTGAGCGCTTCCTGCCCCGATGGCATCGATAGGACGATGCCGAAGTAATCGAAAGTGAGGTTGTTCAGAGTCGGCGGCTTGGAGCGCAGGATCGTCATCGATGCCAAGATGATGGAGATGTACGGGATCAGCACCGTCAGCACGAACACGATGGCCGTGTAGAGCCAGGCAAGTGCCATGCCTCCCTGTGAGATGTTCAGCGAGACCGGGCGCGAGACACGCCCACCACTCGCTAAGCCACCACGGCCTGCCCACTGCTGCATCGCCCACGCCATCACGCCCAAGAAAAAGAGCACGCTTGACGACGCCGCCGCTTTACTGAAGTTCAGCGGGTCGATGGTCACATCCTGGTAGATGGACGAAACCAGGACCGGGTAACCGATCGCGTTGCCCAGCGTCACCGGTGTACCGAACTCGCCGGCTGCCTTGATGAACACAATCAGTGCACCCAGCGAGAAAGGCCCGAGCACCATCGGCAAGATAACGCGGGAAAACTGCTGCCAGCGGCTCGCGCCGGCGACCTGGGCCATTTCAAGCTGCGACGCTGGGATGGAGGCCAGACTGTTCCGCAGGATCAGGTACAGGAATGGAAACAGCTCGGCGGCCATCACAAATCCCATGCCCCAGACGGAGTTGATGGCAGAGCGCACGGTGTCGCCAAGCATTGGCCCGAGAAGCATGTCCGCAACGCCGCGCACTCGCGTGAAGTCCATCCAAGCCATGGCGGCAGCGAACGGCGGTGTCATGAACGGGATCATGATCACGATCTCGACCCAGCCGGCGCGACGCATCGGCGTCCACGCGCGGAAGAACACGAGTGGAGCGGCAAACAACGTGGAGAAGAATACGACGAGGACGGAGAGCCAGACGGTGTTGAGAATGACTCGCACCATCTGCGGCTGCCACAGCGTATCCAGGGCAGGATCATCACCCCGGTATCCCGTCACCGCGGTCACCAGCACTGACGCTAGCGGCGCGGCGACCAGGATAAGCAGGATCAGCAGCACCGGGTAAATGCCCGCGTTGACTCCCCGTTTCGTCCTCATAGTTACAGCGATCGCTTGCGGTTACAGGTAGCGCTCCGCGAAGACCTCACGGATGTTCTTCGACTCGGAGGAGATGGCCTTCCAATCGTCGGAGATCTGCTTGATGTCGGACAGAGCCGGGCCGTTCTTCGGCTCAACGTTCTTGTTCGCCGGGATCATGTTCTTCGACGCGGAAATCTCCTGAGCCTCCTCAGAGAACATGAAGTCGACGAATGCCTTCGCCGCCTCCATGTTGTCGGTGGTCTTCATAATCATCACCGGGCGCGGGGTGACGGTGGTGCCGGAGGACGGGATCACGATCTCCAGCGGCTCACCCTTGTCGCGCGCGGAGTAGGCGGAGTAGTCGACGCCGCCGAAGACAATGCCCTTGGAACCGGAGGTGACCATGTCGAGCGCCGGGCCATTTGCGCCCTGGACGATCATGCCGTTGTCGAAGAGCTTGTCAAACAGCTCCCAAGTCTTGTCTTCGCCCCACTCAGCGACCATGGCGGCAAGCAGGTCAGCGGCGGTACCGGACTCGCGAGGATCCGGCATGATCACCAGGTCCTTGTACTTTTCGTCGGCGAGCTCCTCCCAGTCGGACGGGACATCGGAGACCACGTCGGTGTTGGCAACGATAGCCAGCGCGGAGCCGTCGCGGCCGTGGAAGGTTTCATCATCAGCGTTCCACTTCGGGTTCGCGTCTGCGATGTTCTCCGGAGCGTACGCCTCGAGCGCATCGCTTTCACCCTGCTTCGCCGCTGCGTTCCAGGACGCGAGGTAGACCACGTCGGCCTGCGGGTTCGCCTCCTCAGCGGTGATCTTCGCGGTGATCTCGCCGGTGGTGCCAGCGAAAACATTGACGGTCACGCCGGTGCGCTCCTGGAACGCCTCGACGAGCGCGTCGGTCAAGCCCTGCGGGTTAGCGGAGTAGTAGTCAATGGAACCGGACAACCCTTCCGGGGCCTCCCACTTGCCGGCAGTCTCGCCGGACGTGGCGGCAGTGGTGGCGTCGTTCGCACCGGTGGTGGCGGTGTCGTTGGATTCGACGGAGCCGCAGGCAGCCATCGAGAATGCAGCGGTGAGGCCAACGATGGCCGCGGCAAACTTTTTCATGTCGGGAAATCTCCTTGTAGGGAAACAATGGGGTGAGATAGGGGGTTAAGAACGCGCGTTGACGGTCAACAGGACTCGATCTCCGCGGTTGAGGCGGTGCCGGGTGTACGCCAGCCACGGTTCCGGAGCGCCGTCCACATTGCAGCGGATGTCGTAGCGCCCGCCTGTGTACTGACTTTCCAAAACCTCGCCGACGACGGAGTTCGCCGGGAGCGTGTCCGGTCGCTTTCCATCAATCGGTGCCACTTCGACGTTCTCCGGCCGGTTCGAGGGCAGCGTCTCGTGTGTATTCGTAACACCGACGAACCCGGCCACAAAATCGTCTGCTGGGTGATCGTAAAGCTCCACCGGATCATCGAATTGACGCACGTCGCCGGCATTCATCACGGCTACCCGATCAGACATGGCGAGCGCCTCGGCCTGGTCGTGCGTCACATAAATCACGGTGAGGTTGAGCTCGTAGGCGAGACGCGTGAGCTCGCTGCGAATCTGAGTGCGCAAGGCGGCATCGAGCGCGGACAACGGCTCGTCCATAAGCAAAAGCTCCGGATCCGAGACGAGCGCACGGGCGATTGCGACGCGCTGCTGCTGCCCTCCCGAAAGCTCGTTGGGGCGCTGCTCTGCCTTTTGCGAAATGCCGACCATCTCCATCGCGCGGGCGACACGCTCCTCGCGCTCGGACTTACTGACCTTCTGCGAGCCGGTGGTCAGCGGAAACTCGACGTTCTTTGCCACCGTCATATGCGGCCAGAGCGCCAGATCCTGGAACACCATCGAAAGGTTGCGACGGTTGACCGGCACGTTCGTGTTGGGCCCGAACACCTCCTTGCCAGCGAACTCAATGACGCCCGCGTCGGGCGTTTCAAGGCCTGCGATACAGCGCAGCATGGTTGATTTGCCGCAGCCGGAGGGGCCGAGAATGGAGACGAATTCGCCCTTCCCGATGGTCAGGGAGGTTTCGTGGAGACCAGTGCCGTCGGGGAATTCCCGACGCACGTTGTGCAACGCGACCTGGGGCGCGCCCAGGCTGGTTGCGGATACAGCTGAAGTCACCCGGGCGAAGCTACGCTACCCGGGTTAATAGATAGTCGGGAATGGGTGAACTTCTGGTGAATTGATTGAACAATTCGACGCGATTGCAAATCCTTAAGTGCCTTAAGAGTGGGCACTTGGGTGCAGCGGGAAGCGCGCCCACGGCATCTCCTGCGACTCGAGACAGAAGATCGCCTTGTCGCGGAACTCGATGGAGCTCTCGTCGATGGTTTCCGACCACTTGGCACGACCGTAGAGGAAGCCTTCGGCATGCTCGCGCCAGTTCGCGCAGTGCTCGCGGGTGACTGCGAGGCAATTCGGCAGCAGCTGGCCAAGATCTTGGTCGTTGATCAAACCGCTGCGGTACGCCAGGCGCAATACCCAGGCCGCACGAGTGGTATCCCAGCCGACGAGGTTGCGCGGAAGTTGCGACGGCAACGCCTCGACAGACCTCGGATCGAGCAAGATATGTGCCCAGGCGTCGAACTCTCCCACCAGCTCCTCGATCCCCGCTTCAGTGCTGATCTGTGCCGCGGTTTCGCGCAGCTGCTGGTACGCGGCGGGACGCTGCTCAACAGGGGCGGCGACGAGCTGTTCCAGGCCGGGGCGAAAGAGGTCGTAGACCGGATCGCCGGCGTTCTCAAGCAATGCCCGAACGACCTCAATCGCAGACTCGCGCGAGGTGACGCCGTAGGCCTGCTCGAGGAAGTTCAACCACTTCGAGCGGCTGGACATGAACCCGAAGATCCGCTTCGGTTTCGACTGCTCGCCAGGGCCGTCGACCGGGTGCTCGGTACCGAGCGAGTAGATTGCGTCGACGCTGCAGGCGACGGCGAACTCGGGAGAGGTGTTCTCGCTGCGCATCTGCACCCACTGCCGTGACAGGACTTCGGAATCAGTAAAAGCTTGTTCGTAGGTTTGCACCCGGACGATACTAATCTAAGAGCTAAGTAAGGCCCCAATGAGAGGGAGCTAAACTTACGAGCCGAGCGAGTCGACAGACCATGCCAGCCACATCATCACCGCGCCGACACCGGTGCAAAATATCGCGTCGAAACGCCTCGAACGCACCGCGATCAGCCCGATGAGCTTCGAATCGCACGTCATTCGCAACACCGCGACCCACACCATCACCGCTCCGAGGGTAAACGTCGCGCGGCGCCAGTGTTCCGTCGCCGCGAACACACCAGACGCGACGAACCCCACCGCGAACAGCGCCACCATCACCCACTGCACCCACACCGGCAACACTGAAGGGCGGTTGCCAATGTCGTGCGGGTTGTCCAGGTTCAGCCCCGACGGCGCGGCGTCTGCAGACGCGGGTGGCTCACGTGAAGCGTCCGCAGACGCGGGAGCGGGTGGCTCGGACACGGCAGGCATGAAATCCGCCTACTTCGCCTGCGCGGCCTGCGCCGCCTGCGCCGCCTGGCGCTCAGCACTTTCCACAATGTTGCGCACCAAGAACGTGCGCGTCATCGGGCCGACACCGCCCGGGTTCGGGGACACCCAGCCAGCCTTCTCCCAAACATCGGGGTGCAGGTCGCCGACGGTTTTGCCGTCAACGCGGGACACGCCGACGTCGACAAGCGCTGCCCCCTCTTTGATCATGTCCGCCGTAATCATGTGCGGCTTGCCGGCCGCCGCAATCACGGCATCGGCGCGACGCGTCTCAGCCGCAAGATCCTTGGTGCCGGTGTGGCACAGCACAGTGGTCGCGTTCACATCCCGCGTAGTCAGCATCAGCGAGATCGGCCGACCCACCGTCACGCCGCGGCCCACCACACACACGATCGCGCCGTTCAAATCCACCCCGAAGCGCTCCAGCAGCTTAATCGTGCCATTCGGCGTGCACGGCAGCGGCGCCGGCTCGTTCAGCACCAGCTTGCCCAGGTTGACCGGGTGCAGCCCGTCAGCGTCCTTCGCCGGGTCGATCAGCTCCAGAATGCGGTTCTCGTTGAGGTGCTTCGGCAACGGCAGCTGCACGATGTAGCCGGTCACGCTTTCGTCCCGATTCAGCTCGTCGATAAGCGATTCAAGCTCTTCCTGAGTGGTGTCAGCCGGCAACTCCTTCTGAATTGAAGCGATGCCGAGCTCTTCGCAATCCTTGTGCTTCATGCGTACGTAGTTCTGGCTCGCGGGATCCTCGCCGACCAGCACCGTGGCCAGGCCTGGAGTGATCCCCTGCTCCTTGAGCGCCGCCACGCGCGATTTCAGGTCCGCGAAAATCTCCTCGCGGTAGAGCTTTCCGTCCAGTTTGATCGCAGTCACGCGGCTATTTTACCCATGGAGCGGAGTCCTTAAACTTAGCCGCATGCTGCACATAATCTTCGACAACCCCGTCATTCCCGGCAACACCGGCAACGCGATCCGGCTCGCCGCGAACACGGGCGCGCGGCTGCACCTCGTCGAGCCCCTCGGCTTCAACTTCGACGACAAACACCTGCGCCGTGCGGGGCTGGACTACCACGACCTCGCGGAAGTCACCATTCACCCGGATTTGAGCAGTTGCTTATCGACGCTTCGTACCAGCCGCGTTTTCGCCTTCACCACGCAAGCCACGCGCTACTACCACGAGGTGGCGTACCAAGACGGCGACGCGTTGCTCTTCGGCACCGAGCCGACCGGCCTTCCGCACGAGCATGCGCACCACCCGCGCGTGACCGACCGGCTGCGCATCCCGATGGTGCCCGGGCGGCGCTCGATGAACTTGACGAACTCCGCGTCGGTGGCGGTGTTTGAGGCGTGGCGCCAGCTCGGTTTCATAGGCGGGGTGTAGCCGGACAATCCGACATGATCATCGCTGCTCAATATTGGCCAGATGTTCCTGCGCTCTTTCCAAGTAGGCAGTGAACTGCTCAAACTCAGACGGCGAGAACGCCTCTTTCAAATCCTGCTCAATTTTGGCAACCACCTGATCGGCTTTCCGGACCAGCTCCTCCCCCTCTTTCGTCAACGTGTTGAGCAACACTCGAGCATGAAGATCAGTGTGACTTCGCTCGATAAGCCCTTTTCGTTCCAGGTTTTTGAGAATCGTCGCCATGGTCTGGGTTGAGACCAGGACCGTCCGAGAGAGCTGTGCGGCCGTCTGTTCCGGTTCCAGCTTCAGCATCATGAGGGTCACATACTGCGGGAGCGTCAGATCTAAGGGACGCAGAGCACGACTTTTCACGCGCTCGATCTGAGACTCAACCCTCTTCACACCATTGCCGAGCCGGCCGGCCATCTCTGCGTGAATCGGGTTGTGGCTTGGAGCTGACATGTGCGTTGTCCCATCGGTTAGTTAACGTCCGAACCCGATTCTAACCAGGGCCGATGCCCCGCTTACGCCCAGTCCTCATGAATACACGTACTCTGTCACTTATACTAACTCTGTCATTAATCACAGGGCGTTGTACCGAAGGAGTGATGAAATGTTCGCGTACCAGATCGTGGACCACACCGGCCGTAATGGCTTACAAAAAACCGAGTTGCCAGACCCCGTTCCAGGTCCCGGTGAAGTCGCAATCGACGTGGAGATCGCGGGGTTGGGCCTCATTGATGCGCTTTGGGCATCAGGAACCATGCCATCCAATGTGGGCTTTGTTCCAGGTCTCGAAGTTGCTGGAAAAGTGCGCGCCATTGGTGATGAGGTCACTGGACTAGCACCCGGAGACGAGGTGGCCGCGATACTTCCGGGCGCGGGCGGACTGGCGCAGATCGCAAAGACACAGGCGGATTACGTTGCAAAGCTACCTACCGGTATGGATCTGGAGCTGGCATCAGTAGTTCCAGTGAACACAGTGACTGCCCACCTCGCACTCACCACGGTCGCGCAGTGCACCTCGGGCGAGTCCGTACTAGTGCATGCAGGAATGGGCGGCCTCGGAACCCAGTTCGGCCAGATCGCAAGACTTCTCGGAGCTAGCCGGGTAGACGCGGTTGTGGGGAACGAGGACAAGCGAAAGATGGCGAAAGAGCTCGGTTACGACAACGTGTATCTCCGTTCAGATCTCGGTTCAGTTCCGGAGAATGCGTATGACATTGTCGTAGACCCCGTTGGCGGCGAGGCTGCGAGAACCGCTTTCAGCTCGCTCCGCAGCGGCGGGCGGCACGTGCGAGTTGGAAACGCATCCCAGCAAGAAGATGTACCAGTCAGCTCGGTGGCTCACTGGCTGGAGAACAAGTCCACGGTCGGGTTCAACGTGGGGCTTTGGATCTCTGCTCACCCCGACCAAGGTGCCAAGTCGCTTGCGTGGTCGTTACATAACGTGTCCAACCAGAGTATCCGTGTGGACCTCACAGAAGTAGGGCCCATCGAACAGGTAACGGAGATGTTGGCCGCGCTGCAATCCGGTCGTACGGTGGGCAAGCTCGCGGTGAGGCTGTCATGATCTTCTACCCTCGTAGATGAGGCGATTCCGAGGGGTGCATCGGCGGCAAGCGGCGGGCGCGCAGCGCTTCAAGCAGCGCACGCGCGTCAGCGTCGTCGAGGTCGCGGGCGGTCATTTTCACCAGCCCGGGCACGAGGTCGAAGCGCACGCTCGCAAGGCCGAGTCTGCGCTCGAGCGGGCCCTGTTCGTACGAAAGCTCCTGGATGTGCGGCGCTTTCACCATTTGGTAGCGGCGGGTGAGCCTCCCGAATGAGGTCAGGGCGACTCCGTCGCGCACGGTCGCGGTTTGGCTCTTCCAGTCCAGCGGCGAGACCCAGCGCGCGCGCCGCGGTGAGGCGTAGTCGGCGCGGCTCAGGTCGGTCAACGCGTCAGCGCTCAACGGCCCGACGGCCCCCACGACGGCGACGGCTTCCTCGTAGGTACCCACCGGCAGGAGCTTCGCGGTCCCGGTCGCCGCGCTCGCCTCCGCGCCGAAGCCGGCCGAGGTGATCGACACCGTCCACCACCCGAAAGGTCGCCACAACAGCGGTTGCTTGAGTTGTACCGCATGGATTCGTTCATGGGGCACCGCTTGTCGACGCCTATTGGCCAACCCATACCTCAACTTGAACACCTCCCCGTCGAAGGACGCATTGAAGCGCCACGATTGATCGATGGTGCGCCAGATGAGCGGCACGAAACCGACGAGGATCGGCACGATGGCCGCGAGGGTCAAGTCGGTGAGCAGCGGCACCAACGACGCCGCCACGGTGGCAATCGTGGAGAACTGAAACACCGTCGCAACCATCGAGCGCCCGATCGGGATCGGCGGGACGAGGTAGTTCTTGCGCGGTGCACCTGCGGAGGCTGACACACGCGCTTCCGACCCTTCTGACGCCAGCCCGTCCAACGCGAGCTCCTCGGCCGCCTCTTCGGCCATCGGCGCGTTCGGGCCTTTCGTCGCAATGCGCGCGAGGATCTCACCGCGCAACTCCTCCGCTTCTTCACGCGGGAGGTAGGCGATATTAACCGCCGCGTTCACCCCGCCGGCGACCTCGATGCGCACAGCCGCAAGACCGAACAGACGAGGCGCGAGCGGCTCCACGATGTCGACGGCCTGGATCCGGTCGTAGCGCGCGGTTCGGACCTGGTTGTGAAGCACGCCGCGTTTATGCTCGATCTCTTCTGCACCGACGCGAAACCCGGTCTTCGACCACCACAGCTGCGACACCCCTACGACGACTACGAGCGCTACAACGACCGCGGCGATCGGCCACAGCAGCTGACGGGCGCTGTAGTTCTCATCACCCAGCCACCTCCACAGGGGCGCAGCGAAGTTGAAGACCAGAATCGCCAACAGCGCCAGCAACGTAGTCCACACCTGCAACACGGGGCTGAGCCGGTGGACGCGGCGGTACTGAGCAGTTTGCGCAGGCTGGTCAGGTTGCGCAGGCTCGGCAGGTGGGGTCACAGACCGCTCATCCTCTCCCGCGCCTTCGCGGCCAGGCGATCACGCAGCGCGTCGGCCTCAGCGGCGGGCAGCCCCGGCAGCGTGGAGTTCGACGTCGTCGATGCGGTGTGCACCTCCAGCTGCTTCAACCCCAGTGCACGCGCGATCGGCCCAGACTCCACGTCCACGAACTGGATGCGCCCATACGGAATCACGGTCATGGTGTGCCACATCTTGCCTTCGCTCAAAACCAACTCGTTCTCCGTCTCCAGATAACCCAGGTTTCGCACGCGCAGCGGGACAAGCACCATGTTCCATGCAAACACGACGGCCAAGATCACAAACGGGATCAGCAGCCACCGACCCCACCGCAGGTACGCCCACCACAGCGCGCCAAGCAGGATCGCAGCCCAGATCACGTTGCCCACCAGCCGCGGCACCATCAGCTTCGGCGAGACCCGGTGCATCGACTCCACCGATGTCGGCAGCGGCTCCGGGACGTGCGCTGACAAAGGGCCGTCGATAAGCATGTGCCCCAACCTAGCGAAAGTCGCGCGAGCCGCGAGACAGCCACTCCCCCATCTCCAGCGGCTCGAGCCGGTCCGCGACCAGGCTCGCCGCGCCCGACGCGTTCTGGATGATGCCGCGGACGATTAACGCCTTGGCGGTGCGCGCGAGCACCTTCTGCCGGCTCCACAGGCCGACGGGGATGACCACGTTGATCAGGCCCGTCTCGTCCTCCATGCCGATGAACATCACGCCACCGGCGGTTCTCGGTGCTTGGCGGTGCGTGATCACGCCGGCGCAGCGGATGCGGGTGCCGTCCTCTATATCTAGGAGCCGGTTCGCGGGCACGATGCCGACACGCTCGAACGCGCCGCGCAGCATCTCCACAGGCATCAGGCCGGGGGTCACACCGGTGGCGGCGACGTCGGCAGCCATGAGTTCGAAGGCGTTCATGCCGGGCAAGCTCGGCGCGCTGATGGCGGAAAGTCCAGGCAGCATCCCTTCGCGTTCGGTCGCAGCAATGCCCGCTTGCCACATCGCTTGTCGACGGTCCACGTCAAAGCAGTCCAGCGCCCCGGCGCGCGCCAGCGCCTCCACATGCTCGACGCTCAAATCGGCGCGGCGGGCCAGGTCCGGGATGCCGGTGAACGGCTGCGCTTCCTCGATCCGGTCTGCGGCCGCCTCGCCGAGCCCTTTGACCAGGTTGAGACCGACGCGCATCGTGCCGCCGTGCTCGTCGCCGTCGAGGCAGCGCGCCTCGCGGCCAGACTCGTTAACGCACACCGGCAGCACGGTCACGCCGTGGCGCCGCGCGTCCTGGATCAGCGACTGCGGCGAGTAGAACCCCATCGGCTGCGCGCGCAAGAGCCCCACGCAGAACTGCGCCGGGTAGTAGCGCTTGAACCACGCGGAGAAGTACACCAGCGAGGCGAACGACTGCGAGTGCGACTCCGGAAACCCGTAGGCGGCGAACGCGACGATCTTCTGCCACAGCCGCTCCGCCACGTCCTCGCCGATGCGGTTGGTCTCCCAGCAGCCGTCGAAGAACCGTTGGCGCAGCGCCGCCATCTTCGCTGGCGAACGCTTCGACCCCATCGCGCGGCGCACCGCGTCCGCCTCCCGGCCCGAGAACCCGGCCGCGTCCACGCAGATCTGCATGAGCTGTTCCTGGAACAGCGGCACGCCGAGCGTCTTGCCCAACGAGCGCTCGAGCACCGGGTGGTCGTACTCCACGGCATCCACGCCATCGCGCCGGCGCAGGTAAGGGTGCACCGACCCACCCTGGATCGGGCCCGGGCGGATCAGCGCCACCTCCACCACCAGGTCAAAAAAGCACCGCGGTTTCAGCCTCGGCAAGGTGCCCATCTGCGCACGCGACTCAACCTGGAACACGCCGACGGAATCGGCACGGCAGAGCATGGAATAAACGCCCTCGTCCTCAAGCGAAAGCTCCCAGAGGCGAACCGTGCGGCCGGTGGTGTCGCGCACGAGATCGATCATGTGGTGCAGCGCTTCGAGCATGCCGAGGCCGAGCAGGTCGAACTTGACCAAGCCCGCGGAGGCGCAGTCGTCTTTATCCCACTGCACGACGCTGCGGCCTTCCATGCGCGCCCATTCGACGGGGACGACGTCGGCGATCGGGCGGTCGCAGATCACCATGCCGCCGGAGTGAATGCCCAGGTGCCGGGGTTGGCCCCGGAGTTCGTCAGCAAGCTGGGCGACAAGCGCGGGCGGCTCGGCGACCTCCTTCGACCACGAATCCGCCGCCCCCTGCGCGTAGCCGAGCGCGCGCGCCGCATCACGGATCGCGCCCTTGCGCCGATACGTGATCACATTGGCCACCTGCGCCGCGTTGTCGCGCCCGTAGCGGGAGTAGACGTACTGAATCACTTCTTCGCGCCTGCCCGATTCAATGTCAATGTCAATGTCCGGCGGCCCGTCGCGGTCCGGCGACAGGAAACGCTCGAACAACAGCCCCGCCGAGATCGGCTCCACCGCGGTAATCCCGAGCGCGAAGCACACCGCCGAGTTCGCCGCACTGCCGCGACCCTGGCACAAAATGTCCTGCTCGCGGCAGAAATCCACGAGGTCGTGCACGATCAGGAAGTAGCCGGGAAAATTCAGCTCCTCGATCACCTCAAGCTCGTAGTCAATCTGGGCCATTGCTTGTCGACGCACCGTTTCAGGCCGCGACGCATACCTCACCTGGGCACTCGTCATGGTGAGCACCCGGAGGTAGCTCATCTCGTCGTGGCCTTCCGGCGTGGGGTAGGTCGGCAACTCCGGGGCGACGAGGTTGAGCGTGAACGCGCATTCGCGGGCGAGCTCGACGCTGTAGGCGAGCTTCTCCTCGCACCCGGGCAGCATCGTGCGCAGTTGGTCGCCCGAGCGCAGCCAGTTCGCGCCCATCGGGTGAAGGTTAGCGTGGGCGTCGCCGAGCGCTTCGCGTCTTGCGAGGGCGCGTTTCGCCGCGGCGAGGCGGGCCTGGTTCCGGGTCGCGGCGGCGGGGGCGGCGGTGACAATCGCCGGAATCTGGACGAAGCGGTCTAATGCCGCGTGCCGGTCGACGTCCTCGGGCAGCATCGCGACCTCATATTCGCGAACAATATTCAATTCACCGAAGCAGTCGATCAGGTGCTCGAATTCGTCCACCCACTGCCACCCGGCGAGCACCACACACGTGTCCCCGAGGCGCTCCGCGATCAGCTCCAGCGGCGGGTAGGCGACGGCGTCTTTCTCACGCGTTGCCATGTGCGCGTCGGCCATCAAGTGTGAGAGCCGCTTGTAGCCCTCCGGACCGCGTGCGAGGACGGGCAAAATGCGTTGCTGCGGGCCGTCGTCAAGCGAAAGCTCTGCCCCGAACACTGTGGCGAGCCCTGCGGCCCCGGCTGCTTCGGCGAACTTGACCGCGCCGTAGAAACCGTCGCGGTCGGTGAGTGCGAGTGCGGTCATGCCCAGCTCAGCGGCGCGCGCGACCATGGCTTCTGGCTCGCTCGCGCCACCGAGGAAGCTATACGACGACACGGCGTGCAGCTCGGCGAACGGCGTGGCGCTGCTCCGTGCGGGAGCACTGGCGGGGCTGGCGGGGTGCTGCGGCGACGCGCTTGATCCGGCACCCGCATCCCCCGGTGCGTAGACCAGCCCGGCGGGGGTACCGGTGTGCTCGACGGGCACGGGCGCAGGCCCCGGGCGGCCGGAGAGAATCCGCTCCAACCGGGACCACGACAGCGGCTCGCCCCCGTTGAATCTCATGCGCGAAACGCTAGCACTGTTCGAAAGTGTGTGCCAAAGAATTGGGGCGTGCGGGCAGATTCTATGCCGTCGCGAATAGACTAAGCGGTTCACTGAGTGATAGATTCAGCAACCGTCAGATTTCCCTACGATGAAGGAGACGCACCCATGCGCGCTTCCCGTTTCACCGCCGCCCTCGCGGCCGTCACCATCGCCGCAACCGGCCTGACCGCCTGCTCCAACGAGTCCGGCTCCGACACCAACGCCAACGGCGCAGACGGTGAAAACGTCACCGTGCGCATCGGCACCACCGACGCCGACCAGCAGGCCTGGTCCGTCTTCTCCGACCTCGCAGCGGAAGAGGGCATCACCCTCGACATCGTGCAGTTCTCCGACTACCCGCCGGTCAACGAGGCACTCGCACAGGGCGAGCTGGACCTGAACAAGTTCCAGCACATCCTGTACCTGGCGAAGTACAACGCCAGCTCCGGCAACGACCTCAAGGTCGTCGGCTCCACCGAGATCTACCCGCTGGCGCTGTTCTGGAAGGACCACGACTCCCTCGACGGCATCGACGGCGAAGAGGTCGCGATCCCGAACGACGACTCCAACCAGGGCCGCGCCATCAACGTGCTGGTCCAGGCCGGCCTGGTCACCCTGAAGGACGGCGCCGACGAGCTCGCCCCGGCCCCGGCCGACATTGACACCGATGCTTCCAAGGTCTCCGTCGTACCGGTGGACGCTTCCCAGACGCCGTCCGCGTACAAGGAGGGCCGCCCGGCCATCATCAACAACTCCTGGCTGGACCGTGCCGGCATCGAGCCGACCGAGGCGATCTTCCAGGACGACCCGGGTTCCGCACAGGGCGAGCCGTACATCAATGTCTTCGCGTCCCGCGCGGAGGACATTGACAACCCGACCTACGTCCGCCTCGCTGAGCTGTGGCACGACCCGAAGGTCACCGAGGCTGTCCAGCAGGACTCCCGCGGCACCGCTGTGAAGGTTGAGCGCCCGGCCAACGAGCTCAACGACATCCTCGAGCGCCTCGAGCAGAACGAGAAGTAGGAGTCCAACGTGCGTTCCAACCGCTTTCTCGCCGTCGGCGCGGCCCTGGCTATCGCCGCGGCTGGCCTGACTGGCTGCTCAAGCGACTCCTCCGATACGTCTTCGGCACCCGCCGACGGCGAGAAGGTCACCGTCAAGATCGGCACCACCGACGCCGACCAGCTGGCGTGGACCGCGTTCGCCGACAAGGCGAAGGAGGAGGGCATCGAGCTCGACATCGTGAAGTTCTCGGAGTACCCGCCGGTCAACCCGGCACTGGATGAGAACCAGATCGAGATCTCGAAGTTCCAGACGATCAACTACCAGGCCCAGTACAACGCAACCGCGGACAAGGACCTGCGCATCGTCGGCTCCGGCGAGATCAACCTGCTCGGCCTCTACTGGAAGGACCACACCTCCCTCGACGGCATCGAGGGCGAAGAGGTCGCCATCCCCAACGACCCGTCCAACCAGGGCCGCTCGATCAACGTGCTGGTCCAGGCCGGCCTAGTCACGCTCAACGCGGACGCGCCGAAGCTCACCCCGACCCCCGCGGACATCGACGCAGCGCAGTCGAAGGTCTCGGTCGTCCCGGTGGATGCCGCACAGACCACGTCCGCCTACAACGAGGGCCGCCCGGCGGTTATCAACAACAACTTCCTCGGCCGCGCGGGCATCGACCCGAAGACCTCGGTCGCGGCGGATGACCCGAACTCGGAGCTCGCGGAGCCGTACATCAACGTCTTCAGCGTGCGCGCCGACGACGTCGACAACGCCACCTACGAGAAGATCGTGGAGATCTGGCAGTCCGACGAGGTCACCAAGGCCCTCGAAGAAGACTCGAACGGCACCGCGGTGCAGGTCAAGCGCAGCAAGGAGGATCTGAACAAGATCCTGGACAACCTGACGGAGGAGTACAGGTAAATGGCTTCCACCGGCACCCGGATCGAATTCCGGGACGTGAGCAAGGTATTTCGCACGGGCGGCCACGAGGTCGTCGCGGTCGACGGTGTCACACTGACCGTCGAGCCGGGCGAAATCCTCGGTGTCATCGGATATTCGGGTGCCGGCAAGTCCACGCTTGTCCGCCTCATTAACGGTCTCGACCAGGCGACTTCAGGGCAATTGCTTATCGACGGCACCGACGTCGTCGGCATGCGCGAGCGCGATCTCCGCGGCCTCCGCCGCAACATCGGCATGATCTTCCAGCAGTTCAACCTGCTGACGTCGCGCACCGCTGCCGGCAACATCGAATACCCGCTGCAACTCGCCGGGATGAAAAAGGACGAGCGCGGGCCGCGCGTTGCGGAGCTGCTCGACTTCGTCGGCCTCTCCGACCGCGGCGACAACTACCCGGAGCAGCTTTCCGGTGGCCAGAAGCAGCGGGTGGGCATCGCCCGTGCGCTCGCCACCAATCCATCGCTTTTGCTTGCTGACGAAGCCACGTCCGCCCTCGACCCCGAGACCACCGAGGAAGTGCTGGCACTTTTGCGCCGCGTGAACGAGGAGCTCGGCATCACCATCGTGGTGATCACCCACGAGATGGATGTGATCCGTTCCATCGCGCACAAGGTTGCGGTGATGGAGGCAGGACGCGTCGTCGAATATGGCTCTGTATACGACGTGTTCTCGAACCCGCAGACGCACGTCGCACAGCGCTTTGTGTCGACGAGTCTGCGCAACACGCCGAACGAGATCGAGGCGCGCGAGCTGCTCAACGCTGCGCCGGGTCGCCTCTTCACCGTTGATTTGAAGGAAGACTCTGGGTTCTTCGGAGCGGCAGAGGCGGCGCGTCGACGCGGCGTGACCGTGCAGCCCGTGCATGCGGGCATCACGACGCTGCAGGAGCAGTCCTTCGGCAAAATGACCGTGCGGCTCAATGGCGACGACGCGGCAATCACCGAGTTCCTGACCACGCTGCAGCAAACGACCGACATTCAGGAGATCGTCCGATGACCAGCACCATCAATGAGTTCATTCTCGCTGAAGCGAACTGGGACCGGCTTCGTCCCACGTTCATCGAGGCGATTGGCGACACCATGTGGATGGTGGCCATCACCATGGTCGTCGGCGGATTCTTCGGCCTGATCCTGGGCGTTTTCCTCTACACCACGCGCCCCGGCGGCATCCTGCAAAACAGCGCCGTCTACTGGATTATCAACATCGCGGTGAACTTCTTCCGCCCGATCCCGTTCATCATCATGATCGCGATGCTGTATCCGATTACGTTGTCGGTGGTGGGCACCACCATCGGACGCGGAGCGGCGACGTTTGTCATGTGCTTCTCCGCGACGTTCACCGTGGCGCGCATCGTGGAGCAGAACCTCGTTGCCATTGATCCAGGCGTGATCGAGGCGGCGCGCTCCATGGGCGCGGGCCCATGGAGAATCATCCGATCAGTGATCCTGCCTGAGGCACTCGGCCCGCTGATTCTCGGCTACACGTTCATCTTCATCGCAGTGATCGACATGTCCGCCATGGCCGGCTACATCGGCGGCGGCGGTCTCGGTGACTTCGCGATTGTCTACGGCTACCGCCAATTCGAACCGGCCGTGACCTGGGCTGCAGTGATTGTCATCGTGGTCATCGTGCAGCTCGCCCAATTCCTGGGCAACTGGCTGTCGAAGCGGATCATGCGCCGCTAATCGCGCTTCTCCCCCACCCCGTGCCGCCGTCGCTAGTCTGGGGTGGGTGAAGATCGCAGCATTGGACTTCGACGGCACTCTTTACCACCGGCGCGAGGACGGCTCGCACAGCTTCAACCAGGCCGACCTCGAGGCGATTCGCGCGTGGCGAGACGCCGGGCACATGGCACTCATCGCCACCGGCCGCTCCCGGTCTGCCCTCGCTTTCGCCATGCCAGACACCGCCGCGCCAGACACCGCCACGAATGCCACGCAACCACCCCTCACCGTTGACTATCGCGTGCTCTCTAACGGCGGTTCTGCCGCGAGCGGCGACGGAGCGGAGCTCATCTACGCCTACCCAATTGATACCGCGATCCTTGAGGCCGCGATCGACAGGTTCGCAGATGTGGAGGGGGTCGCGGTCTTCGGGACCACAATCGGCCCCGTCGACGGCGTGTTCACCAACACCACCGACGCCAGCGACGAGTTCACCGCTCACTTCAAGGAAATGACCAAGGCGGACATCGACGAGCACACGTTCGCCGTCGTTCCAATCTGGGTACCCGACGACGACGCCCTCCGGGCGGAGGTAGTCACTTGGGCGGAGCAGTTCGGCAACGTCACGGTCGCGCAGAACCAGGACTATGTCGACATCATGGCTGCGGGCCGAAACAAAGGCACAGGCATCGCCGAGCTGCTCGCGCATATCGGCATAGACCGCAGCGATGTCGAGCTCTACACGTTCGGTGATTCGTGGAATGACCTCGAGATGCACCGCATCGCAGATCGCTCCCACGCGTTTCCCCATTCGCCAGACGAGGTGCAGGCGGCCGTCGACGAGGTCGTCGAAACGGTGGCTGAAATCCTTTCAGACTACGCATAGTCACGCGGTGTCCGCACCCACTTCGCACGCCAAAAGCCCAATCTGTGGACAACTTTTTCTTCCCCTCCAGACTTATCCACAGTTTCATTACCTGCACTTTTGCTTATCGCCGACATGATCTAGCGTGCGGTGCATGACACCCTTTCAGACCATGATCCGCGGCATGACCGTGGACACGTTGGATGGCTTCGACCGCGACGCGGCGATCGAAGCTGGCTTTGCGCCGACGAAAGCCCGTGCATGGGAAAAGCTGCACCGCACGTACTTCGGCCCCACCAAATTCACCAAGTTGCAGCGCATCGCCCGCGAGAAGGCTCGCGCCGGAAAGTTCTCGCTCGATCAGCTGGCGATGATTGAGGAACACCTCAAAAACATCGAGTCACCAAAGCGCCGCATGGTGGTGCGCCTATCGCTTCTCGACGCCCGCTTGACTTACGCCGCCCTCCAACGTCTCGCGTCGAAGCTCATTCCGAAGAAATCGCAGCCTCCGAAAAGGCAGATGACCTTTTCGAAGTCCCGCAACGGCACCCGCACGGTCAGCATCACTGCCGACGAACGCGACGCCGCAGATTTGGAGCACGCCGTCAGCCAGGACCTCGATCCCTCTCAGCCAGCTGCACCGCAAATGTTGGAAAATTTCCTCGCGCTAATGCGAGGCAACGGTGAGCATGCAGGTGCTGGAGTTCCTTACGCAGATCCGCGTCCGATCGTGGTGGTACCTGTTGAAGAGCACTGCAAGATTCTGGGCGGTCATGGCGACGACACATTACTTGGGCTTACCGACGGCACCACGATGACCGGCGCGGAGTACCTGCAGACACGGGCTGGACAATACGGCCTCGGTCTTGAGGTGGGACTGTTTCACCCACAGGAAGGTGCCGTGAACCTGTACCGGGAGGAACGGTTCGCAAACCAGAAACAGCGGGATCTTGCCAGGTTGACAACGCCGGTATGTCCGGTGCCGGATTGTCGCCACGGGGCGGACAGCTGCCAGATCCACCACATCACAGCATGGAAGCACGGCGGGGAGACAAACCTTGCGAACCTCGCTCCCCTATGCCGCTACCACAACGGAGTCAACGACGATGACCCGAAGCGAAAGAAGCGCGGCCGGATCGAGAACGTCGGCGGCATCCCAACGTGGGTATCGCCTCGCGGTTTCCATGTACCCAACTCGCATCACCCCTTTGGTGCGATGCAGCTGTTGTTCAGCGATCGCCTCTGACAACCAGTTCAGGTAACCAGTGCAGGTAACCAGTAGTGTTGAGCGTCACGGTCAACGCTTGTGTTGTGTCGCTACCGCAATCGCTACTGATCGGTTGGCGTGATCGCTTCGACATACCAGGCGGCGCCCGTCTTCGGCGCGTCACCACAGGACGAGACAACTCCCTCGATCGCGCGCTGCTTCAGCTGCACTTGGTACACAGTGCCGGCATTGAGGTCTTCCACTTGAACGCGCGCAGCAGTCTCTGACTCCTCCGCGTTTAGCACCCGCAACTGGTCAATGCGCACCTCGACTCCATCGGTCACAAGCTGCTTCGCAACTGCGATCTCTGCTGCCTGCGCCGGCGCGGACAGCGTGCCGCGCCCGCGATTGCCGGGCACGAAGTACCGCCCGTCCATCGCGCTATCGATTAGCGCGTTCGCCGCATCAACGTTCATCCGCCCGTAGCTAAACGCCCACGGCATCAGCAGCGTCGTCGCCGCGAACCGGTGTCCCTTGATGTGCGAGGTTTCCCACACCACGTCGTTTCCCACGTGGGCCGGGTAGCGCTGCGCGAGCTCGCGCACCAACGGTCGGCCTTTCACCGCGCAGCAACGGTCGCGCTTCGCGTGGGTGCACACCAACAGCATGGGCTTAGTACGTACCGACGCGTCGTTTCGCCCCGGCCCCGAAAGATCCAAATCCAGCAGCGCCTCAGGCCCGTCGATGTGCTTGACTTCGATGATGCCCTCGTCCGCGAAGACGAGATAGCAATGATGGGTGTCAATCTCTCGGCCTTCCCGCGTCGGGTGGCGGATCAGCAGCAAAGTGGCGTCGAAAAGCGACATGCGTTCGTTGAGCCGCGCGGAAAGCTCGGGGCTGAACGTCCCACCGTCGAGAATGTCCTTGCTCCACGCTCCGGGCCACTCGAAGAGCACGTAGCGCGACCCAGTTTTCGCGGTTCCGGGCAGCGGTTCAGTTTGCACGTCCGAGCAGAGAGTTTGAGCAAGGTGAGTCATACCTAACACTGTAACCAAGTCAGGGAAATGGCAGCGTAGAGCGGGGAATATCTAACGTTTCGGTAACCATTTCGCATTTTGCCGTTTTCGGTTTTGATGCGGCCCTGCCAGTGGATACGGTGAGCTGCGTGTCATTTTTTCTCACGCCGCTCTCAGGAGCGGCACGCCGTGCTGTAGCGGCGGGCCTCCTTGTCTCCGCGCTCGCCGCAACCGCGTGCGGCGGCGACGCGAGCGACGGTAGCGGCAATGGGTACGGCAGTGCGCACAAGGTGGGTGCGCAGCGAAATTCCTCCGGGGTGGGCGATCCACAACTCGCAGCAATCACGAGTTCGCAGACCACCGTGCTGCAGCCACTTGGCACTGCCGATTCTTCGCCGAAGACGCAGCGCCCCTCTGAGCCTGCGCTACTCGCGGTCTCAAGCGTGCGGGTGGGTAACCATGAAGGCTTCGACCGGGTGGTTATCGACCTTGTCGGCTCGGGTGATCCAGGGTGGTTCGTCGATTACACCCTGACACCGATGCATTCCACCACCGGTCGTGCTTTGCCGCTCAGTGGAAGCGCGTTTCTGAACATCAATATCGACGGAACGGTGTACCCGGGAGAGCTTGGCATTGACGACGAAGTCACCGTCGAGATGGCAGGACCAACCAGCAATGTCGTGGACGTGGTGAACGGGGGAACATATGAAGGACGCAGCCAAATTGTCGTGGGCTTGCGCTCCGAAGCCCCGTATTCGGTGGAGGTACTAGAGGATCCGAAGCGGATGGTCATCGACATCGTGCAGAGCTAGTCGCGCCTAGGCCTACGCGCTCGCTCACGTTTACACGCGGATGAATACACGCGCGCGCCCTGATGCACTGCCCTAATACACTGCTTCGACACGCCAGCGCCGTCGCGTCCACACGAGCAACCACGCAGTGGGTTCTCCGTCCTCGCCACCGAGGCAGCCAACCACCTGCAATCGCGCGACCTTGCTGAGGTTGGTGTCTGAGCCCCACCACCCCTCGTCTACTGGCCATGGGCCAGCCCACCCTGTCACGAGGTAGCGCTTCTCGCCCCAAGCAAGTGCGTACGGATCCGATGACAGGAGGGCCTCGGCGGTGACGGTGATGGGGTTTGCGGAGGCGTCGATAAGCGTGATGCTCGAGGCTGGGTGATCGATGCCACCCCCGAGCCGTGCGGGCAACGGCCCCGGGATCGCGCCCGGCCAAGCAAGCGCTTGTACCTTGGTTTCTGGCCGAGCTTTTACGGGTGCAGACGCGGACGCGCGTGTATGTGGCCGCGTTGAAGCAGTTGAAGCAGTTGAAGCAGTTGATGCACGGGCACGTGCGGGTGTGAGCGCACTGGCGGTTGACGGCGGGGCTTCGCCGAAGGCGACGAGCCGGACGCGTTCTGCGACCCCGCGGCCGCCGACGAGCCGGGGCTGCACCACAGCGTCGATGCCGAGCTGGGACTGCACACGCTCAATCACGCGGCGCGCGCCGTCGGTGGACGCGCCCTGCGACCACAGCTCCCCCACAGCGACAGGTTCAGCGAGCTCGAGCGGTTCAAGCACCAGCGAGGTGATCGCCCCTGCTCCGCCCGAGGTGAGCCAGCCGTCAAGCTGCCACCGCACACGGTCCGCCGTGCCGGATTCAGTCAGCGCCTCGCGGGTGCGCCAGACACGTTCAACCCGCTCACCGCCGTCGAGTTCGGCGGTGATCTTCAGGCGCAGGCAGTTGCGGCCGGTGGCTTTCAACCGCTCATGCAGGCTCGCGGCGAGCGCGCGGGCGGCAAACGCAGCGGCGTCAACGCGCTCGATAGGGTCCTCCGGTGTGATCGCCACCGCGAGATCAGCGGTGGGAAGTTCCGGTGCGACGCGGCGATCAGGCGCGGCCGAGGCAATGCGGTGGATATGCATGCCATGCGCGCCGAAACGGGTGGTCATGGCCGAAGGCGGGATGGCGGCGATATCGCCGAGAGTGGCGACACCGAGTTGGCCGAGGACGTTCACTGTCTCCGCGTCGGCACCGAGTGCGGTCTCGGCAGTCAACGCGGTCAGCGGGTGCGTGGCAAGGAACGCCGCGGATTGGCCGGGAGCAACGACGCGGGACGTACGCGCGGCGAGCGCAGCCGTAGCGATCTCGTCGGCTGCGCCGGCGAAGGCGTCGATGCCGCGTCTGGCGGAGGCGTCGACAAGCATTTCAAGCGCTGTGTCCTCACTGCCGTGGAACCTTGCTGCGGCGGCGAGATCGACAATGACCAGGCCTGGGCGCAAGACCTCGACGGAGGCGGCGACATCGTCGAAGCTAGTAGCAAGCGAGGCGAACATCCGCCCATCGCGGTCAGCGTTGTCGTCGACGACGGTCAGCTCGGGCGCGATCGCCTGCGCATTGCGGAGTTTCATGCCGCGACGGATGCCAAGCTGACGGGCGGCGTGTGAACACACTTTCACGCGGTGCTGGCTGCCGATGACAATTGGGGCCGCGACGGCGTCGCCGAGCTCAAGCTTCGCTGCTTGCACCGGCCAATCCGGAAACCACACAGCTGCGACGCGCATGGGCCTACGTCACCACCGTCAACTTCGGGCGTTGCGGGACGGTACCGAGGGTGATGGTGGCGCTGGCGGGGCGCATACCTTTGCGCTCTGCGCGCACCGCCAGCGCGATGCCGTTGATGCGGCCGGTACCGCGGCCGATGCCGTAGAAGTCGGTGATACGCGCCTCAAGCGTCATGGCGGGCGACGGCACAGTGGCGTTGACGGCGACCAGTGCCGCGTTGCCTTTGCGCAGACGCGCCAGCAGCGGCCGCGCGCGCACCGGGGTCAGCGCCAGCGGGACACGGGTGCGCCACACGACGAGATCCAGGCCTTCGGCGAGCACGCCGGCCACTGCAATGTCCTCGATCCCCGGCTCAGGCACGGCAATGACGCGCTCGAGGTTGTCCGCGTTGGCCGTACCGATGCCGGCGTACGACAGCGCCGGCCAACCGACCACGCCAACGTACCCGCCTGCGATGGCGACCTGTTCGATCAGCTCCACCACTAACGCCGCAGTGTCGCTGACGTGGGTGACCGCCCGGCGCGGCAACCCCCCACCTGGCAAGAGCTGCGCAAGTGGCCCGCCGACGGCGAGTACGTCGGCATCCTCGACGACAGGTTGGGGCACCTCGCCGCCGAGCGCGGCCATCTTGGCACGCAGCTCGGCGATCTGCCCAGCCCGCTGCCCAGCGGTTTGCTCGACGTGACTGAACGAGGCAGGCGCGGCTACCGCCGTGCTGCCCGCAGCCGTTCGAATAGGTGTTCCACTCACGTTCGCAATTATGCCCCCGCACACCGACGCGAACAAGCGCCAATGTAGAACACGTTTTCTAGTGGTAGGCTCACTGACCATGTACTACGCCGACATCCGCAACCGGATCACGCCGATCCCCACGCCGCCGGTCGTGCGCGCGGTCGGCTCGCTCGGGGTCGCGGGATCGGCCGCAGCGTTGGTCTCGCAGGCACCGATCGGCATCAAAGTCGCGGTGGCGCTCGTTTGCGTGGCGGCCACGCTCGGAGTCACGCTCGCGCACCCCTACCGCAAGCAGATGGCGGCGTTTGCGGAGCGGGAAAACGTGTCGAAGGTGCCGTCGATAAGCATGCTCCTGCCGGTGATGCTGTGGTGGCTGGCGCTGATGCTGGCGCCGCTCGCCCAGTGGCCGACGTGGGGCGCGGTGCTAACGCTAATCGGCGGGTTCGGCGTGGCCTGGGTGCTCTACCCGCACGTCGACGGCACGCGGCGGCTCGCGTACGCCTAGCCTGGCCCAGTCAACTCAGTCCAGATCGCGATCCGCGGCCCAGCGCGTGAGCTGGTGACGATTCGACGTCTGCGTCTTGCGCAAGATATTCGACGCGTGCGTCTCCACCGTCTTCACCGAAATGAACAGCTGTGAGCCGATCTCCTTGTAGGTGTAACCACGGGCGAGCAGGCGCAACACCTCGAGCTCACGGCGGGTCAGCGCGTCGACGACCGGATCGTCCACCTTCACCGGCTCACCCTCCGGGTCCTCAACCACCCCACCGGACGCGAACGCGTCGAGCACAAAGCCAGCCAGACGCGGCGAAAAGTACGCGTCACCGCCATCAACCCGCCCGATCGCCTCCGCGAGCTCGGCACCATTGATGTTCTTGGTCACGTACCCGCGCGCGCCGGCGCGGATCAGCGCGATAACGTCCTCCGCCGCATCCGACACGCTCAACGCAAGATACTGCGGCCCCGGCGCCTGGCGAATCACCGCCAACCCGCCGCCGTCGGGCATGTGCACGTCCAGCAGCACCACGTCCGGGTCCGCCGCCACGATCCCCGCCGCCGCCTCAGCAACCGTGCCCGCCTCGCCGACAATCTCGACGCCCTCTGCGGCGCTCAGCTCCGCGCGCACGCCGGCGCGGAACACGGAATGGTCGTCGACGAGGAACACGCGAGTCATGCGCTCAAGGCTAGCGCGAGCTCCACCTCCGTGCCCTCGCCGGGTGCAGACGTGATTCGCGCGCGGCCGCCGGCTCGGTCCATCCGCCCGATGATGGAATCGCGCACGCCGTGGCGGTCCGCCGGCACGCCGCCCAGCGAAAAACCCGCACCGCGATCGCGCACGAACACCGCGAGTTCCCCCGCCAGATGCTCGGCGTAGACGTCGATGCGCTCCACCCCGGCATGCTTCGCCGCGTTGACCATCGCCTCGCGCGCCGCAAGCACCACCGGCTCGGTTGCCGCGTCGAACGCCACGTCATCACCCACGGTCACCGGCTGAATCACCACACCGAACAGGTCTTCGACCTCTCCGGCGGCTTTGTGCAGAGCGGCGAAGACGGTAGCGGTGGTGCGTTTCGCGGTTTGCTCGGAGGCGTCGAAAAGCCATGCCCTGAGCTCTCGCTCCTGGCCGCGCGCGAGCCTGGCAACCTCATCCGGATCGTGCGCCTGCTTCTGAATCAGCGCGAGCGTCTGCAACACCGAATCGTGCAGCCGCGACGCGATCTCCGCGCGCTGGTCCGCCACCGCCTTCGCCTCGCGCTCCTGCACCAGCGAGCTGGCCAGCTTCGCAATCAGCGGCACGACCAGAACCGCCACCCCGAAAACTGTGACCAGCACGGAGATCACCACGCCGCCCACTCCGGCGGACTCCCCACGGACCGCGATCGCCAGCACTCCGCCCATCACCAGCACCACTCCGAGTCCAAGCGCGGCGAAGTTCGCCACCGAACCCGTCGCCCGGTCGTACGCCTGCAGCGCGATCACCGCACCGACAATCAACACGCCGAGCATGAACACGATGGTCCCGCCTGCCCCAGACGACACCTGCAGCGCGACCAGGGCCCCGAAAAAGCCCACGGCCACCAGCGCATAATTCAGGGCATTTTGCTTATCGACGCCCTCGTGATCCCGCTTTTCCTCCAGCGGCGTCGTCATCCACAACGCCACGTACACGAGCGGACCAAAGCCACCAGCAAAACTCGCGACCACGAAGAAAATGCGCACCCACAGCACGTCCACCCCGAGGTGCCCCGCGAGACCGGACGCAACACCTGCGACCACGCGCAGCGGGCGATTGCGACGCAGACGGGGGAACGGGCGCTGCCGCTCAGCGGCATACGGCACAGGTGGAGCGGATGTAGACATAACTTTCATGTTCCCACGGTGCGCGGCGCCTAGGGTATCGGGAACAACCCTGAACTTTTTTGCGATGCATGCGCGGCAGATTTCAGGGGCGATCCTGATACCCCTCGCCTGCGCGGCGGGCGACAATTTGGGCATGGAAACCACACATGACGCGAATGGCTCCACCGGCTCCACCGGCTCCGCTGGATCCGCTGGATTCGCTGGATCCGCAGTCGAGAGCGCTTCGTCCGCCGTCCGGCGCACGTTCTCCGACATGTGGGCAAACCGCCCGCCCCGCATCCCAGAGAAGCAGGGGGGCAAGGCAGTGCTTGCCGGTGTCTGCGAAGGCATTGGGGTGCGCTACCAGATCGACCCGGTAGTGGTTCGTGTCGCGTTTGTCGCGCTGAGTTTCGTCTTTGGCGGTGGCCTGCTGCTGTACTTTCTGTGCTGGATCAACATGCCGCGCTTCGGCATGACGCTCACGCCGTGGGAGGCCGTGATTACGCCGAAAGACCAGCTCGACGAGGTAGGCAAGAAGGAGAAGGAAACCGGGTGGGCGCTTGCGATTGTCCTATTCTTCTTCATCCTGACCGCCGGCGGAGTCGGCGAATACGGTCTCGCCGGCACGTTTACCACCTTGACCTTGGGTTTGCTGGGGTGGTGGGGCCTACACTCGCGGCTGCCGCAAGCGCCGTACGGTGTCCTAGCGCAATCCCAAATTACGGCCGCTCGCCCAGGCGCAGCCACGGTCGCGGATGTGACAACCGGCGCGGGTCCCGCTCCCGACCAGATGACAGCCATCTTGCCACCCGCTGCAGGCGGTTCGACCATTTGGCGACCGGGATCCGGCGCAATCAGTGGGTCGGCCCCGCCCGTAACCAGCTCCAACAACAGGCCGTCCAGTACCCGGCCTCCAAACGCCTTCCCCATGGAAGAAACAGCTGAACTGTCGCACACATCTGCCAGTTCCCCAAATGTGGACACGTCGCACCTCAGCCCACCCGAGGGATACCCGCACCCTGCAGCCGGGCGCACCACTCCCCCAGCCTGGGACCCGCTAGGCACCGTTCCGGAGCTGTGGCACCTGCCGGATCTCGAACCGCAACAACAGTCCGGCAAACAGAAGAAGACTAAAATGCGGGAGCGCAAGCGTCGAAACCGACCGTTCCGATTCTGGATTCCGGTATCGATCGCCCTGGCGCTGTTCACTGCGACGCTGATCGCAGTGGGTGACAGCGTTCGCTACTACAACTTCGATGAAGACGCCCAAGGTGTCGGCGACATCGAAGTTAAGGTCGATGAACTGGAAATGCTGCCCCCGATCCGGCGCATTGTTGGCGAAACAACCCTCGACCTAACGAGTATGGAGCCGCTCGACACGGAGAGCGTGCTTGAGGTCGGGAACTATGTGGGCACGATGAACATCGTGCTCCCCGACAATGTTCCGGTGTACGTCAAATGCGACGTAGGCATCGGCACGACAGATTGCCCGAATCCGATTGAGCGGATCAACGAAGACGCCGAGGGCGAAGCACTCGTCATCGATGCCCGCCAGTTCATCGGCTCCGTCGTGGTGCGCGAGGAATAAACGGGCCGAAGAGACGGGCCGGAGAGGCGGAGGCGCATCGGGCGAGGTCAGGCCGGACGAGGTCAGGCCGGACGAGGTCAGGCCGGGCGAGGTTGCCCGGTTACTCCCATTCGATAGTCCCCGGCGGCTTCGACGTCACGTCGAGCACCACGCGGTTCACGTCCGCCACCTCGTTGGTGATGCGGGTCGAAATCGTCTCCAGCACCTCGTACGGCACGCGAACCCAGTCCGCGGTCATCGCGTCTTCAGACGCCACCGGCCGCAGCACGACCGGGTGACCGTAGGTGCGGCCGTCGCCCTGGACGCCGACGGAGCGGACGTCGGCAAGCAGCACCACCGGGCACTGCCAAATCTGCTCGTCCAATCCGGCGCGGGTGAGCTCCTCGCGCGCGATGGCGTCGGCGGCGCGCAACGTCTCCAGGCGCTCCTCGGTGACCTCGCCGATGATGCGGATGCCCAGCCCCGGACCCGGGAACGGCTGGCGGTTCACTATCACCTCGGGAAGCCCCAGCTCACGGCCAACGGCACGCACCTCGTCCTTGAACAGCAACCGCAGCGGCTCGACCAGCTTGAACTCCACATCATCCGGCAGCCCGCCGACGTTGTGGTGGCTCTTGATGTTCGCCGTGCCGGTGCCGCCCCCGGATTCCACCACGTCCGGGTACAGCGTGCCCTGCACAAGGTAGTCGACGGACTGCCCCGCGTCACCGGATTCCGCGAGGATCCCAGCAACTGCGCGCTCGAAGGAGCGGATGAACTCCGCGCCGATCGCCTTGCGCTTCGCCTCCGGCTCGGTCACGCCGGCAAGCTTGGACAAGAACGCCTCGCGCTCATCCACCGTGACCAACTTCGCGCCCGTCGCGGCCACAAAGTCGGTCTCCACCTGCTCGCGCTCGCCTTGGCGCAGCAGCCCGTGGTCAACAAACACGCACGTCAACCGGTCCCCGATCGCGCGCTGCACCAGCGCCGCCGCCACCGCGGAATCCACGCCGCCGGACAAACCGCAGATCGCATGGCCGTCGCCGACCTGCTCGCGCACGTCACCGATCAGCTGCTCCGCGATATTCGACGCAGTCCAGTTCTGCTCCAGCCCCGCGATCTCGGTCAGGAACCGCGTCAGCACCTGCTGTCCGTGTGGCGAGTGCATCACCTCGGGGTGGTACTGCACGCCGGCAAAGCGCCGCGACGCGTCCTCAAACGCCGCCACCGGCGCTCCGGGCGTCGACGCGGTCACGGCGAAGCCCTCCGGCGCGGCAGTCACGGAGTCGCCGTGCGACATCCACACCGGGTGGGTCTCGGGGAGGCCGGCGTGGAGCACACCTCCGTCGACAAGCAACTGTGTCCTGCCGTACTCTCGCGCACCGGTCTTTTCAACCGTGCCGCCAAGCGCGCGCGTCATGGCCTGGAAGCCGTAGCAAATCCCGAAGATCGGCAGGCCGAGATCGAAAATTGCCGGGTCAAGCTGCGGCGCACCATCCTCGTACACGCTCGACGGCCCGCCGGAAAGCACCAGCGCCGCCGGATCCTTCGCTTTGAGCTCGTCCGCCGTAATCGTCGACGGCACAACCTCCGAGTAGACGTTCGCTTCACGCACACGCCGCGCGATGAGCTGCGCGTATTGGGCACCGAAATCCAGGACAAGTACAGGTTTCACGGCTACAGATAGTAGCCGATAGCTTATCGACGCCTCCCGCGTCGGGGCCAGCGCGTTAAGCGACAGCAGCGTTGAGCCGCGTCAGCGCCGCGTGCACACCCTCGGCAGAAGGAGCTTTCGCAAGCTTATCGACGGCCCGCTGCAGCTGCTCCACCGACGCCTCGGCAGCCCGCACCGCCTCATCGATTTTCGCGGCCAAAGGCGCGACCTGGGTGCTCATGTCGGAGGCTGCGGTGGCTTCGTTCCAGCTATCCAACATGTCGAGCGGCAGCTTGGTCAGCTCCGCGATGGAGTTCACCTTCATCTCCACGCGTCCGTGCAGCGAAGAGTGCGCGAAAACTGCGTCGTTCATGCTGCGGACGTCGGTCTCGAGGGCGTCGACAAGCAAGCGCATCGATGCGGCGTTGGTTCCGGCGGCATCACCGTCGGCGGCAGTGGTGACGGTTTCGGCAGCGAACTCCGCGGTCTGCGCCGTGTGCAGGCGCGCGAGCGCGATCGCCATACGTGCGTTCGAGGTCTTCACGTAGAGCTCGTCCGCAGTTGCCGCGAGCTGCTGTGCGTTCTGGTCAAGCACGCCGCGCATCGTCGACCAGACCTGCAGCGGCGCAAGCAGCAGCGTGCGAGTGGTCTCGTCGGCGTCGATCTTCTCCATCTCCGCGCGCACGGTATCGGTCACTGCGCTTTCCTCGATGAGGGTGGCGTTAGCCGTGCGCAGACCCTCGACCGCGTCGTTGATGGCGGTGAGCGCGGCCATGAACTCGTCGAGCTCGCGGTAGAGCGCGACCGCGGCTTCGTACGTTTCTCCCTCGCCGTCCGGCAAGCGGAAACCAGCTTCCTCGAGAGCGATCACTTCGGCGGGCAGCGCGTCGCGGATGAATGCGTCGTAGTCCGGGATGAGCTCGGCGAGCTTGCCCACGCCGCGCTCCGCGCGCTCGCGGCGGCTAAGGGCCTGGGCCTCATCGGTGTGCTCGACCTCGTTCGCCTCCTGGTACACGTCGCCCGCAGCGTTGAAGAGCGGCGTCATTGGGCGGGTACGCACGGAGAGGAAGCTGCCGTCCGCGAGCGGAGTGACAGTGGCGAACACGTCGTAGGCGGAACCGTTCTTGGCCTGGTTGCGCACGTACGCCGCGAACGGGCGACCCGCCTTGATGGTGTCCCACATCAGCTTGAACGCACCCGCAGGCATCTCCTGGTTCCGGATCAGGTTGTGAGGCTGACCAATCAGCTCATCCGCCGAGTACTGGGCGTAGTGCATGAATACGTCATTGACGTGGGTGATCACACCCTTGGCATCGGTGACGGAAAAGAAGATGTCGTTGACACCGACTTCGTGGGAAGGTGCATCGTCCAGCGCGCCGCGCATAACTGTGACTCGATTCGACATGAGGGCGATCGTAATAAACGCCCAACCAGTCTGCGCGACCTGTCCACAAAAACTAGCCCAAAACTAGAGCGTCGGGCGCACGGTGAGCGGCACCTTGTGGAAGTCCTTCACCGCGGTGTAGCCGCACTTTGCCATCACGCGGCGCAGACCGCCGATCAGGTTGAGCGAGCCGTTCGGGTCGGTCGACGGCCCGTGCATGACCACCTCAAGCGGTTGCCTCGGCCCGTGCGCCGCGTCTTGTACTCTGCCACGCGGGTTGCGCGGGTGCGCCGCCTGGGCTTCCCAATAGAGCCCGCCCGCCGCGGCTTCAGTCGCGTACGAGAACGCCCGGCCAGCCATCACGGCATCGGCACCGCACGCCAGCGCCACTGCGATGCCGTTTGCGTTGTTGATGTCCGCGTCTGCGATGAGGTGCACGTATCGCCCCTCGGTCTCATCCAGGTAGTCGCGGCGCGCGGCAGCCACGTCGGCGATCGCAGTCGCCAACGGCACACGCACCGCCTGCGAGTGGTGGGTGTCGCCGGATCCGACAATGATGCCAGCCACACCGGAGCGCATGAGGTGCGTCGCGGTGGAGTAATCGAATACGCCACCAGCCACCACAGGCACGTCAAGCGAGCCGACGAACTCCTTTAAATTGAGCGGTTCGCCACCCTGCTGCACGTGCTCGGCGGAAATCAAGGTGCCCTGGATGAACAGGATCTCCGCGCCGGCGGCGATGACCACCGGGGCGAGCTCGCGCGCGTTCTGCGGGCTCACCCGCACCGCCACGGTCACCCCCGAATCACGCACCTGCGCAATGCGCTCTGCCAGCAGATCCCGGTCGAGTTCAGCTGAATGCAGCCGCTGCAGCGTCGCGGTTGCCTGGTGCATCGTGTTCAGCATCTCGTCCAGCTCACGCGGGTCGAACGCTTGCCGCAACGACGAATTCGCGTTTACGACCTCGCGCACCGCCTCCTCGAACGACGCGTGGCGGCCCCACAACCCCTCCGCGTCGATGACACCAACCCCGCCTTGCTTGCCCATCTCGATGACAAACTCCGGGCTCGCCAACGCATCCGTCGGGTGGGAAAGAATCGGCGACTCAAGGCTGTACGCATCGAAATGCCACGCCAGGTCCACGTCCTTGGATGAGCGGGTGCGGCGAGCCGGGACCAACGCGACGTCGCCAAGCGAATAAGCCCTGCGAGCCTCGCGACCGATGCCAATCTCTACGTAATCTCGCATCGTGCTACCCCCGGTAGTTTGGGGCCTCGACGGTCTGCGTGATGTCGTGCGGGTGGCTCTCACGCAGGCCGGCAGCGGTGATCTGGACGAACTGCTTCGTCTGCAGCTCCTCCACCGACGCCGAGCCGGTGTAGCCCATCGCCGCGCGCAGACCACCGACAATCTGGTGGGTGATCGCGTCGATTTCGCCGCGGTACGGCACACGGCCTTCGATGCCCTCCGGCACGAGCTTGTCCTCGCTGGCCACATCAGCCTGGAAGTAGCGGTCCTTGGAAAACGAGCGCTTCTCGCCCGTCAGCCCGCGGCCCTGCATCGCGCCCATGGAACCCATGCCACGGTAGCGCTTGTACTGCTTGCCGCCCACCACGACGATTTCGCCCGGGGCCTCAGCGGTGCCGGCCAGCATGGAGCCGAGCATCACCGAAGACGCGCCGGCGGCCAGCGCCTTCGCCACGTCGCCGGAGTGCTGCATGCCGCCGTCGGCGATGATCTGCACGCCAGCCTTGCGCGCCGGCACCGCCGCCTCAAGGATCGCGGTGATCTGCGGCGCGCCCACGCCCGCCACCACGCGCGTGGTGCAGATCGAGCCCGGGCCGATACCCACCTTGATCGCGTCCGCGCCAGCGTCGATCATCGCCTGCGCCGCGGAGCGCGTCGCCAGGTTGCCGCCGATGACGTCCACGCGGTCGCCGAAGTCCTGCTTCACCCGAGAGACCATCTCCAGCACGCGGTTGTTGTGCGCGTGGGCGGAGTCCACCACCAGCGCGTTGACACCTGCCTCAACGAGCAGGCCGGCACGGTCGTAGGAGTCGTCGCCAGTACCAACGCCCGCAGCGACCATGAGCCGACCCGCCTCGTCCTTCGATGCGTTCGGATACTGCTCCGACTTCACAAAGTCCTTCACGGTGATCAAACCGGCCAGCGTCCCGTCGTCGGCAATAATCGGCAGCTTTTCCACCTTGTTGGCCGATAGCAGCGCAAGCGCCTCCTGCTTGTCCACGCCTTCCTGCGCCACCACCAGCGGCATCGGCGTCATCACCTCGGCCACCTTGCGCTCGTAGTCCGGCTCGAAGCGCATGTCGCGGTTGGTGATAATGCCCACCAACCGCCCCGCATCGTCTACCACGGGCAGGCCGGAGATACGGAAGCGAGCGCACAGCGCGTCCACGTCGCGGATGGTCATCTCCGGCGTCGCGGTCACCGGGTTGGTCACCATGCCGGACTCGGAGCGCTTCACAATGTCGACCTGCTCGGCCTGCTCCTGGGCGCTCAGGTTGCGGTGCAGCACGCCGATTCCGCCCTGGCGTGCCATCGCGATTGCCATCCGCGACTCGGTCACGGTATCCATCGCCGCGGATGCCACCGGGATGCCGAGGCGAATATTCCGCGTGAACTGCGTCGAGGTCGATACCTCGGACGGTACGATGTGAGACTCCGCCGGCAGGAGAAGCACGTCGTCGAAAGTCAGGCCCCGCAGCAGCACCTTGTCCGGATCATCCCCGCCTGTGAGTACGCGCTCAATTTCTTCTGACATGAGCTCCTCAAGTCTCCTCTCCCGTTTTTGGCTTTGGCCAATGATATTACGCGGGGCTTTTGCTTGACGACGGGGCGTCTTTGGCAACCCACGCACTCCCACTAGGCTATGCCTTGTGAATTACGACGACATGATGCCGCTGGACCCGTTCGCGAACGATCCGAACGATCCGGCGTCGTTCATCGAAGACGATGAACAGCCGGTGCCGTTGTCACCCCAGGAACGCGCGGAAGTCACGCAGGACTTGGATTACGTGCGCGATTGCATGCGTCGGTTGCGCCCGCGCGGGATTCTCGGGATCTACTTCCAGTGCGAGGACTGCGAAGAGCTGCACTTCTACGACTGGGAGATCATGGAGCAGAATATGCTCGCTTCCTTGCGCGGCGAGCTGCCGCCGGTGCATGAGCCGAGCGCAGATCCAAACGTCGACGCGTACGTGCCGTGGGAGTACGCGATGGGCTACCTCGACGGCCTCGACGCGCGCTAGTTGCCCGCGTCGGTCGCGCCCGGCGCGCCGTTTCCGCCGTCGGTTTCGCCCGAATCAACTGGTGACTGCACTGTCGGCGCGCTTGCCTGGCTGGTTGCGATCGGCGACGAGGGCTGCTGCGGCGCAACTGGCTGCTGCTGCACTGGCGGTGCCGGCGCGACAGGCGGGTTCACTTGCTGATTGCCCTGATTGCCCTGGTTGCCCTGGTTACCCTGGTTGCCTTGCGCCGGCGCTGGGGCCGCCGGCGCAGTGGTGGTCGGGTGTGTTGCGGTTGGCTGTTGCGTCGGTTCTTGTGACTGCCCTTGCTCCGGGGTCTCCGGTGCGGAGGTCACGGTGACCGTAACGGTGGTGGTCTTCGGCGCCGGCTCGGCGGTGGTGGTGGATGCGCCCTCGCGTCCCTCCGAGTTTTCGCGGGATGCCTGGGCCGGTGCCTTCATGGTTTCCACCAGTTCGCGTGCCTGGCGCAGCAACTCGTTCGCGTGGTCCTCGTCGCCTTCTTGTTTCGCCACTTCGAGCTGCTGCAGCGTGCTGGCCAGCTCAACTGCGGCGGCGCGCTCACCGAAGACGGTGCTCGCCGGCCCCCACAACGCAGAATCTGGGGTGGCGTTGTACAGCGCCGCACCCGTTCCAGCCAGCACCGCAGACGCGGCGGCAGCGCCCACAAGGCCTGCGGCCCACGGGCTCATACCGTGCTTCCGCGTCTTCTTTCTTCCGGGACGCAGACCGCGCTGCTCGCGGCGCTGACGCGCGGCATCCAACGACGCCGGCTGGATCGAGTCGCCCGCACGACCCGGCGTGAACACGTGATCGGCGGCAATCGGACGATCAATTTCGGTCTTCAGTTCCAGGAGCAGTGCGGCAAGCGGGTCGCTACTGTTCGAGGGGTTCTCGCCGCGCGCAAGCGCGTCAAGGAATGCATCGGTCGCGGCGACGGGCGCTGACTGGGCGTCCTCGCTGTGGTGCTCTTCGCGACGTGTCATGAGTCTCTATCCTGTTCTTCAAGCGCTTTGCGCAACTTTGTAATCGCGCGGTGTTGTGCAACCCTCACTGCCCCGGGCGTTGAGCCCACAGCCTCGGCTGTTTCTTCCGCGGAGAGGCCCACGAACACTCGTAGAACGATGATGTCGCGCGCCTTGTCACCCAGTAGATCGAGCAACGCTCGGATTTCATTACTTCCATCGACTTCTAAGGCGAAATCTTCTGGCGTACCTCCGGCTGCCACCGAGTCCGGGACGTCTTCGGTGGGCGTGAGCTTGTCGCGAAACAACGCGCGGTGCGCGTCAGCAACCTTGTTAAACGCGATGCCGTACACGAATGCCATGAACGGTCGGCCCAGGTCCTCGTACTTGTGAATCGAGGTGGCAACTGCAAGGCAAATTTCCTGCGCGACATCCTCGGCCGTCGGCATCCGCCCTCCACCAATGCGCGCCCGCGTGTAACGGACGACCTGGGGGTAGATGATGCGCAGCACGTCGCGCAGCGCTCGCTGGTCTCCGCCTGCAGCAAGCGGGACAAGCTCCTTCAGCTCGTCGTCATTGCCCTGTTCAGCCACGGTTTTCCTTCCGCCCCCCAGTCACCTCAACGCAATTCAACACAGTTCAACGCAGTTCACGCACCTCAACGCATTGGTCATACTACGCTGAGGCCAATTCCGCACAAGCGGAACCCACGTCTGAATCGTGAAATGGTGGCACAACGCGACTAGTTCCGCTGGCCATGTTTTCTTTCATAGAAGTTCACCTCCACGTAACCTTTAGCAAAAACCCAGGTTAGAGCCACTTTATCAACAGGATTACGAAATGATAAAGATTCGCGTTACCGAGAGGTCACCCGCAGTTCACCATTGCACGCAAGACTGCTTATTCGGCACCGGCCACAGCTTGAAAAACGCGACGTCGAGGCATCCATGAGACACCGCACGGATACATCCACGTCGAGGCATACCGAAGGAGCACCACTGAAAATGTCCCTGCCGCACCTGCTTCCTGGACCGAACGCTGACTTTTGGGATTGGCAGCTGCACGGCTCTTGCCGCGGCGAAGCGTCCGAGGTGTTCTACCACCCAGACGGTGAGCGTGGCCGCGCGCGTACGCAGCGCGAGAACCGTGCGAAGGCGATCTGCTACCAGTGCCCGGTGCTCACCCAGTGCCGCGAGCACGCGCTGCGGGTCGCCGAGCCCTACGGCATCTGGGGCGGCATGAGCGAGTCCGAGCGCCACGCCATCCTCCGCGGCGCTCGCGGCGGCCTCAAGGTTGCTGCAGCCTCCGCCAAGTAAGAGCTTTTCGCTTATCGACGAAGGCCCCGCCCCAGGATCCTGGGGCGGGGCCTTGCGCGTCGGTATTGCAGCGAAATTAGTGGGCGTGGCCGTGATCGGGCTCGTCTTCTTCCGCAGGCTTGGTCACCACGGAAGCCTCCGTGGTCAGCACCATACGCGCCACCGACGCAGCGTTGACCACTGCGGAGTCGGTGACCTTCACCGGGTCAATGATGCCCTGCTCGATGAGGTTGCCGTACTCAAGCGTCGCCGCGTTGAATCCTTCACCGTTGCCCATCTCAGCAACCTTCGACACCACAACGGAGCCGTCGAGACCAGCGTTTTCCGCAATCCAGAACGCCGGCCTGGTCAGCGCACGCGACACAGCCAGCACACCGGTCTTCTGCTCGCCTTCGAAACCTTCCGCGAACTCCTCGAGCTCGCGCGCAATCTGCACAAGCGCAGAACCGCCGCCGGCGATGATGCCCTCCTCCACCGCAGCGCGTGCGGCGTTGATGGCATCCTCGACGCGCAGCTTACGCTCGTTCATCTCGGTCTCGGTCGCAGCGCCGACCTTGATCACCGCGACGCCGCCGGACAGCTTCGCCAGGCGCTCCTCGGTCTTTTCGCGGTCCCAGGTCGAATCGGTAGTCGCGATGTCGCGACGCAGCTGCTCGCGGCGGTCCTCGACTGCCTCGGCGGTACCCGCGCCGTCGACAATGACCGTGTCATCCTTGGTCACGGTGACGCGGCGCGCGGAGCCGAGATGATCCAGGGTTGCGTCCTTCAGGTTGATACCAACCTCAGGGTCGATGACGGTGGCCGCGGTGACCACTGCCAGATCGTCCATGAACGCGACGCGACGCTCGCCGAAGTACGGCGCCTTCACCGCGACAACCTTCAAGGTCTTGCGCAGCGTGTTCACCACGAGAGTCTGCAGCGGCTCGCCTTCGACGTCCTCGGCGATGATAAGCAGCTGCAGGTTAGCCTGCGCGATCTGCTCAAGCAGCGGCAGAAAATCCGGCAACGAGGAGATCTTGCCGCGCACCAGCAGCACGCGGGCGTCGTCAAGCACTGCCTGCCCGGCGTCCGGATCCGTCATGAAGTATGGGCTTAAGAACCCCTTGTCGAAGGAGATGCCCTCGGTGAGGTCGACAAACGAGTCGATGGAGGTGGACTCCTCGACGGTGACCACACCGTCCTTGCCCACCTTGTCCATTGCGCCTGCGACCATATCGCCGATCTCGGTGTCGCGCGAGGACACGGTGGCCACGTTCGCGATCTCGCTGGATGCGGAGACCTCGGTGGCGCGCGCCTTGAGCTCTGCCACGGTCTTCTCGGCCGCGGCCGCGATGCCCTTGTTCAGCTCGATCGGGTTCGCACCAGCGGCAACGTTGCGCAGCCCCTCGGCAACCAGTGCCTGGGCGAGCAGCGTCGCGGTTGTGGTGCCGTCGCCGGCGATGTCGTTGGTCTTGACAGCCACGGACTTCACCAGCTGCGCGCCGAGGTTCTCAAACGGATCCTCGAGGTCGATGTCGCGGGCGATGGTCACGCCGTCGTTGGTCACGGTTGGCCCGCCCCATGCCTTGGAGAGGACGACGTTGCGGCCACGGGGGCCGAGGGTGACCTTGACCGCGTCGGCAAGGGTGTCCACGCCGCGCTGGATGCCCTCGCGGGCCTCCTGGTCAAATGCAATGAGTTTTGCCATGGGTGGCTTGCTCCCCTTGTACTACTTCTCGGTACTACTTCTCGATGACTGCCAGCAGATCGCGAGCAGACAGCAGAAGGTACTCCTCGCCGTTGTACTTCAGCTCGGTGCCGCCGTACTTCGCGAAGATGACAGTGTCGCCTTCCTTGACGTCCATCGGGATGCGCTCGCCGTCCTCGTCGTGGCGGCCCGGGCCGACAGCGATAACCACGGCCTCCTGCGGCTTCTCCGCAGCGGAGTCCGGGATGACCAGGCCGGAAGCAGTGGTGGTTTCAGCTTCGGCGATCTGCACGAGCACCTTGTCGTCGAGCGGGCGGATGTTGACGTTAGCCATGATCGGTATCTGACCTTTCGTGTCTTCTATGAGCGTTGGAATGTGTTGCGGTATCCCATGTCGCGCAGCCGTCGTCGCGGGTGAACAACTGTGCTCGAGACAACCCGTTTAGCACTCTACCTACGCGAGTGCTAACCGACAACAACGCGTGCTACTGCGCCAAACTACTCCTGCGGCGTGCCCATATTCAGCACCGCGTTCTCCCAGAGGCGGAATTCCTCCTCGTTGTCCTCGCGGTGGTTGCGCACTGCGCGGATGGCCTGCTTGACCTGCTCCACAATTTCGTCGTCGATGCTGTGGCCATCTCGACCCAGGAAGATCACCGGGCCGGAAATCGCGCTACCCGGGTCTTGGAGGAAGTTCGGGTTTTCAGTCGCAGCGGTGTTGCGTGCCATCGACGCAACCGGGTTCGGTTGCGCGCGGTTCTCGCGCGCCTGCGGGCTAAACAGCGCCTCGAAGATGTCGTCTTGGCCGACGAACGCAACGCGCACGTTCTCCCGGACGACAGGGCCAAGAAACTGGTTGGCATGGTCGAGGTCGAAGATCAGGCGGCGGTAGGTCAGATCCGGGTTCACCATGAACCCGAAGCGTTCGCGATCGTTGCGAGCGTCCATTCTGTGAGGTCCTTTCATGTCGCGTCAAGCGCTTCATCGCTTATCCAAGCAATTGACAACACTAGTGCGAAACGCCTGAACACGCCGGGTGAAGGCAGCTACACCAACGGCACTTCGATCTCGAGCGAAGTGTCGGTCCCCACTCCGAGTCCAGACGGCTGCGCCCCCTCGTGAATCAGCTGGGCGCCCAGCGCCGCGACCATCACCCCGTTATCCGTGCACAGACCGAACCGCGGCACTCGCAGCTCGATCCCCTTCGCCGCGCACCGCTCGCCCGCCAGCTCCCGGAGCCGTGCATTCGCCGCCACACCACCGCCGAGCAACAAGGTGCGCGCGCCCGTGTCTTCGCAGGCCATCACGGCTTTCATCGTGAGCACATCGCACACCGCTTCTTGGAACGACGCGCACGTGTCCTCAATCGAGATCACCCGCCCCTCGCGCTCAGCGGCCTCAACGTGGCGCGCCACCGCTGTCTTCAACCCAGAGAAAGAAAAATCGTAGCGGTGCTCGCCGCGCAGGTCTTCGGCCCGGGTCAGGGCTCGCGGAAAAGCAATCGAAGCCTCACCAGAAGCAGCAAGCTTATCGACGATCGGGCCGCCCGGATATCCCAGGCCTAATAGCCGCGACACTTTGTCGTAGGCTTCACCGGCGGCATCGTCGAGCGTGGACCCCAACTCGCGCATGGGTTTACCCACCGCGTCAACCTCCAACAGCTGCGTGTGCCCGCCGGAGACCAAGAGAGCGATGGAGTGCGGGAGTTCCGCCTCCCCGTCGAGGTTGGCCACCGCAACGTGGCCGCCAAGGTGGTTCACGCCGTAAAACGGCACACCCCACGCGGCCGCGTACGCCTTCGCCGCCGAGGCACCGACAAGCAGCGCGCCGGCAAGACCCGGCCCCACCGTCGCGGCAACAGCATCCGGTTTTTCAATTCCGGCGTCCTTGAGCGCAGCCTCCATGACCTGCGGCATCGCCTCAAGGTGTGCACGCGACGCGATCTCCGGAACCACGCCGCCGAAGCGCGCGTGCTGCTCCATGGAGGAGGCGACCACGTCGGCGAGAATCTCCATCTGCCCGTCATCGTGCAGTTGCACGATGCCGACCCCGGTCTCGTCGCACGAGGATTCAATGCCGAGCACAATCATGTGTTGCTCCTTTCCACGCCCTGCTCCGATTTGCGGGGCCGCATCATGGAGTAGGCGTCCGCACCGGAGGGCTGATAGTACTGCTTTCGCGTGGCCAGCACGTAAAAACCGTAGCTTTTGTACAGCGCGATTGCAGGTGCGTTGTCTGTGCGCACTTCGAGAAACATCGGCCCGTCGAGTAGGTCGGCGGTGTGGACAAGCTGGTCCATGAGTGCACGGCCGATGCCGCGGCCCTGGTAGGCGCGGTCGACACCTATCGTGTGCACCTCGAACTCCGGATCATCGCGCGGGCCGAGCATGGCGAGCCCGGCGAAGCCGATCAGCAGCTCCCCGCCGTCGCTGTCGCCGTCGCCGTTGCCGTTACCGTTGCCGCCGTCGTTGAAGGCGCCGACGTAGAAAGTGTACGGCTGGGCGATCTCCGCGAGGTAGACGTCGCGCGACCAAGGGTGGTCTCCCGCGAACAATTCCGCTTCGATTTCTGCGGCGCGCGTGGCGTCGTGAAGCGAAAGCTCCCTAAATTTCATGGACGTCCGGAAGGGCCGGGGACTTCGGTTTCGGCGCTGGCTCCACAGCGTCAGGGCGGCGCAGGTAGTGCGGCACCAGCGGCGCGGACGCCGAGTTGAGGTCGGCAGCGCGAACCAACCCCTCCGGGCGCGGGGCGACGTAGGTGACTTCGCGCGCGCACACGGTGAGCTGGTCCGCGAGGTGTTCGGGCACGCTGAGCACGTCGACTTCGTCGACCGGAATCGCGCTCGGGGCGCAGACCTCGGGACCCGCGACGCGCTCGCCGTTGACGTAATGGGCCCAGTACACCTCCCGGCGGCGAGCGTCGGTGGCGATGAGCGTGGAGGGGGCGTCGATAAGCGTGCTGCTCGCATCGTGGGTGACCACCCCGTGGACCGGGATGCCAAGCGCCTGACCGAACGCCGAGGCTGAGGCCATGCCCACGCGCAACCCCGTGAACGGGCCGGGGCCGCACCCGACGACGATAGCGTCGAGGTCGCCGTGGGTCCTGCCAGCCTCAGCGAGGACCGCGTCGACGGTGGGCACGAGACGTTCGTTGTGCGCGCGCGTGGTCTCTACGGACTCGGCGAGGACGGTAGCGGTGCCGGTGTCGGTGTCGGTGTCGGTGCCGGTACCAGTCTCGACGAGACCGACGACAAGCTGCGCGGTGGCCGTGTCAATCGCGAGGACGAGCATGGTCTACTGGAAGGCGACGTGCCACTTGTCGTCGCCGTAGGAAGCCAGGATCGGGGAGTTCAGCGGCAGCGTCGCGTTCAGCGGCTGCAGGCAGACATCGACATCGTTCAGGGCCACCTGGTCGAGCATCAGGTCGGTGCCCTCCTCGTACGGGATCAACACCACGTAGCCGTAGGCGCCGTCGAGGTCAACGCCGTCAAGCTCCAGCTGCTCGAGCTTGAGATCCTTGATTTCCTGCGGCTCGTTCGGGCACAGCGTGGTGAAGCCGCCGTAGGTGTTGGCGTCGTAGATCACCGACGGGTCGAGGATCTGCCCAGACACTGCGCCGCCGGTCTGCGGCGTGTTCGCGAGGGTGGTGGACAGGGAGTTTGTCGGTGCAACTACCGGGCCTTGCGCCTGCACCGGGCGTTCCTTCGGGATGAAGATGAGACCAGCAAGCAACACCAGCCACAGCACGATGGCGAGAATGACCCAATTGCGCTGGGAATTCGAAAGCTTCAGCATGGGTGCCAGCCTACAACCCGTCACCGGTGGAGCTGTGGGTGGTGTCGGCGGTTCGCCAGGTAATCACGCGGGCTTCCGCGTCGGGCTCGGTGTCGGGCTCGGTGTCGGGCGAAGTGTCAAGCAGCGCGTCACGGTCGAATTGGACGAGGAGGTAGCGCTCCGCGATTTGCTCAATTAGACCGCCGCCCCACTCGGCGACGACCACTGCTGAGTCAAGATCCGTGTCGAGGTCGAGGGCATCGAGTTCGCCGAGGGCGTCACCAGACGAACCCTCTCCAAGCAGGCGGTAGGCGTCGATGTGAATGAGGTTCGGGCCGCCGCAGGTGGAGCGGTGTTCTCGTGCGATGACAAACGTGGGGCTTGTGACCCGGCCCTTCACTTCAAGCCCTTCCGCGACGCCTTGAGTGAAGGTGGTTTTTCCCGCGCCCAATGGGCCATCGAGAATGACTACGTCTCCTGCTTCAAGCGTTGCGCCCAGCTCGCGGCCGAGCTCGCGGGTGTCGGCCGCGGTGGTGCAGATGCGGCTACCGCTGTGTGGGAACTGGGGTTTCACGGTCGCTCCTGTTCGGGTTCGAGGTACTCGCGGCGGGTGCGGCCCTTCGGCGCGCAGATGATTTCGTAGTTGATGGTGCCGACGGCATCGGCGAACTCGGCGGCGGACATTCCCCCTTCACCGAAGAGGACAGCCTCGTAGCCGGCGCGCACGCTGTGCTCGTTCTCGCCCAACCACACGATAATTTGATCCATGCACACCCGCCCCACCACTGGGTAGCGGTGCCCGCCGATGGTCACCTGCATCGCGCCTTGCCACGAGCGGGCGATGCCGTCGGCGTAACCGGCGGGTACCAGGGCCGTGTATCCATCGCTCGGCGCGCGCCAGGTGAGTCCGTAACTTACCGGTTCTCCCGCGGCGAGCGGTTTCACCGCGAGGATGGTCGCTGCCCACGTCATCGCCGGGCGCAACCCGCGGTCCTCCCCCGGGATCGGTTCCATGCCGTACAGACTCACACCGGGGCGGACCTGCTCGAACACGAGGTCGGGCCGAGTCCACGTCGCCGGGGAATTCGCAAGGTGGTTGCACACAGGGTTTAACCCGGCGGCGCGGGCGCGCGCGATGGCGTCGCGGAAGCGCGCTGCCTGTAAAGAGGTGTAGTCGCCGTCCAGGTTGTCGGCGTCCGCAAGGTGGCTCATCAGGCCAGCGACACGCACGTGCCCATCGCGTTCCGCGGCGGCAGCTTGGGCGAAGACGTCATCCCACTCTGACTCGGTGAATCCGGCGCGGTGCATACCAGTGTCCACTTTGAGGTACGCCGTGGCATTGAACGGGGCGTCGATAAGCGAAGCTAAGTGCTCTTTTGTGGCGACGGCGAGCTCGATGCCCTCCGGGATTGCTTCCTGCGGTGACCACAACCATGCGATGACCGGTTTGCTGGTGAGTGCCTGGACCGCGCGGGCCTCGGCGAGGGTGGCGACGCCGAACGCATCGGCGCCGTTAGCCTCCATGACTGGCACGCACCGCCCGATGCCGTGGTTGTATGCATCGGCTTTGACCACGCAAACGAGCCGCGCCGCGCCGGCCTGCTTCTTCAGAAGGGCGGTGTTGTGGGCGATGGCGCTGAGATCGATGCGTGCAACGAGCGGGCTCATACGCGTTAAGTGTGCCATGCGCGCGCTAGAGCAGGTGCACCACACCGAGCACGATGAGCAGGAAGGACACCGCCCACGTGGCCGCGAGCGACACGGCCTGCGGGTTTGCGCGGGCCCAGTCGAACGCGCGACCCGCTGCGGACTCGGGCTTGGCGCGTACCCATGCGACCAGCAGCGCAGTGAGAGTGGGCAAGGACAGCGCGACGGTGGCGTAAAGCGGAATGGTGGCGTAGCGCGTCGCCGGATCGACACCCGCGGCTGAAAGCAGCATTAACCCGCCGTAGAACGGCGCGGAGGTCGCAGATTGCACGAGGCCGAGGATGAACCCGGTGAGCACAGTGAGCGGGTTCGGGCTGCGCAGCGGTGCGAGAATACGGTTGACCAGCGCAGAGTTATCACCGCCGCGCAGCGCGAGCAGCCCCGTGAGAACGCCGGTGGCGATGAGGACGATGCCAAAGATCGGGCCGTTGACAATGCGCTGGACCGCTTCGCCGAGGCTGTCAAAGATCAGCAGCATGATGAGCGCCAAGCCGGCGACGCCGAGCCAGTCGCCCGCGATGAGCAGACCGGTGATCTTGCCAAAGCGGCCGCCGGCACGCGGCGCGAGAATGCCGACGGCCACGATCACCGCAATGAGCAGCAGGTTGATCGAGTCGATGAACGCGAGCGAGAGGGCGCCTAGCACCCCAGTCACACTAGACCATGGCCTCGCCGAAACCGTTTCACATCACCAGCCTGGGAGAAAGATTCAAGTAGAGTGGTGCGCGTGTCTGCGAAATTGAAACAACTTTCTGAGCTGTCCAAGCGTGGCCCCCACCGGGTGATGGAGGGCGACCTCGGCTACACCGGTCTGCCGGGCAAGGTGTACGCACCGGCTGAGGGTCGAGATCTTCCTGGTGTGGCATTTGGCCACGACTGGCGTCGTGAAATTGGTGCGTACGAGGAGACCCTGCGCCACCTGGCCAGCTGGGGATTTGTTGTTGCCGCCCCGAACACGGAGACGGGTCTCACCCCGGACCACCGGGGCTTCGCCGCAGACCTCGAGACATCGATGCAAATTCTCGCCGGTGTACGCATCGGTAACGGCAACATCACCGTCTCCCCGAAGAAGTTGGGTGTGGCCGGCCACGGCATGGGCGGCGGCGCTGCGGTACTCGCGGCGGTGGACAACCCGAAGGCCAAGGCCGTCGCCGCGCTCTACCCGGCGAATGTCGCACCTTCTGCAGTCGAGGCCGCGCGCCACATCGTGCTTCCGGCGATGGTGGTCGGCCCGGGCGAAGACTCTGATTCCTTGTTCAACCCCGGCAACCCGGCGAAGCTGGCCTACAACTGGGCCGGCGAGGTGGTCTACCGCGCAGTGAAGAAGGGCGAGCAGAAAGGCTTCTCCGAAGACGGACTCGGCTGGCGCCTGACGGGTCTGGGTTCCTCGGACAAGAAGAACCAGGCCACGACCCGCGCGCTGCTCACCGGCTACCTGCTGCACCAGCTTGCGGAGGAGAAAAAGTACGCCGCATTCTCCGACCCCGAGGCAGCGGGCAAGAACGTGCAGTCGCTGGTCGGCGACAATCTGGCGAAAGCCGCTGGCCTCGCCCGCAACAACACCGCGTTCTCGCTTTTCTAAGCGGTTCGCTCTCAGGGCTTTACTTATCGACGGAGGCGCCCGGCCCCTCACGACGCAGCACCGAACGGACTTGCCCGTTTGATTTCACACGCTTGCGGGGAATGGAGTAGTCCCCGCGGGCGATTGGCTGGGGCTCGCGGCGCGGATAGAGTTCCCGCGCAGCAGCCTGCTGTTGAGCGGTAAATTCCATCTTCCGCTGCGCATCTTTGAGCACGGCCTCGAAATCTTGCATCCGCTTGGCGGTGCGCCGCTGGTACATCTCGGCGAACTCGATGAAGTCCATTACCAGTCACCTGTCTTTTTCACAGCCCACGGGGCTTGCTCGGGCGGGGTCGGGTTGTCGGTCGAAGGGTTGGTATCGGGGATTGCGGGTTGCTCCGCGGCCGGTGCCGAAGAATCAGGCGCGGCCTGAGCAACGGTTGGCGGGTCAACTGGCAACTGCTTCTTTGGCGGAGGCGCCGGCTCCTCCACCTGGGCAAGCTCGGGCGGCGGAGGGATTACGCCGTTGTCTGGCGTGGGCTCCGGTGCGGGAGCCGGAGCCGGTTCCTCGGGTGCAGCCACGGGTTCCGCTACCGGCGGGGGCGCAGGAACCGTTGCGGGCGCAGGTTCCGGCGGGTGCGCAGGTTCCGGAGCGTGCGCACCGCAGTCAACGCCGGGACACTCAACGGCCTCCTGCAGGGCAGTGCTGAAGCACTCCAAACCGCCGAGGACGGCCGCCGCGCCCATCTCCGCGAAGGTGCCGAGCATCCGGTTGACCTGATCGTGCTCCGGAGCTGGAGGTGTGAACGCGGCGGCGGTCTCGCACGGAATGTCGTTCAGCGAGACGTTCACCGTGCCATCGATGTCAAAATCGAACTCGACGGTCACCCGCTCAGATGCTTGGGCACTGGGCTGAACCGGAGCGTCCACCACCGCAGTGGAAGCCGGCAGCGTCGGCTGGGCAGCCGGGGTCACCGGGTTCACCGGGGTTGCCGGTGCTTCTTGCAGTGTCGGAGGTTGGAAGCTCTGCTGAGGCGTGGTGGAAGGTTGCGGAACCGGAGAACAGTCTGCCGGCACGCACCGGCACAGTCGGCTGAATGGTTCAGTCTGCGCCGGTGGCGCGGTCTGCGGAAGGGGTTGAGCCGGTACAACCTGCGCAGGAGTGGTGGCCACAGAGGCCGGTGCCGGGGCCGGAGTTGCAGCCGGTGCCGGACTCGGGGCGTCGGCAACCGTCGCCGCGGCGGGCTTTGTCTCGGGCGCTGTCACACCCGGCTGTTCCGGCGCCGACGATGAAACCGGTGAAGCCGGTGGAGCCGGTGGAGCCGGGGCTGGCGCTGGCTGCGCAGCCGGGGCGGTCCCTGCCGGCGGATCGCATTGCGCTGACTTCGCGGGTTCAGGCGTGCGGTAGTCCGCGGGCTCGGCAGGGCGGGCTTCCGCCACTTGGCCGATTTGGGTGGTCAGTCTGGTCAGGCATTCCTCGATGGTGCGGTTGCCGTCGCGAACCATTTGCAGGGCGCAACCAAGTCCGGTCAGAAGCAGCTCAACCGAATCAGGGATGAGCGCCTGCATCCTCGTCATGGTGGCTGCTTGCACCATCTTGCGAGGCACCGCAAGGACGAGTGAAACGCCGCTGTCAGTGGTGTTTTGCACGGTCTCTACCGCGCAGCAGCAGTCGCGGATGTCGCGGCCAAGTTGGTCGACACTGCGGAAAAACTCGCACTGGCGCTCCTCATCGCTGCGCTCCTTCGCCAACACGCCTACCGCCTCAGCCCAGCCCTCGCTAGCGCCGGGAACCAAGGTGCTCGCGGCGGTAGCAGCGCTTGCAGGCCCAAGCCCACAGCCTTTCGTGCCAAGGGTGTGTGAGGCAGCGACGAGTGCGTCCAAATCCCTGCCAGCCGAGCGGCCAAGTTGCGCCAGCACCTCATCGACGCGCGTACGAACGCGCGATCGCACCTCAGCGGAAACCCCCGGAGCAGCATCCACCGCAGCGATGCACTTCTGCAGTTCTTTTGTCGCGGCCGAACCGTCGCCATGCATGGTGCTCATCGCCCCGTCACCCCGCGAAGTTCGTCGGAAGCTGTGGTGTCGCGTTCCTCGATGTCGTCGATAAGCGAAAGAATGCTCCCCCAGCTTTGCTCCCTGGCGAGCAAGAATTGGTGTGTGGTGCGGCGCAACGATTCGAGCGACTCGATGACCTCCCGGCCGTGCGATGCAAACCCTTCCCCGAAATCAGCGGTGCTCAGCGGAACCTGGTTGCGCTGCAAGTTGCTGCGGCCCTCCTCGTGCGCCGAGATTGCGGCGGTGAAGTGCGCGCGCATCGCGGATATGTCGAGGTCGGGCCCAACAATTGGATCCATGTCCTACCCCCAAGAACGTGCGGATCGCACAGCTAGCGCGACCCGAATCTGAATGAGTCTTACCCCTATTCAGACTCCCCCCAACGCCCGCCGGTTCCCCCGACGGGCGAGTTTTCTCCCGCTGGAGAACTTACACCGCGGCAACCACGGCCGCGAGCTGGCCGGCGACCTTGCGGGCCTGCTCCTCGTCCGCAGCTTCCACCATGACGCGGAAGAGCTCCTCCGTGCCGGAGGGGCGCAGCAGCACGCGGCCGGAATCCCCCAGCTCAGCCTCAGCGATCTGAATCGCTTCCTGCACCTTCGGGGAGTCCATGATCTTGGCCTTGTCCGACACCGGCACGTTGATCAGCACCTGCGGAAGGACCTGCATGACGCTGGCGAGTTCTTCCAGGCTCTTGCCGGTCTCGGCCATGCGCGCCATGAGCAGCAGGCCGGTGAGCGTGCCGTCACCGGTGGTGGCGTACGCCGGCACGACGAGGTGGCCGGACTGCTCGCCGCCCAGCGAGTATTCGCCGCGGCCGAGCTCCTCGAGGACGTAGCGGTCTCCCACTGCCGTCTCTTTCAGCTCGATGCCGTGCTCGCGCATCGCGATCTTCAGACCCAGGTTGCTCATCACCGTGGCCACCAGGGTGTTGTCCTGCAGCGAGTTGCGCTCCTGCATGCCGGTCGCCAGGATCGCCATGATCTGGTCACCGTCGACCACGTTGCCCTTCGCATCTACTGCAAGGCAGCGGTCAGCATCGCCGTCGTGCGCGAGTCCAATGTCCGCGCCGTGTTCAACCACTGCGGCCTGAATCTGCTCGATGTGCGTGGAGCCAGAGCCGTCGTTGATGTTGTAGGCGTCCGGGGTGTTGAAGATCGCGGTGACGTCAGCACCAGCCGCCGCGTACGCCTTCGGGGCGACCTCGAAGGCGGCGCCGTTCGCACAGTCCACAACCACCTTGATGCCCGCGAGGTCAGTCTGCACGGCTTCTTTGAGGTGCGCGAGGTAGCGCTCGCGCGCGTCGGGAGCCTCCTCAATCACGCGCCCGATGCCGGTACCCGTCGGGCCAGTCTCGGAGAGCTCCACCATCGCCGCTTCGATCTCATCCTCAACGTCATCCGGAAGCTTCTTGCCGCCTGCGGAGAAGAACTTGATGCCGTTATCCGGCATCGGGTTGTGCGATGCCGAGATCATGACCCCGATGTCCGCGCCGTAATCGTCGGTCAGAAACGCCAAGCCCGGCGTAGGGATGACGCCGACGCGCAGCACGTCGACGCCTTTCGATGCCATGCCGGCTGCCATCGCGGCGGCCAGCATCTCACCGGACACGCGCGGGTCGCGGCCGATCAGGGCCGTCGGCCGCCGCGAGCCGGAACTGCGCTCACGCGTGAGCACAGTCGCAGCTGCAGCACCGAGCTTCATAGCTAGCGGGGCGGTGAGTCTCTCGTTGGCTAGGCCGCGGACACCGTCGGTTCCAAAAAGTCGCGTCATGCGAACGATTATGCACCACGAAAGCTATGCCTTCTCGTTGGTGGTACCTTCCTCGTGGTCACCCGTCCGCGGCACCCTAAAGAGCTTTTCGCTTAACGACGAAAAAACCGCCGCCCCGACAAAGAAACGTCGGAGGCGGCGGCCTTCTGCGGTTGCGCGCCAGTGCGAATTAACGCTTGGAGTACTGCGGTGCGCGACGGGCCTTGTGCAGACCAGCCTTCTTGCGCTCCACGGCACGAGCGTCACGGGTGAGCAAGCCAGCCTTCTTCAGGGTCGGGCGCTCAGCCGGGTTGTAGATGTTCAGCGCACGGGCAATTGCCAGGCGCAGTGCACCGGACTGGCCGGTCGGGCCGCCACCGGAGATGTTGGCCTTGATGTCGAACTGGCCCTCACGCTCGAGCAGGGTCAGCGGCTGCAGGATGTCCTGCTGGTGCAGCTTGTTCGGGAAGTAGTCCTCGAACTCGCGGCCGTTGACGGTGATCTTGCCCTCGCCCTCGGTCACGGTGACACGAGCGATGGCGCGCTTACGGCGCCCAACGGTCTGGATCGGCCCCTCGTGCAGCTGCACCGGCTCAGCGAACTCACCCTCGGTCTCGTCGACCTCCGGAGCAATTGCATCGCCGATGGTGTAGTTGAACTCCTCGGTCGCAGCGGTAGCGGCGTCGAGGTCAAGGTCCTCAGCGGCAAAGTTGTCCGCTGCGTCCACGGCGCTTGCGGCGTTCACAGCGTCGTCTGCGTAGTTGTTCGGCTCGGTCATTACTGTGCCACCTGCTTAAACTCGTAGGTCTCCGGGTTGTGCTCGGCGTACGGGTGCTCGTCGCCAACGAAAACGTGCAGCTTCTTGATGGACTGACGGGAAAGCTTGTTGTGCGGCATCATGCCCTTGATAGCTTCCTCGATCACGCGATCCGGGCGCTCGTCGAGTGCACGACCCAGGGTCATGGACTTCAGACCACCCGGGTAGCCGGAGTGGCGGTAGCGCATTTCGCGATCACGCTTGTTGGACGAGATGTGGATCTTGTCGGCGTTGATCACGATCACGTGATCGCCGGTGTCAACGTTCGGTGCGAACTGCGGCTTGTGCTTGCCACGCAGCAGGTCAGCTACGGTGGAAGCAAGCTTGCCCAGCACCACGTCGGTTGCGTCGATGACGTACCACTTACGGGTAATGTCACCGCTCTTCGGGTGGTAAGTAGACATGCATGACTCCTTCAAAGTCTGTCTAGAAGGCTGCCGGCCAAAGCAGGTGTGCCCGCTAAACCCGCCGGCGGCCGGTGGAGACCCGGCGGGAGGCGCGCCAAATTGGCACGACACACAGGTGTTTCACCTTACGCCACCACCGCTGCCCCATCCAAACCGCGCCTTTGGCACAAAAACGCACCCGCGCGCCTGCAACATGCAAGCGGCGCGCGGGTGCGCTTCCCCCGGTGATCCCCCGAGCCCCCCTGTCCCCCAGTTCCCCCGTAAGTCTCCGGCCGGTTCCCCCAAACCGGCCGAGCCCCCGCGGCGCTGAGGCTATAAATTAGCCCCAGCTGTTGGCGGCAGCGGTGTTCACCGCCATCATTTGATTGTTGCCTTCCTCAACGGTGTCGGCGATCTGGTTGAGGATCGCGTTCAGGTCGCTGGCGGCGTTGTCCCACTTCGCCTGGTGTGCGCGGTAGCTCGCCGCTGCCTCGCCTTCCCAGGAGTCGGTCATCGGCTTGATAGAGCTTTTCAGGTCATCGAGCTGGCCGTTGATGCGCGCCACGGAACCGCGGATGTCGGAGGCGGTGCCGGAGATCTGCGCGAAGTCGTACTTGATCTGCATGATATCTGTCCTTTTCGTATTAGAGCGCCAGGCCGGAGCCGGCGGAGATGCGGTCGAGGCCCTCGGTGGTGGTCACGTCGGTGTGCTCGTAGTGCTTGGCGTTGTCGCGGATGTTCACGGCGATGGAGGTCAGAGCCTCGGTAAGGCGGCGCTGCGCATCGTCGTAACGCACCATCAGCTCGTCAAAGCTGCGTTGCGCACGACCTTCCCAGGACCCGCGCACGGACTGCGCGACATCCTGGATCCGGTCGATCTCTTGGTTGACTTCAGCGTTGACCGCGTCGACGTGCCCCGCAGTGGCACGCATGACCTCGGCTTCAGTTGCGAATTGGCTCATGGTTGCTTCCCCCTCGAAGGTGTCAGGTAGAACAGCCGGATTGCGTTGAACTGTTCATGTATTGGACTGCCAAAAGTGCGGTTCGGTTCCCCCGGATGCAAAACTTTTTCATCCGCTCATGGCGCCCACCTCTTCCTCCGGTTCGAAGGGATCGGACGGTTCGAACACAGCGGATTCAAACGCCATCCGGCAAGTGGCTTGCTGCACTGTCGTCGGTGCGCTGCGCGTGTGGCACGCGACGAACACCTGATAGTTGTCGTGCGGCCAGGTCTTCCACAGCACTTCAGATCCGTCGGCGGGCAGCTCCCGGTACGTCAGCGAGTGCCCGTCGGTATCCACAAGCTCGGTCTCGGGGTCGGCTTCCACATCGCGAAGCAGCTGCTCCGCCATCGTTTCGGCAGGCAGGTTGTACAGCTCGTCGACACTAATCAACAGCCGGAAGTCCGGGTCGGGGCCGGTTGCCCGCCACATCCCGTCGACATCTTCCAGCTCGAAGCCCGCAGGCAGTTCCACCCGCACCCCGTCTCGCTCCAGCACCACAGTGTCCGCAGCTTGTTCGCTTGTCGACGCCTCCGTCACCGCCGCAGCGGACCCCGGCGCGTCCTCGCTATCGGTGGGAGTCATGCCAGCGTCGTTCTGATCAGCAGCGTTGTGTTCACCAACGGGCGCCGAGCGGCCGACCAGGTTTGCCGCGGTCATCCCAATCACCACCGCGCATACGACCGCCACCGCGGCAGCCACCGCGAGCACCACCCATTCCGGTCGGCGACCGCTCTCCGCATCTACCCCGCGGACGAGGACATCAAGATCACCGGAGTCGTAGAGGCCGAAGGCATTTGTATCGGCGTCGTCGGGCAGCGCTTCCGTAGTCAACCTGATCTCGTACCCCGCCAGCGCCGCCTCAAGCTCCGCTAGCCGAGCCGGAGAAGCGGCAACGTGCACGTGCGCGCCCGCAGGTTCCGGGCCGAAGACATTGCGCACATAATTGGCGATCTCGCGCGCGGAAGGCGCATCCATCCGGTGCAAGTTCGCGACCCCAGTGAACACCGTTGAAGTCTCAGTGACAGTGATGCGCAGCGCGGCCTCGCTCGCCTGTGTCGCTGGATACGCATGCGTCTGCGTCATAGTTGCTCCCCCTCACTAAACGGCGCAACGAGCTGCACCGTCCCGATTGCGCCGCCGCCCTGTACTAACGTTGCTCGCCCTGGCGCAAGTGGGCCGGGTCGCACGTCAAAGAGCGCGCCTTCGTCGCGGTTGCCGTCCATGATCATCACGTCCGGGTGCAGGTCCTTGAGCCCACCGAGGAACCCACCGAACAACGCGCGCGAAACCCCGCCGAACTTGCGGGCACAGACCACATGAAGACCGATGTCGCGCGCGTGCGGCAGCAGTTCAACCACGTCGCGCAGCACCGCATCGCCGACCAGGTCCAGGTCGTCGATCACCAGGTAGAGCTCGGGGCCTTCCCACCAGGAGCGGTCCGCGAGCTGCTGCGGCGAAACGTCAGCGTCAGGCAACCTCGAGTTCAGGGTCACAGTCAGCGCACGCACCGCGTCGCTGATCGTGCTTGCCGACGCCCCGTACGCCGCCACCATGTCTTCCGGCGCCCGCCCCAGATGGGCGCGCCGAGGGTCGAGGATGACCATGCGCGCGTGTTCTCGAGGCATCGCCGCGATTGCGGTGATCGCACTGGCAATGAACGTCGACTTACCCGCGCCTGTTGAGCCAATAGCGAGGGCATGCCCAGAGACGCAGTAGAGCGGCTCAAGACGTGGTCCGCCGACGCCGATTGGGATGCTTGGTGCGGCGGTAGCGAAGCCGTCGATAAGCGTGCGCACATGCACATGGGTAGGCAGCACCTTGAGCTGTGGGACCCGGGGTTGTTCGGCGGTGACGCGCGCGATGTGGGCGAGGTCTTCGAGGCTGGTGCGGGCGATCAGCATGACTTTGGCCTCGGGTGTGAGGCCGATTCCGGGGCGCTGTGGGAGGGCGAGCTGCGCTTTGCGGTCGATGAGTGAATCCATCGGCTCGGTGAGCGCGAGCTCGATACGGGTGCCAATCAAGTCACGCACCGCGACGCGAACCGCACTCCACCGCTGCGTGGTCAGCACCAAATGCACGCCCGCAGCAGGGCCTTCGGAGGCGATGCGGGTCAACGCATCGCGCAGGTCCTCGAGCTTGGAGTCGGTGGCCAGCAGCGCGTGCCAGCCGTCGATAAGCAAAAGCGTGTGGCGCTGCGGGGTGTGCTGGGAGACGGCGACGTCGTCGACGACCCCGAGGACCTCGTCGACGATGCGGCGGACGCGCTCCTCGTCGGTGCGGGTTGCCACGCCTGCGACGTGCGGGAGAACTTCGAGCTCGGTAAGCGAGCCACTCCCGGCGTCGATGGCGTAGACCGCGATTTGGTCGGTGGTGTGTGTGAGGGCAAGCGATGCGACGAGCGTTCGCAGCGCTTCTGATTTGCCGGTTTGCGGTGCACCAGCGATCGCGAGGTGGCCGCCGGCGGACGTGAGGTCCACGATGAGGGTGTCTTGGCGCTGCAAGTACGGCTCGTCGACGAGGCCAACCGGTACGTGCAAGAAACCTAGGTCGGGCTCACCGCGGCGGATCGCGTGCAGCGCGAGCGTGTCCGGCAGCGGCTCGAGCCAGACCTTGTGCGCGTGCATGCCTGCGTGCGCCGCCAGCGCTTTCGTCCGGGCCACGACTGCATCGAGCACAGTTGTCGACGGGTCCGTCTGAATGGTTTCTGCCGGGGCGGCGGCAAGCTGTTCCGCGAGTAAGGCGTGCTCGTCGTCCCAGCTCACGAACTCGCGCACGGGAAGGTGAACCGCGTCATGCTGCGCGGTGACCTTGCGGGTGAGCGGCCCGGAGACGTACGCCGCGCGGAAACGGATCAGCTCGGGCGACGCCGCTTTGAGATAGCCGGATCCAGGCTCGCCGGGCAGCTCGTAGGCATCGGGCACGCCGAGCACTTGGCGGGATTCGGCGGCGGAAAAGGTTTTCAAACCGATGCGGTAGGACAGGTGCGAATCCAGCCCACGCAGTTTGCCTTCCTCGAGGCGCTGGGAGGCGAGCAGTAAGTGCACTCCAAGCGAGCGTCCGAGTCGGCCGATAGCCACGAACAAATCGGCGAAGTGCGGGTGCTGGGAGAGCAGTTCGGAGAATTCGTCGACAATGACCATGAGTGCCGGCAGCGGGTCGAGGGGCGCACCGTCGGGATCGGTGGCGCCGCCCATGCGCGCGGCGGTGTAGTCGGTGATGTTGGCGAAGTTGCCGCGTTTGCGCAGCAGCTCCTGACGGCGGTGCATTTCGCCGGACAGCGCGTCGTACATGCGCTCCACCAGCACAGCCTCGTCTTCGAGGTTGGTGATCACGGCTGAGGTGTGCGGCAGCGCCTCACAGCCGAGGAAGGTTGCACCGCCTTTGAAATCCACGAGCACCAAATTGAGCTCATCCGGCGAGTGGGTGGCGGCCAGCGCCACCACCAACGTGCGCAGAAGCTCGGACTTGCCGGAACCCGTCGCGCCGATGCACAGCCCGTGCGGGCCTGCGCCTCCGTGCGCAGCCTCTTTGAAGTCCAGATAGACGGCCTGGCCGGTGGGCGTGGCACCGATTGGCACCGTCAGGCGCGATTTGGTGCCTTCGCGCCCGGGCCACATGGCGGTGACGTCGGCCGCGGTAATCATCGCAGGGTCCGTTTCCTCTGAAAGCCGGTCAAGACCGAGGAGCGCTAAAGCATCACCGCTACCGTCTTCACCCGCGTCTTCCGGACGCCGGTAGAACGCAAGGTGTCTGGCCACGAACTCTGCTTCAGATTCCGGGAAGGCATCGGGCGCGCCAAGATGTTCGACGCCGCTGCCGGTGTGTGCGGTGATGGTTTCGTCGCAGACCAAGTGAAGTGCGAAGTCGTCGACGTAGTACTCCGGGTCCGGGTGGATCGTGATTACGCAATCACTGTCCTCGACGGCGATGGCGGTGGCGATTGTGGATGACGGCTGCAACGAGGCGTCGATAAGCGAAAGACGAAACTGTGCCCGCTCGGGCGAGCGAGCGTGCGGCAACCACTTGGCCCAGCCGAAGCCCGCGCGATGCTCATCAATGCCGACGAGCTCCGGGCCGTGGAAGAACGCAAGCTGACAGATGATGGACCGGGCAAGTTCCGCTGCGCGTGGACCTGCGAGAGTCACGGCCGGAAAGGCAGCAAGCTGCACGACAATCGGCATTCCGTGAACCGCATTGACCGCTGCGACGGTGCGGCGCAGGCTCACCGCGCAAACCGGATCGAGATCCTCGGGCGAACCTGGATCGTCCACCTCGACCGGCGTGTGCAGCGCCGTTGCCCCGGTGCCGATGCGCACCTGGAGTGCCTGCGGGTCGTGCGCGCCGCGTTCCCACACGCGTTCGGTGGGCACCGCCGCGGCAAGCTCGCCCGGCGCGGGATGCAGGTAGGCGAAGTGCGCGCGCTGCTTTTCCGCGTTCTTCCGGGCGCGGACAGCAAGCGCGTCGAGGTGGCGCAGGTAGACCCGGCGCGTCTCATCGATGTCGCCCTGGCGCTCCTGGGGTGTGAACAAACCGACCATGCCGATGACCATCATGAGCGGAAAGACCAGCATCATTGGGCTCATACCCCGGCCAGATAGCGCCATCAGCGCCATCACCGCGCCGATGGCCACGAGCATGACCACGGGGATGAGCACGCGGATGATCGGCACCGGCTGATCCTTTTGCGCGGCGGGCACCGGTTCAGCGTGGAGGCTGCCTGCCGGTAGCGGTGGCGCGAGCTCCGCGGGCGCGGGATGGGTCGCAACCGGCGCGATCACCGGATTGTGGTCAAGACCAAGCATGGGTGATGAATCCCCCTGTTGATGTCCGATGCAGATGCCGGCTCCCCCGAACCAGTCCCCCTCTCTGCGGACGTTGCTTCGAAGTGTAAGCGATGGCGGAACTTCTGGCGCTTCAAGCCCATTGAACTGGGGAGACCACAGCAGACATCGCGCACCGCACTTGAAAGGTTTGCCCAATGGCCAACGAATGGACCTTGTCGATCGACCTCGGCACCGCCACGACCACCGCAGCACATGCGTACGCGGGGCGCGGCGGGGCCGAGACGCTGTGGCTGAGCAACGACGGCCCGGGGATGCCGTCCAGTGTGTTCTGGGACTACCCGGGCAGATTCCTTGCCGGGCACGAGGCTGTGGCCAGGCAGGTCGCGCACCCGGTGGGGTTCATCCCGTCCGCGAAGGAAATGCTGTCCGCCAAGAGCCACTACGTCCTGGGCCAAGCACTGCCCCCGCACTGGCCAGCAGCCATAGTGATGCAGTCCGTGGTGCAGCGGGCGATCGCGGTGCACAACGACACCCCGCCGAGCGGTGTGGTGATCACCCACCCGTACGAGTGGGACGAGGACTCCGACCCCATGCAGCAGATCACTCACGCTGCTGCGACACTGGGGCTACCCCACGCCGCGGTGAGGTTCATGCCGGAGCCCATCGCCGCCGCCCGCCACTTCGCATCCCATCACCGGGCGCGGCCCGGCGAGCGGATCATCGTGTGCGACTGCGGCGCGGGCAATACCCGAGCGGCAGTGCTTGAAGCGCAGCCTGGCGGAGAATTTGCTGTTGTCTTAGCGGATTCTTCCCGGTACGCAAGCGGTAAGGCAACGGATACGGCAGTGTCTTCTGTGGCGCACAAGCATCTCGAGGAGAGATACCCCCACCTATTCAACGCGCTGGACAACACGCGCAACATGGAAGAGCGCTACGAGTTCCTCCGCCGGATGAAACGCGCAATGCACGCCCTTTCCCACTCGCCGGTGGTAACCGTTCCAGTGACGGTCGGTGGCCACACCGTCGAGTTGGACATTCTGCGCTCCGAGGTCGAGCCGCAATTGCGCTACGTCACCGATGACCTCCGACGCTTACTGGAGCGGGTGCACAAAAAGGCGAACCTGCAGAACTTGAACAATGCGGCGACGATCTACCCGGTCGGTGGGGTGTCCCAGATTCCGCAATTGGTGAACGTGCTGCGCGAATTCGGCAACGTCGCCCCACTCGACTACCCGGAAACCGCAGTCGCACGCGGGGCGCTGAGTGAGCCAGCCGCACCCGGGCTTTTCGATTTCCTGTGGACGCGCAAACGCTGATCGGCCATACTTGACGCACACACTGCGCGGCAATTGGGGGTCCGCGCGAGTTTGACCTGTGTTTGACCCGAGTTTGACCCTGGGGGGATCTACTGTGGTTGCCACTTCGGCCCACCACCTCGTGCGCGTCACGGTGCGCGTGAGCGTGGCGAACCTGCACCGCGACATCGACGTCACGCTTCCGACAGCATCGACACTCGCGGAGATCTTGCCCGAGCTCGTGCGGCTCATCGACGTGCCGGACATCCACCGTCCGTGGCAGGCCTCGACACTCGGCGGAGCACCCCTCGACATGCACAACCCGCTTCACAAGCTCAAGCTTTACGACGGCTCGGTGCTCACGCTCCACCCCATCGAACCGCCCGCGCCACCCGTTGTACGCGACGCCGCGGAATCCTTGGGTGCCGCAGCGCAGCAGGCACGCGACATTCAGGGCCTCGACGTGGCGGCAGGGGTTGCTGGCGCTGCGGGGTTCGCACTGCTGGCTCACCGGCTTGTTCCCACGCCGGGAACACTGTGCCTCGGCGCCTTAGTCTTGCTCGTCGTCGGCGTAGTGGCCCGTTCGCGCGGCATGTTCTGGCCCGTTCCAGCTCTTGGGGCAATCGCGGCCGCGATGTGGGTGGCGGGTCCACGGGCGGAGTGGCTCAGCGCGAGCGATCCCGCCATCGGGGTTCTCACCGGTGCACTCGCGGCCGCGGTGCTGGTTGCGGTCGGCGGTGTCCTGCGTCTGGCCGGACCCACAATGAGCGCGTTTTATCTCACCGCTGCCGTGTTGCTCGGCGTTGGAGCTGGCGGCGCTTGGCTGCCTGCGGCGAACGCGCCTGCTGCGGTGATCGTGCTCGGGGCCGTCCTTACCGTCATGGCGACTCCTGGTGTTGCGAGCCGCGCCGCAGGTTTGCAGATCCCGCGAATTCCAACTGCCGGAGAGGAATTCGAGGCTTCCGACGGCTACCAGGCAGACGTGGATGCGCGCAGTGCTGTTGCCGTAGCGATCACGCAGGCAATGTCCTGCGCCGTCGCCGTGTGCGCTATCCCTGCGCTTGCTGTCCTTGCGGCGGCGGGAGGCGGCTGGGTGGTTGCGACGGCGTTGAGCGCCGCCGGTGCGCTCGGGCTTTACGCTTCGCGGCACCACTTCCCCGGGGCGCGGGTGCCGTTAATGCTCACCGCGCTAGCCGGGGCCGCAGCAAGCGTTTACGTGGTGGCGAGGATGCCGGAGCCGCACGCCGTATTAGTCGCACTCGCCATCGTGGTGGTCTTGGTTGCCAGCATCGCACCCCTGTGGGCGCCGCGCGTACCGCAATTCGAGCCCACCACGGTGGTGTGGTTCGAACGCGCTGAAGCAGCCGCCATCATCGCGGTGATTCCTCTGGCGGTGCACCTCACCGGGTTGTTCACCTTGATCCGGGGGCTGTAAGTATGGGCCGTCCACCTCGTCGCATTCGAGCCGCACGCTTTTGGGCATCAACGGGTGTCGCTGCATTCGCCGCGCTATCGCTCGCGCCCGCCGCGGAAGCGCAAGACTACGCCTGCAAAGAACCCGCCCACATTGGTACAGACGCATTGCCGGCGGGTGATCCCGCCCTTGACCAGGCACATCGCTTTGCGACGGGCGCAAGCGTGCGGGTCGCAGTGATCGACACCGGCGTGGCCTCGCACCCAGAACTCGGCAACGTGATCGCGGGGCGCGACTTTGTCGACCCCGCAGCACCCGATCCGCAGTTTGACTGCGACAGCCACGGCACTGTGGTCGCCGGCATCATCGCGGGGCGCAGTCGCGGCGTGGCTCCCGGCGCGGAGGTGGTGTCGATCCGGCAGACCTCGGCCCACTACCGCGAACGCACTGTGACTGCCCCTGGGACTGACCCTTGGACTGACCCCGGCGAAGACACGGAGGCGGCGGACAGCGGCGGCACATTGCAGACCTTGGCAGACGCGATCCATAACGCCCTCGACGAGAACGCCAAGGTGATCAACATTTCTGTGGTCTCGTGTTTGCCGCCCGAAGTCGCAAAACGGGTGGACACACGCGTGGTTGATGCGGCACTCGCCAGGGCCGAGGCCGAGGGTGCAGTGGTGGTTGCTGCGGCCGGAAACGCCAGCGATGAATGCCAAGACGGGTACACGGTGGTACCCGCGCACTCACCGACGGTGATTGCGGTGGGTGCCCGCGCTGACGACTATTCCTTGGCAAGCTATTCCGTTTCTGCACCGGATCGCAGCGTGTCCGCGCCGGGCCAGGTGGAAGCGGCGCTGGCCTCCGACGGATCCGGGTGGGCCGCAGGCACCCACGGCACAAAAGGAACCGTAACGCCCTACACCGGCACCAGCTTCGCAGCACCGATGGTTTCGGGAGCTGTCGCGCTGCTGCGAGAGCGCCACCCGCATTTGAACCCCGCTGAGATCCGCGAACTCATCTACGCCGCAGCCGAGCCCGGCGACGGCGCGGTCGATCCGTACGGGGTGATCACCCACCTGCCTGCTGACAGTGCCGAAGAGGCGGCGCCGCTATTGATCACGCCTACGGCCGAGGAATCCTCGGACGTCGCGGGCAGGGGCTGGGTGCTTGCGGCTGCAGCGCTCGCACTGCTCACCGCGGCCGCGGTTGCTAATACGTGGCGACGAGCGCTGCCTCACGCGTAAGCGCATCACCCTCCGGCAGCAGCGCCAAAATGGGCCACGCCACCTCGTCGATCCGTTCCACGCCGATCATCTCCAGCGTCTCGCGTTGCGGCACCGAATGGCGCAGCCCGTTGCCCGCAATCACGTGAAAGCCGTGGCCGGAATCGGCGCCGACAGACCCGTTGGCAAGACCTGCGAAATGCGTGGCTACTGCGGATCCGGACAGCTCGATCGCACCCGCCAGAGCTTCATCCGGAGCGAGGACCGCGCCGCCGCCGTCTGGGCTCACGCAGATCGCACGCGATTCCGGGTCAACCCAGGTTGGTGAAACCTCCGGCAACTGCAGCTCCACCGGCGGGTCTGCATCCGGGTAGGTGGCGATGTCGGCTCTGGTGGTATCGATGCGTTGGGCCGAGGCGTCGATAAGCAATTGCTCCTGCAATGAAGTGATCTCCTGGACCCCTCCGGATGCGGTGCGCAACCAGGAGCCTGCCTCGGTGCGCAGCACGGCGGGCGTTGGTGAGGGGAAGGCGAACGGTGGGAGTTCGCGGATGCCGACGAGGACCTTGGCAGGCGGCTCCCAGCGCGGAGTGGATGCGTCGATGCCGAGGCCACGACGCAGGATGCGACCTTCCGGAGTGGTTGGTGGCGGAAGCTCGGTGCGGCCGGTGGCGGTCACGACCCATTCCCGGCTATCGGCGGTGGCCAGCACGGCTTCGTCGGAGGCGAGCGGCGGTGGGGCATCGCCCGCGCGAACCACGATCGCATCGCCGCTGGTGCAGGCGGACCAGGAGTCGTGGGAGTTGGCATCGGCTGCGAACATCGACGGGGCGGTCACGATGCCGACTGGCACGCCTCTGGCGAGGGCCGTGAGATACTCGTCGCCGGCACGCGCCGGCTCCGCAGGGCCGCCGGCGATGAGGCGCGCGGAGGTGAGGTTAGTGACCGGGTGTGCGGCATCCTCGACGCGCACGTAAAGCGTGCCGTCCGCTGCGCGGAGAATCGGGGCGTCGCCGGGGTCGGGGTTGGGCCGCATCCACGCGAAGAGCCCCATCACGCCGGAGATCATGCAGACGGCGACCAGACCGAAGATCATGGCGCGTCGGCGCGAACCCAGCGGGTCGTGGATCATGCGCACGTCGCCGAAGATCAGCCCGTGCTCGACGCGTCGGCGCATGAAGCGGTGGCCTGAAACCTGCGTTTTTGTGGTTGGCAAAAAACGTTTCGCCATGGCGTGCAATTTCCCCCGTGTGCTTGCGCCGGCTCCCCCGAACCAGCTTCGGGTTCACCTTAGCGCTTGAGGGATGGGCGCGCTGGGTTGCGCAAGACCGAGCTTCGACGAGACCGGGCTAGTTCAGCACGCCCATGGTGTTCCAGGTGGCGGTGCCGCTGCCCGCGGAGTCGTTTTCGGCGGGGCCGGTGGGGCCGGTGGGGCCGGTGGGGCCGGTGGGGTCTGGCGGAGCCGGCAAACCGGAGGGCGAGAGCTCGGCCAACTCTTCGGAGCCGTGCTCGAGTGCGTCGCGGCGCATGTCTTTGAGTTCCATGTCGGTGAACTGGCTGTTCACCGCGAAGATGACCACGTCACCCTTGCGGTAGACGGGTGTCACACCCTTGGATACCCAGAACCCGCGGATTATCTCGAACCGTGGCAATTGGTACCACCAGAACAACCCAGGGCTGGAGATGAAGAACTTCACGTTCAGCTCTTCAATTGCCTTATCTGCGATGGTTTCTGCTGTCGGGTCGCCGCGCAGGCCCTCGCCGATGAAGTCGGGCTGCCAGTACAGGATGTCGAAGTCAGAACCGCGCCCGCCAGTGGGCCACTGGAAGTGACGCGCCAGCGTCGGCACACCCTCGATGGCGTAAATCCAGGAGTGCCCGTCCGAAGGCACGCCCATGGTGTAGCCATCGAACGCCGCCGGCTGGGACGCGAGCCAGTTGAACGCCGCGAGGTCGTCGTTGCTCACCATGCGTTCGCTGTTGCGCGCGGAGGTGAACGCGTTCTTCGCCCCATCAAACGTCGTCTCACGCACGGCAGGTACAGCGAAGGCTGCAACAGCAACCGCAGCCGCCGCGGATGCCGCGGTTGTCGCACGAGCCCAGGCGGGGCTGTCACGCCGAGCAGCGATAGGTGCCAGGGTGATCAGCCGGATCATTGCCGCGACGGCGATCGCAGCTCCGGCAACCACGCACATCGCCACCGGCAAGATGAGGCGGTGTGCTGTGTTGTAGTGCAGGTTGCCAATCGACGCCAGCGCGTCGCCGTACCAGGTGTCGAACGGGTCGATGGCGTTCACTGTGGCGGTCAGGCTAATCAGGTAGAACAGCGCTGGCCAGATCTGGCCGCGCCAGAACAGTGCCACGAGCGCGCCGAAGCCGGCGAGCCAGAGCGCGATCGTCGCGTCGAAGTCCGGGAAGAACTCGAGGATGTGGCGGGTCTCCATTGAGAAGGCGGTTTCCCAGCCGTCGGTGTTCGACGCGTCCTCAAACGCCTGCCATCCGGATACTTCCTCGGCCTGCTCCGAACCAGCCAGTGCAATCGGCAGGAACGTCAGCGCACCACCAACTGCCGGCAGCGCCATCCAGACCGTATCCATGACACGACTGCGCTCCGGGCGCACCAGGGTGGAGGTGAGCCAGAACAGTACCACCGCGATCACAATCACGGTCACTGCCGACGGGTGCGCAGTCAGCACTCCGACAAACCCGAGCGCCGCAGACAGCGCACTTGCACGCGCCCCAGGCACGGAAATGAACTGCCAGATGACGATGCCCGTCATAGACATGGCGAACAGGTACGGCCACATGCCTACGTAGTCGCCGATCCACGCCACCTGCGGTGCGGCGTAGATCGCAATCGCGGCTAGGCCGGCACCGATCTGCGCCGTTACCCCGCGCGAGCGCAGGAACGCGAACACCAGGCACGCCATCGTGATCGGCAGCGCAAGCCCGCTAAGCACGATTTGTCCAATGTTCAGTGCTGGCACCGGGTCAAGCCCCGCCGCCTCGCCGAAGAGCGCAATGCCCGCGTGGAACGCCGCCGGGTAGAGCAGATCCGCGTGCGTCTCCACATTCTGCAGCTCGCCCATGCGCGTCGATGACGCGATCCCTGTGTCCATGATGAAGCGCACCGTGTTCGCGTGCCACTGCACGTCCCACCCTTGGAAGATGTTGTTCACCCCGTGCGGCAGCCGCACCAGCCACGCGAGCCGATCCGAGATGAGCATGAATGCCCCTACCGCGATTCCCGCGCCGGGCAGGATCCAGTACGGATCAAGCAAGCTGCGTTCGCGCCACTTGCCGGGAAATAGCGCCCTGCGCCACGTCACGGTCTTCCATCTGCGCGCCTTGCGCACGAACGCGGCGCGCCACACTGCTGCCACCAACACCGCGATGACCACGGAGACGCCGTACGTCCACAGATTGAACGGCGCTGTCGTGAGCCCCCAGCCCCAAGCGCCTAACCCGATCACGCCGAAGGTGACCGGCAGCGCCACAGCGGCAGCCGCTGGTGCCCGCATGCCCGCAACCCAGTTGATGATCCAACCTGGAAGCAGGAAAAATGCAACGGCGAACCACGCGGCGGCAGTCGTCGTCATTGTGCCTCCAAGCTCCGGGATGTATCAGAGGAAACTTACCGCATGCATTCTATTGCGCGTTAGAGGCTACGCCGGTCACGGGTCACCTTCACCCGCGCAGCCAGGTCTTCCTCCCGGGGGTATTCCACGCCCGTCAGCGTCAGCCCTTTCGCTGGGGCGAGCGGCACCTCTGGATCACGCGAGTCTTTCGCCAGCAATCCAACCGCCCACTCCAGGTCGCGGCGCCCCTCCCCCACTGTCAGGCACGCAGCCACCAGCGCGCGCACCATGTTCCAACAAAACGCGTCCGCGGTGATGTGTGCTTCCAGCAAACCGGGCTCGTGCGCGCTCGACGCGTCGAACCATTGAAAGCCCAGCACCTCCCGAATGGTGGTCGCGTGCTCGCGGGGCTTGCAGAACGCAGCGAAGTCGTTCAGCCCCACCAAAGCCCCTGCTGCTTCCTGCGCCCGCCCAAGGTCCACGGGTTTGCCCCACACTGCGGTGTCGCGCGCCCGCGTGGGCAGCGCGCCCGCTGGGTCGGTGGTCACCCGGTATGTGTAGCTGCGGGTAAGCGCCGCAAACCGGGCGTCGAAAAGCTTTGGCACCTCCTGTACCCCAAACACCCGCACGTCTTCAGGGAGCAATTTTGCTAATCGACGGACCATTTTTCCCGCATCCCCATCCAACGAACGCTGCTGCAGGCTGGCGCGGGGAATGTCGGTGTGGGCGACCTGCGCGGCGGCGTGCACGCCTGCATCAGTGCGTCCAGCGACGGTGAGCGCCACGGGCACCCGAAGCACGAGAGACATGGCGTCTTCGATCGTGGCTTGTACGGTGCGGGTGCCGTCGGTTTGGCGGGCCCAGCCATGGAAGTCGGTGCCGTCGTAGGCGATGTCGAGGCGCAGGCGCATCATCTCGGGCGCGGAATTGAGTGCGGGTTCCATCGTGTTGGCAGCGTAGCAGCACGAAAAACCGGCGACCGGAGATGAATCCGGTGCCGGTTATTTCAGCCGGGCGAGTCAGAACTTACTTCTGCTGCTCCTGCTCCGGGGTCTCCGGCTTTGCGGCGTCAGCCTCAACGGCTGATTCGTTGGCAGCTTCAGCAGCCTCAACCTCGGCGGCCTGCTCGGCCTCGACAGTTTCGGTCTCAGCCGGGTCCACGGTCTCCGTGGTGTCCTCAGCTTCAGCGGCCTGCTCCTCCTGCGCCTTGCGGGATGCGGCGGCGCGGGCGGTGCGGGTTGCCTCGCTGGACACGGTCTCCTCGGTGACCAGGGAGATGTTGACCATTGCGGCGTTGTCGCCGGTGCGGTTGCCAACCTTGATGGAGCGGGTGTAGCCGCCCTCGCGGTTTGCAAACACCGGTGCAAGGTCGTTGAACAGGTGCGCAACGATGTTCTTGTTCGGCAGCTCAGCGGCCACGGCGCGGCGGTCAGCCAGCGTGCCCTTCTTCGCCTTGGTGATCAGCTTCTCGGCGTACGGGCGAAGCATCTTCGCCTTTGCCTCAGTGGTGGTTATTGCGCCGTGCTCGAACAGGGACTGCGCCAGGTTGGACAGGATGTGCTCCTGGTGCTTGGCGGACCCTCCGAGTCGGGCACCCTTCTTAGGGGTAGGCATGGTTGTAACTCCTCGTGTGCGGTTTGTGAGTGTCTCTTGCGTCTACTCTGTGTTCGGCGCCTTATTCGGCGTCGTCCGCGCTGGTGTCGATGTAGTCACCAGTCTCGGCGTCGTAGCCTTCGAGCTGGGTCGGATCGAAATCTTCCGGGGTGTCCTTCAAGGTCAGGCCCAGGTTAGCGAGCTTGATCTTGACCTCGTTGATGGACTTCTGACCGAAGTTACGAATGTCCAAAAGGTCGGACTCGGTGTGCTCCGCCAGCTCGCCGACGGTGGCAATGTTCTGGCGCTTCAAGCAGTTGTAGGAGCGCACGGAGAAGTTCAGGTCCTCGATGGGCATGTTGTAGGCAGCAATGTACTCCGTCTCCTGCGGGGACGGGCCGATCTCAATGCCTTCAGCCATGGTGTTCAGCTCGCGAGCCAGGCCGAACAGCTCCACCAGAGTGGAACCAGCGGAAGCCAGGGCGTCGCGCGCAGTCATCGAGTTCTTGGTCTCAACATCGATGATGAGCTTGTCAAAGTCGGTGCGCTGCTCAACACGGGTCGCCTCAACCTTGTAGGCGACACGGGTAACCGGGGAGTAAATCTGGTCAACCGGGATGCGGCCAACCTCTCCACCGGAGTTCGGCATAGCCGGGACATAGCCGCGGCCGCGCTCCACAACAAGCTCCATCTCGAGACGCGCCTGCTCGTTCAGGGAGGCGATGTGCAGATCCGGGTTGTGGATCTCCACGCCAGCCGGCGGCTCGATTGCCGCAGCGGTGACATCGCCAGGGCCCTCGACGGACAGGTACATAACCACCGGCTCGTCAGAGTCGGAGGACAGCACCAGGTCCTTCACGTTGAGGACGATCTCAGAGACGTTCTCCTTGATGCCGTTGATCGTGGTGAACTCGTGCAGCACACCCTCGATCTTGATCGAGGTCACTGCTGCGCCCGGGATGGACGACAGCAGCGTGCGGCGCAGCGAGTTACCCAGGGTGTAGCCGAAACCAGGCTCCAGCGGTTCGATGACGAACTTCGAGCGGTTGGTATCGATGTACTCCTCGGTCAGTTGGGGACGCTGAGAGATGAGCATGGACTTCTCCTTTTTCGGCACCCGCTATTTGATGCCGGTAGGTGATGGAAGATTACGCGGTTGAAGTAAACGTCGAAAAGCGAAAGCTTACTTCGAGTAGAGCTCGACGATGAGCTGCTCTTGCAGCGGAACGTCGATCTGAGCGCGCTCGGGCAGCTGGTGCACGAGGATGCGCAGGGTCTCCGGAACGACCTGCAGCCAGGCCGGAACGACAGCGTCAAGCAGGTTGTCCTGGGCCTCTTCGAACCAGAGCATGTTGCGGGACTTGTCGCGGACATCGATGATGTCGTACTGGGTGACTTGGAAGGACGGGACGTCGACCTGCTTGCCGTTGACCGTGAAGTGGCCGTGGGACACAAGCTGGCGAGCCTGACGACGGGTGTTGGCCAGACCAGCGCGGTAAACAACGTTGTCCAGGCGGGACTCCAGCAGCACCAGCAGGTTGTCGCCGGTCTTGCCCGGGAGGCGGTTGGCCTCCTCGTAGTAGCGGCGGAACTGCTTCTCCATCACGCCGTAGGTGAAGCGAGCCTTCTGCTTCTCCTGCAGCTGGAGCAGGTACTCGGATTCCTTGATGCGAGCGCGGCCAGCCTGCCCCGGAGGGTAGGGACGGCGCTCAAAGGACATGTCGCCGCCGACAAGGTCGACGCGGAGGCGACGGGACTTACGGGTAGCAGGGCCGGTGTAACGAGCCATGATGTAGTACCTCTTTTCCTTTCTGCCTTAAACGCGACGACGCTTCGGCGGACGGCAGCCGTTGAACGGCTGCGGGGTCACGTCCGAGATCGAGGACACCTCCAGGCCAGCGGCCTGGAGCGAACGGATTGCGGTCTCGCGGCCGGAGCCCGGACCCTTGACAAACACGTCAACCTTCTTCATGCCATGCTCCATTGCCTTGCGCGCAGCGTTCTCAGCTGCCATCTGCGCGGCGAACGGAGTGGACTTGCGGGATCCCTTGAAGCCGACGTGGCCGGAGGATGCCCAGGAGATCACAGCACCGGACGGGTCCGTGATGGACACGATGGTGTTGTTGAAGGTGGACTTGATGTATGCGTGGCCGGCGGCCACATTCTTCTTGACGACGCGACGTCCGCGACGCGCGCCCTGACGAGTCTTCGGTGGCATGTGTTACTTCTTCTTTCCTGCGATGGTCTTCTTCGGGCCCTTGCGGGTACGCGCGTTGGTCTTCGTGCGCTGGCCGCGGACCGGCAGGCCGCGGCGGTGGCGCAGACCCTGGTAAGAGCCAATTTCGATCTTGCGGCGGATGTCAGCCTGTACCTCGCGGCGCAGGTCACCCTCGACCGTGTAGTTGTTCTCAATCGCGTCGCGCAGCTGGGAAAGCTGCTCGTCCGACAGATTGTCGGTGCGCAGGTCAGGAGAAATGCCCGTCATCTCGAGCAGTTCCTTGGATCGGGTCGGGCCGATGCCGTAGATGTATGTGAGTGCAATCTCCATGCGCTTGTTGCGTGGGAGATCCACACCAGCAAGACGTGCCATAAGGGTCACGTTCCTTTCGGGTTGTTACGGTGGTTTTCTCCCCACCCGTCCGCGCCTTCCAACACTTTGTCCGGGCCGTGCCGGAGGATGGGCTGGGGTTTCACGCGGCTCCGGCCACCGTGGCCGGAGGTGAAAAGACACATCCACCTAGGGATGCGCCGTGGGTAAGGAGGCGAAAGTGTGTTACTTGTAGCGGTAGGTAATACGCCCGCGGTCCAGGTCGTACGGGGAAAGTTCCACGATGACGCGGTCCTCCGGGAGGATGCGGATGTAGTGCTGGCGCATCTTGCCACTGATGTGGGCGAGAACCTCGTGCCCGTTGTCCAACTCGACTCGGAACATCGCGTTCTTCAAGGGCTCGACGATGCGGCCCTCAACCTCGATTGCGCCTTCTTTTGCCATACACTCCACTTCCTACAGCACATGCACGTTCGCGCAGGTACTTGACGTATTTTCCGAATTGCTACGCGGCGCAGGCTTGGTCGGCGTGCACCGCCTACCCTGCACCAAACCACGATAATAGCCACCCACCTGCGAAAAGACAAACCCGCCCCGGTCGCGTTTGCAACTCGGAGCGGGTGGATTGACGGCGGTTTAGTACACGTAAACCTTGTCGCCGATCTGCAGATCGTTGAAGTACTTCTGCGCGTCTGCGCGATTCATACGGATGCAGCCGTGAGAGAGGATGTTCGGATCACCCTGGTGGAAGGCGATGCCATTGTTGGTGAAGTACACCGCGTACGGCATCGGAGCGTCGTTGAACTCCCAGGAGATCTCGTCGATCACCTTGCGGTTGACGTAAAACGTGCCGCGCGGGGTCTCGTGGCCAGGGCGGCCCGGGCCGATGAATACGGATCCGTAGTACACCTCGCCGTTACGCTGCAGCCAGGAGCGGCGGCCGTCGAGGTCGATGCAGGCCTTCGCATCCTTCGGGCAAGAACCGTAGTCGAACGCCGGCGCGGGTGCCGGGGCCGGAGCAGGTGCAGGTGCGGGAGCCGGGGCCGGTGCGGGTGCCGGGGCCGGCGCGGGGGTGCGTTCCGCGATCAGACCCGGGAAGAACGTCTCCACCGTCTGGTCGATGGCGGCCTTCGCTTGGGCGGGCAGCTCCGGGTTCAGGGCGCCAAGGGCATCCGCCTGCTGGCGCAGCGAGGTGCGCAGGTTCCACGCGGCGTCGCGTACGGCGACATCCGAGCTCGAGCTCAACGAAGCGTACTGCGCGTTTACCTGGCTTAGAAAAGCGTCAAGCCCGGTGCTGGAGGTGCTGGAGGAGAACTGCTGAAGCGGTGATGCCGGCTGCGCGGCGGCGACAGCAGGGTTCACGATGAGGGAGGCAACAACGCCTGCGCTGGCGGCAACGGAGAGCACGCGCCGCTTAACCTTGGACGGCACAGACAGCGCTGCGTGGCGGGAAGAGTATGACATGCGCAGCAGTATAGCCTGCGCACTACGTCTTACGCGCGCGAACTGCGGTTTAAGCCGCATCCCGCGGTGTGAGAATGCGCGGGCCGTTCGCAGTTGCGGCAACGGTATGTTCCCAGTGCGCCGCGGGGGACCCATCAAGTGTGACAACTGTCCAGTCATCTTCAAGCACCCGCGAGTCGGTCTCGCCGCCCAGGATCAACATCGGCTCGATCGCCAGCACGGAGCCCTCTTGGATGAGGGGGCCACGACCAGGCCGACCCTCATTCGCCAGGTACGGATCCTCGTGCATGGTGCGGCCGATACCGTGCCCGCCGTAGCCGTCGAGAATGCCGAGCTCCACCCCGAAGCGTTCCTCCGCCGCATACGTCGCCAGCTCCAGCGCGTGCGACACATCCGTCAACCTATTGCCCGGCACCATCGCCTTCAGCCCCTCCATCAGCACCCATTCAGTCGCAGCATTGAGCTTATCGACGGCACCTTCCAACTGCCCTACCCCAAAGGACCAGGCGGAATCCCCGACCCACCCATTGAACGTGGCGCCGCAGTCGATGGAGACCAAGTCCCCTTCCGCGAGTACGACGTCCCTGCTTGGGATACCGTGCACCACGACCTCGTTCACGCTGGCGCAGATCGAGCCGGGGAATCCGTTGTATCCCAAAAACGTCGGTATCGCACCGTGATCGCGGGTCACGGTTTCGGCGACGGTATCCAGATCAAGCGTGGTCACACCCGGCTTCGCAGCGGCACGAACCTCCTGCAGGGCGACGCCGACGATGCGCCCGGCAGCCTCCATCGCGTCGAGCTCTTCCGGAGTTTTTGCGGCGATCTTGCGTTTACGGAAAGCCATGGTGGGGAATGCGTCCTTCAAAGGGTCGTCGATAAGCGAAAATGAGAAAGGCCGGTGCAAGCACCGGCCGGGGACGAGGCGAGCTTTACTTGCCCAGCGCCTGCATTGCGCGCGCGTTGATCTCGTCTACGTCGCCAACTGCGTCGATGGAGATGATCGCGTCGCCGTAGTGGTCGATCAGCGGGGCTGTCTCATCGCGGTAGACGGCGAGTCGGGTGCGGATGGTCTCCTCGTTGTCGTCTGCGCGACCGCGGGCCAGCATGCGCTCGACCACGACATCCTCATCAACGACGAAGTTCAGTACGCCGTCCAAGGAGTGACCGTGCTTGTTCAGCAGGTCGGAGAGGATCTCTGCTTGCTCCACCGTGCGCGGGAAGCCGTCGAGCAGGAAGCCGTCTTTCGCGTCGTCCTCATCGAGGCGTGCCTCCACCATGCGGGCGGTGACGTCGGTGGGCACAAGCTTGCCGGCATCGATGTAGCTCTTCGCCTCGAGGCCGAGCGGGGTGCCCTCGCCGATGTTGGCGCGGAAAAGGTCACCGGTGGAGATGTGCGGGACGCCGAGCTTTTCGGAGAGGATGGCCGCCTGGGTGCCCTTTCCAGCACCGGGAGGGCCAAGGAGAACGAGACGCATTATCGCAGAAGTCCTTCGTAGTTGGATTGGAGAAGTTGTGATTCGATCTGCTTGACGGTGGTCAGCGCAACCGAAACCATAATCAGGATGGCGGTGCCGCCGAACGCGCTCATGCCCATCTGGCCGGAGCCGGTCACGCCCGCGTCCATCGCCAGGTTCGGCAGCACCGCGATCAGCGCGAGGTAGATCGCGCCGACAAACAGCAGACGGTTCATCACGAACGCGAGATACTCAGCGGTTGCACGGCCGGGGCGGATACCCGGAATAAAGCCGCCGTATTTCTTCATGTTCTCCGCCTGATCCACCGGGTCGTACTGGATGGAGACGTAGAAGTAGGAGAAGAAAATGATCAGCACGACGTAGGTCAAGATGTACTGCCACGAGCCCGGGTTCTGCAGCCAAGCCATGATGTTGTTCATCCACCAGTTGTCCGGCGGAGTCGGCTTGTTCATGGTGGCAATCTGGGTGATCAGCACCGGCACATACATTAGGGAGGACGCGAAAATGACCGGGATCACGCCTGCCTGGTTGACCTTGAGCGGCAGGTAGGTCGAGGAGCCACCGTACTGACGACGGCCCACCATGCGCTTGGCGTACTGCACCGGGATGCGACGCTGTCCCTGCTCGATGAAGATGATGCCTACAACCAGGATGACAAGTGCCAACACCACTAGTGTGAAGGTCAGCACACCGGAGTTCGCGAGGATGAACGCGCCTTCCGACGGGATTTGGGTAGCGATACCGGCGACGATGAGCAGCGACATACCGTTGCCCACGCCCTTTTCCGTGATGATCTCGCCGAGCCACATGATCAAGATCGCGCCCGAGGTCATGACCACGATCATCATGATCAGGGTCCAGACGTTGCGGTCTTCCACCAGCACAGGCATGCCTTGGCCAAGGAGTTGCTCACGGTCAGCCAGTGCGACGATGCCGGCGGATTGGAGCAGTGCGAGGGCGACGGTGAGGTAACGCGTGTATTGCGTCATCTTCGTCTGGCCGGACTGGCCTTCCTTCTTCAGCTCCTCAAACTTCGGGATCACCACGGTGAGCAGCTGGACGATAATCGACGCCGTAATGTACGGCATGATGCCGATGGCGAAGATCGACAGCTGCAGCAGCGCACCACCGGAGAACAGACCGATGATGGAGAACATCGTGGCTTGCTCGCCTTGGGAGATGTCCTGCAGACGCTGGTTGATCAATGCGTAGTCGACGCCCGGCGTCGGAATCTGAGAACCAACGCGGTACAGGATCATCAGCGCAACGGTGATGAGGATCTTCTTGCGAAGATCAGGGTCCTTGAACGCCTGAGCAATAGCGGACACAAAGCCTCCTGGCTCCCACCGCAGTGGCGCGACGAGAGATAGCGGACAGTTTTCATTGCCGTCAGCCGGCGCGTGCGCTGCGAAAAGGCAGGCGAAAGCTCACCGGCTGTCTATGACCCCATTACCCTAGCAGCAGGGTGCGCGAAAACGGTATTTGCGGTGGCTGTGGCGAGCGTTAGACGCTAGCTTTTTGGGCCTGGCTGGTGCCAAAGCAAATGACCCCCGCCCGGAACGCATGTCCGGAAACGGGGGTCGGAGGTTACGACGCTCAAGCGCCGAACCCGTGTTTTCGAGGGCTTAAGCCTTGGTGGTGTCCTCAGGATCAGCCTCGACGACGGTGGAGCCGCCCTGCAGCGGGTCGGAATCCAGCACGCCGCGTGCACCTTCGGTCGCCTCAGCGGCCGGGGTTGCCTCGCCTGCAGCGGAAGCGGACGGGCCATCGGTGTTCTTCGGAGCGCGCGAGGAGAAATCCTCAGCGCTCGCGGAGCCACCGGCAGCCTCGATCTTCTCGACCGCGGACTTGGAGAATTTGGTGGCGGTGACGTCGAGCTTGACGTTGATGTCGCCGTTGCCGAGCACCTTCACCGGCTCCTTCGCGCGGACCAGGCCCGCTGCGACGATGTCGGCGATGGTGATGGAACCACCGTTCGGGAACGCCTTTGCCAGGTCGGAAACGTTGACCACCTGGTACTCGACGCGGTTCGGGTTCTTGAAGCCCTTCAGCTTCGGCAGACGCATGTGCAGCGGCATCTGGCCACCCTCGAAAGCAGCAGAGACCTGCTTACGAGCCTTGGTGCCCTTGGTACCGCGGCCTGCGGTCTTACCCTTGGAGGCCTCACCGCGACCAACGCGGGTCTTGGCCTTGTTTGCGCCCTGAGCCGGACGCAGGTCATGGAGCTTGATGATGTCAGCCATGTGCTATCTACTCCCCTGCAACTTCTTCGACGGTGACCAGGTGGCGCACCTTCAGGATCTGGCCGCGGGTAGCAGCGTTGTCCTGCTTGATCACAGACTGACCGATCTTGCGCAGACCCAGAGCCTCCAGGTTCTTGCGGGTGACCGGCTTCTCGCCCACCTTGCCGTGGTGCAACGTAATCTTCAGTGCCATGGTGGTTACGCCTCCTGCCCTGCGCGCGCGCGCAGCATACGAGCCGGTGCGACATCCTCGATGGCCTTGCCGCGCTTTGCAGCAACCTCTTCGGGGCGCACAAGCTGCTTCAGGCCGTCCACGGTTGCCTGCACAACGTTCAGCGCGTTGTCGGAACCCAGGGACTTTGCCAGGATGTCCTGGACACCAGCGCACTCGAGCACCGGGCGGACAGCACCGCCGGCGATCACACCGGTACCGGGAGCAGCCGGTCGCATCATCACGATGCCAGCGGCTGCTTCGCCCTGAACCGGGTGAGGGATGGTGCCGCCGATCATCGGGACGCGGAAGAAGTTCTTGCGAGCTTCCTCTGCACCCTTCTGGATAGCAGCCGGGACTTCCTTTGCCTTGCCGTAGCCGACACCGACCATGCCCTCACCGTCGCCAACGACGACAAGTGCGGTGAAGGACATGTTGCGGCCGCCCTTGACGGTCTTGGCAACGCGGTTGATGGTGATGACGCGCTCGATGTACTTATCGCGCTCGTCGTCGCGACCGCCGCGGCGGTCATCGCGGTCACGGCGGCCGCGGCCACCGCGCTCCCCGCGGTCGTTGCGCGCGCCGCGGTCGCCGCCGCGGTTGTTGCGCTCGTCGTTGTTGTTCTGGTCTTCGGCGGTGCGTCCGCCGTCACGCCGTTCACGCTCGGCCATTACGCGATCCTTCCGTTGATGGTGAAAATTGCGGTGCTCATTAGAACTTCAGACCACCTTCACGTGCTGCCTCAGCCAGGGCCGCAACGCGACCGTGGTACTTGTAGCCGCCGCGGTCAAAGACGATGGCGTCAATGCCAGCCTCCTTGGCGCGCTGTGCCACAAGTTCACCGACCTTGGCTGCCTTGTCCTTCTTGTCACCGGCCATATCGCGGATCTCCGGCTCCATGGAGGAGGCGGAAACCAGGGTGTGGCCTGCGAGGTCGTCGATGACCTGGACATGGATGTGACGGGACGAGCGGTGCACGACGAGACGCGGGGTCTCCGGGGTGCCGCGCAGATCCTTGCGAATGCGGTAGTGACGGCGCTGACGCGCCTCGCGGCGGCGGGACGAGATGTCCTTGCCAACCGGAGTGCGCTTGGTGGACGCAGTGTTTTCTGCAGTGTTGCTCATGATTACTTACCCGTCTTTCCGACCTTGCGACGGATCTGCTCACCCTCGTAGCGGATGCCCTTACCCTTGTACGGGTCATCCTTGCGAAGGCGACGGATGTTCGCCGCAATCTGGCCAACCTGCTGCTTGTCAATGCCCTCGATCGAGAACTTGGTGTTGCCGTCAACGGCGAACGTGACGCCTTCCGGCGCCTCGATCAGGATCGGGTGAGAGTAGCCGAGCGAGAACTCGAGGTTCTTGCCCTTCTGCTGGACACGGTAACCAACACCGAAGATTTCCATGTTGATCTTGTAGCCCTCGGTCACGCCAACAACGAGGTTGTTGACCAGCGAGCGGGACAGACCGTGCAGCGCGCGGTTAGTGCGGTGGTCGTCCGGACGGGACACCACGATTTCGTTTTCCTCGACGGATGCGGTGATCGGTGCCGGCAGCTCGAGGCTCAGGGTGCCCTTCGGGCCCTTCACCTCAACGTTTTGGCCGTTGATCTTGGTCTCAACGCCATTCGGAATGGCGATGGGTGCATTACCTACACGCGACATAAGTCTTTCAACCTCCCCTTTACCAGACGTAAGCGAGGACTTCCCCGCCTACGCCTTTCTCGTGTGCCTGACGGTCGGTCAACAGACCCTGGGACGTGGAGATGATGGCCACGCCCAGGCCGCCGAGCACCTGAGGCAGGTCGGTGGACTTCGCGTAAACGCGCAGGCCCGGCTTGGACACGCGGCGCAGACCAGCGATGGAAGCCTCGCGGGTCGGACCGTACTTGAGGTCGAGGGTGAGCTTCTTGCCCACCTTGTCGTCCTCAACCTTGTAGTCGTCGATGTAGCCTTCCTGCTTCAAGATCTCAGCGATGTTCGCCTTGAGCTTGGAGGAAGGCATGGACACCTGGTCGTGCTGCGCAGTGGTTGCATTGCGCACGCGAGACAGCATGTCCGCGATCGGATCAGTCATGGTCATAAGTGACCGTTTCCCTTTCTCGTTGCGGTTCCCATGACCCACCTGGGCGTTTTCCGTGTGATCTGTCGGGGGCTACTTCACGCTCCCCACGCTCAGTAACGTGGGGCGCTCGCCGCCTCCCTGACACGCGGTCCGCATGTACGGCGGGGGGCCTACAACAAAGTTGGAGGTATATTGCTTTACGGCTTGCGCACGCCGGATCACCGGCGCACAAGTCCGACGGGCTACGCTACCGGTTTCCTGGGCAAAGAAGCAAATTGCTTATCGACGCCCCCTGCGCTCACAGCGGCAGCGCCGGACGTACATTGACCCGCGTTTGACCGAGGTCTGTCAAATCACCGGCATCCCTGCCCCGAAAGTACGCATCTGCATCCAGCGATCGGTGGTGCTGCCTGCTGCTCAGATACAGACCCGCCTCGTGCACAAACGCGTCGCGGGCAAGATCGGCGGCCAAAGAGTCGTCGATTAGCGCAAGCGCATACCCGTGATCCCCCTGAGCGATGGTTTCTTCTGCCGCCGAGAGCCGGTGCTCGATGGTTGCTGCGAACCCTGTCATGAAGGACCTGCGGATGACCACCGTGGAATCCGCCCAGCTGTCGGCGCGGAGGCGTCTTGCACCGGTAATCATGACGGGCGCCAGCAGTGAGTAGAGCATTTCAACGCGCTCCATGTGGCGACGCAAGCCGAAGACGGTCGCCTCCTCTACGCGCGTGGAGTTGCGCACGCCTTGGAAGAAGCCGGTGCAGTGCAGCGCGCGGGCGATTGCGAACAGCAGCCGGGATTGCATGTCGGTGTACGCCCCAGTGAAGCGGTAGGTCTTGTGGATCACCTCATCCCCGTCATCTGGCGCGGCGAGATCGCGCTGATCGAATCCGTAGGCGGCCATAAGGTCGAACGCTTTGGCGTAGAACGAGTCGCCCTCGGGCGTGCCCTGCCGATCGGCGGCCTGATTGAGCAGCTTCTGAACCTTTTCTTTAACTTTGTCGATGTCACGCATGTAACGTCCCCCCATTTTCGTTTGTTTCATTTCGTTGTGCCTCAAGTTATATCCCACCGCTCCGACACCGCCAAGGGCCGTGCCGCGGGCCTGTGAGATTCGCGCTTTCGTCCCTGTGGATGGTTCGACGTAACCGCAAGTAGTGTGGGCCGCATGGCTGAAACTGCAATCAAGTTCAACTTGGACTTCGCATGAGCCGAGGCAACCGCCGCTTTGCCGTCACGACGGTCAGCGTCAACGCGGGTCCGGAGGGCAATTGGCGCATCACCGCCGATACGCGTGCTGGCACCGCGCCGGCCGAGGAGCCCCTCGAACTGCGCGCCGCAGGCGAGACACTGGTTACCACGATGCGCACACCCGGCCATGACATCGAGCTTGCGCACGGGTGGCTGTTCACTCAGGGGCTCATCCGCAACCGCGAGGACGTGGTCACCGCCCGCTACTGCGCAGGCGCTGCGGGCACCGGCGAGAACACCTACAACTTGTTGGACATCGCTCTGGCGGATTCGAACCGGGCCGACCTCTCCCCCGGACTCGCTTCCGCCCCTGCGAAACCCGCGACCGGCCTGTGCGGCGTGCCGGTTTCCCAGTACGTGGCGGAGACGGTTATCGGGCTGCCCGGCCCCATCGCGCCCATGGCACTCGACCCCCAGGTGGTCACGGCACTGCCGGGCATGCTTCACGACGCTCGCGCCCAGAAGCGCAGCGGGCTCGATATCGCCGGCGTATTTCGCGCTGACGGCACCCCGGTCGTGGTGCGCGAAGATGTCGACGGGCACCATGCGGCGGACAAGGTCGTCGGCAATCTCCTGCTCGCAGATGCCCTGCCTGCGAACGAGCTAATCCTGGCCACCAACGCCCGCGCCTCCTACGAGCTCGTGCGCAAGGCAGCGGTGGCCGGGTTTGCAGCCGTCGTCACCACCGCGGAGGTGTCCTCGCTCGCGGTTGAGCTGGCTCGCGAAGCAGGCATCGCGCTCGTCGGCCTGGTCAGCGAGAATTCCTTGAGCATCTACGCAGGCGAGTACGCAGCAGATCAAGTACGCAACTAGTCGGTGCCCGCAGTCTCCGTCTCGGATGACGAAGAAGCTGGCTCCTCCCCAGCCCGCAAACACCAACTTCATCGCACCAACTTCACGGCACCAAGTTGGTGCACAACTCGACGATTTGGCGAAAGTTGGGCTTTAAGAGTTGGGGTTGAAGATTTCAAGCCTCGGCGCCGGCACTCCCCAATAGCTACGGGAGCAACAGCGTGTGGAACAGCGTCGTCTGAGTATCGTTGAAGTTATCATCCGAAACGACGATCATGGTGCGACGACCATCCTCCCGAACCGGTCCCCATGCCAACCCCTCGACGTTATCCGGGTGCGGCGGGTGCGCTGCGAAGTCGAAGATCTTCTGCTTGCCCACAGTTGCTTCGGTTCCGTCGAGCGCCTCTTTGCCAAGCACGTTCTCGGCACCTGTCAGGTCTAACTTGTAAACCTCTGCGCGGTTCTCACCGTTCTCGCCGAGCTCCTCGAAGAAGCCACGTTCCAGCATGTAGAGCTCTCCGTTCGCGCCAGCAATTACTGACGTCACGCCGCGCCCGCCATCCACTCGAACCGCGTATTCCTTCGAGGGTTGACCTGTTTTCAAATCGAAGAATGTCACGCGCGAGAGCGAACTGTGTTCAGGCGAATTTGCCTGGCCGTCTTGGGCAAGCGCATTCTCATTGATCGTCACCGCGGTCTTCCCGCCTGGCATCAGGGCCATCGCTTCGGGGCCGTTGTTGTGGTAGATGCCTCGCGTGGTCTTCCCGTCCGGGGCGTGGTATTCCGGCATGTCGATCCGGCGCACCTCTTTGCCATCAGGTTTTGATTCGATGAGCTGCGGTGGCACGACCTGCCCCTCGCGTGCATCGCCCTCAGTGGTCCACAGGAGGTTCCCGTTCGGAAGGAGCCGGATCTCTTCCGCATCGGTAAACTCGGCGTACTCTGCGCCGGTAGCGTTGGTCAACGTCACCATGCCGTCTTCCTCGAATTGCTTGAGGTCCCGCGTCTGGAAGTAATACGCACGGATCGGCCCGTGCTCATTCTTGTCGTCCGAGATCGCGATGTAGCGGCCGTTGCCGACATATTCGATGCCGCTAAGTCCACCGATCGCCTTTTCCGTGCTCACTGCGCCGAAGTCGAATCGATTGACGTATTCAGCCGTCTGAACTGCCGGATCAGCGTCAGACGGCTTCGGGCTCGCCGACCCTAAATTCGACGAGCCCGGTAGCGACGAACTCCCGAACCCGTTGGTCAATGCGCTGAGAATAGTTATCCCTATGCCGCCCAAAGCAGCTGCGATACCGACTGCCGCTGCAAGTGCGGCAGGTGCCTGCATTTTCACGCCACCGATCACCACCTGCTGGTTCAAAGGGTCAGGCGCTGGATCCGCAACGGCCGGCGCAGCATTGACTGCGAGCGAAAGGGCGATTGTCGCAGCGACAGCGCTGCGCCTTGAACGGCGCACGGGTTGACGGAAAGAACGGTTCATCTGGACTCCTCGAAGGCTCGGACTGGAGCTGACCCGGCAGCCGGTCCGCCAGGTTCCTCAGCAAATCCTTAGCCTATTCTCGAAGCAGCGCACCCGCAGCGCAGCGCGGCCACACAACTACCGAGAGCACTGTCGGTCGCCTGCCAAACCCCCTACAACGGCGAAACCCCCGCAACCTCGGCGCAAAACCGAGGGCGGGGGTGCCGTCGTCAACGGAGTGGCGCAGGAGTGCGCGGCCTTCCTCATCAACGAGTACCCGCTCACCGACAACGACCCGGCGATCACCTCGCGTGCGCGCGGCACCTTCGACGCCCACTTCGGCAGCGACGCCACGGGTCTTGGTCCGATCCCCGCCTCGGAGGACTTCTCCATCATCCCGGACGCGCTCGTCGTGCCGTAAACCTACTGGGTCTGGAGCGGCTTTGAGGACTGGGAAGATGCCCCGGGCAACCACTCCCCAAGCTTCGCACCCGACCTGCAGCTGACGCTCGACCGCGCAGCTGAGGCCATGATCGTGGCCGCAGCGGCGTGGCTGGTGGACGGCGCAAGGTAGAGGGAGATTTGCCTCAAACGTTGGAATTCATGCGCTGGCGAACGAGCTGGCAGAACAACGCGATCGCAGCCACGGCCGCTGCTGATCCACACAGTACGGTCGGCGTCGCATGTGCAGCGACCAACAGCGATCCGGCGGTCGCGCCCAGCGCCGAACCTAGATAGTTGGCCGAAGCATTCGCGGCCACAGCCGTTGCGCCATCAGCTGGATTCGCTTGAAGTAGCACTTGCTGCTGGGGCGCGAGGGAGGCCCAACCGCACCACCCCCAGACAAACAGACTGGCCACCACTAACACTGGAACCTGGCCTTGGGTCATACCGAGCAACGCACAGGTAAGGCCCCCAAGGATCACAGCACTTAGCCGCAGCGGGTCATATTTGTCCGCGAGCCGCCCAATCCCCAGCGCTCCGGCCGCTCCACCAAGTCCCCATACCCAAATCGCTATGTTTTGATGCGACGCTAGGCTTCCCTCGGATAGCACGACTGTGAGGTAGGTATAAAGCCCCAGCGAAGCGACACCGGTCAACAGCGTCACAGTGACCGTGAGGAGATTCTCAGGTCGTGTAATAGACCGCAGCCGGTCGGCGGGACCAGACGCTGGGATAGCTGGCAGATCCCCTCCCCGCAGTGCAACACCTGCGAGTGCTGCTCCTCCGATGACCACGATCAGCAGAATCGCGGCGCGCCAATCCCAACGTTGCGCTAACACCAGACCGATCGGCACACCGAATACGGTGCCGACCGCTAAGCCAGCAAGGACTAACGCCAATGCCCGCCCTCGGTGTTCTTGCCCCACGAGTTCCGCGGCGACCGCCGATGACAGCGGCGAATACACGCCGGCTGCTGCGCCGGCCACTACGCGAGACCCCAGAAAGGCCCAGACAGTTGGCGACAACGCCGTGGCCAAGTTGGCTACCGTAAACACCAGCAAGGCGATGATCAGGCTGCGCCGCGACCGCTGCCCCGCCTTCCCCGCCAGCAACGGCCCCACGACAGCATACGAGCCTGTAAACGCCGCAACCCCCAGCCCAACCGTAGCTTCCGGCGTTCCAAGGGCAGCTGCAATGGCGGGCAGAAGTCCCGCTACGACGTATGCGTCCAGGCCAAGCGCCACGCTCCCCAGCACGAAAGGCCATAGCCGACGCATCATCCCTGTTCAACCTCGGTAGCCGCATTGGCGATCACTGCCGCAAGCACGCCGGGAAATAGACGATCTAGGTCGTCCCGCCGCAATCGGATCAAGCACGCGCGCCCGTCTCCCCGGGTCCACGTCACCCCTGCTTCTCGCAACATGCGCGTGTGGTACGTGAGCGTCGACCTGGGCAAATCGTCCGCCAACTCAAGGCTGTCATGGTCCAACCCGTCGGCGAGCCGGCGAATCATCTCCAGTCGCGTGGGGTCACTCAAAGCACCAAGCACCCTGGTCAGGGTGATTTCGTCGGTAGTTGGATGATGGTATTCGCGTGGTGTCATCGAGCCTCCAAAGATTGTGCAACTTTCCTTGCACGATAACCGTACAGGAAAAGTTGCACAATCGCGATGGAAGACAGATCACCGATCAAGAGTCCCCGTTCAGCGTGGATAGAACGGCAGCGTCGGCCGTGAACGCGCTCTTTAAACACGGAGAACCCGTACACCTGCCCGACGGAGAGGTGGATAGCTAGTGCTGCCGGGACAATGAGCCAGCGGTTGAATTCCTAAGGCGCGATAATCGCACCCCGGAAGAAGAATGACATGGACGCTTCCTGCCGTCTCCCCTGCATAAACTTCGCAGCGCATCATATCTCCCAGGTTGGCGGAAACAGAAAGCTCCCATTCAGAGCCGAGCTCACCCCGACCGGATCTTGAGGTCTGCTTTTCGCCCCTCATTCCCACCAAGACGCAAGAATGCCCCCAGCTCAATGAGAACCGGGGGCGGGGGTGCCGTCGTCAAGCGAAATGCTTGGGCCTTAGGCCTGCTGCATCTTGCCGTCCTTGTCAGCGAACGGGAAGCCGAGGTGGCGCAGGAGCGCACGGCCTTCCTCATCGTTGGTGGCGGTGGTGACAACGGTGATGTCCATGCCGCGCACGCGATCGATCTTGTCAATGTCGATCTCGTAGAACATGGTCTGCTCGGACAGGCCGAAGGTGTAGTTGCCAGCACCGTCGAACTGCTTGTCGCTCAGGCCACGGAAGTCGCGGATACGCGGCAGCGCCACGGTCAACAGGCGGTCCAGGAACTCCCACATACGGTCGCCGCGCAGGGTGACCTTCGCGCCGATCGGCATACCTTCGCGCAGCTTGAAGTTCGCGATGGACTTCCTTGCGCGACGCAGCTGCGGCTTCTGGCCGGTGATGGCGGTGAGATCCTCAAGCGCGCCGTTGATCACCTTGGAATCACGAGCAGCGTCGCCGACACCCATGTTGACCACGATCTTGGTCAGGCCCGGGATCTGCATGACGTTGTCGTAGCTGAACTCATCATTCAGCTTGGTGCGAATCTCGTCCTGGTAGCGGGTCTTCAGACGCGGGGTGTACTGGGTCTGGTTCACAGTCTCAGTCATGTCTAGATGTCCTTCCCGTTCGACTTGGCCACGCGGACCTTCTTGCCGTCTTCGTCGAAGCGGTAGCCAACGCGGGTCGGCTTGCCGTCGGAGTCCAGGATCATCACGTTGGAGACGTGGATCGGTGCCTCCTGGGTAACAATGCCGCCGGACTCTGCGCCGCGCTCGTTGTACGAGTTTGCAACGTGCTTCTTCACGCGGTTCACGCCCTCGACCAGGACCTTCTCACGCTTCGGGTACGCCTCGATGACCTTGCCCTGTGCGCCCTTGTCCTTGCCGGCGATGACCTGAACCATGTCGCCCTTCTTGATCTTCATGGGTTAGATCACCTCCGGTGCGAGAGAAACAATCTTCATGAACTTCTTGTCGCGCAGCTCACGAGCCACCGGGCCGAAGATGCGGGTACCGCGCGGTTCGGTGTCGTTCTTAATCAGAACTGCGGCGTTCTCGTCGAACGAGATGTAGGAACCGTCCGGACGGCGGGTCTCCTTGCGTGCGCGCACGACGACGGCGCGCACAACCTCGCCCTCCTTGACGTTGCCGCCCGGGGCGGCTTCCTTCACGGTGGCGACAATCGTGTCGCCGATGCCGGCGAAGCGTCGAACAGAGCCACCGAGGACACGGATGCACAGAATCTCGCGTGCACCAGTGTTATCGGCGACCTTCAGACGCGATTCTTGCTGAATCACTTCTTGGTCTCCTGACCTGGGTCAATGTGCGCCAGATTTCCGTCCTGTACGCACGTGGTCACTTGCTTGTTGGAGCCTTTCGCTTATCGACGAACCGCCGTAGCCAAGTGGCAACGTGGTCGAAGGGTCTCGGCCGCTTCGCTCGGAAACGCGCGTTGCAGCCGACCAGCTCAAGACAACTGGTGTATTAAAGCACGTCTTCGTGCGTTTTCCCAAATTCGCGCCGCCGCCCGAAGCCCGCTTTCATTTTATCCTATGGGGAAGGTCACAAATACCGGAACACTCAGCGCACGCCACAAGTTAGTACTACCTTAACTTTTATGAATTTTTTCGAGACAGCCTCCAGGGCTATCAACAACAAGCTCGATCTTTTCAGCCAGGAACCCGCGCGTTTCGCTGTTCGTGCGATCATGGCCGGTGTCTACCTCGGCATCATGACGGCGTTCGCCGCCAACACCGCGACTATGGTTGAATCGGCTGCCCCTGGCATGGGTAGATACGCCTTCGCGTCGATTTTCGCTTCCACGCTCTACATCATTGTGGTTCTCCAGGGAGAACTCGCCACCGGCGACATGATGTTCATGACGTTCGGGGCCATTCACCGGAAAAACACCATTTCCAAGGGCTTCGCAATCGTGTGCTTTGTCACCTTGTTCAACTTCATCGGCGGGGTGATAGTCACCTACCTGATCTCCATCACCACCATCGGTGAAGCAGTTACTACGGACAGTTTCATTTACCAGTTGATAGTGGCAAAGCTTGAAAAGCCGAGCGGCAAGCTCTTCGTGGAAGCCATCCTGGCCAACATCGTGGTCAACATCGCATTCATGCTCTCCGCCCAAGCGGGCAAGGACTTCACGGCAAAGCTCCTAGGCATCATCCTCATCATTCCGGCCTTCGCAGCGATGAGCTACGAGCACTCGATTGCCAACTTCGTTCTGACATCGCTGACCGGCTTCGAGTTCGGGCCGAGCGCTATCCCCGGCTACACGTGGGAGAACATCGCCCGCCACTGGAGCATCGTCTGGGTAGGCAACCTCATCGGCGGCGGCCTCATCATGGGCGGCATATACGGCTGGCTGAACCTGACCAAGACGAACTACAAAGACTAGTCATCTGCCAGAATGGGTCGGGTGAGCACACCAACGCCCGATGCGGCACACCAGGATCTGACGGACCCCACAGTTTCCGTCCGCCGTTTGCGCGACACCCTCGCCGCCACCTCCCTACCCGACGAGACCCAGGCGGACGGGAAGGCCCTAGTCAACCAATTCGATGACTACATCCTCCCCCGCCTGGCCAACCTCGATGCGCCGCTGCTCGCGGTGATCGGCGGTTCCACCGGCTCCGGTAAGTCGACGCTGGTCAACGCTCTGTTGCGCGAGCGCGTCTCCAACCCCGGCGTCATCCGCCCCACCACCCGCCAGCCGGTGCTGGTGGCCAATCCGCAGGACGCGGACTGGTTCAACTCGCCGGAGGTGCTCCCCGGGCTCGCCCGGTCCCACGGCGCCGGCGATGAGCAATCGACCACGCTGCGCATCGTCGAAACACAAAACATCCCCGCCGGCCTCTCGCTGCTCGACGCCCCGGACTTCGATTCAATCGACGACCGCAACCGCGCACTCGCTTCCCAGCTCCTCGCGGCCGCCGACCTGTGGATCTTCGTCACCACACCCGCACGTTACGCCGACCAGATGGTCTGGAACTTCCTCCATGACGCGGCTGGCCGCGGCATTGAGGTCGTGGTGGTACTGAACCGCGTCGACGACGTCGCGGCCCAAACCGTCCCATCCGACCTGCGCCGCATGATGGATGAGGCAGGGCTCGGTCGGGCCACCGTCTTCACCGTCCCCCTTGTCCCCGGCCTCGGCCAGGAACTTCAAGCTACTGACGACGGATTCTTGGGCACCGAACTCGTCGCCCCTCTGCGCGCCTACCTGGGCAACCTGGCGGAAGATACCGCAGCCCGGCGCGCGGTGGCCGGCAAGACCGTCGCCGGCGCACTCGACGGGGCGCTCACCCGCGTCGAGCAGCTCGCATCCCGACGCGAGCGCCAAGAGAACTTCGCTCACCAGCTCGATGAGTCGATCTTCGAAATGTACAAGACTGCTCACCGGCACATCATCGATGCCACCTCCGACGGCAAGATGCTGCGCACCGAGGTGCTCGACCGCTGGCAGGATGTCGTGGGCACCTCTGATGTGATCCGCGGGTTTGAACGCTGGTTCTCACAGACTGTAGACCGGGTAGGCAGTTTCTTCACCGGTGAGCCTGCGCCTTTGCGCGAGGTAGAGACGGAGCTGGAATCCGGCCTGCACGCCGTGATTGTGGACGCCGCCGATACCGCCGCCTCTCGTGCGTGGTCCCATGTTGGCTCGGTCGCGCCGGAGCTGCGCGAACATGCCGACCCCGCACTGGCCCGCGCGAGCCGCGATATCGATGCAAAGGCCGCGGAGCTCATCCGCGAGTGGCAGGGCGCGATCCTCGACCGCATCCAGAACACCGCCGGCGAGAAGCGCCAACGTGCCCGCGTGATGTCGCTTGGCCTCAACGTCGCCACCGTCGCGCTGATGCTCATGGTCTTCTCCACCACCGCCGGTATTACCGGTGGCGAGGTCGCCATCGCCGGCGGCTCTGCGGTGCTCGGCCAGAAGTTGCTGGAAACGGTCTTCGGTGAAGAAACTGTGCGCCAGATGGCCGTGGATGCCCGCGGGGACCTCAACCAGCGCCTCGACGGTCTGCTCCGCCAAGAGCGCGAGCGCTACTACCAGTTCACCGACCCCCTGCTCGAGGGCGCCTCGGCCGCCTCAATCCGTGAAGCCGCACACGACGCCCGCGTCGCCGTAGACACCCGCTTCCCCGGCACCATCACGCCGCCCGCCCCGCTGGCACCGGCGGACAGCGCCCCCGCGCTCGACGATGACGTCCAAGACAGCTTCGACCACGGCACTCTGCGTGGCCTGTTCGACCAGCTCCGCGGCACCTTCGGCCAGCGATCCGGCCAGACGGGAGACAATTAATGGCGCTGTTCAAACGCAAACCCGCCCTCGGCGAGCGCCTCACCGCGCTCGACGATGCCGCAGACATCGCGCGCCCCTACCTTCCGCAGACCCAGCTTGAGCGCATTGAGAAGGTCGCCCGCGCCGGCGCGGAGCGTCGCGCCCTCTCCGCCGAGCACACCGTCGTCGGTTTCTTCGGTGCCACCGGTTCAGGCAAAACCTCGCTGTTCAACGCCGTCGTCGGCGAGGACCTGGGCAAAGCCGCCGCACGCCGCCCAACCACTTCTTCTCCCCTGGCCGCGATCTGGCAGCCGGAAGGCTCCGAGGAGCTTCTGGACTGGCTCGGCGTCGAGGACCGCCGCACCCGCGAGGGCGAGTTCGCCCCCGGCGCTGGCCCGCTGATCCTGCTTGACCTGCCGGATTTCGATTCCGTCGAGCTGTCCAACCGCGAGATCGCCACCCGCCTCGCCGGCCAGGTCGATGTCCTGGTTTGGGTCTCCGATCCGGAGAAGTACGCCGACTCCGTCATCCACGACCAGTTCATCCGCCCCCACGCCAACCACTCCGCCGTCACGCTCGCCGTGCTCAACAAGGCCGACTTGCTCCACGTCAACGACGTGCCCAAGGTTTCAGGAAACTTCGAGCACTTGCTTATCGACGACGGCCTGCGCAACGTCCAAGTCATCCCCACCTCAACTCGCTCCGGGGCGGGCATCGACAACTTGGTCAAGGCAATCGCGAAAGTGGCCAAGGCGCACAATGCGCAAAGTGCGCGTATTGAGGCGGATATCCAGGCTGTGACGGGTGACTTTGCTCGGTTGGGCGTGGTCGGGGCCGTCGATAAGCAAGCGAAGCGCACGATGGATCAAACCTTGTCCCAGGCTGCGGGAGCGGAGCGAATCGCTGATTCGACGGCTGCTGCGTACCGCAAACGCCTGCACGAGCGCACCGGCTGGCTGGCCACGAGTTGGATTACGCGTTTTCGTCCTGACCCTCTGAAGCGGCTGGGGCTGCGCGAGGAGGCGGACGAGGTCGGCGTGCACCGCACGTCGCTGCCTGAACTGGACGCAGCGTCGAAGGCCGTGGCGAACCGGGGTGTCCGCGAGTACGCGACGGTAGCTGCTGATGGGTTGCCGCACGCGTGGTCGTCGGCGATCGCCGATCAGGCGGAGGAGATTTCAACCCGGGTGCCTGCCGAGCTTGACCGCGCGGTGGCGCGCACGCAGCTGCCGGCCGAGCCGTCGAAAGGCTGGACCCTGCTCACCGTGGTGCAGTGGCTGGCCCTGGTGGCCGCGCTGATTGGTGTGCTGTGGTACCTGCTGGTGGCGTTCGTGCCGGGGGTTCTCACTCCACTGCTGGGCACCGATTTGGTGCCGCAGGTGGAAGGCTGGCCGATTCCGACGCTGCTGATACTCGCCGGCCTCTTAGGCGGCATCGTGATTGGCCTGATCACCGCCGTATTCGGCGGGGTCATCGGCTCCGGGGTGAAACGGCGCACTCGGCAAGCCGTGCAAAAAGAAGTTGCGGCGGCGACGCAAACGACCGTGGTTGAGCCACTTGACGCGATCCGGGACGATTACAACCGGTTCGCGCAGCGCATCGCCGCCGCAGCTGGGTAGCTGGGAACCCGAGAAAACGACAGCGCCAACCCGCATTCCGGTAGCGTGGCACCGTGATGACTAACTCGCGCGTTCCCAACATCTTGTCCATCGCCGGCACCGACCCGACCGGCGGCGCCGGCATTCAGGCCGACCTGAAGTCCATTGCCGCGGCGGGCGGCTACGGCATGTGCGTGGTCACCTCGTTGGTGGCGCAAAACACGCAGGGTGTTCGCGAGATCCACACCCCGCCGCAGGAATTTCTCCGCGCCCAGCTCGCGGCAGTGTTCGATGATGTCGATGTCGATGCCGTGAAGATCGGCATGCTCGGCGACGCCGAAACCACCCGCACTGTCTCGGAGTTCCTGAGCGCCAATTCAGTACCGGTCATCGTGGTGGACCCGGTGATGGTCGCAACCTCCGGCGATCGGCTCCTCACCGAAGACGCGGAAGAAGCCCTGCGCCAGTTTGTGCGGGACCACGCGAGCGTCGTTACGCCCAACATCCCCGAGCTTGCCGTGCTTACCGGCTCCTCCCCCGCGACCACCTTCGACGAGGCGCTGGAGCAGGGCCGCGCGTACGCTGCCGATGCCAACGTCGCCGTGCTGGTCAAGGGCGGCCACCTCGAGCAGGGCGATGCCTCGAATGCACTCGTGCAGCCCGACGGCACCACGCACACAGCGACTGTGCCGCGCGTGGACACCAAGAACACCCACGGCACAGGGTGCTCGCTTTCCTCGGCGTTCGCCACACGCATCGTGCTTGACGACGACCCCGCCGACGCCCTCACCTGGACCTCCGACTGGCTCCACGAAGCAATCTCCGCGGCCGATGAGCTCAACGTAGGCAAGGGCAACGGGCCGGTGCACCATTTCCACCGCCTCTACCGCCTCGCCGGTGAGGCACCAAGCAACTAGATCGCCAAACATCAGCGGGCAACGGAAAAGTTTTGTCTTTTCTTGGGGAACCTTGACGCCAGCTTCCGCATTCCACGTGTGACTGCGGAGGCCGACACCGGCAACTGACAGTTCGATCCATTCCCCAATCTGAAAGGTGATTCCCATGATCTACGGCTCCAGCCTCGCTAGCTTCATCAACTCGATCGCGTACGCGTTCTCCGTCGCACAGCGCTGGCTCCGCTGAGGCAACACCGGCGAAAGCCGGTGAGCCTTTGAAGCGGCCAAACACGAAATCCCGCAGCACGTCGCTGCGGGATTTCTTACTGTCCAGGCTTAATTGCCCAAGATTAGGGCTCGACGACGGTCGAACCTGCGGCCGGTTCGCCCGTCGCGACCGGTTCCTCCGTCTTCGGTTCAACGCTGAAGAGTTCTTCGCCCGTGGTGATCTCAGCAGGCAGAAGCAGCGACGGTGCGATCTGGCCGACTTTCTTCGTGTTCGAGACAACAACCGGAGTGGTCACCTCGTACCCAGCAGCCTCGATCGCTCCGATATCAAACGTCGCCAGCAAAGTACCGGCTTCCACCTCGTCGCCCTTGTCCACATGCGCAGTGAAATGCTTCCCCTTGAGGTTCACGGTGTCGAAGCCAATATGCATCAGCACGTCCACATTCTTTCCGTCGGAACCTTTGCCTCGGATTGCGTACGCATGGCCGGAGGGGAAGGTCACCGCAACCTTGCCGTCAATCGGAGAGCGAAGTTCGCCTATCGACGGATGGATGGCCACGCCCTCCCCCAACTTGGACTGTGCGAACATCGGGTCCGACACGTCCGAAAGCGACATTGCTTTACCCGTGAGCGGCGAGGCCACACGCAGTGCGTTCTCAGAAGCTTCGTGCAGCGTCGCCGCAGCTGCCTCATCGGCGCGAACGTCATCGGGCGAATCCGGATCGATCGTGCCCTGGCGGGCGATGAGGTATCGACCGTAGGCGTATGCGGCGGCGAAGGCGATCACGAAGGTCACCACGCACAGAACCAAGAAGGTTGGAACGTCGGTGCTGCGAATCGATACCACGCCGATGAAACCAGCGGCACCCAAGGCCACGGCTTTAACGTCGAACAGCGCGATCAGCATGCCGCCGATGCCCGCGGCACCCATCCCGATGAAGAACGGCCACCGGAGGCGAAGGTTGACACCGAAGATTGCAGGTTCAGTGATGCCGAAGAGTGCCGGAGTACCAGCTGAGGTTGCCAAGCCCTTGAGCTTTTCGTTCTTGGTCAACGCGGCAACAGCGAGCGCGACCGCGCCTTGAGCAATGTTGGCCATCGAGGCGGTAGCGAAGATGAAGGATCCGCCTTGGTTGAACAGCTCCAGCTCGATTGGCGGGAAGGATTGGTGCAGGCCGGTGATCACGATCGGCGAGTACACCAGGCCGAAGATGAATCCGCCGATTGGACCACCAGTCTCGTAGAGGGTGGACAGCCCGGTAATGAGGAGGTCACTGAGCCAGCGCATTGCGGGGCCAACGGCAATGAACGTGATGAAACCGGTGATGAGCAGCGTTGCCAGTGGTGTGACCAGGAAGTCGACGGTGCCTTTGAGGCGGCGGTGGAACCACTTCTCAATAGTGGCCAGGATCCACGCAACCGCGAGCACCGGGAGCACAGCTCCCTGGTATCCAGCTTGCGCAACGGGAAGCCCGAACAGGTCCCAGTACGGCAGCTCCCCATTCGCGGCGGCGACACCGACGTCGTAGCCGTTCACCAGTGCGGGATGCACCATCGCCATGCCGATGCCGGCGCCGAGATACTCGTTGCCACCGAAACGCTTTGTCGCCGAGTAACCGACGAGCACAGGCAGGAACGCGAACGGCGCAGATGCGAGCACGTTGATGATCTCGGAGAGCCCCTGGATTTGCGGGAACATCTGCACGAGCGAGTTCTCGCCGAACAACCCTTCTGCAGTGAGCACGTTGTTCAGCGCCATAAGTAGGCCGACGCCGACAAGGATCGGGATCAGCGGCACGAAGATGTCGGCGAGGACCTTGATTGCGCGGGTGAACCAGTTGCCCTGGTTCGTCGCGACACCTTTGAGTTCCTCGGTGGATACCGCGATGTTCTTCGCGGTCATCTTGTCCATTTCATCGAAGACCAAGTCAACGTCACCCGGTCCGACGATGATCTGGTACATTCCGCCGGTTTCAAAGGTGCCCTTGAGATCCGGATCGTTGTCCAGCGCGGCGGTATCAACGATGCCCGAATCTTTGAGCACCATGCGCAGTCGCGTCGCACAGTGCGCCGCGCCCACGATGTTTTCCTCACCCCCCACGGCGGTGATGACTCGCTTCGCTACATCACGGTGTTCCATGGAACCAGTCAAACATTTGCAGGCACAATTTTTCGCAGTTTATGCCCGTTTGTTGGCTAGTTCACTCGCAGCTCTTTCCATTCATGCCCGTTTTGTGGGAACACTGCCGAGGAGAACGCCACTTCCCCACCCCCTGCAGTCAGTTCCACCGCGGCCCCGTCCGCAGTGAACACCAACTCACCTGCGTCGCAGTGTGCCCACCGCATCAACCCGTTGACGGCAAGCGACAGGGTGTGCGACCCATGAGCTGAAGGCTGCCATTGCAGCCTCGCCCCGACGTTCCCGCCAGTGTCAATCAAGTCCGCTGACCATGGCTCCGCGCCAAGCTCATGGCGCGCCACAACCATCCCGGTTGGATTCTGGGGAAGCGTGAGGGAGGTGTGCAGTGAGCCGTCGATAAGCGAAAGCTCCCGCGGAAGAGTGAGCTGGTGAACCCAGCCTTCCGACTCCAGCGAGGGGGTCTCGTCGCGCCCCGGCAGACCCATCCAGCCGAGCATGAGTGCACCCTGGCCAAACGGCACGAGTTGCGGCGCGTAGAACTCATGGCCGTAGTCGAGCGGGGTGAAATCCGTGAGCACTTCAAAACGCAGGCCCTGCAGGCGCCCGACGATGTAGCCGCACTGATCCGAATCGGGAAACTGCGGGCAGAACACGAGCACGTCGAAGTCTTCGCCGCGGGTGAGATCCCGCATGCGAAGCAAGTTGGGGCACTCCCACATGTACGCCGAAGCCACGTTGTAATTGAGCCCGATCATCTCGATCTCGCCGGCGAGCTCCCAGTTGTCGAGGTCGGGCGAAGTGTAAAGCACCGCCGCGCCAGTCTCCTGCTCCCGCTGGGCGCCGATCACCATCCGCCAGGTACCGGTATCGGGGTCGAAGGACACGTGCGGATCGCGAAAATGCGCGGTGTAGCCCTCCGGAGAGCCGTCGATCAACGGGTTGTTGGGCCGGCGACGGTAAACCCCGCCCATCGGCCCCTGCAGGTCTTCCACGTCCACGATGTTCTGGCTGGTGAAGCGCACCCCGTCACGCTTGACGTTGCCCGTGTAGAACAGGCGCATGCGGCCATCGTGCACCACCGCCGACCCGGAATAGCAGCCGTTTTCGTCGTACGGCATGCCCGGGTAGAGCGCGTCGGGGAAGTGGCGCCAAGTGCCATCCCCCAGTGTCGTCACCGCGTGCCCCCATCCCGTCCGCTTGGGTGCGTGCGGAAACACAGGGTCATGCTGATAAAACACATGCAGCTCATCGCCGATCAGTGTCATGCCGTTCGGATCGTTCAAACGACCCTGCGGCGCAGAAAGGTGGAACTTCGGCCTATAAGACATGCGCCATAGTTTACGGTGAAGGTGTGATTACTGTGTATGGCGAAGCGCTGGTCGATCTCGTGCCGGAGAACACCGAGCCCCTGGCGAAGCTGCAGCCAGCACTCGGCGGCGGGCCGTTCAATGTCGCACGAGCGCTGGGGCGACTCGGCTCGGAGGTCGCGTTCCAGTCCCGGCTCTCCAGCGACGCATTCGGAAGGTTGCTCGAGCAATCGCTTATCGACGCCCACGTGGACGTTTCCAAATGCCAAACCGGAGTCGAACCGACCACCCTGGCCGTCGCGGCACTGCGTGAAGACGGCTCCGCCGAATACACCTTCTATGTCGACGGAACAGCCGATCGGCTGGCACAGCCCACGCCGGTAGCTGAAGGTTTCGCAGTCTTTGGCACGCTGTCGCTCGCGTTAGAGCCGGGGGCGCAGCGATACGCGGAAGCCGCCGAAGCTTCCGCCCGTTTGGGCGCTGTTGTGGGTTTGGACCCGAATATTCGCCCGGCGTTCGCATCGCAGAAGCACCGCCTATTCCTGCGCGGCATGCTGGAATCCGTGACCGTGCTGAAGCTGTCGGACGAAGAAGTGGGCTTTCTCGGAGACACCTCACACGTGCCAATTGTGGTGACCACTCTCGGATCCAACGGCCTCCAAGTCCGCGCCCCATTTGGCACGCTCCGTGTCGAGGCGCCGCGCGTCACCGTCGCCGATACCATCGGTGCCGGCGACACCATCATGGCGGCCCTTGTCCACCAGTTCGACATCCGCGAACTCGATCGGGACGCGCTTCTGGCGCTCGATGAATCCGAATGGGACGAGATCCTGCGGTTTGCCGCCACCGCTGCCGCGATCACAGTTTCACGTACCGGTGCCGATACCCCGACCCACCAAGAAGTGCTGGCTGCAGCCACTACTCCACAGTGACGGACTTCGCCAGGTTACGGGGTTGGTCCACGTTCAAACCGCGGGCCTCGGCCACCGAGCAGGCAAACAGCTGCAGCGGGACCGTCGACAAGATCGGCTGCATGAGCCCAGCCGACTCCGGAATCCGGATGACGTGGTTGGCAAACTCCACGACGTCTTCATCGCCCTCCTCCGCAATGACAATGGTCACTGCCCCGCGAGCGCGAACCTCTTGGATGTTGGAAACGACTTTGGCGTGCAGGTTGTGACGCGAGCCCTTGGACGGCACGATCACAAACACCGGTTGGCCCTCCTCCACTAGTGCGATCGGACCGTGCTTGAGTTCGCCCGCCGCGAAGCCCTCGGAGTGTAGGTACGCTACCTCTTTCAGCTTGAGGGCGCCTTCGAGAGCGACGGGGAAGCCAACGTGGCGGCCGAGGAACAGCACCGATTTCGAATTCGCTAGGTCCTGCCCCAGCTGCTTGATTTCATCCGCGTTATCCAGCAATGTTTGCAGCTTGTCGGGCATTTCCTGCAGCTCCGCAATGATGCCGCGGATCTCATCCGCGAACTTGTTGCCCCGCACCTGCGCCAGATACAGCGCGAGCAAGTACGCGGCGACAATCTGGGAAATGAACGCCTTCGTCGACGCCACTGCAATTTCCGGGCCGGCGTAGGTGTACAGCACCGCATCCGCCTCGCGCGGGATCGAAGCGCCGACGGTATTGCAGATCGCGATCACCTTCGCACCCTGTTCGCGCGCGTGACGCACTGCCATGAGCGTGTCCATCGTCTCGCCGGACTGGCTCACTGCCACAACGAGGGTCTGCTGGTCCACAATCGGGTCGCGGTAGCGGAACTCGTGGGCCAGCTCGACCTCCGTCGGAATGCGGCACCAGTGCTCGATGGCGTAACGCGCCACCTGTCCCGCATATGCGGCGGTACCGCAGGCGACGATGATGATCTTGTTCACGCTGCGCAGAAGCGCCTCATTAATCCGAAGCTCATCGAGCGTCAGCGCACCTTCTTCGTTGAAACGTCCGTAGAGGGTGTCGCGCACAGCAGATGGCTGGTCGAAGATTTCCTTTTCCATGAAGGAGTTGAAACCGCCCTTTTCCGCCGCGGTCACATCCCACTCCACACGGAACGGCTTGCCTTCGGCGGCTTCCCCGTCGAACGTGGTCACCTCGTACCCGTCGGCAGTGAGGGTAACAATTTGACCGTTGTCCAGCTCTACCGCGTCGCGCGTGAATTCGATGAAGCCGGACACGTCAGAGCTGAGGAAGTTCTCCCCTTCACCTGCTCCGATGACCAACGGGGAGTTCCACCGCGCCGCCACAATCCTGTCTGGGTGATCGGCGTGGATGGCCAGCAGGGTGAAAGCACCTTCCAGGCGCTGCGCGGTCAGTTGCATCGCGCGGGTCAAGTCGCCGTCAGCTTCGGTGTTGTACACCTCCAGCAGCAAGGTACCGGCAACCTCGGTGTCGGTCTCGGAAACGAAGTTGTACCCCTTCGCCTCAAGCTCTGCGCGCAGCGTCGAAAAGTTTTCGATGATGCCGTTGTGCACCACCGCGAGCTTGTCGCCGCCAACGACATGTGGGTGGGCGTTTACGTCGCTTGGGCCACCGTGCGTTGCCCAGCGCGTGTGTCCAATGCCGAGTGCGGATTTGTCGAGTGGAGCGGCCTCAATCGCCGCCTCGAGATCTGCAACTTTGCCCGCTTTCTTGCGGTATTCAATCGCGCCGTCCTGCGCCACAGCCACACCAGCGGAGTCGTATCCGCGGTACTCCAGCCTGCGCAGGCCCTCGATGATCACATTCTTGGCGTCGCGCTCATTGCCGACGTATCCAACGATTCCACACATGGGCGGAATTGTACTGCCGTTCGCCGCTATTCGTGACGCAGCGCTTCGATCGGATGCAGGCGGGCGGCGCGGTTCGCGGGGTAGATGCCGAAGAATAGACCGATCGCCAGTGAAAACAGCAGCGCAATCACAATGGAGTCCACCGGCGGCAGCACCATCTTGCCCATTGCATTTGTACTCGCGAGCCCGATCGCACCTCCAAGCACGACGCCCATAATTCCGCCGACGAGGCAGATCATCATGGCCTCAGTGACAAACTGCGCGCGGATCGCACGCCGTGTCGCGCCAAGAGCTTTCCGGATGCCAATTTCCTTGGTGCGTTCAGTAACGGATACCAGCATGATGTTCATGACGCCGATGCCACCGACCAGCAGCGAGATGCCTCCGATTGCGGACACGATCAGGCTCGTCGTGGCCATTTGCTGGTTGACCTGGTCAATCTCCGCCTTCGTGTTCAGCACCTTCGCGGTGTAATCCGGATCATCGGCGTAAGCACGCTGCGCCCACGCTTCGACGTCCGCTGCGAGTTGGTCAGTGGTGGTCGGCGGTGCCGCGCGCACTTGAATATCCCGGAACCCCTGCAAGGGGGTCGCGCTCATCCGCGGTTGCATGGTGTGCGGCACATAGACCTGCGCGTCGTCTTGCTCTTGAACGAACATCGACGCATCAGGGTCCTTGCCGTACGTGCCCACAATCTGCAGCGGGACGTAGCGGCCCTCCACTTCCACATCAATGTCGGCACCGATCGCTGCTGCAGGATCGCCGTTGAAGTACTTGTCGACGAGCTGCGGGGAAGCCACTGCCACGCTCCGCTCACTTGAGACGTCGTCCGCACTGAGCAAACGACCGCCCGTCATGTGCAGCCGCTGCAGTTCCAGAAAGTCCGCGTTGACGAAGTCGATGCGGGCCCGGCCTTCGGTTAGCCCACGGGTGATGCGTCCGTTCGCGCTCCCGCCCTGCACCGCCACACCTTGCGCGCGATCGCTCACCAGCGCAGCCAGCTCATCGATCATCTCCGGGGTGATCAGTGCTGAATCTGGCACGTCCTCAAACGAGTACATGTTCTCCGCGCCGTCGACAGTTTCACGGGCCTGGACCTGAACGTTGACGTCGTTAAGCCCGAAGCTCTCGAGATCTTGCTCGAGCATGACCTGCATGGACTTGCCCAGCGACATGATGGCAATCACTGCGGCAATACCGATGATCACGCCGAGCAGTGTGAGGACCGAACGCATTCTGTTCGCCCGCAGGCTGGTCGCCGCGAGTCTGACAGCTTCGCGCGGGTTCATCGCGGAGCGTCCAACGCGACTCGCTCCCCCACACGATCGCGATACTCACCCGGGGACCGCAGCACGCGCGTTCCCTCGGAGACGCCGAGGACTTCAGCTTCCAGATCGGTGACGATGCCGAGTTGCACCTCGGACTCCTGGATTTCAAACTCCTGCTTTCCCCCCTCAACTTCGCGGAGGGTGAGGATGGAGTACTTGCCGTTATCGTCAATCACCGCTTCGCGAGGCACCGTGAGAGTGTCTTTTGACGTGCCAGTGGTGATCTGCACCTTCGCGGATCCACCGATACGCAGACCCTCGGTATCGCCGACGACCTCGATGGAAACTGGGAACTCCGGGCGCGCCGGCGCTGTGTTCGGTCCTTCAGTGGCGGACGAGGCTTTCGCTGCTACCGGCGAAACCTCGGTGACCCGTCCGCGGAACTGCTTCGTTCCCGTGCTTGGGGTGGTGAACGTGACCTCGTCGCCTGCCGACACCCGGCCGGAGTCGACCTCGTTGACATTGGCGTTGAGCACGAGCTTCTTCGGGTCGGCGACAGTGAGCAGGTGGCCTGAGGCTGCCTTGCCCCGCTCGGCGATGACTTCTGTGACCACCCCGTTCACCGGCGCTCGCACCTCCCCCGACTGGATGTCGATGTTGAGCTTGCTCTCTGCGATAGCTGCCGCCTGCTGCGAAGCATCGCGGACACGGCGTGCTTGGTCGACTCCGGAGGCGCTGGTGTCCAGCTGCTGCTGGGCGGCAAAACGCGCTACCTCTACCCCAAGGTCGGCCTCTGACCTGGCATTAAAAGCTTGAGCGACGGCGCGCTGTTTCGCCGCTAGATCTGCATCGACCGCGAAAAGCGCGTGTTCAAATCCCTGCTGGGCGGTCTCCAGGTCACGTTCCGCGCTTACGTATTTGTCGTCGGATTCAAGGATTCCGAGCACCGGGCTGATTTGATCCGGCTGCTCAGCCAGGGCTGCGAGGTGGGTGGCAAGGTTGGCGCGCACAGACTCCATTGCAACAGCGTCTAGGTTACGACGGGCCGCTTCCACGGCTTGCCCCTGCTCGAGAAGTGCCGGGTCGTGACCACCCTGGACCTCAGCTACGCGTTGGTCGAACACAGCCTGCGCCTCGTCGTACTGAGCCTGCGCCTCACGTTGTGCGGACTGTGCCTGCACGATGTTCCCGTTGAGGCCACTGTTGAGCGCATCTTGCTGTTGCTGCAGCTGCTGCTGGGCCCGCTCGATCTCGTTCTGCGCGGACGCATCTGAGGTGAGCCGATCCGCACGCTGCGCCTCCAGATCCCGCTGCAGCTGGGAGGTGTCGAGCCGTGCAACAACCTGGCCCTCTTGCACCGGTTGACCGACATGCACGTCGATTTCGGTCACGGCTCCGGTCAGCGTGGTCGTGAGGGCGACGACTTCCTTGGAGTCGACGCTCGCGCTCACCGCTACCCGAGACGCGAGATCCTTCGGCTGGAGCTCCACCACATCAGCCTCTGGAACCGCACCCGCGCCTTGAGAACAGCCAGCGAGTAGACCCGCCGCAGCGACGGTGATAACAGCGGATTGAAATGCACGCCAGCGGCTGCGCGCACGGCGTCGATTACGGGAATTCACAGGTTTAGCCTAACAGTTTCAGAGCGCTAACTACCTAGGGTTTCACCCTGATTTCTGCCTTAGGGGAATCCCATGAGAAAACCCGCAACCACCGGTTTTAGGTGGATGCGGGTTAGCTCAACTTACGCGGTGAGCCGCGTGTTCAGCGCGACTCAGGATGGCAGGGTTACGCGACACCGATCTTGCCGCCGTCGGTGCGGAACACCTGCACAACAGCAGGACGCGGGAGAGAGTCGCCACCGTCAGGCCAGTGGGAGCCCGGCTCCTCGAAGGTTGCGTCGTCCATCTCACCTGGGTGCTGGACGTTGACCATCACCAGGTTGTCCTTGATGATCGGGCCACAGGTCTCAGCACCGTTTGCGACGGTGAGGAAGCACAGGGTCTGGCCGCGGTTCTCGCCCTCAAGGCCGACAGCGTAGAGACCGTCGTTGATGTCCAGAGCATAGAGGCTGTCGGTGGAAATCCACAGGTTGCCGTGCTCGTCGAACGCAAGGTTGTCCGGGCAGGTGATCGGCGAAACCTGATCCTTCGGGAAGCCAGCGAAGTAGGTCGAGGCGGCCTCCGGGTCACCACAGACCAGCAGGAGGTCCCAGGTGAAATCGGTGCCTGCGTAGGACTCCTCTTCGATCTCGATGACGTAGCCGTCTTTGTTCTCGCGGATCGGCGCGTACTCCATGACATCTTCCTTGGACTTCTTCTCGTTCTCGCCGGTTGCGCCACGGTATTTGTTGTTGGTCAGCGCTGCGTAGACCTTGCCGTTAACCGGGTTAACTTCGAAGTCCTCCGGGCGGTCCATCTTGGTTGCGCCAACTTCGTCCGCAGCCTGGCGGGTGAAGATAGCTGCTTCCTCGGCAGTGAAGCCGTCGACGTGGGACTCGGAGCCGTCCTTAGTAACGGTGTAGAGCGGGATCCACTTGCCCTTGCCGTCGAATGCCTCGTCCTTCGGCAGGTCGCCGTCGCCGGTGATCTCATCCTTCGGCGAGTTGCCCTCAAACTGTGCGACGTACAGGGTGCCGTAGTCCAGGATGGTCATGTTGTGGGCCTTGTCGCCCTCAACCACCTTCTCGGAGGAGACGAACTTGTACATGTACTCGAAGCGCTGGTCATCGCCGGAGTAGCAAACGACGGTGCCATCCTTGTCAATGGCAATGTTGCCGGCCTCATGCTTGAAACGACCGGTGGAGGTGTGCTTGATCGGGGTCGAGTTCGGATCGAACGGGTCAATCTCGACGAGGTAGCCGAAGCGGTTGATCTCGTTCGGCTCCTTGGCCAGGTCGAAGCGGTCGTGGTAGCGCTCCCACTTACGCTCGGACTCGCCTTCTACAACGCCCATGCGCTTCAGGTCCGCTGCAGCGCGCTCGTCGGTGACAGCCTCGCCGTTAGCCCAGTACATGTCAATGTTCTCTTCGCCGGAGAGGAAGGTTCCCCACGGGGTCACACCGCCGGAGCAGTTGTTGAAGGTGCCGTTGACCTTGGTACCGGTCGGGTCTGCAGAGGTCTGGAGCAGTTCGTGGCCGGCCGCGACACCGGTCAGCACCATCGGGGTCTCACCGGTGATGCGGCGGTTCAGCGGACCGAACTCGCGGGTGAGCTCACCAGTCTCCGGGTTCTGGGACACCTCGAGGATGGTGTGGCCGTGGGACACAATGCCGATGTTGACCTCTTCCTCGGTCGGGTCATCAGCGTTGTAGTTCGGGAGCATTTGCGGTTCGGTGGAGTACTCGTGGGAGCAGACGTAGACTTTGCGCCCCTCATCGTCCGGGTGGTCGAACAGGCCAGCAAAGTCGTTGTTGAAGCCGAACTGGCGTGCAGCCGCAGCAGCGGTTTGGTTGTTCGGGTCGAACTCCGGAGCGTCCTCGTAAACCGGGTCGCCCCAGGCGATCAGGACGCTGGACTCGTAGCCCTCCGGCACGGTGATCTGGTCATTCTTGTTCGGAGCAACCGGCTCGAACTGCATGCCCTTGACCGGCTCGATCTTCTTCGACTCGCCAGCGGAGGCACTAGTCTCAGTCACCTGGTTCGTCGAGGTTGCGGTCTCTCCAACCGTGCTGGCCGCCTCAGAGTCGCTGTCAGAACCACATGCGGCTAGCGCTGCGCCACCACCGATGGTGACAGCACCTGCACCCATCACCTTGAGCGCGCCACGACGGGACATGATGTCGCCGAAGTACGCGTTATCGGAGTGGTTCGGTGCCTCGCCTGCACATGCGTTACCGCACTTGTAGGTGCAGGTCAGGCTCGAGCGGTTGGACTGGAACAAGTTCTTGCCCAAGATAGACATGGAAGTTCTCCCCGGTGGTTGGTAGCAAAGATCGCCTTGCGGCACAAAGCGCTTCAGACGTTATTTCCGCCGCCTCACCAAATGGAGAAATTCAAATGAACATCTGCTGAACCTTCCACTCCCGGATTGAGCGCTTACGCTTCGACGATGACGTGGGAGTCGTCCCCGGAACCGTCGATACGCACTGCATAGGTGCGAAGCGCAACGGAATCGCCCTGCAGCGACTCCCCCGAATCTAGAAAGAACTTCTGTTTCAGAAGTGGCGAGGCGATAGTGGGCCGTCCCTCAGACTCTCCGACAATGCCGCGGGAAATCACTGCGACGCCGGTGTACGGGTCAATGTTGTCAACTGCAAACAGCTGCTCGCCGTCTTCCGTTTCCACCCGGAAGATTGCCACCTGGCGCTCATCGGGCAGCAGGGCAGCCGCTCCGACGCCCTCGGTGAGGTCTGCAAGCTTGCACACGGAAATAGACATCTGGATTCTCCTTCAACTCCTGTGCTTAAGTTCTGCACGTAACTACTGTGCGCCCACAACCGGCATCATCAGCGGCACCTTTCGGCCACCTTGCGGGTGCTCTTCAAACTGCACCGTGGGATCCGGGGTATTGGGGGCGTTAATGAAGCTGACGAAGCGCTTGAGCTTCTCCGGGTCATTTAGCACGTCCTGCCACTCGTCGGAGTAATTGGCCACGTGGTGTTCCATAAACTCCTCGAGATCGCGAGCAATGCCCAGCGAGTCATCCACCACAACATCCCTCACGTGGTCCAGCCCTCCTTCAACCTCCGCCAACCAAGCGGCGGTGCGCTGCAGCCGGTCTGCGGTGCGGATGTAGAAAGACAGGTAACGGTCGATGTAGCGGATCAGCGTGTCATCGTCTAGATCCTTGGCCAGCAGCTGCGCTTGGCGCGGCGTCGCACCTGCGTTACCGCCTACGTAGAGGTTCCACCCGGTTTCAGTCGCAATAACGCCGACGTCCTTGCCACGCGATTCCGCGCACTCGCGTGCGCAGCCAGACACACCCATCTTGAGCTTGTGCGGGCTACGCAGACCGCGGTAGCGCAGTTCAAGTCTGACCGCCATGGCCACAGAGTCTTGTTGCCCGTAGCGGCACCAGTCCGTGCCCACGCAGGATTTCACCGCACGCAGGGACTTTCCGTAGGCCTGGCCCGATTCCATGCCCACGCTGATCAGCCTGCGCCAGATTTCCGGCAAGTCCTCGGTACGGGCACCGAACATCGCGATGCGCTGCGCGCCGGTGACCTTGAGGTAAAGACCGAAATCATCCGCAATGCGGCCCATCTCGATGAGTTGTTCTGGCGTCACATTGCCGGCTGGCTGGCGCGGAATAACGGAGTAGGTGCCGTTCTTCTGCATGTTGCCCAACATGCGGTCGTTGGTGTCTTGCAGGCCCGCGCGGCGCCCTTCAAGCACGTGCTGCTCTGTGTGCATTGACGCAACGATGTTGGAGAACGTCGGCTTGCATACCTCGCAGCCGCGGCCCTGGCCAAAGCGTGCGATGAACTCATCAAACTCGGTGATGCCTGTGGATTGGGCGATTTCGAACAGCTCTGCACGCGATTGCGGGAAATGCACGCATACGGCCTTGGATTGTTCAATGCCTTCCGCGTCCAGAATTCCTTTCAACAGTGACACGCACGATCCACACGACGTACCCGCGCGGGTTGCCCCCATGACGGTTTCCACCGAGTGGCAGCCCTGACCAATTGCGTCACGGATCTGTCCCTTGGTCACGTTGTTGCAGGAGCAAATCTGCATCGAATCCGGTAAGTCGCCAGCCCCGATGGCCGTAGTACCCGCGCCCGTCTCCGGCGCGATCAAGCTGACCGGATCTCCCGGCAACTCACTGCCAACCATCGGACGCAGCAGCGAGTAGCTCGACGCCTCGCCGACCAGAATGCCGCCTAGGAGACGCTTACCCTCCGCATCCAGAATCAGCTTCTTGTACACACCAGACACCGGATCCTGAATGTGCAGTTCCTTGCGCCCCTCGATGGTAGAGAAGGCGTCTCCGAACGACGCCACGTCCACACCCATCAGCTTCAGCTTGGTGGACATGTCCGGGTCTTCAAAATCTGCAATCGGCTCCCCCGCCAGCCGCGCGGCGGTAATTTCCGCCATCGTGTAGCCGGGAGCAACCAGACCGTAGGTCTTACCGTCCACGGCCGCGCACTCACCGATTGCGGAAATGTGCTCGATGGAGGTGCGGCACTGCCGGTCTGTGAGGAACCCGCCGCGCGAACCCAGTTCCAAGCCCGCGTCCGGGCCGAGGGAATCTCGCGGCCGGATACCGGCAGAGAAAATCACCAGGTCAGTTTCCAGTTCCCCGCCGTCGCCCATATCAAGGACAACAGAGCCTTCCTTGCTTGTCGACGCCACGATCGACCTAGTCACCGCCCCCACATGAATCTCCACGCCCATCTGTCTGATTGCGTGCGAGAGCATCTCACCACCCGCATCATCAACCTGCAGCGGCATGAGACGCGGAGCCATTTCCACAACATGCGTCTTTGCGCCCATCGCCTGAGTAGCTCCGGCGGCTTCAAGTCCGAGCAGACCGCCGCCGACAACCGTGGCGGTAACCTCTCCGTGCTTGTTTTCCACATTCTCAATGGCGGCGCGAATGCCGTCCATGTCATCCAGGGTGCGGTAGAGGTGCACCTGCGGCAGATCGTTACCGGGCAGACGCGGCACGAACGGACGTGATCCGGTTGCCATCACAAGCTCGCCATACGCGTACACAGTGCCGTCTTCCAGCACCAACTCTTGAGATTCGGGCTTGATCGACACCGCGCGCCCAGGCACGACAGTTACGTTTGCTGGCAACGGCTCGAGGTAGAGTTCCTCGCGCTTCCAGTTGCCCACGTAGCTAGACAAGTGCACGCGGTCGTAGGCGTAGTCCTCGGTTTCGCGGTTGATGATGGTGATGGACGTATCAGGGCGTCGCTGCGCAAGCTCCTGTGCAAAGCGGTGGCCGACCATGCCGAAGCCGACCACGACAACGTCACTACGAAGATTTTCTTTCGTCATACTTATGACAATAAATGGTTTCGGCAAGGTACGCGGCTGAATGCAAAAAGAAGAACACCCGCCCAGCCGCGAGGGGTTGGACGGGTATTGGGGTCGACGCAACGTCGACAAGCAAGAAGCTCTTAACGGGCCTTCTCGATGATCTCGACGAGACGGAAGTGCTTGTCCTTGGACAGCGGGCGAGTCTCCTCGATACGGACGAGATCGCCAACACCTGCGGTGTTGTCCTCGTCATGTGCCTTCACGCGCTTGGTGGTGCGCACGATCTTGCCGTAGAGGGCGTGGGACTTGCGGTCCTCGACCTCGACGACGATGGTCTTGTCCATCTTGTCGGACACGACGTAACCTCGGCGGCGCTTCTGCAGACCCTTCTCCTTCGGCTGGGCCGGAGTGTTCTTCGGACCCTTACCGGTGGTGGTCGCGGTCTCAGTGTTCACTTTTGCCTCAGTCATTATGCCTCAGCTCCTTCGGACTCGGGCACGACAGACAGGCCGAGCTCGCGCTCGCGCAGCACGGTGTAGATACGTGCGATGTCGCGCTTGACCGTGCCGATGCGACGGTTGTTGGTCAGCTGACCGGTGGCGAGCTGGAAGCGCAGGTTGAACAGCTCTTCCTTCGCCTCAGTCAGGCGGTCGCGCAGCTCGTCATCGGTGAGCACGCGGAATTCAGATGCGGGGGTACCGGCAGCCATTAGAACAGGTCCTCCTTCTTGATCACGCGGGTCTTGCACGGAAGCTTCGCGCCTGCGCGGCGGAGTGCCTCCAAAGCGGTCTCCTCGTTCGGGTAGGACATTTCAAACAGGATGCGGCCAGGCTTGACGTTGGCCACCCACTTCTCCACCGGGCCCTTACCGGAACCCATACGCACGCCAAGCGGCTTCTGGGTCAGCGGACGATCCGGGAAGATGTTGATCCAGACCTTGCCACCACGCTTGACGTGGCGGTTGATCGCAATACGAGCGGACTCGATCTGACGGTTGGTGATGTAGGCCGGCTCGAGAGCCTGCAGGCCGTAGTCACCGAAGTTGACGGTGTTGCCGCCCTTGGACACGCCGGAACGGCCCGGGCGGTGCTGGCGGCGGTACTTCACGCGCTTAGGAATAAGCATGATTAGCCCTCCTGATTCTGCTCTGCACGCTGGCGGCGCTGGCCACCGCGGCGCGGGCGGCGATCGCGGTCGCCGCGGCCACGACGGTCGTTGCTCGGTGCGTTGAGCTCAGACTCGCGGACGCCGCCAACAACATCGCCCTTGTAGATCCACACCTTGACGCCGATGACGCCAAAGGTGGTGTGTGCTTCAGCCGTGCCGTAGTCAATCTCCGCGCGGAGGGTGTGCAGCGGCACACGGCCTTCGTGGTAGCGCTCGACACGGGACATTTCAGCGCCACCCAGGCGGCCAGAGCACATAACCTTGATGCCCTTGACCTGCGGGTTGCGCATCGCGGACTGGATAGCCTTGCGCATCGCGCGGCGGAACGCCACACGGTTGACAAGCTGTTCCGCAATCGACTGGGCGACCAGGGTCGCGTTCGCGTCGACGTTCTTGACCTCGAGGATGTTCAGCGCAACCATCTTGCCGGTGAGCTTCTCCAGCTCGCGGCGGATGCGGTCAGCCTCGGCGCCGCGGCGGCCAATCACGATGCCCGGGCGGGCAGTGTGAATGTCCACGCGGACGCGGTCGCGGGTGCGCTCGATGACAACGTCGGCAATGCCGGCGCGCTCCAGACCCGTGGAGAGGAACTCCCGGATCTTGATGTCCTCGGCGACGTAGTCGGCGTAGTTCTTGTCGGCGTACCAGTGGGACTTCCAGTCAGCCGTAATACCCAGGCGCAGGCCGTGGGGGTGGATTTTCTGACCCATTACTTCGCCCCTTCCTTGGACTCGACAACAACAGTGATGTGGGAGGTGCGCTTCCGGATCTGGAAAGCGCGGCCCTGTGCGCGCGGCTGGTAGCGACGCATGGTCGGGCCCTCGTTGGCGTAGCACTCGGAGATGACCAGCGTGCGCGGATCCAGGCCGAAGTTGTTCTCAGCGTTGGCCGCTGCGGACGCGACGACCTTGGCAACCGGGGTTGCGGCGGCCTGCGGCGCGTACTTCAGGATCGCGAGAGCCTCGGACACGGACTTGCCGCGGACGAGGTCCAGCACACGGCGGGCCTTCATCGGCGAAGTGCGGACGAACTTGGCCGTCGCGGATGCAGTGGTGATCGTGTCAGCCATTGCTTATCGACGTCCCTTCTCTTGCTTGACGTGCCCCTTGAAAGTCTTGGTCGGGGCGAACTCACCGAGCTTGTGGCCAACCATGGACTCGTCGACGAACACCGGCACGTGCTTACGGCCGTCGTGAACGGCGAAGGTGTGGCCGATGAAGTCCGGGAGAATGGTCGAACGGCGAGACCAGGTCTTGATGACCTGCTTGGTGCCGGCCTCGTTCTGAGCGTCCACCTTGTTGAGGAGGTGCTCATCGACGAACGGGCCCTTCTTCAGGCTGCGTGGCATGTTGACTTACCTCCTCTTAGCGCTTCTTCGAGCGGCGGCGCCGCACGATCATGTTGTTGGAATAACGGTTCGGGTTGCGGGTGCGGCCTTCCTTCTGGCCCCACGGCGAAACCGGGTGGCGACCACCAGAGGTCTTACCCTCACCACCACCGTGCGGGTGGTCGACCGGGTTCATAACCACACCACGCACGGTCGGGCGCCAGCCCTTCCAGCGCATACGGCCGGCCTTACCCCAGCGGATGTTGATCTGGTCGGCGTTGCCGACCTCACCCACGGTGGCGCGGCAGCGAATGTCCACGCGGCGGATTTCAGAGGACGGCATACGCAGCACTGCGTAGTTGCCTTCCTTACCCAGCAGCTGGATAGAAGCGCCAGCGGAGCGGGCGAGCTTGGCGCCTGCGCCCGGCTTGAGCTCAACTGCGTGGATGGTGGTACCGGTCGGGATGTTGCGGAGCGGCAGGTTGTTGCCCACCTTGATGTCGGCGTTCGGGCCGGACTCAACGATGGTGCCCTGCTTGATGCCCTTCGGCGCGATGATGTAGCGCTTCTCGCCGTCGGTGTAGTGCAGCAGCGCAATGTTTGCGGTGCGGTTCGGGTCGTACTCGATGTGAGCGACCTTGGCCTGCACGCCGTCTTTGTCCGAGCGGCGGAAGTCGATCACGCGGTAGCGACGCTTGTGGCCGCCGCCGCGGTGACGGGTGGTGATGTGACCGTGAGTGTTACGGCCACCCTTCTTCGGCAACGGGCGCAGCAGAGACTTCTCCGGGGTAGAACGAGTGATCTCCTCGAACTCGGAAACGGAGCTGTTGCGGCGACCCGGGGTTGTCGGCTTGTACTTACGAATAGCCATAGTGTGTCCTTTTCTATCGTCACTTCAAAGACGCCGGCCGCTAGACCGTTGCGCCGCCGAAGATGTCGATGGAGTCGCTGCCCTCGCGGAGAGTGACGTAGGCGCGCTTGGTGTCTTTACGCTTGCCGTAACCGGTGCGGGAGCGCTTGCGCTTGCCCTCACGGTTGGCGGTGTTCACCGAAGCGACGTCGACGCCGAAGATCTCTTCCACGGCAATCTTGATCTGGGTCTTGTTGGCAGACGGGTTCACGAAGAACGTGTAGGTGTTCTGCTCCATCAGCGCGTAGGTCTTCTCGGAGAGGACCGGGGCGATGATGATGTCACGGGGGTTAGCGATCTTAGCCATTTACTTCTCCTCCTCCGCAGCAGCAGCAACTGCGTTGTTGCTAGCGCGGTTGATGAAGGTGTTCAGTGCCTCGACCGAGAAGATCACGTCATCCGCGTTGAGCACGTCGTAGGTGTTCAGCTGAGCCGGCTCAAGGATGACAACGCCCGGCAGGTTCCGTGCGGAAAGACGAGAGTTGTTGTCCTCACGGCCGATCACCAGGAGAACGGACTTACGGTCGGTCAGGCGCTCGATGAACGCACGTGCAGACTTGGTGGACGGGGTCTGGCCCGGCACCAGGTCCTCGACGAGGTGGATGCGCTGGTTACGAGCGCGGTCCGTCAGTGCACCTGCGAGAGCTGCCTTGATCATCTTCTTCGGGGTCCGCTGCGCGTAGGAACGCGGCTTCGGACCGTGGACAATGCCACCGCCGGTGAAATGCGGCGCACGGATCGAGCCCTGGCGGGCGCGGTCGGTGCCCTTCTGGCGGAACGGCTTCTTACCACCGCCGCGGACTTCGCCGCGGGTTTTGGTGGAGTGGGTGCCCTGACGTGCAGCTGCCAGCTGTGCGGTGACAACCTGGTGCATCAGGGGGATGGATGCTTCGCGGTCAAAAAGTTCTGCCGGAAGCTCAACGGAACCGTTGGTCTTGCCGTCGGCGGTGTGGACGTCGAGCGTCAGGTTCGTCATGCGTGAGCACCGCCCTTCACTGCGGTCTTGACGGTAACAACGCTGCCCTTGGCGCCAGGGATGGCGCCCTTGATCAGGATCAGGTTGTTGTCGCCGTCGATGCGTTGGATCTTCAAGTTCTGGGTAGTAACTCGGTTACCGCCCATGCGGCCAGCCATGCGCTTGCCCTTGAACACGCGGCCCGGCGTTGCGGCCTGGCCGATGGAGCCCACGCGACGGTGGGAGGCCTGGTTACCGTGTGCGGCACCCTGGCCGGCAAAGCCGTGGCGCTTCATGCCACCTGCGTAGCCCTTACCCTTGGTGGTGCCAACAACGTCGACGAAAGTGTCGCCGTCGAAGATGGTGGCGTTGAACTCCTGGCCGACCTCGTACTCGGAGGTGTCGTCCATACGGATCTCCGCGACGTAGCGACGCGGGTTCACGCCAGCCTTCTTGTAGTGGCCAGCCTGCGGCTTCTTGGTCTTACGGGGATCAATGTCGCCGTAAGCGATCTGGATGGCGGAGTAGCCATCGGTCTCTGGGGTACGAATCTGGGTGACCACGCACGGCCCAGCCTCGACGACGGTCACCGGAATGACGCGGTTGTCCTCGTCGAAGATTTGGGTCATGCCGATCTTCTTGCCCAGAATGCCCTTGATCTGGTTATCAGACATGTATCAGTTCTCCACTAACAGTTGGGAATCTCTGGTGCTTACTGGATGTTCACATCAACGCTGGCCGGGAGGTCGATACGCATGAGCGCGTCGACGGTCTTCGGCGTCGGATCGAGAATATCGATGAGGCGCTTGTGAGTGCGCATCTCGAAGTGCTCGCGAGAATCCTTGTACTTGTGCGGAGAACGGATAACGGCGTACACGTTCTTTTCAGTGGGCAACGGCACCGGTCCAACGACGCGGGCACCCGTGCGGGTGACCGTTTCAACGATCTTCTTCGCAGATGCGTCGATCGCTTCGTGGTCGTAGGCCTTGAGCCTGATGCGGATCTTCTGTCCCGCCACGCTTACCTCTTCCTCGCATCCCCACGTTCGAACTCCCGCAAAACGGGCGCGAAGCGGTGGGGTTGTAGCTTCTAGTTTCTCTATAACGTTGTCCGGGCTGGGCCCTTGGCTCAACGCCAGTGTCGTTTTGACTGCCACGACACGTAAAACGAAAGGTGAATGCGGGCGCTGCAAACAAACGCGCGCGGGCATGTCAGTGCTTTCGCATGTCAGGCTCGGAAGGGTGCGTGACCCTTGCGTACTGCCGCTGTTTATTTGCCATGGCCCTTCACCGGTCCCTCGCGAAAGGGCCCTCGTTTACGAAGGTGTCATGGTCACCCCGCCATCGCCTACGTTCAAGCAGGCCATGTCAAGGCAACCCGGATAGTTAAACACAGTGGTCGCGCGAAAGCAAGTTGCTTGTCGACGGCCCATTGGAAACCGCATCCCGGAGCTAGCCGCGCAATTTTGGGTACTATTTGTTAGGTACGCAACCCACAACGAATCCATACGGAGAGGATTGTCATGGCTGACAACAACGTGCGTCAAAACACCCCGGCTACCCCGAACACCGTGAACGAGCAGAGCAAGTCCAACCCGGCCTCGAGCAGCCAGGCCAACAACCCGGCAAACAACCCGGTCAACAATCCGGCTGACTCAGCCTCCACCTCCTCCGCAGTCGAGCCGGAGCAGATCCGCCCGCGCAACGAGAACCTGGAGACCGACCACGGCACCACCGTTATCGATGACAACGTTGTGGGCAAGATCGCCGGCATTGCGGCTCGCGAGGTCTCCGGTGTGAACAACCTCGGCGGTGGCGCAGCCCGTATGTGGGGCGCAGTCCGCGACACTTTCACCTCCTCCACCAACGTCCAGCAGGGCGTGAACGTCGCAGTGCAGGAAGGTCACGTCTCCGTCGCGGTCGCCATCATCGCTGAGTACGGCGTGGCAATCCACGAGCTGGCGAACGCTATCCGCGAGAACGTCACCGTCGCTATCACTCGTATGACCGGCCTGATTGTGGACCGCGTCGATGTCACCGTCCACGACGTTCACCTGCCTGAGCAGGAACAGAACCAGGTCGAGCAGTACGACGAGCCGGCTAACTACCAGGCTTCGAACACCAACCCGCAGCTGGCACAGTAGTCATGGCGCAGACCTCCGTAACCCGCGAACAGGGGGAGGCAGCCCGCGAAGCGGCGGTTGCCGTCCCCGGCGTGGCGGGACTTCACGGCGGTCGAGTCGGCGAGGTCGCGCTATTGCTGCCGGGCGAGCGAATCGAAGGTTTGCGTCCCGCCCACCGCGGTGAGGTGACTGGACTCGAGATCCATATCGTCTTCGATTTGACCTCCCGCCGGGAGATCCTGGCGGTCGCCGACGAGGTTCGTGACGCCGTTGTCTCGGCAACCGCCCTGCCTTTTGTCGATGTGGTGGTAGCAGATGCTCGCGCCGCCGACGATTAACCCCCCGAAACTTGGTGCAAACATGAATCTCTTTGCAAACAAAGCCGTCACCGGTGTGATCATCGGTATTGTTGTCGCTTTCTTTGTCACCTTCGGCGGTGCGACCGGGCTGCTATGGCTGCTCCTCTTCACCGCCATCGGCGGCGTTGTCGGCGCGCAGCTCGACGGCCGCTTGGACCTCGCCCGCATCGTGAGTCCTATCTCCGGTAGGGGCAGAGGCTAATGGACACGTCGTTCTACCACATCAGCGAGAAGGCGGTAGAGCGCGTGGCTAACGCTGCGGTGCTCACGGTGCCCGGCGTGCGCGCACTCGATGCCAAGCTGGCCGGGCTCGCCGGCCGAAGCTTTCCGCGTGTCGACGTCCACTTGGATCGCGCCCTCGGCATCGCTGCGATTGAAACCGAGATCGCAACCACGTATCCGGCACCCGTTGCAGCTATCACCGATGCAGTGCGAGCAACGATCATCGCTCACGTGCGTACGCTTTGCGGCCTTGATGTTTCGAAAGTCAAGGTCACCGTTGCCAACGTTGAAGCTGATGCAGACGGGGGCCGCGTGACTTGGGATGAGGTCACGCACCATTACGCTGCCGTACAACCGACACCAATCCGCATTTCGTCGTCGGAGGTCACGTCACCTGTGACCAAGGAGCGCGTGCCGCTCACGCCGATTGAAGCACGTTCGCTGCTCGAGGATCTGCGTGATGTCACGGTGCCTGCGCCTCCAGAGGTGGAGCACGTGGAGGTACCTGAGGCACCGTCGGTGCAGACCAACGGCTTCGTGGCAGACCCGCAACCGCTGGCGGAGATTTCAGTGCCGGCTCCAGGCCCCGTCCGTGTGCCGATGACACCGGAACCACGCCCGCTGCGGGTGGTCGCCATTCCACCGCAGCGCGATGTGATGCCGATCAGCGTTCGGCCCACCCCCGTGCGCTCCCCGCGCACGCCTGCGCCCGTAGACATCGCTCCTGTGTTCGCAGAGCCGATCACCATAACACCGGTGTACGCGGCACCCGCGCATCCTCTAAAGCCCGTGGATATCCACAGTGCGATGCGGCTTGAGCCGGTCTCGCTGCCGGCCCGCGCCCCGTTGAAAGAGATCTTGGTCGAACGCCAGCCCCTTATCCCGGTGGCTGTTCCACCGGCACAGCGACTGCGTCCAGTCGCCCCACCGCGGCCGACGCCGGTCCACCACCCAACAGCGCCGGCTCCGGCGCCGCTGAAGCAAATCACGATTGAACCGGTGGAGAAGTATTATGACCGCACCAGCTAACTCGCAAACGTACCCGGTGCCGGACGATGAATTCTTTCCGGCTGACATGGCGCGACAAGCTGGGCCACACCCTGGCACCGAGCCGAGGTCGAACCCTGCGGCTCGGTGGTTGGCCATCATCATCTCGATCCTGCTGCTGTCCCTGGCGGGAGTGATTGCCCGGGAACTGTGGTACCGCTACCAGGGTGAGACCTATGATTCGTGGCTCGAGCCGGTTTTTGAGCTCATCGGTTCTGCACCGGTGAATGGGTGGGCGGTCACAATCGGTATTTTCATCTCGCTTCTGGGCCTGTGGTTGCTTGTCACTTCATTCCTTCCCCGCGGGCGCACGCATATCCGCGTTAACTCACCGGCATCAATCTGGGTTCGCCCCGTCGATGTCGCCCGGAAAGCCAGCCACACAACCCGCTCCGAGGTCGGCGGAGCAAACATTCGTTCTCGGGCCGATCGCAAGCGTCTCAACGTGCAGGTTGAAGACGACGGCACAGGCACTGTTGAGCAGCGCGTTGCCGCAACGCTCAGCAACGAGTTCAGCGGTCTCGAAACACCTCCGGCAGTCAGCGTGAAAGTGCTCCCACAAACCCAAAGCACCAACCCGAGTGCTAAGACCGGAGCCGATCCTTACGCCCCGCCGCAACCCATCGATGCCCCCTACCCCGGGCCTCAGGAGATTCAGCGATGACGAAAACGCTTGCATTCTTTGACCGCCTCATCGTGTTTGTTCTCGGGCTGGCTCTGCTGCTGGCAGGTCTCCTTCCAGCAGCACTCTACTGGGATATTCCCTACGTCAGTGACTTTCTCGGGCGGCTTGACCGTTCTGCATTGACAAGGTTCTCCGCAGCGTCTTGGTACAACACGGTGCTGATCACTACCGCCATCATCGCGTTCATCCTGGGTCTTTGGATACTTCTGGCAAACATCCGCAGCAGGGCGTTCTCGAACCGTGCGATCGCACCGGCAGACCCCGCACACGGCGACACCGTGATCAACGTGCAGCGTCTCAGCGAAGCCGCGTGCGACGCCCTTGTCAAGCGCAATGACGCCATTACCAAAGCGGAATCCAGGGTTGCGATGGAGGGCCAGCGCCCGACTGTCTCGTTCACCGTGACCGCAGATCCGGCTTACAGCTTCAACGAAGTCATCACGATCCTGGAGAATGCGGACGAAGACTTCCGGATGGCGAACGACACCATGGACATCGACACAGTGTGGAAGTTCCAGCTCGACCGAATCGCGGTCTCGTAGCGCTCACCTCTCGTAGCGCTCACCTCTCGTAGCGCTCACACTTCGAGCAAAACGATCTCGCTGACCGGCCCCAGCACGGTAGGTTTTCCCCCATCGGCTGGGGCCAGTCGCATGTCTGAACCCGGTTCGAGTGTCTCCACCCTGCCCCATGTGTAGGTTTCAACCTCAGTCTCGCGGCCGTGCGTTGCCCATACCCGCAGGCGCTGCCCGAGCACCGCTCGCTCCCCTGAAGCGAACGTGACGAGCCAGCGGGCGGCGCCCACCCCGGTGCGTTTCAGACCGGCTAGCGACGGCGCGCTTCTCGGATCAAAGACGGTGGCAAGGTCGATGACGCCGAAGCGGTGCTCTATCCCCTCTTCATCGGTGATAACAAGGGGTCGCCCCGGGCCTGCCGGTCGAAAGTTGGTGTAGGTCCATACACTCGGCATTCGCTGCGCGTCCTCCCCGCTACGCACCACGACTTTGGACCCCGTCATTGTCACGCTGAACCGAGGAGATGAGGTGGTGAAAACAACCGGGGCGTTCAACGGGCCGTCGATTAGCGATGGATGCTCTGTCTGGATACGCGAGAGCAAGTGGAGCAACTCTTCTTCTGAGCTCGCCCACGACAGGCCGCGATTGTGCAACATACCCAGAAACGCTGGAAGCGCGAGGTCCGGTTGACCCTCCCAGGTCTCCTGCAGGGCAGCGATCAGCTTCGGGATGCGTGTGGGGTCGCTTTGGTGCACGGCGAGCAACTTTACCCGGCTGGGAATGCGAAAAAGCCGCGCCCCAGGACTGGGACACGGCTTTCAACACGTGTGCTGGATTAGACCAGCGCCGAAATTACTCGACGATCTTGGTCACGCGGCCAGCGCCGACGGTGCGGGAACCCTCGCGGATAGCGAAGCGCAGGCCCTCGTCCATAGCGACCGGCTGAATCAGCTCGACGGACATCTCGACGTTGTCGCCCGGCATGACCATCTCGGTGCCCTCCGGCAGCTTCACAACACCGGTCACGTCGGTGGTGCGGAAGTAGAACTGCGGACGGTAGTTGTCGAAGAACGGGGTGTGGCGACCGCCCTCGTCCTTGGACAGAACGTAGACGGAACCCTCGAACTTGGTGTGCGGGGTGTAAGCGCCCGGCTTGATGACGACCTGGCCACGCTCAACGTCCTCACGCTTCAGACCACGCAGCAGCAGAGCAGCGTTGTCGCCGGCCTCAGCGGTATCGAGAAGCTTGTTGAACATCTCGATGGAGGTAACGGTGGTCTTCTGCGACTTCTCCTTGATACCGATGATCTCGACCTCGTCGTTGAGGTTGAGGATACCGCGCTCCACACGACCGGTAACCACGGTACCGCGGCCGGAAATGGTGAAGATGTCCTCGATCGGCATCAGGAAGTCGCGGTCGGTCTCGCGGACCGGGTCCGGGATGGAGTCGTCGCAAGCCTGCATGAGGTCAACGATGGACTGAACCCACTTCTCGTCACCCTCGAGAGCCTTCAGAGCGGAGATGTGGACGATCGGAGCGTCCTCATCGTACTCCTGCTCAGCCAGCAGCTCGCGGACCTCCATCTCGACGAGCTCGATGATCTCCTCGTCGTCAACCATGTCGCACTTGTTCAGTGCAACGAGGATGTACGGAACGCCAACCTGGCGAGCGAGCAGCACGTGCTCGCGGGTCTGCGGCATCGGGCCGTCGGTAGCAGCAACCACGAGGATTGCGCCGTCCATCTGAGCAGCACCGGTAATCATGTTCTTGATGTAGTCGGCGTGGCCCGGGGCGTCGACGTGTGCGTAGTGGCGCTTCGGGGTGTTGTACTCAACGTGGGAAATGTTGATGGTAATACCGCGCTCGCGCTCCTCCGGAGCCTTATCGATGGCAGCGTAGTCGAAAGCCTGGTTCTCCTCCGGGTACTGGTTAGCCAGAACCGTGGTGATGGCAGCCGTGGTGGTGGTCTTGCCGTGGTCGACGTGACCGATGGTGCCGATGTTGACGTGCGGCTTCGTACGCTCGAACTTTGCCTTTGCCACTTGTTGTCCTCCTGGACTTCATGGTGGCTACGACCTTCGCAGCCACGCGATTTACATTTGCCTTGCCTCATGGCCCGCATGCGCGAGACATGCAGCAATGACCATTTCGCAATGTGCCAGTTACATGATCCTAGATACCTGATGACCGTTTTTCAAACCGGCCGACCCAGACAAAACCCGGATCCACCTAGTGAGTAACGGCCAGCTCAGGCCCCTCTTGCGCTGTGTTGCGCTTCCACTTATGAAGGGGTCTCAGCAAGCCGCTACCCGCAAGGCGCGCCCCCGGTTTCTCGAACTAAGTTCGGGGCCAGCCCGCTGCGCTGACGTAAGCCGCAGCGAGCCGGCACGGAGGCGTAGGTTAGACGCACCTAGTTGCCGTTGCGCTCGTCGATGATCTCCTGGGCGACGTTGGACGGAACCTCACCGTAGGAGTCGAACACCATGGTGTAGTTCGCGCGGCCCTGGGTACGGGAACGCAGGTCGCCGACGTAGCCGAACATCTGGGACAGCGGCACGACGGCCTTGACAACCTTCGCACCGGAGCGGTCGTCCATGGAGTGGACCTGGCCACGGCGAGAGTTGAGGTCGCCGATGACATCACCCATGTACTCCTCCGGGGTCACAACCTCAACGGCCATGAGCGGCTCGAGCAGGACCGGCTTCGCCTTGGCAACAGCTTCCTTGAGCACCTGGGAACCAGCCATCTTGAACGCCATTTCAGAGGAGTCAACCTCGTGGTAGGCGCCATCTTCAAGGGTGGCCTTGATGTTCACCAGCGGGTAGCCAGCCAGGTAGCCGTACTGCATCGCATCCTGAATACCGGCGTCGACCGACGGGATGTACTCCTTGGGCACGCGACCACCGGTGACGGCGTTCTCGAACGCGTAGGTTGCGCTCTCGCCCTCTTCCAGGGTCTCCGGGTCCGGGTTGTACGGCTCGATGGTGACGATGACCTTCGCGAACTGGCCGGAACCACCAGTCTGCTTCTTGTGGGTGTAGTCGAGGGACTCCACCTTCTTGCGGATGGTCTCGCGGTAGGCAACCTGCGGGGAACCGATGTTCGCCTCGACCTTGAACTCGCGCTTCATGCGGTCGACCAGCACGTCGAGGTGGAGCTCGCCCATGCCGCCGATGACGGTCTGGCCGGTCTCCTCGTCGAGCTTGACCGTGAAGGTCGGGTCTTCTTCCGCGAGCTTCTGAATCGCGGTACCCAGCTTCTCCTGGTCAGCCTTGGTCTTCGGCTCGATGGCCACCTGGATAACCGGGTCCGGGAAGTCCATGGACTCAAGGATGATCGGCGCGTCAGCGGCACACAGGGTGTCACCGGTGGTGGTTGCTTTCAGGCCGATGAACGCGTAGATGTTGCCGGCCAGAGCCTCGTCGACCGGGTTCTCCTTGTTCGCGTGCATCTGGAAGAGCTTGCCCACGCGCTCCTTGGTTTCCTTGGTGGAGTTGAGCATCTGCTCGCCCGGCTCGGTGCGACCGGAGTACACACGCACGTAGGTGAGCTTGCCGAAGAACGGGTGCACAGCAATCTTGAACGCCAGTGCGGAGAACGGCTCGTCGACGGACGGCTTACGGGTCAGGTCGTCTTCACCGTTTACGGAGGTGCCGTGCACCTCACCGATGTCCAGCGGGGTCGGCAAGTAATCAACAATGGCGTCCAGGACCGGCTCGATGCCCTTGTTGCGGTACGCGGTGCCGCAGAAAACCGGGTAAACCTCGGAGTTGACCGTCATCTTGCGGATGGCAGCCTTGATCTCCTCGGTGCTCAGCTCCTCGCCACCGAAGTACTTCTCCATGAGTGCTTCGTCGGACTCAGCAACGGTCTCGAGCAGCTTCTCGCGGTACTCCTCAGCCTTGTCCTGCAGGTCTGCCGGGATCTCCTGGATCTGCGGCGGGGTGCCCGTCTCAACCTTGCCCGGCCACAGGTACGCCTTCATCTCAACCAGGTCGACGACGCCGTCGAAGTCGTCCTCAGCGCCGATCGGGATCTGCATAACCAACGGCTTCGCGCCGAGGCGGTCAACGATGGTGCCAACGGTGTAGAAGAAGTCCGCACCGAGCTTGTCCATCTTGTTCACGAAGCAGATACGCGGCACGTCGTACTTAGCGGCCTGGCGCCACACCTGCTCGGACTGCGGCTCCACACCCTCCTTGCCATCGAACACTGCAACAGCGCCGTCGAGCACGCGCAGGGAACGCTCCACCTCAACGGTGAAGTCAACGTGGCCCGGGGTGTCGATGATGTTGATCTGGTTGCCGTTCCAGAAGCAGGTCACAGCGGCGGAGGTAATGGTGATGCCGCGCTCCTTCTCCTGCTCCATCCAGTCGGTGGTCGCGCCACCGTCGTGGGTCTCGCCAACCTTGCGGTTAATACCCGTGTAGAACAGGATGCGCTCGGTGGTGGTGGTCTTACCAGCATCGATGTGGGCCATGATGCCGATGTTGCGAACCTTATTCAGATCCTTAAGCACTTCTTGTGCCACGTTTGTTACCCCAACTTGTAGGTTGTCGACGCTTGCGGCCCCAGGTTAATCCCGGCAGTCAGCGTCTATGGCGGATATTGTCCTTGGTCGATTATTCCACTACTCGCCCAAAGAAGCAGTGTAAGGCCCCTATAGGTGCCAGCACAACGACCCGGCGACGGTAAACGCCCGCGCGGTGCGTGGGCGGCTTGTCGGCCGGGTCGTGATTCGCTGCATAGGACGAGAGGTAGTTACTACCAGCGGTAGTGGGCGAAGGCGCGGTTAGCCTCAGCCATCTTGTGGGTGTCCTCGCGGCGCTTCACGGATGCGCCGAGACCGTTGGATGCATCCAGGATCTCGTTGGCAAGACGCTCGGTCATCGAGTTCTCGCGACGCTGACGGGTGAAAGTGACCATCCAGCGCAGTGCAAGGGTGTTGGAACGGGCCGGCTCAACCTTGACCGGCACCTGGTAGGTAGCACCACCGACACGGCGGGAGCGAACCTCGAGATCCGGGCGGATGTTGCCCAGTGCCTTCTCGAGGGTGCCAACCGGATCGGTACCGGTCTTCTCGCGGCAGATCTCCATCGCGTCGTACACGATGCGCTCTGCGGTGGACTTCTTGCCGTCCTGCAGGATCTTGTTCACCAGCTGGGTCACCAGCTCGGAGTTGTACACCGGATCCTTAACAACGGGACGCTTCGGAGCTTGTTGCTTACGCATTGTTCTTTACTGTCCCTTCTTCGCGCCGTAACGGGAGCGAGCCTGCTTGCGGTCCTTAACGCCCTGGGTATCCAGCGCGCCGCGGATGATCTTGTAGCGCACACCCGGCAGGTCCCTCACACGGCCGCCGCGCACGAGCACCATGGAGTGCTCCTGCAGGTTGTGGCCCTCGCCCGGAATGTAGGCGGAAACCTCGATGCCGGAGGTCAGGCGCACACGGGCAACCTTGCGCAGTGCAGAGTTCGGCTTCTTCGGAGTGGTGGTGTACACGCGGGTGCACACGCCACGGCGCTGCGGGGAGCCCTTCAGGGCGGCCGTAGCTACCTTCGATTTCTTATCGTGGCGGCCCTTGCGGACCAGCTGTTGAATAGTAGGCATTCACGCTCTTTTCTGTGTCTCGCAACCGGAGCTTGACGTGGCCGTACATGCAAAAATGGGGGCTCTTTCCTTCCGGGGCCCTACCGTGTGCATGAACACCCACGCCAACCGTGGTTGCATGGAGTTCGTTGGACATCGCACCGCGCGAGAATGCGGGCGAGATCTCGCTAAAAGTACTACACCGCGCACGTCGCAAGCAAATTGCTATCCCCACACGGTGATGATCGCGTCGCCGCGGTCGCGGGCGTCGTTGTAAATATCGGTGAGGTCGTAGATTGCGAGAGAATCTTCGATTTCATCGTGGTTGATGTTGTTAAGAATGGCGGCCAGGCGGGCAGCATCTTCGGGCGAGTTGGCAAAGATCTCGTCATAACCCGGGTCTTCCAGGGTGAGGGTGCCGTAGATGATGGCATGTGCGGTATCCGCATCCAGAATTTTCGCGAGTAGTTCCTCGGTGACAAAGTGCATTTTGTCAATGTCTTCAACCGGCAAGTTCTCTTCCTCGAGCGCTTCTGTGGTGATCTCAAACCGCGATTCCCCGTCTGTGGCGAGGAAGTCAGGGTAATCGGCAGCGGGCATCGAGATATAGAACGGGATATCCATAACGTTATTTGTAGTCGGTAACGCCCAGTGCGCGGAGGAACTCTCGGTGGTGGGCACCGCGGGGGTCTCCTAGCGCAGGGTCAACTCGCGGAAGCAGCTTTTCGACGATGCGTTGCTTCTCCTCGTCTGTAGCTTTCGCCTTCACTGCCTCAGCAAGGTCAGCGTCAAGGGAAAAAGTTCCAGCAATGTCTGGCCGAATCTTGACCACGACCTGGTGTTCAACAGACTTCGCTGCGGCGGCGAGCTCCAAACTTGTGTCGTCCACGCTGCGGTGTTGAGTGCCGGATTGCTCCTCGAATCTCGTATCGCCCAGGGCGCGAAGAAACTCGCGGTGGTGGCGCCCGCGGTGGTCATCTAACGCCGGATCAGCCAGGGGAACCAGCATCTCAACAATGCGTTGCTTTTCCTCGTCCGTTGCCTGCGTTTTCACTGCTTCAGCAAGATCGGCGCCGACCGCAAAGGTTCCAGCAATATCTGGCCGGATCTTTGCGACGATCTCGTATTCCACAGATTTCGCAGCTGCATTGTCTTTTTCTCTCACGTCACGGCCTCCTCTATGTACCCATTCGGTCGAGCGCTCTATCCACAGGTTTGTTCGCGCCCCGGAAGCGAGATTCCTTCAACCACTGAAGCTCCGGTGCTTGACGGTAAAATTTCTTTCTCACACCCTGCCGGATGTTTGCGAACTGGAAGCGTTCCAGGTTGGGGGATTCCATGCGAAGAAATCGGACGACCTGGTCAATGTTCTTAGGCGACATCGCGTCATCTACTAGGTTGTAATCGAAGTTGATAGTCATGTACGCCTCTGGGAAATCCTTGAGCAGCTCGATCTCGTCGACCGGGTATGAGAGATCCAGATCATCGGCCAGTTGACGCCTAGCGAGATAGGAGAAGACCCGCCGCGCCCGAGGATCGGCAAAGCTGCGCTCGGCAAACGGCCGCAAGGTTTCGACGAACCAAGCAAGCTGCGCTTCGGTGGGATCGGTCAAGAACGAGTCGAGATACGATATCGCCGTAGAGCGATACCCGATCATTGAAAACGTAGGTCGTACTCCACAGCTCACCTCGTACAGGATTGAATTCGCTGCCGCGTCCTGCTCCCCTGTGGCGTCCAACCCGCGCTCCGATAACAACAGCGCTTTATCGAAGTCTGTCATGTCACATTCCCATTCGGTCGAGTGCGCTATCTATGGCCCTGTTTAAACCACGGAAGCGAGATTCTTTTAACCATTGCAGCTCCGGCGCCTGGCGGAAGAATTTCTTCTTCACACCCTGCCGGATAATTCCCAATTGGAAGTTTTCAATGCTGGAGGATTCGATGCGGAAGAACCGATCGACCTGGTCAATGTTCTTAGGCGACATCGCATTCAGTACGAGAAAAGCATCGTGGCTGAGATTCCGAAAGGCAGCAGGATAGTCTTTGAGCAGTTCGATCTCGTCCACTGGATAGGAAATATCCAGATCGTCAACGAGGCGACTTTCCGCGAGGTGCCCGAAGATAAGCCGCGCCCGGGGATCAGCGAAGCTGCGCTCAGCGAATGGCCGCAAGGTTTCGACGAACCGGGCATCTTCTTCCGGGATGACACCAATAAACGTTTCGAAATAGGCAACGGAGGAGGTCTCAAATCCGTGTGCCGCAAACCACGGACGTACCGCACATCCCACTTCAAACAGGATCGAGTCTACTGCTGCGTTGTATTCCCTCATTCTCTCCATCGAACGCATCGCCAACAGCGCAGCCCCATCTACGTTTGTCACCACTATCTCCCTCCGAAGTCGGTCACGCCAAGTTTGCGGAGGAATTCACGGTGGTGGTCGATCCGCACATCCTCAGCGGAGCGGTTAACACGGGGCAAAAGCTTGTCGACGATCTGCTGCTTCTCATCCTCTGTCGCTTGCGCATTGACAGCCGCGGCCAGATCATTGTGCACCGAGAAATCACCGGCTATGTCCGGGCGGATGCACGCGACGATTTCGTGCTCAATGGATTTTGCTGCCGCGTCAAATTTGAGGCGAATTGTCCGAGGGTTTGCCACTTTGTTGTCCTTGAGTGTTGTCGCTGCCTATGTGCCCATTCGGTCGAGGGCTTTGTCCATTCGGGGATGCTCCCCTCTAAAGTGAGAATTTTTGATCCACTGAAGCTCGGGTGCCTGACGGAAGAATTTCTTGCCGACCATGTCTACAAGAATCAACAACTGAGCGTCGCGCACATGCTCACCGTCGAGGCGCAAGACACGATCGATGTGTTGAATATTGTCAGGTGACGCAACTTTTGACATTAGGTCTGCATCGTCATTGAGCGCCCTCCGTGCCCCGGGAACGTTCTGCAGCAATTCCATGTCGTCTGCAATATGGGACGCGACATCAAGGTCTGTGATCCCGATCGCGATGAGATACCACGTGATGTAGCGTGCGCGCGGGTCGGCAAAGGATCGCTCCGCGTACGGCCGGAGAAGTGCGTCCACTGCGGCGACCTCCTCCTCTGATGCTTCAGCTTTGAAAATGGCCGTGTAGGAGACGTTGAAAGCTAACTCACCGACAAGATCGGGACGAACTTTCCGGATAGCCTCGTACAGAAGCGAACTCGCTGCCGCGCCGTTTTCTCCAGTGGAATCGATCTGGCGCCGCTCGAGCGGGTCAATGTTTCGAGCAGTCATAGGGTGGTGATGATTGCATCTCCTCGGCTGTGGGCATCGGTGTAGATGTCCGTGAGCTCGAAGATCGACAGCGAATCTTCAATCTGGTCATGGTCGATGTTGTTAAGGATTTCCGCCAGGCGTGCGACGTCTTCGGGTGAGTTGTGATACATCTCGTCGTCAAGCATGTGTGTTCCGTAGACGATGGCGTGCGCAGTATCGGCGTCGAGGATTTCAACGAGGAGTTCGTGGGTGCCGATATACCTTTTGTCAATGTCGTCCGATGGGTAATCCCGCTCGTCCAACGTATCTATCCGCGTTTCTTCATCGCTGGCGATGAACTGGGGATAGTCGGCAGCAGGCATAGAGATGTAAACTGGGATGATCATGGAGCCAAAAGTACCTTTCTTCAGATCGGCGTAATTCAAGGCGTGCTTGTAGGGTCGAGTGGCACTGGTGCCCCGCCAACGCTCTCCACGATTGCTTCCCCCTAATTGATCGATTCGCAGTCAGCGACGCGGACGCGTAAGAAACGACCCACAGCACCCCTTCACCGATGGTAATGCGGGCAATGGGCCCGGAAGGCGTTTTCCGCCCGCGATCTTTTGGGGTGTGGTTACACGAAGTCGGTGACGCCAAGTACGCGGAGGAACTCTCGGTGGTGGTCTGCCCGCCCGTCGTCTAATGCTGGGTCGGCGCGGGGACGCAACGCCTCAATAATGCGATTCTTTTCATCGTCTGTCGCATGGGCGTTGACCGCGTTGGCGAGGTCGGCTCCGATAGAGAAGGTGCCAGCAATATCTGGACGGATGCATGCAACGATCTCATGCTCGATAGATTTGGCTGCGGCGGCGAATTGCAATGTCACTCTAGTTGAAGACTTCACTGCGCGAGTGTCCATTTGCTGTCATGAGCCCATTCGGTCCAGGATCTTATCTGTTCTTTTGTCAAGTCCGCGGAATCGAGATTCCTTTAGCCACCGCAGCTCAGGTGCTTGGCGGAAGAACTTTTTGCGCGTGCCTTCCTCTATTGTCGGTACTTGGAAGTCGACCAGGCGCGGAGATTCAATCCGCAGAAATCGTTCCACCTGTTCTAGATTTTTCGAAGACATACCGTGAATAACAAGCGTGGTGTCGTAGGAGATCACTCCGCGAGCCAGCGGTATGTCCTTCAGAAGCTCGATCTCGTCGACGGGGAAGGAGAGGTCAAGGTCATCAACTAGGCCGCTTTCACTTAGATACATGAAAATGCGGCGTGCCCGGGGATCGGCAAAACTGCGTTCGGCGTATGGGCGCAAAATCTCGATGAGTTGGGCTCGTTCTTCTTTCGTGGCCCCGATTTTGAACCCGCTTAAGTAATTCAAAGTGGAGCGTCCCACCGGGGTATACCAGACAGCTTGCTTCATACACCAGGGCCTTGGCCGCTGCTATCTGCTCGCCCGTGCCGTCCAATTGTCGCTCGGCGAGAAGGATGGATTCGTAATCATCCGGCATGATAGAAGTCCTCACATTCTTGGAAATCCCGGAGCTCAGGTGTTTTTAGTCGAGGTAGATGCCGGCTGCTTCGATGTCGTCGACGAGGGCCTGCATATCCTCGGCTGTGGTGGGCAGGCTGTTGAGTTTTTCGCGGACGGTGCGGACGTGGTCGGGTTGGCCGGTGATGCCGATGCCGTCGCCTTCGGGGTCAAGTTCGAGCTCCGGGTCGACCTGGTTGGTGGTCTGCCAGTACTTCAGAACGCCTTCGAGGAAGTAGCCGTGGGCGTAGTACTGCGTCGCCGCGACTGCTTTATCGATGTCGCTGTCGACGAGGACTTGGGCGTACATGGTGTGCTTTCCGGCATCGTCGCCGGCAGATTCATCAAGGGAGACGACGGTTGTTTTCATACCGGAGTCGGTGGTGTGCTCATCGCGGTCGGAGTCGATGTCGGTGTCTGGAGGGCTGAGTTTGGTCGGGATGTCGAGCCCGAGGTGGAAACAGCGGTACTGCTCCAACCACAAGTCAAGGTAGCCTAGCGGGAAATATGCCCAGGGAACGAGTTGGTAGTTGCGTTCTTCGGGTTCTGCTTCGCGGACGGCGCTACCACCCACCCACATCTCAATAGGCCAGTCGGTGGTGTCCACTTCTGCGACATCGAGCGGGTAGTCCAGTTCTCGGGCTACGAACCCGGGCACGCCGGGGCGGTAGTCGCCTGAAACGATGGCGGTTTCCTCACGTGTGAAACCGGGCCAGTCGTCGGAGAGCTTTCCGTCGCGGATAAACGGCCCGCCTTTTTGGAATGCGATGCTCAACAGTGGGAACGGGGGCACGATCCACCGGCTGGTTTCAGTGTGAGTTGCGGGGTCAAGACCGAGTACTCGGAAGTTGTCGTCCGTGGCTGGCACTGCGACAAGAGGTGGGCCAATTTGTTGAAACTTTGTGTAGTAGATGTGGGCTTCGATGTCACCGTTGTGGGTGGGCATACGCAGCCTCGTGTTATCAGTTGGCCGGATCGCCTTCATCGACGGATCGAACTGCATGAAATACGGCATGGATTAGTCTTTCCCCCTCGTTTACTTGTGACGAGCCTTGTCCGGGCGAGGCGTGTCGATGAGATCGAAATAGCTCAGCGAGTCTGCGAGTGGCGAGATTCTCGCGAGCGGTGTGGCAACGATGGTGCCGCGAATCCTGGACCAAAATGCCGCATTTTCCCAGACGGCAGCAAAGTGCCGCTACCCGTAAGATCTGCCTTATGAGCGACGCGAACCTCCCCCGTAAACGCGCAGGCAACGCCGATCGCCAACACGTTGCCGCAATCCTCCATGACGCATTTTCGGATGGTCAACTTTCCCTCAACGAGTTTGACGAGCGCACGCGCGAAGCGTGGGCGGCGGTGTACTCCGATGAGCTTGCTACGTTGACCGCAGACCTCTCCCCTGTGGCCCCCGTGTCCCCTGTGTCCCCCGTCGCGCACTCAGCGTCCGTCGCGGTAACGCGGCCGCGATCAGATGCCCTGTCTTACGTCACCGGGGAATCAGGTGGTTCGGGTACGTCGATTTCAATGATGGGCGGGATCGACCGGCGTGGAGACTGGCACGTTGCGCCGACGCACACCTCGCTGACGCTCATGGGCGCCAATCTCCTCGACTTGCGTCACGCGCGGCTTTCCTCAGCGGAAACCGTGATCAACGCCTTCGCGTGCATGGGTGGCATCGAGATCATCGTCCCTGAGGATGTCCGGGTCGTCGACGGCGGCATTGGCATTATGGGTGGGTTTGGAATCAGAAATGATCGCTCTTGCACTGTGAGGATGGATCAGCTTCCAGCCGACGCACCGGTGATCCGCGTGCGCGGCATGGCGTTAATGGGCGGGGTAGAAATTCGGCGCGCTGCGCGCAACGCGGAGCTATAAGCACGCGCGCGCCGTTCTCACCTCATTTACACTGGTCACATGAGCACTCGCGTTTATGCGGCATCGCGCACGCTGCGAGACATAGCTACCGAATCAGCGATTATCCCCTTCCGGGCAGCGGGTCTTCTCATCAGGCATCTACCGCAGCTTGTCACTCTGGTTTGCCTGGGGCTCGCCGGGCGCCAAGCAGTGATTTGGCTGGCCACGTGGGTGTCCGATTACAGCAGTTTCGCAGCGAGCTTGATCATGTCTCTCGCACCCCTGAGCGTCATGCTGTCGCTGGTCTTTTGTCTCTGGGTACTGCGCCCGTCGCTGCCTTTCCTTTCCGCAACTTTCCCCGAGCTCAGTGAGACGTCGGCACGCACGCGTTTGCTTTCAGCAGGGGGCATGTTGATTTCATTCCTCACCGTCTACGCCACGCACGGCATGCTCAATGAAGACCTCGATGCTTTTCGACGAGCAGCGACCTTCGACGAGTACCAAAACCATTACTTCGACGCGGATTTCTACCGCGCGTTTGTGCACAGCACTGGCGCACTCATAGCACTCATCGTTGGCACGATTGTGCTGCGGAAAATCATCGGTTACTTCACCCTCACGGAACGTGGCCTCGGCTTTACCTACCTTTCGGCCTACCTGGAAGTGCTGTGGATGACCACTGTCTCGGTGTTTCTCACCAACCGCTTGGCTGCTGTGCAGGATTGGGCACTCACTAGGCAAAGTCTGGCGCCGATCTACCGGAAGTTTCTTGAGATCAAAACGAGCATCGGGGATTCGTTCGGCCCCTTGGGGGACGCGTGGGCATGGTTGGCGGCAAAGCTGCCCGCGCTCAACCAACTCGTCACCGTCCCAATCGCATGGCTGACACTGGGCGCAGTGGTCTTCGGCACTTCCCTAGTGGCAAAAGAGGTGAAGGACAAAGCAGCAGAAGCTGCAGAAGCTGCGGACGAGCCATCTGACTCACGGGTGCGCACACGTCTCAAGAGTGCCGCGGAACACGAGGCCAAGTACGCTGTCGACGAGGCGGTAAAGCCGGTCGCCGGCCCCCTCAAGACCACGTGGAAAGGGCTGAAGACCCTCTCACGGGCAGGGCTAATCCCGATGACCATCTTCTGCCTGGTGTTCATGCTGTCAACAGTTGTGGAGCTCGGTGTTGTCGAACTTGGTCGGGCCATGCTTGGTCCGCAGGATCCGCAGCTTGGGTACCCGCTAGGCGCCTACATCCTCATCGTTGCTCGCGCAGCCTATCTGCTGGTAGTGGTTTGTTTGATCGCCTCAGCGCTCGACTTCTTCTTGCGCCACTCCTACTCCCCTGCTGCACCGTCCGAGGATTCATCGATGAACTCTGCCGGCTCGGGAAGCACGATCGTCACGTAATGCGGTTTGAGCCATAAAAAGTGCAACTCTGTCGGTCGCACTCCATTGGGCATTGCAATCGGGGCGAGCTTCCTCCACTGCTCCGGCCTCGGTTCTTCCGTGGTCACCTCGCCGGTGTCCCAGTCTTGCTTCGGCCCGCCTGCTCTGGGTGGTGTGCAGCTTTCTCGGGCTTGCAGGTTTTCATCCACGTCGCTTGAGAAGACGAAATCGCTTCGGGGATAATCTTTGCCGTCGGAACCCGTGAACCACATCCCGCACCGCGAAAGTAGTGAATCGGAGGGCGCGTTCCACTCCATGAGGACCAACCAGGTGGTGAACCCGTCGGGTGGATAGATGCCGATCTGCTCGTTGTGCACCATCTCTTGGAAGCCGAGGATCTTGATTTCAGCCTCGTGCGCAAGGTCAGTTGTGGCCTGGGTATCCTGAAGGCCCCACTCCCCAACCGGCAAGCTGAAGTGCCCGCCCTCTGCCGCAACCACATGTTCTTTGGTAAGTGCCCAAGGCCGGTACAGGCTGAAATAAGGTTGCGACGACGCCGCCAGCATCAGGCCCGCAGCAAGAGGCGCTGTCGCCCACCAAATTTTTCTCACAGCTCGAACCTTTCCCTCACGATATCGTGGGTTGCTACCGGGTTCTGGAGCGGAACGACGATTCGCGGTGCCATCGAAGTGTCCTCCGGGCTGAAGTACACCTCGGCGCCGGGAAGCTTTTCCAGCGGCATCTCAAATGCCAGCGTGCATTCAACTTTCAGGCCCGGGTACACCGAAGGGCAGGCCGTGACAGGCAGCTCGTCGTAAATGGTTCCGTCTGTAGTAACTAGTCGAGCATCCGGTGAGCCCAACGAATCGGGGATGAAGTGGTAGTCGATGACCACCCACGAAGCGTAGGTACTCACCCCGCCTAGAGTCTCGCCGGTGGTGACGCGGACATTGCTGATTTCGCCGAGCAGCGGTGCGCTTTCGTCGTAATTGAACGTCTCGTACGCCAGGTCCTCGGGTGTAGGCAGCTGATCCCGAAGGATCACGCCGAAACTCAGCAACGCAAGCGAGACGACGATCGGCCAGATCCTGCGAGTTACCGTGGTATTAGGATTCGGACTCACTTCAACTTCACCTCCGCGGTGGTCTCCCCGTCGAGCCACCGCTTCGTGCCGTCGAGAATGGAAGTCCGATATTCGCGCGACCGGATATAGAGGATGTCAGCCTCTAACGCCTGGCCGTTGGCTGTGCCATCGTACGGGTCGCTGAAAATCATTGCCAGATCCATGGGCACTGCAGGGTTGAGCGAAAATTGATCACCGAACATGTCTTCCGGCACTTCCCCGATCTCCTTCAGGCGATGGAAAGCCTCATCGAAATCCGGCTGCTGATCCTCGGGAAGGCCAGAATTCTTCAGTGCAAACCCGAGCATGAAGTCGGTTGGGGAAAGTGGACGTGACGCGGTGTTTGTCACCTGCATTTCTACGACCCGGGCACCATCCTTTTCGTAGGCCCGGCGGATTGTGATTTCAAACGGCTCGACTTCGAGCTCCACGGGCGGTTCGAGTGGGTTTTCACCAAGGGGCGCCGAGACGGTGACAAATCCCTCCGGTTCCGCGGCTTCGAACCCGCCCGCGAGGCCGGTGATACCCACCAGGGCGAGCAACGCGACGATTGTTGCGTTCGTGCGGGTGGCTAAATCGCCGGCGACTGACACCACGAAATCGCTCACTGGCCGCCGGTTCTGCGCAGCATGCTTGGAGGGTTTTGTGCCCACAATTCATATTCAAGCAGATTTATACGTGCCCGAATAGGCAAAATCGTATGCAAAAAGCCCGGCCCCACAATGAATTGGGGCCGGGCTACAACGCGACGCGCCTACTGTGCGCTACATCTGCTCAAAGCCGTACTCGTCGAGGCGGACGGAGGCGCCGGTGAACTCGCCGTAACCCTCGTCGCCGTAGATCGAATCGCCGAAGCTCGGGATCGAGTATGCCGCGGAGCGAGCCGCCTCGGTCGGCTTGACCTGGATGTTTCGGTAGCGGGAGATACCCGTACCAGCCGGGATCAGCTTACCGATGATCACGTTCTCCTTCAGGCCGATGAGCTTGTCGGAGCGCTTGTTGATCGCGGCATCGGTAAGCACGCGGGTGGTCTCCTGGAACGAGGCCGCGGACAGCCAGGACTCGGTGGCAAGCGAGGCCTTGGTGATACCCATGATCTCGGAGCGCATCTCGGCAGGCTCGCCGCCGTCGGCCACCGCTGCGGCATTGACCTGGCGTGCCTCGGCGAGGTCGACCAGGGTACCCGGCAGGAACTCGGTAGAACCGGAGTCGATGACGGTACCGCGACGCAGCATCTGGCGGATGATGATCTCGATGTGCTTGTCGTGGATGGACACACCCTGGGTGCGGTACACAGCCTGCACCTCGTTGATCAGGTGCTTTTCCACACCGCGGCGGCCGAGAACCTCGAGCACGTCGTGCGGGTCAGCGGCACCGCGCATGAGGCGCTCACCCACCTCAACACGGTCGCCTTCGCGTAGCGAACGCTCGATCATGGCATCCGGGTTGGACTCCATCGGGCGGCGCACCTGAGCAAGGCCCTGGCGCTTCGACAGCTTCTCGTAGACCACGTCGTCGGAGTCGTCGTCCGGGTGGATGGTAAGCGTCCAGAAGTTGCCTTCGTCCTCGAGCGAGATGGTGCCAGCCACCGACGCGATCGGGGCGCGGTTCTTCGGCACGCGGGCCTCGAACAGCTCCTGAACACGCGGCAGACCACCGGTAATGTCGCCGCCGACACCACCCTGGTGGAAGGTACGCATGGTCAGCTGCGTACCCGGCTCGCCAATCGACTGGGCGGCGACGATGCCCACGGCCTCGCCGATGTCCACCAGCTGGCCGGAAGCCATGGACTTGCCGTAGCACTTCGCGCAAACACCGGTCGGGGTCTGGCAGGTCAACACCGAGCGGACCTTGACCTCAGTGACACCGGCTGCAACGAGGGCGTCGATACGCTCCTCGGAGAGCTCCGTGTCAGCCGCCAGCACCACGTTGCCCTCAGCATCCTTTGCGTCGGCTGCGAGCACGCGGCCGGAGACGGAAGTCTCGACGAGGTCGTGGCGCACGAAGCGGCCGTCGGCACCTGCAGCCGTTGCCACCGGAACCTTGACACCCTGGTGGGTGCCACAGTCCTCTTCGCGGACGATGACGTCCTGCGCCACGTCCACCAGACGACGGGTGAGGTATCCAGAGTCTGCGGTACGCAGCGCGGTATCGGCCAGGCCCTTACGGGAACCGTGGGAGTTGTTGAAGTACTCCATCACGGTCAAGCCCTCGCGGAAGGAGGTCTTGATCGGGCGGGTGATGTACTCACCACGCGAGTTCACGACCATGCCCTTCATGCCCGCCAGGGTCCAGATCTGGCGCATGTTACCGGCCGCACCGGACTTCACGATCATTGGAATCGGGTTGTCGTCCGGGTAGAGATCCTCCACGGCCTGACCCACCTTGTTGGTGGCGTCCTGCCACAGCTCGACCAGACGGTCGTAGCGGTTCTCCTCGGTCAGCGCACCCTTTTCCCAGAACTTGCGCTCGATCTCTTCAGCCTCGCGCTCGTACTCCTCGAGCACCTCTTCCTTGTTCGGAAGCACGAGCACGTCGGACATGGAGATGGTGATGCCGGAACGGGTCGCCCAGTAGAAACCGGCGTCCTTCATCTTGTCCAGCACCTGAGCCACGGTGATCATCGGGTACTTCTCCACCATGGACTGGATGATGTCGCCGAGCAGCACCTTGCCGGAGCCGCCGCCCTTACGCACCATCGCGCCTTCCTGGTACGGGAAGTTGAACGGCAGCAGCTCGTTGAACATGATGCGACCCAGGGTGGTCTCCATCATCCACGGCTGACCCTTCTCCCAACCGTCGGCGAACTGCTCAGCCTCGATCTCCGGCGTCGGACGCAGGTGGTCGATGCGCACCTTGATCGGTGCCTGCAGGCCAAGCACACCGCGGTCGTAAGCCATGATGGCCTCACGGTACGACGAGTACACGCCACGTGCCGGGCCGTTCTCGTCAGCCGGAGCGTAGCCGCCTTCACCACCGATCTCGCCCTCAGACTTCAGCATGGTCAGGAAGTACAGGCCAGTCACCATATCCAGGCGCGGCATTGCCAGCGGCTTGCCGGACGCCGGGGACAGGATGTTGTTGGAAGACAGCATGAGGATGCGGGCCTCAGCCTGCGCCTCGGCGGACAGCGGCAGGTGAACAGCCATCTGGTCACCGTCGAAGTCGGCGTTGAACGCCTCACATGCCAGCGGGTGCAGCTGGATAGCCTTACCCTCGACCAGCTTCGGCTCGAAGGCCTGAATACCCAGGCGGTGCAGCGTCGGTGCGCGGTTGAGCAGCACCGGGTGCTCTGCAATCGCCTCTTCAAGCACGTCCCACACCTCAGGGTGCTGACGCTCCACCTTGCGCTTCGCGCTCTTGATGTTCTGCGCGTAGTCGTGATCCACCAGGCGTTTCATCACGAACGGCTTGAACAGCTCGAGAGCCATCAGCTTCGGCAGACCGCACTCGTGCAGCTTGAGCTGCGGACCAACGATAATCACGGAACGACCGGAGTAGTCCACGCGCTTACCCAGCAGGTTCTGGCGGAAGCGGCCCTGCTTACCCTTGAGCAGGTCGGACAGGGACTTCAGCGGACGGTTGCCCGGGCCGGTGACTGGGCGTCCGCGGCGGCCGTTGTCAAACAGCGCGTCGACGGATTCCTGCAGCATGCGCTTCTCGTTGTTCACGATGATCTCGGGCGCGCCGAGGTCGATCATGCGCTTGAGGCGGTTGTTGCGGTTGATCACGCGGCGGTACAGGTCGTTCAGGTCCGAGGTGGCGAAGCGGCCACCGTCGAGCTGCACCATCGGGCGCAGCTCCGGCGGGATCACCGGGATCGCGTCCAGGATCATGCCGGCCGGGTCGTTGCCGGAGCGCTGGAACGCAGCGACAACCTTCAGGCGCTTCAGAGCGCGGACCTTCTTCTGGCCCTTGCCCTCGGCGATGATGCCGCGCAGCTCCTCAGCCTCAGCATCGAGGTCGAAGTTGCGGATCAGGGTCTGGATTGCCTCAGCGCCCATGCCGCCGGTGAAGTAGTCCTCGTAGCGGTCGACCAGTTCCTCGTAGAGGTTCTCGTCGATGATCATCTGCTTCGGGGCGAGCTTGGTAAAGGTGGTCCAGATCTCGTCCAGACGCTCCACTTCGCGCTCGCCAGCCTCGCGGATGTGCTGCATCTCCTTGTCGGCAGCGTTCTGCACCTTCTTGCGGGCAGCCGCAGTCGCGCCGGCGGACTCCAGCTCAGCGAGGTCTTCCTCGAGCTTCTGCGCACGGTCGGCGATCTCGGCGTTGGCGTCCGCCTCGACTTCCTTCTTCTCCACGATCATTTCGGCCTCGAGGGTCGACAGATCGTTGTGGCGCGCTTCGTCATCCACGGAGGTGATGATGTTCGCGGCGAAGTAGATGATGCGCTCGAGATCCTTCGGCGCCAGGTCAAGCAGGTAGCCCAGGCGGCTCGGCACACCCTTGAAGTACCAGATGTGGGTCACCGGAGCGGCAAGCTCGATGTGGCCCATGCGCTCACGACGCACCTTGGACTTGGTCACCTCAACGCCACAGCGCTCGCAGATGATGCCCTTGTAGCGCACGCGCTTGTACTTGCCGCAGGCGCACTCCCAGTCGCGGGTCGGGCCGAAGATGCGCTCGCAGAACAGGCCGTCCTTCTCGGGCTTCAGGGTGCGGTAGTTAATGGTCTCCGGCTTTTTCACTTCGCCGTGGGACCAACGACGAATGTCGTCGGCGGTGGCCAGGCCAATGCGAAGCTCGTCGAAGAGGTTTACGTCAAACACGTAAAGGTTCCTTTTCAGTAGTTTTTGTTCAAGTTCGTTGTAAAGGAACCGTCGATAAGCACTTTGTGCTTGTCGACGACCCTTTGCCTAGCGCTTATGCAGTGTCCGCCGCCGAGCCCTCATCGCGCGAGAGGTTGATGCCCAGGGAAGAACCTGCCTGATCAAATTCATCGTCGTCGCCGTCGAGCTCCATCGGGGTGCCGTCGGTGGAGAGGACCTCCACGTTCAGGCAGAGCGACTGCAGCTCCTTGAGCAACACCTTGAAGGACTCCGGAATGCCCGGATCCGGGATGTTGTCGCCCTTGACGATGGCCTCGTAGACCTTCACGCGGCCCACCACGTCATCCGACTTGATGGTCAGCAGCTCCTGCAGGGTGTAGGCAGCGCCGTATGCCTGCATCGCCCACACCTCCATCTCACCGAAGCGCTGGCCACCGAACTGGGCCTTACCGCCCAGCGGCTGCTGGGTAATCATGGAGTACGGGCCGGTGGAACGTGCGTGGATCTTCTCATCCACCAAGTGGTGCAGCTTGAGCATGTACATGTAGCCGATGGAGATCGGGTACTTGTACGGCTCGCCAGAGCGGCCGTCGAAGAGCACGGTTTTGCCGTTGCCATCCACCATGACGTCGCCGTCGCGGTTCGGCTTCGTGTTCGCCAGCAGGCCGGCGATCTCGTCGTTGGTCGCGCCGTCGAACACCGGGGTTGCGGTCAGCGACTCAGCCGGCACGTCGTAGAGGTGCTCCGGCAAGGTCTCCAAAAGCTTCGCGTTCTTCGGGTCGTCCGGGTTCACGGTCCAGCCGGCCTTGGCCAGCCAGCCGAGGTGAACCTCGAGGACCTGGCCGATGTTCATACGACGCGGCACACCGTGCGTGTTCAAGATGATGTCCACCGGGGTGCCGTCCGCCATGAACGGCATGTCCTCCTGCGGCAGGATCTTGCCGACGACACCCTTGTTGCCGTGGCGGCCGGCCATCTTGTCGCCGTCCTGGATCTTGCGCTTCTGGGCGACGTAGACACGGATCATCTCGTTGACGCCCGGGCTCAGATCGTCGTCGTCTTCGCGGCTGAAGCGACGCACTGCAATGACCTTGCCGGTCTCACCGTGGGGCACCTTCAGGGAGGTGTCGCGCACCTCGCGGGCCTTCTCGCCGAAGATGGCGCGCAGCAGGCGCTCCTCCGGGGTCAGCTCGGTCTCACCCTTCGGGGTGACCTTGCCCACCAGGATGTCGCCGTCGCGCACGTCCGCACCGATGCGGATGATGCCGCGCTCGTCGAGGTCCTTGAGCACGTCCTCGGACACGTTCGGGATCTCACGGGTGATCTCCTCGGCACCGAGCTTGGTGTCGCGGGCATCGATCTCGTGCTCCTCGATGTGCACGGAGGTGAGGATGTCCTCCTCCACCACGCGCTGGTTGAGGATGATCGCGTCCTCGTAGTTGTGGCCTTCCCACGGCATAAATGCAACGAGCAGGTTGCGGCCGAGAGCCATCTCGCCGTTCTTGGTGCCCGGGCCGTCCGCGATGACCTGGCCGGCCTCGACGCGGTCGCCCTGGTTCACAATCGGGGTCTGGTTGTAGCAGGTGCCCTGGTTGGTGCGCTCGAAGGTGCGCAGCATGTAGGTCTCGCGCGTGCCCTCGTCGCCCATGACGGTGATGTAGTCACCGGTGACGGTCTCAACCACGCCGGAGAGCGCGGAGATGACGGTGTCGCCTGCGTCGTAGGCAGCGCGCTGCTCCATACCGGTAGCAACGTAGGCAGCCTCAGAACGCAGCAGCGGCACAGCCTGCTTCTGCATGTTCGCACCCATCAGAGCACGGTTAGCGTCGTCGTGCTCGAGGAACGGAATCATTGCCGTTGCCACGGACACCATCTGGCGCGGGGAAATGTCGAGGTAGTTGACGCCCTGCGGACCGACAACGCCGATGTCGCCGTCCTTCAGGCGCACCTCAATGCGGTCGCCCTCCAGGTTGCCGTCCTTGTCCATCGGGGTCGCCGCCTGCGCGATGGCGTAGCGGTCTTCCTCGTCGGCGGTGAGGTAGTCAATCTGGTCGGTGAGCTTACCGTTTTCTACCTTCTGGTACGGCGTCTCAATGAAACCGAACGGGTTCACACGCGCGTAGGACGCGAGCGCGCCGATCAGGCCAATGTTCGGGCCTTCCGGAGTCTCAATCGGGCACATGCGGCCGTAGTGGGACGGGTGCACGTCGCGCACCTCGATGCCGGCGCGCTCACGGCTCAGACCACCCGGGCCCAGTGCAGAGAGACGACGTTTGTGGGTCAGGCCGGACAGGGAGTTGTTCTGGTCCATGAACTGCGACAGCTGCGAGGTACCGAAGAACTCGCGGATCGCCGCAGACACCGGACGCACGTTGATCAGGGACGTCGGGGTGATGGACTCCGCATCCTGCGTGGTCATGCGCTCGCGCACCACGCGCTCCATGCGGGACAGGCCAACGCGAACCTGGTTCTGAATCAGCTCACCGACGGTGCGCAGACGACGGTTACCGAAGTGGTCGATGTCGTCGGTGTTGATCGGTATCATCTCGCCGTTCGGCGCCTTCATCTCGGCCTCGCCGGCGTGCAGGCGCACCAGGTACTCTAGCGTGGTGGCGATGTCTTCCTCGGTGAGGATCATCAGACCCTCGTGGTCGCCGCCCAGGCCGAGCTTGCGGTTGACCTTGTAGCGGCCAACTCGTGCCAGGTCGTAACGCTTCGGCTTGAAGAAGGCGTTCTCCAGCAGGGACTGCGCAAGGTCGCGCGTCGGCTGCTCGCCCGGACGCTGCTTGCGGTAGATCTCCAGCAGCGCCTCATCGGTGTTGGCCACACCGTCAGACTCGAGGGTGGTCATCATGATCTCGGAGAAGCCGAAGCGCTCCGTGATCTGCTCAGCGGTCCAGCCCAGGGCCTTCAGCAGCACGGTCACCGGCTGACGACGCTTGCGGTCAATACGCACGCCGACGGTGTCGCGCTTGTCCACGTCAAACTCCAGCCATGCACCGCGCGACGGAATGACCTTGACCGAGTGCAATGGGCGCTCGGTGGACTTGTCGATGGTCTCGTCGAAGTAGACGCCCGGGGAACGCACCAGCTGCGAGACGACGACACGCTCGGTGCCGTTGACGATGAAGGTGCCCTTGTCCGTCATCAGCGGGAAATCGCCGATAAAGACAGTCTGGGACTTGATCTCCTGAGTGTCGTTGTTAATGAACTCCGCGGTGACGTACAGCGGTGCGGAGTAGTTGATGTCCTTGTCCTTCGCCTCCTCAATGGAGTACTTCACGTCTTCAAAACGCGGCTCGGACAGGGTCAGGCTCATGTTGCCCGAATAGTCCTGGATCGGGGAGATCTCCTCGAGGATGTCCTCAAGACCCGACGTCACGCGGGCGGCGTCCCCGCGCAGTTCCTGCTCGCGCTCGCGCCACTCCGGCGTGCCGACGAGCCACGCGAAGGATTCAAGCTGCACATCGAGAAGCCCCGGAACGGTGACGGGCTCAGCAATTTTGGCGAACGAGTAGCGCTCTGGCGCGCCGGGGATTTCAGCCACTGACCGACTTTGGTTCATGGTCTGGTTTGAGACTGCCAAGTTGGGTCCTTCCAGCACCTAAGGCGGGACACCCTACGCAATCCGTTCTGGCATACAGACTGGCGGTGTTTCCGCTGGTTAGATTAGCAATTGATCTGCTTTCGAAGACCCGCCCCCAGAGACAACAAAGTCACCTTGTCAAACCGGCATCTTCGACGCCGCTTGTACAAGGTTTCACGCGCACACTGGAGACGGCTTCCAGCACAAAGGTCGACTCTATACCACAACCGAAAGTTTGTAAAGGGCACGACGACCGTCCCCCGTGTCGTGTCCTCCCCCGCATCGTGAGCCACCTTCATGCCGTCCGAGGGGTCCTCACGATGCAGGAGGGAGCCTACCAGCACACCGCCCGCAAATTGCAACAACGACACCGAAAATGTTTGCGGGAAGATCCCTCAATTAGGCTGTCTAGCTGCGTCGTCGCGCTCCGGCGACGGTACCGATAAGGCCAGCGATTGCGAGCAACACACCGAGACCAATAGCTATCCAGGTGATGGTTTTCGACCGCGCCGCCGAAGTGACGTTGCCCAGATCTTGCACCAGGGCTTCGACCTGGGCGGGATCCATGGTGCCGTCGTAAAGCACGATGTTCTGGATGCCCTTGCCTGACGCATCGCCGTAATACTGATCGACCTTTTCCTCGATGCCAACGACGAGACCGCTGACCTGATCGACCAGCAGCTCACGCTCGGCGGAGTGGAAGAGGAAGGTGCGAATCTGCTCGCCGTCTGGCCCCTCTTCAATTCCGGTGTTGAGGGGGTCGGCGTAGCGCTGAGCGATGTTGGTGGGCGCGATGTGCTGGCGGAAGCGGTAGATGGTACGACCAGCGATCTCCTCTTCGGCGATGAACTCCGCCGGGGCGGTGCCGCGCAGCGTGGTGTCGAAAACGTCGTAGGTTTCTTTGCGCACATCGGCGGGGAACTTCAGCCACACCCCCTCGATGTCCACCTCGGTGGCAGGCATCCCCATGATGAGTTGCACCTGGGCCGGGTTGCTAGCTTGACCAGTGACTCGGTCCATTTCAAACGCCCATGTGGAGGCGGTGACCAGGTTGTCGAAATCACTCCCCTCCTCGCCGGCGCGAACGCTGTCTCCGACGCGCACGCTAGCCACATCCGCATCGGAGGGGTCGCGGATCTCTAGGTGGAGCTGACGCGTCACGGGAGCGGACTTACCGTCTCGCATGCCATCCGGATCCTCGATGGTCCACGTGACGTCGCCGAGATCCAGCGGGAGGCGGCCGTCGCCGAGCAGAAAACGGGGCGCAACCAGGCCTCCGACGATCAGCGCGACGCCGAGACCGACAAGCAGCGCTGACCAAATGCGGGACTGTTGCATGTACGGCACCCTACCGCAAGACGACTCAGCGACGGTTTTCACCCGCTTTCCCGGAAGAACGCGAAACCCCCGCCGCCGCGTTGAAATGCGGGGGCGGGGGTGTCGTCGAGAAGCAAATGCTTACTTGAGGGTGACCTTTGCGCCAGCCTCTTCCAGCTTGGTCTTCGCAGCCTCTGCGTCGTCCTTGTTTGCGCCCTCGAGGATGGCCTTCGGTGCGCCCTCGACCATCTCCTTGGCGTCCTTCAGGCCGAGGCCCGGAACGAGCTCGCGGACAGCCTTAATAACGCCGATCTTCTTGTCGCCAGCGTCCTCGAGAACGACGTCGAACTCGTCCTTCTCCTCAGCCGGAGCAGCGTCGCCGCCAGCAGCGCCCGGAGCGCCTGCAGCTGCAACTGCGACCGGAGCAGCAGCAGTCACGTCGAAGACCTCCTCGAATTCCTTCAGGAACTCGGAGAGCTCGATGAGGGTCATTTCCTTGAACTGCTCAATGAGCTCGTCCTTGGTGAGCTTAGCCATGGTGGCTTCCTTTCTTTGGCCCTACAGCGGGCCGGTATTTGGGGTGTGTAGTTGTACCTGGTCGAAACCGTTACGCGGCTTCGTCCTGCTTGTCCTGCAGCGCGGCAACGAGTCGTGCCGTCTTGGATGCCGGAGCCTGGAACAGGCCGGCAGCCTTCGCCAGAGAGCCCTGGAATGCGCCTGCGATCTTGGCCAGGGTGGTCTCGCGGTTGTCCATCTCTGCGACAGCAGCCACCTGAGCCGCGTCGAGAGCGTTACCGTCCATGTAGCCGCCCTTGACAATGAACAGCTCATTGTCCTTGGCGAACTTCTTCATGGCCTTCGCGGCGTCCACGGTCGCGTCGCCCTTAATAAAGGCGACGGCGGTCGGGCCGACGAGGAGGTCATCGAGACCCTCGATCCCCTGCTCATTTGCAGCGATCTTCACAAGGGTGTTCTTGGCGACGTGCAGTTCAACGTCAAATCCGAGCTCACCGCGCAGCTCTTGCAGCTGGCTCACGGTCAGGCCGCGGTACTCGGTGAGGAACACAGCGGACGAGCCTTCGAACTTCTCCTTGAGCTCTGCAAGCTCAGCAACGTTCTTCGGGTTTGCCATGACACACGCCTCCTTCCAATAACTTCATGTTCTTGTATCCGCCCGGAGCTTCAAATCGCTTTGCGACGAAAAAAGCCCCGTGCAGAAGCACGAGGCACCCATGAAAGGTTGGCCACGTTTCTCCTGCGTGGGTCGATCCCGCGAGCGGGATACCTTCGGCTTCTACGAAAGAAGCGACCGACGGTCTTCGGTGAAACTTGAGCTCAGGCTACGGCTAGCGCAACCCGTTCAAACTTCAGGGCAAGAGATTAGTCGGCCAGGGCTGCATCTCCAAATCGATCAACATGTCGTGGACAGTGGACGAAGAGCCAGTTGCGGTGATATCAACTTATGGAACATAATGACCAGGCCACAGAGACCATTAATTGTAAGCCAAGAGTGAGGAGTTGGTAAGATATGCGTAACATTTCCGTGGTGATCTGCGCTTGGAAGCGCAGCACCATTCTGGTGTACCAGCTGCGTGCAGTGCTCGAGCAGCTCAAGCCGGGCGACGAGATCGTGCTGATGGACGACGGTTCCGGCGACGGCACCGTGCAGGAAGCCGTGGCACAGGTGAACAACGATGAGCGCATCAACCTCATCGTGAACCCGACCAACGTGGGTGTGACCGCTTCCCGCAACATCGGCGTGAAGAACGCTAAGCACGACTTCCTCGCGTTTTGCGACAACGACGACATCGTCGCCCCGGACTGGCTCGACCGAGTTCGCGAGCACCTTGAGGAACACCCGTTCATCGGCTGCAACCTGGACATCGTCGCCGTGAACGATCCGGGCAGCATGTCTTCGGTGCCGGCATCCCCCACCGCGAACGGCCTGCCGGTTTGGGATGGCGGATTCCACTACGTCATCGGCGCCGGCTTCGGTCTGCGCCGCGAGGTATGGGAAGCCGTGGGCGGCTTCGACGAGAAGCTGGGTTCCCACGACGACGTGGACTTCAGCATCCGCGCCACCATCGCCGGCTACGAGCCGTACTTCGCCGAAGACGCCATTGTGTACTACCGTCTTCGCTCCACCCTCAAGGACATTTACAAGCAAAACCGCGGCTACGGCGCTTCCGCCATGAAGCTCAAGAGCAAGCTCATGGAGGAAAGCCCCGAGTTCCGCGAGGCGCTCGAGCGCGAGGGCGAGACCGAGTGGCAGTTCTCCGGACCGATTACCCCGGAGCGCATCGCGCGTGCGCTGGGTAGCCGGGCGGGCCGCCGTCAGGTCCGCCGCGAGCAGGCCCAGGCCCAGGCAAAAGCCCAGGGCCAGGAAAATTAAGCCGCCAGCTTAGAGCTTCGGCAGCGCAATCCCCTTCAGCGCGCCGGACTGCAGGAACGTCAGACCCGCGCCAAGGATTGCCAGCACGAGAGCCAGACCGGTCAGCGCCGGTCGGGACTCTGCACTCACCGAAAGATCGGCCGAGCCTGCACCGTTTTCCTCAGACGAAGACTCTGCGCTCAAGCCGTCGCGCGCTTCTGGACGCGCGCTGAGCTCGCCGCGGTCCTCCGGGCGTGCGCTGAGCTGGCCGCGGTTCTCCTGCGTCGCGCTCAGCTCCTCGCCGCGCACTGCTGCGCTCAACTGCGGAGCAGAGCTCTCCCCTGAAGCGGTCTCCGGCTTCGCTGCCTCAGGAGTGGCGTCCTTTGCTGTGGCATCCTTTGCTACGGCGTCCTTCGCTGCCACATCTGCAGCGCCCTGCGCCACCGCGTCTGCCGCCGGCGGCACCGCGCCCTTCTCAACCGGGTCAACTGCCGTTGACGCAGGCACGCTCACACCGGCCAGAGACTGCATGCGCTCCAGCGAGAGCGGCTCATCCATGATCGGACGCGGATGCGCCTTCTCCCCCACCTGCCAGGTGTAGGTCGCCTGGTTCGATTCCTTACCGTTGGAAAGCGCCGTCGCCTTCATGGTGTAAGTGCCCGGCTCGGTGAACAGCCAGTGGGTGTGCAGGTGCGCCGGGGTCTCCTGGTGGATGGCGCTGCCCGGGGTGAGCTGGAAGTCGCCGTCCTCCGCTGCAGCCTTGAAACCACCCTTGCCGTCGGTGCTGAACATGTAGACCTCACCCGGGCCGGTGACCTCGTCAATGCGGATTTTCACGTCGGTGAACCCGTCCCAACGCGCCATAAGGGTGGTCCAGCCTGGGCGCAGCATGCCCTGGTGGTAGCCCTGCGGCAGGACGTAACCGCTCTTGCCAACCTGTGGAAGCTGCTTCGTGGCGTCGGTGTACGCATCCTTGTGCACAACCAAGGTGACGTCTTCTGCGGGACGCTCGACGTTCGGTGCGGTGATGTCTTCTTTGATATCAAGCTTCAACTGCCCGTTCTTGGCGGTCACGTTGAAGGCGTTGAGGTGGCCACTCTCCAGCACGATCTGCTCCGCATGCGCCACCGGACTTCCGGCGAATGCGAGCGATCCGGCGAGGGCGACTGCGATAACGGAGGGGCGGACGAAGGTGGTCTGCAAAGACACGATTTTCCCTTTCCACGGGGCTCTGGCAACGCGGCACAGCATACAACAGATTCAGCACGACTTTATAACAAATTAAGCTTCGTCTCACGATCGTGCAGGTTGTACGCTAACTCGGCCCGGCATCACCCGCGTCCCCCGAAGTCACGCAGCGCCGCCTCCGCCGCCCACCACCCCGGCATCCCGTGCACTCCTGCCCCCGGCACCGTTGATGCGGATGCCAAGTATAGCCCCCGCCGCAACCGGTGCGGCTGCCGCAAGAGCGTCTGCGCCCCGCGCATCGCACCACCCGCAATGTCTCCCCCAACAAGGTTCGGGTTCCATGCCTCGAGCTCGGCCGGGCTCGTTTCAATCCGTCGCCGCACCACTGCACGAAAACCGGGAGCGAACCGCTCGATCTGCGCTTCAATGCGCTCGGCCACCTCACCCGGAAAACGCTCGCGGTACCCGTGCGGCACGTGCGCGTACGTCCACAGCACCAGCCCCCGGAACGCATCAGCCGCAAACTGCTGGCACACCATCACAAACGGTCGCTGCGGCAACCGTCCACGCGCCACCTCATCCTCAGCCCGCACAATCTCCTCAACCGCTCCGCCCACATGCACCGTCGCCGCCTGCCCAACCCGCGGGTCCGTCCACGGCACCGGCGCATCCAGCACAAAATCCACCTTGTGCACGCCCGCACCGTAGCGCCACCGCCGCATCGCACGCGCCCGTCGCGCCGGCAACTCCACGCCGTCCAGCCGCAGCACCTGCGCGGGAGTCAGGTTCAAAATCACAGCATCAGCGCGCGGCAGCTCCGTCACTTCCTCACCCGTGCGCACAGTGCCGCCATGCTTATCGACGACCCGTCCCAACGCCGCGACCACCTCACCCGAACCACCTTTGGCAACGGGCCATCCGCGCGTCATCCCAAGGGCGCCGAAGAGCAAGCCGAAGGCGCCAGTGAACGCGTTCGCCGGTGACGTGATGGCGTGCGTGGCGCTGCCGGCGAACAACGCTTTCGCGCGCTCGGTCTGGAACACACGGTTGGCCAACGAGGTCGCCGGCAACACACCGCGGGCGCCAAACTGCGCCATGAGCAACGGGTGGGCGGGCCAACGCGTCACCGGCGCAAGGACGTTCTCAAGGTGGGCGTCCATGTGTTCTGTCACCGGTTGGTGCAAATGCACCCACGCTTCAGCATCCGGCCCGAGACCCGCCGCGGTTTCATCCAGCGTTCCGGCGAGCAGCGCGGCCTCTCCCCCGGACTCCTCGGTGTCGAGCGGGTGCGCCATTTCATACGGCGCCCGCAGCCATTCCAGTCCGTAGCGCTCCAGCTCGAGCGCCCGGAATGCGGGGCTCGCCACGCCGAACGGGTGACACGCCGCGCCCCTGTCGATGCGGATGTTAGTTGGGGCGGAGGTGGCGTCGTCAAGCAAAAGTGTGGAAGCTGCACCACCGATCACCTGGGCCTGTTCGATGACTTCGACTTTCCAGCCGCTGACCGCGAGCTGGGCGGCGGCGGTGAGTCCGTTCGGCCCGGCTCCTACGACGACGGCGCGGGGTGACATGGGGCAAAGCATAAAGCCCCGGCCCTCGGAGTGGATACCGAGGATCGGGGCTGTGCTTAAAAGCGTGAAGCGGTTACGCCTTGGTGGCGTAGTTCTTCTGCACGTTCGGGTCGACCGGAACGCCCGGGCCCTGGGTTGCGGACACGGTGATCTTCTTCAGGTAGATGCCCTTGGCGGATGCCGGCTTGAGACGCAGCACTTCGTCGAGCAGTGCGCCGTAGTTCTCAGCGAGCTGCTCTGGGGTGAAGGATGCCTTGCCGATCAGCGCGTGCAGGTTCGAAGCCTTGTCCACGCGGAAGGCGATCTTGCCGCCCTTGGACTCCTCGACAGCCTTTGCCACGTCCGGGGTGACGGTGCCGGTCTTCGGGTTCGGCATCAGACCACGCGGGCCGAGCACGCGGGCGACGCGACCGACCTTAGCCATCTGATCCGGGGTCGCAATTGCCACGTCGAAGTCGATCTGGCCTGCGTTGATCTGCTCGATCAGCTCGTCGGTGCCAACGATGTCGGCGCCAGCCTCCTGCGCCTTGGTAGCGTTCTCGCCCTCAGCGAAGACGGCGACACGCACGGTCTTACCGGTGCCGTGCGGCAGGTTCACAGTGCCGCGGACCAGCTGGTCAGCCTTGCGCGGGTCAACGGACAGGCGCATAGCAACGTCGATGGTGGCGTCGTACTTCTTCGAGGAGGTCTCCTGAGCCAGAGTGACGGCCTCGAGCGGGTGGTAGAGGTTCTCGCGGTCAACCTTCGCGAGCTGCTCCTTGTAGTGCTTGGACTTGTTAGCCATGTTCAGTTCCTTTCATGCCGCACTCGCCACAGCGAAGGGGGAGGCGCGACGCGGAATGTGGTCTGGGGGCCTGGCCGGCCCTGCCACGGGTGAATAGTTTTACTTGATCACGTCAATGCCCATGGAGCGCGCGGTGCCGGCGATGATAGCGGCGCCTGCCTCGATGTCACGGGCGTTGAGGTCGTTCTTCTTGGTCTCCGCGATCTCCTTGCACTGATCCCAGGTCACGGAACCGACCTTCTGGGTGTGCGGGACGCCGGAGCCCTTCTGCAGGCCAGCAGCCTTCAGCAACAGGGATGCAGCCGGCGGGGACTTCAGCACGAAGTCGAACGAGCGGTCTTCGTAGACCGTGATCTCCACCGGGATGATGTTGCCGCGCATGGACTCGGTTGCAGCGTTGTAGGCCTTGGTGAACTCAACGATGTTCACGCCGTGGGCACCAAGTGCCGGACCAACCGGCGGTGCCGGGTTTGCCATACCAGCCTCGATCTGCAGTTTGATCAGGCCGGTGACCTTCTTCTTTGCCATGTGAAAACCTCCTAGGTACGTCGAAGGGGTTCTTCTCCAGGTCTGCCTTGGCCATGGTGCGCAAGTCCACTTCGTCCCCCGCAAACGGGGGTCGTACGACAAGACAACACTTGAAAGTTCTGCCAGACGAACTTTATTATTCGCCGGTATGGGACCTGATGCGGCTGCTCGCCGTCTACCTGCGCGACGAATCCCCGCAAAAGCTCGACCGATTCATTGCCACGTCCCACCGCGTCGGCCCGCCGCCGCTTCTCTAACCGCACGGAAAGTGCCCAGAAAGAACACAGAAAGAAAAGGACCAACATGTTGAAATCCAAGGTGCTCGCGCTCGCCGCCACGGCTGCGCTTGCTGCCGGCCTGGCAGGCTGTTCGCAGGACAGCGCAGACGCCGCCGGCGACAAAGACACCCCCGTGGTGCTCACCACGTTCACGGTGATCCAGGACATCGCCTCGAACGTCGCCGGCGACCACCTGCGGGTGGAGTCCATCACCAAACCCGGCGCGGAAATCCACGGCTACGAGCCCACCCCGGGCGACATCTCGCGCGCCTCCGACGCCGACCTGATCCTGGACAACGGCATGAATCTGGAAAGCTGGTTCTCCCAGTTCGTCTCCGACCTGGACGTGCCGCACGCCACGGTCAGCGACGGTGTGGAGCCGATCGATATTGCCGAGGACGCCTACGCCGGCAAGCCCAACCCGCACGCCTGGATGAGCCCGGTGAACGTGCAGACCTACGTGGACAACATCGTCGAGGAGTTCAGCAAGCTTTCGCCGCAGCACGCCGAGGATTTCAAGGCCAACGGCGAGAAGTACAAAAACGAGCTGCAGGACGTGCAAAACGAGCTCGAGACCAAACTCGCCGCAGTCCCCGACAACCAGCGCGCGCTGGTGACCTGCGAGGGCGCGTTTTCCTACCTGGCGCGCGACGCGAAGCTCAAGGAGCGCTACATCTGGCCGGTCAACGCGGAGCAGGAAGCCACCCCGCAGCAGATCGCGGGCGCGATCGAATTTGTCAAGGCCAACAAGGTCCCGGCGGTGTTCTGCGAGTCCACGGTGTCTAACGCACCGATGATGCAGGTCACAGAGGCCACCGGCGCGGAGTTCGGCGGCACGCTGTACGTCGATTCGCTGTCCGAGGAGGGCGGCCCGGTGCCGACATATCTGGACCTTATCCGCCACGACACGAAGGTGATCATCGAAGGCTTGACTGGGAGCAAGCAGTGACCCCGGCAATCGCGGTGGAGGATGTCTCGGTGCGCTACGGCGACGTGGCGGCGCTCGACGGCGCGACTGTCACCGTCGAGCCGGGCCGCATCTGCGGCCTGATCGGCATGAACGGCGCTGGAAAATCCACGCTGCTCAAAGCAGTGATGGGGCTGGTGCATCCTGACCGGGGCACCGTCCGCATCAACGGGATGGATCCGCAGCGCGCGAGAAAGTCGCAGGTGTTGGGCTACGTTCCCCAGAGCGAAGAGGTGGACTGGCAGTTTCCCGTCACTGTGCGCGATGTGGTCATGATGGGCCGTTACGGCCGGATGGGCCTGACCCGCCGCCCGCGCGAGGAGGACGTCGAAGCGGTGAACCGCGCGCTGGCGCGCACCCACCTGGAGGATTTCGCCAGCCGCCAAATCGGCCAGCTGTCCGGCGGGCAGAAAAAACGCGCATTCATCGCGCGCGGCATCGCCCAGGGCGCCAGCATCATGCTTCTCGACGAGCCGTTCGCCGGGGTAGACACCAACTCCGAAGCCACCATCACAGCGCTGCTGCACGAGCTCGCCGCCGAAGGCACCACGGTTGTCGTGGTGACCCACGACCTGGTTGCGCTGCCGAAGCTCGCGCCCGAGACGGTGCTGTTAAACCGGCGCGTGCTCATGCACGCCCCGACCGAGGTGGTGCTGGAGCCAGACAACCTCGTGCAGGGCTTCGGGATGGGGGTGCCGGCATGATCTCGCTGTTGACCGAGCCGTTCGGCTACGAGTTCATGGTGCGCGCCTTGGCAACGTCGCTGGTGGCGTCCATTGTGTGCGCGCTTTTGTCCTGCTGGCTGGTGCTGGTGGGCTGGTCGCTCATGGGCGACGCAGTGAGCCACGCGGTGTTGCCCGGCGTGGTGCTGGCCTACATCGTGGGCGTGCCGTTCGCCGTCGGGGCGGTACTGTTCGGCTTTTTGGCGGTGGGCTTGATCGGCGTGGTACGAGATACCTCCAGGGTGAAGGAGGACGCCGCGATCGGCATCGTGTTCACCACCATGTTCGCCCTGGGTTTGGTGCTGATTTCGGTGACCCCGTCGCATACGGATTTGAATCACATCATCTTTGGCAACCTGCTCGGCGTGTCCCGCGGGGATGTGCTGCAGATCGCGCTGCTGGGTGCGGTGGTGCTCACGGTGGTTCTACTGAAGCGGCGCGACTTCACCTTGTACGCGTTTGACCCGGTGCACGCGCACGCGATCGGGCTGAACCCGAGGCTGCTCGGCGCCACCCTGCTGGCGCTGCTGGCGCTGACGTCGGTGGTGGCGCTGCAGGCCGTCGGCGTGATCCTGGTGGTGGCGATGCTGATCATCCCGGGCGCGACCGCGTACCTGATCTCCAACAGATTCGATGTGATGCTGCTTATCGCGCCAGCGATATCCGCGGCGTGCGCGGTTGTGGGGCTGTACTGCTCCTACTACTTGGACACTGCCTCTGGCGGCATGATCGTGCTCACCCAGGGCGCGGTGTTCACCGCGGTGTGGCTTCTCAGCCCGCACGGCGTTCGAGGCGGGCGCGGCTACTCGTCGACGCGCACGAAGACGGAGTCGGTCGCGGCCTCGCCGAGCTGAACCGCCGCAGTCGCGCCAGCCAGCCGGACTTCCACCGCGCCGGAATAAGGCGCGCCCACCGCCACCTCGAGCTGCGCGCCGACGATGAGCCCATGGCTGTCAAGGAACTTCAGCAGCTTCGGGTCGTCGTCCGCGATGCGCTCGATCGTCGCAGTGTGCCCGGGTTGCACAGCGGTCAGCGGCACCGCCGCCGGGGTGTCGACGCGGCCGCTGGCTGAGGGGATGGGGTCGCCGTGGGGGTCGCGGCTGGGGTAGTCCAAAAACGCGTCGATGCGATCGACCATGAAGTCACTCACCGAGTGTTCGAGGTTTTCAGCCTCGTCGTGCACCTGGTCCCAGGTGTAACCCAACGCCTCCACCAAAAACGTTTCAATCAAGCGATGGCGGCGGATCATCGCCACCGCGTACGTGCGGCCAGTGTCAGTCAGCTCGACGGCGCCGTAAGGCTTGTGCTCCACTAGGCCCTGCTCGCCAAGTTTGCGCACCCCGTCGGAGACGGTGGATTTCCGCAGTCCGAGGTGCTTGGCCACAGACGACGTTGTCACCGGCGTATCTGACCATTCCGAAATCGCCCAGATGCCTTTGAGGTAGTTCTGGGTGCTGGTGGACAGGTCGCTGACAGACATGCTCGCCACTCTACTTGGCGGCGCGCATGCGCCTACGCGGTGCGAGACCGCAGTACCGAGCGCGGCTGCGAAATGCGCGCCGGCACCCAGTGCGGCACCGCTACTTCCCGGCCCATGAGCTGGATGACGTTGCGCTGGTAGCTGCGCAGCACCTCTTCGTAGTAGCCCAACAGCTGGCCCCCCAGTGCTGCCCAGGTTTTATCGGCTACGGACTCGCGTGCGGTGAGTTGGAGTTGGGGGTGGCGGGCGGCGTCGAGAAGCCAGGCGGCCGCATCGGGTAGCTCGTCTTCGAAGGTGTCCACCTCGAGCAGTAGGCCATTTTCGCCGTGTTCGATGAGGTCGATGGGGCCGCCGGCCTTCGGGCCGATGGTGGGCACGCCGGAGGCTTGCGCTTCTTGGATGGCCTGGCAGAATGTTTCGAACTCGCCGGTGTGCACGAACAGGTCCAGCGAGGCGTAGGCGCGGGCGAGTTCCTCGCCGGACAGGGCGCCGGTGAACACGGCGTCCGGCATGAGCGACTCAAGCGCATCGCGCTCCGGACCACCGCCAACAATCACGAGCTGGATCGACAGGTCCCCGTGCAGCGCGGCGAGTCGGTGCACTGACTTTTCCGCGGCGAGGCGGCCGACGAATCCGACGACCTTCTTCTCCCCTGTCGGATCCCAGGCGCGCCGCAGCACGTCGGAGCGCTTCGTGGGATTGAACAGCTCCGTGTCCACGCCGCGGCCCCAGTGCCGGACGTTTTTGATGCCGTGGGATTCCAGCTCGCGGATGTACACCGAGGAGGGTGCGAGCGTCATCTCGCACATGTTGTGCACCGTGCGCGTCCAGTCCCAGGCGATGTTGGCAATCATGGCGGCGTGGTACTTCGTGGCAAACCCAGCCACATCGGTCTGGTACAGCCCCACCGCCGGCACGCCCAGTTGGCGCGCCGCGAAGGCACCGGCGCCGCCGAGGACGAACGGGCTGGCCAGGTGGATGATGTCCGGGTTGAATTCCGCAAGCGCCGCCGCGACGGTGGTGGTGGGCACGCCGATCGGCAGCGGATCAATCAGCGGCACCATCACCGTTGGCACGCGCACGATGGGAAAACCGAGGTAGTCCGGAATTTCGTCCTGGAAGTCGCGGGCGCCGGGGGCGATGACCATGGCTTCGTGCCCCTCCCGCTTCAAATGCTCCAGCACGCGGAGCACCGAGTTTGTGACCCCGTTGACGTTTGGCAAAAACGACTCAGCAACGATTCCCACACGCATAATAGCCGGGCGGCGGCGGTGAGCCCGTTCGGCCCGGCTCCTACGACGACGGCGCGCGGTGACATGGGGCAAAGCATAAAGCCCCGGCCCTCGGAGTGGATACCGAGGATCGGGGCTGTGCTTGAAGCCGTGAAGCGTTTACGCCTTGGTGGCGTAGTTCTTCTGCACGTTCGGATCGACCGGAACGCCCGGGCCCTGGGTTGCGGACACGGTGATCTTCTTCAGGTAGATGCCCTTGGCGGATGCCGGCTTGAGGCGCAGCACCTCATCCAGGAGCGCGCCGTAGTTCTCAGCGAGCTGCTCCGGGGTAAACGATGCCTTGCCGATCAGCGCGTGCAGGTTCGAAGCCTTGTCCACACGGAAGGCGATCTTGCCGCCCTTGGACTCCTCGACAGCCTTAGCCACATCCGGGGTGACGGTGCCGGTCTTCGGGTTCGGCATCAGACCACGCGGGCCGAGCACGCGAGCAACGCGGCCGACCTTGGCCATCTGATCCGGGGTTGCAATTGCCACGTCGAAATCGATCTGGCCCCCGTTGATCTGCTCGATCAGCTCGTCGGTGCCAACGATGTCAGCGCCAGCTTCCTTGGCTGCGGTTGCCTTCTCGCCCTCAGCGAAGACGGCGACGCGCACGGACTTACCGGTGCCGTGCGGCAGGTTCACGGTGCCACGCACCAGCTGGTCAGCCTTGCGCGGGTCAACGGACAGGCGCATAGCGACGTCGATGGTGGCATCGTACTTCTTCGAGGAGGTCTCCTGAGCCAGAGTGACGGCCTCGAGCGGGTGGTAGAGGTTCTCGCGGTCAATCTTCGCGAGCTGCTCCTTGTAGTGCTTGGACTGTGCCATATTGAGTTCCTTCCGGAAATTGTGGTGCGGGCCTGGCCGGCCCTGCCACAGGGTGGTGTTCTACTTCTCGACGTCGATGCCCATGGAGCGGGCGGTGCCAGCGATAATCGCGGCGCCAGCCTCGATGTCGCGAGCGTTGAGGTCGTTCTTCTTGGTCTCCGCGATCTCCTTGCACTGATCCCAGGTCACGGAACCGACCTTCTGGGTGTGCGGGACGCCGGAACCCTTTTGCAGGCCAGCGGCCTTCAGCAGCAGGGACGCAGCCGGCGGGGACTTCAGCACGAAGTCGAACGAGCGGTCTTCGTAGACGGTGATCTCCACCGGCACGATGTTGCCGCGCATGGACTCGGTTGCAGCGTTGTATGCCTTGGTGAACTCAACGATGTTCACGCCGTGGGCACCAAGCGCCGGACCAACCGGCGGTGCCGGGTTTGCCATACCAGCCTCGATCTGCAGTTTGATCAGGCCGGTGACCTTCTTCTTAGCCATCGATTTACCTCAATTCCTTGGTACGGCGCACGCAGCCACGATGAATGCCGCGCGCACCTCCGGATGCCGGGGTTCGCGATCGCGTAGCCCAGCCACCGGGGAGAACGATTGAAAAAACGTCGCGCTACCAGGTACGGCAGACGCGACGTTTCAGTGTAGCGGGCGCAAATGCCCGAAAGCAAAATGCTGCTAGCAGCTAGATGCTAGATGCTGCGCTCGATCTGATCGGCGGTGAGCTCCACCGGGGTCTCGCGGCCGAAGATAGACACGAGTGCCTGAATCTTGCCGGTCTCCGGGTCAATCGCGTTGATCGTCGCAGACACCGACGCCAGCGCGCCGGAAAGGATGGTGACGGCCTCGCCGACTTCGTAGTCGTGCGCCACTGCCACCTTGGTCTCTTCCTCGGGCATTGCGATGACGGTCTCGCCGTCCTCGTTCGCTTTGGCAGCCTCGCCCGCGACAGGCTCAGCCTTTGGCATGAGGAACTTAGCGACGTCGCGGTGCTTCACCGGAGTGGCGTTGCCCTCATTGCCCACGAAGCTGGTCACGCCCGGGGTCTCGCGGACTACGGACCATGCGGCGTCGTTCATGTCCATGCGCACAAGCACGTATCCGGGCAGCAGCTTACGCTTGACCAGCTTCTTCTTGCCGTCCTTGTTCTCTAGGACCTGCTCGATGGGCACGACGACGTCGTAGATGGAGTCCTCCACCTCGAGCGTTTGAATACGCATGTCGAGGTTGGTCTTCACCTTGTTCTCGTAGCCAGAGTAGGACTGGATGATGTACCACTCACCAGGCAGCTTCTTGAGCTCCCTGGTGTACTCGCGAAGGCGGCGGCGGTACTCGCTGTCGGTGTCTTCCGCCTCGCCGCCGAGTGCTGCCTCAGCCGCAGCGAGGTCGCCTTCTTGGATGGGTTCTTCGACGATGTCGCCGTCGGCCTCCGCCGTCGCTTCAGCTTCAGCGTCGACTTCTGCCTGGGATTCCCCCAGCAGCGGCTCGGTCTCCGGAATCACCGGAGCGCCCTCGTCGATCATCTCCTGGTTGTCCTCAACCTCTTCGGCGAACTCACCTGCAGACTCCACGTCTGCGGACTCGCCCACCTCTGTGGCTTCGCCGCCAGTCCCGTCGCTGACGGTACCGTCTTCAGCGATCATCTGCTCTTCTGCTTTCAGCTCCGGATCGTTGCGGAGTTCTTGTTCACGTTCCATACTCCACTCCTCTTAGTTGGAGGAGTCACCTTCCTTACCGTGCTGGTCGCTTTCGCGGGCCTCAGGGTCGGTCTTCGGGGACACCGGGGCACCCTCGCCGATCATTTCCTGCTCGTTGTTCTCGACGGTGTTCTTCGCGTCCTTATCCGCTTCAACCATGGTGAACTCCTTCATCCGTGACACCTTGCGACGTTTGCTACTTTGCGACACAGCGTACCTACGTTCCGAAAGGCACGGGCCAAAAAGTATCCCGCCCTCCTCGTGTCTTCGAGGCGGCGGGAATGTACGACGAAAGTATAGCTTACGGGATGAGAACCCATCCAATTAGCTTCGCCGCGAGGACATCGGTGCCCCACATCAGCACAGTGACCAAGATGAGGAACGCGAACACGATCAGTGTGTAATTGACCATCTGACGGCCAGTGGGCCAGATGACCTTCTTCATCTCGGCTGCGACTTCGCTAGGAAACTGCCCAGCGCCACCGCCGTAGCTCTCGTCAGCCTTCGCCTCTTGCTTTGCGGGAGCGCGCTTTTCTTCGTAGGTGGAAGAAGAAACCGGAGAAGTGCCGCGCAGCTGACGCTTACCGGTCGGCTGCGCCGGGGTCTGACCGTTCGGATTAGTCAAAGAAACTCCTCCAACTTGATGGATTGGCAGGGGCGACAGGACTCGAACCTGCAACCTACGGTTTTGGAGACCGTTGCGCTACCAATTGCGCCACGCCCCTAGAGCATCGCGCTGAATGTGCAATGCACCTAGACCCTATCACGAGCCTCGGCGCGAATTTTTCACACACCGCACCCGATCGAGGTACGTAGCGATGGAGAGAATTGAACTCTCGACACAGCGATTATGAGTCGCTTGCTCTACCACTGAGCTACACCGCCATGTGCTTGCGTATGCAAACAACAGAGCCCCCTATCAGAATCGAACTGATGACCTTTTCCTTACCATGGAAACGCTCTGCCGACTGAGCTAAGGGGGCACAGCCTCTTTGTTGTGAGTCCAGCAAGATCTATTCCTGCGCAACCCGCTCCGTTGAAGCCTTGTAGAGATTAACCCGTTGCACTTTCAGAACACAAATCGCCAGCGGAGAGCGCATTTTTGCACCAATTCTTCTCGACGATCTCCCCTGGCGGTCAGAAGTCGGCAATGACGAGCTTCTTCATCTCCATCATGTGGGCAAACGCGTTAGGGTGCCGCAGAAGCTCTGCGTGGTTGACAGGAACAATCTGCCACGACATTCCAAACTTGTCCTTGAGCCATCCGCAGTTCTCTGCGTCAGAGTCTGCGCTCAGGGAATCCCAGAAGAAGTCGATCTCTTTCTGAACTTCGCAATTGACCAGCAGCGAGATACCGCGGAGACCGTGGTCTTGCCCGGAACCATTGTCCATGACCACGAACCACTGGTCCCCAACGCGAAACTCGCCGAAGGCTAACGCTCCGGCCTCCGCCTTGCCGGTACGCTCCGGATACCTGGAGATGCCGCCAACTTCAGCCTCCTGCCCGCTGCTGGAGTTGAACAGCTTCACGTAGAACTCCGCCGCCTCTTCCGCGCGATCTTGGGCGGGACCATCAAACATCACCGCCGGCATGATGAAAGGACGCGGGGCTGCCCCAGAGTCGCTAAGCATCAATTGCCAGTTCACGCCGAACTTGTCTTGAACCCATCGATAGTGAGGTTGGTGGTTACCGGCTCGCCAGTTTCCGGGTAGCGGGTTGCAACTTCGGAACTGACAGCAAAACCGGCCGCACCGAAGGCCGCTTCATAAAACGCAGCGACGGCTTCGGCGCTGCGATTGCACCAAATATTGGGAACGATTTTCTGCCCGTTGCCCATGAGCTCGAAAATACCGTTCGCCAGTCCCGCATGCTGCGCTAACGCACAAAGCCCCGCACCTGGTGGGGTACGGGGCTTTCGAAAGAGTGCCAGGTAGAAGATTCGAACTTCTGAAGGCAATGCCGGCGGATTTACAGTCCGCTCCCTTTGGCCGCTCGGGCAACCTGGCGCGCACTCAAAGTGCGTTGCTTACTCTACATCACCACTAGCGCCAGGTTGCAAATTCCCTGGACACCAAAGCAAACGAAGCGCTTAGCCCACGCGGTCGACGGTGACTTCCGCCAGTCGCTGGAGAGCTTCGTTGGCCGGGCCGTCGGGAAGCGAAGCAAGCTCCTGCTCCACCACGGCGAGGTACTCGCGAACCTTCTCCAGGGCGCGCTCGCGCCCACGGGTTTGGCTGATCAGCTCGAGGGCCCGTGCGACGTCGGCGTCGTTGGTCAGCGGACCGGTGAGCAAACCTCGTAGCTCCTCGCCCGCCGGGGTGTCCTCCTCCAGTGCGTAAAGGACTGGCAGGGTGAACACGCCCTCGCGCAGGTCGGTGCCCGGGGTCTTTCCCGACTGGGAGGCATCGGAGAAGATGTCGATGATATCGTCGACGATCTGAAACACTACGCCCACGGCGGCACCGAGGCGCTCGCAGCTCCTCCGCACATCTTCCGGGGCACCGGATAGCTTCGCCCCCAGATACGCGGCACACGCAATGAGCACACCGGTCTTTTCCTCGACCACCTTGATGTAGTGCTCGACCGGATCCGTCCCGCGCGCACCTTCAGTCTCGCGCATTTGCCCGGTAACCAGCGTCTGAAACGTATCCGCGAAGTACGCAACAGTTTCGGTGTCAATCTCACTCATCAACCGCGAGGTGTGCGCCAGCAGAATATCGCCGGCCAGAATAGCCACGGAGTTGCCCCAGCGCTGGTTCGCCGACTCCACGCCGCGGCGCTTCTCCGCCTCATCCATCACGTCGTCGTGATACAAGGTGGCTAAGTGCACCATCTCGGTGAGCACCGCACCCTTGACCACGTTCTCTGCCTCCGGATCCGGCCCGAACTCGCTGCACAGCAGCGCCATGAGCGGGCGGAACCGCTTGCCGCCGGCAAAGGCGAGGTGGTTGACCTTCTCCGCGATGAACGGCTCACCGTGGTTCAGCCGCTCGCCCAGCAGGTCTTCCACCGCGCTCATTCCGCGGGCCACACGCATCGACAGCGCCTCGTCGCCGAGGTCGATGGTGAACCCGCCTCGTGGCGACGGTTGGATGCCGTGGGTCATCGGTCACTGTCCTTGCAAGTTATGGGCGGTTGTCAGCTGCAAAATGGCGTCAGAAACGGCGCGCACATGTCTCCAAATACCGTAGCCGAATACCTCCCCCGCGCACGACAGTAGGCCCCCGGCTGGCACAATGACCGGGGTGAGCACATTCGCGTTCGATTGCGTCGTTGTCGGCGCCGGCCCCTCCGGGTCCACGGCAGCCATCGCAGCACAGCGGGCAGGTTTGCACACTTTGCTTATCGACGCCTCTGCCAAACGCCGAGACAAAACCTGCGGCGACGGACTCACCCCCCGCGCGGTGCACACGCTTCGGCAGCTCGGACTCGACCACGTTTTGCCTGCGTATCGCAACCGCGGGCTGAAGTTGCACGGCTTTGGCGGCGATGTCACCGCCCCCTGGCCCGAGGGCGTCTACGGCACCGAGGGTTCGGCCAGCCCGCGCAAGATTTTCGACGACGCTCTGGTCACCGAGGCAGCCAAGGCCGGCGCCACCGTGTGGCAGGAGTGTCCTGCGACCGGAGCGGAGTTCGAAGGCGGGCGCATCAGCCACGTCCTTACCGCCCGCGGGCCGGTGAGCGCGAAATGGGTGATTGTCGCCGACGGCGTGCGCTCCCCCTTTGGCAAACAGCTGGGGCGCATCTGGCACAAGAGCGAGGTCTACGGCATCGCGGCCCGCTCGTACTGCGCGACCGATTCCGTCGAGACCGCGAACGAGCCGTGGATGCACTCTCACGTCGAGCTGCGCGATGACAGCGGCGAGGTGCAACCCGGCTACGGCTGGATCTTCCCGCTGGGCGAGCTCGACGGCACCGGTTATGTGAACCTCGGTTGCGGGGCGCTGTCCACCGACACCCGCCCGGCGAGAGTGAACACGAAGAAGCTGCTCAGCTTCTACGCCGCGCAACAACGCGACACCTGGGGGCTGGGTCCCGAGGAAGCTGTCACCTCGGCGCTGCTGCCCATGGGCGGGGCGGTATCCAACGTGGCGGGTGCGAACTGGGCGCTGATCGGCGACGCCGCTGCCTGCGTGAACCCGCTCAACGGCGAAGGCATTGACTACGGCATGGAAACCGCCGTGATGGCCATCGCCCTCATCACCCGCGCCGGCAAGAACCCCGACCTCACGCTGGCTTGGCCTCTCGCGCTGCGGGAGGCCTACGGCGAAGCGTTTGCGTTAGCCCGCACGGCCGCGCGCCTGTTGACCTACCCCCAGTTCCTGCCCGCCGTCGCGCCGCTGGCCATGCGCGGAATCGGCGGCGAGTACCTGATGCCCGCAGCAGCACGGCTCATGGGCAACATGATCAGCGACGCGGACCGCGACCTCGTGGCGCGCGCGTGGCGCACCGCGGGCAAGCTCGCCCCGAAAGACGCGCCGTTGTGGAATGCTGCCTAGTTATACGGCTTAGCCCAGTGGCCTAGCCCAGCCGCTTCGTCGCGCTGTGCAGCGCAACAATCCCGCCGGTGAGGTCCTGCCAGCCAGCGCCTTCCCATCCGCTGCGGTTGATCGCTGCGGCAAGCGCCTCCTGGTCCGGCCATGCGCGGATGGACTCGGCTAAGTACTCGTACGCCTCCGGGTTGGAGGAGAACACTTTGGCCACGCGCGGCAGCGCAAGCGGCAAGTACTCCTTATATAGGGTGCGAAAACCCGGGATGATCGGCGTGGAGAACTCGTTGACCGTCAACCGCCCGCCCGGCTTGGTCACGCGCGCCATCTCGCGCAGGCCTGCCTCGAAGTCGTGGATGTTGCGCAGCCCGTAGGAAATAGTGACTGCATCGAACACCTCGCTAGCAAACGGCAAGTGCATCGCGTCTCCGGCAACTTTCGGCACCTCCCGGTTGCGCCCAGCGGCGAGCATGCCCTGGGAAAAGTCGCACGCCACCACCCACGCGCCCGACTTTTGCAGCTCAACGGTGGACACCGCCGTACCCGCGGCGAGGTCCAACACCCGTTCCCCCGGTTTCAGATCAAGGCGCTTGCGGGTCTTGGTGCGCCACCTTCTATCCAAGCCGAAGGACAGCACCGTGTTGGTGATGTCGTAGCGCTCCCCCACGTCGTCGAACATCCCGGCAACGTCGAAGGGCTGCTTGTCCAGGTTCGCCTTGGCCATGGTTGGCAAGTCTACGCGGGCGGCCTACTCCGGCCTGCGCGTGGTCAGCACGAGTGCGACAGGGCCTCCCCCGCCCGCGCCCGTTGCGCAGCCGCCGTTCGCTTTAGCCGCCACGCAAGAACTGCACCCGCCGCCGGCGCAGCTGCCGCCGAGCGCTTCTAGGCTCAGCCGTCCGGTGCGCTGAAGATGGTGGATGATTGCGTCCACCGTGGAATCGCTCAAGCCCGTGGTTCGCCGAATCTCGGCGCGGCTGCGGGCACCGTCGCGGATCGCTTGGGTCACCGCTTCCACGGGACGTTTCGGGGTTTGGGGCTTAGTTGCTTGTCGACGAAACATTGCTTCCGCCTACATGAATATCCGAAGCATTTGGAACGTGACCACCGCGAGCAACCAGGCAAGCGCGAGTTGTCCCACCACGCCGATGAGCGTCCACTTCAGGCCGATCTCGCGGCGCTGTGCGGCGAGTGTGGCCACGCACGGCGTGTAGCCCATGAGGAAGATCATGTACGCCCACACCGCGGCGATGCCGTGGCCGCCGGAGGCCTGGTCGAAATCCTCGCGTACTGCGGTCGCTAGATCCGCCGAGTCTTCTTCCACAGCGTAGGTCTGCGCCCAAGTGGAGATCAACGCCTCCTTGGCCAGGAAGCCAGTGATCAGCGGACCGGTCAGCGACCACGAACCGAACCCGGCGGGTTCAAAGACCGGCGCAATGGTTTCGGAGACCACGCCGTAGACCGAGTCCTGCGGCGCGAGCTCCTCGTCACCCCAGCTGTGCCCTGCGACCGCTGGGGTGGAAAGCAGAAACCAGATGGCGATGACGGTTGCCACGATAATGCCGCCTGCGGTGCGCAGGAATCCCTTGAGGCGTGCCCAGGTGACCGTCGCAGTCAGACGCGCGGTGGGCAGCTGGTACACGGGCAGATCGATCACCAACGGGTCCGCCCCCATGGTGCGCCACAGCAGCGTCTTCAGCAGCAGGCCGGCGAACACCACCAGCAGGATCGAAACCACGTACATGGCGAACACCACGAGTCCCGCGTGCTCAGGGAAGAACGTGTGACCCAGCATCACGTACACGGTAAGCCGCGCCGAGCAAGAGGTGAACGGCACGAGCAGCGCAGTCATCCGGCGTTGCAGCGGCGTGCTGAGCACCCGGGTCGCGGAGATCGCCGGGACATTGCAGCCAAACCCAACGATGAGCGGGATGAACGCTTTGCCCGGCAACCCGATCGCGCGCATCAGCCGATCGGCCACAACGGCCGCGCGCGCCATGTACCCGGAATCTTCCAGGACTGCGAGGCACAGGAACATCAGCGCCATCAGAGGGACGAACGTGAGGACCATGCCGACACCGCCGATCAGGCCGTCGATAAGCAAGCCCTTAATGAAGGGGAAGTCGAGCCCGACGGCGGCGAGTGCTGCTTCCGCCCACTGTGAGAGCGGGCCGGTGAAGAAGTCTTCGAGGAGGGTTTGCAGTGGGGCGGCGAGTGTGATGGTGATTTGAAAGACCAGGAACATCACGGCGAGGAAGATGAGCGGTCCGAGGACGGGGTGGAGGACGAAGCGGTCGATGGTTTCGGTGGTGGAAGCCCGCTGCTCGTCGCGCACGGTCGCTGAGGCGACGGCGTGGTCGATCCACTCGAAGCGGGCATCGGCGGCGGCAAGATCGGCGTCCGAGTTCGTGGATTGCACTTCCACGGGGCGGACCGTTTCGATCGGCGCGTGGAGCTGCGCATGCACAGCTTCGGCGAGGGCGGTGACATCGCGGCGGCGCGGATCGACGGCGACGACCGGGATGCCCAAGGCACGGGAGAGACGATCCGGGTCCACCTCGAGGCCCTGGCGCTGCGCCACATCAGCCTTGGTCAGGGCGATGACCATTTGGTACGGGTGCTCGGCGAGCTGTGCGGCGAGGTAGAGGCCGCGCGCGATATTCGAGGTGTCGACCGCGACCAGCACCAGGTCGGGGCGTTGGGAGTCGGGGCTGTCGAACAACAGCTCGCGGGTGAGCGCCTCATCGGGGCTGACCGGGTCGAGCGAGTAAGCGCCGGGGAAGTCGATGACATTGAGGCGATCACTACCCACCCCGGGCGTGTGCCACACCCCGCGCGAGACTTCGACGGTGGTGCCCGGCCAGTTGCCCATTTTCACGCCGGCGCCGGTCAGCGCGTTGAAGAGGGTCGACTTACCTGCGTTCGGGGAGCCGACCAGGGCGATCGTGGGCGCGCCGGTGGCGACCTCCGCCGCAGAGGCGTCGCAGTGGGAGCAGGCTGCGGTGGGATCCGGCGTACTAACTTTCGGAGTGCTCATTTGCTTTCACCCGGGGCCGCGTCGACCAAGATGTGCTTGAGCGCGAAGGTGTCCAGCGCGTAGTGGGTGCCGCGGACTTTGACGACTCGGCCGCCGCCGGCGGTCTTCTGCATGACGGTGACTTCGGCACCGCTGCGCAGGCCGAGTTCGCGGAGTCGGCGGTTCAGCGTCCCATCGACCGTGGCGGAGTTGATCACCGCGCGTTTCCCCACGGGGATGTCCATTAGTGTTGCCGTGCCACCCATGCGTGCAGGCTCCTTTAAGTAAGGCTTGCTTTACAAAAGCGAACCTACTCTTATTCGAAGCGGTTAGGAAAGGTCTGGAACGGTTTTTTCGGCGTGGGTGATACAGTTCACGCCCCGCGGCGCAGGCGGCGCGGTCCCCGCGCCCACGCGGGCAGGTTGACATCGCGACCGAAGATTCGGATCACGTTGCGGTTGTAGCCCTTGACAACCTCTTCGTAGTAGCCCATCAACTGCTCGCCGAGCGCCTGCCAGGTCTTGTCTGCAACCGACTCGCGGGCGGTGGCCTTCAAGTTGTCCAGGCGCGCATCGTCGAGGACCCAGCTCGCCGCATCCGGCAGCTCAGCCTCGAAGGTGTCCACGTCGAGCAGCAGGCCGTTGACCCCGTGGTCGATCAGGTCGATCGGGCCGCCGGCGCGCGGACCAATGGTGGGTACACCGGAGGCCTGCGCTTCCTGGATCGCCTGGCAGAAGGTCTCGAACTCGCCGGTGTGTATGAACAGGTCCAGCGACGCGTACGCGCGCGCCAGGGACTCGCCGCTCAGTGCGCCGGTGAACACTGCACCGGGCAGCGCCTCTTCAAGCGCCTGGCGCTCCGGACCATCGCCGACAACAACCAGTTGGATGTCTTGGTTCGCCACCAGCGGGGCGAGACGGTGCACGCTCTTCTCCGCAGCCAAACGCCCCACAAAACCAACAATCTTCTTGGACCCCGTCGGATCCCACTGGCGTCGCAGCACCTCGGAGCGTCGCGTCGGGTGGAACAGTTCCGCGTCCACGCCGCGGCCCCAGTGGTTGACGTTCTTGATACCGCGCGACTCCAGCTCGCTGATCGTCGCCGAAGACGGCGCGAGCGTCATCTGGCACATGTTGTGGATCGTGCGGGTCCAGTCCCAGGCGATGTTAGCCACCATCGCCGCGTGGTATTTCGTGGCAAATCCAGCGACGTCGGTCTGATACAGCCCCACAGCAGGGATGTCGAGCTGGCGAGCAGCGAACGCACCTGCACCACCCAGCACGAACGGGCTGGCCAGGTGGATCACGTCCGGCTTGAAATCCGCCAGCGCGGCAGCAACCGTGGTGGTGGGCACGCCGATCGGCAGCGAGTCAATCAGGGGAATCATCACCGTGGGCACGCGAACGATCTCAAACCCGAGGTAGTCCGGCACCTCTTCCTGAAAGTCACGGGCACCCGGCGCAACCACGATGGCTTCGTGGCCTTCGCGCTTGAGATGCTCGAGCACCCGGAGCACGGAGTTGGTCACTCCGTTGATGTTCGGCAAAAAGGATTCGGCCACGATTCCCACACGCATGCGTAGCATTCTTTCATCGCTGGACAAACGCTTGCCCAATCGGACGTAAAATTCACATGAATTTTGCGCGGGAGACCGCGAACCAGCCAGCCGCGGCAATCAACGTCGCCACCACAGTCACCGACCCGGCGGGCAGCAGCGAAAGGTACCACCCGCGGCCTTCGACTTTCACCAGGTCAGGGTCAGACTTGGCATACGTCACCCAGACTCGCTGCCCCTCCCCCAGGCCCGATGGGTACAACAATCCAGCGCGTGGCGCGTGGAGCTTGCCATCCTCGCCCTCGTACTCCACGGCGGTACGGTGCTGATCCACTTTGAGCACGGTGGCAATCCCGCGACCGGGGTCGGCGTGAATGTGCGCATCGTTAATCACGGGCCCGAGCACCATCGCAACAGCTCCGAGGAGGGCCGCGGTGTACAGCGCCAGCACGAGCTGCTGTAGGCGGCGACGCACCTGCATTACTTCGCCAGCCTTTGCGCAAGCGCGCGGCGAGTCGCGCGGGTTGTCGCTGCCTCCACTACGGCAATCGGGGCGGGCTCCGCTTCCAGTTCAATCAGGGCTTCGCTGAGCTCAGCCAGGGTTTCAACCTTGAGGTAGTGCGCACCATGGGCAGTCGCAAGCTTTTCGACGTCCACCCCGTGCGGGGTCCCGAAAGCCCGCTCAAATTCCTTTCGCACTGGCTCGGCACCGACTTCCAGTGCTTCGAAGATGCCGCCACCGTCATCGTTGGCCACCACAATGGTGAGATTTCCTGGGCGCGGCTCGTCGGGGCCGATGAGCAGCCCATTGATGTCGTGCAAGAAGGTGAGATCCCCCATGAGCGCAACGGTGCGCGGCGCCCGGATCTCATCCGCCCGCAGCGCCTGGGTGGCAAGGGCGATACCCACCGCCTGGGAAACGGTGCCGTCGATGCCTGCAGCGCCGCGCGCGGCGTAGGTGTCAACCCCGTCGAACGGCATACCAACGAGGCTGGCGTCGCGCACCGGGTTGGAGGAGCCGAGCACGAGCGTGTCGCCGACGGCGAGCGTGTCACAGACGGCCGCGGCGACGTGGAGGCCGGTGAACCCGAACTCGTCGTCCTCAAGCGCAGCGCGCACGGTTTCCGCCCCCACGTCACCGGCTGCCTCGCAGATCTTCAACCACGTATCGCTCGGCTGCCCGGTGGCGTTGACGCGCGAGCCACGCCGATCCGGTTTGCCGGTGAAGACATCGGTACGTGAGATGCCGATGACCTCAATGTCTGGATCCGTCAGCAGGGCCATCACGTCGCGGTGCAGTGTGGGATGCCCCACCACAATCACCTGCTGCGGCTTGGTCGAGGCAGCGAAGTCCCCGCCGTCGTGGGAAATGGCGACCTCGTTCTGAGCGAAGAACCGCGCGGCCAACGGATGCACCTGGTGGAACGGGGTCGGCGCGGTCGGCTCCGCAATGGTGGGCACATGTTCGAGTCCCGGCACATCCCACGCCTCATCGCCGGCGATCACCAGCGTGTCACGGCTGAGATCTACGTCGACGGCGCCGTGGTCCACCCAGGCGGGTTTCGTGTCCAGGCGGCCGGGGCCGACGCGGCGAGGAGCGCCGTGGGCCTCGGGAAGCGCATCCGGCACCAGCGGGATGTCCAGGGCAACGTTGATGTGCACCTGGTCGTCAACGAACGAGATCGCCGCTGCGTCGTCAAGCGTGGTGACCTGCTGCGTGGCAGCGTAGCGGCCGAAGATCCCCTGCTGCCAGATTGTTTGCGAGGCACCCGTGCCAATGAGCCGCTCGGGGCGGTCCGCACTCACGACCGCGAGCGGGGTGTGAGACATGTGTGCCTCGATCAGCGCGGGATACGCGTTGGCCACGGCTGTCCCGGACGTCATCACCACAGCCACGTGACGCCGCTGGACCCGGGCGAGTCCGAGGGCTGTGAACGCGGCCGACCGTTCGTCGATACGCATGTGCACGCGCAGATCCGTGCGAGCCAGCAACTCGTAAGCCAACGGTGAGTTGCGCGAACCTGGGCTCATCACCACATCCGTGACGTTGCGGGCGAGCGAGTCAACGACACTGTGTGCAAGGCTGTGTGCAAGCGCGTGCGAATCCATGCCTTGTGAGCCTACTGCTGCGGGAAGAGGGACTCCGCCTCCCCCACCAGCTCGTCGAGTGCGTCGCGCACATCTGACGGGAGTTCGAGATCCGGAGCTGGCGCGGGAGTTTGCGGCGGCTGCGTCACAGTCGGCTCACCCGGGGCTGGGGCCGGGGCCTGCGTCGTCTCGTCGCGGCCGAAGAGCGACGGGCGGCGGGTGGTGGTCTCAGTCGTGGTGACCACCTCGGTCGCGGTCTGCGTCACCGTGACCGGCGGCTTGTCCGCCTCCGCAGCGGCACCGCGCCAAAGGAAGAACAGCACCGTTGCCGCGGCCACGGCGATCGCGAACAGCACACCAAAGATGATGGCCGGAACGTTGTCGCGCTTTTCGGGCTCGAAGTCGGCAGGCTCCGGCGCATAGTACGGCTCGTCATAGTGGGGCTCGCTATAAGACGGCTCTTGGGGCTGCTGTTCCGGAATGTACTGCTTGGGGCGCTGCCTGCGCTGCGGCTCAGGTGCGTTGCTCTGAGAACCAAACTGGCGCGTCTCGTTATCCATGGGGAAAGGATAAACCGCCACCGTAGATTCTCCCCATCTTAGTTGCAGAGAAAACTTCTGAATATGCCCATGTACTGCATGAAATCGTTCCCACATGTTCAACTAGATTTTAACTCAATCTCACCCCAGAGAAACCTGGGTGCGGTTTGGTGAGAACGTTCCCACTGAACGGCAACGAAAGGGAGACGTCGTGTCACCAGTCGTCATTTTCGACATTGGCGGAGTTCTCGTACCGGAAGGCACCCGAATGGAGCAGCTATTGGATCACTTGGCTGCCCTCAAGGGCGAGTTCGACCGTGAGGTATTCACGGACAGCTACTGGGCGATCCGGGACGAGTACGACCTCGGCGCGGCTGACGAACAGTTTTGGCCCCCAGTCTTTCAGCGTGCAGGAATCGAATCCGATCCAGCTCTGGTTGCCTCTGCGGCAGCCAAGGACGCTGAGCTGGCTTCGACCATTGCCAGGGAACCCCACCAACTGTTACTTGAGATTGCGGATGCCGGCGTGCCACTCGGAATCTTGAGCAATGCTCCGCACCGGATGGCGCAAAGCGTTCGGGAAAGCGACTGGGCATCGGTCTTCGCCCACCTCGTCTTCTCGTCCGAACACGGCCTCATGAAGCCCGACAGGGCTATCTATGACCTTGCAGCGAGCCATCTTTCGGATGTGGAACCCTCCACCATCCACTTCTTTGATGACCGAGAGAGAAACATTGTCGGAGCGCATGCCGCAGGCTGGCACGGGCACCTGTGGCGCTCGGTAGATCAAGCGCGCTTTGAATTGCAATCCCTCGGCATCCTTACCAAACGATAACTCGTAGGGGATCACACATGGCAGCTATTACTTTCGATAAAGCTACCCTCCACTACCCCGGTAACCCCCGCCCGACCATCAACAATATGGATCTAGCTATCCGCGACGGGGAGTTCGTAGCCGTCGTCGGACCATCTGGATCTGGCAAATCAACAACTCTGCGCATGGTGGCCGGTTTGGAGAAACTAACCGGAGGCGAGATCTACATCGGCGACACCCCCGCATCAACGCTCGCGCCATCCAAGCGTGACGTCGCGATGGTGTTCCAGTCCTACGCCCTGTACCCGCACATGACTGTGGCGGAGAACATGGCTTTCGCACTCAAGATGCAAAACGTGTCGAAGGATGAGCAGCAGAAGCGAGTCGCTGAGGCGTCCCGCTTGCTCGACCTCGACCAGTATCTTGAGCGCCTTCCCAAAGCACTGTCCGGTGGCCAGCGGCAGCGTGTGGCTATGGGCCGTGCAATCGTTCGCGACCCCCAGGTGTTCTTGATGGACGAGCCGCTGTCCAACCTGGACGCCAAACTTCGTGTGTCCACCCGCGCGGAGATCAGCCAGCTGCAGCGCCGCCTGAACACGACGATGCTGTACGTGACGCACGACCAGACCGAGGCCATGACCATGGCCGATCGCATCGCCGTGCTCGAAGGCGGCGACATGCAGCAGGTTGGTTCGCCCGAGGAGCTGTACCTCACGCCAGCGAATACGTTCGTCGCCACGTTCATCGGCACCCCGTCGATGAACATGATGACGGGCACGATCGAGGGCAGCGAGATCACAATTGGACACATCCGACTCCCCCTCCCGCCCCTTGCACAGCAGCCGACGTCCAATCGCGTTGTGCTTGGCATCCGCCCAGAGAATCTTGAGGTGGTGAGCGATGGTCAAGGCGATACCCGCGCCGCGGCGGAGTACGTCGAGAACTTCGGTTCCGACAAGTACGTACACGCTTCAATCGACGGTCTGAATGATCTCGGGGACTTCATTATCCGCGTGCCGAACACGTTGCGGATCGCCGCAGGAGACGCATTCGACCTGCGTTTCGATCGCGACTTCCTTCACTTGTTCGACGCTGAAACCACAGCGAGGATCAACTGATGAGTATGCAGCTGAAAGGGGCTCCCGGCCCCGAGGTCCCTCCCGTTGACGCACTCGAAACAGCGCGGGAGAACACGGCAGGCCCGAAAGCCCCACGCCAGCGAGGAGAACTGTGGGCCTGGTTGTGCCTTCTTCCGGCGACCATTCTGTTCCTTGTTTTCGACTTCTGGCCGTTCTTCCGCGCGCTCTACCTCTCTTTCACGTCGACCGACCTATTCGGCCGACCAGCTGGCTTCACCGGGTTCGACAATTACCTCAACATGTTTTCGGACCCAACATTCCTGTCGACGTTCTCCCGCACCCTGCTGTTCACCGTGGCATCGGTGATTCTCAAGCTGGCTATCGGCCTAGCAATCGCACTGCCGCTGTCGTACCGCATGAAAGGCACCGTGTGGATGAGGCCGGTGGTGTTGATCCCGATGGCGGTCTCCACGGCAGTTGGAACCTTGGTGTTCCGCCAAATGTTCGCACCTGTTGTCGGCCTGTTCGACCAAGTCTTCATGTCCATGGGCTTCGACCAGGTTGGTTGGCTGACAAGTCCTCGAATGGCGATGATCTCGGTGCTTATCACAGATGTATGGATCGGCATTTCGTTCGTCACTTTGCTCATGCTCGTCGCCATCGACGGCATTCCTGGGGAGATGGTGGAGGCAGCAAACCTTGATGGAGCAACCGGCTCTAAGTACGTCCGTCACATCATTCTGCCGAGCATCGCGCCAATGCTGCTGGTTCTTTCTGTCACGCAGGCGATGGCGGCGATGAAGGAGTTCACCATTTTCCAAGTTCTTACTGGCGGCGGACCGGGAAATTCGACCCGAACTCTGGTGCTCGACATCTACGACTTGGCCTTCGGCGGCGGCACAGCGGACTTCGCTGCCGCGTCCGCGCGTGGCATGGTCCTGTTCGTCATCATCCTCGTCCTCACGCTGATCCAGTTCAGGCTCTCGAACCGAAACAACAGGTAAGCCCCATGAACAACAACCTTCGTTCCCCCTTTACAACTGTGGTGATGTGGATCTGGTTGCTCCTGGTCTGCTTCTCCATTGCGTTGCCGATCGTGTTTGCGCTAGTTGGCTCGTTCCGATCGTCCGGTGACATCCAAGGCGGTGTCCAGTCCTTATTCTTCGGCGACACCATCTTCAGCAACTACCCGCGTGCCTGGGAGCAGTCTTCGATTGGCCGTCAGCTGATCAACTCCGTCATCGTGACCGTGTGCCAGACGGCAGGACAGTTCATCACTTCGGTGCTCGCTGCATATGCACTTGTCTTCGGCCGCTTGCCCGGCGCGTCGAAAGTCCTCATCTTTTTCCTGCTCCCGATGATGATCCCCGGTGAGGTTGCCGTCATTGGTAACTACCTCACGGTTCGCGGCATGGGCTTTTACGATACCGTCGTCGGCATCTTCCTGCCGTACCTCGCGTCCAGTTTCACGTTGTTCCTCTTTTATCAGGCATTCCTGGGCTTCCCCAAGGAAATCCGCGAAGCCACGATTCTGGAAGGCGTAGGACCGTTCAAATTCCTCTGGTCCTTCCTACTCCCCCTCAACCGCTCGGTCTGCATGACCGCCATTGTCACGGGCGCCATCGCCGCGTGGAACGGATACATGTGGCCACTGTTGATCACCCAATCTGCATCAGTTCGCACCATCCAACCAGGCATCAAGGCGCTTGCCGACGAAGCTGCTATCGACACTGGTCTCGTCCTCGCTGGCCTCATGATCGCCGTCATCCCAACCGTCCTGCTCGTCGTATTCGGTCAGAAGTACCTGACCCGCGGCCTCACCGAAGGAGCTGTCAAGTAAATGTCCAAGAAGTTTTTCGCTCTTGCAACCGCAACCATCCTCACTGCGTCTTCCCTGACCGCTTGCGGCGGCAGTGAAGGTGACACCGCCACCACCGCCGACGGTGCCGTCGTCGTCGATTTCTGGCACTCCGCGTCGGGCGCAGCTGCGACCACCCTCGAAGAAATCGTCAGTGACTTCAATGCGGAGCACCAAGGAGAAATCGAAGTCCAGGCCTCCTACCAGGGGGGCTACGAGGATGCGATTGCCAAGTTCATTGCCTCAGTGCAAACCGGTGACCTACCGGCGCTCCTCCAGGCTTCGGACGTTCAGACTGCGTACCTGCGCGACAGCGGTGTTGCAGAACCGGCCCAGGACTTCGGAGAGGACTACGACTGGGACAATCTGGTTGACGTTGTGGCGAATTACTACACCTTCGAAGACAAGGTCTATTCCATGCCGTTCATGGTGTCTCAGCCGGCGATCTACGTGAACGACACCGCTCTTGCAGAGGCAGGTTTGAGCCACGCTGACCTCGAGACCGTAGAAGGCCTCCTCGACGCGGCGGAAAAGGTTCATGAGACGACTGGACGCCCAGGTCTCACCTTCCACCAGAGCGGCTGGTACATGGAGCAGTTCCAGTCCATGACCGACCAGTTCCTTTGCACTCCGGAGAACGGCGTCGATGAGGCAGCGACCGAGTTCAATCTCACCTCGGACGAGACCGTCAAGTTGTGGGAGCGAATCGGGGACCTTTACTCAGCAGGTGTCATTCACAATCCGGGTAACGACGGCTCCGCTGCGACCGGTGCGTTCCTGTCAGAGCAAGCCGCAATCCAGCTCAACTCCTCCGGAAACTACGGCAACATCACCGAGGCGAACCCCAGCTTCGACTGGTCCATCATCGCCCTGCCCCGTGACACTGACGAAGCCGGCGCGGTCCCGGGCGGCAACTCGCTGTGGGCAATCAAGGAGGGACACTCCAAAGAAACCCAAGAAGCGGTGTGGGAGTTCATGAAGTATGTCGGTTCTGACGAGGTGCAGCAGAAAATCTTCGAGGAGACCGGTTACCTGCCCACCACCAACGGTGCCAATGACGCGCTCGCAGGTCTAACTGAGCAGCAGCAGGCCCTGGTTGATCAGCTGCAAAACACCCCAAGCAACAAGATCACCGCTGGATGCAAGACCGGTGCGTTAAACGCTGCCCGTCAGTCGTACCAAGCTGCGATGTCCTCGTTTGCGAACGGCTCGAACCCGGCTACCGCACTTGAGGAAGCTCAGCAAGGTGCATCCAACGAGATTGAGTCCTACAACAAGCGTGCAGGCAACTAGGGCAATGGCGAAGTTTCCGTTGGATAGCAACCCGCAGACCTTCGAAAAGTTCACTGCCGAAGGTGTGGCGAAGCGCCACCGTGGATCCACCTTCGTTGCGCATGTTGTCCCAGACAGCCCCACCTACGAGGTGGAGAAGCGTATTCAAGACGATGTCCGCTCTCGAGGCCTGGCGGAGCATTTCGGCCTCCTCCCCCCGTCGAGCTATCACATGACTGTGTTTCCCGGCCTGAAGGACAGGGCCATCCAAGGCGAATCAGGTAAGTGGCCCGGTTGGCTGAGTGGTGTGATGGATCTGCCCACCGCAGTAAGCATGATGCGCCAGCGACTCACCGAAGCTGACATCGCGCCCGTGCCTGATCTGCGGATGCGGCCCACCCATGTTTACGACTTGGGGGTCTCACTCACGGTTGGCTTGGAGCCGGTTGATGATCAGATGGCGAACGAGCTGCACCTGTTCCGATCGACGCTTCGCGACGTGTTGGAGATTTCAGATCCAGGTTTCGACACCTATCTGTTTCACTCGAGCCTCGGCTACCGCCTGAGCGCGCCCGAACTCACCTCCGACCTGAACGCGGAGTTGGCGGAACTTTACACAGAGTGGGTGCGGGAGATCGAGGTCTTTGACCTCGAGCGACCTGCATTCAACATTTTCAATGACATGCTGGCATTCCCGGAGGTTCTCCCCCTCTAGGCAAGATCACACTTGAGTGTGGCCTCGCGCATTCCGCGCGGCCACATTCGTTTCTAGGGTCGGCCGGCTGTCGTTCCGATGATGAGTTCGCCGCGGTACCGCTCGTTGATAACAGCTGCAGGTTCGGGGCCTTCCACAAGTTCAACAATCCTGCGAGCTGCACCGCGTCCAACCAGTTCTACTGGCTTTCTTACAGTTGTTAAGCCGAGAAGGTCGACACCGTCCATGACACCGTCCGAGCCGGTCATTGAGATGTCTTCTGGGACCCTGATGCCTAATCGTTTTGCGGCTTGGAGCAGCTGAACAAGCCTCCGGTCGAACACAGCCATGATCGCGGTGTATCCATCATCCAGTGTTTTCAGAAGCCACTGTTCAAGCTCTCGTTCGCTCATCAGGCTGGTGTAGGTCGCGTCGAACTCGATCCCCAACGCCGCTGCACGTCGTTTCTGCGCCTGAACGCGTGTCCAGGTACCCATAGTTCGGTTCATTCGAGCGTCTTGCATCATAATCTTCCGGTGGCCCAGCTTCGCGAGGTGATCAACCAGAGTTTCCCCGTGATAATCCTCGTCGTAACCGACAGAGTGGAGCGTGCCGCTCGGCTCAGGTCGACCCACGACAAGAAGGGGCACGCGCGCCGCGTACTTCTGATGCAGATCGTTCTCGACGCCCCCAACTGACACCAGCATTCCCTTGATAGGCATGCGAACGAGGTTTTCCATCGCGGATTCCTGCTCGCTGCGCGTCGAGCTCACAATTGTTTCTTGAAGTACGTGGTACCCGAGCGCGTTGAGCTCTTCGTGAAGATAACGGTTCAATTGTCCGAAGATCGGGATATCGACGGAACTGACGAACAGCCCGATTGTTGGAGCCGGCTCAGCGCGCATGAGCTGAGCAGAAAGAGCCGGAACGTAGCCCAGTTCCTCGATAGCCTGCCGCACTTTGGCGCGTGTGTCTTCTGCGACTCGTGCGTCATTTTGCATCACCCGCGACACGGTTGACTTCGACACCCCTGCGACGCTGGCTACGTCGAGGATCGTGGGTCTGCGCGGCTCGCGGGTTGGCACGACACGAATCTTAAGCTTTCGCGAGCCTAAGCGTCAGATTGACCCACTTTCATCCGTAGGACGCCGCAAGTTTGTGGGCTTAGAGCACCAGTCCGAAGACTGGGACGGCGATGAAGTAGGTCGCCAGGGAGATCAGCACGATGCCGATGAGGTTCAGCCAGATACCGCCCTTGATCATGTCGCCCATCTTTACGTAGCCGGAGGAGTAGGCGATCGCATTCGGCGGGGTCGCCACCGGGAGCATGAATGCACAGGTAGCGGCGAGCGCAACCGGGATGCACAGCAGCATCACGTTCATCTCGGTGGAGCCGGTCAGGCCAATGCCCACCGCAACACCGCCCATGATGGGCAGGAAGGTTGCCGCCGTTGCAGTGTTGGAGGTCAGCTCCGTCAGGAAGATGATCAGCGCGGAGATTGCCACGATGAGCAGGAACATCGGCAGTGTCGCCAGGCTCTTCGCGGCCTCACCGATCCACAAAGACAGACCGGTGGAGGTGAACATCGCGGACAGGGACAGGCCGCCGCCGAAGAGGAGCAGCACGTCCCACGGCATTTCGTTCGCGGTCTCCCAGTCCAGCAGCCGCTTGCCATCCTTTGCCGCGGGGATGGTGAACATCAACAGGCCGGCGATGATGCCCACGATCGCATCGTCGTACGGGAACGACCAGCCGTAGCGCTCAATGCCAAGCGGGATGAAAATCCAGGACAGGGCCGCGAGCACGAAAATGATGCCCACCATGATCTGCGGGTAGGTCCACGGGCCGAGCTTGCGGATCTCCTCGTCGATGAGTTCCTTACCACCCGGGATTTCGTCGATCTCCGGCTTGAAGACGGTCACCAGTAGCCACCACGCGATGAAGAGGAAGATGATGGCGACCGGCATGCCCACCATCATCCAGCGGCCGAAGCCGATGGTGATGTCGTGTGCTTCCTCCATGTAGCCCTTCAACAGCGCGTTCGGCGGGGTACCAATCAGCGTGCCCAGCGAGCCAATGGACGCGGCGTAGGCGATCGCCAACATGAGCCCGGTAGCGAACTTCGCTTGGTTCTTCATGCCGCCGACGGTGTCTGCAGTGAGCATCAGCACGGAGGTACCAATCGGCAACATCACCACGGCGGTCGCGGTATTGGACACCCACATGGACATGAATCCGGTCGCCAGCATGAAGCCCAGGATGAGACGGCGCGGCGAGGTGCCGACGATTTTCACCACATAGAGCGCCAGGCGGCGGTGCAGGTTCCAGCGCTGCAGGCCAAGTGCCAAGAGGAAGCCGCCCATGAACAAGAAGATGGTCGCGGACGCGTACGGCGCACCGACATCTTTGAACTTGGCTACTCCCATAATCGGGAAGATGGCGATTGGCAGCAGCGCGGTCGCGGCGAGCGGGATCGCCTCGGTCATCCACCACACGCCCATCAGCACGGTGGTAGCGGCGACGACGCGCATCGCCTGCGAGGTGTATTCGACATCTTCCTTGGCCCCCGGTGAAGCAGCCACGGTGTCACCCGCGCCTGAAGGGAAGATGAAGTAGATGAGGATGGCGAGAGCGATACCCGCAAGCAGGCCGATGAGTTGACGGCGCCACTCTCCCGGTTCGGGACTGGGGGCAAGATCGCCGTCCGACAGTGCGGACGAATCGTGCACTACAGGAGTAGACATCGCGGCTTCCTTCTTTCACGATATTCATGGACGGCTGTACGCCGATGTCCGCCAAACTCTAAGCCCGCGAATCCCCGCCTATAGCAAAAACGCAGAATTTGCTTCCGAACTGATACCGACTACGCCCCTAAATGGGGGTAACACGCGCGAACCCGTTCAAACCACCAGTCGCGCCGCTCGGCCGAAGCCCGAAGTGCGTGCAGACGGTCGGCGTCGGGGGTTGTCCGAGTCAGAGTAAAGGAGCCGTCGATAAGCGAGCGCTCCGGCGCGACATCCTCAAGAAACAGCCGCTGGGTGGCAAGGCCCGCGGCGCGCGACCCGGTGAGCTTTGCCGCGACCAGCCCCGCATCAATCCCCACGGCAGTGTCCAGCGCGCTCGCTACGGTGAGCTCAAGGCCCAGCTCGGCCGCCAGCTTCAGCACATTTCGTACCCCACCAAGGGGCGCTTGCTTAACGACGCCTATTTGCGCCGCACTATGCTTCACCACCTGATATGGGTCTTCGGCGCGGCGAATGGACTCGTCGGCGGCGACCGGGGTGCCCACCCGAGCGCGCACTTCGGCGAGTTCCTGGACGGTGGCGCAGGGTTGCTCCAGGTACTCCAGGGATCCGTCCGCGGTGAGGGCGGCTTCGGCGGCGACGGCTTCTTCCACGCTCCAGCCGCCGTTCGCGTCGACGCGGATGCGTGCCTCGGGCTGCAGTTGGCGGAGGGTGTTGACGCGAGCGATGTCGTCGTCAAGCGATTGGCCCTTTTCTGCGACCTTGACTTTGAAGGTGTGCACTCCGGGGAACCGTGCGAGGACCGCCTCGACTTTTTTCGGGGCGACGGCGGGGACGGTGCCGTTGACCTCGACGGTGCCGTGCGCTTCGGGCAGCCCCTCGAAAGCGGCCTCGATGCCGGCACGCAGCCACATCGCTGCTTCGGGTGCGGCGTACTCCACGAACGGGGAGAATTCGCCCCAGCCGGCGGGGCCGTCGATGAGCAGCGCCTCGCGCGTGGTGATGCCGCGGAACTTCACTGCCATTGGCAACGCGACGACGTGGGCGCGTTCGAGGATCTTCTCGACTGTGGGCAGTGGGTGCGGGGTATGCAGCGGGTTCAGCGTGGGCGGCGTGGGCATGCAGGCCAGCGTAGCGTTGGGGCCATGAGCACCGAACTTGGCAGCGAGCGGGGTTGCGACGCGCGCGCAGACGAGCGCGCAGACAAGCGCGCAGACGAGCGCACTGCGTTTGCGCGCCGCCTCTTCCCCGACGGCGAGGAGCCCGATCCGCGCTTCACGCTGGCGAACGAGCGCACGTTCCTTGCGTGGACGCGCACGGCGCTCGCGTTTCTGGCGGGCGGGATCGCGCTGGCTGCGTTTGAGATCCAGGGCATGCACCCTCGGCACCAAACTGCGGTGGCGGTGCTGGTCATTCTTGGTGGGGTGGCGATCTCCGCGGGCGCGGCGGTGCGTTGGGTGCACGTCGAGCGCGCCATGCGCACCGGCAAACCGCTGCCGGTGCCGGCGATCATTCCGGTGCTGTCGCTGTTGGTGTTCGTGGCGCTTGCGGTCACGATCGTCCTGATCGCGGTGTAGGTGATTTTGGGTGCACGCTGATCCGGGGCTGCAGCCCGAGCGCACATCGATGGCTTGGACGCGCACAGCCGTGGCGATGCTGGTGGTGTCGCTGATCCTTCTGCGCTGGGCGCACGTGTTCGGGCCGTGGGTGATGGCGTTGGTCGTGCTGACGCTGGTCGCCGCGGTGTACGTGGTGCTGTCGAACCGCGCGGCGTATACGCGCGAGGTGGCCGGGATCGAGCACGAGCGCGTGGAGCCAGCAATCGGGCGGATTGTCGCTATGACAGCGACAGTGTTCTTGCTTGGGGTGGGGTCGTTGGTGCTGGTGGTGCTGCGCTAGCCTTCGCGCGCGTACCCCTCGCGCGCGTACCCCTCGCGCGCGCCGCTGAATCCCATCTGCTGCTCTACGTTGTAGACGAAAACGATTTCGGCGCCACACCAGTCACACCCCACCTGGGCTTTTAGCCCGGCGCCTTGCTTGAGGTCTACAACCTTGAGGTCTACAACGCCACTACCATCGGTCTGCATGAGCGAGCAGCAGCAATACTCCACCGCGCAGCCCTTCGACGCCTCCCAGTGGCGCAGCGTCGAGGGCTTCGACTTCACGGACATCACCTACCACCGCCACGTAGGCGAGACCCGCGCCGACGGCATCGTCCGCATCGCGTTTGACCGCCCCGAGGTGCGCAACGCATTTCGCCCCCACACCGTCGACGAGCTCTACCAGGCGCTTGACCACGCGCGGCGCGACCCGTCGATAGGCACTGTCCTGCTCACCGGCAACGGCCCGAGCCCGAAGGACGGCGGGTGGGCGTTCTGCTCAGGCGGCGACCAGCGCATTCGCGGCCGCTCCGGCTACCAATACGCCACCGCGCACGACGCCGACGTCGAAGCCGCCACCGCCGAGCACGTCGACGAAGCCCGCGTGAAAGCCGAGGGCGGGCGCCTGCACATCCTCGAAGTGCAACGCCTGATCCGCACCATGCCGAAAGTGGTCATCGCCGTGGTCAACGGCTGGGCAGCCGGGGGCGGGCACTCCCTGCACGTGGTGTGCGACATGACCATCGCCTCGCGTCAGGAAGCCCGCTTCAAACAGACGGATGCCGACGTCGGCTCTTTCGACGCCGGCTACGGCTCCGCCTACTTGGCCAAGATGGTCGGTCAGAAGTTCGCGCGCGAAATCTTCTTCCTCGGCCGCACCTACACCGCCGAAGACATGCAGCACATGGGCGCGGTGAATATCGTCGCGGACCACGGCGAACTCGAGGCGGAAGCCATCCAGGCCGCCCGCGAGATCAACACCAAGTCCCCCACCGCCCAGCGCATGCTCAAGTTTGCTTTCAATTTGCTTGACGACGGCCTCGTAGGCCAGCAAGTCTTCGCCGGCGAAGCCACCCGCCTGGCATACATGACGGACGAAGCAGTCGAGGGCCGCGACTCCTTCCTGGAGAAGCGGCCCCCGAACTGGGATCAGTTCCCGTACTACTACTAACTGGAACTGGCTAGCTGGAGCTGAGCGTCACCGGGAGCTTGGCACCCGGAATCAGGGACTCGATGAGCGATCCGAGCGCCTTGAACCAGGTCTCGAACATCGCGAGCACCGGGTGCTTCGGCGGTGCAGGCTGAGTGGCTTCCGGCTCGGGCACGACGAAGTCAGCCGGGAAGTAGAGCTCGCCCAACCCCTTGTGGCACTCGCTGGGCGCGGTGGTGAGCAGGTCGGCGTAGCCTCGCTCAAGCTCGTTGATCGCGCGCCCGTAGTAGGTGTTGTTGAAGTGGAAGACAAACGCGGTGCGCTGCGGCTCATCGATCGGCAGTCCGCGCGCCACGGTTTCACCGGTGTTGCCCACTACCACGCCGTCGCGCTTGCTGTGGCGCAGGTAGCCGCGGTCGATGCCGATGACGTACTGAGCCGAAAGCGGCATCTGCTTCAGGTAGGCTTGGTCCTGGATTTGCGTGCCCTGCTTGCTGTCGAGGTAGTTGTCCGCCGTCGTCGGATGCATACCCACTGAGACGAGCTTCGTTTTTGCTGCTTCGCGTGCACGGTCCTTGCCTGCGAGTGTCTCCGGCGTGGACTTGCTGCCGCTGGCCTGGCCGAGCGCGAGTGTGCGGTCGTCGTTGAGGAACTGGCGCACGTTCGGGTCGTCGACGTACGCGTCACCGTGCGCCTTCGCACCCGGGTATGCGGCCTCCAGCGCCTCAGCACGGGCAACCTCGTGCCCTGCCAACGTGAGCGTCTTGGCCGCCGCCTCAGCTTTCTGCGCACCAACGCGCTCCGGCTCGGTGAGGGTGATGCGACATTGCAGGCCGCCGTTTTGATCGGTTTCGGGAGTGAGGGTTGCAGCGGATGCGGGCGTGACAAGGGCAAGAGTGGCGGCGACAGCGACCGCGGTGGCGATCAGCTTCTTCATCGGGGGACTCCTAAGGCTGCGATAGGTCAAAACTGTGGAATCACCCCTAGTATCGTCACAATCGCCCCAGCTGTTTCGCCGCGCTGCGACCTAGATCGGTTCAGTGCTCCTCGGACGGGTCACCTTCTCGTCGCACGAACTCCGCAAAACCGGGCGCGGTGAACTCGACATAGCCGTGAGCCGGGGCGTCGATAAGCCCTTTGTCCATGAGCGAGCGGCGCACCATCGAAATCGACTGAGTGGTGCGCCCCATGCGCTCTGCGATCTCGCCGCGCCGCGCGGGCGATCCCCCGTCGGCGGCCATCGCGCTCATGAATTCCTGCTCTAACGGGGTGGCCTTCATCCAGCGGGAGCGGAAGAAGATGCGCTGCACCTCGCGGAACTGGCTGTTCGCTTCCGATACGTGCGAGCCGCCGATCACCTCGCCGGCATCGGGGTAGCCGGCGGCTTTCCACGCTTCGTCGCCAATCACCTGCAAGAAGTAGGGATACCCCGCTGCAAGTGCCAACGCCTTGTCCAGCGCCTCCGGCGTCCAGTGCACGCCGCGCGCCAGCGCCGGCTCCTCCAACGCCGCCCGCGAGGACTCCGGGTCGAGGTTTTCCAGCTGCCGGTACCGAAAGCGCTCGGCGAAACTCACCGCGTCCGTGATCACGTCCTGACTGTGGGTCAGGCCGGCACAGAAAGTCATCAATGGCAGGCCCGGGGCCTCCGATTGCAGGTGCTGCCACGCGTAGGCCAAAGCGCGCAGGCCATCGGCATCGGCGGCCTGGATTTCGTCGACAAGCAAAACAAGCCCCGGCGAACCTGCACCTTCCGCTGCCTCCTGGAGTGCTTGCTGAACGACGCGCCCGAGGCTGCTCATCTCGGCCGTCGGCTCGTCCGCATTGCTGGTGACCTTGACTCCAGCGACGGTGACGGAGAGGTTGCGCAGGATGCTGGCGAGCTGCTCGCGCGCAGCGTCGTGCCACTCGCGCGAGAGCGTGTCCAGCGCCTCCACGAGCGCGCCGAGGAACGGGCCGTCGCCGGCGGTGATCCAGCACGAGGCGAACCCGAGGCTGCGCGCGTCGTTTTCGATTGTGCGCAGCAGGCTTGTCTTCCCCACCCCGCGCGAGCCGACGAAGATTTCCAGCCGGCCTTTGAGCTCGGGAAACTCCTTCATGAAGGCGAGGTCGCGGCGGGCATCGCGAAGCAGTGCCTCGCGCCCGTAGACCACGGGTGCGACACTGCCTGGGGTGTAGGGACTGCGCTGCATGCCACCCTTTATAGCAGTTTATATTTGCCCAATGTATAAAAAGGGCTGTTCGCTTATCGACGGAGAGGCGCGATCCCCTTTAGCGCCCTCCCCGCTCCCGCCCACGCCGCGACGAACAATGCCACCGCGGCGGTGAGTGCGATGGCGAAGCGGACGGTGGTGTCGGCGACCTCCGGCCACGCCGGCACCGCGAGGATCCACAGCGGCGTGGAGGCGAGGACATCGCCGCCGATGGTCAGAGAGAAGACCGTCCACACGATCGTGGCCGCGAGTGCCCAGGCCACGCCGAAGCGCGCGGTAATGATCAGTGCGAGCAGCGCAAGCGCACCCGTGGTCAGCACGGCGAGCAGGAACCGGCGCGCCTCGCCGCCCAGAGTTGCCCCGCCGGTGATCGCCGCGATTGCCACGACAAACGCCACCACCGCGAGCACCCAAGTGCGCAGCGCGGTCAACGTCTTCGGGTGCTCGATCTGCATCAAAGCCCAGGCGGGGCGCAGACGGGGCCAGATGAGCGTGGGCAGCACCCCGGCACCGACCGGCAAGAGCACGTAGGTAGCCAAGGCGTGGCGCACCTCCGCCGGGTAGCGGATGGCAAACACCATGACCAGCACGGTGAGCGCGAGCGCGGCAACGAGAGCGGGTGTGAGCGCGGCGCGATGGATACCGCGCAGCGCAGCTCCGAATCTCACATGGGTTGGACGCGCGACTGCGGGGCGAGTTGCTTTAGGGGCGTTCACCTGGTGCGTTTCCGGTTTGCGGCGCGGGCGCACCGTGCGTGGTTCCATAAGCACTGCGCAGGCAAACCCTGCCGCGGCGAGCAGCAGACAGAGGCCCAGCGCTGGTAGCGGCGACTCCCCGTACATGGGCGAGCCCGGCTCAAGCGGCAACAGGTTGAACTGTTTTCCCATCGCCGGCAGCACCAGCCGCAGCGGCCACGCGGCCGGGTTGAACCACCACCAGTCGCGGTCGACGAAGAAGCCCAGCCCCAGGTTGCATGCTGCGGCGATGCCGATGGTCGGTAGCACCCCGATGCGGCGGCTCGCACCTGCCGCGAGCCCCGCCGCGCCGAGCGCCCCACCCCAGGCGAAGAGGCCGGCGAGCGCGACCTGGGACGAACCCTCGTAGCCAAGCAGCACCGCCGCCAACCACGTCACGCCGAAGGCGAGCAGGTAAAACACTGCAAGCGCCACCCAGACCATGAGCAGGCGCACGGCGCGCGTCGCCCGCGCAGACACCGGCCGCCACGCGGTGCCGCCGGAGCGGGCCGTGCGCTCCCGCGTTTCCGCCGAGCCTGCGAACAACGCGGCGAGCGGCGCTGCCATGCCGGTAATCAACAGCCCGTGCCAGTTCATCAGGTCGCTCGCCGTCTCCACTTGGAAGCCCATCCCGAAGACGGTGAACACGCACCCAAGCAGAAGTCCCGCGAACGCCAACCACCACAGCGTCGATCCGCGCGCCCTGATCCACTCGGCTCGCACATATTGCTTAGTGCCCGTCACCGCGCCTCACCACCCTGCACAGCCTGCCCGCCCTGCACAGCTTGCCCAGCCTGCCCCGAAGTGAGCCGGAAGAAAGACTCCTCCAAGTTCGGCCCCAGCGCGGCAAGCTCCCCGGCAAAACGCACGCAGCCGCCGGCGATCACGGTGGCGTCGTCGGCAAGGTGCAGTACCTCACCGAGCTGGTGCGAGCTCACCAGCACGGTGCGCCCGGCGCGCGCGTACTCGCGCAAATAGGTGCGCAGGTGTGCGATGCCCTCCGGATCGAGACCGTTTTGCGGCTCGTCCAGCACCAGCACGTCGGGCTCACCAATCAGTGCCTGCGCGAGCGCGAGCCGGCCTTTCATGCCGGTGGAAAACGTCGACGCCTTCTTCTTCCCCGCGCCGCCAAGCCCCACGAGGTCCAGCACGCGATCGGCCTCCGAATCCGGCAAGCCCAACAGCGTCGTATGCACCCGGAGGTTATTGCGTGCACTCAGGTGCCCGTAAAACGCAGGGTCGTTGATCGACGCACCCACATGCCGCAGCCGCTCGCGCCGAAACGGCTCGCCCATCAGCGTCACGGTGCCCGCGTCGGGTTCCAGCAGTCCAAGCAGCACCGACATCAGCGTCGATTTGCCCGCTCCGTTCGGCCCGAGCAGCGCATGCACGCGCCCGGGAATGGTGGTCAGGGAAACATTGTGCAGTACCTGCTGCGCACCGAACGCGACGGAGACGCCCTCGCAGGCGAGTTGGGATGGTCGAAAGTCCATGCCCCTCATCCTCACGACCACCCGCCGCAAACAGATCCGCCCGCAGGACGAAACCGGCTCCTCCCCTAGGAGGAAATACCGGAGCGCTGCGCGATCAGCACCAGCGCAATCCGATCACGCGCCCCAAGCTTCGCCAGCAGGCTCGACACGTGCGTCTTCACGGTCGTCTCCGCGATGAACAGCGCCTGCGCAATCTCCGCGTTCGTCGCCCCCGCACCAATCTCCGCCAGCACCTCAAGCTCGCGCTCGGTAAGCAGCCCAAGGCCCTGCCGCTCGAAGTCAGAAAGGGCATTGTGCTTATCGACGCCCCCACGCACCCACTCCAAAACCTTCCCGGTCACCCCGCTGGCCAGCACGGATTCACCGCGCGCGACAGTGCGCACCGCGTCGGCGAGGACGTCTGGATCCGCATCCTTGAGCAAGAACCCGTGCACGCCCGCCTCAATGGAGGCCTGCACCAGGGCGTCGTCATCAAATGTGGTGAGCATGATGACTTTGGGCCCGAGCGGCATGATCGCCTTCGCTGCCGCAATACCGTCCATCACCGGCATGCGGATATCCAGCACAGCGACGTCGATGGTGAATTCGCGTACTCGTTCCACCGCTTCGGCACCGTTCTGGGCAGTGGCGACAACGTCAATGTCCGGCTGCGCCCCGAGGACTGTGGCGAGGGCTGAAAGCAGGAGCGGCTGGTCGTCGGCAAGCAAAATGCGCAACTTAAACCCCCAGGACTGCTCGGACGGTGAAGGTGTCGCCTTGTTGTACCACCTCGAGGGTGCCGCCGGTGCTCGCGGCCCGCTCGCGCAAGCCCTCGAGCCCGATGCCCGCTCCGGTCCGCGGGGCGATGGCCCCCTGGGAGGTGACCTCGACTTCGAGCGCCTCGTCGAGCGGGGTGAGCGTAACTCGCACGTGCGGATCGACCTGGTGGCGCGCGGCGTTAGTGACGGCCTCGGTGACGATGCGGTTGGCGGCCAAGCCGGTCACCGCGGGCACCTGGACGTGCTGAGGCGCGTGGTACTCCACCTGCACCCCTGCCTCGCGGAGCCGCTGCAGAATAGCTGGCAGTTCCGCGATGCCCGCGGTCGGTGCGAAGTCGGGGTTGTCCCCGCGCAAACCCCGCACCAGCATGCGGATGTCGCCGAGCGCTTCGGAGGCGACGGCGCGAATCTGCTCGAGCGATTCGCGCTCCTGATTCGCTGTAAGCCCCGCGTTGGCCTGCACCTTGATCAAGGTGAGCGTGTGGCCGAGGAGGTCGTGGATCTCGCGGGCGATCTCCAAGCGCTCCTCTTCGCGGGCGATGAGCAGGCGCTCCTCGCGCTCCTTCGCCTCGCGCTCCCGCGCTGCCTCTGCGGCAGCGTCCTCCGCCGCAAGGTTCGCGGCGAGCAGGTACGCCACCGCAACCACCGCCCAGTGCATGACCAGCATGAGTCCGGCGTCCCAGCCGTGGCGGTAGAACAGTACAAGGCGCTCGTCCCAGGTCCACATGAAGGGTGAGATCACCGACCAGGCGAGCGCCGCCACCGTCACCGCGACCACCGCAGGGCCGCGGCGGAAGCGACGGGCAACGAAGACTGCCAGCGGCACCGTAGCCACCCACACCGTGTAGCCGATGTTCACCGGTGCGAGCATCCACACCGCCGACCACGCGGCATTGCCGGCAACGAGCAGCACGGCGGTAAACAGGGGTTTCGTGCGCAACATCGCCAGCGCAGCAACAAAACCCCAGGCAAGCGCCGCCTGCGCCCAGCCGGATGCGTCGCCAGGTTTGGTGATGGCATCCACGGTGTACAACGCGGCGAGAACAGCGCCGAACGCAGCGAGGACGAGGTCACCGGATTTCAACTGCACGTCAATTTATAGAGAATCGGAGGATTCTTCGCGGATAAACTCCGCAAACCCAGGAGCCGTGAATTCGAGGTAGCCGTGACTGGTTGCGTCGATGAGCCCTTTATCTAGCAGCGACCGTCGTGCCATGCTGATGTCGTTGGTGCTGCGGCCCATCTCATCAGCAATGGCTCCGCGCCGTACTGGCCCTTCCCCGTGCGCTGCCATCGCTCGGAGGAACTGGGACTCTGCAGGAGTCGCTTTTTGCCACCTCGCGCGGAAGAAGGACTGCCGAGTGTCATCAAACCCACTGATCGCGCCTGCTACTTGCTTCGGCTCAATAAGCGTTCCGGGCCCTGGATGGCCCGCCGCTTGCCAGGTTTCGTCCCCCACAACCTGAATAAAGAACGGGTAGCCTCCGGCGAGGTCCAGCGCAGCCACCAACGCATCTTCGCTCCACGTAACCCCTTTTTGCGCTGCGGGTGAGCGCAGTGCCTGCTCCGCATCCTGACGGGACAGATTTTGCAGGTGCTGGTATTTGAACCGCTCCGCGAAACTCACTGCGTCAGTAATCACGTCCTGTGAGTGGCTCAAACCTGCGGTATACGCCGCCATCGGTAAATCTCTGTGCTCAGATTGCATCTGCTGCCATGCGTAGGCCAGCGCTTTAAGACCCTCCGGATCAGCACTTTGGATCTCATCAATCAGAATCACCAACCCGTGACTTCGAGATTGCGCTTCCTCACCCGCGGCAACCAAGACCCGTTGCAAGCGCCTTCCTTGGCTTGAAGCCGGTGCCCCTGCCGCTCCGGCTTCACCACCGAACGACACAGGCCCGAGTTGCACTTCTTTTAACGATTCGATCAAAGACAGCAACAGTGGCCCGTCTCCGGCAGTGACAAAGACCGTCTGAAAGCCCAACCGCCCCACCCGCTCAGCATCTGCTTGCGCAGCGCGAAGCAAACTCGTCTTGCCCACTCCACGTGGGCCCGCGAACACCCGGATCCGTCCGGCAAAGCGCGGCTCAACCGTCATGAATGCAAGGTCGCGTCGAATCCCCTCGAGGATCGGCTCACGCCCGTACACCTCTTCGGCCACCTCACCAGGCGTGTAGGGACTCATCTGCATGCGTCTTTTATACCTCTATATGATTCGCCGATTCATAAAGAACCATAAAGTCTCTCCCCTGCCTATTGTTGAATCCCGTGACCCACATCCTCGAGCTCGCCCCCGTCGACCCCGCCGACCCGTTGGCGCTCATGCCCATCCTCGAGGAAGCACTCACCGGCCGCCGCGCCATCCTGCCAGTGCCCACCGACGACCCGCAGCGCGCAAACCTCCTGCGCAACACGCTCGCCCCCGGCCATCCGATCAAGGACGACATTGCGCTGGTCGTGGCCACCTCCGGCTCCACCGGCACGCCGAAGGGCGCGATGCTGACCACCGCGAACCTCGTCGCCAGCGCCGACGCGACCCACCAGGCGCTCGGCGGAGAGGGCCAATGGCTGCTCGCCATGCCCGCGGCCTACATCGCCGGCATCCAGGTGCTGGTGCGCAGCATGGTCGCTGGCGTCGAGCCTGCCGCGCTCGACCTGTCACAGGGGTTCAGCATCGCGGAATTCTCTGCCCGCGCCCACGAACTCGCCGACACGGGTGAGCGCACCTACACCGCGCTCACCCCGATGCAGCTCGCAAAGACACTGTCGTCGTTGCAGGGCATCGATGCTTTACGACGCTTCACCGCCGTCCTCATCGGCGGCGCCGCCGCCAACCCCGCACTGTTGGACTCCGCCGCCAAACTGCGCATCAACGCCGTGACCACCTACGGCTCCTCCGAAACCTCTGGCGGCTGCGTCTACAACGGCACACCCATCCCCGGCGCACAGGTCAAAATTTCCGACGGCCGCGTCTTCCTCGGCGGTCCCATGGTCGCCCGCGGCTACCGCAACCCCAGCTCACCGGAGCTCGCCGAAGACCTCAAAGGTGGCTGGTTCCGCACCTCAGATGCAGGATCGCTTGTCGACGGCCAACTGCGCATCCACGGCCGCGTGGACAATGTCATCGACTCTGGTGGGTTCAAGCTGCATCCCGAGGTGCTTGAGGAGCTCATGCTGCGCATCCCGGGTGTAACCAGTGCTTGCGTCATCGGCGCACCGGACCCGCGCTTGGGTGAGCGCGTCTGCGCCGCGTACTCCGGCTCCGCGACGATCACCAACCTGCTCGATGCCTTCGACGATCTTGTCGACGCCGGTGAGATGCCGCGTTGGCAAGTGCCAAAAGAACTCAAAATCGTTCCGGTGCTCCCCCAGCTCGGCCCCGGCAAGGTCGATCGCGCCGCCGTGCGCGAGTTGTTCTGAATCTGGGTGGCCCGGATTTTCTACTGCGTTACCAAACCCCGTTTAGCTGCGCCTGCCGCGAAAGAAAATCGAAGGCGTTAATTTGATCGACGTTGCCCGTGGCCAATCGAACACGGTCTCCAGTGATGAGAATGCAATGGGAACCTGGAGGCAGTCCAACGAAAGATGAGAGCTCCCGGTCCAGCACCGTCGGGTCCATTGCCGTGAGGGCCACTTGGATGTAGAGCGTCACATCATCGCGACGAGCTAAAAAGTCGATTTCGCCGCCACGGCTAATGCCTGTGAACACCTCGTACCGCTGGCGTTGAAGCTCTAGAAAAACCTGATTCTCTAGGTCGTGACCGGAGTTGGAACCACGCCGCCCGGTTAACGCGTCACGAAGTCCCGCATCGACCCAGTAGTACTTGGGCGTGGATTTCAGCCATCCTCTGCCGCGTGTGTCGAACCGGTGGCAGGGATAGATTAGGTGCGCATCCGTCATCAGCTTGAGGTAACGATCAACGGTGTCGGTGCTCACCTTCACCCCGCTGGACGTGATGGTGTTGGCGATCTTGTTCGCCGATAGAGGCGAACCTGCGTTATCGAGAACGAATGCCGCTACACGGAGGAACACTGCGGTGTCGCGAACCTCACCGCGGAGAGCGATATCGCGGGTGAAGATGGAATCGAAAAGATCCCGGTTCATCTGCCTGGTGAGGTCTGGAGTGGTGGCGAGCACACTTCGGGCAAAGCCACCGGTATCCATCCATCGTTGATAAGAGACGTCGGTGGGCTCAAGCTCAGGTGTCTGTGTGAAGATCCGGAACTCCTCAAGTGAGAGAGGAAAGATCTCAATCGTGATGTATCGGCCGGCGAGGTAGGTCAGCCCCTCCCCCACGAACATCGATGCGTTGGATCCCGTTACGCAAATCTCCACCTGTTCGGTTGAGCGCAGCGAGTTGATCACCCTCGCCCACTGGTCCAACTCCTGCACCTCATCAACATGAAGGTGGGTTACCCCGTTCGCGATGGCCTCTACCGCGAACTCGTGGAATGCGTTCGCGTCACGGAGAGCATCGTTGGCCATGTCCTCGAAATTCACTACCAAGATGCGATCCGCGCTTACTCCCTGTGACTCAAGCTCCTCGCGGTACAACTGGAGCAACGTCGACTTGCCACTGCGGCGCACACCAGAGATGAGTCTGACTAGGTCATTGCCTTCGACGGCAAGCAACTCGCCGAGATATTGGGGACGGGGGAACAGGTTCACAATTTACGATCATAATCGTAAATCTCGCCGAAGCGCCCAAGTTTTACGAGTACAGTCGCAAATCCTCTTCCCTTCCGGTGTTCACCGGGCGTTCATTCGGTGACATCGGCGTTGCAAAGCACACGGGTGTAATTTCTGCGACAATCAGGGGGTGTGAGGACCGAGACGCTCCACAGGAAAACGCACACCACGAACCCGAAGTACGCGACGACCCTTACCACCAACCACAACCCGCACACGCTGCGTTCGAAGGCACATCACCAGCCAGATAAATTCCGCCACAAGCAGCGCCGCCCGTTCATCCGCTTCGTCTAACCCCAGTCTGTAGCCACATGCCGGTGTTGCGGGCATGATAGGTGGCATGACCACCGCGCAGCCCGGCTCCGATGTCCCTGAAAACGCGAACCGCACCGCCTCGCCGAATAACGAAACGCAGGATTCCCCCGAGAAGCCTCGCAACGCCGCGAGGTTCGAGGATTGGTGGGAGGCAGCGCGCCCACACACCTGGCCGAATGCGTTCGCCCCGGTGATCGCCGGTACCGGCGCTGCCGCATTTTGGAGCAGCGCCGACATCGGCCGCGCGCTCCTCGCGCTCGGTGTCGCATGGGCGCTCATTGTGGGCGTGAACTTTGCCAACGACTACTCCGACGGCATCCGCGGCACGGATGAGGACCGCACCGGCCCAACCCGCCTCACCGCCTCCGGTCTCGCACGACCGGAGGACGTGAAGCTTGCAGCGTTCGTCGCCTTCGGCCTCTCCGCCCTCCTGGGCATTGTGCTGTCGATCATGTCCTCCCCGTGGCTCATCCTCATCGGCGCGATCTGCATCGCCGCCGCCTGGTTCTACACCGGCGGTTCGCGCCCCTACGGTTACGCGGGATTCGGTGAAATAGCCGTCTTCATCTTCTTCGGGCTCGTGGCGGTCATGGGCACCGAGTTCGTGCAAACCGGGTTTGTCTCCGGCATCGGGTTCCTTGCAGCGATCGCGATCGGGGCGATCTCTGCCGCGGTGAACCTGGCGAACAATATCCGCGACATTGAAACCGACGCCGCCGCAGGCAAGAACACCCTTGCTGTGCGGCTCGGCTACGGCAGCTCGCGCCTGCTGTTCACCGCGCTCACCCTGGTGCCGTTTGTGGTGTCGCTGCTGCTGGGCACCATCAGCACCCCGGCGCTCCTCGGCTTGGCGGCACTGCCGTTCGCGGTCTCGGCGATCCTCACCGTCCAAAGCGGGGCGACCGGCAAGGAGCTCATCCCCGTACTGGGTATGAACGGCCGCGCCATGCTCGTTTGGGCGATCGTCACCGCGCTCGCGCTGTGGTGGGCCGGTGCCCAGATCGCGGCGATTCAAAGCCACATCTACGACGCCTCCCCCTCCGGCGGCATCGATGCCTCCAGGGAAGATGCTCAGTACCCCGACGTCGTCGGCCACATCGCTCGAGAGCGCTTCTTCTAGACGGCGATCCGCGCCCACACCTTCATACAGGTGCGGTCACCGCTGGGCAGTTGTCACCGTTTCTTCCAATATCGCAAGAACAGCTTTCCTCGTACGAAGCGCATCTTCTTCCGAACCTTCGTTCCAAATGAGTCGCAATTGTGGTTCAGCGCGGTGATCAGTCGTCCCCGTGCTCAGATCACGTACATTCTCGATCAGTTCCTTCAATGTGTTTCCTTCCACGCGAACTCGGTCTGCGGTATCACGCTGGTACCTGGTGTTTGCTTTGCTCCCAGCAGCTCGAAGGAGCTCACTCTTTGATGCAACGGCAATTGTGTAACCTGACCCCGACATGTACGAGACTGTCGTCCGTCGGAAAGGCCCCTCACCTGCACGCATCAGACGATCGAGTGTCCATAGCGCATCGTCTGCCGCCATTGCGGAGGCCCCAGGCCGGTCAAAAATCCCTTCCCCTGTCACATTGTCATTTGTTGGTGTCGCCTGGATGAAGCCATAGGGGGTGATTTCCTCTGGGACGTTATCCATCCTCGTGACAACGAACATTGCCCCCGCCTCTACTAATTCGCTGATCTCACTTGATTGCTCAGCCCATAAACGCTCGTACGTGGAGGAAGATGACGTATTCACAGCACCCACGAGGACAAAGTCGCATGCATGATCCATCAACAGACTCTCGGCGATCACCAAGCTTGCCCCAAATGATGCTTTGTCTTGATCAACGGAGCAGTTGAATCCCCGTGTATCGAGAACGTTGGATACTCGACCAGGACTGATGTTGTCCATGTAGCCCGGCAATGATGCTTCAGTAGTAGGACCTACACGTTCACGGACGTATTGGTCAATAATCTGGCTTAAGGCGCGTTTATCGGCCGCGGGAGCGTCGACTTGGTCCACGCACTCTTGCAGTTCAGCCAAACGCACACGAAGATTTCTCTCCAGTGCGGCTTCCAAACCCGCAGCCGCACCTAAAATTGCCGCAAATCGCTCCGGATCCTTCACCCGCCCGTCGTTGAGTAACTCTGCGTCTTCGAGTGCACGGGCCGCCAAGGTTAAAGTGAGCTGTTGCGATTTATCCATATGCTCGACGGTCACGGGAGGCAGCCGGAACTCTCGAAATGGGAACTGAAAGCGCAGCGATTTACCTGCGTCAAGCGAAATCGGCAACTCAACTGCATCCGCAGTCGGCTCCTGGCTGGGAGTGGCTGCTGCAAAACCAATAACCGCAAGTGGCTGTGCTGAAGATGGTGCCCCTGACCTGATGCCTCCCGTAATCGAGCTCGGATTTAAGTACTCTTCAAGAACAAGTGAGGTGTTGACGCCTCCAAAACCAAAAGCGTTGGTCAATGCACGGCGAGGCTGACCATCCGCTTTCCCCCAGGCCATTCCACTTTTACTTAAACGGAATTGGTTCTTAGTCTGACCAATCGTCTCTACGTACGGGAATGCGTTGTGAGCCGGAGTGTGCCACCTGCGCTCGATCTCCAACGATACTTTGATTAAGTTAGCCATTCCCGCTGCCGCAAACGTGTGACCGATAAGCGACTTTCCGGTCCCCAACACCAGAGGCGAGCCTTCTGCCCTATCTGAGAAGACGCTCTGAACCGACTCAAGCTCAGTTCTATCCCCTGTAGGCGTTCCAGTCGCGTGAAGTTCGACTTTGTCGATGTCAGCTGCATTTAGGTTGGCCTGGGCGAGCGCAGCACGCATGGCGTCTTGTTGCCCGCGCGTGTCCGGTGCATAAATTGATCGGCCCTTGCCGTCAGTGGCTGTGGCGACTCCGCGAATGACTCCGAGAATCTTGTCTCCATCTCGCTCGGCATCGCTGAGTCGCTTGAGGATAACTGTTCCCGCGCCCTCACCTGGGATCAGTCCATCTGCGGCGGCATTCAATGGCCTGCTTGAAGTTGGGGATAGTCCACCAATTTTGGCGAATGAGACGTTGCCCGCGACACCCATATTCCCCATAGAACCGATGACGATAGCAAGAGATGTCCGTCTTTGGCGAAGGGCTCTTGCTGCGAGATCGACGACAAGAAGGCCCGAAGCACATGCACCATCGACAAGCATTGCAGGTCCGCAGGTGCCGACAACCTCGGCAATCGTTGGCGCAATGCCGCTGGCGAGTGTTGCTTTCGGTCCAAAACTGGCGCCCTTGGTAAACCCATTGAGATTTTTTAGGAACTCGTCCTGCAGATTGGAATTCAGGCTCGAAAGCTCGGAGGCGTTTAACAGCGTTTGTGCCTCATCTTTTAGCGAGCGATCGGACAAAGCCTCATCCCCAAGCATGTTTCCGACAAAGACCGAAGCGCCCGCCATTTCTTCGGAAAGAGGTGCCATTCCCGCTTCACGCAGAGCCTGCAGAGTCGCGTTGATCGCCATCTTGGCGGTGCGATTAGCGGAGCTAACGATTTGGTTCTGCTGCGCGGTAAGCAAACTGCGCAACACAGGGTCGGGATCGACACAGTGGTCATCGAGGAATCCACCCTTGACGCAATAAGTCTTATCCTCTTCAGCTCGATCGTCGGAACCGTGAAGATCCGGACGCCAACGATGGTCAGGGGCAACAGTGATCCCCATTTTTCCGTCTAGCATATTGTTCCAGTAGCCATCCAGTGAATCACTGTTTGGAGGAAATGCGCATCCTCGCCCGATGATCGCGATCGGTTCGGCAGTCATCTCTTTCATTGGTTCAATTCCTTCCCGATTTCTAGCCCCTCTTGATCGACCGTAGTCACCACTGATACTGCTACGTCGTTGTAGATTGTTGTCTCTGATTCGAACCCCGCCGGCACACAATGCTTTGTTTCGAACTGACTCGGCGTCGCGATCCTGATTTGATGCCATCCATCGGCACTCGGATCTTTGCTTGCGGCGACGATTCTCAGTCGTCTACCGAGAACGGGCGCCCCCACCGCTTTCGACAAAGCTTCATATAGGGTCCACATGGCAGTGCCCCGCCAACAGTTGAGCGGCTCCCCGAACGTTTTGCCGAGTAATTCAAGCTCGGCGTCCTCAAAAACTGCCTTCACTGCGCGAAGCGCACCATAAGAGATGGGCTCGATGTCTAATCCGCATCGGCACTCTGAAACCAAACCTCCAGCAAAACCATCGCTATGGCTGACGGAAAGATAGACTCTATCTTTACTTTCAACGATGAAGCGTGGCCGGCCGCCCTGGGTATTTCCAAGTTCTTCGGCAACAATCACTCCCTTGGTGGCGACCTCAGACCAGCCCAGGCTAATAGCGCGACTGAGGCATAACCGTCCCGCAAGCCATTCGTTTCTGCGACGAGGATGCTGGATCCGAGCCAGGCCCGAGTAATCCACCGCCACAGGCAGCTGCTGTCTCGGAGACACCCCGTAGTCCGAGTTACCGTCAACCGCCTTGAGCAGCATCAGACCGGTACGGACCTGGAAGCCGCCTAGCATCTGAGGCTCACAGCTTAGACGCCCTGAGGTACCGGTCGATTTAATCCTGCAAGATACTTGCATTTCCATCGACGCTTCCAATCGGAGAGAGCTTCAGTTCGCGTATTTGAATAACCACCTCGCCCGACTCATCGACGATATCGAGCGTGAGCTTGAAGCCGTCGCCGACCGGCGAAACTTCGGCACGCGCCTCAAGCAATTCTCCAGGTTTCGGACGTCGCCAAAAAAGCGCGTCTCGAATGTCCGTGGGAACCACGATCAGTCCAGAGTTTTCATAAATGGACATGAGCGCGAGACGCCCTGCCGCATCTACGACGATTGGGGAAGCTCTAAGCTGCAAGTTCTTCTCGCCTGCAATAAGGTTATCCGCTGGAGGTACGTGGATCATGCCTACAGCATTCAATCCATCGACACGGGCTTCCCTTAACAGCCTGTAACTCGGACCGAAAGTGATCACCTGCGCAACGGTTTCGTAGAAAGTGTCAAGGTCGACGAATCGCGCTTGACCAAGATTTTCCACGCTGACCTGCGGCGCTGGCGAAACGGATTGTTCGGACGGGAAAAGTTCGGTAGTGGAGCGCAGTCTCTTGCGATCCAGCACACGACCGTGTGGGGAGGTGAACGCAGCGGAGAGGCTCGCGGTAGCTCCAGAAACGCTACCCGGCTTCACATCAATTTCAAGATCAACACTTTCTCCACCGCGCACTTTCAGAAAAGTCAAAAACTGCGCCCGCTTCACTTGAAATGGCTCGCCTTCGCGCAAAACACCAGCGAGTTCGGCGGCTTCCACGGCCGCCTCGAGATGCATCACACCAGGAAACGTAGCTCCTCCCTTAACGAGGTGATCGGTAAGGAAGTGGTCCGACTCAGGATTCAGCCTCCGGAAGTACGATTTCTCTTTGGATAGATTCTGGGAAAGCTCACCATCAACTAGAGGGAACCGCGGCCGTCGCTGCACTATGCCCGCCACTACTTCTTCCTCGCGGGCGTGCTGCTCATCATCAAGGAGCTCCAGCACTCCATGAGGTGAGTTTCTTCCTAGACGCCCGAAAAACATCACCTGTGTACGAGGCAATCCTCCGAGAACTTCACGAACGAAATGACGCTGTCCTTCTCCGGGGCTAATGTACTCTAATCCCCGCTCACCCTCTTGGATCTGACGAACGCTTGGATGGGTTGCCATTCCAGTAGCCGACCACGCCGTCCAGTCCATCGCAGTCCAGCGAAGTGACGGCTGCAGGATAGAAAGCTGGCTGCAAATCATCGACATCAGAGCCGATGCCGCGGTGTAATCCGTCTGTCCGTCCATCCCAAAGTGACCGGAAATCGAGGTAAAAGCGATTCCCTCCTCGAGACCATGACTCATGGCCGACGACACCAAGTGGTAAAAGCCATCAAGTTTCACTTGGAGCAGCTTCAGCCCGTAGTTGCGATCCTTTTTCGGCAACGTGCCAAGTGATCCGAGTCCCGCACCGTGCACTATTCTTTTGATGGACCCAAATTCCCCAGCTATCTCATTGACGCTTCTCTTCACGTCTTCCGCATTGGTGATGTCACAGGTGCGATAATGCACTCGGTCATTTAACCCTGAGCTCTCAATCCGACGCATTGTTTCTGCAAGTGCGCGATGATTTCCGATACGGTTGTAGAGACTCATGAGATCCGTTGGACGCATGTCAGGATAGCGCTGGTGGAGAGACGCAAGAATCTCTGGCTTGGCGGCTTCAAAATCATCCGCGCTCAGCTCGAGATACGGTTGGGCGATCTGATTATCCGTTGAGGAGGTACCTAGTAGCACGAGAGTTCCCGGCAAAGCCTCTGCTAAAGCTAATGCACACTCAAGTGTGATCCCGCGAGAGCCGCCACTGAAAATGGTCACTTGGTCGAACGCTCGAGTAGAAGTTGGGTCTTCTGCAGGTCGCTCAATTTCTTCTGGCACAACCTTGAGCACGTAGCGTTGCCCGTCCAGATATGCGATGTCCGCATCATGTGAACCCTCCACATGAGCGAGTTCTTGGGTTAGTCGTGAGCCGATTTGGTCTCTGTCTGCCCAAGGCATATCGATGAAACGGAATTTAATCCCTGGAAGCTCTTTGACCAAGCTTTTCAAAAAACCTACTGCTAAAGCTCCAATCACATCCTCGGCCGCGCGCGGTGCTGCGCCGAAAGCGTTGGCCGTGCGTGTCAAGGATGTGACGAAGCCGCTGTCACCTGCTTCTTGCAGTTCACCCCAGAACTCCTGGCAGAGGATAAACAGTAGATTAAAGGACTCATTCCACTTGGCCCGAAAAAGGTTGCTGTTCAGGGGATCGCTCACATTTACCGACGCAAAAGAGTGAGCCCAGACGACCCCCTGGATCTTTCGAGGGTGTCCGATTCTTTGTGTGCGGGGGCTTGGTTTACAAGTAGTCCGCGAATCGGTCGGGGTAAGCCACGGCTAGTTGGTTGATGGCTTGTTTCCACCCGGTGGCTTTCGCTCCTTCAATATAGCCGTTGCACTCAACGTCGCGCTTGGCTTTCTTCGCCCGCTGCGCAGCGCGCTTGTCCTCGATGTTGCAGATCATCAACCACAGCGTCTTCAACGCCGCGGTATCGTTCGGGAACTGGCCCCTGTTACGGGTAGCTTTACGCAGTTCAGCATTCAGCGACTCGATCGAATTGGTGGTGTAGAGCACCCGCCTGGCCGCAGGCGGGAACTGCAGAAACGGCACGAACCGCTCCCAAGCGTCGCGCCAGACTTTGACCGACTGGGGGTATTTTAGGCCCAGCTCACTGGCCTCGAAAGCATCCAGGCTGGCGCGTGCCGTCTCCTCATTGGGAGCGGTGTAGACCTCACGCAGCGCGCGAGAGACGCCTTTGCGGTCCTGATACGACACCCACCGGTTCGCCGCCCGAATCAGGTGCACGATGCAGGTCTGCACCATGGAATTCGGCCAGGTTGCCTCCACGGCTTCTGGCAGGCCTTGGAGCCCGTCGCAGCAGACAATGAACACGTCCTGGACCCCGCGGTTGGCCAGATCTGCGCACACCGATGCCCAAAATGCGGCGCCTTCATTGTCAGCGATCCACAATCCCAGGATGTGCTTGATGCCGTCCATGTCGACACCAACCGCCATGTAGCAAGCCTTGTTGACCACGCGGTGGCCGTCACGGATCTTCACGCGTAGCGCGTCGAGGAAGATCACTGGGTAAAACTCGTCGAGCTGGCGGTTTTGCCAGATCATGACCTCTTCTAAGACCGCATCGGTAATGGTGCTGATCGTATCCGGGCTCATATCCACCCCCAGGGTGGTGGCGAGATGGTGCTGGATATCTCGCACGGTCATCCCGCCGGCGTACAGCGAGATAATCATGTCGTCGAGCTCTGTGAGCCGACGGGAGCCTTTGGGCACCATCTGCGGGGTGAACGTGCCCGCGCGATCCCGTGGCATCGTGACCTCAACAGGGCCGTAGCCGGAATCGACGGTCTTGGTGTACGACCCGTTTCGGTGGTTGCCACCACCAGCATCTGTTACCTGGGCTTTCGCTTTGCGGTCGGAGTGTTCGTAGCCCAAATGGGCATCCATCTCCGCCTGCAGGCCGGCGTTGATCGACGCCTGCAAAAGCCCCTTGACCAGCTCGCTGGCGTCGTCGGTGGAGGTGGACAGCTCCCCGATGAGCTTTGCGAGCTCGGGGTTATCCATCAGCTTCTCGCTGATCTCGTTGACCCTGGACGGGTCGTGGCTTTTCTTCGGTGACACAGTAGTCATTATCGGTGAAACTCCTTCAGATCAGAGCCTCACACACAAACTTCCTGGCACCCTCGATCTTTCCGATCTCCCTGTGCAGCGCTTCTGCTCGCACTTCATCAAAATCGCTCACTTTTTGGACAAATTTTTTCTGCCCTAATCCGCCGACCGGCTCACTCTCAACGAACTGTAGGGTAATCACCTCTGCCCCGCCTGCTTCGAGTTGACTTGCCATGTCCGCAGTAATGCGCTCGTCATCGCTGCCCACAACGAGAATCCTCAAACCGCTGTAGAAGGGCACGGAAGATTCGCGTTGGGGCAGTTCTCTGGGCACTGCCCGGAGAATGTATCGGCCCGCATGGTCCTTCTCGGTGCCGAAATCAACCGGTTCCACACCTGGCTCCGCAGATGCCGCAGATGCCGCAGATGCCGCAGGAATCATCGTCACCGAATTCAACTGCCCCACAACATCACCAAACTGCAACGACGCCAACCGGCTCGCAAACTCACGTACCGTCGACACCCCAGCAAAATCACTATCCCCAGTCGCCACCCCAACAGACTCACTGACCGAAGCAACCACTTCAGCCTGCTTCACCGAATCAATCCCCAGATCAGCCTCCAAATCCAGATCAGGCTCAATCACCTCAACCGGATACCCCGTCGCCTCCGCAAACGACTCCACCAACCGACCAACCAACTCATCCGCACCAACCGGTTCCACACCTGGCTCCGCAGATGCCGCAGGAATCATCGTCACCGAATCCAACTGCCCCACAACATCACCAAACTGCAACGACGCCAACCGGCTCGCAAACTCACGTACCGTCGACACCCCAGCAAAATCACTATCCCCAGTCGCCACCCCAACAGACTCACTGACCGAAGCAACCACTTCAGCCTGCTTCACCGAATCAATCCCCAGATCAGCCTCCAAATCCAGATCAGGCTCAATCACCTCAACCGGATACCCCGTCGCCTCCGCAAACGACTCCACCAACCGACCAACCAACTCATCCGCACCAACCGGTTCCACACCTGGCTCCGCAGATGCCGCAAATTCATAAAATGGTGCCGTAGCGCTAAAGTCATTCTCTCCACCGAGTAAAGTCTTCAGGGCTGTCTGAACATTCCCAGCACCACTGGGAGTTAGTCCAAGAGTCGAGATGGAGTCGCTAATGTCTAGCGCAAATAACGGATAGCCGCTCGCTGCAGCCACAACGTTCAGAACATCGTCTTGGCTGTGTTCGCTAGTTTCGACTGAAGCTCCGACCGATTCGCAGCCGATACTGTCGATATACATGGCAATCTTGGCCTCGTTAGTCTTTGGATCATTCCTGGGGGAGTCAAAGGGAACGACCATTATCGATTCTTCATTTCGGTCAACCAACCCGGTAAGCAGAGAGTTTGGGCCTACCTCTACCGCTTCTGCCCCGCCAGCTTGACGAAAACTCCTGAGTGCAGTTGTAAAATCAAATGGCCGAACAAGCTGCGTTGCAAGCATCTCGGCCATTGGCTCTGTCCGAAAGTCCGTAACTTGGGCACCGGTAACGGAGGAGATGACGACAGTGCCTGAGGGCTCACGAAAATCCAGATTGAGTAGCGCTTCTTTCAGCGGGGCTACACAAGAATGAAGCAGAGGTGAGTGATAAGCATGCGAGATAGGCAACCGTTTGGTTTTCAATCCGCTGTTTTGCAACCTCACTTCTAGTTCGTCTAGTCCGGACAACGTTCCGGCGACGATTCGTTGACTTGGGCTGTTGCGAATGGCCTCCACCACGCGCTCATCTGACTGATCGTTGAGCGCTGCTTTTAGTATTCTTTCATCGTCTGAACCCGCGACTCGGACAGCAACCATTCCACCCCATTGCTCACGTGGCAGCGAAGAAACAACTTCGGCTCGGGAAGCTACGGCCTTGAAGCCCGCTTGCACCGAGAGCGCTCCCGCCGCAACCAATGCAGCGTATTCGCCCAAACTATGTCCTAGAACGACTGCGGGTTCTGGGACCAAAGGGGCAAGTTTTCGGCTCTGAACGATGCTGGCAGTGAATATGGCAAGTTGCATTGCCCAAGGTTCACTAAGCGCGGAACCGTCTGCTCCGCTTCGTCTGAAAATTACGTTCGAGAGCGCCTCATCAAAGGTTTCTTCGCACAGCTTGTCTACATCTTGGATGAGCTTCCGAACCTCAGGATCCGTATCCCAATACTGATAGATCACATCCAAGTATTGACTCCCATGCCCGGGAAAAAGCAGACCGATTGACTTACTCCCCCTGGGCCTGCCCAAAAAAGCTCCGATGTTGCGAAGCTGCCTTCTTGCCGCCAGAAGTTCATCCAAGTGCATTACAAACCCCTTAACTTCGTTTCGTGTGATCTGATGGTCAGCTGTGCCGCTATTGGTTATTGAATGCTGCTTCGATCCGCGCGACAGCTCGCTCGATCTGGTCTGATTCCAGCTGCGCAGTGCAAGTAATCCTCAGGAGTCCGCTGCCTCGGGGGACGGCGGGAAAAACTGAAGGCGACAAGAAAATTCCCTCGTCTTTTAGCCGAGTGGAGATGCCGATTGCTTTCTTTTCCTCACCCACTTGGATAGGAATGATGGGCGATGGCTTGTTTTGAATATCGAATCCGCTATCCAACAGCCGTTGACGGAAGAGCATCGTGTTACGCCAAAGCTTTCGACGGATTCGGGGTTCGTCTTGAATAATGGAAAGAGCCTCGGAAGCAGCCGCTACAAGTGAAGCAGCAGGAGCTGCACTCAGAATAAAGGCGCTGGCGGTATGCCGGATAAACTCGATAGCTTCCCGGCTTGCTACTGCAAACCCTCCATACGAACCGAGCGACTTGCTGAATGTTCCTACGATAATGTCCGGTTTGACATCGAAGGCCTCCACAGTGCCTCGGCCTGATTGGCCCATAACGCCAACACCGTGCGCGTCGTCAACTACGAGTAACGCACCATATTGCTTACACAGGTCGGCAATTTCCCGCAGGGGCGCAATATCTCCCGACATCGAGTAGACGCCTTCGACTACCACAAGCCTTCTCTCAAAACTCTGGCTTTTGTGCAAGATGTATTCGAGTTTCTCGAGATCATTATGAGCGAAAATCCTCACCGGAGATCCGCCGAGGGTGTAGCCAGCTCGGATGCTTTCGTGGTTTTCACCGTCAGTGATCACCACCGCATCCTTCGATCCCATAGCCCCTAAGACGCCCAAGTTCGCCATAAAACCGGATCCGAATAACACAGCGTCCTCATACCCCAGCCAGTCCGCGATCTTGCGTTCGAGCTCACAATGCAACGTGGTTGTTCCATTGTGAAGACGCGAACCGCAGGTCGAGACACCAAATCTGGAAAGAGCATCTGATGCTGCTGCGACAACCCGCGGGTGATCAGCCAGGCCAAGGTAATTATTTGACGTAAGCATGAGCACCTCGCGATTCCCCAACGAGGAAGTCGCGTTCTGACTTGAGTCGAATGCCATGCCGTACGGGTAACGACCATTGTCCTTACCCTGAATGATCGGTTCAGAGAGATTGTGGAAGAGCGATTCAAAAGTCGTAGTCATTTTTGTTTTCTTCCTCTTTTTGACCGGGGCTAGTTGTGGGAGAAAGTCGGGATCCTGACCGGTGACCACCAATTCCATGGCCCAAGCACTTTCATGGCAGCTGGAACCAAGAATGAACGCATTATGAACGCATCAATCCCGACTGCGCATGCCACTCCAAAACCGAGAATCTTTATCAGCACAATCTCCGATGTGACGAATGCTCCAATCGCGAGCATCATTAGCAACGCAGCACTGGTAATAATGCGGCCGGTTTCCGCGAAGCCTCTCACCACGGCTTCATCGTTGTCTCTGTTGTCTAGGTAGTGCTCGTGGATCCGAGCCAGCAGCAGCACTCCATAGTCGGTCGCGAGGGCAAAAGCGATAATTGCGACGAGGATCGGCTGCAACAGATCGAGGGTCCCGTGACTTGTGAAGTTCAAGATGCCCTCTAGGCTTCCCCATTGAAATGCCCATACGAGAACACCTAGGGTTGCGGAAGCATTCAAAGCATTGAGCACTAGCTGCTTGAGTGGCAAGATCATCGATCCCGTCAAGAAGAGAATGACAAAGAAGACGACCGCGAAAATTACCGCCAACACAATCGGTAAAGCTGCTCGAATTTCATCGACCTGATCAATGAACACCGCTGTCTGCCCACCGACGAACGTGGATAATCCTGGTTCACTCAACGTCTTAATTTCTCGAACCGCGTCAATGGACTCATCCGTATAAGGCAGTGCGTCGACCACTGAGACAATTACCCAGGTGTGGTCTGAGACATACGACGCCGGTTGCAGAATTTCGACATTTTCAACTTCCGCTATCCGGCTGGTCAGTTCGTCTACCGCCGCTTGATCTGTTTCTGCCGCGTCGACCGCCACGAAAGTTGTCGCCGTTCCACCCGTTGGAAAGTCCCGCTCAATCGCCTCTTCCACTTGGTAGGCAGAGGCTGTATCAGGCAGAGTGGTAACGTCCGTATCCGCGAATTTCACGTCTGCACTTGGCAATCCCATCAGCAGAAGAGCGCCAATGGCGATTGCAAGGGTCAACCAGGGATGCTTCATTTGGCCCTTGGCGAGTTTGGCCCAACTACTTTCTGGATCGTAGGTCGCTTCTTTACCTACGGTCTTTTTCAATTGTCGGGGCACACCCAGCTCCAGGTGTTTGCCAAGTACTAACAGCACCGCAGGAAGGAGAGTCACCGTGACAACAGCGGACAGGACGGCGACAATGAGGCCTCCCAATCCCATTGACTTGAAGTAGGTCTGCGGGAAGATCATCAACGCGCTCATTGCCATGGCCACTGTGGCGGCAGAGAACACAACGGTTCTTCCCGCAGACACCGAGGTTGCCCGCACAGCGGCCGCCCCATACCCATGGATAGTGGCTTCCTCGCGGTATCTCGAGATGTAGAGCAGACAGTAGTCAGTGGCCAGGCCAATCCCGAGACCGATAGTCAAATTCATTACGTAAACAGTTACGTCCGTGAACTCCACCGCAACCCTGAGCGCCAGTAAGGCGAGGCCGATTACAAGTCCTGCGATACCTACCATGGCCAACGCAGGAATCGGCCCACGGAAAATCCACATCGCAAGAAGCACCAGTACGGGAAACACAATGAGTTCAGCCCGAAGCAGATCCCTGCCGATTGTCTCGCCGATTGTGTGGCCAATGATGGCGGTGCCTCCGGCCTTCAACCAGTCCTTATCATCGACCTCTGTTATGACAGTGCCCGCGACCTCGTCAGGGTCATAACCCTCTTCAATCTTTCCAGTCACAAGCATCTGCGCTTGATCGACGGAAATTAACTGGGGTGCCTGCTCGCTAGGTATACCGACAGCAACAACACCGTCAGTTTGCTCGAGAATTTCTACGGCTTCATCGATGCGCTGCGCCGCCTCTTCAGATTCAAACCCTCCCGGAGTATCTACAAGCAGAACGATGGCATCCTCGACTGATTGACCCGTAGCGTCACGGATCTTCTCCTCAGCTAGGGTACTTTCCGCATTGGGGTTTGTGAGGTTCTGAGAAAACATCGGGATCGCGGACGGCCCCGCAATCCCAGCAAATATTCCTAGAACAGTGAATGCGAATATGAGCACCCAACCTCGCCTGCGGTGCTTCCTCTCTGCAGCCTCCACTGGACTATCTCCAGATGCTACGTCTGTATAGCGGCTGCTCTGTGATCCGTCCAAAGAAGTTCCCCCAACTGGACATCAGCTTGTAGATTGACAATCCGTCTACTAAGAGGTTACTAAGACGTAAGCCGCAGAAACTTACCTACAGAAAAACTTTTGATTACAAAACGATGAACACGATAACTTTCAACAATCAACTAAACTTCGGCTAGTGTTAGACGTCCTTACCGGGTTTTCGATCATCTTCGTCGTCATCGCGGCGGGGTTTTTTCTTGCCCAAAAGGGCGTGATCAAGCAGAGCAACCGGCTCATGCTCAACCAGATCGCGTTCTACGTCACCACCCCCTCGCTGATCTTCCACCGGGTGGCCACCTCGGACACGAGCGTGTTCTATTCGCCCGTGGTGCTGGTCATCGCGATCGCGTCCGTCGCCACGATGGTGCTGTACTGGGTGCTCAGCGCGACCCTGTTCCGCCGCAGCATCCCCGAAACTATGGCGGGCGCGGCGAGCTCGAGCTACTACAACTCCGTCAACATTGGCCTGCCCATCGCCATGTACGTGATCGGCGATCCCACCTACGTCGTCCCCGCCCTAGTCCTCCAGGTTGCGGTGCTCACCCCGATCATCATCACCGGGCTGAACTGGGGCGGCACCGAGAAAGGCTCGACAAGCAAGGCCATCATCGCGGGACTCACAGCACCGATGGTGCTTGCCGCAGTGATTGGCTTCATCATCTCTGCAGCCGAGTGGACGGTACCCGAGCCGGTCATGGCCCCGCTGGAAATCCTTGGCGGCGCGTCGATCCCGCTGATTCTCATGAGCTTCGGCGCCTCACTCAAGGGTGACAAGGTGCTGCAGAAGGACCCGAAGCCCACTATCACCGCATCCGCGCTCAAGCTCGCAGGTATGCCGGCGATCGCGTGGGCCATCGGCGCCGCACTCGGGCTCACGGACGCGGAGCTCTACGCCGCCGTCATCCTCGCCGCCCTGCCGACCGCGCAGAACGTGTACAACTACTCCGCCACGTACCGCGTCGGCCAGACCGTGGCGCGCGACACCGTCTTCATCACCACGTTCCTTTCGCTGCCCGCCATGCTCGTGATTGCCTACCTGTTCGGAGGCTAAGGCTGGGCGGAGGAGCCGTCGTCAAGCTAACGCTCCGAGAGCTCCCGCTCGATCCATTCCTTGCGAGCGGTGCGCTGGGCCCTCCATGTGGCGAGTGCTTCGGTGGCTTCGACGCGCTGGCGGGTGAAGATGAACATGGAAAGCGGAAACGCCACGATCAGCGCGAGCAGCGCGGACATGATCAGCGGCACCGGCGCACCGATGAGCATGGCGAGTGCCTGGATCAGCACGGTGAGACCGATGAACAGCAGCAGCCGGTACAGCCCGTAAATCGCCGCCGCCTTGTTCGCCCGCGCGCGGGCCTGCGGGTCGACGTCGGGTGCTGCTGCGGTTTGGGAAATCTGCTCGCTCACGGCTATTTACACTATTCGCTGACCAAGTATGTTGGTAGTCATGGGAAGGCTTCTACTCATCGTCTTGGTCGCCGTCGCCATCTACCTCATGTGGCGCGCCTTCGGCCCGGGTTCCAACGAGCGCTACGGCACCGCGTCGAAGCAGCCGCAGCGCCCGGCCATCAAGGGCCCGGACGATGATGAGGAGTTCCTCTGGAACATCGAGAAGAACCGCTTCAAAGAGCGCCGCGCACGCGAAGAGGCTGAGCGCAAGCGCCGGGAGGAAGAGGAGCGGCGCAAGCGCCGCGAAGAGGGGCTTTGAGCTTTACGACGCCCCGTTGTCCCCACTTCCTGCAAACCTGACCTCAAGCTCTAGCGCGTTCGCTACTGCCAGCACCTTCTCCCAGCGCACGCCCTCGCCGCCGTGCTCGATGGTGTGCAGGGTCGAGCGCGACACCCCTGCCGCGTCGGCGGTCTCTTGTTGAAGCAGCCCGAGTTCGCGGCGGCGTGTGGCTAACTGCTGGCCAAACGCGATGAGTTCTGGGTTATCGCTCGCCGCTTTACCCTGCTTGTTGCGGGGCTGGTTGCGGGGGCTCATTCTGCGGAGCGCTCTGCGGCCTTGAGGTGCTCTTCCTCTTCGAGCACGCCGGCGAGCTTCTGGGACCAGGCGAGAGAATCTCGCACACCGTCCGCAATCGAGCGCTCCGCTTCCCAGTCGAGCACCCGCTTCGCCTTGTCGGTGCGGGAGGCGCAGCCCACGACGTCGCCGTCGCGCGGCGGTGCGGTGCGTACCTCGAGCGGGGTGCCGGTGGCCTCGCCGAAAGCGTCGGCGAGTTCAAAGACGGTGGTGCCCTGGCCGGTGCCAAGGTTGATCACGTCGTAGGTGCCTGCCTCGGACTCAACGAGCAGCTTCAGCGCGGAGACGTGCGCGCGGGCAAGGTCCCAGACGTGGATGTAGTCGCGTAAGCCCGAGCCGTCGCGAGTCGGCCACTCGGTGCCGGTGACGGTGAAGGGCTCGCCAGCGGTGTGGGCCTCGATCATCTTGCCCATTGCGTGGGTGGGGTGCGGGTTCTGCAGACCCGTGCGCAGCTGCGGGTCCGCACCGATCGGGTTGAAGTAGCGCAGGCTGAGCGCGGTGAGCTTGCCGGTGGCGGCGGTGTCTTCGAGCACGCGCTCCACCATGCGCTTCGACGCCGCGTACGGGCTGAGCGGCTTCACGTCGCTGGACTCATCCACCATGTAGTCCGATTCCGGCTCATACATGGATGCGGTGGAGCTGAGGATGAATCGGTCGATGCCTGCTTTCTGCAGCGACTCGAGCAGGGTGACCGACTTGCCCACGTTGTTGTCGTAGTACGCCAGCGGGTGCTCGACGGATTCGGGAACAACGATCATCGCCGCGCAGTGGATCACCGCGTCGATGTCCGGGTGCTCCGCAGCCACGCGGGCAACAAGCTCAGTGTCTTCGATGTCGCCGTCGTAGTGGTCGAAGCGGTGGGCGAAGACGCGCAGGCCCGTCGAGTAGTCGTCAAGAATGACGGGCGTGATGCCGTTGTCCGCGCAGCAGGATGCAATAGTCGAGCCGATAAAGCCGGCCCCGCCGGTGATGAGAACCTTCATAATGCTGTCGATGCTAGTTCAAGCCAGCGTATGAGTGCAGCGACGCCGATACGAAATTCACATAGATCATGTTGAACACGGTCATCGAAAGCGCGAAGACGTTAATCCATGCCGCCTTCGAGTTCTTCCAGCCGGCGGTCGCACGCGCGTGCAGGTAGGCGGCGTACAGCACCCAGGTGATCATGGACACCGTCTCCTTGGCGTCCCAGTTCCACGGGCGGCCCCAGGCCACCTCTGCCCAGATCGCGCCGAAAACGATGCCAATGCCGTACAGCGGCAGGGTGATGATCGCGGTCTTGTAGGTGATCTGGTCCAGTGTCTTCGCGCTCGGCAGCGGTTTGGCGAGTGCGCCGAAGAAACCGCGCTCCTCGCCCTTCGGCTGCCACATGCGCAGCAGGTAGAGCAACGCGAAGATGCCGGACACCACGCCAATCGACGCGCCGATAGACACCGTGGACACGTGCACCGGCATCCAGTAGGACTGCAGCGCCGGCACCACGGGCGCGGCATGGATGTGGAACACCGTGGAGTTCAAGAACATGACCACGATCATGGGAGAGAGCAGCCACGGCCAGACGGAGTGCCAGCTCTTGCGCTGCACCACCACGGCTGCGACCACCATGATTACCGCGGTCATGAACAGGATGTATTCGTAGAGGTTGCCCAGCGGGAAGCGGTTCGCAGCCAGGCCGCGGGTGACAAAGGCGACGATGTGCAGCGTCACGCCGAACCACACCAGCGCCTGCGTCATACCGGCCCACTTGCGGGCACCGGCGACGCGCTTGTCGTACTCAGCGTCGAACTCGGCCGCGTCGGTGGCGTCGGTGTCGGTGGTGTCTACTGTCGATTCAGCGACCACCACGTCGTCGCTCCCGCCGCCGGCACCGACGGCAACGGCGGTCCTAGCCTCTGCGGACTGCTTCGCGGCATCGCGCGCCTGGCGCTCCCGGCGCATATCAATCACCCCGAGCAGGCGACCGTAGTAGATGCAGGACATCACCAGCGCGGCAAGGTAAATCACAAACGCCGTGCGGAACGTCAGGTCCGACAGGGCGGCCATTGAAGAATCCACGAGCATGGTGTTTACCCTACGTCACCAGGTGTAGTCCACCAAGTACTTACAGGTCAGGCTCGTCGAATTCGCCGTGCTCCTCCGCGTCGGCCACGCCGAAAATGGCCTCCACAATCTCGTCGAATTCGCCGCCCCAGCCCGCGCGGTCGGTGCGCGCCAGCCCGGCAATTTCGACGCGGACAGAAGAAGTCCCGTCGGACTCAGCGTCGCCCTGGCCGTCGACAAGCGGATGCACCCGCACCCACACGCGGCGGCGCTTAATGGTCAACGAGGCCGCGAGTGTGGCCAGCATGATCACGGTGGCCACCAGGGTCCACTGTTGGAACGGATCGCGGGAGATCTGGTAGTTGGCGAATTCTGCCGCGCCGTCAAAGCTCACTGACACCGGGCCGGCAGGATCGCCGACGTCGACAAGCACCTGCTGCCCTGGCTCGAGCTGGACGCGATCGACCTTTTCCAACCGGCCGTCCGCGATGAGCGACTGGTCGAGCACGAAGATGTTCTGCGGGCGGCCGGTGTCCAGGCCGGCGTCGCCGACGTAGACCTCGACCGCCATCGCCGGGTCCTCCATCGCCGGGAACGCCGACTCCAGCATGTCGCCGTTCGGGCCGGTCCAGCGCGCGGTCGGGGCGAACACACCTGCAATGGCAATCTGATTCTCGCGGCGCTCGGCGAGATCCGGGTACATGCCGGCCGGCGGGTCGAAGCGCATCACGCCAGAGGAGAGGAAGTTGACCACATCGGTGGGCCGGAACTGCACCATCTGGGTGCGCGATTCGCCGTTCGGCCAGGTGATGGTGACCTGCGGCGCGAACCCGTGGCCTTGCAGGTAGATGCGGTTGCCGTGGACCCGCAGCGGCTTGTTCACCTCGAGGGTGAAGTCCTGCCACTCACTGCGCGGCGCGCTCAAGTCGTCGGTGTAGGAAATGTCGGACCAGAACCCGTTCGCCTGTCCCGTGTTCAGGTACTTCGCGCGGAAGTTGTGCGACTCGAAGCAGAATGGCGTCAGCCCGGTGCCGTCGAAAAGCGAACCAGCTTTGAACACGTCGAAGTTGGACGGCGAGGTGTTGCAGAACTCGCGCGAGCGCTCCACCTCAATCGCGTGCGGCGATTCCGAGTTGGTGACCACGATGGCTTGACCTTCATAAAACACCATGCGACCTGCGGCGAACGCGAGCATCATACCGACCAGCCCGATGTGGAACAGCAGGTTCATCAGCTCGCGGGTGTAGCCGCGCTCAGCCGAAATCGAATACGCGCCCGCACGGTCCTCGGCCGGCTCGTAGCTCGCGGTTCGCCATCGGTTCAGCACCGTTCGCACATGCTTATCGACGCTTCGTTGGTCGCCGTCCACCACACCTTCCGCGTACAGCGGCATGCGCGAGAGGTATTTCGGCGCGCGGGTGGGCGGGGTTTTGTACGCGCGCCAGTGGTCGATCGAGCGCGGGATGATGCAGCCGACCAGCGAGACCATCAGCAAGGTGACAATCGCGATGAACCACGCCGAGGAGAACACGTCGAAGAACTGCAGCTTGTCGTAAATCGGCCCCATGGTGGGGTTCGCGGCCAAGTATTCGTCGACAAGCGTGGTGCTCACCTGGCGCTGCGGCAAGAGTGCGCCGGGGATGGCGGCGAGCGCGAGGAGGAAGAGCATGATGAGCGCGGTGCTCATGCTGGTCAGCCAGTGCCATGCCTTTTTGAGCCAGGTCAGCATCTAGATCACCGTGGTTCCGAAGCCAGTGGTGAGCTGGCGCGTCCAGCCGATGAAGTGGTTCCACGCGCCGGTAAGCAGCAGGAGGCCGACGATGATCATGGCGATACCGCCGATGATCTGGATGGCGCGCGAGTGGCGGCGCAGAAAGTCGATGCTGCGCACCGCTTTCACGCTGCCGAGCGCGATGAGCAGAAATGGCAGGCCGAGGCCGAGGCAGTAGGCGATGACGAGGACGACACCGCGCACCGCGGTGAAGCCCTCGGTGCCGACGGAGACGGAGATGATCGCGGCGAGCGTCGGGCCCAGGCACGGAGTCCAGCCGAGCGCGAATACGCCGCCGAGCAGCGGCGCGCCGAGGACGGTTGCCCAGCGTTTCGGCTGCATACGGGTGTCGTGCTGCAATGCCGGGACAGCGCCCATGAACACGATGCCCATGAGGATGGTGATCACACCGCCGACGCGCATCAGCGTGTCCGCGTTGAGGCGGATCATGCTGATCGCGCCAAAGACGGAGACGGTGGCCAGCAGGAACACGACGGTGAACCCGACGATGAACAGCAGCGCGGCGCCGGCGACGCGGCCTTGCCGGTTGGTCACGCGCGGGCCGTGCTCGTCGAAGGTCATTTCACCGCCGACGACGCCGGTGAGGTACGACATGTAGCCCGGCACCAGCGGGATCACGCACGGCGAGGCGAACGAGACTAAGCCCGCAAGCGCCGCCGCGAGCATGCCGAGCAACAGCGGGCCCTCGGTAGCGAGGTTGGAAAATGCTTCGCCCACTAGCTTTCCGCCTCCAGCTGGGAGGTGACTTCGAGCAGATCATCCGCGGTGATTTCGCGCAGGAAGACCGCGGCCGGGCGGTGCTGTTTGTCCAGCACCACGGTGGTGGGGATGACGGAGCTGGGTACGCCACCGAGGAAAGCCGCGGTTTTGAACGGCGGGTCATAGATCGACGGGTAGGTCACGCCGTTGTCCAGCAAAAAGTCGCGCGAGATCTCCGGGTTGTGGTCGCGCACGTTGATGCCCAGCACGGTGCCCTGGCCGGATGCCTGCAGCGCCTCCTGGACCTCCTGCAGGTCATCCACCTCGGCGCGGCACGGTGCGCACCACTGCCCCCAGGCGTTGAGCACCACGATCTGGCCGTCGAAGTCGCTCAAGGCGATCTCCTCGCCCGGCTCCATCAGCGATTCTCCGCTGAAATCCTCAAGCGGCTTGCGCTCCGCCTCGTCGTAGAAGATCTCTACTTGCCCGCCCGGCGAGTGGAACGCGAATGTGTCGCCGCCGTCGCTGCCGGTGTTCGCGCACCCCGCCGCAGCGGGCAACGTGAGCGCCAGCGCGCACGTGAGCGCGGCAACGGTCTTGGACTGCATGGAAATTGAGCTACCTCGAGATGCGTTGAACTGCGTTTTAGATGATTTAGATGTGAGCCGCTGGAGTTGCGTACTCCCAGTCAATAACACGGTCCCCGTCAAACACAAGTGACGTCACACTCGCCAGGTCACACTCGCGCTTCACATGCTGCAGCCGCTTGCCCTGCACATAGCGCTGCACCATCACAATCGGCAGCTGGTGGCTCACCAGTACCGCCTCGTGGCTTTCCGCACGCTCTCGCACATTATCGACGGCCGCGAGCATCCTTTCGAGAATCTCCTCGTAAGGCTCACCCCAGCTCGGTTCCAACGGGTTCGTCATGTGTCGCCAGCGGATGGGGTTGAGCAGCTGGGAGCGCCACCCCTTGGTACGCAGCCCCTCAAACGTGTTGGCAGCTTCGATGATGTCTTCGCGGGTGTCAACTTCGCAGCCGGTGACCTCGGCGATCGGCGCTGCGGTCTCCTGCGCGCGCTCGAGCGGGCTCGCCGCCAGGTAAACCACATCGCGTCCTTCGAAAAACTTCGCGGTTACCGCCGCCATCGAACGCCCGCGCGAGCTTAAGTGGTAGCCCGGCATCCGCCCGTAGAGCAGCTTGTTCGGGTTGTAGACCTCGCCGTGGCGCACGAGGTGCACGGTGGTTCTGGTGTCCTCGCGAGCTGCGCTTGGCTGCGTCATGCTGCGGGCTCCGCCGCCGCGGCCGCCTTTGCAGCGGCGCCAAGTGCCCGCTCGATCGTGCCGAAATCTTCTGCCGTGAGTGCGGTGGAAACAAACCACGTCTCGAATGCGCTCGGCGGCGCGTACACGCCGGCGTCGAGCAGCGCGTGGAAGAACGGCGCGTAGCGAAACGTGTCCGCTGCCTTCATGTCCGTGAAGTTCGTGCCCTCGCCTTCCGCGAAGCGCACCGAAAGCATGGTCGCGGCGCGTTGAATGTGGTGTGCAACGCCTTCGCGGGCCAGTGCGTCGGAGATCAGCGTGGCTAAGGTGTCCGCGTTCTTGTTGAGCGTCGGGTAGATGTCCTCGCTGGCCAGGCGCAAGCTCGCCATACCGGCGGCCATTGCAACCGGGTTTCCGGAAAGCGTGCCCGCTTGGTAGACGGGGCCGTTCGGCGCGAGGTGCTCCATGATGTCGCGGCGCCCACCGAATGCCGCTGCAGGCAGGCCACCGGAGATCACCTTGCCAAAGGTGGTCAGATCCCCGGCAACGTGATCCACTCCGAACCAGCCCTGGTAGGAAGTACGGAAGCCGGTCATCACTTCGTCGATAATGAGCAAAGCTCCGTGGGAGTGCGCGAGCTCTTTGAGCTGGGCGTTGAAGTCATTTTGCGGGGCGACGGTGCCCATGTTTCCGGCGGCGGCCTCGGTGATGATGCAGGCGATCTCTTCCGGGTTCTGCTCAAAGGCGAGCTGCACTGCGGCGAGGTCGTTGTAGGGCACGACGATGGTGTCGGCTGCCTGCGCGCCGGTCACGCCCGGGGATTCCGGGAGCGAGAACGTGGCAACCCCCGATCCGGCGGACGCGAGCAGCGCGTCGACGTGGCCGTGGTAGCAGCCCTCAAACTTGATGATCTTCGAACGGCCCGTGAACCCGCGCGCCAGGCGCACCGCGCTCATCGTGGCCTCGGTGCCGGAGTTGACCATGCGCACCTCTTCCACCGACGTGCGCTGGGTGATCAGCTCCGCGATCTCTACCTCCGCCTCGGTCGGTGCCCCGAAGCTCAGGCCCTTTTCCAGGGCACGGTGCACTGTGTCGAGGATCTCCGGGTGAGCCTGGCCGTGCAGCATCGGGCCCCAGGAGTTCACGAGGTCGACATACGCGTTGCCGTCGGCGTCGATAAGCGTGCTGCCGTGCGCACTTTCAATGAAGCGGGTTTGGCCACCGACAGAACCGAACGCGCGCACCGGCGAGTTCACGCCGCCTGGGGTGAGCTGCTGTGCGCGGTCAAAGAGCGCTTTGGAGCGAGCGGTGTTGGCTGAGGTTGGGTGCTGCTGGTCGATCATAATTGCCCAGTCTAGGACATCCGGATTAGCCCGCCGCCTGGTGTGCGTGGGCGCTCTAGTGCGACGCGTCGACTGCCCCACCCATCGCGGCGGTCGCGGCGCGCTCCTTCTTCGACTGGTTGCGGTAGACACCGATGAACACGACCACTATCAGGCCGATCGCGATCCAGTTCGCCACCTTCGCGTACTGCTCCAGAACGTACACAACCGGCTCGCCGATGATCCAACCCAAGCCGAAGTACAGCAGCGACCACAGCGTCTTCGAGATGAAGTCCAGCAGCATGAACTTCCACGCCGGCATGCCCGTCATGCCCATCAGTACGAACACCACGAGCGCGATCGGCAGCGGAATCGGCACGTAGGCGAGGAAGATGCCCAGCCAGCCCAGCTTCACTGCCCAGCCCTCAACGCGCGCGATGTTCTTCGCGGCGCGCTCAGAGTTTGCCCCCTGCACATCCAAGATGCCGCGCCCCCACAGCTTGCCGGCCCACCAGTAAACCCAGTCGAACTTAATTGCCACGAGCGAGCCAAGGAGCAGGTAGATCCACCAATTGGCAGCCTCCCCCACCGCCGCAAGCGCACCGGTAGAGGCGGCACCCACGCGCGAGCCAGTCAGCGCGAGCATGATCGGCGGGTCGAGGCCGAGCAGCCACGCGCGCAGCGGGATCATGCACAGTCCAAAGAGTCCGGCGAAGCCGAACCACGCCAGGCACCAGTAGTCAGATTTGGTGGGTTTGGAGTTCCAAGGCAGGCCCTCTTCCTCCCACCACTCCTTCTCGGCAGGGGCCTCAACAGCAGCTTCGATCGGAGCCTCGGCAGCAGCCTCGCCCTCGGGAACCCCTTTCGGATCCTGCGCGTCCGCGTTGTTCGTCATAGGTGATCAACCTAGCCCACGCGCGCTAGAAACCCCGCCTTGGAACCAGGCTCCCAGCTCGCCAGTACAGGGCAGTTAGAGCAAATGCTTGGCGACGGCCCTCGCGTCCGCAATCACAGCAGGCACGCCTACCCCGCTCGCCCAGGCTCCGGTAACGCGGATCGAGGGGGCGTCGTGAAGCAAAAGCTCTTTGACCCGCGCGACGGTGCTGAGGTGCTGCTCGTCGAAGCGGGGCAGCCCGCCGAACCAGCGCTGCACGTAGATTTCTTCCAGGCCGGCGGCGCGACCGTCGAAACCGGTGACGGTTCGCAGATCATCAAGGGCCCAATCCACGAGGTCGTCCTCGTCGGCGCGGATGGCCACGTCGTCGCCGAAGCGGCCAAAGCTGGCGCGCACGAGCGCTCCCCCGCGCTCGGCGAGGTGCGGCCATTTACGCGAGGAAAGGGTGAACGCCTTCGCGCGCACGTCCTGCTCGCCGGCGGCGACGAGCACACCGGAGTTCTGCGGCAGGCCCTCGTCGGTGGCAAAGCGCATGCCCACGACCGCGGAGTTGGCCAACTGCACCGACTTCAGCTCCGCGGCCGCGTCGGGCGCTACCTGCTTGAGCAGAAGCGCTGCCGTCGGCGCGGGCACCGCAAGCACGATCTTGTCGTAGACGCGGTCGCGCCCCTCGTCGCGCTCGCCGCCCTTGAGCGTGAAGCCGTCGCCCTGGCGCGCGATGCCGGAGATGAACGCGTCGATGTAGATGGAGGCACCGGACGCCTCGGCAAGCGTTTCGTAGAGCTCCTGGTAGCCGTCGCGGAACGCGTTGAAAACCGCACCCTGGCCGGTGGGCAGTTGCTTACGAGCGTTCTCCAGGTTGCGCACGGCGGTGGACAAGTGGACAGTCCCGTCAAGCGAGCCTTGCTCCGCGCCTTGCTCGCGCACGAGCCGGTCAAACTCGTCCGCCAGCTGCGGAATCGTCGCGCGCACGCCGAGGTCATCCGCCGCGCACGAGTACACGCCGCCAAGCAGCGAGGTGACAATGTTGTCCACCACCTCGTCGCCGTAGCGCTCGCGCACCAGCGCACCAACATTCATGTCCCCGCCGACGGTCCATGCAAATCCCTCGCGCTCGGACTCAGCGTCGATGCGCGCCGCGGTTTCTGCAGAGACCAGGTGCGCCACACCCTCGCTTGTCGACGGAATGCCCATGATCCCACCGCGCGGCAGCGACTCCGTGCGCCCGTCGAGATAGACCAGCGAGCCCAGCCCAGAAGGTTCAACCAGCGACTCCCCCAGACCCAGCTCGCGGAAGAACTCCACCGCGTCCGCCCGGCGCGCCATGAACGCCTCGGCGCCCATGTCCGTCGGGCCGCCCTCAAACGGCACGGTGTAGAGCTTGCCGCCGATGCGGTCAGTGGCCTCGTAGACATCCACATTCAGCGCGTCTACAGCGCCCCCTGCGCCCCGCCGCCCCAACTCGTATGCACAAGTCAGCCCAGCAAGACCGGCGCCGATAATTGCAACTCGCATTTACGCCTCCTCGCCTACCGTTTCGCCTGCCGGCTCGTGGATGATCCGCACAGCCTCCGTAATCGCGTCCGCGTCGGTGGTCGGCAGCACGCCGTGGCCCAGGTTGAAGATGTGGCCCGTTGCGGTGCCTTCTGTCATCGCCTGCGCCGCCTCCGCCTTGATCCGCGCCACCTCGCCGCGCACCACGTCCGTACCGGCAAACAGCATTGCCGGATCCAGGTTGCCCTGCAAGACTCGCGGCGAGGAGAACCTGCGCGCCGCCACATCCAGCGGCACGCGCCAGTCCACGCCCATCACCTCAGGGCCGGCATCGGACATCGCTCCAAGCAGCTCACCGGTTGCGACGCCGAAGTGAATGCGCGGGATCTCACCCGCCACAGACTCCAGAATCTGCGTCGAGTACGGCAGCACGTGCTCGCGGTAGTCGCGCTCGGTGAGAAAACCCGCCCAAGAGTCAAACAGCTGCATCGCGTCAATTCCCGCGTTGACCTGCGTGCGCAGGAACGCGGTAATGGTCGGCACCAGCTTCTCCATCAGCGCGTGCCACGTTGCCGGATCCGCATGCATCATCGCCTTTGTGCGCTCGTGGTTCTTGCTCGGCCCGCCCTCAATCAGGTAGCTGGCCAGCGTAAACGGCGCGCCCACAAACCCGATCAAGGCCTGGGCATCAGAAAGCTCATCGAGGATGATGGCAATGCCGTCAGCAACCTCAGCCACATCAGCCTCAAGCACAGGAAGCTTATCGACGTCCTCTCGACCGCGAACCGGCTCCGCCACCATGGGGCCTTTGCCTGGCACAATCTCCACGTCCACCCCGGCCGCCTTCAGCGGCACCACGATGTCGGAGAACAAGATCGCCGCGTCCACGTCGTGGCGGCGCACCGGCTGCAGCGTGATCTCCGCGAGTAATTCAGGCATGAAGCAGGAGTCGAGCATCGCAATGCCCTCGCGCACCTCGCGGTACTCCGGAAGTGAGCGCCCGGCCTGGCGCATGAACCACACCGGCGTGCGTGCAGGTGTGCGTCCGTTGGCCGCTTCGATCAGCGGGGCATTCGAGAGGTTGCGTCTGGTCATGATGTTCAAGCCTACCGGCCGCACCTACGGCCTAAAGCCTCCAGACTGCGGGAAGCGGCCCGCGCGGCGGGAGCGGTATTCAATCACCAGCGAGCTGCCAAGCATGAGCAGCGTCGCGCCCATCGGAGGGAGGATAGCGAGCGCCGCAAGGACTACCGCCACGCCGTTGTACACCCCGGCCAGCACCATGTTGGAGTCGATGATGCGGCTCACTCGTCTGCCGTGCTCGAGGAGCTGGGGTACTGCACTCACATCGTCGCGCATGATCACCGCATCCACCTCTGCCCCGGGACGCGCGTGCCCAGCCTCGAAGAACTCGTCGTCGGAGTAGATGATGCCCACGTCGGCGACCTTGACCACGTCCATCACAGACGCGCTGCCCACCATCGCCACGTTCGCCCCGCGGGTGTGTACCTGCCGGACCGCGGCAGGCTTGTTTTGGGCCGTGATCCCCGCCAGCACAGAGGTGATGCCGAGGACGTCGGCAAACCTGCGCGCCACCGCGTAGGTGTCGCGCGAGAGCATGACGGTGGTTATACCCATCTTCTCCAGCTGGTACACCGCGTCGGCAGCGTCCGCCTTGAACGGGTCGTGCAGCGTGATCACGCCGCGGTCGCGTCCTTTGTAGCGCACCACGATCGGTGTACCGCCGCTCGTCGCCGCCAGCGCAAGCCGGCCGCTGAGCTGAGAGAGGTTGGTCGGTCGCCACAGCCGCGCGTCGAGGCGGGTGGCCTCCGTTTCACCCGAGTCGGCCGCCTCGTTCTCTACCGCGCCCGCAACGCCTACCTTGCCGGCAACATCCAAGGTGTCCAACGCATCGCCAGTATCCACCCGGCGGGCAACCACGCGACCAGCGCAGCTACCGTCCTGGTTCACCTCGGAGCCCTCCGGCTCCACGCGCCACGGAGTGCCGTGATCCTTGGCCTCGCGCGCGGCGGCGACAATCGCTCGCGCCGACGGGTGGTTCGAGTCCACCAGCAGCGCCGCGGCGATGAGCAGCACCAGGTCGACGTCCTCGCCTTGGGCGGCGGTGATGGTTTCCACCGTCATTTCTGGCTCAACCAGCGTGCCCACCCGGTTGAACACCACGGTGTCTATCTCTTCAGCTCGTCGCAGCACGGCACCGTCTCGCACCAGGATGCCGTTACGCGCGGCGGCCTCGATTCCGTTGCGGGTCGCAAGCGCCGGCGAGATCGCCAACGCGACCGGTGCGACAACCGCAAGGATCGCCAGCGCGGTGGAGAATGCGGCGTTGTAGTCGCCGGTGAGAAGCACCCACATGCCGAAGTCGAGCAGGGCAAGCACATACGCAGCCGGAATCAGCATGCCCGCTGAATGCGTTGATACCGCCGTCGCCTCGTTCTCACGTTTCGAGGCGTCAGCCACCCACCGGCTCACGGACGCCCATCGCGTCGCGTGGCCGATGCGTTTCGCGCGTACCTTCACCCGGCCGCTCTCAATAACTGTGCCGGCAGCGATGCTGTCGCCGACTTTCAATGTCGGGTGCGAGGAGCCGTCGACAAGCAAATAGTGCACTGTGGCGCTGCCGCCGATGACTTCTCCATCGACCGGAACCACCTTGCCCGGGGTGAGGACGAGGTCATCGCCGCGGTTGATTTCGCTGGCGGGCAAGAGTGCGTCCTCGCCACGCCCGCGGCGGGTGACCTCGTATTCCTCCTCCGGGCCGGGTGTTAAGCGGCGCATGGCATCGACGAGGTTCTCGCCGACGCGTTTGGTGAAGTAACGTCCGATCAGCAGCATCGCAGTAATACCGCACGACACGTCAAGGAAGATCTCGAGCTCGTCGCCGCGGCGTGTGGGCAACCATCCGCCGGAGGAAGTCCAGCCGATGTCTCCTGCTGGGGTGAACAGCAGCGCGATAAGCGACCACAGATAGGCTGCGATGATGGCGACGGAGCTTGCGCCGTCGAGTGCGGAGATACCGCGGCGCACGCCGCCCGCCATCGCCCGGTGGAAGGGAAACGCGCACCACAGCACAACCGGGGTGGCCAGGGCGAAGGCGACCCACTGCCAGCCGTCAAACTGCAGCGCGGGCAAGTACGACAAGACGATGACCGGGAGAGACAGCACGATTGCCGCGATCAACCTCGTGGGCGTGACCAGGTCGCGGGCCGTGAACAGCACGTCAAAGTCGGATTCCTGGTCGGCTTTCGGCTCGGTGCGGCGCAAAAATCCTGCTTCGCGCGCGGCTGAAAGGTCTGCGGCGGCGAGCCGGCGGCGCTTCCGCACGCGCTCCGAGACACCGTGGTTGGTTTGGCGCAGCGTATGGCGCTCTGGTGAATTGGCGAGCAGCTGGCGGCGGCGCAGCGTGGAATCCGTCATCGTGGCCTTCACACCGAAGGACGCGATGAGCTCTTCCAGGCTTTGCGGGTCCAGGTCCACTGGCGCGGTGATCCACGCCATTGAAGTGGAGTACACCAGTTGCGCGGTGACGCCTGGTACGGATTCCAACGCGGCCTCGATGGTGCCCAGCTGCGGGCCGTCCTCCACGCCTTCAAGTTCAAAGGCGTAGGAGGCGTTCGTGCGGTTGCGGTCGCCTTCTGCTTCGCTCACCGCCTCGGGGTCGGTTTCTACGCCGGCGAGCTTCGCAGCGTCGCGTGCCAGCGCAATCGAGCGCGAGAGGTCTTTGGAATGGTCTTCGGCCACGTCTGCGACCCCCTGCCTACTTCAGCCCCAGCCAGGGGTCGCCGCTGCGCTCAGCGATGAACGCGTTCGACGCCGGCCGGAACATGAAGAACACCGCGAACGCGAGAACAAACACGATGACAAACCCGGCCCAGCTGGAGACCTTGACAAAGAACCCGGCGAAATTGAGGAACATGGCAAGGCCCACGCACACGCTCAGCACCCTGCGCGCCCGCTTCGAGCCCTGCTGCAGGAACGACGCCGCGGCGGTGATGCAAACGGCCAGCACCATGTTTCCAACGGCCACGAGGTACATGTTCGTGCGGAAGAAATGCAGCGCCTCCGCGCTGAGTCCCCCGGGTACGCCAGCGGCAATCATGAGCATGCCGGTGACCAGCATAAACACCGCCGCAACAAGGTAGAGCCAGTAGGACATCCGCAGCGGCTGCGGCCAGGTGTCGTCAACAGTGCCAATGAAGCGCCGGTTCCGGTCGTTCGGGTCCGACACCAGCGTCGGAAACATGCCCGCCATGAGACTCCTTTACTTGCCGCCGAGCGGACCCGGGCCGCGCTTGTCGCGCTGCTCAGGCGGTACGCCAGCCTCGGCCCACTGGATCGACTCTCTTTGCGAAGAGTAGAACACGCCCAGACCACCTGCCACGGCAACCAAAATCTGCACCACGCCGTCAAAGCCGTAGAACGCCATTGGGATTGCCGTCGACGTTGGGTGCGTCATGAACAGCGCCAGCGCGCGGATGCCGAAGAAGATGCCAAAGATCTGCAGCAGCCGGCGCGCGTTCGGTGCCCACCGCTTCTGCTTGTTCAGCGCCAGCAGCGCGGCGGTGAACATCGCCAGAATAGCCAGCTGAATCAGCGCCATGATCGCCACGGATGACCACATCGCCGCATTCATCACCGAATCAGACAGGGCACCCTCTTGCCCGCGCGCAGCCTCACGAGAGGCCTCACGCAGGGGCGCCGGGTCGATCACGATGCCCACAATTTGCAGGATCTGGTGCAAAAGCTCCCCGAGAATCATCGCAGCCCAGCAGCCCAACATGAATCTCACGGCCTCAGGCTTGGAACCCTTTTTGCTTGTCGACGCCTCGTCGACCGCCTTTGGCTCCACATGCGACGCGGAGTTGGGGTTGATCGGGGGAAGACTCACCATGGTGTGGCTCCTTAATGCCTATCGCCCACCGGCCGCCCGCAGCGCGCGGGAAGCTTCGATGGCGTAGTAGGTGAGGATCTGGTCTGCACCGGCGCGCTTGATGCCAATCAGCGCTTCCATCATCGTGTCGTGGAAGTCGATCCAGCCGTTTTGACCTGCGGCAACCAGCATCGAGTATTCGCCGGAGACTTGGTATGCCGCCACCGGCACCGGGGACATCGCGGCAACCTGAGACAGCACATCGAGGTACGGCATGGCCGGTTTCACCATGACAAAGTCGGCGCCTTCGTCGAGATCTAGCTCAACCTCGAGCAGCGACTCGCGGATGTTCGCCGGATCCTGCTGGTAGGTGCGGCGGTCCCCGGTCAGCGACGAGCCGACCGCGTCGCGGAACGGGCCGAAGAACTTTGAGGCGTACTTCGCCGAGTACGCCATGATGGCCACGTCTGTAAAGCCGGCTTCGTCGAGCGCCTCGCGGATCACGCCGATCTGGCCGTCCATCATCCCGGACGGGCTCACGATGTGCGCCCCGGCCTCGGCCTGAGCGAGCGCCATCTTCGCGTAGAGCTCGAGCGTGGCGTCGTTGTCCACCACCTGGCGCCCGAAGCGGTCTGTGGCGACCACGCCGCAGTGGCCGTGGTCGGTGAACTCATCGAGGCAGGTGTCCGCCATGATGAGCAGGTCATCGCCGAACTCCTCACGCAGCGCGGCGAGACCGCGGTTAAGCACCCCGTCTGGGTCCCACGCGATCGAACCTTCGGCGTCTTTCGCGGCGTCCTCCGGCACTCCGAAAACGTCGACGCAGGTCACTCCGGCCTCGAGTGCCTCGTGGCAAAGCGCTTTGAGCGAATCCGTGGTGTGTTGGAACACCCCGGGCATGGACGAAATCTCGCGCTTTTCCGTGATGCCGTCGGTCACGAACACCGGCAGGATGAAATCCGCCGGGTCCAGGCGCGTTTCCGCCGTCAGCGCACGCATCTGCGGGGACTGCCGCAGGCGGCGTGGACGGCGGGGATTGAAATAGGTCTGCGGGTCAAACACCATGCGCCCCATCTTAGGACGGGCCTAGTCCTGCGCCGATTCGGCGGGCTGCGCAGCATCTTCCGACGCTTTACGACGAGCGCGGCGCTTCTTGCGTGGCGGCGGCAGCTGGCCGGCGGCGCGCAGGTCGGCAACGTGGGCCGCCAAGGCGTCGACAAGCGAGGGCACGTCTGCGACCTCCGGCACAACGTCCACACGCAAGCCCTGCTCGCGCGCCTCCGCCGCAGCCATGGGCCCGATGCAGGCAATGATGGTGCGCTGGTGCGGTTTACCCGCGATCCCCACCAGATTCTTCACGGTGGACGCGGAGGTGAAGCACACTGCGTCGAACCCGCCGGTCTTGATCATGTCGCGCACTTCCGGCGCAGGCGGGGCGGCGCGCACGGTGCGGTACGCAACCACGTCGTCGACCTCCCAGCCCTTTTCCACAAGGCCGTCGACAAGCACGTCGGTGCCCAGGTCAGCGCGCGGCAACAGCACGCGCGAGACCGGATCAATGTCCTCGACGTACTCCGGGAACACGTCCACCAGACCGGCGGCGTTTTGCTTCGTACGGTGCGGCACGACCTCGGGGAACATGCCGCGCGCACGGATCGCGTCCGCGGTCTTTTGCCCCACCGCCGCCAAGTGCACGCCGGCAAACGAGCGCGCGTCCAGGCCCAGTTCCTCGAACTTGTCCCACACCGCGTCAACCGCGTTAGTGGAGGTGAACACCACCCACTGGTAGCGGCCTTCAACAATGCCCTTGATCGCGCGGTCCATCTGCGCGGGGTTGCGCGGCGGCTCCATGGAAATCGTCGGCACCGATTGCGGGATCGCGCCGTACGAGCTCAGACGAGCGTTCATCGGGCCGGCCTGCTCCTTCGCGCGCGGCACCAGCACCCGCCACCCGTACAGCGGACGGTTTTCCCACCAGGAGTATTTCGCGCGCTCGTCGGGCGCGGTGCCCAACGTGACCACCAGGGAACCGGTGAGCTCCGCGTCGAGCTTGCCCACGGTTTGCAGCGTCGCGTCGAAAGTGCGCTGCAGACGCGTCGTGCCGTTGGTGGTCACCGTCAGCGCAGTCGAACCGGCGAAACCGCGGTCCATCAGCTGCGTCGCCATCTCCTCCAGGTGCTCTTGCGTGGCCTGGAACACCAGCGGCTGCGGCGCGTTCGCAAGCTGATCCCAGTCCACCGACTCGTTGGCCAGGTCAGTCTCGGTGAAGGTGGACCCGAGTGCGATACCAGCGAACGACGGCACCGTCGACGGCAAGCTCATGCCCGGCACCACCTGGAATTCCAGGCCGGCAGCCGCGACAGCCGAAACCTCGGCCATGACAGAGTCGCGCGTGAGTGGATTGCCGCACACCAGGCGGATCACATCACCGTCGCCACCCTCACCTCGCTCAATCGCAGCAGCAGAAGAGTCAAGAGCAGCTTGAAGCTTGTCGACGATCCCTTCAACGCCCAACTCCACCTCAGCGATCTCCGCAGCAGTGGGATCATCCGGGCGAGCTGGTTTGCGCCGAGCGCCGGCCTCTTTGGCCTCCGCCACCAGCTTCTCGTAAGCGGCGTTTGCCTCGTCCAGCTTCGCCTTCGGCACCTCGAGTGCCGCGGCGACGACATTTCGGACACCCTGAGACACATCCGGGTCAACCAGCGCGATAGCATTGGATTCCAACACCTCGCGGGCGCGAATGGTCAACAGATCAGGGTTACCCGGACCTGCACCAACGAAGATGATTTTCCCCGTCGGCTGCATGTTTGTCTCCGAAGTCATCAAATGATCTTTTCTATGGCACAAATAGCAGTCCCGGCGATCTTGGGCGCTTAAAGCGACCCGGTGACGCCGAGACAAATAAACGTATGGTAGCTCCACCTTAAGGTGGAAGTGCCTGGAAACAAAAACGCCGGTGCTAGCGCATGATCTCGGCTGCGCCGCGCTCCAAGAGCGCCGCGGCAACCTCGTGCCCGAGTGTCACCGGGTCCTCCCCTTCCGCGGTTTCCACAAGCTGCGCTGAGCCGTCGAGCGCGAACACCCCGGCATGGAGCGCGAGCTGGCCGCTTTGCGTATCAACGGTGGCGTACGAGGCTACGGGCGCGGTGCAGCCCGCCTCCAAGGTGGCCAGCACCTGACGCTCCGCAGCCGCCGCCGCCGTGGCAGTCGGATCGACAAGGCGGTCGATGGCGGCGCGGGTGGCATCGTCGTCCGCGCGACATTCCACCGCGAGCGCGCCCTGGGCGGGCGCCGGCATGAACACTTCGGGGTCGAATAGCTCGGTGGCGCGGTTGCCGTAGCCGCCGCGCACGAGGCCCGCATACGCGAGCACAATGGCATCGAGTTCGCCGGTGGTCACGTAGTTCATCCGGCGCTCGATGTTGCCGCGCAGCGGGCGGATGTCCAGGTCCGGGCGCATTGCGCGCAGCTGCGAGATGCGGCGCGGGGCGGAGGTTCCCACCTTCGCGCCTTCCGGCAGCTCCGCCAGGGTGAGCTGGTCGTGTGCGATCAGCGCTTCGCGGTTGTCCTCGCGCTTCGGCACGATCAGGTGCGCGCGCGGCTCATCTGCGGTCGGCAGATCCTTGAAGGAGTGCACGGCCACGTCGACCCCGCCCTCGAACAGCGCGTCTCGCAGCGCCGAGGTGAATACGCCAACACCGATGCGCTCGACCGGAGCCTGCGACATGTCCCCCGGCGTCACCACAATGTGAAGTTCCGCGTCAAACCCTTCGTCGATAAGCATTGCTTGAATGTGTCCTGACTGGGTTGTAGCGAGGTGGGAACCGCGAGTACCGATGCGCAGCTGCGTCACATGTGCTCCTTCAATTGCAATTCTTCTGGGCGCGGGAGGCGCTGTGCGTCGACGGCGACGGACGAGCGGCCGAGCCCGAACAACTCCTCGATCACCGTTTCCACGCTGACCTGCTCGCTGGTGGCGGCGAGTTCCTTGATTTTCACCGTCGGCGTGTGCAGCAGCTTGTCTACGACGCGCTTCACGGTGCGCGAAACCTGGTCGAAGTCTTCCTCGCTCAAGTCTGGGAGCTTCGAACGCAGGCGCTGCAGCTCAAAGTCCTGAACCTCGCCCGCAGTGCGGCGCAGGCGCGCCACCGCGGGTGCAATGTCGCGCACGCGCTGCTGCGAGCTGAACGTCTCTACTTCTTCGGCGACAATGGCCTGGGCCTGGCGCAACGCGAGCGAATCTTCGGAGTCCACGCCGCCGCGCGTGGTGTGCAGGTACTCGATGTTGATCAGGTGAACGCCGTCGCGTTGCGTCACATCGTCCGCGATGTCGCGCGGCAGCGAGAGATCCACCAGGACCGCGGGGCCGGAGAGGTCGTCGGCGGTGATGGTGAACCCGTCCGAGGCGGTCGCGGAAACCGTGATGTCGGCGCGCGAGAGCGCACCTGCACGGGCGTTGAAGTCCACCACCTCGGCCGCCACCCCGGCCTCGCGGGCGTGCTCGGCAAGGCGTTCCGCGCGCGAGCGGGTGCGGTTGGCAATGATCAGCTTGCGCACCCCGCGCTTGCCTAGCTGCGTGGCAGCCAGCGAGCTCATCGCCCCGGCACCCAGCACGAGTGCGGTCTTGCCGGCAAAATCGCTGCCCATGACTTTTTCCGCCTCGTCGAGCGCGAAGGTGACCATGGAGCCGCCCGCGTCGTCGATGCCGGTTTCAGCGTGGACGCGCTTGCCGGTGTGCAGCGCGGTTTGCGCGAGCGAATGCAGCGCAGGCCCGACGGTGCCGCGCTCGGCGGCGTCCAGGTACGAGGCGCGCACCTGTCCGATGATCTGCTGCTCGCCCACCACCATCGAGTCCAAGCCCGAGGCCACAGAGAACATGTGCTCCGCCGCCGCATCGGCGTAGCGGACATACAGATAAGTGCGAAGCTCCGCCTCGGAGACCCCGGAGATGTCCGCGAGCACCTCAAGCACATCCTCCACACCCGCGTGGAACGCGTTGGTCACCGCGTAAATCTCCAAGCGGTTGCAGGTGGAGATGATCAACGCCTCGCTAATCGCCGCTTGCGCGACCAACGCCGCACCAGCATCCCCCTGCACGGTCTCATCCATGCTTAAGCGCTCAAGGAGCGCAACGGGCGCGGAGCGATGGGACATCCCCACAACAAGTACGCTCACGCAATTCCTCCGTCCACGCCACACATCAAACGAAAGTATAGCCCGCTAGCGGGCGAGCTCCTCAGCCAGCTCTTGGTTATCCACTTCCCAGCACGCGAATTCCTCGCCGTCGATAACCACTACCGGCACCCGGTCACCGTATTCTGCAGCCAGCTCCAGGTCAGCATCTACATCAACCAGGGAAAAGGAGGCAGCATGCTTATCGACGACCGGTTGGATCTGCGCTGCCACCCGAGCGCAAGACCCACAGGAAGCCCGCACCATGAGCTCGACCGTCTTCATCTGCTCGCCTTCCTCGTCGCGGTACCATGGCTTCCGCTAACTTTTCACGCTAACACTTACGCCAATGCTTGCAGAAAGTCGGTGACGCACACCAATGGCCCAGCCGAATGAATTGCTCGCGCAGTGGTCTGTCTCCCACGGCAACCTCCGCCGCTTCTTCGAGGATCTGGCGCTCCCCCCGATCGGTGAAGAACATCAGCGGGCCGCCGGTGAAGCCGCCGCTGCAGCGGCGATCCAAGAAACCTTCGGCTTGGACCTGGAGGAGTTCGCCCTCGGCGTGGATTCTGTGGGCGGCGCGTTTGAGACCGCCGGCCGACCCGAACTCACCCCGCGCGACCCGGACGTGCCGCAAGACGTCGGGGCGGCGGCGTTCTTCGACGTGGACAACACCCTGATCCAGGGCTCCTCGCTTATCTTGCTCGCCGAGGAACTGGCAAAGCGGCGCTACATTTCGCTGCGAGAACTCCTGCCCGCTCTGACGAAGCAGTTCCGTTACCGCGTGTCCGGCAAGGAAAGCGCTGACGATATCGCCTCCGGCCGCGAGCAAGCACTGAGTTTGGTCAAAGGCAAGTCCGTGGCCGAGCTGCAGGAGCTTTGCAAGGACATCGTGGATCGCCAGATGTTGGACAAGGCCTACCAGGCAACCATCGAGCTAGCTTCCATGCACATCGCCGCCGGCCAGCAAGTCTGGCTCGTCTCCGCGACCCCGGTGCAGATTGGGCAAGCCCTCGCCGAGCGCCTCGGTTTCACCGGCGCTCTCGGCACGGTGGCCGAGGAAGAAGACGGCGTATTCACCGGCCGGCTCGTGGGCGACATTCTCCATGGCCCCGGCAAGCAGCACGCGGTCGCAGCACTTGCCGCGATCCAGCAGCTTGATCTTGAAAAGTGCACTGCTTACTCAGACAGCATCAACGACCTGCCGATGCTGGAAATGGTCGGCGCCCCGGTAGCGATTAACCCGGACCGGGCCCTGCGCAAACACGCGAAAGAACGCGGCTGGCCAGTCCGGGACTACCGCTCAATGCGCCGCATGGTGCGCTCATACCTGCTACCCGCTGCGGCGCTCGCCGGCGCCGCCCTCAGCATCCGGCATCGGCGGCGGTAGCTGAATCTGTTGTGGCCGCACCGCCTGTGAAACGCAAAACCGCACCAGGCGGTGTGCCTGATGCGGGAAACCAGCGGTTTTTTACTTGCCCAGCTTGCGACGCTGAACACGGGTGCGACGAAGCATCTTGCGGTGCTTCTTCTTCGACATGCGCTTGCGACGCTTCTTAATCACTGAACCCATAGGGCTGCCTCGTTTCTTGTTTCGTACATGTACTTCACATCGCCGACGCGGTTCCCGGGCTGCGCCGACGTGAATGCGCTAAATATTACAGCCCGCGTGCACCAAGACAAAAAAGTCCGGCGCCAGCTCACGCAAGGTGGGTCTAGCGCCGGAGGGGAAACCGTCGATAAGCAATTGCTTTACGACGCATCCGTTCCCACGTCATAGACCGAGGACTCGAGGTACTCATTGACTGCGGTCTCGTTCACGCGGAACGAGCGGCCCACGCGCACGGCCGGCAGTTCGCCAGAGTGCACGAGACGGTACACAGTCATCTTGGAAACGCGCATGATCTCCGCGACTTCCGCGACGGTAAGGAACTTACCCTTCTCTTCATTTGCCATGTTGAATTCAACCTTTCGCACACCTGGCGCGCTGTAGGCTTCCCCTCCCACAGAACGGACACGCACGTGCTTGAACCAGCCTAGCGTGAAAGGTGTGCGCACCGCGACTCAAGTGGGTGATTTTTCAAAAGTGTTTGATGTTTGCTGATGAATCCTGGTGTGAAAAGTGGGATTAAGGATGTTTACACGATCTCGGCGGAGCGAGCTGCGCTTGCCTCAGCCGCGCGGTACACGGCGCCACGCAGCCCCGATTCCTCGAATTCGCGGATCGCAGCGGCGGTCGTGCCAGCCGGAGACGATACCCCGGCGCGAAGGGCAACCGGATCAGGGTTGGCTTGAAGCATGGAGCCCGCCCCAGCTGCGGTTGCGGTTGCCAACTCGGTGGCGAGTTCCCGCGACAGACCCAGGGACACTCCGGCATCGATGAGCGCCTCAGTGAGCAGGAAGAAATACGCCGGGCCAGACCCGGACACCGCGGTAACAGCGTCCATTTGTTTCTCGTCGACCTCGACAACCTTGCCGGCGGCCCCCAGCATGGTGCGCACACCCTCGCGCTGCTCGTCGGAAACATAGCGCCCGTACGCGACGGCAAGCACGCCCTGGCCGACCAGCATCGGGGTATTCGGCATGACGCGAACAATCGGAGCGCCGGCTGACGCCACAGCGCCTTCCATCGCGGTCAGCGTGATGCCCGCAGCCATCGAGATAATGACCGCTGCGTCATCGGCTTCGTCGAGGCCATCGTTGATCTCTTCGAGCACGGACACGATCTGCGCTGGCTTCACGCACAACACCACCGCGTCCGCGTCGGCCACAGCCAAGCGGTTGTCCGACTCCACCTCGATCCCGTAGGTCTCACGCAGGTATGCGGAACGCTCCTCGCTGCGGTTCGTGGCCACGATCGTGCGCGGATCAACACCCGAGGCGACCATGCCTGAGATCAGTGCTTCGCCGATCTTGCCGGCGCCGATGATTGCAACTTTGTCCATGTGCGCCAAGCCTAGGCCACATGGGAGCAATCGTTAGAGGAGCGCCGGCCCGAACGCAGCGACCGCTGCGGCAATGCCCGCCATAGTCATGGTCAGCCCGTCCTTGCCGGTGCGCAGCGCTCGCACACCGAAGAGGACAAGGATCACGAACGCAATTGCCGAACCGACGGCCACAGCGGTTCCGGTGTTAGCCCAGACCCACTGGAACACGAGGAAGCCGAGAATACCGGCAATCACGCCCAGGAAAATCAACAGCACCAGCACGATCGGGTTGATCGTTTCTTCCTCAACCTCGATCTGTTCGGCCGGCACACCCTCGTCGAAGGGGTCGGACTCGCCTTGCTCCACCGCCGCGGCGCGAGACGGCGCTGCGCTACGCGCCGTCTCCGAATCCGGCACGAGAGGCTGGACCGGTTCCTCCTTGAGGTCACGTTCCTTCACGGGCGCAGCCGGAAACGCTTTCGGCTCACTGGCCGCTGCCGGTGCCGGAGTGGGCTTTGCTGCCGGTTCCTCGGCAACCTCGACCTTTTGAATCACCGCAGTCTCGTCGGCGGGAGCCTTCTCGCTGGAGTCCTTTTCCACGGGCGCCGGCGCAATCGTAATGCGGGAAGACGTCGACTGTGGCTTTGCCTCAGGGGCAGCCTCAGGGGCAGCCTCTGGCGCAACGTCGATGCGGGTCGAAGCCGCTTTCCTCGGCTCAGCCGGTTGAGCTTGTTCGAACTTCGGTTCCGCTGCGTGGGATTGCTCCACTGCCTCCGGCTCTTCAGGGGCGTCGATTGGCACGCTGGAGTGCTTGGATTCCGCAGGTCGAGCATCAACTTTCTTTAAAGAGCCGGTGAGTTCCGCGACGGTGACACCGCCCTCCTCGATGCTGCGGCGGTGGCGACGGCGCTTGCCTGCGTCAGGGTTTTCCTGTTGAGCCCTGGCGAGGATCTCCGCAACTGTGAGCTGCTTCTCCTCAGACATTATGCGTCCTCTCCTTCATCTCCTCCGGCGTTCGTGTGATCCATCCATTTCAAGATCACACCTTCACGCAGCGCCCATGGGCAGATCTCTAACTTATCAATATTCAATGCGCGCATGGCTGCTTCCGCCACCAGCGCGCCGGCAACAATTTGGTGCGAGCGATCTGAGTTAATGCCTTCCAGCTCCGCACGGTCCGCCGCAGTCATGCGGGAAATGAACGCGATGAGCTGGCGCAAACCTGGCGCCGTCAAGGTGCGCTTGACGTATGGGCCAGCCGAAGACGGGGCGGCACCCGTCAACCGCGCAAGCGAACGGAAGGTCTTCGACGTGCCCACCGCAAGACCAGCTTCGCCAAACGCCTTGAACTGCTCCGCAGGCTCCGCCAACTCAGCATCGATGTAGTCACGCAACAGGTTGATCTTTTTGCGTTCCGGCGGGTCGCTATCAAACCACTCGTGGGTCAGACGGCCCGCACCCAGGTCGAGCGACACCGCCAAGTCGGGTGTTTCCTCAGTACCGGTGGACATTTCAAGAGAACCGCCACCGATGTCCAAGTTGGTGATGCGGCCAGCCGACCAGCCGTGCCAGCGGCGAACCGCGAGAAACGTCAGCTTCGCCTCTTCCTCGCCCGAGATCACGCGCAGGCGCACCCCGGTCTTCTTCTCTACGCGCTTCAGCACGTCCTCGGCATTCGTTGCCGAGCGCACCGCGGAAGTGGCGAAGGCAAGAAATTCTTCGCACCTGAGGTTATCGGAGAGGTCGGCGGCCTCCTGCACTGCGTCGATAAGCTTGTCAACACCCTTGTCCTCGATGTTGCCTTTCTTATCCAACTGCTCCACGAGGCGCAGCGGCTGCTTCCAGTCCGACATCGGGCTAGGGCGACCACCACTGTGGGCATCGACCGCGACCAAGTGGACGGTGTTGCTGCCTACATCCAATACACCTAAACGCACAGTCAAAGATTAACGGGTCTACGGTACCAAGGTGTGAATCAACCTGGCCCGAATCCCGTTTTCCTCGGATTCCCTACAGACTCCCCCGCCGGGCGCTCCATCACCGCCGGGTGGGAGGTTCCGCCGGACTTTCCGCGCGAGTGGTTTGAGTTCATCCACCCAGACGACCCGCACCACTACTTCTCCATCGACCTCACGTGGGCCGAGTCGACGTGGTCGTGCCGCTTCGGCACGCCACAGTGCCACGGCATCGACGAGTCGTTCCCCGTCGTGGGCTGCTGCATCCACGGTGCGTACCTCTCCGACGAGTCGGATCAAGACGATCTCTACAACGCCGTCGCCGAGATGCCCGCGAAGTACTGGCAATTGCGCCCCGACGACGTCGATTCCTACATCGCCAACGCTGACCCGACCGAGCTCGAGCCATGGCTGGAATGGGACGAGGAAGAACCCACCGAAGACAGCGACGATGACGGTCCCCACATCAAAACCAAGCTTGTCGACGGCGCGTGCATCTTCGCCAACCGCCAGGGTGCCGAAACCGGCCCCGGCTGCGCACTGCACCAATGGGCCATGGCAGAAGGCCGCAACATCGTGGGCTCTAAACCTGAAGTCTGCTGGCAGGTGCCGTTTTCGCGCGAGGACTCGTGGGAGGAACGCCCCGACGGTCAAGAGATTCTGCGCACCACCATTGGCGAATACGACCGGCGCCAGTGGGGCGGCGGTGGCGAGGACTTCGACTGGTGGTGCACCGGAGATCCAACGTGCCACGCCCCGCAGGCCGACGGCACGTTGGAGCCGGTGTGGGTTTCAATGAAAGACGAGCTTAAGGCACTGATCGGTGAGAAACCCTACGCGCTCCTCGCCGCACACTGCGAAGCCAGGGCGGCTCTGCCGGCTGAGGTGAAGGCTACGCATCCAGCCACGCGCCGTCGTTAAGCTTTGTTCTCTTAAGCCGCTTAAGCCTCGAACTTGTAGCCCAAGCCGCGGACCGTGACCAGCTGCTTCGGGCGCGACGGCTCCTGCTCGATCTTGGTGCGCAGGCGCTTGACATGCACGTCGAGGGTTTTGGTGTCGCCGACGTAGTCCGCGCCCCAGATGCGGTCGATGAGCTGGCCGCGGGTGAGCACGCGTCCGGCGTTGCGCATGAGGTACTCAAGCAGGTCGAATTCTTTGAGTGGCATGGCAACCGGCTGGCCGTCGACAAGCACGGTGTGGCGCTCGACGTCCACGCGGACGCGGCCCGCCTCGAGGATCTGGTCGTCCAGCTCATCGAGCTCTTCCACCTCGGGGCCGCGGCGCAGCACCGCGCGGATGCGGGCGACCAGCTCACGGGTGGAGTACGGCTTGGTCACGTAATCGTCCGCGCCGAGCTCAAGGCCCACGACCTTATCTATTTCGCTGTCGCGCGCGGTGACCATGATGATGGGCACGTCGGATTCGCTGCGCAGCTTGCGGCATACGTCTGTGCCGCTCATGCCCGGCAGCATGAGGTCGAGCAGAACCAGGTCGACGACTTCGTCGCTGAACAGCTCAAGCGCGGCCGTGCCGTCGGTGGCCAGCAAAGTTTCAAAGCCTTCTTTTTGCAGCAGGTAGGCCAGTGGCTCAGCCAAGGATTCTTCATCTTCAACGATGAGGATGGTCGTCATGGATTTCTCCTAGTCCTTCCTGTGTGCTGCGGGGGTGGAAGCAGGCTGATAGATCGGCAGCTCGATGGTGAACGTCGACCCAGTCCCGGGGCGCGACCACAACTTGATATTACCGCCGTGGTTGGCCACGACGTGCTTCACAATGGCCAATCCCAAACCAGTGCCCCCGGTCGAGCGGGAGCGCGCTTTGTCCACGCGGTAGAAGCGCTCGAAGACGCGTTTTTGATCCTCCGGGGCGATACCGATGCCGCGGTCAGTGACCCGCACCAGCACGACATCCTCGCGCACCACCTTCTGCGAGATGCTTACCGGTTGGCCGTTAGGCGAGTAATTGATCGCGTTAGAGACCAAGTTGGACACCGCGGCGGTGAGCAGGGATTGATCGCCCACCACCTCGATGCCGGTGGCGGGGCTGCGGGTCAGCGTGATCTCCCGGTTGTCGGCGGTGACCTGGTTGCGGGTCATTGCCTCATCGATAACGTCGTCGATGCGCACCGGCGACATTTCCGGGAGTGCCTCCGCGCCCTGCAGCTTGGACAGGCTGATGAGATCGGCGATCATGTCGCCCATGCGGTGGGATTCCTTGAGCAGCTTTTCGCCGAAGTGCTCCACCATCACCTCGTCTGACGGATCCTGCAGCAGCGCTTCCGCGAGCAGCGACATGCCACCGACGGGGGTCTTGAGTTCGTGCGAAACGTTTGCCACGAAGTCGCGGCGAGCGGATTCCATGCGCACGTTTTCGCTCTCATCCGTGGCGTACGCAATGACATACGCGTTGTGGGTGAGCGCAAGCGGCTTCACCACCACGGAGACGTTGCGGATGCGGCTGCCGGTGGCTCGGCGTGGCAGATCCAAATCAATGGTGTGGGTCTCGAGGTCATCGAAAGCCAGCTGGGCGGTGTCCCACACCTCGGGGTTGATCGAGCGGTCGTGCACGATCGACATGTCGTGCGCACGCGAGTTGGACATGAGTACGCGGCCACTGCGGTTCATGATCGCGATGCCGGTTGGAGATCCTTGCACCGCAAGGTTGAGCAGCTGGCTGACGGTGTTGACACGGCTTTCATCCTCGGTGAGGTGCTCGCGGTTGCGGTCACGCCACCGCGCGATGCGGTTGTACGCCCAGACCGCAAGCGCGGTGACAACGACACCGAGGAGAAAAGCGAGAAACGGTGACAAACTCGGGCTACTTTTGTCCTTGGTTCGCTACTGCGGCGGCGCCAGCTTCGGCAGCCTCCGGATCCAGGTAGGTGCCGCCCGGGTTGAGCACCTTGCCGCGCTCCCCGATCTCGTAAACCAGCGGCATGCCAGTCGGGATGTTCAGGCCGGCAATGTCGTCGTCGGAGATGTTGTCCAGGTATTTCACCAGCGCGCGCAGCGAATTGCCGTGCGCAGCGAGCATGACATTCTTGCCCTCAAGCACCTGCGGAAGAATCTCGGACTCGTAGTACGGCTGGAAGCGCTCGACAACGTCCTTCAGGCACTCGGTGCGCGGCACCTCGGGCAGGAACTGGTAACGCGGGTCGTCGGTCTGGGCGTACTCGTTGTCCGTCTCAATCTCCGGCGGCGGGGTGTCGTAGGAACGGCGCCATTCCATGAACTGCTCTTCGCCGTACTCCTCGCGGATCTCAGCCTTGTTCAGACCCTGCAGCTTGCCGTAATGACGCTCGTTCAGACGCCAGTTGCGCACCACCGGGATCCAGTGACGGTCGGCCGCATTCAACGAAATGTTCGCAGTGCGAATTGCGCGCCGCAGCAGCGAGGTGAAAACGATGTCCGGCAAGACATCCTTCTCCACCATGAGCTTGCCGGCATTGACCGCTTCGGCCTCGCCCTGCTCGGTCAGGTCAACGTCGACCCACCCAGTGAACTGGTTGGATTTGTTCCACTCACTCTGTCCGTGACGTACGAGAATTAGCTTTCCGTTACCCATGATTTCCAGCATGCCACGGTTTAGACTCGGGCGTCATGCGTCGCAAGATTTTCGCTCTCACCGCCAGCCTTCTCGTTACCGCTGCGATAGTCGCTCCGACCACCGCCGCAGCTGCCGAACCCGCACTCGCGGCCCCCGGAGGTCCGTTCCGAGTGCCGCCGAAGGATCCGCCGCAAACCGTGCCCTCTCCCGTGGGCGACCTGAAGGTACCGCCCGAAACTTTCGCCATGACCTGTTCACAGGGTCCCACCGGCACCCTCACCACACCGGACGGAAAAACGCAGCGCGTGATGCTCACCGCGTCACACTGCGTGAACACGATGCCGGGATTACCGGAGGTCAAGGGCGAGGTCTTCGTGCCGCTCGAATCCGGCTACGCCCGCATCGGCGAGCGCATCGCGTCGAACGTCATGCCGGAATCCACCTACGACTTATCGGATCCCATTCTCTCGGCCCGCACGGCCGACTGGGGCATTGTGCTTATCGACGACTCGGTCAACGCCACCCGGGTCTCCTTCTCGCGCGACTCGGACGGCGGGGTCTACGGCGAACCAGTCGAACTGACCGGCATCCGGGACCTGCCGACGCTTCAGCACGGGGAGATCGTCTTCGACAACTTTGGCCAGCCAATCTGCAAAGACGGCGCCACCTCCGGGCGCAGCTGCGGCACCCAGCTCGCGCGCACCCGCAACGGCATCTACAGCTGGGACCTCTATTACCTCGAGGGCGATTCCGGCGGGGTGAACTTCGACCCGCGCGACGGCGCGATTCTCGGCGTGACATCCATGGCACTTGGCCCACTGGGCAAGCTGCAGCCCGCGGACCGCATCCTGGAAGATGCCTACGGCATCCCCGACGGCGAGGTGAACAACTACTTTGTTCTCACCGATTCGACCGCACCGCACACGGCGTTCGTGCCATCGGGGGAGGAATCCGTGCGCATCGATGCTGAAATCAGTGCGATGAACCCGGACATCCAGCCTCCGGACGGCCGCGCCGAGCTGGAGACGGCCACCGCAAACGCACAGCAAGATGCGCGCCAACTCGGGGAGAAAGCCCTCGGCGGCAACATCGATCCGCGCGAGATCCAAAACACCGCGGAGCACCACGCGGGCGAGATTTCGAAGTGGGCTGACGTGGCATTGGCGCAGGAAATCAATTCCTGGCTCAATTAAGAAGGCGCTAAGAGCGCGCGGGAGCTCACGTGATTACGCTTGGGCGGCATGCATACACGTACTCTCGCGATCGCGGCCTGCGCCGCCGTTTCCGCCCTGCTCAGCCCAACAATTGCCGCCGCCCAAGAACCTGCCCTCGCGGCTCCGGGAGGGCCGTTCCGAGTCTTCCCTGCTGAAGCCCCGTCGACGATCACCGTGAACAAATACGGAGACCAGGTCAACGTTCCGCCAGAGGCTTCGAAGGGAGCGTGTTCGCAGGGCCCGATCGGCACCGTGCGCACTCCCAACGGGGAAACCCACCACGTCATGCTGACCGCCGCGCACTGCTTCTTGGCGATCGGCGACGGAGCCGGCGACCCCAGCGCTGCGCCAACTGGCGAAGTCTCCGTTCCAGTGGGCGAGTCGTACCAGCGAATCGGCCAGTTGACCACCCTCTCCCCGATTCCGCCGGAGATTTTGAACAGCGCAAACCCCCTCGACCCGCTGCGCGCGGTCGACTGGGCCGTAGTGAGCATCGATGAGGGCGTACCCACCAGCGCGGTGAGCGACTCTCGCGCCAAGGACGGCGCGAAGCTCGGGGAGCCGGTAGTACTTACCCACATCCGCGACTACCCGGCTCTTGCGCCCGGCGCGTTCGCGTTCGACAACTTGGGCCAGCCAATCTGCAAGGACGGCGCGACCAACGGCCGGGGCTGTGGCACCCAGGTCGCGCGGACCCATGACACGATCTACAGCGTGAACTTGGGGTACGACTCCGGCGATTCCGGCGGGGTGAACTTCGACCCGCGCGACGGCGCAATCCTCGGCGTGACTTCTGTGCACTTCGGCCCGATCTACAAGGCTCAGACCGCCGACTCAATCGTGGAGTCCGCGTACGGTGTGCCGGACGGGCAGGTCAACGACCACTTCACCGTCGATGCTTCCACCGCGCCGCACGCCGAGTTCACCACGCTTAACGACGAAAACTTCCGCATCGGCCAAGCAGTCCAGGAGCTCAACCCAAACCCGTCAATCACCGACCCGGATACTGAGTTGCGCAAGGCCACAGACGCAGCCCAGCAAGAGGCCACCCGCCTTGCGGATGACGCCGCGCGCGGCCAGATCAACCCGGAAGAGATCCAGCGGGCAGTCGAGCACCATTCCGGCCAGATCGGGTACTGGGGCGGCGAGGTCGCGGAGCTCAGGGTAGATGGCCTGATCGGCAGCACCCTGGACGAGATTCTGTTCTAAACGCGGGTTGAATCCCTCCTGTTAAACCCCGCCGGCCTGCCGGGTGTCGGCGCCCGGCACGAAGTGCTCCAGCGTCTCGGCGTAGACCGAGCGCAGCTCTTTGGCTGAAACGGCCCAGCTGAACTTCGCAGCGTGGCTGGTGGCGTTGAGCGCCATGCTCAGGCGCAAGGAGTCGTCGACAAGCAATTGCTCGATGGCCTGGGCCCAGGCGGGGGTCTCGTGGCCGTCGACAAGCAGCCCTGTCTCTCCCTCCGCAACGGCGAGCGGGAGGCCCCCGACGCGAGCAGCGACCACTGGGGTGCCTGTGGCCTGGGCTTCCACCGCAACAAGGCCGAAGCTTTCGTTGTAGCTGGGGATGGCGACGATGTCGGCGGCTTGGTAGACGCTGACGAGCTCCTGGGGCGGGCGCGGTCCGAGGAACCGGGTGATGGTGTCGATGCCTTCCTCGCGGGCGATGTCGCGGTAGCGCTGCTCACTCGCGCCGCTGCCGGACGCGCCGCCGCACATGAGCACGCGCAGCGGTTTGCTCACGTTGCCGCGGCGTGCGACCTCGCCCATCGCGCGCAGGAGGACCTGCGGGCCCTTGAAATCCTGCAGCCGCCCGACGAACGCGACGATCTTCGCGTGCACCGGGACGCCGAGCTCACGGCGTGCCCGTTCGGTGTTGCGGTTGGTGCCGGGGGTGTAAAGCTGCGTGTCGGCGCCGGGGCTCACCACCGCGATCTTCGCCGGGTCAACGTCGTAGAAGCGGGAGAGCTGGGTCGTCTCGTCCTCGGTGTTGACCACGAGGGTTGTCGCGTTGTCCACCAGCTGCTGCTCACAGATGCGGCGGGCTTCGGATTCGGTGGTGTCGCTGCCGGCGGCGTTCTTTACCGCAGCCCACGTGTGCCCAGTGTGCACCAGCGGCACGCCCACTAGATCCGCGAGCAGCCAACCGACCTGGCCGGAGAGCCAGTAGTGAGAGTGGATGAGGTCGTAGGTGCCGCCGTTGGCACGGGCGAATTGCACGATGCCGCCCGCGAACGCGGCGAGCTGGGTGGGCAGCTCCTCTTTGTCCAGGCCGTCATAAGGCCCGGCGACAATGTTGATCACGCGGTAGCCGGGCTCCACCTCCACGATCTCGCCCTGGCTGGGGCGTGTTGCGCGGGTGAACACGTCGACCTCTACCCCGCTTTTCGCAAGCTGGGCGGCGGTGTTGTGGATGTAGACGTTCATCCCGCCCGCATCACCCGTCCCCGGCTGCTCGAGCGGGGAGGTGTGCATGGAGATCATGGCGACGCGCATAGAGAAAGGGTAGCGCGGTTGGTCGAGGACGCTGCGCGTCTGACGGGGCTTTGGTTATGGGTTATGGGTTATCGCCGTTCCAACCACTGGAGCAGAGCGGACAGACCGATGGTGCCACCGAGCAGCACGGCACCGATCGCCGCAGAACCAATCAGAATGCCTACCCGCCGCGGAGTTACCCCCGATGCTTGCTCCCCAAAACGGATGGCCTGGGTAAGCGAAGCGATTCGCAGCTTTTCCGCCTGCACAGCAAGGCGGGGATCCTTGCGCGCCGCCGGGGTGGGTACCCGACGCGTATTTTCAGATTCGTTGTGGGTTTGCGTGGAAGACTGCGTTTCATTCGGCTCAGACATCGGAGCTTCAGCCCTTTCTTGTACTCGTACTACGTCAAATCTCGGATGAACTCAGCGATTGCCTCTTCAACAGGGCCAGGCTGCGGGGCCGCCGGCGGAGATTCAACGTGTGTCACAGTCACTGTTGGCGCAGTTGTTGGGGCCTGAGGGGCGGGTGCAGGCAAAGGTGTGGCCACCGGCGCGGGAGCGGCCGGGGGTGGCGCTGGCTGCGGTGCGACTTCCGGTGTCGGTTCTTCCTCCGGCGGGAAATAGCTCGTGGGCAGCGGAGGTAACTCACCCAATGGCGGGATCTGCTGGACCACTACATCGTCTTTAGCCGCCCCTGGCTCGCCACACCCAGTCAATATGAAGGCTGATGACGCTACCGCGCACATGCCGACAGCAACCTTACCTATCCAAGTTGCCTCGACGCGCACGCACGGTTGGCCAGGCTCAGTCAACTTCGTCTCTCCAGCTTTGCTCACGGTCTACCTCGAAAGCTCGCTTGCCACGCGGTGAACTTCCATGACTGCCTCCGGACTGTAGAAGAAACGCTTGACTCCTTCATCCCACCCCTCCGGGTTCGAAGGGTCCCCCGCCGCACACAAGATATGCGCGGCAGTCAACGCTGCATCGTCGATGTTATCTGGGTCAGGCGTGCGCCCTGGCTCTGGGCTTGCCGCGAACTGCTCCCAGCGTGACGGCATTATTTGCATCGGCCCGACTGCAACATCCTGGGTATCATCGCCATCCGTCGCACCACTATCAGTGTCCGAAACCACAATCGGCGGCAACTGCATCACTTCAAGGCCGCGAAGCTTTTCAGTCGTTAAACCGTCTTCACCTACCTCCGATCCTTCGACCCGCCCGTGATCCGAGGCGACCTGCCCAATCGCAGCAATGGTGGGCCATCCGACCGTGCATCCGGACTGCGACTCCACCTGCAAAGCTGCGTAGGCGTACGCCATCAACTGGCGTTCAGGAATGCCGTATGGTGCAGCGCGTTGACGGGACCAATCCGCGACCACTTCGATCTGGGGAAACCGTTGTGGCTCAGGCGGCTCCAAGCGCGGCGCGCACCCCAGAAGGGGCACTGTAGCTACGAGCGCGAAGCTGGTAAGTACCCGGCGATCACTTCGCATGCCTATGCCACGACCCAAAGTCCTCCGCCACAGTGGCAGCCAGCTGGCGGTATGCAGTCAAGGTGGGGCGCGCTAGCAGATCGATATCCACCACCGCTCCTTCAGCCAGGTGGCGGTCATACGGAATCACGTGAACTGCGCGGGTGCGCGCGCGGAAATGCTCAATCAGTTGGTCAAGATCCACGGTCGGCTTGCCCGGCGCAGAGGATGAAACCACCACAACTGAGTTTGCTGCAAGCTGGTCATACCCGTGCATTGTGAGCCAATCCAACGTCGCCGAGGCAGATTGTGCACCGTCAAGAGCAGGTGAAGTTACCAGCACTAGCGAGTTTGCAAGATCCAGAACTCCCGACATGGCCGAGTGCATCAACCCCGTGCCGCAATCGGTCAAGATCACGTTGTAGTGGTGCTGGAGAATGTCGATTGCACGCCGGTAGTCCAGTTCGCTAAACGCCTCCGAGACAGCCGGGTCGCGCTCACTTCCAATCACCTCCAGACGAGAGGTGGCTTGGTTGGTGAACGCGCGAACCTGGGGGTAGCGCGAGGTGTCACCTGCGTTCAATAGATCACGGATTGTGGCAGGGCCAGGTGCGGCGGCGCGTTGTGCCAAGGTACCGAGATCCGGGTTGGCATCGATTGCAATGACGCGGTCACCGCGTTCTTTTGCGAATACTCCTCCTAATGCCACGGTGGTGGTGGTTTTTCCCACACCGCCTTTCAGTGACATTACGGCGATCCGGTAATCCCCGCGCAGCGGTGCCCGCACAGCTTCCAGAAGCCGATCCTCTTCGAGCTCGGTACGGGAACCACCCGGGTTAACCTTTCCCGCTGACATGGAGTGCACCATCTTGCGCCACCCTTTCTTTGGCGCGGCCTTGACGGGGTTCACCAGATTGTCCTGACCAAGCGCCGTAGGCGGCTGCAGATCGACCTGTTCACGAGGCTCGGCGGGACCATTACTCGGCCCAGGGTGACCTGAGGCAAAACTGCTGCCCATTTGTTGTCCCATCTCTGATTGCTTCGGCTGCCCCGCTTGAGGCTGAGCGGGACGTGGCGCACCAACCCAAGGGCCACCCGAGGGCTGCGAAGGCTGTTGAGGGTCTTGGAGGGCCGGCTGCTGCGGTTGTTCAGCGCGTCGTTCAGGCTGTGCGTCTCGCTGCGCCGCAGCGTCGTTCTGCGATGGAGTGTCAGGCCGCTTCCCTTCGGGGCGTTGTTGGCTCCCCCAAACAGAGCTGCCCGTTTCCGACGTGTCTAAAGGAGCATCTTGTTCTGGCCGCCACCACACGTTTGAATTCTTCGCCGAGCGAGGAGGTTCATGGGTTTCCTGTTGCGCATGGCGCCCAACATCGCTTCGCCGTTGATCTCGCTGTGGCTGCTCTCGTTGCGGCCAAGCTCCCCCAGTCGCGGATCCAAAACCTGACTGATCGGGTTGGCCGACCTCTCGCGACGCCGGCGACTCTGTACCGCCGTAAGCTGGCGAATCTGGCCGAGAGAACTCGTTCGAATTTGTCCCCTCCCCGGCCTGGCTCGGATTGGAAACCCCAGGTGTGTTTGAAGGCTGCACCTGCAGCCATGAAGGAAGGTGCGGGTTGGAATCATCACGGTTAGTCATCTGGGGCTCCTTCGAAGTCTTTCCGCCTCCTCGTGGGTAACAGAGAGGCGAAGGTATCCTTAAAATAGTCTCAGAAAGATAATGGTAACGCCGGTTGTCCGGATGTCGAGTCTTAGGCGGTGACTGACACTTGGGTTTATCTTCCCTTCTTGCGGTTCCGCGTCGCCTCGTATGGTCGAACGCAGTGGCGCAGTCCCAGCGCAAAAGCCCGCAAGATACGGATCGCCCGGCGATTATTGCTGTCGCCTCGCTGAGCGAGCAGATGCTGACTACTCCCACCACAGCAGTCGTCGCAAACGTGCTCAGCGCCGCAATCCGCCTTCCGGTAGTCGCTATCGACGCCGATGGTCTCAATCAGCCATTGCGCGGTCCACTTGGCGCAGGCGACGGTGGCGACCTCGAGGGGCTGACCACATTGCCCGGATGGGGGCTACGCCGCACCACAATCGAGACTCACGCTGACACCGCAGGTAGCACCGTTCTCCTGAGTACTTCGCGCCGCTTCCCGCAGCCCCTCGAACCGGAGACGCTCCTTTCAGCGGTACGCCGAGCGGCGCACCGGTGGCCCGTGGCGGTGATTGATTTGCCATTCACCTGCGGTAGCGACGTGATTGCTACCGGCACTTCCATGGCCACCCATGTCTTGCTGCTGGCGGATAAATTCCACACCGACCACGCGTGGCTCTACCAACGCGGCCATCATCTCAGCGATGCTGCGCGTCAGGGTCGGGTAAGCGTGGTCAAGGTCGGCGCTACTCCCAGCGACTCCGATGCACCTGACACACTGACGCTACCCTCCCCTAAAGCGTCGACGACCGCGCGCGACCGTGTCACATTGCCAACTGACCCAGTCGCGGTTATTCAGTACAACCGCTTACTCACACGCCTTTATCCTGAGCAGAGACCGGGAGTCAAGTAAGAATCAAACCCGGCTATGTTGTCGCCCAGTAGTACTGATACAGCCCTTGCGCAGCGAGTATTCCCGGGATCACCGCCAGGCACACCAAGACATCAACGGTGTTAATTACCCGTGCAGCGCGGGCTGCTTGTACCTCATCGCGCTCACGCAGTTGCAGAGCCAACATGACTAGTAGCGCCACAGCCAACGTCAAGATCGCCGCGCCCCATATCCACGGCTCCGAGGATTGCGTGGGCGCCCACCAAACGGTCGGCTGCGCCAACGGGTGCCAATCGTTGCGGTACCAACGGACAAACGAGCCAGCTACTAAAGCCAGGGAAACAACGCCGACGAACGAGAGCACCCCCACAGCTCGAGCGTCGGCAAAGCCGTTCTGTCGCAGCAGAACCGCTGCCGTCAGCAGCAGCACAATGAGACCGTGCTGCCACACCGGGCTCGCGGACAAGCAAGCCGCCGCGGCGAGGGCGAGCCCGGCAGCAGCCCATGCGACTCCGCGACTCACTGCCTCAGCGCGACGCGCGTGCACACGAATCGTTTCACGGGCAACCGGGTCACCTGTGTCGTTTTGCCGAATCAGGGCTGGAAGGCCAGTTGCATTTAGCCCCATCGTGGGCGCAGCAAGCAGGAGGAAAACGGGCAACCACGCCGACCACGCGAAGATGGCAAAGATATTCGCGCCCAGCATGGTTCCGCCAGCTACCAGTGCGGCCCCCGCCGCAACGCCAAGAGCGGCGGTGATACCTGCCGTCCCACTTGCTGGTTCATTCCGCCCCGCAGCCCACACCGCTATTGCCGTACTCAACGCCACCGCGGCAACCGTCCAAGGCACTGACTGTTCCAGCGGCAGCTGCGCCAAAAACACGCGGGTGAGGAGCACAGTGGTGGCGGGCACGGCGTAGCCCAGATAGCGCATCCATTCGTGCTTGCGCCACAATGCCATGCCGAGCCCAATCGCTGCGGTTGCAACCACGATGCATATTTGGATCCACTGGGTAGCATCTAGCGGCAGTGTTGCGTTCCAGATTCCGGCTGCAGCAATAGCGCCAGCTGCGGCCAAACCCGCAACAAATGTTGCAAGTGCGCTGCTCGAGCGCATGCTGCCCGACCATCCCCACTGCGCCGCGTCGATCGTCGCCCGCACCTCTGCGATCGCATCGTCCACGAAAGGCGTGTGCGCGGCCTCTTCCCGCCGCGTGAGATGCAACCTGTCGCCGTCCTGGATTCCATATTCCGCCAAGGTGGCATGCGGCTCGATGGTGCCGACCTTGCTGGTTGAGAGCACCCACGTGTGGGTATCCGTCGTCGAAATTGCCTTCTGCGGATCCCCTGAATCATTGCTGGCTGCATCGTGGTTGAACAGATCAACAACGTCACCCACGATGTCCACCGCGGGACGACCCATGGGCAAACTCACGTCAAGTTGCCGGTCTGCGTAGAAAACGCTCACGCGGACGAAGGTGTCGCTCATGCCCCCTATCGTTTCATACCCGCCCTGATGCGACCGCGAAGTGCCTCTTAGTCAATTCTTACCGTGGCTTAGGATTAGTGCCCATGAGCACCCGCATTGTTCACCGCCCGGCGCGGCTACACCGCACCATCCCGGAAGAAAAACCGCTTGCTGTGGCGCAGGTACCCATGATTCGTGCACGCTCCGGCGGTAGTGTGATGACGCTGGTTATGCCGTTGGTCGCGGGCACGGGAATGGTGCTCATGATGATGTCTTCAGGCAACCCGATTCGCATGGTCATCGGGGGCATCATGTTCGTTGCCGTGCTCATTGGGGCGGTGGGCATGTTCATTCGGCAGCGCACAGGGTCACGCCGCCAGGCTGAGGAGGAGCGGACGCGATTTTTGGAGCACCTCACCGAGTTGGAGGAAGAGGTCCGTGAGGTAGCAGGTCAGCAGCAGGTCGAGGCATTGACTCGGCACCCGCATCCACGCTCGCTTATCGACGTCACCCGTGACCCGTATCGGCTCTGGGAGCGTCGAAAAGGTGATGAAGACTTCTTGGTCACTCGCATTGGCACGGGGGTTGGCAAACTGGCGCGTGGCATCGAGGTGCCAGCATCTTCGAACCCGATGCAGGTGCCGGAGCCGATTGCGCAGGCGCATTTGGATCGCATGATGCGCCGCACGAGCACCATTGACGGCCTGCCTATTGCCATTCCAGCGCGCGGGGTAGTTTCACTTGTCGGTGACCCTGAGTTAACGGCTGAGGCGGTGCGCGCAATGTTGGCTCAGGCTGCAGTATTTCACGCCCCGGACGACTTGCGTTTTCACTTGGCGCTGCCGACTGCGGATCACAGCGATGGATGGGCGGTGTGGTTTCCCCACCTGCTTTCCCCCGATCAGTTCGACGGGCCCATAGGCAAGCGCAACGTCTCTTATGACGAATCAAGTGCGGCGGAATTGCTCAGCGAGCTCGATGAACGCGCCGCGGAATTGAAAGAGCGCTCCCGGTATCAACTCACTGAGCTAGACCGACCGCACCTGCTGGTGGTTGTGAACATGGATAGTCCGCACGGCCGATTCATCAGTGACAGTGCCAGCACGATTCGCTCCCTCCACGCGGCGCGAGTCAGCGTGATAGCGACTTCCACCGTGCAGCATTTAGAGCCCACTCACGTCGACGTGCGAGTGCTGTTAGGGAAGGATCGTTCATTTCACGTGCAGCTGCTTGACCGTGGTGAAATCCGTGAACCCGCCGAGGGTGAAAAGGGCTACGCTGAGCGCGTCCTCTATGGTGGGGACCGCGGCACCCTCGATGAGGTCACACCGGCGATCACGGAATCGATCGCCCGCAGCGTTTCCCCCTTGCGTCTGGTGGAAGACGCGGCCCCTAATTCCACCTTGGAGCGCACGATTGCGCTCGACGACATGCTCGGCATCGGCAACTTCGCCACTTATGACATTGCCCAGGCGTGGGCAGCTCGACCGGAGCGGGACTTCCTCAACGTCCCATTTGGTATTGGCGCTGACGGAGAACCAGTTGAGCTGGACATTAAAGAATCGGCCAAGTCCGGCATGGGGCCGCACGGGCTTTGCGTCGGTGCGACCGGTTCGGGCAAATCCGAAGTCTTGCGCACCCTTGTCCTCGCGCAGGTGATTTGCCACCCGCCGGACCAGCTCTCGCTTGTTCTCGTGGACTTCAAAGGTGGTGCCACCTTCGCCGGGCTCGAACCGCTGCCGCACACCGCGGCAATCGTCGACAACCTCGAAGACGCAGCCGGTCTTGTTGATCGCCTCCACGATTCCATTCTCGGCGAGATTCAACGACGTCAACGTGTCCTCCAACAGGCGGGAAATCTCGCAAACGTCTCTGAGTACAATGCGCTGCGCGCCGAGGGCAAGGTGGATGATCCCCTGCCAGTGCTCTTTGTGGTGATCGATGAGTTCGGTGAGTTGCTTGCAGCGAAGCCGGAGTTCATCGATCTCTTTGTCCAAATCGGACGCATCGGACGCTCCATCGGGGTGCACTTGTTGCTCGCCTCCCAACGCCTGGAGGAGGGCCGTTTACGCGGGCTCGAGTCGTATCTGTCCTACCGCATCGGTTTGCGCACCTTCTCAGCGCAGGAGTCGCGCGCCGCGATCGGCACGACCGATGCCCACGAGCTGCCACCGATCCCCGGCTCGGGGTTCCTGAAAGTTGACCCAGACATATTTGATCGCTTCAAATCTGCTTACGTTTCAGGGCCGTACGAAGCTATCGAGCGCGCTCACGAGCTCGAACTGCCTCCAGTGCCAATGCCATTGCATCTGGCGAACACCACCGAAGATTGGCTGCGCGACCGTCAAGCTGCACATTCCAATGTGGTGGAGCAGCGCAATGCGGCCCGCAATGCGACAGATGAGCGGACCCAGACCACGCTTGAGTTGGTTGTCGGCCGTCTCACTCCAGCGGCAGAGAAAACCCGACAGATCTGGCTTCCACCGCTGCCTGCCACGTTGCCGTTGGAAAGCGCGGTAGGGCCGGTGGCGTTGTCATCTAAGCGGGGGCTGAGCGCGGCGCAGCAGGGCCAAATGGTGTTTCCGATCGGATTGAAGGATAAGCCGTTAGACCAGTGGCAAGGCCCGTTGGCCCTGGATCTTTCCGGCTCCGGGGGCAATCTTGCAATCATGGGCGCTCCACAGTCAGGCAAAACCACCGCGCTTCGCAGCTTGGTCACCGCCGCCGCACTCACCCACACGCCGCGGGAAGTGAACTTCTATCTCATCGACATGTCCGGTTCTGGATTGTCGTACCTCGAAGAACTCCCCCATGTTGGTACGGTGGCAACGCGTTTCGACGAAAATAAGGTGCGTCGCACCGTCGCCGAGATGGGCATGTTCCTCGCCGAACGAGAGCAGCTATTCTCTGCCAACCACATCTCCAACGTCCAGGAGCTCCGTAGCCTTCACAAAAGTGGCCTGCTTTCGAATTTGTCCGCCCCGGACATCGTGCTCGCCATTGATGGCTGGTCGACGTTGCGAAAGGACCATGAGGACCTGGCGGAACAGGTGGGCGACATTGCGCAGCGAGGATTAGCGTATGGCATCCACGTCATTTTCCTCACCGGTCGATGGGCCGATTTTCGCCTGCCACTGCAGGCGGTGATCGGTACCCGCTTGGAGTTGAGGTTGAACGATCCGATTGACTCAGCTGTGGGCAAGAAAGTGTCGGAGGGGCTGAAAGACCTCCCAACCGGACGGGTGGCTACCGCCGATGGTCTCTATAGCCAAATCGCGGTACCGCATTTAGAGCGTGTGCCCGGAGTCGTGTCAGAGACCTCTGCGCAAGAAACCGTCGCTGCAATCTCTGGCTCTTGGACCGCACCCGGGGCGCCCCAGGTCAGAATGCTGCCGGAATCGGTGACGCTCACCGAAATTCGACGCCGGTTCAAATCCGTGCCACCTGTGCGATTCGGCCTCACAGAAACAACGCTGGGACCTGCGACGCTTGATTGCGAAAAGGATGATCGCCTTGTCTTGCTCGCAGGAGAGCAGCAATCGGGCAAGACGAGTGCATTAGAGACCTACATTAAAGAAATCACCTTGGGTAGGCAGCAAGGCGACCTCATGATCGGGGTGTGGGATTTGCGGCGCGGTCTCCTCGACGCGGTGCCTCAAGAGTTCCTCGGTGGATTTGCGGCAACCCGCGAGGGATGTGAGACGTTGGCGAAGGGCATTGCAGCGGAGCTCACGCGGCGCTTGCCTGCGAAAGACATCACTGTGGAGCAACTGCGGGATCGCTCTTGGTGGACTGGGCCAGAAATCTATTGCGTTATCGACAACTATGAAACTCTTGAAGGCAGCGCGAACCCTCTGAAGCACCTTGTCCCGTTTCTCGGTCAAGCGGCAGATCTCGGGTTGCACATCATCACTGCGCGCCGCTCTGCCGGATATGCTCGAGCGAGCTACGACTCGTTCCTCCAGGCGATGCGTGAATCAAGCAGCACCACAATCCTGCTCTCGGGCGAGAGGCAGGAGGGTGCAGTCGCCCCAGGCATCTTCTTCAAGCGTCTCCCCCCTGGCCGTGCTCAGCGAGTGACCAATTCCGGAACGGCCGAAATGCTTCAGATTGCTTTACCCCGAGCGACAGAAGACATAGCTAGTTCACGAATATAAATGCCTTGCTTAGGCCATGATTAACATTCCGCGGTTTAGAGGTCGAATTTTCTCTTAGTGTGTTCTAAGGTCTCACTTCGATAACTAGTACCGGTTGCAACCGGGTTTTCCGAAGAACCCGAGTTGTGGCCCCGGCTGACAGGGGGTGTGAATTATGGGGACGCAGGCAACTGCGCTCAAGCCTTCGATGCAGTTACCGCCAGATGCACCGCGGCCCGATTTCCGGTGGACGGTAAGCCTGCCAACGACCTGGCGCATCATCGATCTGAACCCGGCTCGCACAGACGCTGTGATTAGCAATTTGCTTCGCGACGATGACCTGGTTCCGGGTGCACGCTTGAAGCGCAGCCATCAACGCGAAGTCAAGCAACAGATGATGGAGATGGCAACCCAGGCACGCGATGCAGGAAGCGTGCTTGCGCTGATTCTTCCCGGCGTTTTAGACGACACGGTCACCGCGGTAACACTGCTCATGCGCTGGGTCGATTCAGCCCCGACAAGCGCCAGTGTGCTCGGAGCGCAGAAACAGCTCGGTTCTCCCGAAGACTCAACCGTGGAGAAAACGAACCAAGGCGATCCATATTTGCTCTTCCACTCGCAGATGGAAGGTGGCCCGATCACACAGCGACGCACCCTTTACACGCATCAAGCGTTTATTCCGGCCCCCGGCACCACGTGGACGCTTGTGGTTTCCGCGACCGCGCCGAGCGCCGAGTCAAGCGACGGTGTCGAAGCAATCGTGCGACGTGTCGCCGCCAGCTTCGCCGTCGTCCCGGACGACACGCAGCTTACTTTCAATAATGATGACGATGCCGACGGCGCTAGTAGTGCTCAGACACCCTTTTCTCGGGTATGGCTGTCGGAGGAAGGTGAAGTGAACAATGCCCGGTAGTGACCATTGGCAGGTACCGGTTGCGCGGTTGGCGTCACTGGAGAAGACGATGTCGGACATTGAGTCGCGTGTCTCTGCTGTAGAAGATGGTGCTGATGATCTCAGCAACGCCGATGAAATCCACGGTGAGCGGATGGTCGAGGCTGTCGAGGCCTTCCTGCGGGAGTGGCGTCAATCTCGTCGAACATTGCTGAAGAACGTGACGCTGCTAGGTGAGGCCTCAGCCACGATCGCGACAGCCGTTGAAGGACACGACGAGGAAATCGAGGGGTCTTTGAAGGAGATGGCCAACAGCATCCGCCCTGAGGCTCAGGGATAGCTCCATGGCAGACATGTACGCCTTTACGACGAGCGTCGCGGATTCCGCATCCAAAGACATTAACCGGGTCAAGAGCCGGATTCTAGAGATTATTGAATCGATTGACTCGAGCATGCAAACGCTCAGCGAGGAATGGACCGGTTCAGAGTACGAATCCTACGAGGAGATCCTGATGCAGTGGCAAAAAGGTGCTGCCGGCGTCGCAGGCATCCTCACCCATGTCGCCTCCGCGTTAGACGCGATTAACGAGTCAAACAGCGGAGTGCGCGATGAGATCCAGACGGCACTGGACGAGATCAAGTAGAAGCCCGTGAAAGGGAGCTGAAAATGACTATCTACCAGCCAGCCACAATCGCACAGCTGGCGAGAGGAGAACCACTCACTTCTCGTCGCCACAACCTCCCCCGTAGCACCAGTAGCCGAAAGGAACACTAGGAACAATGTCGCAATCCAATGAACTGTCGGTTGAGCACTCAGCCGTTGCTACCCACATCTCTTCCCTGCAAGAAAACCACACTCAGCTCACGGATCAGGCGAAGCAGTTCATCACCGCAATTGAACCGCTCAAGAACTCGTGGAAGGGCGCCTCCGTTGGGGCATGGGAAAACATGACCAACGCTTGGAGCGAGAACATGGAGATGATTAACCAAGCGCTAGGGACCCTCACCGGTCGCGTCGACGATGCCGGTCAGCAGTACCAGTCCGGCGAGCAGGAGCAGACTGACGAGCTCCAGCAAGCATTCGCGGGAATGAACTTCCAGTCCGGCCCGATCCTGTAACTCTCACTCTGTAAAGGAAGCACCCACTATGTCTATTTATGCCTACAACCGCGCAGATGCCGATGCTGCAGCGGAAGATCTTCACCGCGTGATGAACTCGATTGAATCGACCCTGGGTGTCATGGATTCGGACATCCAAAAACTCGCCGCGGGGTGGGAAGGTTCTGAGCAGGAGCAATACCGAGGTGTCCACGGGAAGTGGTCCACCGCTGCGGAAAATATCAAAGTGATCCTGGGCCAGGTGCGCGCTGCGTTGGATCAAAACACGGCGAGCGTGTCTGAGACCCGCAATCGCGTCGCGCGGACCATCGCTGGCGAATAAGCCGCGCACCTATTAAATCCACCACCCTCTCCCACTTCAGTCCGTTACGGCGCAGTAGAAAACCCCGTCGCCGGTAACGGGTTGACTCTTCGCTTTTCGGTTGCTCATCGCCTCATTACAGAAAGAATTGTTGGAGCTATGCCCGCGTCATTCCTCCCCCCTTTTGAAACGTTTTACGACGCTTATTTCAAGCTCGGCGGTTCGCCTTCTGCGCTGACTCGAGCAGCACAAAAGTGGCGCGAGTTCGGCAATGCCGCCCAAACCGCGTCCGATGATCTGCAGGCGATTAACAACGGCGAGTTCCTTGGCTCCGAAGGTGAGCGATACAAGAAACTAGTGAACGATGACTTCCCGGATCACTTGGCGATAACGAGCAGGGCACACCTGGGCGTGGCGGAAGCCATTGAAGAATACGCAACCGACTTAGCGGCTCGCATTCGGAACATGGACCAGCTTGAATTAATCGCGCGCGCCCATCACACCGACGTCAATCTTGCCGCCCAAGCAGTCAATGATGCCGAGCTTGCAGTGCTCGCCGCACCTACGTTAGAAGCAAAAGCCGCTGCAGAAATGAAGTTGGCAGCTGCGTGGTTGGACTACAACGGGAAAGTCACACTTTGGGAACGCGACTTAGAAGGTACAGACGAAATTAAAAGGGTGCTGAGCTCAAACGTTGACACCCACACCGGCACCATCAAGGCGCAGGAGAAAAAGGCTTTCGAGCCGAACCCCAACGCAGCAGTTCAGTTTTGGAACAACGTTAAGGATTTCGCCCACGAACACGCTGACATCCTGAAAAAAGTCGCTGCGGCGCTGTCTGTTATCGGAGGAATTCTGGCAGTGTTCACACCGGTCGGCTGGATCGTCGCCGCTGTCGCAGTCGGGATCATGGCCCTCCTCGCTGCCAGCGGCGCAGGCAGCTGGCTCGATGTTGCAGTAGAAGTCGCGTTTATGACGCCAATAGGCTTGCCCGGCAGAGCCATCAGAGCGGGATTAAAAACCACTTCGGCGGGTGCCCGGATGATGAACGCTGGGTCCAAAGTAGTGAGCGCCGGCTCCAAGGGGCTTTCGACGGTCAAGAACGCATCTATTCAAGCCGCGAAAGCCGCCTCGCGACGCTCCACAAACGCAGTGAAAGCAATCTCCGACCACGACTTGGTGCGATCATTTTACAACAGAGTGAGTATCGGAAAGCCTCAGTGTACCGGCGGTGATCCTATCGATATGGCTACCGGCACCATGGTGGATTTCAGAACCGACGTGTTCATCGACGGTGTCCTGCCGCTAATTGTCGACCGCAATGCTAACTCCAACCATGAACTTGGGCGCGCGCTGGGGCCGAGGTGGGTCTCCACCATGGATGTGCGCATCGAGATCTGCGAGAACGAAGTGCTCATGCTCGCCCCCGATGGTGCCTTGCTTACTTTCCCGCCCGCACCAAACGACGGGTCAGAAGTGCGTGCTGACGGTAGGCCTTGGCTGATGTCATACGCCGACGGGGCCTACCGGGTGCGCAACATCGCCGCGGGAGTAACTCACGTATTTCGCCTCTTTGACATCTCCCCAAGTGCAGCCAACGATGGCCAACTCGGTGTCCCCGATCAATCTCCCTCCCTCGGTGGGTCGTTTGTTGCAGCGACCATTCCAACCGGATCATTGGCCGACACTTTCGGCACGGGGATCGAAGTCGGCTTGTCTGCCACGGTGCACCACACGGGCGCTTCGATCGAATACACATGGAACACCGCCACCGGCCAAATGGTGCGGATGCGCCGTTCTGACGACACTATCTTGGACATCAGATGGGACACCGCCGTCAACAGGGTCGAGGGCATCGAGGTATCCAACCCCACCACGCACCCGGAGGATCAACCACAACGGTTGATTTCCTACGAATACGATCCTTACGGTCAACTCATCCGCGTGATCAATTCCGGTGAGGGCGCACTCCAGTACCACTACGATGACCATGGCCGGATATACGGGTGGACTGACCGCAACGGTGTCTCCTATTACTACCGTTTTGACGAGTTTGGTCGAGTGCAGGCCCAAGTCGGCACCGGCGGAATGTTCCCCAACATCCTCTACTGGGCAGACGACCACGGTGAAGACGCTCCTGTCGGCGGACAAGTCTGTGTGCTCATTGAAACCGCCGGTGAGTTCCAAGGCGACCCCCTAGCGTTAGGCGAGAGCGTGGTGAAGAATTACTTCGACCGGCTCCAACAGCTTCCGCTCTATCAAGCACTTATTGAGGGGGGATTGAAAGGTGCCGGGCTGACTGGTTGCGGACGTACCGCCGCGCGCGACGATGAATGCTGGACCGTACCCGAAGCCTGGCTGCATGATGAGCTGCTGGGCGACATCCGTCCCACGGTGTACCGCTCCACTCCCGCAGGCGATGTTTGGCGCCTCATCACCCCTGAGGGAGGTGTTGAAGACACCACGCACAACCAGTATCACCAAAAGACGTCGATCACGAACGTTGCTGGTGCCACCACCGCGTACACCTACAACGCTGACGGCGTGCTAGTTGCCACGGATCAGGACGGGCTGCGCTCCTACATCGAGGCAGGCACGTGGGGCCAACCTGTACGCATCGTCGACACAGACGGACAAGTCACCGAATGCGAAGTCGACGCATTCGGAATGACCCAATCAATCACAGATCCCACAGGCGCGGTCACCAGCTACGCCTACGATCTGCGCTCAAGCGGCATCGTTGCGGCATCTGCTACTTACCCCGACGGCACCACCGAAGATATTGACAGCGACGATGCTGGTCGGATTTGCGCTGTCACCGACGCTGCCGGGAGGCGCACGAGCTTTACCCGCGACGTGCGCGGCCTGGTGGTTGAATCCATCGATCCCATCGGTGAAAGCAAAACCATCGAGTACTCCCCCGAAGGCTGGCCCACCGCAATCACCCACCCCGATGGCACCACTATCACCGTCTTATACGACGGCGAGGGCAACCGAATTGCCACCACCAACGAAATCGGGGCCACAACCACCACCGACTACACCGTCTTCGACAAACCAATTGCCATAACCGACGCGACCGGTGCTACAACCCATCTGGAATACAACACCCAGATGCAACCAGTGCGTGTGACAAACGCTGATGGCAACACCTGGTCGTATATCTACGACCTCGATGGCATGCCCGCAAGCGAGGTCGACTACAACAACATAGCTACCACCTACACCATCAGCGCCGACGGCTTAGTCACCACATTGACTACCCCAGCCGGCACAACGACCCACACTCGCCACGCCGACGGACGCACTGACACGATTACCGACGCGCTCGGTACCACCCGCTGCTTCTACACAGATACAAAACGCGTCGCCCGCATCGAAGGCCCACAAGCCACGATCGACTACACCCGCGACACCTATGGTCGCGTCACAGCTGAAACCGTCACGCTGCCGAGCGGGGAAGCCACCACGCACGAATTCAGCTATGCCCACGCAGGGCACATCACCGAGCAACACCTCACCCTCCCCCTCGGCGGTACCTTCACAACCGGATACCGCCACGATGAAGCCGGCGCAATCACCGCAACGACCCACACCCACGCCCCAGACGGATCAACAATTGCCGAGCCGCTAGCCGAGTTGACCTACGGTGTCGATGCCCGCGGCCTTCGCAACCAGCTCAGCACCGGATCGCTCATCCGCACACTGACTTCCGACACCCGCGGGCGAACCACCGCCGACACACTCACAGCGCTCGATTCCGCTACCGACGGCGGAATCCGCACCGTCTCCTCGCGCATGTTCACTTGGCGCAGTGATAGTGCCCTCGAATCCGTCACCGACTATCTTCGCGGCGCGACCACATACACACTCGACATCCTCGGGCGCGCCACTGGTTTAAGGCGCAACGCAGGCCCCAACAACACACCCGCCGCGTTGAATGATGCCGCGAGGGGTGAAGAAACCTACGGGTTCTCCCCCGCCGGCGTGCTCAACATCATGGATACCCCTGCCACGCCACGCATCACCGAGACGACCTACAGTGCCACCTATAGAGTAGGTGCCCCGCGTCCGGTGTCGAGGTCGACGGAGCAAGACAATCGCGTCGAATTCGATGGCACAATGCCCACCCGTGTTGGGCGCACCACGTACACCTACGACGCAGCAGGCCGCGTCACCCGAACCGTCACGAAACGCATCGGTAAAAAACCACTGGTTCACCACTTCTACTACGCCACCGGTGCACAACCCATCGGGTTTACAACTTCGGATGAACCTGGTGTCGGCTATCGCTACGTCTACGACCCATACGGACGCCGAGTCGCAAAGGAGTTAGTCGATGCCTCCACCGGTGACGTCCTTACTAGGACCGTCTTCGCTCACGCTGGCGACCGACTCATAGCCGAACAAACCACCTACGACGCATGGGTTCCCGACTCCGCAAACTCGAACGACAGCACCCTCGGCAATTCACGGACCGTCCACCGGGTTGGTGCCGGATACGTGTGGATCCATGATCCCGCAACCGGTGCTCTCATCGGTCAAGTCACCCTCACGCCAACTAGCAACGCCCCGACGGACGGCAGTCCCGCCGGTCAGTCTCATGTATCAATTTATGGGCAGTTCATGCTCATCATGGCTGACCTCGCGGGCGCACCCCAAGAGCTAGTCGATCCCGATACCGGCACCGTCGGTGGCTATGCCACCCAAACCCTTTACGGAATACGCACCTGGCACGGCGAGCACACCTCTCCGCTGCTTCACACCGGGCAATATCTTGACGTCGAATCAGGCTGGGCCTACAACCGATACCGCTACTATCACCCCCACGCTGGCAGCTACAACGCCCAAGATCCCCTCGGTGTCACACCACGCTTGGCATCGGCGCAAGGCTACGTTGACCACGCAGCACACTGGGTGGATTTCCTTGGCCTGTACTCCTACCACCAGGTGGATTCACCACTTGGCCGCCCATCCGGTGTACATGGGCCGGTTTTTGACAATGGCCAATTCTTCGTCCCTAAGTTTGACGTGAGCATGTCTAGGACACCTGAGGTTGCAGAAACCCTGAGGAAAGGAATTGAAGAAGGCCAACCGACCCTTCTACAGCGAACCGAAAACGAGAGACTTAAGAATCGCAATAGGGCGGCCGCCATCAAGAATTTCGTACGCAGAAAAGGGGTAAGCCCGGACGAGTTCCCATATGCATCTACCTATCAAGGCGGGGAGGGGGCTACGGTTCATGGCGTATCCATTTTCGCGCAGCGCCAGCAGGGTGGAATGCTCTCGAGCTTTTATCAGAATAATAACCTCCGTGACCGCGACTATTTTCTGGTCAGGCTTGTTGATTGAAGGGTTAGACTAGTTAAACTATGGAAACTTTCGACGTTAAATGCGAGCTTTTTCACTACGTGTTCATCATCTACGGTGACTCCGACTATCCAAACGACCTCGACTGGACGAAAAGCCAAGTACTTGCAACCGCTCCTGCCGCACTCGCGGTCGGCTGCCCCTCAGACGATCCAATCAGTGCGAAATTCGACGCAACCTTCCACATCTCCGAAGACTATCTTGAGTGGGATGACGCATTTTTCGCCCACGCAATCGAGGTGGACGAGAAAGGATTCGAAGTCGTGGATGCAGTCAGCACGACAACCGAATCCGACAAGGGGGTTGTTGGTCTCGTCTTCATGCTTCCCTGGAAAGGGTCAACCGCGTTTCAATTCCGCGCACCACAAGGATTCGTAGAAGACGGAGACGGCAACTCCGTCCCCGTCACAGTTGAAGTCCTAGTCACGCCCGCGCCCGCGAACTTCAACACCAGAATGGAGCTTCAATGAGTAGGCCAAATCATGGCCATCCGCAGAAGGTAGATGGCGCTAGGTTTAGGACATAACAATGTCGGAAGTTGTTTGCACGTGGCGGCGCGCACAAAAGGATCTCGACGCAACTGCGCAGGAAGCTGCATCAATTTTCGAGGCGATGCAGCGAGTGCATCCGACGTTCAACGAATGGTTCCACAAGGGTTTCTCGCGCGCCGATGCAGATCGGATCTTTGAGACTTCAGTCGACGCACTACGAACCGAAGTCGAAAAAGGACAGATCGGGGACCCCGACCTTGGCTGTTCAATCGCTGCCTGGTCGCCAGCGGAACCGGGGCGAAGCATCAGCTTGAACCTTAACGTCGCTCCAGAGTGGAGGACGTGTAATACGGTCAATCTGCGTTTGCAGTCTGGCCTGCCAGATGGGCCGTTGCCTTTCGATGAAGACGTGTGCTTGGAGCTGTTCGAGAGCTTGATCGACACTATCCGGCCGGATCGTGCGATATGGACCTGTCATGCTTGGAAGTCGTCTCTCTACGGCCCGTTCGAGAAGTCCGCAGGATGGCTTACCTACGTAGCGCACCCATTCGACACCGATCAACTACCGAAATCAGCCACACATCGCCCGCTTGCCGACGGAACGCTCATCACCGCAGCCAAGACACCCGAACTCGTAACGGTCGAAGACCTCGAAGTCATCCGCACCGCAACCGCACCAGCGTAATAACGGACACAGGGAGCCAGCTTCCGCTGGCACTGACAACCGTCGAGCTGTGGCTGCGATTCACCACACCCACGAAAATGTCTTCGCGTCGACAGCGTCGACTGGCTCGGAGACTGTGAAGCGCCTCGGTGGGCATAGCGGCCCACAGCCGGAGATCACTTTCTTTGGGGCGAACTCTCATGCGGCCTATGGCAATAAGATGCACAAGGCCTATAGCGCGGAAAAGAAGGCCGCGGGTTATGTCACGAATAGTGGTTTGCCCGACTCGAGGGGGAGGTTGCGGCCCGATGCATACAAGATGAACGGTAGATACATCGCTGAGGTTCGAGAATACAAGCCTGACTCGCCGTCTGGCCTCGCGCATGGACGCAAGCAGCTCCGGGCTTACGTCGACTATTCGGAAAAATACAATCGCGCCATCGCAGCAGAAGCAGGTCCGACTGTAGAGCCTCCTAAACTCAAATGGTATCTCGACGAATACCCAAGCAACCCCACAAAGAAGAAATAGGAGTAATCGTGGCAACTACCAGGAAAGCCTTCATCCAAACGCTCGAAGCAGCGATCGAGGAACACTTCGAACCAATCAGCCGCAGATACAGCTGGGTGACACGCTCAGGCGAATTGGTGTGGATGATAGCTCTTGATGAAGATCCAGGCCGCCCGTGGTTTGGATTCAAACCTGTGCGTTACGCACACCGTGATTGGGTAGCCCCCGATATGAACAATATGGCGTGTGGTGCGATCGTTGATGATGAACCCGTGATCCGAGGGTGTCCGATTCTTTGTGTGCGGGGGCTTGGTTTACAAGTAGTCCGCGAATCGGTCGGGGTAAGCCACGGCTAGTTGGTTGATGGCTTGTTTCCACCCGGTGGCTTTCGCTCCTTCAATATAGCCGTTGCACTCAACGTCGCGCTTGGCTTTCTTCGCCCGCTGCGCAGCGCGCTTGTCCTCGATGTTGCAGATCATCAACCACAGCGTCTTCAACGCCGCGGTATCGTTCGGGAACTGGCCCCTGTTACGGGTAGCTTTACGCAGTTCAGCATTCAGCGACTCGATCGAATTGGTGGTGTAGAGCACCCGCCTGGCCGCAGGCGGGAACTGCAGAAACGGCACGAACCGCTCCCAAGCGTCGCGCCAGACTTTGACCGACTGGGGGTATTTTAGGCCCAGCTCACTGGCCTCGAAAGCATCCAGGCTGGCGCGTGCCGTCTCCTCATTGGGAGCGGTGTAGACCTCACGCAGCGCGCGAGAGACGCCTTTGCGGTCCTGATACGACACCCACCGGTTCGCCGCCCGAATCAGGTGCACGATGCAGGTCTGCACCATGGAATTCGGCCAGGTTGCCTCCACGGCTTCTGGCAGGCCTTGGAGCCCGTCGCAGCAGACAATGAACACGTCCTGGACCCCGCGGTTGGCCAGATCTGCGCACACCGATGCCCAAAATGCGGCGCCTTCATTGTCAGCGATCCACAATCCCAGGATGTGCTTGATGCCGTCCATGTCGACACCAACCGCCATGTAGCAAGCCTTGTTGACCACGCGGTGGCCGTCACGGATCTTCACGCGTAGCGCGTCGAGGAAGATCACTGGGTAAAACTCGTCGAGCTGGCGGTTTTGCCAGATCATGACCTCTTCTAAGACCGCATCGGTAATGGTGCTGATCGTATCCGGGCTCATATCCACCCCCAGGGTGGTGGCGAGATGGTGCTGGATATCTCGCACGGTCATCCCGCCGGCGTACAGCGAGATAATCATGTCGTCGAGCTCTGTGAGCCGACGGGAGCCTTTGGGCACCATCTGCGGGGTGAACGTGCCCGCGCGATCCCGTGGCATCGTGACCTCAACAGGGCCGTAGCCGGAATCGACGGTCTTGGTGTACGACCCGTTTCGGTGGTTGCCACCACCAGCATCTGTTACCTGGGCTTTCGCTTTGCGGTCGGAGTGTTCGTAGCCCAAATGGGCATCCATCTCCGCCTGCAGGCCGGCGTTGATCGACGCCTGCAAAAGCCCCTTGACCAGCTCGCTGGCGTCGTCGGTGGAGGTGGACAGCTCCCCGATGAGCTTTGCGAGCTCGGGGTTATCCATCAGCTTCTCGCTGATCTCGTTGACCCTGGACGGGTCGTGGCTTTTCTTCGGTGACACAGTAGTCATTATCGGTGAAACTCCTTCAGATCAGAGCCTCACACACAAACTTCCTGGCACCCTCCGTGATCCCAGTATTCGACGACTCTTACGCACTGGACTACTCCGCCATCCCTGGCCCACCGTTTGAAACCTTCTTCGACTCTGGCCTACCTCACCGCGACCGACGCTCCACCCCAACGAGTGACCCACGTTTTCTAGACCTTGCAACCCGCAAACACGACTACGAATTGTTCTTCCGAAACCTGAAAACGAACCTGGGTAAATTTCGCACCCTGGAAGACATGACCAACTACATGATCCAAACACGCCCAGGGGTCACCCGCGAGGCGATAGAAGAGTTCTACCAACAACGGCGCCAAGCGATGCAAACCTGCAACCGTTAACCACGTTGAAAGACACCAAAGAGTTTCCCAGTTTGTAAAGGAAGAAGTGAAGCCCGTCGAGTCTTGGAGGATTCATGGATTTCGGATTGCAGCCGCCTGCAGGCTTCGAGCTCGGCCATACGCAGGAGTATTACAAGGCGAAACTGCCGAGGTTTCATGTCACGGATGAGCCTTGGGGCAAGACGTTCACGGGCGGAATAGTGGAGTCGTTCGGTCAATCGGGGACCGTTTCAGGAGGGTTCGACGGCGATGTGGTGACTGCGTTGGCGATCGGGATCAGTGAAGACTCCACCCTCTGCGGCGTCCCGCTGTTCCAGCCGCTCGACCGGCTTGCCAACCAGCTGGAACACGCTGGCCTCGAGGTAGCGAAAATCGTAGCCGAGGACGAGGAATACACCCAGATGCACATCGCCTCTCCAGGATTCACGTTCTACGTCATCGCGGATCAAGGGCAACCCAGCGCGCTGTACTGGCTCAAACCGACCACCGAGGACGCCTGACCCCTTGCTCAGCGCCAATCCCGCCGTCAACGACCTCGAAGAGTTCCTCGCGCACCATGGCTGGAAACCTGCAGGCGATCACGCACTTGTGCTACCGGGCCCTCATCTGACGACCCGGTTGGAGCTATCCGCTCCTCGTCTGCAAGTGAGCAACGAGGGCGAATCGGTGGTGGCCTATTTCAGCTTGATCAACCCAGCACTGCAAAGCACCACCAACGATGGGTCGATTTACACCGGGGCACCGCATACGCTGATCAACGCAGCAATCATCGGCAAGATCCCCACCGCGTTGGCCACCGCAATCCAGCTCACTATCGACGGCGCGCCGTACACCGAACGCTACGCCCAACTCCATCACGATCTGAAAACCTTCACCGACAACATCACCGCAGCATGGGTCGCACAGTGCATCCCCGTTTCTGAGCGTTGCGAGGGCAACCAGCCCTACACCAGCGCTGCCAACCTGGTCACCACACTGCACGCTGAAGGTAGCTCTCACCTCGCAAATGAAGTCCTCGACGACTTCCTCAGGTACGCGTACGCGGGGCTGCCCGCACCGTCGTCAAGCGAAAAAGCTCACTTCGATGCCGCAGCGCAACTACTCGGCAACACTGCAGACACAACCATGGCGGCAGCACAAACAGAGCCACCTCCGTTGAGTGTGCCGAGGCACACCATGGCCATGTATATCCCCTCGGACGACGTCGAAAACGACACCATCTTCACTGTCGTCGATACCGGCATAAACGCCGGTGGCGGCACCGACCCGCGGTTGATTGAGTACGCAGACATCTGCGACCTCTTGGATGAATTCACCAACGTACGACTGCGCAGCCCAAGATTGCTCACCGCTGAAATCCACTGGCATAAACCGATGCCAAAAGAACTACTCGAATCCGCCGCACGCGACGGTCTCGGGGTATGCAACCTCACCACCGGCGACTACTACCTCGCCGGCGACGAAACCGGCCGGTTTACATCCGAGATCACCCACCGACTGGGATACGCCTCCCCCACCACCGCGATCCGAGCACTCGGACGCATCGAACGCGAAAGCATCATCGCCGCCGGTGAACCCAACACGGCAATCTTCCTTCTCGACGACCTCACCTCCGACGCACTCGGGATCCGATACTCCTTCTCCCGCCGCACCTTCACCATTGACCACCGCAACATCGCCGACAAGAACCAACTCATCACTGGATATGACTGCGGACGCGCCGAAGCCGCCCAACTCATCGACCTATTCCTCACCAGTCCCGAAACCGCCAGGGACTTCATTCACACCCACCGCCGCACGTAAACCAAGGGTTGCGGCGACAAGCAATGGCCCCTAGATCGCAGCACACGCAGAAGATGAGTCTCTGACGTATATAGCCCACCCTCCGCCGATCCGGATCCACTAAGTCATCGAATTGAGGTGGTTGCTGATAGCCACCGAGCTATGGACACGTCATACTATGCGAGAGCTACCAACTTCGAAATTCATCGGCTCAAGAAACACTATCCGGATATCTGATGGGAAAAACGACTCTCAGGTTCGTGTTTGATAACCGCGCAACCTCAAGGCCTCAAGCTGGGCAGCTTTGCCTCATGCACACCACTGCGGGATTCATCCCTGGTGGCATAGTTTCCACAAAGGCTCTATCCACCACCGCGGCGAAGGTGCACCTCTATCGCGCGCTGTTGCAGTCTCCCACTGACTGCTCCTTCTTCGAGCTGGTTGAAAGGAACGAACTCCTTCTTCCACCCATCAACATCTCCCGGACGGATTTTAAGCGCGATGGTTATATGCGAACGTTCAAAGCGCCCACCAACCAGCGCGACTCGGTTCCATCGCCTATCCCGTTCGACCGCTACTACTATCAGAAACTAGCTTATGCGTGTGATGTCTGGGGACTTCTTGGACATGGAGTCCAGGAAGTTTTTGGGCATGATGTCTAGAGGCTTTTTGGACGCGTGCGGCGGTGGAATAGTCCGATGGCTATTCCATTGCACAAGCGCAGAAAGGTCGCTGATTTCGATCCGGTCCGCGACGGCAAAACGATCACACAGTTTTGCAAAGAATTGGGCATCTCGCGTCAGACCTACACCAACATCAAAAAACGGGTTGCCCAGAAGGGTCGATCGGGCATTCTGCCGGATTCGACCGCCCCGAAGAACCCGGCGAGAAAGTTTGATGGCGCCGACAAAATCGCAGTCGTCAACGCTCGGCAACATCTGATGGAACAGGGGTTGGATTACGGCCCGTGGTCGATCTATTACTACTTGTTCGATTCCGTTGGTCCTGATCGCACCCCGTCGCGTTCCACCATCGCGTTGTGGCTTCATGAGTTGGGTTTTGTAGAAGCCAATGCCCGTAAACGCCCGCGCAGCTCCTATAAACGATTCGCCCGCGATTTCGTTGGTGAGCTGTGGCAGATCGACGGTCTGGTCTACCGGCTGTTCGACCACGCCCACACTCACGTGACTGTTTAGACCACGTTTTTAGTAACGGCGTGGTGGGTTTCCGGTAACGCCCGGGTGAGTATCGAGTAACGCCCGGGCGTTTGGGTTGGTGGCGGGGGTTATGGGGTCAGTCGCATGTTGGTGCCTTCGAGTGTGATGATTTCGGCGCCGGCGACGAGTCGGTTGAGGATGGATTCGGCGATGACGGCGTCGGGGATGGATTTGTACCATTCGTCGGGTGTGAACTGGGATGTCACGATGGTGGATCCGCGGGGTTCGCGCTCTGCGAGGATGTTGAGCAGCTGGTGTGCGGTGGCGGCATCGATTGGGGTGGTGAGGAAGTCGTCGAGGACTAACACGTCTGTGTGGTGGAGGTCTTCGAGGAAAGTGATGCGGGCTGGGTCGTCGTGTTTGAGCACGGCGAGGTGGTTGGCGAGTGTGTCGGTGCGGAAGAAGCGTGCGGAGTAGTCGTTTCGGCACGCTGCGGTGAGCAGTGCTTGGGCGAGGTAGGTTTTGCCGACGGAGGATTTGCCCAGGATGACAATGTTTTGTGCGCTTTGGCACCATTGACAGTGAGCGAGTCGGGTGATTTGCTCTTTGTTGATGATGCGGCCGGGCGTGTAGGTGACGTCTTCGATACAAGCATCGGGATTTGGCGATCGGGATGCTTTGAGCAGTTTGTTGACTCGCCTCTCACGCTTGGCCGCTACCTCTTTATCGAGTGCGTAGAGCACTTTGTCGGAGAAGCTCCAATCGTCGAATGCGGGATCGGCGGCGATGTCGATAACACTTTGTCCGAAGGCGGTCATCCGCAGATCTGTAAAGATCGGCAGGACTGATTCGTCGAGGAAGCGGGCGGATGCTGATGCTGGTTGTGGGCGGGGCATGGGTTATGCAGATCCCTTCTTGGTGAGGTTTTCGAGGCTGAACTGGGCGGCACCACCGAGGTAGGCGCCGCGCGTGTCACGCGCTGTCGGGGTAGGCACGTCACGGGTGGGTCTGCTTGTTGGCAGATCGGTTGAAAGGTCAGTGCCTGTGGGTCGTGTGGAGGTGTCTTTGCGCACGGCGGCCATCATGTTTTTCACCGCGGTATACGACACAGCACGCCTGGCGCCGTCGGTGGACACCAAACGCCGGCAGGCCTCCTCGAGGATTGGCTTGTTGGCGTGTTTGCCCATGTTGAGCACGTTGCGGCACGCTTGGTACACCTGGGCAGGGATCGCTTTGGTTTCGATGAGCTCAAAGATCACCTGGCGGGTGGCCGGCCCGATTTTGGCGGCTTCGCGCAGGAAGTACTCGCTTGTCCACAACCCCCGGGTGTCACCCATGTTCGCCGGGATGTGGTCGGTGTCGGTGACGTACACCCCGCGGACACGTGCGAGTTGGTGGGTGGCCACACGCTGCCCGGCGTCGAAGACGGCGAGGCTGTCACCGGTGATACGCACGTCCACGGTGCGGCCCACCAGTTGGTGCGGTACCGAGTAATGCACGTTGTGCACTCTGATGTGGAAATTGGGCGCGACTTTGGCGCGTTTCCATTCGGTGCGCTGCCACGGTGTTGTAGGCAGCGCGGTGAGCACGTCGCGTTCGAACTGATCGAACAATGCGCGCCTGCTCGTCGCATTGCCGCGAAACGGTTCGGCAGCGTTGATCCCATCGACCAGGGCGGTGATTTTTGCGTTGAGCTCGTCTATCCCGACGCACTGGTGGCCATCGAGTGCGTGGATGACGTTCTGGGTGACGATCTTGACTGCGGCTTCGACGCTGGCCTTGTCTTTGGGTCGTTTCGCGCGGGCCGGCAACGCGGCGGTGTTGTAGTGCTCCAAAAACTCCTCGTAGGTGGAGTTGACCCGGCGATTTTTATCCGCGGCACTGATCGCGTTCGAGGCTGTCGAGGCGTTATCTGGCACGATGACCTCGGCGACCCCGCCGAAGTACTCGAACGCGCGGATATGGGCTGCAAGCCACGCGTCCTGGCGCTCATCCGCGCACGCGCAGGCGAATACCATGCCCGAATACGGCAGCGAGGCGACAAAGATGCTGACCTGCAAGCCTTGCCCGCCGGTGGGGTCAAACAGCGGCATCTTCGTGCCTGCCCAGTCCACCTGCATCGTATGGCCTGGGGCATGGGTGATCCTGGCGGTCAGCCCGGCTGCATCAACGTGTTGAGCCACAAGCTGGCGAAACCGCTCGTAGCTGTAATACCGCTGGCCTGTGCCCGCAGACTGTGCGGTGTAGCGGCCCCACAGCACCTGCAAAGTCACCTTGTTGCGCCCGGTGCGCGCCTTGGCGACAGCGTCGAAATCGATCGGGACGAAATCCCCCTGAGCATGGCTGCGCCCGTCGACGAACCAGTCCGCCAGCTCATGATCAGCAACCCCACGAAGTTGCTCACGCGTTGTGATGTTGTGTTCCACCAGCGCACCGCGGGCTTTTTGCACAGTGGTGTGCGAGCACCGCAAACTCGAACAGATTTAGCGGACAGACCAACCTTTCAGCACTTGATCCATTACCGCCCGGTAGTCAGTCACAATCAGACTCCTCTGGTAACGCCGCGTGCCCTGAAGTCACGCGGTCACCAGAATCCTCCCCCGGACCGTTACTGGATGCTCACCAATGCGTTACTCAATACTCACCACGGTGTTACTAGACACGACCGCGCAACATTGCTGCCATCCGTCTGAATAAACCCGGCATGAGTCGCCAGAAATGTCTCCGCGTGCTGGGAACACTTGCACTGTCACGGCCGCGGCCGGAGATCACCGCGCGGGAAATCTTTCGACACCGCCAACAAACCGCACCTGCCGATCCATCACCTGGCGCTTATCCTTGATCTATCTGTGCGCCCACCCATGCAGCGCAGTCGAGTGAATATGAGTGGAGAAGTGTTCGGTGACGCACCCTAAGAAGACGAAGGAACAATGCATCGAACGCAGAAAGGACGGCTGCCAACCAGAAATGCTGCTGGCAGGTACCGCGAGCACGAGTGCCAATCCGGGTACAGTGACGGTGCTAGTCACTTGAAGTTAGTAGATGGGGGAAGATTCAATGAAGACTTTCGACGTTAAATGCGAGCTTTTCTACTACGTGTTCATCATCTACGGTGACTCCGCCTATCCAAACGACCTCGACTGGACTAAAAGCCAAGTACTTGCAACCGCCCCTGCCGCACTCGCGGTCGGCTGCCCCACAGATGATCCAATCAGTGCGAAATTCGACGCAACCTTCCACATCTCCGAAGACCATCATGACTGGGATGACGCATTTTTCGCCCACGCAATCGAGGTGGACGAGAAAGGATTCGAAGTCGTGGATGCAGTCAGCACGACAACCGAATCCGACAAGGGAGTTGTCGGCCTGGTTTTCACCCTCCCCTGGAAAGGGGCAACCGCGTTCCAATTCCGCGCACCAAAAGGATTCACAGAAAACGGAGACGGCAACCCCGTCCCCGTCACAGTTGAAGTCCTAGTCACGCCCGCGCCCGCGAACTTCAACACCAAATTGGGACTTCAATGATTAGGCCAAATCATGGCCATCCGCAGAGGGTAGATGGCGCTCGGTAAAGGAAATATCAATGTCTGAAGTTGTTTGCACGTGGCGTCGCCCGCAAAAAGATCTCGACGCAACGGCCCACGAAGCAGCCTCGATCTTTGAAGCACTGCAGCAAGTTCATCCGACGTTTCACGAATGGTTCCACAAGGGCTACTCACGCGCCGAAGCAAATCGGATCTTTGACACTTCCGTCGACGCACTACGGGCCGAAGTCGAAAAAGGGCAGATCGGCTCTCCAAAACTAGGTTGTTCAATCGTCGCCTGGTCGCCAGCAAAACCAACACGGAGCATGCGGTTGAAACTCAACACCGCTCCAGAGTGGATAACGTGCAATACAGTCGATCTGCGTTTGCAATCTGCTCTCCCTGACGGGCCATTGCCATTCGAAGAAGACGTGTGCCTACAGCTACTGGAAAACTTAATCGACACCATCCGACCGGATCGTGCGATATGGACCTGCCGTGCTTGGAATTCGTCCCTCTCCAGCCCAGTGCTTGAGAAATCCGCAGGATGGCTCACCTATGTATCCCACCCCTTCGACACCGAACAACTACCGCAATCGGCCACACATCGCCCACTCGGCGACGGAACGATCATTGTTGCAGCCGAGGCACCCGAACTCGTAACAGTCGAAGACCTCGAAGTCATCCGCACCGCAACCGCACCAGCATAAAAACGTGCCCGGGGAGCACGCTTCCCTCGGGAGCCCTCTGGCGCACTCGCTGGGGGCAGTCAATGGACTGAAATCAGCCGCACCCTCGGACTTTGAGGGAGTTCATGCTCGGCCCCGCGAAGGTGCGCTAGTTCTCCTCCACCTTGGTCAACACGACTTCGCGCTCACCTTCGGCACCGCCAGCCATGTCCATTTGCGCGTCGTTCGGCACGAGCGTGATGGTGTCGCCGTCGTGAACATACTTCATCTCGTCAATCTCCGGATCGCCGGTGGCAACGTCGCCAGTCGCGCGGATGACCTCCTTATCACGGTCCACTTCGCAGTCCATCCGGGTATCCGCACCGAAGACACCGCTAATAGTCTGCTCGCAAGTCTCACCCTCGATCTTGAGCTTGTAGGTGACAATCATGTCTTCGCGGCTGTAGCCCATCTGCTCCAGCGCCTTCAGGGCCTCTTCTTCCTCCGGCGTGCTGGTCTCGGCGAGGTCGATGTCGGCTTGGTAGGTGCCGTCGAGGCTTTCGGTACCGCAGCCGACCAGAAGCGCGGACGTAGCGAGGAAGGTAGCGGCCAAAGTCGTGGTCTTGCGCATGGCAATCCTTTCAATCGGGCGTTCGGGCCGCAGATAAGTCTAGCTACCCCGGCGCCTACCACGCCGCGTGGCGGTGCCACGTGGAAAAATCCTCGGCCACCGTCGCCGCGAGCTGCTGGTACGCTTTCTTCGTCGTCGGGTGCAGGCGCTCCAAGTCCACCACTGCCCCCTCCGCGAGGTGCCGGTCGTAGGCAATCGCATGCACCGCCCGGGTCCTCGAGGCGAAGTGTTCCGCAAGCTTGGCGGTGTCAATCGTCGGCTTGCCCGGTGCAGACGAGGAGACCACCACAACGCAATTGGCCGCTAACCAGTCGTAGCCGTGCAGGTTCAACCGGTCCAGGGTCGCGGACGCCGACTGCGCACCATCCAGCGCTGGAGATGTCACCAGCACGAGCGCGTTCGCCAGATCCAACACACCCGCCATCGCCGAATGCATGAGTCCCGTGCCACAGTCGGTGAGGATGACGTTGTAGTGATGCTGGAGGATGTCAACGGATCGTCGCCGACGTCGGGCCAACCGCCCGCTGGGCCAAGGTCCCCAGGTCCGGGTTCGCATCGACGGCCACCACCCGGTCACCGCGAGTCTCGGCGAAGATCCCGCCGAGCGCCACCGTGGTCGTTGTCTTGCCCACGCCGCCTTTCAGACTCATCACCGCAATGCGGTAGTCGTCACGCAACGGCGTCCGAGTTCCTTCGCCGACCCACCAGGATTCACCCGGCCACCGCTCGCCGAGTGCACGAATTTCCGCCGCCCCCGCTTCGGCGGTGCCGCTACCGGATCCACCAAGTTCGATTGATCGAGCGCAGCCGGCCCCAAAAATCCCCATTTTTGTGTGCGGGCATCAGCCTAAATCATTCACTCCATGCTCGCAGTACAAGAACTTTTGCTTGTCGACGGCCGTGCCGTCCCGTGCTTCCCTACTTTCCCGTAACTTACCGTTGCGTAGGTTATAGTGATCAAGAAGTTTTTTCAGTGAAACTAAGCGCGTCGTGCGCGGTAAAGGAGACCCATGGGAGCGTTCGAGAGCAAGGCCTGGATCGAAAACTACGCGGAATGGACCGACCCGTACCCGGACCTTGGCAGCGACACCTTGGTCAGCATGTTCAACCAGATCGTCGCTAACTCGCCAAAGAACAAGGCGACCTGGTTCATGGGCAAAGAACTCACCTACGGAGAACTCAACGAGAAGGTGAGTAACGCTGCCGCCGCCCTCGTCGGCATTGGGGTCCGTTCAGGCGACCGAGTTGCCGTCGCGCTGCCGAACTGCCCGCAACATGTCATCGCTGTCACCGCGCTCCTGCGCATCGGCGCGACCGTCGTGGCACACAACCCGCTGTACACGTCCTACGAGCTCAAGAGCCAGTTTCTCGACCACGGCGCGAAGGTGGCCATCGTCTTCGACCGTGAGGCGGACACCTTCCTCAAACTGCGCGAGGACACGCCGCTGGAGACCATCATCACCGTCAACATGATCGATGAGATGCCGCTGCGCCTGCGCACGGTGCTGTCGATTCCGCTCCCGCCAATCGCCAAGAAGCGCGCCGAGCTCTCCAAACCGGCTCCGGGCACCATCGCCTGGAAAGACTTCCTCTCCGGCGCAAAGGGCAAGGTGCATGGGGCGAGCGTCACTCAGGACACCGTCGCGTTCATCCTCTACACCTCGGGCACCACCGGTGAACCCAAGGGCGCACCGCTTACCCACCGCAACATCGTCGCCGTCTTGAAGGGCTGTCTGGAGTGGGTGGAAAAGTGGGGCGGCGATGTGGAAGAAAAGGTGCTTGCCGTCCTCCCGCTGTTCCACGTCTACGGCCTTGCACTGAACTACGGACTTCCGCTGACCATCGGTGCGCAGATCGTCCTTGTGCCCGCCCCACAGCCCGCGCTGTACCAGGAGGCAATCACCAAGACCCGCCCCACGGTTCTCCCGGGCGTGCCCACGCTGTACGAGCGCATCACCGACTGGGCTCTTGAAACCGGCGCTGACCTCTCCTCTATCCACTCCTCTGTCTCCGGTGCGGCGACCCTGCCCGCCGCAACCATCGAACGGTGGGAGCAGGTTACGGGCGGGCGCCTTGTCGAGGGCTATGGCCTCACCGAGACTGCGCCGATTCTGACAGTGAACCCCCTGAACGCCAATCGCCGCCCAGGTTATGTCGGCATGCCGTTTCCCAACACCGAGGTCCGCATCGCAAACCCGGACAACCCCGCCGAGACGATGCCCGACGGCGAAGCTGGTGAGGTGCTCGCGCGCGGGCCGCAGGTCTTCTCCGGCTACCTGAACAAGCCCGAAGCCAACGCCAGATCTTTCTACGAAGACTGGTTCCGCACCGGCGACATGGCCGTGATGGAACCCGACGGCTACGTCCGGTTGGTCGCCCGCATCAAGGAGATCATCATCACCGGCGGCTTCAACGTTTACCCGGACGAAGTCGAGGGGGTCATGCGCCAGCACCCGGATGTCACCGATATCGCAGTGGTTGGGCGCCCGCGTAACGACGGCTCGGAGGACGTCGTCGCCTGCGTCACCCTCCGCGACGGTGCCATCCTGGACCCGGATGGGCTCAAAGATTTCGCGCGCCAGCGGCTCACCCGCTACAAGGTGCCGCGTACCTTCTACCACTTCGAGGAGCTTGAGCGGGACCAGACCGGCAAGATCCGCCGCCGCGAGGTGCGTGACGCGCTCGCGAAGGACCTTACGCAAGCGTAGGTTTCAGCGTTGTATGGCGTAGTGTGGGGCGCATGACTGCGCCCGACCCGAACGTGACCCAACCCTGGCTGGAGTACTACTCCGAGTGGACAAAACCGCCGCTGACCTACGGCGATCGCACCCTGCCGCAAATGTACGAGGAGAATCTCTCCCGCAATGCGAACAAGCCCGCAACGCGCTTCTTCGGCCGCTCACTGACCTACGCAGAGCTGGACAAAGACATACGCCGCGCGGCAGCCGGCCTGAAGGCCTTCGGCGTTCGCCCGGGCGACCGCGTCACCATCATGCTGCCAAACTGCCCGCAGCACGTGGTCGCCTACTACGCAGTGCACATGCTTGGCGCCGTCGTGGTCGAGCACAACCCGCTCTACACCGCCAACGAGCTGCGCCCGCAGTTCAAGGACCACGCAGCCCGCATCGCCATCGTCTGGGACAAGACGGCAAGCACACTTGAACAGTTGCGCGGGGACACACCGCTGGAAACCCTCGTCAGCGTGAACATGACCAAGGCTATGCCGCGCCTGCAGCAACTCGCTCTGCGCATCCCGTTCGGCAAGCTGCGCGAGGCTCGCGAGGCCCTCACTGGACAGGCACGCAACACCGTTCCGTGGGAGGCGTTGATCAGCACCGCCATTGGCGGCGACGGTGATGACATCGCCGCCCCGGATTCCATCACCCCGGATTCCCCCGCGCTCATCCTCTACACCTCCGGCACGACCGGGGCGCCGAAGGGCGCGGTGCTCACCCACACCAACCTCATCGCGAACCCCGTGCAGGGCGCGGCGTGGGTCAAGGAACTGCAGACCGAGAACCAGCGCATGCTAGCTACCCTGCCGTTCTTCCACGCCTACGGTCTCGCCTTTTCGCTCACCCTGCCCGTACTCATCGGCTCGGAGCTCATCCTGCTTCCGTCGCCGCAAATGGACTTGGTGATGAAGGCGCTGAAGAACGACAACCCGACCTTCGTCCCTGGCGTGCCCACGCTGTTCGAGCGCATCGTCAGCACCGCGAAGGAGCAGAACGTCGACCTGTCGAAGGTGCAGATCGGCTTCTCCGGAGCCTCCTCGCTGCCGGCGAAGGTCATCGAGGACTGGGAGGACCTCACCGGCGGTTACCTCGTCGAGGGCTACGGCCTCACCGAGACTGGCCCGATCCTGATCGGCAACCCGCGCTCCGCGGATCGCCGCCCGGGCTACATCGGCATTCCGTTCCCGGACACCGAGATCCGCATCGTGAACCCCGAGAATCCGGACGAGCTCATGCCCTACGGCGAGGCAGGTGAGATCATCGCCCGCGGCCCGCAGGTCTTCGCCGGCTACCTCAACAACGACGAGGCCACCGAGAAGGCGTTCCACAACGGCTGGTTCCGCACCGGTGACATGGGCGTGATGGAAGAAGACGGCTTTATCAAGCTGGTCAGCCGCATCAAGGAGCTCATCATCACCGGCGGTTTCAACGTCTACCCGGCCGAGGTAGAGGACGTTATGCGCCGCCACCCGGATATCACCGAAGTCGCAGTCGTTGGCCGGCCCCGCGAGGACGGTTCCGAAGACGTCGTTGCCTGCGTCGTGCTCGAGGACGGTGCCGCCCTCGACCCAGACGGTCTCAAGGAATTCGCTCGCGAGAATCTCACTCGCTACAAGGTCCCGCGCACCTTCTACCACTTCGAGGAGCTCAACCGCGACCAGATGGGCAAGGTCCGCCGCCGCGAGGTCCGCGACTCCCTCCTCGCTCGCCTCGCCGAGCACTAAGCTTGAAGCATGATGCGCACGCAATTGAGCCCTGAATCCCGCGCCTCGAGGGAGCTCGTTCGTGCGCACCGCAGCGAGCTTGAGAAGCTTCTAGAGAAGTACCAAGCGCAGAATCCAAAGTTCTGCGGCTCCGTTGCGCGGGGGACCGCTGACAGCGAATCGGACATCGACATCATCGTGCAGATGGATCCTTCGCTAGGCAACGTATTGATGCGCGCTTCGGGACTCATGGAGGAGACTCGCAAACTACTGGGCCGCGACGATATTGACATTTTTCCGGAGCAGCTGCTCAAGCCCGAAGTAGCTCGATCCGTCCAGGAAGATGCGGTGGACGTGTGAGTAGGGATACGCCGAGTAGGGTGCGGGACGCGCTGGACGCGATTGAGAAGTGCTGTAACTATTCTCAGCTGGCGAAAACCGACCCAAGGCTCACTGCTATGGCAGAGGATGCCATCGAACGTAACCTTCAAGTACTTGGGGAGTCCTTAAACCATTTGCCAACGGAAGTTACTGATCAGTTCCCAGAAGTACCGTGGGCTCAGATTAGAGGCTTCCGAAACTTGTTGGTCCACCAGTACTTCATCATCGATACCTCAATCATCGAGGACATCGTTGCCAACCATTTGCCCCTATTAGAGGACGCGCTACGGCAGGTTGTTCAGCCCTAAAGCCACCCACACCGGCTCGGGGTGCAGCTCAACACCAAATTGCTTATCGACGCCCTCTTGGACCCGCCTCGCCAGAGCCACAATGTCGTCGGCGGTGGCGTGTCCACGGTTGGTCAGGGCGAGCGTGTGCTTCGTCGATAACCGTGCTGGAGCCTCTTCCCCCGGGAACCCCTTGGGGAAGCCGGCGCGCTCAATGAGCCACGCTGCCGAGAGCTTCTCCATTGCCTCTTTGGTGCCGTCACCGCCGGCAACCGCGAAGCGGGGCATGTTCTCCTCACCGACCTTGGCCTCGATCTCATCGGCCAAAGCGGTAGGCACGACAGGGTTGGTGAAGAACGATCCGGCCGACCAGGTGTCGTGGTCCGCCTCGTCGAGCACCATGCCCTTTGCCCGGCGCGTCTCCAGCACGGACTTGCGGGCCTCCGCCAGCGAGACCTGCTCGCCGCCAAGGTGGCGCAGTGGGATGGACAGCTCGGTCGGCGTGAGCTGAAGCTCGATTTCGAGCACGACGGCGCGGGAGGTGAACTTCAGGTTGGAGTAGCGGTACGCCAGATCCAGCGCAGAGGCGGGTACCCACTCGTCGGCGCCAGTCTCGCGGTTGTAAAGACGCACGCGGGTGAGCACGTCCGAGATCTCGGAGCCGTAGGCACCCACGTTCTGGACCGGGGTGGCACCGGCCGAACCGGGGATGCCTGAGAGCGCTTCGATGCCGCCAAGCCCGTGCTCAACGGCGAACACCACAACATCGTCCCAGGTGGTGCCTGCCGAGGCGCGCAACAGGCCGTCGACAAGCGAAATGCCCTCATTGCGCACGAGCACTGCCGTGAGGTCGAGGGGACCCTCCGCAACCACCAAGTTCGACCCTCCGCCGACGACGAGGAGTGGCTGGCGATCGGCGTCGAGCTGCGCGACGGTTGCGGCGAGTTCCTCGGCCGTGGTGCAGCTGGTGGTCTCGCGCGGGGTGCCGCCAACGCGCAGCGTGGTCAGGGAGGCGAATGATGAGTCTTGCACCTTCACCAAGGTAGTCTGTTGGGCATGACTGTACGTAGCGAAACCACCGTTACCATCAACCACCCTGCCGAGAAGGTCGCCGAGGCTTACGCCTCCGAGGCGTACTGGGCCCACATTGCGGAGACCCTCTCCCCCGAACCCGGCCAGCTACACGAGTTCACTGGCGACACGGCGACCCTGTTCGAGATTCTGCCGAAGTCGATCATGCCGGAGGCAGCGCAGGCACTGATCTCGCAGGACCTGAAGCTCAAGCGCGTGGTGAACATTGGCAAGCTTGCCGGCGGCTCGGCGACCCACACCTTCACCGGCGACGTGAAGGGCACCCCGGTGGACTTCTCCGGTGAAATCGCGCAGTCCTCCGACGGCGAGACCACTACCCTTACCTACGACAACGAGGTCAAGGTGGACATCCCGTTTATGGGTGCTGCACTGGAGCCGAAGGTGGCCGAGGCGCTTGAGGAGATTGTGTCGAACGAGGCCAAGCTCACCGAGCAGTGGATCTCTGACAACCTCTAGGTAATCGGTGTGCCGCACCACCACAATCTGCGTTCGCAGGCTGGCGCGGGAAGGCCGTACGGCGTAATCACCCGCGGTACGACCGGTTACAACCGCCTGCGGCGCTCAGACCGATGGACCCGCTTTCACCCGCGGGTCATTTCTCTTTTGCGGGGCGTTTCAGCACCGTTGGCTATCGACGTTGGCTACGGCGCCTCCCACACCACCACCGTGGAATGGGCGCGGTGGCTGCGCCAGGTCAACCCGGCTACCGAGGTGGTGGGATTGGAGATTGCCCCAGAGCGCGTACTCGATCCGCGCGACGGAGTGCGGTTCGAGCTTGGCGGGTTCGAGCTAGCCGGATACTCGCCGCATTTGGTGCGCGCGTTCAACGTGCTGCGGCAATACGACGTGGCAGAGGTTGCCGACGCCTGGGAAGCAGTGACGTCGCGGCTGGCGCCAAGGGGGCTCTTTGTTGAGGGCACCTGCGACGAGCTGGGAAGGCGCGCGGCGTGGGTGCTGCTGGATGCAAACGGGCCGCAAACGCTAACGCTGTCATGGGACCCCCACGACGTGGAAAAGCCGAGCGATATTGCAGAGCGCCTGCCCAAGGTGCTGATCCACCGTAACGTGCCCGGGGAGCGGATCCACGCGCTCCTGCAGGACGCGGATGCTGCATGGGCCGGAGCCGCCGGATGGGCACCGCACGGGCCGCGGGTGCGCTGGCGCGAGGCACACGCCGAGTTGGTTCGGCAGGGCTGGCCACTCGAGCCGCAACGGCGCAGGCTGCGCGACAATTCGCTCACGGTAGATTGGGAGGCCGTCGCCCCAACCGTACACTAGAGCGCATGCAAACCGTTTGGAAGGTCGTTGTCGGCGTGCTCGCCGCCCTGCTCGTGCTCCTGCTTCTCGCTGAGGCGGGTTTGCGAATGTACCTGGCAAATCAGATCACTGCAGGCTTTGCCCAGGACGCAAGTGCCACGGCGGCGGACACTGCGGAGCCGGATGTTTCCTTCGGCGCGCAGCCGGTCACCCTCGGACTGCTGAACGGCCGGCTTCCGCATGTGACGGTGAACGCCCCGTCGACCCTGCTTGTCAACGGCGATCAGATCACCGGCAACCCCGCCGCCACCGTCGACATGGACAACGTGAAGGTCAACGATGGCGAAGCGATCGCAGAGACCTTCACTATGACCACGGAGCTGCCAAACGACTTCCTGCGCGCGATGATCAATCAGGAGATCCAAGGCCAGATTGGCGAAAACCGTTGGCTCAACAACGTCATCACCGTCTCCGAGGTGAGCACCAACCCGGAGGCCGGCACGTTCACGATCGAGTTCACCTCCGGCGCAGCCGGCATCGAGCTGCGACCGTTGAATGAGAACGGCCAGCTCGCCTTCGAGGCCGCCAGCACGCAGCTATTCGGGTTCACCCTCCCCGACGAAGTCGCCGTCGCGCTGAGCGATGCCATGGCCGAAGGCATGCGCCAAGAAGTCACCGGGTCGCTGCAGGTGCGCGACATGACTGTCTTGCCGGGAGGGCTGCAGGTTGCCATGACCGGCAATAACGTCAACTTCGAGGAATTGCAGCAGGGCGCGCCCGCAACGCAGGCGCTGCCCGCCTACCAGCCGTAGTTGCCGCGCAGAATGTTGTTGATCTGCGGGCGGACATCAAAGAAGTAGATTCCCACCGCCACCGCGGCGAACCAGGCGATGAACGGCAGACGCAGCAGCAGCGCAATAGTCGACACCGCCAGGATCGCCACCCACGCCATCTTCGACTGTCGGCCGGCCGCCTCGAACGCGTCGGGGCGCGTCATTGCAGCCATCACCACGCCGGCGATACCGGCTACCCCGACCGCCAGAAACATCAACCACTGCGCGTACGCAGGGATGCTCGTGATCAGCCTGATCGTTTCCAGCGTGGTGGAATCCATGGGGTTTCAGCCGCCTACTTCTCGGTCTTCTCGGTGTCAGTCTCGACGATTTCACCGTCGATGATATCGGCCTGCGTCGCAGCCTCCGTATTCGGAGTGTCCGCGCCGGAGAACTGGGACTGCACGCGCTCCACCATCTGGTCGAAGCGGGCACGCAGATCGGCGACAACGTTGCCGTCCGCACTGCTATCCAGCTTGTCCAGCTGGTCATTGAAGGATGCGCGGATGTCCGCCACGGTGCTGCTCAGCTTTGCCTTGGAGTCCTCGGTGAACTGCAGGTCGCGCTCGCGCAGGGAGTTGAACACCTTCTCCGCCTCGTTGGTGAAGTTGGTGGCGATGGAACGCACCTCACCCTCGGTGGATGCAGCGTTCATGGTCTCGCGCGCGCTGTCTGTCGCGGTCTTGAAACGCTCCGGCAAATCCTCGGCGAACTTGCCAATCGCGGCGCCCAGTGCGGAACCGGCAGCGAGCAGTGCGTCGCCGGCCTCGCGCAGGTTCTGGCGGGCCTCCTTCGGCTCGGCCTCGGAGTTGGTTCCCGCCTCGGACTTCGGCGCGTCCACCGCATCCTCGTCGTAGTTGCCGGTCACGTCGTGCTTCGGGGTGTAATCGGACATTGCTGCCTCCTTAAAGTTAAAAGAACAGAAGTTGAGACACAGTGTAAATAACTAAGCCCGCCAGTGCACCGACGATCGTGCCGTTCAAGCGGATGAACTGCAGGTCTTTGCCCACCATGAGTTCGATTTTGTCCGCGGCCTCGTCGCCGTCCCACCGCTGAATCGTCTCGGCGATGATGCCCACGATCTGGTCGGCCCCGTTCTCCGCTGCAAAGAACACGGCCTTCTCCAGGTTTCGCTCGGCGGTCACGCGTACCTCAGGGTCGTCGACAAGCTTGCGGCCCCATTCAGCAATCGAAGCAGTTGCTTTGCGACGGATGGTGGAATCGGCGTCCAACGCGGCGTCGATAAGCGATTGCGAGAGTTGCTCCCACATGCCTGAAGCTGCGGAGACCACCGCATCCGAACCCATGATGTCCGCCTTGAGCTCCTCGACCCGTGTGATCATCTCACCGTCGAACTGGAGGTCTTGGGCGAACTTGTTGATGGTGCGGCGGATCGCGAGGCGCGCCTCGTGGTTCGGCCGAGTGTCCACCTCGCGCATGAAGTCGACGAGCTCGCGGTAGACGCGCTCGCCTACGAGATCCCTGGCGAACTGCGGGGCCCAGCGCGGCATCCGCTCATCGATAGCGGTGACGATGCTGTCCTCCATGTCACCGAGCTTCTTGCGGGCCCAGGCGATGATGTCATCGACGATGGGCTCGATCTTGCCGTCGGCGATGAAGCCTTCAAGCATGCGTCCGAGCGGCGGACCCCAGGTCGGTTGCCCTACTCGGTCGATGACTTGAGTGTTGATGAAGGCTTCGGCGTCTTTCGGGTCGATGCCTTCAACCATGCGGGCAGTGAACTTGCCTGCCTCTTCGCTCACGCGTGCGGCGTTGTCCGGCTGTGCCAGCCAGCCGCCGAGCCTCGCCGGAATCTCGGCCTGCATGGCCTTTTCTGTGATCGTTTGGGCGTTGAGGAAGTTCTCGCTGACGAATTCGCTCAGCGCATCCGCGACGTGATCCTTCTTTCGCGGAATGATTGCGGTGTGCGGGATCGGAATACCCATCGGGTGGCGGAACAGGGCGGTGACCGCGAACCAGTCCGCGAGACCGCCCACCATGCCGGCCTCTGCGGCTGCGCGCACGTAGCCCACCCACAATGGTGCGGTGCCCTTGGACTGCCACCAGGAGCAGGCGAGGAAGAGGACCGCCATGACACCGAGCAGGCTGGTGACAAAGATCTTATGGTTGCGCAGCGTTGCGCGGCGCTCAGCTTCGTTCGCCGGCGTTGGCATGGGGGGTCGGTGAGCCATGAGTCCGATTAAAGCAGGTGGGTCCAACAAGAAAAATCTCCCGGCCGCGCGCGCGGTGCGAGGCGGGGAGATTAACCGAAGCGGCGGGAAGCTAGTTCACGCGGCCAGTCTGCTTGCGGTAGTTCTTGTAGTCCTTGCGGCCGATGGACAGCAGGATAAATGCGAGCACCAGGGTGATGGCCATCTCGGCACCGCCGAGGATCATCAGGATCCGGGACGCATCCTCGGTCTGTGCACCCCAGCCAACAATGTGCGCACCAGCACCCCACACGAGGATGCCAAGGCCGAAGAGCGAGGCCAGGATCAGGCCCATGGAAACCCACGTGGTCTTGCGCGACAGGGAGGAGTGCGGGGCACCCAGGGAAACCGGGTCGTAGCCCTCAATGTAGGAGTCGTGGAGCTGGGTCTGGTAGCCCGGGAACGACTCCGACTGGATATCTGCAACCGCGTTCTGGGAAGCCATGGTGTATTCCTTCAGTTTCCTAGTGTGTCCTGGGATATTTCTCTCTACCGCAAACTATACGCTGCGCCGGGTTACGCGTCGCCGCCGCGGGTGGATGCGCGGAAGCGCTCCGCGTTGACCGCGCCGACGGCGTCGAGCGGGATGCCAGCCGGGCAAACGTCGGCGCACTCGCCGTAGAGCGAGCAGTGGCCGAAGTTGGTTTCCAGCTCGTCGACCATCTTGCGGGCACGGCGTGCGCGCTCCTGCTTGCCCAGCGGCAGCAGCTTGAGGTGCTTGAGCTTGGCGCCGGTGAACAGGTGCGCAGCACCGTTCGGGCAGGCGGCAACGCAGGCGCCGCAGCCGATGCAGGCCGCGTAGTCAAGCGCGAGCTCGGCATCGTGGTGGTTGACGTGCAGGGTGTCAGCGTCCGGCGCGGTACCGGCGTTGACGGAGACGTAGCCGCCCTGCTGCATCACGCGGTCGAGCGCAGAACGGTCAACGGCGAGGTCCTTGATCACCGGGAACGCGCCGGAACGGAACGGCTCGATCTTCAGCGTATCGCCGTCCTTGTAGTTGAACAGGCGCTGCAGGCACGCGGTGGTGTTCTGGCCAGCGCCGTGCGGGCGGCCGTTCACGGTCAGGCCACAGGTGCCGCAGATGCCCTCGCGGCAGTCGTGCGCAAAGGTGAACGGCTCCTTGCCAGCCTCGACGTAGGAGTTGTTGACGTGGTCGAGCAGCTCCAGAATCGACATCTGCTCCACGGCGTCATCGACCTGGACGGTCTCAAAGTGTCCGTCAGTATCGGGTCCGGCCTGACGCCAGATCTCAAGTGTCAGTTTCATTACTTGTAGTTCCTTGCCTGAAGCGGGATCGAATCGAAGTACAGGGGTTCTGCGTGGCGGATGAACTCGCCGTCTCCTGCCGGCTCCCACGCCGACACGAAGCACCAGTTCTCATCGTCGCGCTCTGCCTCACCGTCGTCGGTGAGGTGGTCGGTGCGGTAGTGAGCACCGCACGACTCGTCGCGGTCGAGGCCGTCGACACACATGAGCTCGCCCAGGTTGATGTAGTCGAGCAGTCGGATTGCCGCCTCGAGGGTCTGGTTCATGTCGTTCGGCGAACCCGGGATGTGCAGGTTGGTCCAGAATTCGTTGCGCAGCGCGCGGATCTTCTCGATGCCCTCCTGCAAGCCCTCCGGGGTACGGGCCACACCACAGTGCTCGTAGAGGATCTCGCCGAGCTTCTCGTGGTAGTACTCCGGGCCGTGCGGATCTGGACCGTCGATGCGCATCAAGCGCTCGATCATGTCCTGGGTGCGGGTGACTGCCTCGTGCACCTCCGGCGCCTCAAGCGGGAGCTGCTCCTCGCCGAGGTGGTTCGCCAGGAAGTTCGGGATGGTAAACGGCAGGGTGAACCAGCCGTCCACGGACGCGGACAGCAGCGAGTTCGCACCGAGACGGTTTGCGCCGTGGTAAGTCCAGGAGCACTCACCGGCAGCGAACAGACCGTCGATGGAGGTCATCTCATTGAAGTCGGTCCACAGGCCGCCCATGGTGAAGTGGACGGTCGGTGCAATACGCATCGGCGCCTTGTACGGGTCCTCACCAGTGGAGTCCTCGTACATCTCGAAGAGGTTGGAGTAGCGCTCGCGGATAGTGTCTTCACCGAGGCGCTCGATGGCGTCGGTGAAGTCCAGGTACGCGGAGTTCTTCAGCGGGCCCACGCCGTAGCCGGCGATGAGCTGCTGTGAGATTGCGCGGGAGGCCACGTCGCGGGGCACGAGGTTACCGAACGCCGGGTAGCGACGCTCCAGGAAGTAGTCGCGCTCCTCCTCCGGGATCTGCAGTGGGTCGCGGTCGTCGCCCTTTTCCTTCGGGGTCCAGATGCGGCCGTCGTTACGCAGCGACTCGGACATCAGCGTCGTCTTTGCCTGCCACTTGGCGTTGACCGGCAGGCCGGTCGGGTGGAACTGCACGAAGCACGGCGACGCCAGGTAGGCACCGCGCTCGTAGGCGCGCATCATTGCCGATGCGTTCGAGTTCTTCGCCAAAGTGGTCTTGTGGTACACGTTGCCGTACCCGCCGGTGGCGAGGATGACAGCGTGGCCGGTGAACGGGGTGATCTCACCGGTGATGAGGTTACGGGTGACGATGCCCTTGCAGCGCTTCTTCCCGTCCTCTTCCGTGACAATCAGGTCCATCAGGTCGTTGTGGGTGAAGATCTCAACGTTGCCCAGGTGGATCTGACGCTGCAGTGCCGACGCGGTGGACAGCTGCAGCTGCTGGCCTGTTTGGCCACGAGTGTAGTAGGTACGAGACACCTGAACACCACCGAAGGAACGGGTAGCCAAGGTGCCGCCGTACTCGCGTGCGAAAGGAGCGCCGATGGCGTTCATGTGGTCGATCACGCGCACGGACTCAATTGCCAGACGCCAGCAGTCGGACTCGCGGCAGCGGTAGTCGCCACCCTTCACGGTGTCCTTGGTGTGGCGGTAGGCGCCGTCGTTATCCACCTTCTTGCCGCGGGCGGAGTTGACGCCACCCTGCGCGGCGATGGAGTGCGCACGGCGCGGCGCGTCGTGGTAGGTGAAGGCCTTGACGTTGTAGCCCAGTTCGCCGAGTGCGGCAGCAGCTGCGCCGCCGGAGAGACCGGTGCCCACGACGATGACAGTGAACTTGCGGCGGTTGAGCGGCGACACCAGCTGCATGTGGTCCTTCTGCCACTCCCACATGTCGCGCATGCGAACCTCGTCGCGGTTCGGCTCTGCGCTGGCAAGGATCTCGCCTAGGGTCACGCCGGAAACAGCGGACTCAGGCTGACGGAATTCCGCCTTGACGCCGGCACCCTGGGAAGCGGTAGCTGCCTGCTGCTCAGCGCCGGAGGAACCCGTGTTTGGGTTAATAGAGGTAGTCATAATTTTTCTCCTAGTTCAGCCTTCTACCGGGCGAAGTCCGGCACCCAGCCGAGTGCAATGGCGATAGGCATCACGATGTTGCCAACCACAACGATGAGCGGGAGGACGTATGCGAGCACGATCATAAGGCCGCGGCCGCGCTCACCGAGCCAGCCAAGGTCGGACACTGCAAGGTACACACCGTGGGTCAGGTGCAGGGCGAGAGCGACCATGGCCAGCACGTAGAACAGGGTCACAAACCAACGCTCAGGCGCGAAGGTGTTCAGCAGGTTGTGACGCACCGCGCCGTGGATGAAGTCGTCAGCAGCGACTACCTCGCCGAAGGTCATGTCCAGCAGGTGGAAGATGAGGAACAGCAGCAGGATGACGCCGGTGGCCAGCATCCAGCGGGTGGCGGTGGACTGCCAGCCGCCCATGAGGTTGGTGCGCTTGAACTTGCCGCGCGAGCGCGACGAACGTGCGCGCAGAGCAAAGGCGCCCCAAATGTGCAACGCCAGGCAAGCGAGCAGGATGATGCGCAGGATCCACAGGAAACCTTCGCGCGGGAACAGCGGCTCACCGATCGTGCGCAGGAACTCGCCGTACTCGTCGATCGGCGCCGTGCCGTCGGCGTTGAGCGGCATGAAGATTTTCAGGTTGCCCACCATGTGGCCAAGCACGAACAGGCCGAAAATCAGGCCGGTGATGGCCATGGTGAGCTTGATAGCCCAGGTCGGGAAAGACGGCCGCTCGCGCAGCGCCTCTTCAGTGATTTTTCCGTGACGAATGGATTCACGGTTAGCGTTTTGAACAGTCATGGCACCTCCAGTGTCGCTCTTACTCTAAGGAAGCGATCCGCTCTACACCTACTTTCTCGAGGTCGTTACAACCGCGTCTTCAGGCCCGCTTCGCTACGCCGGTGAACAGATAGGCAACTCTCAGCCGGTTGTTAGGGCATTTCGCAAATTGGCCCCCGCGGTGTGATCTTGAACACCCTGTGGGAAGCTGACCCCAATCTGTGTCATCCTTTCGGTGGTAAGTAGGCCCTAACCAGGCAAAGACGATGTCGGCGATTTCTCTGTATCGTGGGGCGCATGGCTATCACCAAAGAAACGCAGAACTCCGCAACCCGTCAGATCGATGCTCCTGCAAAGGAGATCTTCGACATCCTTTCCAACCCGCAGCGCCACAACGAGACCGATGATTCCGGCATGGTCGTCTCGACGGATCACGGCGAGCGCATTAAGGCCGTCGGCGACACCTTCACCATGAACATGACGAAGGAAGACGGCGATTACCAGACCAACAACGAGGTCTTTGCATTCCAGGAAGACCGTGTCATCGGTTGGAAGAACACCGAGAACACCACCGCAGACGTGAAGGTCGGCGCCAAGTGGCTCTACGAGCTCGAGCCGATCGACGCAGACAACACCACCGTCAAGCTCACATACCAGCGCGATGAGCTCGAGGAGAACCTGCTCGGCATGACCGAAAAGTTCGACGATGACTTCCTCGCCAAGTCGCTGGACAAGCTCGCCGAGGCAGTTTCGGGGAGCTAATTCGCTTTACGACGATTGCGTCGTACTCGGCCGGCCTTCGGGCCGGTTTCTTAGGTTGAGTAGCAGGATGTGTGTCTGATCATCACGGTCCGAGTTGCTCCGCCCCGTCAAGTTCGGGCTTGAAGATCCCAACTGGCGACTGTGATCGAAAGGAAGTACCCGTGCGAATCGCTGTGACAACGCCCCAGGGACACGTCGGCAAGCATGTGACCACAATGTTAATCAGGGCAGGTCTCCGTCCGGTGTTGTTAGCTCGCAACCCAGAGAAGATTCCCTCCAATATTGCTCAGTTTTCTGAGGTTCGCCAGGCCGATTCCCTTGATGTTCAGCAGGTCGCTGCGGCTACTAAGGACGTGGACTCGATTTACTGGGTGAACCCGAGTCCGGTTTCGGCTGATCCCCTAGGTGAACATGCTAAAGCTGCAGAAGCCTTAGTGAATGCTGTTGCAACCAACCGCATTGGCCGGGAGGTCTTCCAGAGCAGTGTCGGAGCGGAAAAACGTAAAGGCGTCGGAGAGATCGATGGTTTAGCGCATACCGAAGTAGTTCTCGGCAGTCTAGATACTGACGTGACTATCTTACGTTGTGGATACTTCTTTACGAATCTTCTACTGGACGTTGAATCGGTCCGCGCTGGACTACTATCCACGATTATGCCGCTTGATCAGGCACATCCGTGGGTGGCTCCGCGGGACATTGCAGAGGTTGCCGTCCATACCCTGCTGAACCCGGATTGGCATGGCCATAGAGTGCAGGCGGTCCATGGCCCTGAAGACATGTCGTGGAACGATGTGGCGAGCATTGTTTCGGAAGGTGTGGGGCATGAAGTGTCAGTGCAGCGCATTAGTGATAGCGAGATGCGCCAGCGGCTGTTCTCGGTAGGTATGCCGGAACAAATGGTTGATGCTGTGATGGGTATGAGTATTGGAGTACGTGATGAGTTTCAGCCTGAGCAACCAAGAACCATCGTGACATCCACTCCGACAAGGCTGTCGGGGTGGGTTAGGGACGAGCTGGTGCCAATCCTCTAGCATTCCTCTTGACGTGCGCACTGTTCGACGAGTCCATCCACTCGGCTCTTTCTAGCTGGCGGCCTCTAGGACCGCAGATTCGAACCGTTCTTGCTCATCACCATCGCTAACACCGGTAACACGTCGACCTGTGGCTTTAAACCGGCTTTTTTCATGCCTCATCCATTGAAAAACCGCCCCAAGCCAATCGGCTTGAAGCGGTTGTTCGAGAAACCCGTGGGTTACAGGTTGATCATGTGGCCTTCGACGCCGTGCGCGATCTCCTTGAGCACCTCGGACAGGGTCGGGTGGATGTGGATCGAGCGTGCGATCTCACCAGCGGTGAGGTCGAAGCGCTGTGCGAGCACGACCTCCGGCAGGAGCTCGGACACGTTGGCACCGACGAGGTGGCAGCCGAGGATCTCACCGAACTCGGCGTCGGCAATGAGCTTGCCGAAGCCCGCAGTTTCGTTGAGGCCGACAGCCTTACCGTTCGCCGTGAACGGGAAGGTGGCAACCTTGATGTCGCGATCCGGCCACTTCTCCTTGGCCTGCTCCTCGGTGTAGCCCATGGAGGCGACCTGCGGGTTACAGAAGGTGGCGCGCGGGGTCATCATGTAGTCCTCGATCTCGAGGGTTTCAGCATCCGCGATGGTCTCCGCGGCAATGATGCCCTGTGCCTCAGCCACGTGCGCGAGCTGCAGCTTCGCGGTCACGTCGCCGATGGCGTAGATATGGTCGACGTTGGTGCGCATGCGGTCATCGATCGCGATGGCGCCCCGGTCGGTGAGCTCCACACCGGTGTTCTCTAGGCCATAGCCCTCGACGCGCGGGGCGAAACCGACGGAGATCATGACACGGTCGACAGTGAGGGTCTGGGTGTCGCCGGAGTCGTTCTTTTTTACGTCGACTTCCACCGAGTCCCCGTTGTCGCGCACCGCGGTAGTGGCGTGGCCGGTGAGCAGCTTCACGCCGAGCTTCTTGTAGCGCTTCGCAATCTCCTTGGACACATCTGCATCCTCGTTCGGCAGGACGCGGTCCATGTACTCCACCACGGTGACGTCAACGCCGTAGTTCGACAGCACGTAGGCGAACTCCATGCCGATCGCACCCGCGCCGACGATGACCATCTTTTCCGGCGCCTCTGGGTTGAGGATCTGCTCTTCGTAAGACACAACGTTGTCGGACAGCTCAATGCCCGGCAGGGTACGCACCACAGAACCGGTTGCGATGATGCAGTCGTCGAAAGTGACGGTCATGCCCTTGTCGTCGCCGTCAGTAATCTCAATGGTCTTAGCGTCCTTGAACTCGCCCAGGCCGTTGATCTCCTGGATCTTGTTCTTCTTCATCAGGTAGTGGACGCCACCGACGATCTTCTCGGAGACTTTGCGGGAACGCTTGTGGGCATCCGTGAAGTCGAACTCCACATCGCCCTTAATGCCGAAGGTCTTTGCCTCGTGGTTGAAGATCTCGGCCACTTCAGCATTTTTAATCAGCGACTTGGAGGGAATACAGCCCACGTTAAGGCAGACACCGCCCCAGTACTTCTTCTCAATCACGGCAACCTTCTTGCCGAGCTGAGCTGCGCGGATTGCGGCGACATAACCACCCGGGCCAGCGCCGAGGACAACAACTTCAAAATGTTCTTTACTCACGCCCCATAGGATACGTGCGTCCCGTCGTTTAGGTGCAGGCAATTAGGTACGGAATAGATTTCTAGACCATCTGGCATTATGTACGCCATGAAGATCACGCGCCCAGCCCTAATCACCGCGACCGCACTGACAGTGGCCGCAGCTGCGATACCGTTCGGTGCCCAGGCTGACGAGTCAACGACCACTGCCGCAACCGCCTCCGCGATAGCTTCTGCTACTCCCTCTGCGGCGAAAACCGCAGCGACGACGACGGTGACACAGACGGTTGAGGTCGCGGCGACTCCCGAGGTTGCCCCGGAGGTCGACGCGATTGGTTCCATCCCGGACGGTGATCAGGCGGGGTTGCCCAAGGTGATCGACACTGCGCTGCGGCCTGAAGCCTCCGGTCCTGAGCTGCAAAATATGCCGGGGGCAAACGCCCCGAAAGCAGATCGGGCCTCGACCCCGCAGAACGTGAAGCCGCTCACCGAGGCGCCGAAAATGTACGGCCAAACAAAAGACGGCAAAAAGCGCGACCAGGGTTGGTACGAATGGATCACCAAGCTTCCCGGCGGTGAGGCGGTGTCGGTGTACTCCGAATCGATGGGCCGCGACATCCCCGTTGCGCTCATCCGCGCGACAGATGCCAACGGCAACCCGATTGCCAATGCACCGACGTATTACTTGCTTAACGGCGCAGGTGGCGGCGAGCAGAACGCTGACTGGATCTACAGCGCTTTTGCCAACGTGCGCGACACCCTGGCCAACGAGCCGGTCAACGTCGTGGTGCCGATGGAGGGAGCGTTCTCGTATTACGTGGATTGGCTGACTGTCCCGGAGGAGAACGACTACTTCAAGGGCCCACAGATGTGGTCGACCTTCCTCGGTACGGAGTTGCCGAACTCGATCGAGCCCTACATGCAGGCAAACGACAAGCGCGCCGTGTCCGGATTTTCTATGTCTGCGACATCGTCGCTGCTGGTTGCTGAGCACAACCCGGGCCGCTACGCCGCTGTCGGTTCCTTCTCCGGCTGCGCCGCAACCTCGACCGCGCTGCCGTCGTTCTTCGTGGGTCTAACGGTGAATCGTGGCGCCCAAGGCACGCAATCGGTTACCCCGGAGAACTTGTGGGGCCCGCGCGGGTCGGAGTACAACCGCTACAACGATGCTCTGGTGATGGCGGACAACTTGAGGGACACCGGTATCAAGGTCTACCTGTCTTCCGGTACGGGCCTGCCTGCCGAGACCGATATGTTCGGCTACCTGCACAACGAGCGGAAACTGAAGCCGCTCGCGGCAGCCCAGAACTCTTCCACCTTGAAGGTCGAGGGCGGCGCGATCGAGGCAGCGATGAACGCCTGCACGCACGACCTCAACACCAAGCTGACCGCGATGGGTGTGGACGTATCGTTCAATAAGCGGCCGACGGGTACGCACTCGTGGTCGCTGTGGCGAGACGATCTCGCTGTTTCTTGGGATCAGGTAATTAAGCCGGCACTAGGCCTGTAGCTCAGAGCTCAAAATCAGAGCTCAAACTTTAAAACAGTCCGAGCCCGTAGGAGATGGTGGACGAGGTGGACGAGCCGAGGTGGATGAGCTGACCGAGGGCTTCGTTGACCTGAAGCTGAATCTGTTCGATTGGGTTCATGCGCATCATTGTTACACATGTGGCGCAAGTTGACCGTAAGATAGCCGATCATGAGCATGAAGCGCACCGTCCGAGCCATCCTCGCCACTGCTGTCACCATCGCCTTGGGCGCTGCCCCCGCCGCAAACGTTGCCAACGCGGCGAACGTGACCCCGGCGCAGGTGGCGGGCAACACCCCGGTCGGCACGATTAAACCATGGGATGCACCGAGCTCCCCACCCACCTATGTGCGCACGGGTGGCCCGCAGGAGTGGGTGCAGCAGGTTGACCACAAGAACGTGTTGTCCTACATGGTTCATTCCCCGTCGATGAACCGCGACATCCCGATCGCCGTTGTGCCAGCGACAGATGAGAACGGCAACCGCGTGTCCAACGCTCCGACCATCTACCTGCTCAACGGTGCGGGCGGCGCGGAGCAGAACCAGGACTGGCTGAAGATGGCGCCGGTGCGTGACTTCTTCTCCGGAAAGCGCGTCAACGTAGTCATCCCGCAGGCCGGCGCGTTTTCGTACTACACCGACTGGCTCGATGACACGCTGAACACCCCGTACCTGAAGGGTCCGCAGAAATGGGAGACCTTCCTGACTAAGGAGCTCCCGGGACCGATCGAGCGCACGCTGGGCGCCGGAAACCAACGCGCGATCGTCGGCTTTTCTATGTCCGGCACCTCTTCGATGGTGCTGCCGGCGCACAACCCAGGCTTTTACGACGCCGCGGCATCGTTCTCGGGCTGCCCGGCGACCAGCTCTCCGCATGCTTACACCTACGCTCGCCTCACGGTGAACCGCGGAGGCAACCCGACGTTCCAGGATGTCACGCCGGAGCGGATGTGGGGCCCGATGGGCGGCGAGTACAACCGCTACAACGACGCACTCGTCAACGCCGAGCAGCTGCGCGGCACGGCGCTGTACTTCTCTTCCGCAACCGGCCTGGCGGGTCGCTCGGACCAGGTGAGCTACCTCGTGGGCCAGGGCCTGCCGGAGGCGCTTGCGCCGATCGGCGCGGCTCAGCTGCAGGTCGAGGGCGGCATCATCGAGGCAGCCATCAACCAGTGCAACCACGACATGCGCGCCAAACTCGACTCCCTTGGTATCCCGGCGCACTACGAGTTCCGCAACGCCGGCACCCACTCGTGGCCGTACTGGCTCGAGGACATGGAGCGCTCCTGGTACACCACCATCGGCCCCGCGTTCGGCCTGTGAGGGAGATAGCTCCCTCGCTTCTCGACGGGATCTTGGACCCCGCAGCCCTTGCCTGGGCTGCAGAGTGGTCGGACGCCACAGAACACGCATATGCAGCCCCCGAGCTGCGTGCCCGCATCCGCGAAGCCCTCGACACGGATGACCGCATCGCCTACGTTTCCCGGCGCGGTGAGCACCTGTACAACTTCTGGCGCGATGCCGCGCATCCCCGGGGCCTGTGGCGTCGCACCACGCTTGACTCCTACCTCGGCGGTTCTCCTGAGTGGGACGTGCTCCTAGACGTCGACAAGCTTGCCCTCGATGAAGACGAAGATTGGGTGTGGAAGGGTGCGACAGTGCGCCCCCTGGCGTACGACCGGGCACTGGTGCGGCTTTCCCGCGGCGGCGCGGATGCGGTGACGGTGCGCGAGTTCGACCTCGCATCGCGCCGGTTCATGGGCGAGGCTGGCGGATTCCTCATCCCCGAGGCGAAGACCGATGTGAGCTGGGTGAACCTGGACACGTTGCTCGTCGGTACCGATACCGGCGAAGGCTCGCTCACCGACTCCGGCTACCCCGCCCAGGTCCAGCGCTGGACGCGCGCGGGCGAGCGCGAAGAGGTCTTCCGCGGCGAGCGCTCCGATGTGGCGGTCGGCGCGGGCGTGGACCACACGCCGGGTTTTGAGCGCACCATCTTCTCTCGCGCGCTTGACTTCTACAACGCGCGTGTGTGGGTCGACGGCGTTGAACTTGACCTGCCCACCGACTGCACCCCGTATCTCCACCGCGAGTGGCTGTTCGTGCTGCCGCGCACCCAGTTCTCCGGCGTCGGCGCAGGGCAGCTCGGCGTGATGAAACTGGCTGATTTCCTAGCTGGGTCTCGCGAGTTTCGCGTGCTGGTGGATGACGCGACCGTCGAAAATCTGAGCTTCACCCGAAACTTCCTGCTGGTGACCACCCTCAAAGACGTGGCTACGCACATCACCCGCATCGAGCTCGGCGCATGGGAGGGCCGTGAGCTGCTCGACGGTTCCTCGACCGCCCACGTCGTCGCCACCAGCCCCCTCGACGGCGACGAGGCATGGATCTCAGAGTCCAGCTTCACCTCGCCCAGCACACTGTTGCTTGCCGACGGCCAGACCGTGGAGCCCGTCCGACGCGCTCCGGCATTCTTCGACGCGGCTGGGCTGGAGACGCGCCAACACTGGGCGACCTCGGCGGACGGCACGCGGATCCCGTACTTCATCACCGGGGACTTCTCCCGGGGGCCGCGCCCGACGTTGGTCCACGGATACGGCGGCTTCGAGGTGTCGCTCACTCCGTCTTTTTCCAACGTGCGCGGCATTGGGTGGCTGGAAAAGGGCCACTTTTTCGTGCAGGCGAATTTGCGCGGCGGCGGCGAGTTCGGTCCCGAGTGGCATTCACAGGTGGTGAAGACCAACCGCCACAAGGTGTGGGAGGACCACCGCGCGGTGCTGGAGGATGTCGCGGCGCGGGGGTACGCGGAGCCGTCGCAAATCGGCGTTCGGGGTGGGTCGAACGGCGGCCTGCTTACCGCCGGCGCGCTGGTGCAATACCCGGAGCTGTTCGGGGCTGCGGTGGTTCAGGTGCCGCTGACAGACATGCTGCGCTACCACACGCTTTCCGCGGGCGCGTCCTGGATGGCGGAGTACGGCGACCCCGACGACCCGGTTGAGCGCGCCGCGATTGAGCGCTGGTCGCCGCTGCACAACGTGCGTTCGCGCAGCGAGGTGGCCTATCCCCCGGCCTTGGTGACCACCTCGACCCGCGACGACCGCGTGCACCCGGCGCACGCCCGCACGTTCGCGCAGGCGCTAGACCAGGCTGGCCAACCCGTCGATTATTTCGAAAACACCGCTGGCGGCCACGCGGGCGCCGCGGACAATGATCAGATCGCGCGGGTGGAGTCGATGGTCTTCAATTGGCTTGAGGTGCATTTGGTGCATTAACGCAGCTCACAGACTTGTCGGGTGCGTGTTATAGAGTGCTGGCCAAAGCGCTAGTCGAACACTTTCGAACAGGCCGGGAGGGCACATGCACACACAATTTTTCCTCACCGAGGACACCGATGATCCGCTCGCCGCTGGCGCGCGCACGATCATCGCGGGTGAATACGCGATCTTTTCGCGGTTTGCGCGGGAGGATTTGGTGTCCTTCGATTTCGACGAGACCGTGCGAACCTACATGGCCGCCACAGGCAAGACGAAGCGGGTTGTTGAGCACGCGATCTTCGCCTACAACCGGCTCTACTCGCTGCCGAGGCTGCGGGCGTTGCAGGACGAGCGTCGCCTCCTCGATCTGCCCCGCCTGAGCGCTGCCGATGACGCGCTGAACCGTCTCGGCCCGGATCCAGACCCAGCGATACTGGCGGCAGTCGACGAGCTGCTTGTGGGCATCTTCACCCCGAAGCGAGCTCGGCAGCAGTTGCCTGGCCCAGCAACGGTGTCCCAACGGGTGAACGCACTCCTGGGGCAGATGAATCCGGCTACCGACTGCAACACGAAGAGGCGCAAAGAGCGGGAAGACAAGAAAGCGCAGCGACCGGAGGAGACCACCTCGCTCGAGTTCTACGAGGTGACGGAGGACGGCCAAGAACGCGCGGGGGTGCAGATCGACACCGACCAGGCTGTGATGACCTCGTTCAAACTGCGGATCGCTCTCATGGCAAAAGAGGCGGGGATCTCACTAGCAGAAGCCGTAGAGGAGGTGTTGACCGGAACCGTCCCAGCATCGAAGGTGGTGCTGTACGGCTACACGCCGCTCAACCACGACGGACAGCGCGACCCCGGCGCGCCAATCTATCTCCAGGGCGAAGGCTGGCTTGGTGGGGACGCGGTCGCGACCATCGAGGAGTGGATGGAGCACACCCCCACTCAGATCGTCGACTTGAATGAAGTGCGCGAGCGCGTCGGTGGCGGCTACGCGCCCACGGAGGCGATGCGTGCCTTCGCGGTCGCTCGCGATGGAGTCTGCATCTTTCCTGGTTGCAACGTTCCTGCACAGCGGTGTCAGCTAGATCACCGCATCCCCTTCGAAGATGGCGGCGCGACAACGCCGGATAACCTTTTCAGCCTCTGCCAGCACCACCACAACGAGAAGACGGACCGCCGCGCGTTCTACATCCCCGACCCCGTCTCCGGCGACATCATCTGGCTGTTCGCTGACGGCACCTACCAGGTCACTGAACCGAGCAGCTTATTCACACAACAGATCACCCCGGTTGCGCCGAGGTGGGCGGAAACGATGGGTGCACGCAAGCGTCGTAAAGCGAAAAATGCCCAGTTTTTTGCCACTGGCCACCGGATCCTCGATGACTACCTGGTCCACCGCAACGCCGCACGCTGCGCGCAGGAGATTGCGGAGTTGGAGGCGGCGTTCAAGATGACGTTCGAGTTCCCGATGGACAAGCTGCCGGAGGAGCTCTTCCCCGACGGGCTTGATGGTGCGTTGGCGAAGCGGCCGGTCGAGCGCCTCGGGGATCTGCAGAAGCCGTGCGAAGAGAACCCAACAGTAGAATTCGTTGCGTTATGACGAATGTTGCGCAACCGCATCCCAGCGACCCCGGGCTGCCAGAGAACGCCATCGCCGGCTTCACCTGCGACATTTCGGTGGTCAACGGCAACGGGGCGATCGTTTCGCGGAACTCAATTTTCAATTATCAGCTCGGCGGTGAATTCTGGGGGACGACCAACAGCCGTCTTGAAGACAACTCGTTTTTCGGCGGCGCTACCCTTACTCGACAGCATGAAGAAGAACCTCCGCCTCCGCTCCACTCCCATCCCGGGCCACCGCGACACCTACACCGGTGTCGACTTCAACCTGGGCTTCCACGTCACGCACTACGACTTGGATATGGATTACAAGGTCGGCCCGAACCGGCTCGACGCCACCGCCACGCTCACGCTGACGCCGTGGCGCGAGCTCGACCACATGACGCTCGACCTAATGGACGCGCTGCGGGTGCGCCGCGTCGACGCGACCGTGGGCGGCGTGAAGCGTTTCCGCCAATCCCAGAACAAGCTGCGGATCACGTTTGCTGAACCGGTGCCCGTGGACACCGAGTTCCGCCTCTCGATCCGCTACTCCGGCACCCCGCGCCCGCGCCGCACCTCGTGGGGCATGCTCGGCTGGGAGGAGCTGACAAACGGCGCGCTCACCGCCAACCAGCCCAACGGCGCGCCGACCTGGTTCCCCTGCGACGACACCCCGGATGAGAAGGCCACCTACAGCATCCGCGTTCGCCCCGATCAGCCGTACCAGGTGATCACCACCGAAACGCAGCGCCCGATCGCGACGTACCTGGCAACCATCAACGTCGGCGAGTTCACGTACCACGACCTCGGCCCCATCACCGGCGTGTGGCTCCCACGCGGTGTCGCAATGGGTGATTTCGCCCTCCAGCAGCAGATGGTCGACTTCTTCACCGCCGCGTTCGGCCCCTACCCCTACGAGCGCTACACGGCGGTGGTCCACGATGAGCTCCTCGAGATCCCCCTCGAAGCCGCAGGCCTTTCCATTTTCGGCCGCAACCATACGCGCGGCAACGAGCGCCTCATTGCGCACGAGCTCGCTCACCAGTGGTTCGGCAACTCGCTCGGCCTCGCGCAGTGGAGCGACATCTGGCTCAACGAAGGGTTCGCGTGCTACGCGGAGTGGCTCTGGGCAGACTTCAGGGGCATTTCGCTTATCGACGACTCGGTGCGTGCCCATTACCTCGAGCAAACGCCCCACCATTGGATACTTGCGGACCCAGGGCCGAAGGACATGTTCGACGATCGCGTGTATAAACGCGGTGCACTGCTGGTGCACGCGCTACGTCGCGAGGTCGGCGATGTCGCGTTCTTCGCGGCGCTGAAGACATACACCGCCTGCTCGACCCACGGCGTCGTGGAGCCTTTCGACCTTGTCAACGCGCTGAAGACGCACGCCCCGAACGCGGACGTCGACCGTGTGATGGACATGTGGCTCAACCACCCAGCGTTACCGGAGTGCCCGTGAGAAACCTTTCCCTAGCCACCCTGTTTTCGGCGCTCGCCGGTTTCGTCCTTGTCGTCATCGCGGGTTGGGCCCTCGACATCGAAACGGAGTTCCGTTACTTCAGTGCGTACTGGGGGTTGTTCTTTGCTAGCGCCGGCTTGATCGACGGCATCACCCAGGAGACCACCCGCGCCGTGGCCTCCGCCAGGGAGACTGGCGTGAAAGGCACAGCGAGTCCGTGGCGCTTTGCGTCGGTCGCTGCCGCGATTGTTGTCGCAGTCGGGACCCCGGTGGCCATTGTGGCCATGCATTCGCTGGTGCCAATGTCGCCCGGCATGGCAACGTCCCTGCTCATCTTCGGCCTGGTCAGCTACACCTTCCAAGCAGTGCTTTCCGGCATCCTGTCCGGGGCACAACTGTGGAATCAGTACGCGAGCCTCGTCGCGCTGGATTCCGGCGTGCGCCTCGTGCTCGCACTGTTGGCATGGGCCTTTGGCTGGGGGCTGACCGCGTTCCTGCTCATCACCGTGGCCGGTGCGGCAAGCTGGATGGTCATCCTCGGTGCATCGAACACCGCCCGCACCCACATCCGGGTCGCGCTCGATGTCGACCGCCGCGCATTTGTCCGCCGCGTTGTCTCCGCAATGCTCGCCTCCGGTGCATCCGCTGCGCTGATCACCGGCTTTCCCACCGCCGTCTCCGCGGCGTTCCCGGACAACAATGCGGACATCTCCATCATGGTCGGCGCGATGAATAACGCGGTGATTCTTACCCGCGCCCCAGTGCTCGTGCCGCTGCAGCGCTTCCAATCCGCTCTCGTGGTCCGTTTTGTTGAGCACCGTGACCGCATCTACCAGGCGCTCCTTGCCCCGGTCGGCGCGGTGCTCGCACTCGGGGCGGTGGGCTTCGTCGCCGCTTGGGCAATCGGGCCGTGGATCCTCAAACTCGGATTCAAACCGGAGCTCTTCGTAGACGGACGCACGCTCGCCCTGCTCACCTTGGCTTCTGCTTTTATGGGCATACTCATGATCACGGGTGTCGCGGTGCTCGCGTTGGAGCAGCACGTGTGGTACGTAGCAGGCTGGGTTGTGGCTTCGATCGTCGCTTTCGCGGTGCTCTTCACCAGCCCGTGGGCAGTTGCCACTGCGGTCGTCGTCGCGCTTTACGTCGGCCCGCTTGCCGGCGCGGTGGTCCACGTCGCGGGCCTTGCCCGAGCGCGCGTAGAGGTCGCGTAAAGGTCGCGTAAAGGTACAGTAACCTGCCATGGGAACAATGCTGGTCACCGGCGGTGCCGGGTTCATCGGATCAAACTTCGTGCGCATGGCCTGCGAGCGCACCGACGACCACATTGTCGTCGTCGACAAACTCACCTACGCCGGTAATACGGCGAACCTGGACGGGCTTGACGTCGAGTTCGTCCAGGGTGACATCGCAGAGCCTTCGCTTATCGACGGCCTCGTGGCCAACGCGGACACCGTCGTCCACTTCGCGGCCGAGTCGCACAACGACAATTCGCTGCGCGATCCCTCGAGCTTCGTGCATTCCAACTTGATCGGCACGTTCACGCTGCTTGAGGCGGTGCGCAAGCACGACGTACGTCTGCACCATATCTCCACCGACGAAGTCTTCGGCGACCTCGCCGTGGATTCCCCGGAGCGCTTCACCGAGACCACGCCGTACAACCCGTCCTCGCCGTACTCTGCGACGAAGGCGGGTTCTGATCACCTTGTGCGCGCGTGGATCCGCTCGTTTGGGATCCAGGCGACGATCTCGAACTGCTCGAACAACTACGGTCCCTACCAGCACATCGAGAAGTTCATCCCGCGCCAGATCACGAACATTCTCGACGGCCGTCCGGCGAAGCTCTACGGCACCGGCGAACAGGTCCGCGACTGGATCCACGTGGACGACCACAACGACGCTGTGTTCGCGATCCTCGAGCGCGGCCACATCGGTGAGACCTACAACATCGGCGCAGACAACGACCACATCACCAACAAGCGCGTCATCGAGCTGATCTGCGAGCTCATGGACGGCGAGTTTGTCCACGTGGCGGACCGCCCGGGCCACGACCAGCGCTACGCCATGGACGCCACGAAGCTGCGCACCGAGTTGGGCTGGGAGCCGAGCTACACCGGCACCGGTGTCGACGGCCTGCGGGAGGGACTTGCGCAGACAATCGCGTGGTACCGGGAAAACGAATTGTGGTGGAGGGGCGTGAAAGAGTCCGTCGAAAAGCAATATGAGCTCCAAGGCCAGTAAGCTCAACCGCATGCACGAAACTCCAATTGAAGGCCTTGTTCTGTACGACCTGACCGTTCACGAAGACAACCGTGGCTGGTTCAAAGAAAACTGGGTGATGGGCCAAGGCCTGAAGCCGGTGCAGAACAATGTCAGCTTCAACCACGTCGCCGGCACCACCCGCGGCATGCACGCAGAGCCGTGGGACAAGTGGATTTCGGTGGCGAAGGGCCGCATCTTCGGCGCTTGGGTGGACATGCGCGAAGGCTCGCCGACCCGGGGCCAGAAGTTCAGCGCGGAGATCGGGCCGGACACTGCGGTGCTGGTGCCGCGCGGCGTGGCCAACGGTTTCCAGACGCTTGAGGACGAGACCGCCTACGTCTACCTGGGCAACGCCCGCTACAACCCGGACGGCGATTACGCGTTTTGCTCCTACAAAGAGATTGACTGGCCGCTGGAGCCGACGCAACTCTCTGAGGCCGACAAGAACCACCCGCCGTTCGCCGAGGCTCCGCTGGTGCCGGCGCGCCGCATTCTCGTGACCGGTGCGGACGGGCAGCTGGGTCGCGCGCTGCGCAAGCAGTGGGACGACAAGCGAGCGGATTTTGTCACTCACGAGGAGTTCGACATCACCAACCCGCCGGAGCTGGATTACACCCAGTACTGGGCGATTGTGAACTGTGCGGCGTACAACGACGTCGATACCGCGAACCACGAGCGCACGACGGCGTGGTCGGTGAACGCGGATGGCGTGGCGTCGCTGTCGCGCATCTGCAAGATTAACGATCTGACGCTGGTACACATCTCCTCCGACTACATCTTCGACGGCACCCAGGAGATTCACACCGAGGACGAGGTGGCCAGCCCGATCAACTCGTACGGCGCGTCGAAGGCGGCCGGCGACACCGCCGCACGCGTGCCGCGCAAGCACTACGTGGTGCGCACCGCGTGGCTGTTCGGCGAGGGTTCGAACTTCATGGAAACCATGGCCGGCTACGCCGAGCGCGGCGAGTCGCCCGACGTGGTCAACGACCAGCATGGGCGTCCGACCTGGGCGGAGGACCTCGCCCGCGGCATCGTCCACCTGCTGGATACGAACGCGGAGTACGGCGTGTACAACCTGACCTCCGACGGCGATACCGCGAGCCGCGATGAAATCGCGATGGCGGTGTTCACCGGCATGGGAAGCGACCCGGCGAACATTCGCTCGGTCACCCGCGAGGAGTACATCGAGATCGCCGGCCCGCAGGCGGATCGCCCGGCCAATTGCACCCTGGATCTGACCAAGATCAAGGCGACCGGTTTCGAGCCGACGAACTGGCGCGCAGCGCTCGCACTGTACTTGGACGCGCGTTCGGCGAAATAGGTGTACTTTTAGGGTTTCCTTCCAGGCCAAACTGTGGAAAATTAGGAGGAAGTCATTTCCAGGCGAAAAGGAGTTGCCGTGTTCCGCACCACCCGCAGACGCATTGCGTCGGCGCTCGTCGCAAGCGCGATGGTCGCCACCGTGATCAGTAGCAACGTCGGGGCGGAAGCCTCGTCGCAAAGGACCGACCCGGATCGCCCGACGGTGGTGGTGACCAAAACCATCACCCCGACGGTGACCGCTTCGACGACACCTACCGAGGGCCCGACCGATGTCATGCAGGCGTTCTCTTCGCGCGACTTCTCCAACGTGTCCACCCCGTCGGTCCTGTTGTTCGTAATTGGCGTCATTTCCGGCGCGATGACGCTTTTCATGGAGCTCAACTCGCCGGAGACGCAAGCCACCCTCAACGAGCTCCGCTCCCGGATCCTGCCCTTCTAAGCGCATGAAGGGCATCATCCTCGCGGGCGGATCGGGCACTCGCCTATACCCAATCACCAAAGGCATCTCGAAACAATTGATGCCGATCTACGACAAACCGATGGTCTTCTACCCGCTGACGACCCTGATCAGCGCGGGGATCCGGGAGATCCTGGTGATCACGACCCCGGAAGACCGGCATGCGTTTGAGCGTTTGCTTGGAGACGGCTCCCAGCTCGGCCTCATGATCGATTACGCCGAGCAGCCCTCCCCCAATGGACTGGCGGAAGCCTTCATCATCGGCGAGGACTTCATCGGCGATGACACCGTCGCGCTGGTGCTGGGCGACAACATCTTCGAAGGCTCTGAGCTCACGGCCATCCTGGGCGACATTCACCACGTCGACGGCGGCACGATCTTCGCCTACGAGGTCTCCGATCCGAAGCGCTATGGCGTGGTGGATTTCGATTCCTCGGGCACCGTGCTTTCCATCGAAGAGAAACCGGAGAACCCGAAGTCCGACTTCGCGGTGGTGGGCTTGTACTTCTACGACAACGACGTGGTGGAAATTGCCAAGCACATCCGCCCGAGCGCGCGCGGTGAGCTGGAAATCACCGAGGTCAACGCGGCGTATCTCACCCAAGGCCGGCTGAAGGTGCACCGCCTGCACCGCGGCGACGTGTGGCTGGATACCGGCACCATCGACTCAATGAGCGAGGCCAGCGCCTATGTCGAGGTGATCCAGAAACGTACCGGAAACGTCATCGGCTCCCCCGAGGTCGCGGCGTTCCGCCAGGGTTTCATCGACGCCGAGCAGCTCGAGCGCCTCGCCGAACCGATGATGAAGTCCGGCTACGGCGCCTATTTGCTGGACGTTGTTCATGACTACCACCGCGGACAGGAATTCTGACACCCATGCCCTCCCTCGCCGTCCTCATGAGCCTCTACCGCAGCACCGACGCGGGCGAGCTTTCCCTGGCTTTAGAGTCCGTTACCGCGCAGACCCGCCCCGCAGACGACATTGTCATCGTCTTCGACGGTCCGGTCTCGGAGGCCGTGGAAACGCTAGTGCAGGGGTTCGTCGATAAGCAAAAAGCTGCTCGAACCGTGCGCCTTGAGGCGAACGTTGGCTTGGGCAAAGCTTTGAACGCGGGCCTGGAGACGATTGAGGCCGACTATGTTGCGCGCCTGGATTCCGACGATGCGGCCAAGCCCGAGCGGTTTGCTGCCCAGCTTGCATACCTCAAGGCTCATCCCAAAGTCGCAGCTCTCGGCACGGCAGTCGAGGAGTTCGAGCATTCGCTTGGCGACGGCGGCGCGATCCGTCGGCTGTCTACAAACCCGAACGAGTACGTGAAAATAAATTCGCCGCTTAATCACCCCTCAGTGATGTTTCGCACGGAGGCGGTGAAGTCGGTTGGCGGGTACCAGCACGTGCCGTTCATGGAGGACTACGACCTGTGGGCGCGCCTCATTGCCGATGGCCATGAGTTGGCGAATTTGGAGGAGCCGCTGACGTATCTGCGGGTCAGCGAGGATCAGATGCGTCGGCGCTCGAGCGGTGAGACGAGAGCCGCCGAGCGGACCATGCAGCAAAACCTGGTGCGCTACGGGCTTGTGTCGAAACCGCGGGCGGCGTTCAACCTTGCGGCGCGAAATGCGTACCGCGCGCTGCCAATTGGCGTGACAAAGCGTGTGTACTCGCACCTATTTCACCGCGAGGGGTAACGTTGTGCGCGATGAACACGTCGCGGCGGGAATTTAGTGACACCTGGCTTGTAATCCCTTGTTACAACGAGGGCCAGGTGATCTTCGACGTGATCACGGAAGCCCGCAAGACGTTTCCCAACATCGTGGCCGTGAACGACGGTTCGAAGGACGACTCGGCTGAGGCGATTCGCGCCTCCGGCGCGCATTTGGTCAACCACCCGGTGAACTTGGGCCAAGGTGCGGCGATCCAGACCGGCGTGGAGTACGCCCGCACGCAGCCCGGCGCACAGTATTTCGTAACCTTCGATGCGGACGGCCAGCATCAGGTCAAAGACGTGAAGGCGATGATCGACCGCTTGCGCACCGAGCCCTACGACATCATCGTTGGCACGCGCTTTGCCGGCCAGGACAACTCGCAGGTGCCCTGGATCAAGCGGGTGGTGTTGCGGACGGTGGTGTTCCTCTCTCCGCGCACGCGTCGGCTGGGGCTGTCGGATGCCCACAACGGGCTGCGCGTGTTCAACAAGAAGGTCGCCGACGAGATGGACATCCGGATGAGCGGGATGAGCCACGCCTCGGAGATCGTGAACATGATCGATCAGAAGGGTTGGCGTGTGACCGAGCAGCCGGTGGACATCCTCTACACCGAGTACTCAATGAGCAAGGGGCAATCCCTGATCAATGGCGTGAACATCTTGGCCGACGGCCTCGTGGCAAGGAGGCTCAAGTGATTCAGCTCGTCCTCATCACCGCCATTGTCGCGGTAGCGATTTACTTCTTTATCAACCGCAAGAAGGCGAACGCCAAGGCGTGGGTGAAGATCGGGTTCGTGGGCCTCATGCTCGCAGCGTTCTGGGCGATCCTGCGGCCAGACGACGTCACGATCGTGGCGAACTGGCTCGGGGTGGACCGCGGCACCGACCTCATGCTCTACGTGCTGATCGTGGCGTTCTTCTTCACCACGATCTCGACCTGGACCCGGTTTCGGGAGCTCGAGCTGCGCTACGCCCGTCTTGCTCGCGCGGTGGCGCTGCAAAACGCCGAAGTCGCGCCGGATGCAGCGCCGCGCGAGGAGCCTTAGCCCCCTCGCTTTAGGAGCCAGCGATGACGTTGGCCACGTGGGCGTGGCCGCGCTGGTTGACGTGGATCGGCAGGTTGCCCGGGCCGCCGTAGAAGTCCACGAGACCCGCCCACATGCGCATGTGATCCGGCGCGCACATGTTGTTGTTCCAGGTGGAAGGCTTCAGGTCGAGGAACTCGGCACCGGTTGCCTGCGCGAGGTCCACCTGCGCCCACTGGATCGAGTCCTCCCACTCGCGCACTGCCGGGAACGGCGTGAAATCAGAGGCGTTAGGCGCAACGTGGAACAGGCACACGTTGTCGCCCGAGGTGATCTTCGGGTACCCGACGATCTGGATGCGGGCATTCGGTGCGGCAGCCCGGATGCGCTGGATTTGTGGCGCCATCGCGGCGACCCAGTCGCGGCGGAAGGCGGCGCGATCGCGGCCATCGTTGTGGTACGTGTCATTGAACCCGGTGGAGATAATCACACGCTGGGTGTTGGGGTTGAGCCCGCCGTCGTTGACCGCGCGGGTTACTTGGGAAGAGAACTGCGGACCCTTCTGAATGGACACGGTGCCGGTGCAAGAGTAATCCCACGCCGGCAGGCCGAGTTTGCCTGCGGCTTGCTTGCCCCAGTTGGTGGGTGAGGTCGGGCACCACTTGGTCACCTCGGAGGAGCCGCGGGAGTCCAGGCCGAGTTTGCCCGCTGCCCACTGTGGTGCATTCGGGTCGGAGATTACCGAGTCACCGAAGATGACCAGGTTGTGCTGCTGGGCTTCGGCGGCCGGTGCCGCGAGACCAACGACGGTCAGTGCGGCGGCGAAGACGGCAGCAGCTTTGCGACGAAACGCGCGAGACGCTGTGAACGATTGGGTCATTGTGCAACTTCCTTTTCCGGTACTCGTGGCGGACGTAGCTATGGGATACTTTGAACGCACTAAAGGTGTTACGGAAATGTTACCCGATAGGCAACTTTCGTCAACGCCTTTCACAATCGGCACATAGGTTACATTGAAGCAATGCGTCCTACTGAACATCCTCTCTTTCTCCTGAGGTCTTTCGCCCGGTTCGTGCCCGCAATCACCCGCGCCGGCATCATCAGCACCGAAGGCGGCCCCAAGGCTGCGCTTGCCCTGGCCCCAAATCTGGCACGCTACCGGTTCACCACCGCCCGCGAGATCGAACAGGGTGCCGCCGCCTCGCCGGAACGCACCGCGCTGATTGACGACGATGGCGTGCTTTCCTACCGCCAACTGCGCGCACAGTCACGGTCCCTGGGTAAGTGGCTGGTCGCCCAGCAAGCAGATCGCGGGCTCGACGAGCTGCGGATCGGCGTCATGGCCCGCAACGGCCGCGGCATCATCCTGCCGCTCGGTGCGAAGGGCTACGCCGGCGGCCACATCTTCCTACTCAACATCGGCTCCTCGCCAGAGCAGCTGCGCGGCATTTTCGACGAGAACAAGATCAACGTCTTGTTCATCGACGACGAGTTCGCGGATCGACTGCCCGCAGACCTCGAGGCCACTGACGACATCACCATCGTGCGCGCATTCACCGAGGGTGAGCGCGAGGGGCTTTCGATTGCGGACATCGTCAAGCAGCCGGACGTCGATAAGCAATTGCCCCGCTACCCGCAGCACGGCAACCTTGTGCTGATGAGCTCGGGTACGACCGGGATTCCGAAGGGCATCGTGCGGCCCGAGCCGCGCTTGCCGCTGGTGCTTGCCGGCTACCTTGAGGCGATCCCGTGGCGCTCGGGCGACACCGTGCAGCTGTCGGCTTCGATCTTCCACACGTGGGGTTGGTCGGCGCTGCAGGTGGCGCTGGCGACGCGCTCGACGATCGTGACAAGGCGCGTTTTCGACGCCGAGGCCTGCTACAAGCAGATCCAGGACTACCGTTGCGACGGGCTGGTTTCCTCGCCGATCTTTTTCAAGCAGATGCTCGACCTGCATGCCAACGATCGCTTCGATACCTCGACGCTGCGCTTCTTGGCCACCGCAGGTAACGCCGTGAGCCCGGGCTTGCTGCGCCGCACCACCGAGCGTTTCGGCCCGATTCTGGCCAACATCTACGGCTCCACCGAGCTCGCGCTCGCCGCGGCGGCCTCGCCGGAACAGATGCAGGCCGACCCGACGATGGTGGGCAAGGTGCCGCCCGGCACGGTGCTGAAGCTTTACGACGACGAGGGCAACGAAGTCCCCACCGGCACCACCGGCCGTATCTTCCTGCACAACGAAACCGCGCTGAAGGGCTACACCAACCCGAATACCCCGATGGTGACCATCGACGGGTTGATTGAGATGGGCGACCTCGGCTACTTCGACGAGCAGGGCTTCTTGCACGTGCAGTCGCGCAGCGACGACATGATCATCGTCGGCGGCGAGAACGTCCACCCGCAATCGGTGATGGAGGTGCTCGAGGACATGCCGGGCATCGACGACCTGTACGCGCATGGCGTGGACGATGACGAGACGTTCAAGCGCATCGCGGTGTGGGTCGTGCGCAAGCTTGATGACGACGGCGAGCGCCTCAGCGCCGAGTCGGTGCGCGAGTGGGTGCGCTCCCGCCTTGCAGATCACTCCATCCCGCGTGACGTGCACTTCCTTGATGAGTTGCCGCGCAACGCTGTTGGCAAAGTCGTACCGAGGTTCCTCCCCGGGATCTAAACTTGCCGCGAGTCTGCGCCGATTGCCCTTGCGTTTCTAACCACAAAAGCCCCCGCCTGTTTACTCAGGTTACGGGGACTTTTTCTCTGAGCCACCTGCGAGAATCGAACTCGCGACCTTCTCATTACGAGTGAGATGCTCTGCCGACTGAGCTAAGGTGGCCGGTCACGTCCACAGCTGTACAGCAGCGGCCCATACCGGTTACAAAGCTTAACCCACAGACGAGGATGCGAAGAAATGCCCAGCTAGGACACAGCGCAAGCTTTGCGGATGTGCCCCAACATCCCGTTGAAGGCCACTGCAGGATCCACGTTTTGGTGCAAGCGTTGCCTGCACTGGGCGATCGCGTCCAGGCACGCGACCAGACCGTCTTGGCTCACGCGGTTCGCGATCTCGCCAGCCAGTCCTTCAAAATCCGGGTGGGTCAGCCCAACCGTCGAGCGAACCTCGGCCCCGGCTTGCGTCACCAACGCGTCGCGGTACACCCCGGCAAGATCCACTAGGACGAGGTCGAGCACGTCGCGCTTGCGGCGCGTCCCGCGCAGGTGCTGTTGGTGCTCCAGCTCCTTGAGCGCCGAGGCGGACCCGGACATCGCTTTGGCAACACCCTTGCCCTTCGCGCCCATGCCCAACGCCTCTTCAAGCTTGGCGCGTTCTTGGGCGTCGGCCTCCGCGTAGTCGTCGATCGCCTCCTTTTGGGCGTCAGTGACCAACGACGCAGCAGCTTGGAACGCTTGCGCGCCGAAGAAGACGTGCTCGGCGAGCTGGATGGAACGGGCGCGGCGCACTTGCACGGACTCCGTCGTCACGAGTTTTCGTGCCCGGCCGATGTGCCGCAGTGAAGTCGCAGCCGCCAGACGTGCATCCGACTCAGACGCGCCTTCCTCTTCCACGAGCACGCGCACCACCTCATCTTCGGACGGGGCTGGGATATAGAGGTGGCGGCACCGCGAGCGCAGTGTCTGCGAAATGTCTTCCGGGTCGGTCGATGGAGCGCAAAGGATTATCACGGTGCCTTCCGGCGGCTCCTCCACCGTCTTCAGCAGCGCGTCCGCGGCCCGTGGGTGCAAGCGGTCGGCGTTTTCGATGATGACAATGCGGTGGTCAGCGACCGTCGGCAAGCGTGCTGCTTTTGCGACGATCTCCTCGCGCACAAAGTCGACATTGATCACCAGGGCCTGCGGCACCACCAGCACCACGTCGGTGTGCGTGCCGGCGAGTGCGTCCCGGCAGCCTTTGCAATGCCCGCAGCCGAGCTCCTTAGGGTTCTCGCACACCAGCGCCGCGGCGAAAGCGAGCGCCGCGTTCGAGCGGCCGGAACCGGGCGGTCCGGTGAACAACCAGGAGTGCGCGAGCGCCCGCGGATCCGCTCCCTCAACACCCCGACCCGCAGCCGCAGCCGCGAGGATCGTGTCGCGCACGTTGGGGGTGTCGGCGAGGCGTTCGGCGACGCTACGGGTAGTCACAACCCGCAAGCGTACTCCCGCACTAAGGTGATACACCATGGAACGACTCTGGCACGGGTTCAAGTGGCTGTGGGGCACATCGTGGCCTCTCTATGCCGCATCCGTGCTTGGCACCAACGTAGTCGGTGCCGTCGCAATCCTGCTTTTTGTGCGCTTTTTCATCCCGATTCCGGAAGTCGAGCTGCTGAGCTTCCAGGGGTCCGTGTTCGGGTTGATCAGCATGATCTACCTCGTGCTGGCCGTGGTCTTGGGAATTGTGGTGACGTTTCTGCTCTTCCGCCCGGTGCTGGAATGGCAGTTAGAGCCCGATGAGCACGACCCGAACATGGTGCGCAACCTGGTGCTTCGCATTCCGGTGCTGCAAACCGGCATCGTCGTGGTGGTTTGGGCGATCGGGATCGCGATCCTCACCGCCGCCGCCTGGCAGGTCAGCGGGCAGCTCGCGCTGGTGATGTTCGTCGCCACCTCGCTGGCGTGCTTCGTTGTCGCGGTGCTCACCTACTTGCAGGCGGAGCGCCTCGTGCGCCCGGTCGCCGCCACAGCGCTCGCACGCCGCTTCGAAGACGCCACACTTGAGCCGCCGATCAAGCAGCGCCTGTACATGACGTGGTTTACCACCTCGGGCGTGCCCCTGATCGGCATCATGCTGCTGTTTATCGCACAGGCGAACAGCTTTTTCACCCAAACCCCCGGCGAGCTCATCCCGGCGGTGTTCGCGCTCACCATCACCGCGCTGATCACCGGCTCGCTGGGCACCGCGTTCGCGGTGATGAGTGTGGTCGACCCGATCAAGGAGCTCCAAGACGCCATCAACCGCGTGCGCCGCGGCGAGCGCAACACGCAGGTGGACATTTACGACGGCTCCGAGATCGGCGTCCTCCAAGCCGGCTTCAACGAGATGATGCGCGGCCTCAACGAGCGCCAGCGCGTGCGCGACATCTTTGGCCGCTACGTCGGTGCCGAAGTGGCGCAGAAGGCCCTGGAGGAAAAGCCAGAGCTCGGCGGCGAGGACCGCCGCGTCGCCGTGCTCTTCGTCGACGTCATCGGCTCCACGACGTTCGCCGTGCACCACACCCCCGAGGAGGTCGTTGAGGAGCTGAACCGGTTCTTCGAGATCGTCGTGGACGTGGTGCACCGCAACAAGGGCGTGATCAACAAGTTCCAAGGCGACGCCGCCCTCGCCGTCTTCGGCGCCCCGGTCTCGCTGCACGACGCGACCTCCCATGCCCTGCAGGCAGCGCGCACACTGCGCCATGAGCTCAGCGGCCTCGAGCTCCAGGCCGGCATCGGGGTGGCTGCGGGCCACGTGGTTGCCGGTCACATCGGCGGCTCCGACCGCTTTGAGTACACCGTAATCGGCGATGCCGTCAACGCCGCCGCGCGCCTCACCGAGCTGGCCAAGGAGACCCCGGGCAGGGTGCTCACCAACGCCGCAACCCTGCGCGCGGCCAACGAGGTCGAGCAGCAGCGCTGGACGCTGATGAAGTCGGTCGAGCTGCGCGGGCGCAACAAGATGACCCAGCTCGCCCGCCCGGTCCGCTCCACCATGGCGGACCGCTACTAGCCCACTACTTGCGGCGGGCTTTCACCACCCGCTTGGTGGTTTTGCGGGCCTTTTTGGTTGCCTTTTTCGTAGCCTTCTTGCCACCGTCTTCAGCCTCGCGAGCACGGCGCGCCGAGAGCAACTCGTTGGCGCGCTGGTCCGTCATCGTCTCCGGGGTGTCGCCGCGCTGCAGCGAAGCGTTGGTCTCCCCGTCGGTGACGTACGGCCCGAAGCGGCCGTCCTTGATGCTCATCGGCTTGCCGGTGACGTCGTTGTCCCCCAGCATCTTCAGCGGCGCGGCAGCCTGCGTCCGGCCGCGGCGCTTTGGCTCAGCGTAGATGCGGCGCGCCTCTTCGAGGGTGACGGTGAAGATCTGCTCCTCGTTGGCCAGCGAGCGCGAGTCACTGCCCTTCTTCAGGTACGGCCCGTAGCGGCCGTTCTGCGCGGTGATCACTTCGCCGTCGGCCGGGTCAACGCCCACCTCGCGCGGCAGCGACAGCAGCTTCAACGCCTCGTCGAGCGTGACCTCGGACGGCTCCATGGAGCTGAACAGCGACGCGGTGGCGGGCTTGAGCTGCTCGTCCACCAGCTGCTCGATGCGCTTTTCTTTCTGCGCCTGCGCAGTCTTGGTGTCCCAGTTCTTCTTCCGCTTGCCCTCTTCGGCGCGCTGGGCGTCTTCCGCCGCGCGCTCTTCAGCGACGACCTCCTCGGCGCGGGTCTCGGCGGTGGCACGCTCGTCGTCACGCACCAGCTCCGTCACGTACGGGCCGTAGCGGCCCTCCTTGGCCACAATCGTGCGGCCGTTGTCGGGATTCTGGCCCAACTCACGGCCGGACTGCGGGATAGCGAAAAGCTTCTCCGCCATTTCCAGGGTGATCTCGTCCGGGGTGACCGATTCCGGCAGGTTGGCGCGCTGGTACTCGGGTTCGCCCTCGGTGGTCTTCCCCACCTCGCGCTCGATGTACGGGCCGTAGCGGCCCACACGGACGTGGACAGGGCGGTCAGACGAGTCGTCGAAAAGCTTGAGCGAGTTGGCCTCGCGGGCATCGATGGACTCCAAGTTGTCCTCGATCATGTGCTTGAGCCCGCCCCGGCGCGCGACCGCTTCCGCGATGTTGTCGGATGCCTCGGCATCACCGAAGTAGAAGCTGGTCAGCCACTCGGTGCGGTTCTCGTTGCCGTGGGCGATCTCGTCGAGCTCGTCCTCCATCGAGGAGGTGAAGTCGTAATCCACCAGCGCGTCGAAGTTGTTTTCCATCAGCCCCACCACGGAGAACGCGACCCAGGTGGGCACGAGCGCGTTGCCGCGGGTGACTACGTAGCCGCGGTCCTGGATGGTCTTGATGATGGAGGCGTAGGTGGACGGGCGGCCAATGCCCAGGTCCTCCATCTTCTTCACCAGCGAGGCTTCGGTATAGCGCGCCGGCGGGTTCGTGGTGTGCTCGTCCGCGGTGATCTTGGAAACACCGAGCGTGTCGCCCTTCGCCACCTGCGGCAAACGCGTCTCCGAATCCTGCGAATCCGAGTAGGCGCGCAGCCAGCCCGGGAAGGTAATCGTGCGACCGGTGGCGGCGAATTCGGCGCGCTCGCCGGTTTTCGCGGTGCCCTCCAGCACAATCTTGGTGGAGTTGCCGCGCGCATCTTCCATCTGCGAAGCCACAGTGCGCTGCCAGATCAGCTCGTAGAGCTTGAACTCCTCCGCATCCAGCGATCCCGCCAGCTGGCCGGGGGTGGCAAAACGCTCGCCGGCCGGGCGGATTGCCTCGTGCGCCTCCTGCGAGTTCTTCACCTTGCGCTCGTAGACGCGCGGGGACTTAGACACGTAGTTGTCGCCGTAGAGCTCGGTCGCTGCCGAGCGCGCGGCGGTAAGCCCCTGCTGGGACAGCGCCGTGGAGTCCGTACGCATATACGTGATGTGGCCGTTTTCATACAGCCGCTGCGCAATGCGCATCGTGCGCGCGGAGGTGAAATGCAGCTTGCGCCCCGCTTCCTGCTGCAGCGTCGACGTCATGAACGGCGCGTACGGGCGCCGCGTGTACGGCTTCTCCTCCACGTCGGTCACCGTCATGTCCGCACCCTCAAGGTTGTCGGCCAGGGCATGGGCAGTTTGCTTATCGACGACTACCGCGTCGCCCTTTAGACGCCCTCGGTCATCGAAATCGCGGCCCTGGGCAACGCGCGTGCCGTCGATAGTGACCAGCTTTGCGTCGAACTCTGGCGAGGCTTTCAGCGATGCGGTCAGGTCCCAGTACTCGGCGGAAATGAAGGCCATGCGCTCGCGCTCGCGCTCCACGATGACGCGGGTGGCCACGGACTGCACGCGGCCGGCGCTAAGGCGCGGCATGACTTTCTTCCACAGCACCGGGGAGACTTCGTAGCCGTAGAGACGGTCGAGGATGCGGCGGGTTTCCTGCGCATCGACGAGGTCCATGTCCAGCTCGCGGGTGTTTTCCGCGGCCTCTTTGATGGCGGACTCGGTGATCTCGTTGAACACCATGCGCTCCACCGGCACCTGGGGCTTGAGCGTTTCCAGCAGGTGCCAGGCGATGGCCTCGCCCTCGCGGTCCGGGTCTGTGGCCAGCAGGAGCTTGTCGGACTGCTTGAGCTTGTCCTTGAGGTCGGAGACCTTCTTTTTCTTGTCCGGGCTGACCACGTAAATGGGGCTGAATCCGTCCTCCGGGTTCACGCCGAGCTTGGCCCACGGCTCTTTCTTGTACTTGGTTGGAATGTCCGCGGCGCGGCCGGGCAGGTCGCGGATGTGGCCCACCGAGGCCTCCACGATGTAGTCATCGCCCAAGTACTTCTGAATCTTCTTCGCCTTGGTCGCCGACTCCACGATGACGAGAGTCTTGCCATTTGCAGCCACGCTCGGGTGACACCTCCCACTTTCCGCTCCGGCGCATGTGCACCGCTTGCACCGGATTCAAACTTCCTTATTTGTATCAGAGACTTAACCGATCTCACCCCCTCTATGCCTACAATCGCTTTCTAGTTCTGCCTGAGAAAGGAGATGGCGCCGCCGCGATGGACATGAGTTTCCTCGATCCAGTCATCGAGTTTTTGTACGCGCTGATGGAATTGCCCATCTTCTACCCGCTTGTCAGCCTCCTGATTATTGGTGACGCGCTGATCCCGTTCATCCCATCAGAAACGGTGATTAACCTGGCCGCGGCGTTCTCCGCGTCCCAGGGCGTGCCCAGCGTGTGGGGACTGATCGTGGCTGCGGCCATCGGCGGCATCATCGGCGATAACCTGTGTTACGCCTTCGGCGGCAAGCTCATTGGCTACGTCGAACGTCTCGACCCCGAATCCAAATCCGGCCAAGCGATTGCGTGGGTGCGCCGCAACATGAAGCGCAGCGCCGGAGTGACCATCATCGTCGGGCGCTTCATCCCCTGGGCGCGCTGGGTGGCCACCATTGTCTTGGCATCGGTGCGCTACAGCTGGTTCGCGTTCGTGTTCTACGACACGATCGGCGTGGTGATCTGGGCATTGCTGTCCGCCGGCATGGGCTACCTCGGCGGCTCGCTGCTGTCCGAATACCCCATCCTGGCCATGATCGCCGGTGTGCTGCTCGGCTCGCTGGTTGGCCTGCTTATCCAGCGCGCCCAGTCGCGCTTCTTCGAATGGCGCGATGTGCGCCGCGGGTTCTCCGCGCTCTGAGTCCCCCCTGATTTCCCCCGTAATTTCTCCGTCTCAGGGATTTATTAGTATTGGGCGGCATGACTGAGCCAACTGAGCCAACCGAATCAACGCCTCCGCCACTGCCCTGGAACTACACGCTGTTCGACTTCGACACCGACACCACCCGTCCGGTGATCGACCTCGACCTCGCCCCCGAGCGCCCAGACACCCCGACTACGTCGAAAATCGGCGGCACCCCGTACCTGCCCGAAAGCCACCCCTTCCCCGAAGATGAGGCCGGGCCGATGCTGTTTATCGCCCAGTTCAACTTCGACGAACTGCCGGAACTGCCGGACTTCCCCACCACCGGAATCCTGCAGCTGTTCGTGCGCAATGACTCACTGATGGGCCTGGACAGCCCGCCGCTGGCGCGCTACATCGAGCACGTGGACGCGCCGCACACCGGCTCGTTGCCGTCCTACGAGGACTACCCCGGTCCGATGGAAGACCCAGAAGAGGGCATGCCACTTACCGGCACGCTGACCAGCATGACACCGACGTTCAACTGCAAAGACGCCTGGGAAATCGGCAGCGAATCCGGGCACGTGTTCTTGCGCCGCGGCGAAGAGTTCATGACGTTGCACGCCACCAACGAGCACATTGTTGTCCGCCGCGGCACAGACACCGGCGTGCCGCAGGTCCAGGAGCTTGAGGCGCGCACCCGCTTCCCGGATGGTGTATGGCTCAACCCCACACAAGTGCAGGAAAAGATCGCATCGCTGGTCGCTGAGGTGGAAGCCGACGGCTTTGCGGTAGACGAGTCGATGCAGGAGCGCATCGTAGACGCGCCGTTTGGCTTCGGTTTTGTGTTCGCGCTTGGCGGTTACCCGTCCTTCGTGCAGCTTGACCGGCGCCCGCCGGGCGATCCCACCATCTGCCTCGCCCACATCGGCTCCGACGAGGAAACCATCATGTTTGAAGATTATGGCGCGGCGAACTTCTTCATCCACCCAGATGATCTGCGCACCCGCGACTTCAGCCGCGTGACGTTCAGCTGGGACAGCGCATAAACAAATCAACGGCACCCGGTTTGGGTGCCGTTTTCTACCGGTTCTACAGCGCCTGCGAGTTAGATCGCGCGCACCTGCTGTGCCTGCGGGCCCTTCGCACCCTCGCCGATTTCAAACTCCACCTGCTGGTTCTCCTCCAGCGTGCGGAAGCCCGAGCCCTGAATCTCGGAGTAGTGGACGAAGACGTCGGAAGAGCCGTCGTCCGGGGCGATGAAGCCAAAGCCCTTTTCGGCGTTGAACCACTTAACGGTGCCGGTTGCCATGTGAATGTGACCTTTCAAAAATGTACGTTGAGATGCACAATCCTCGCGAGCACCGTGAACGGGCGCACACAAAATCTGTGACCGTCCACTAGTGTGCCACGAAACGGGTGAGACGGCACGACGGAGCGCAAGGATGTGACCTACGTTGTATGCCATGGATGGCAGTGGATTTTTCGGCGAAGAGCTCCTTACCTCACTTCGCGCCCGCTTCCCCACCTCCACCATCACGCACGTGGAAACGGTGCCCGCCTCCCCCGCCCACTACGGCGAGTGGCCCCTATGGGTTGCGCCCAGCTTGAAGCAAGTGCTTATCGACGCCTCCATCACCCGCCCTTTCACACACCAAACGCAGTGTGCCGAGCTGGCGTGGCAAGGACGCGATGTGGTCATCGCAACGGGGACGTCGTCGGGCAAGTCGCTCGGCTACCAGCTTCCGGTGCTGTCTCGGCTGGCCGCCGATCCGACGGCGTGCGCGATGTATCTCACGCCCACGAAAGCGTTGGGGTCGGATCAGTTGCAGGCGACCTTGGGCATGGTCAAAGGGGCGTCGATAAGCAATGTCCACCCTGCTCCCTACGACGGTGACACGCCCGCCGAGGCCCGGCCCGGGATTCGCGAGCACACGCGGTACGTGTTCACGAACCCGGACATGCTGCACGCGGGGATTCTCGCTGGGCATGCACGGTGGGCGCGGCTGCTGCGAAACCTGGAGTATGTGGTGGTGGACGAGTGCCATACGTACCGCGGTGTGTTTGGCGCGAACGTGGCGCTGGTGCAGCGGCGGCTGCTGCGCATCGCCGCAGCGTACGGCGCGCACCCGACGTTGATCTTCGCGTCTGCGACGGCGGCCGATCCGGCCGGGCAGGCCTCGCGGCTGTGCGGGCGCGACGTGGTGGCGGTGACTACCGACGGCGCGCCGACCGGCGAACGCACGATTGCGCTGTGGGAACCGGGGTTCATTGAAGACGCGGAAGGCGAGAACGGGGCGCCGGTGCGTTACGCGGCGACCACCGAAGCCGCAGGTGTGATGGCGAAGCTGATCGCCGACGGTGCGCGCACCCTGACCTTCGTGCGCTCCCGGCGCGCTGCGGAAACGGTGGCGATGCGCGCGCAGGAGGAGCTGGTGCTGCAGGGGCGGCCCGATTTCGCGAAGCGCGTCGCCTCGTACCGGGCGGGGTACCTCGCCGAGGATCGCCGTGCGCTTGAGCGGGCTTTAGATGAAGGCGAGCTGCTTGGCATGGCGACCACAAACGCGCTGGAGCTGGGGATCGACGTGGGTGGTTTGGACGCCGTAGTGATGGCGGGGTTCCCGGGCACGGTGGCGTCGTTTCGCCAGCAGTCGGGGCGCGCGGGTCGGCGCGGGCAACATGCGGTGGTGGTGATGGTCGCCCGCGACGACCCGATGGATACCTACCTGGTGCATCACCCGGAGGCATTGCTGGGCAAGCCGGTGGAAAACAGCGTGTTCAATCCGCACAATCCCTACATCCTGCGCGGGCACATGTACTGCGCGGCCGTCGAACGCCCGCTGACACGCGGTGACGTCACGGCGTTTGACGCTGACGAGGTCGTCGCTGAGCTGACTGCGGGTGGTTTCCTGCGTCAACGCGGCGATCGGTGGTTCGCGGTGCCGCAGCTCGAGGGCGATCTGCGCCCGGAGACGGCGCATGCAGCGGTGTCGCTTCGCGGCGGTGCTGGCCAGGAAGTGGCGATTGTGGACGTCACCGACGGGCGGCTCTTGGGCACCGTTGATGCGGGCAAAGCGATGAGCCAGGTGCACGACGGTGCCGTCTACCTGCACCAGGGCGAGTACTTCGTGGTGCAGGAACTCGACCTGGACGACTACGTTGCGCTGGTGGTACCGGAGCAGCCCGACTACTCCACCCAGGCCCGCTCCACCACCGACATCACCCTGCTGGGCGAGCCGAGCGAGTTGGTAAACCCGTCGCCGGGGTTGTGGGTGGCCAGTGTGGATGTCGAGGTGATCGACCGGGTGACCGGCTACGTGGTGCGCCTTGCCGACGGCACCGTCAGCGAGCACATCCCACTCGACCTCCCCGAGCAGCGTCTGATCACCCGCGCAGTCGCCTACACCATCGACCCGCTTGCGCTGGAAGCGATGGGCATTGCCGCGGGCGAGGTATCCGGCGCGCTGCACGCCGCCGAGCACGCCGCGATCGGACTCTTGCCGCTTTTGGCCACGTGTGACCGGTGGGACATCGGCGGGGTTTCCACCGCCCTGCACCAAGACACGCTGCTGCCGACCGTGTTTGTCTACGACGGCCACCCCGGGGGCGCAGGATTCGCCGACGAAGGATTTGCCCGCTTTCACGAGTGGATCACCGCCACGTACGAAGCAGTGCGCGCGTGCGGTTGCGACGACGGCTGCCCGTCGTGTGTGCATTCGCCTAAGTGCGGCAACGGCAACCAACCGTTGGACAAGCACGCCGCGCTGAAGTTGCTCGGTGCGCTTGTCACTATGACGGCGGGTGAAGACGCGAACTAAGCGGGACCAGCGCGGGCGGTGGCTTCCGCACGACGGAAGCTGACAGTGACGCGCACATCCCCGTCAACTATGTCGCAAGATTGAGCCGCGGCACCGTTAAGCGCAGCAGTGCGTGCCGCCACGTCACAAGCATCAGCCCCCTGGTAAAGCGCGGTCGCTGCGGACACCGCAGACAGGTCCGCTGCGACCTGGCTCCGGTGCGAGTCCGCCACTTGAGCGCCGACAGCAGCGACCCCTACTGCGAGCGCAATGACGGAGGCGGCGATGCCGGCGGACGTGACCGTGCTCATCTAAAACTCCACCGGATAGATTGCAGACGCCTGCATCGTGCCAATCGCCGCCGGTACCGACGCGGTGACAGTCACCAGGCCAGCTTGCTCTACGACGCTGACGCTGCCGCGAGGCGGCTCATACGTCACACCGATCGCAGCAGCGCGTGCTGTCGCACCTGCGATGTCCACCGCCGAAATGTACGCTGCTATGGTGGCAATGCCCGCCACGATCGCGGCGGCGACAGTAACCAGTGTCGCTAGCGAGAGCGCTGTTTCGATGGTGGTCATTTACGGACGGTTGTTCAGCGCGTCGGTGATTACTTTCTCGATCGCGGTGGTGACACCGTTGCCGTTGACCACGAGGTAGAGCACCCCGGCCAGCGCGGCGGCAGCCAGTGACCCAAAGGCGTATTCAATGGTCGACATTCCCTCGTCATTGCCGAGTTTGGCAACCATGCGGGAGCCGGCGCGCAGCGTGGATTCGTATGCGGAGATTGCGGTGAGTTGGATGCGGTTCATGGTGGTTTCCTTTTCGTGAGAAGTTGTTGTGGGTTGCTGTTGTGAGTTGTTGTCGATGGGTTGCTAGTTGAGCATTTCGCTGCCCAAGCTGATCACCACGGGAGCCAGCCCGAGGGTGAAAAACGCGGGCAGGAAAAATGCGGTAAGCGGGATTGCAATGAGGACCCCGGCACGTTCTGCTTTCGCGGTGGCGCGGTCTGCGGCTTCTGCTTGGAGACGCTCCGCAATCCGCACGCACCCAGCTGAAAGCGAGGTGCCGGAGGAGTTGGACAAAGTGACAAGACTGGCCAGGTCGGCGCCGCCAGGGACGCTGGCGAGTTCCGACCAAGCGCGCTCGGGTTCGGCCCCGAGCGCCAACAACGCGGCAGTGGTATGCCATGGATGTGCCTCCCCGGCGTAGGTATCTGCGACTGCGGCGGCCGCATGCGGCGGGGGCAACCCCGCCTGGGCGCAAGCGGCGAAGAGGCGGAGGTCACTGGCACATCGGTTGAGGTTGAACCCCTGCGGACCATCGCGGGGGTTCTTGGTCCGCTCGGGTCGGCGCGCAGGGAGTCGATGCTTAGGCGCGGTGGGTGGCAGCGCAATCGCCGCGGCGAAGAGCAACGTGGTGAGCGTCGAGATCATGCGGCGGCCCTCCGGATGATCTCATGGGACACCAGGACTCCTGCGCAGACTAACGCAGTCCCGACAACGAGCAGCACTGCCCCGATCCCAGATCCGGTGAGGTAATCAATTGGGTTAGCACCCATTGCACTCCCCATCGCGATCCCCGCCAATGGGAGCAACGACAGCACCGTCGCGGTGGTCTTCGGGCCAGCCAGCGCAGCGTCAGTGGCGGTCCGGTGCCGCACGGCGTGATCGATTTCATCGCGGGCGTTGGCGAGCAGGCCTTTGACGGGGATTCCACGGGTAGCGGAAAGTGCCCACAGGGAAGCAACGCGTTTGAGCTCGGGAGTTATCAGTTCGGGGACCGCGCTGCCACTTGCGGAGGCGTTCGCGATGTTTAGGGCATCACGGCGGATGGAGGAGGTGTCATTGCTGAGGCGGTCCGCGGCGCGTCTCGCCGCATCAGTGAACGTCGCTCCAGCGCCAACACTTTCAGCGAGGTGGCCAATGTAATCTGCGGCGGCGCGAGTCCCGGCTGCTGCGTCGCGATCCTTTCTGCGGCTGTTCACCATGTGCACCGCTGTCGCAGCAGCGAGCGCGGCCGCGATGACCACACCCGCTTTATCGAAAGCAAAGGCGGCGATGGCCACCACAGCGACGGTGGCGGGAATCCACGCTGGATTCCGGTTTCCGAGAGCGGCGGCGCGGATACGAATCATCGGACGCGGGGGCTGCATGAGCGCAGCACCTGCCAGGCAGCATGCAGCGAGGGGGATACTGGCCATCACAACTCCTCGTACCCTTCAGCTGGGCCGGTGGTTGCATCCCAGACCACGCGGGCGTTCACTGGCTGGCCCTCAAGTACGCCGATTTGCTCCACGCGACGTTGGCCGTCAGGGTGGCGTTTCACCACGACGATCAGATCTACTGCGGCCGCTAGTTGGGCGTGGAGCCCGGCTCGGTCGAGCCCGCCGAGCGCGGCGAGTGCCTCGAGGCGCGCGGGGACCTCCCCGATGGAGTTCGCGTGGAGTGTGCCGCCGCCCCCATCGTGGCCGGTGTTGAGCGCGGCGAGCAGGTCGATGACCTCCGCCCCGCGAATTTCTCCGACCACAATGCGGTCCGGGCGCATTCGCAGCGCCTGACGGACCAGGTCGGCGACAGTGATCTCGCCAGCGCCGTCCGTGTTTGCCCCGCGGGTGCTTAGGTTCAGCACATGCGGATGAGCCGGGGTGAGTTCGCGGGTGTCCTCGATAGCGATGATCCGCTCAGCAGGATCGACCTCAGCTAGGAGCGCGGACAACAGCGTGGTCTTACCTGAACCGGTGCCACCGACAACAAGGACGCTTTTTCTTTCCCGGACGCACTTGCACAGCAGTGCGGCACGCTCGGCATCGATCGCTCCACGGCGCTGCAGATCTTCCAAGCTAGCGGTGGCAGTGCGCAGCACGCGCAGCGAGATGCAGGTGCCCGGCTGCGACGTGGGAGCAACCACCGCGTGGAAGCGCAGCAAGGTGCCGTCTGGGCGGGTGAGGTGGCCATCGCAGTAGGGGTGGGCGTCGTCAAGCCTGCGCCCGCAATTGAGCGCAAGGCGGGTAGCGAGTCGGCGAACATCCGCGTCGGTTGCGAAGGGGCGATCGGCAACTGGCTCGAGGCCTCGACCTCGATCGATGAAGATCTCATCCGGCCCGTTGACGCAGATGTCGGTGACTTCGCCGCCCAGCAAGAGCGTTTCGAGGGGGCCAACTCCGGTCGTATCTTCGCGTAGCCTGCGCATCATGTCGAGTACGTCGATATCACTGATCACTACCGCTTCCTCGCGGATAAGGTGGGCAAGGCGCTCAGGGCCGGGTGGCTCCGGCTCGTCGGCGATGCGGCGTTGGACGCGCTCGAGAATTGCGATGTCGTTCACTGGGTTGGTCATCTCGCACCTCGCGTGGCCTCGGCGAGCACCGCGTCGGCAGCGTGGGCAAGCGGCCGGGGCAACCTCGCTGGCAACCCTCCGCGTTCGATGGTGCGTGCCAGACCGCGGCAGGTGCGCAACCTGGCGAGCACTCGGGATCCCGTTACGCGTTCAAGCTCACTCTGATTCAGCGACGCCCACGCGCAGTCGCGCACGATGAGGCCGTGGGCGATGCCGGCTGCATCGCACTGGGCAACGATTGCCGCCGCTGCGGCAGCCGGGCGCAGCTGTGCGGGCACAACAATGCCCGCGAGATCGCAACGAGGAGGGATTGCGCTGACAGGGGCGTCGATCACCGTCACCCCGTCCGACGCGCAAGCGGCCACGGCAGCGTCGACGTCCTCGGCGCGGAGTGGGAACGGATCGACAATCGTGGTGCGGGCGACCGTGAGCACCGCGACCTGCGCGTCAGTTGAAGGCAGCGCACGCAGCAAATCCCCGCGAGCAATGACCCCCTCCCCGAGTTCGATCTCGCCCCAACGAGCACCCGGTACTTCCTCAATCCCCAGTAATAGATCGAGACCCCCGGAACGCGGATGCGCATCAACAAGCACGCTGCCTGCACCCGCGCGGGCACTCACAGCCGCTGCAAGGGTGGACACGCCGGCACCACCCGCGGCACCGACCACCGCGATGACCGCACCCGCAGCCGCAGGATCCGGTTCACCGCGCAGTGAAAGCGCTCCGAGGGCGCGAAGCAAATCAGCGGCCTGGGCGGGCAGCACAAACGCACCGGGTGGTGCTGCGCCCGGAGACGCGGTGATGACAAAGGTGGTTGGGGTTGGGGTGGGCGGACCCAAGGAGCCGTCGATAAGCGAAGCGAATGCTTTTGGCTGCATGCGAGCGAGCTGCACCTCATCGCTGACCTCAACCACTGGCCTTCCGCAGGCGGCGGCTATGTGCAGGGCCTCCGGGTGCAACAACGGATCATCGACCGCGACGAGAATCGGAGCCGGGCGTGGATTTGTTAGTTGCGTTTGTGTCATGCACTTAGCGTGCACGAACGAAACATAAACGGCAAGGGCCCGTCTCCAAACTGTGGATAACTCGGCCGTTTCGGAGATTTGTCACTAATTCTTGTGTGGATAACGGTCTACACTGCTGATGTATGGCCACCCCGAAAATTGCGGCGTTTTTCGACCTGGACAAGACGATCATCGCGACCTCGTCCGCGTTCGCCTTTGGCAAGCAATTTTTCAACAACGGCCTGATCACCCGCCAGGAAGCGATCGACATGTACCTGACCAAGGCGTCGTACATGCTGGTCGGCCAGTCCAGCGAAAAGATGGACACCACCCGCGACGCGCTCGCACAGATGGTGCAGGGCTGGTCTATCGAAGAAATACAGCGCATCACGACGGAAACGATGCGCACCGTTGTCACCCCGGCGATCTACGCCGAGGCCCGCGAGCTAATCCAAGAGCACCAGGCCCGCGGCCACGACGTGATCATCATTTCCGCGTCAGCGTCGATCCTGGTCGAGCCGATTGCGCACGAGCTTGGGGTGAACACCGTCGTTGCCACAGAGATGGAGATTGTCGACGGCCAACTCACCGGCGAGGTGACGCGTTACCTCAAAGGCCCTGCGAAGGCGGTGGCAGTCCAGCAGTTCGCCGACGAGCACGGCTACGACCTCGAGGCCAGCTTCGCATACTCCGATTCGGCGACGGACATTCCGATGCTGGAGTTAGTGGGCAACCCAGTCGCGGTGAACCCGGACCGGGCACTGCGTAAACACGCGCTCAGCGAGGGGTGGGATACCCGCAGCTTCAAAGACCCAGTGCCGCTGATTCAGATGCCGAATGCCCGCGAAGTGGGCATTGGTGCCGGCGTGGTTGCGGGCGTGACCGCGATTGTGGTGGGCGGAGTGCTTATCTCGCGGGCCCTGCGAAAGGAGAAGCGCTCTGCGTAGTAGCAGGCGACGAAGAAACCGGGGGCACGTTCCGGGCATGTTCTTAGGCAAGTTGGGCAGAACATGGCTACTGTTGAGTGCGATATCGCTCCGCGTCGCTGCGCTCGAGCTGCCACGAAGCTGGCAAACCACGCAGAGATGGCGAAGCCGCGCAACGTGAGGAAGGTTTAAAACAGTGAGCAACGAAGGTCTCTACACCAGCGGTTCCACAGCCGTGTCCGCGAAGGTGGACTCCATTCCGCTGCGCGACACTGGTGTGACGCAGCCAGGCCAGGATTCCATCGGCACCCTGATTTCCAACGCGACCGAGCAGGTGTCCACTCTCGTCCGCGGCGAGATCGAGCTGGCCAAGGCCGAGGTGGTCGGCGAGGTGAAGAAGGGCGCGATTGGTGGCGGCATGTTCGCAGTCGCGGGCGTGATCGCTTTGTACTCCACCTTCTTCCTCTTCTTTGCGCTGGCTGAGATGCTGGCGTCCTGGATGCACCGCGGCTGGGCGTTCCTCATTGTCTTCTTGATCATGCTCGCGCTCGCAGGTCTGATCGCGTTCCTGGGCTTCCGCAACCTGAAGAAGATCAAGGCACCGGAGCGCACCGTCCAGTCCGTCAACGAGCTGCGCAACCTGGTTCCGGGCCAGGCGCAGCAGAACCTGGCAAAGGACGAAAGCGGTCTCTACACCACCTCGCCGGTGGCCGCACCGGCTGGCACGGGCGCAGCACGCACCGTGCCGGCGGATCGCCGCGGCGGCTCCACCGCAGTCAACACCGACAAGTAGACGCCGCCTCTCACGCCCGCGCCCTTAGACCGCTAAGGACGCGGGCGTTTTCCAATGCTGAAGGGACCAACCAAGTGGCGCCCCACCCGCCTAACGTCGTCGAGCTTGAGGGCGACTTCAACCACCGGATGCTGCACACCCGCGGCACCCGGCTCCACGTTGCGGAGGCTGGCAATCGGGGTGACCCACTGATCCTGCTTATCCACGGCGCTTTCGGGGGGTGGTTCGACTTCAAAGATGCCATCGCGCCGCTTGCGGCCCATGGCCTCCACGTCGCGGCCCTTGATGCCCGCGGCTTCGGGATGTCCGACAAGCCCCCGCACCGCGCCGGCGACACGTTGCAGATCCTCTCCGGTGACGTGGAAGGCGTCATTCGCACCCTCGGCCACACCCGCGCGGCCGTCGTGGGTGCAGACACCGGGTCAGTAATTGCTAAGGCAGCGGCGAAGCGCCACAACGAGCTGATCCACCAGGTGATCTCACTCCCCACTTCGAGCGGGTTCCCTGCCGCCTTAACCAGGCTGCCAGCGCCGCTGCTCAGCCTAAGCGAGCGCGCACTCGACTCGATCTGGCGGGCCAACTTTGTGGCAGAAACCAGCGACGCATTTCACGCATCACAGGACTTTCAGGAGCACCTGGCGCTGCGCCTCGCAGCCCGCCGCATAGACAACGCGCTCTCACACATTGTCGCCGCATCGCGGTTGCGCCCCTTTACGGCTCAGGACAGCGACTTAGACGGGCCGATTGCGCAGCTCGCGCTGCCGCATGTGGAGGACCCGACGGCGTTTGTCATGGCCGTCGTCAAGCTGCTGGACCTGTAGCCGCGCCGACGCAGGCCTGGGTGTCGACCGGGTCGACCAACTCGGAGATCTCCCCCACGCGCTCCTGCACCTGCTGAGTCGTGAGTGCATAGCCGGTGTCGGTGGAGTCCAGCGACGCGCCGAAAATCATGCCGACGACCTCACCCTCCGGGGTGAGCAGCGGCCCACCAGAGTTGCCCTGACGGATTACGCCGCGGATGGTGTAGGCCTCGCGTTGCACCCGGCCCTGGGCGTAGATGTCGGGACCGGAGATGTTCATTCGGCCGCGAATGCGCGCTGGCGCCGCCTCGAACGGTCCTGACAGCGGGTAGCCCATTACTATCGCGTCATCGCCGTTGACCAGCGTGTCCTCATGCCACGCAAGCGGATCGATGCCGAGGCGCTCCGCACGCAGCACGGCGATGTCCACGTCTGGGTCGTAGAACACCACATCGGCGCGCTTGACTCCCACCACCGTGTTCAGCGCCACCGAGTCCGTGCCAGCGACGACGTGGGCGTTGGTGAGCACGTAATCATCCGCGATGACAAAGCCGGTGCCCATGAGGCGGCGCTGGCACGAGCCCGAATCGCCCATGACCTGGACCACTGCCGGCCGGGCGGTTTTGACCACAGCTTGGTCCAACACGTCCGGGTCCGGAGCGTCCACGTGGCCGCCGCGCGGGGAGCCGAACGGGGAAACCAGAGGCGGCAAACCTGTCTCATCCAGCATGACCGCAAGCCGTGCGGGAAGCTGGCTCAGGTTCGGCGGCGCCACCGCGTCAATGCCATAGAGCACCGACGAATTACGGATTGCGTCACCGGTCTTGCCCGGCAAGGCAGACGCCAGCGGAATGGAGATGAACCAAACCACCAGTGCAGTGGCCAGCGCCTGAAACACTGCGCCCACAGCGGAGTCAACGATCTGAGTGGAGCGGCGGCGCACGTTGTTGCGCAGCTGTGCGCCAGCAGCCGCCCCCACAACGTTGCCGACGCCGACGAAAAGCACCACTAAGGTGACCAGGATGACCACGCGCAGCGACTGCGCGTCGGCCGCACCCATTGCCAACGGTGCCAGCGCCAGCCCGACGACCAGGCCGGCGACAACACCAACTGCGGAAAGAATCGAAGACAGCGCACCTTGACGCCAGCCTCCGATCACGGCAATAACGATCAGCAGGATGAGGGCTGCGTCGAGAACGATCTGCACGCCGCCGCCACCTCCTCTACGTTTCGCTTGTCTGGGGCTCCGGATCTTCGGGCATCCGGGCTAGCTTACCCCCGGTTAGTGCTGCTGCTCCCCGTTGCAGGACTGCGCCAGCGTGTCTTCAAGGCTGTGCACCGTGTCCTCGTCATAGGAACGCGCCCACCCGCCGAACTCCAAGACCACACTGAGCAGCACCCCGGTAAACCCCCACACCAGGTAACAGCCCACATGAAATGCGGGCCCTGTCCAGCCCCGCCATCCCACGGTGATGCGGTTTTCGGGCGCAACCAGCTCTCGGAGCGGCGCGAAGAATACGTCATCGGTCTCCACCTCGCTGGCCGGGTACACCTCGCCCGGATCGGCAGCGTAGGCGAGCACGGGGCGCACCCGTTTGCGCGAACCGCCGGTCGTGACCGCGTCGAAAACCCCAAGTGGGGTCACGCGGTGGCGCTCGAGGCCAGTCTCCTCTGTGGCCTCACGCAGCGCTGCGTCGACAGGACCGGAATCGCCCGGGTCGATCTTGCCGCCGGGAAATGCCATCTGCCCGGAGTGGCTGCGCAGTTTGGGGTGCCGGTGGGTGATCAGCACCGCCGCATCGTCCGGGACGGTTGCCGCATGCGGATCGCCGGTGAACACGATCAGCACAGCAGCTTCATCTTCACGGTCGCGCTGTGGAACCCGCGAAGCCAACATCTCGCGCACCCGACCGGAGTGCTCAGATGTTCCCAGCTGAGCGATCAGCGGGCGCAGCCACTGTGGCGCCGCATCTGGGCGCAGATCTACATCGCCGGTAGCGCGCCCCATCAGGAGAGCGCCCCGTCGACAGCCGCCTCGAGCTCCTCCAGGGAGTTGAATGCCTGCGGGAACATACCCACCGGTTCGCCGCCCTGGTACACCAGCGTGATCGGCACCACTCCGGGCAGCCCCTGCAGGCCCGCAAAGCGATTCGTGTCGTCCTGGTAGCTGGGAAACGACACGTCCAGCTCATTCATCATCGCGACCCCGTTTGTCGCGTTTGCGTCGGCATGCACCCCGACCACGCTGTACTCCGGGTGCGCGTCGGCAAGCGCCTGGGTAATCGGTAGCTCGCGTTGACACGGCTCACACCACCACGCCCAGAGGTTCACCACGGTGATGTCGTTGAGCTCACCGGGCACGTCTTCGCCGCCGAGGCACGGTAGATCGATGCCCCCGACGCCACCTGCGACGCAATCCGCGCGCTGGTCCGCATTCGGCACAAACGTGATTTGCGACGGCCCCACCGCCGATTCCGAAGGCGCGGCGTCCGAGGCCGCGTCGTCTTCACCGCCGCGCAGCAGCACAAACGCGCCCGCAAGCACTAAGACCGTGACCACGGCCACCGCCACGACGCTCCAGATCGCCGATTTCTGCACGCTTGCTTACTCCTTCTCGCTTTCAGCGTCGGGCATGCCAACCAGACGCAGGATGTGCTCGCGCTCCTCCCCCGTCACCAACGCGGCCGCCTCCGCGGGCTCAGCCGGGCCGACGAGGCCGAAACTAGGACAATCGAACGCGATCGGGCAGGCGCCACACGCGGCCTTTCGGGCGTGGCAGACGCGACGCCCGTGGAAGATGATCCGGTGGGAGAACATCGTCCATTCCTTCTTCTCAATCAGCTCCCCCACGGCGTGCTCGATCTTCACCGGGTCCGTCTCCTCGGTCAGCGCAAGTCGCTTCACCAGACGTTGAAAGTGCGTATCCACGGTCAGCCCCGGAAGCCCGAATGCATTGCCTCGCACCACATGCGCAGTTTTGCGCCCCACTCCCGGCAGCCGCACCAGATCCTCCACCTTCACCGGCACTTCCCCGCCGTACTCGCTCACCAGCATCTGGCCCAGCCCGATCAGGTTCGCCGCCTTCGACCGGAAAAATCCCGTGGGGCGGATCAGCTCCTCAACCTCGGCCTGATTCGCCTCCGCGTAGTCGGCCGCGGACGGATATGCGCGAAACAGCGCCGGGGTGACCTGATTGACCCGCACGTCGGTGGTTTGCGCCGACAACACCGTCGCCACCAACAGCTCAAGCGGGTTCGTGAAGTCGAGCTCCGCATGGGCATCAGGAAAAGTCGCCGCCAACGTGCGGTTGATGCGTCGCGCGCGGCGCACCCTCCCAAGGTCGGTCTCCGTCCCCTTCGCAGCCGGGTGGGTGCCTGGTCGCCGGAGCTTTCGCTTGCTTATCGACGCCCCGTTGTCCGCCCTACCGGTCCCCGCAGGCGTTTCTGAATTTTCAGGCATGCCGATCATGCTAGCCCGTAGGATGGACACCATGAGTTTCCTTTTAGTGGCGCTAGTGCCTCTGGGTGTCGGGTTGTTCACCGTGGGTATGGAAGGAATCGAGCGCACCGTCGTGGGAACCGGAGCTATCGCTGGGATAGGATCTTTAGCCGATTAGCTCTCATGGAAAAAATTGTGATGGTAGTCTCGCTAACGTCAGAGCGAGATGTGATGAAATCACAATTTCATGCCCCGAGTGAGAAAAACCACGCAGTACCCGCACGTAGTTAGCGTGATGCTCACTCCCCTCATGGGGCGCGCGAGGAGGTTCAATGGAAGGCGTGCAGGAGACCCTTGCCAGAGCGGGCATTTTCCAGGGGGTTGACCCTACTGCGGTAGGTGCCCTCATCGAGGACATGGAGACCGTGACGTTCCCTCGCGGAACGACGATCTTCGACGAAGGCGAGCCAGGCGACCGGCTCTACATCATCGTCTCCGGCAAGGTGAAGCTCGCACGCCACGCTCCCGACGGCCGCGAAAACCTGCTCTCCGTGATGGGCCCGTCCGACATGTTCGGCGAACTCTCCATTTTCGATCCCGGCCCGCGCACCTCTTCCGCTGTCTGCGTCACCGAGGTCACGGCGGCAACGATGGACTCGACGATGCTCAAGCAGTGGATCGATGAGCACCCGGAGATCTCGCAGCAGCTGCTTCGCGTCCTTGCTCGCCGCCTGCGCCGCACCAACGCATCGCTCGCGGACCTTATCTTCACCGATGTCCCCGGCCGTGTCGCCAAGACCCTGCTCCAGCTGGCAAACCGCTTCGGCACCCAAGAGGGGGGCGCGCTGCGTGTCAATCACGATCTGACGCAGGAAGAAATCGCCCAGCTGGTGGGCGCCTCCCGCGAAACTGTGAACAAGGCGCTTGCAACCTTCGCTCACCGCGGTTGGATCCGCCTCGAGGGCAAGAGCGTGCTCATCGTGGACACCGAGCACCTCGCTCGGCGCGCACGCTAGCGGGGCGCCCCGCTAGCTGTACTGCGGCCGCTGCTTATTGCTGCTGTTTCAGGTAGCGAAGCGTCACCCGGGTGGATTGCTCTGCCGCGCCGCGCAAAACCGGGTCGACATCGTCATAGATCGCGTCCACCAGGGTGTTGATGTCCACGTCCTCGCCATACTTCGCGAGTGCCTCCCGGATCTGGTCGAGGCGTAGGTTTCGACGGTCGATGTACTTGCGAGCGTACGCAGACAGATCCGCTCCTTCTGGGCCGTGGCCCGGAAGCAGGGTGACATCCTTGCCGTCGGTTTGCAGCCGCTCCAGAGTGGCCAGATAGTCACCGAGGTCACCGTCGGTCTCAGAGATCATGGTGGTGTGGCGGCCAGCGATCGTGTCGCCGGTGAGAATCGCCTCCGGCGCCCCCGACTGATCTCTGGTCGGGTAGACGTAGAAGCACACCGAATCGCGGGTGTGACCCGGGCTAGCCACCACTTTCAGCGTCGGGGTGATGCCGTCGACGCTGATCACTTCGCCGTCGGTAAGCGGCTCCGCTCCCAAGCAATACTGCGGATTGAAAGCGCGAACCGGCGCTCCTGCAAGCTGGCGGAAGCGCTGTGCACCATCTGCATGGTCGTGGTGGCGGTGCGTGAGCAGCACCAGAGCGACTTTCTCGGCGCGCGCCTGAAGCACGTTGAGATGCCCCTCGTCGGCAGGACCCGGATCAACAACGATGCTGAACTCATCCTCGGGTGCACGAATCACCCAGGAGTTCGTGCCTTCAAGCGCCGCGTAACTCGGGTTCGGTGCCAAGACGACGGCTGCGGAAGCCGTCACCGGGCGAAGCTGACTGTAGGCGGGATGTTCCATGACCACTACTTTAGCTGCCTGCGGCGCGCAGCTCGACGACAAGCTCGATCTCAACGGGCGCATTCATTGGCAGCGCGGCAACCCCGACGGCGGAGCGAGCGTGCTCGCCAGCCTCTCCGAAGATCTCCTGCATCAGTTCCGAAGCGCCATTGACCACCGCCGGCTGACCAGTGAAATCAGGGTCAGAGGCGACATAGCCGACCACTTTGAGCACTCGTGCAATCTCGTCGACACCGACTAAGGCATCAACGGCAGCGATTGCGTTCAGTGCGCAGTGGCGGGCGTAGGTGTACGCATCTTCCTGCGATACTGCGGCACCGACCTTGCCGGTGGCGGCGAGCTCACCGTCCACAAACGGCAGCTGGCCGGAGGTCCACACCTGGTTGCCGGTGCGCACTGCCGGGACGTACGCAGCGACCGGAGCGGCGACAGCCGGCAGCTCAATCCCCAGTTCAGCGAGACGATCGCTCCATTTGGCCATGGTTTAGCTCAACTCCCGCTTCATGTAGGCGACTACGTTGTCTGGGTTCGGGCCCGGGGTCACGGCAACTAGTTCCCATCCGTCCTCGCCCCAGGAATCAAGGATCTGCTTGGTTGCATGCGAAAGCAGCGGCACGGTGGCGTATTCCCATTTCGTCATGAGATCCACTGTACCGCTGCCCGGAGGTCGCGTCGGCGCTTAGAGGCCTTCGATCTCGCCTCCGGTGGCGAGGTGGGTAGCCCAGTCAGTGACGTGCGGGTTTTTACGCAGCACTGCGCGACGTTGACGTTCGGTCAAACCGCCCCACACCCCGAACTCGACCTTGTTGTCCAGCGCGTCCGCACGACACTCCACGAGCACCGGGCAACGGCGGCACACCGCTGCCGCCTTGCGCTGTTCCGCCCCGCGGACGAAGAGCGCATCCGGATCTCCGGAGCGACAGTGCGCCTGAGTGACCCACTCCCCCCGATCAAAAACCAGGTTGCCAGCTGCATCACACTTTTTGGGGGTGGTGCTGCGGGCATCAACGGCGGTCTGTCCCAGCGTGGCGGTCATGTCAGGCCCCTTTCAGGAGATATCTGCGAGATGCCGCAGATTCTTGCAGCGGGGCACTCCGTGAAATACTTGACAGGCCAGTACCTCAGCGCCCCACAACAACATGTGCGTTACGCGTGTAAGTGTATTCACAGGCAATATTCGCTGTCGAATGGATCACAAAATCGGGGGGAGTTACGTATTCCCCCTCACCGCAGCATGAATTACGGTAGTGACGTGTCTGCCCTGAGGTCACTTGCAAAACTCCTGGTCGCCATGGTTACGGCCGGGTTGATAATGGCGCTGTGCATCGCGCCCATAGTCGGCATCGGTGGCATGGCCGTTGCCCGCACAGATGAGACGATGCAGTCCAACCTTTCGGACATGTCCGGGGGTGATGTCCCAGGCGTCACCACCATCACGGACGCGGCCGGCAACCCGATGGCGTGGGTATACCACCAGCGCCGCTACGAAGTGGCCAGCGAGGAAATCTCCGACCACGTGAAGAACGCTCTGGTAGCTACCGAAGACCGCCGGTTCTACGAACACGAAGGTGTGGATATGCAGGGCTTCATCCGCGCCATGGTCACCAACGTGCTGGCCGGCGGGGTGGAGCAGGGCGCGTCCACGATCAACCAGCAGTACGTGAAGAACTACCTCTGGCTCATCGAGGCGGAGGATGACGAGGACGCGCGCGCCGCTACCGAGCAGTCCATCCCCCGCAAGCTGCGCGAGATGCGGATGGCCTCGGACCTGGATAAGACACTGACCAAGGACCAGATCCTCACCCGCTATCTCAACCTCGTTTCCTTTGGTAACCACGCCTACGGTATTGAGGCAGCTGCGCGCACCTACTTCGACAAGCCCGCCGCGGATCTCGACCCGGGGCAGGCCGCACTCCTCGTCGGCATCCTGCAGTCCTCCGAGTACCTGAACCCGTACACCAACCCCGACGGGGCAACTCAGCGCCGCAACACCGTGCTGAACAACATGGCGGCCGAGGGCTACATCAGCCAGCAGGAGGCTGACTCCATCGCAGGAGAGCCACTCGGTGTGCTCGAGGAACCCAATTTGCTTCCCGACGGTTGCCTCGGTGCCGGCGACCGCGGATTCTTCTGCGATTACGCGCTGAAATATCTTGCAGAAAAGGGCCTCACCCAGGAGGACCTCGAGCACGGTTCGTACACGATCACAACCACCCTCGACCCGGCGATCCAGGATGCGACCCAAACTGCGGTGCGCAACAACGTCTCGCCCGAGGCTGGCGGTGTTGCCGAAGTACTCAACGTGATCGCGCCGGGCACGGATTCGCGCGACATCGTCGCAATGGCGTCTTCGCGCTTCTACGGTCTCGACCTGGACCAAAGCCAGACGATCATGCCGCAGCCGACCTCGCTGGTGGGCAACGGCGCCGGATCGGTGTTCAAGATCTTCACCGCCGCCGCAGCGCTTGAGCAGGGCTACGGGTTGAACACCATGTTGGAGGTGCCCACCCGCTCGGTGGTCTACGGGATGGGCCATGGCGGCGCGGAAGGGTGCCCGCCCAACGCGTACTGCGTGGAGAACGCGGGCCGGTACGCTCCGCGAATGAGCCTGAGCGATGCGCTCGCGCAGTCCCCCAACACCACGTTCATCGAACTTGTTCAGCAGGTGGGTGTGGCCAACACCGTCGACATCGCGGTGCGCCTCGGCATGCGCTCGTACCAGGACGAGGGCACGTTTGGCGACGGCCGCTCCATCGCGACCGCAGCCAAAGAGGACAACATGGGCGCGTTCACGCTCGGGCCCACCCCAGTCAACGCGCTTGAGCTGTCCAACGTCGCAGCCACGCTTGCCTCTGAGGGCCGCTGGTGCGAACCGAACCCGGTGAAGAGCGTGACCGACAAGTACGGCCAGGAGGTCTACATCGAGCGGCCGGATTGCGAACAAGCAGTTGAGCCCGATATCGCAGCCGCTCTGGCCAACGGCATGTCGCACGACACCACCAAGGGCACCGCCGCGCGCGCTGCGAGCGCGAACGGGTGGCGCGCCCCCGTTGCGGCAAAGACGGGCACCACGGAGTCGCACCAGTCATCGGCGTTCCTCGGGTTCACCCGCGGGCTGGCTGCTGCGCCGTACATCTTCAACGACGGCACCCAAACCACCCCACTTTGCACCGGCCCCGTCCGCCAGTGCGCAAACGGCACGTTGTTCGGCGGCAACGAGGCCGCAGACACATGGTTCCAGGCTGCCCTCCGAGTTCCTGGTGCCGCTGAAGCGGGGCTGCCCGGGACACCGGAAGGCTACGACAAGGGCACCCGTCGCGGCGTGCTCGATGAAGCTATCGGCATGCAGTCGCAGGCCGCCAAGGCGAAGCTTGAAGGCGAGGGCTACACCGTCACCATCGTCACGGTGTACGGCGGTGGCGCACCCAAGGGCGAGGTTGTCTCGGTCACCCCAGCAGATCCGAACCTGGCCCGCGGATCCCTAGTCACCTTGAACGCCTCGGACGGCACGGGCACCCGCCCCGGCGGTACCACCACAAGCCCCCGCGTGGACAACGATGACAACGACAACTCCGGCTCCGAAAGCCCGGAGCCGAGCGGGATCGACACCGAAGAGCTGGAGCGCCAGCTCAACGAGATGGCGGAAGGCCTCCAGCAGTACTTCCGCTAGTTACGCTGCTAGTTCCCAAGGCGCGCCCGGACGGCACCGGAGAGGCGCTTGCCGTCGGCTCGGCCAGCAGCTTCTGCCGTGGCGGCCTTCATCACATCGCCCATCTGGGCCATGGAGGTGGCGCCGAGGCGGTCAACCACTCCGTCGACAAGCGAAGCAAGCTCTGCATCGGTGAGCTGCTGGGGCTGGTAGGCCTCGAGGATTGCTGCTTCGTTGAGTTCTGCTTCGGCGAGGTCCTCGCGCCCGTTGGACTGGTAAATCTCGGCCGACTCGCGGCGCTTCTTGATCTCGCGGGCGATGATCTTTTGAATCTCGTCGTCATCGACTTCATGCTTCGACCCCTCGGTCTCCGCGGTCTGGATGGCGGCGAGCAGCATGCGGATCGTGCCCGTGCGCTCCTTCTCCTTGGCCTTCATAGCCTCTTTGAGGTCGGCGCGGATCTGGTCTTTCAATGCACTCATGGGCCCCAAGCGTACTTGAGCGCTAAAGTCGGGTTAATGAAGAAATCTCGCGCACTTGCCATCACCGGAGCTCTAGGCTTATCGACGATCACTTGGGGCGCGCTGCAAACCCGCGACTTCCGAGTGGTGGATTACTCGCTCGAACTGCTCGAGCCGGGAACGCTGCAAGGCCGCGAGAGCTTTAACATCTTGCACGTTGCAGACCTGCACATGATTCCTGGCCAGCGCAAAAAAGTAGAGTTTGTCCAGGCGCTGGCGGAGCTCGAGCCCGACCTGGTGGTGAACACCGGCGACAACCTCTCCGACATGGATGGTGTGCCGTGGGTGCTGGATGCGCTGGGGCCGCTGCTGGATGTGCCCGGTGTGTTCGTATTTGGCACCAACGATTATTGGGCGCCGCAGCCGGTGAATCCGACGAAATACCTGCTGGACCAGAAGCGCGAACCGAGCTACGTGGACCTTCCCTGGGAGGGGATGCGTGCCGCGTTCATCGAGCGTGGCTGGCAGGATGCCACCCACCAGCGACTGGAGTTCAAGGCCTCCGGCCTCCGCCTCGCGGTTGCAGGTGTGGACGACCCGCACCACGAGCTGGACGAGTACTCGAAGATCGCGGGCAAGCCGAACCCAGATGCGGATCTGGCGCTCGGTCTGCTGCACGCACCATACCGGCGAGTGCTCGATGCCTTCGAGGCTGACGGCTACCAGCTCGCATTGTCGGGCCACACCCACGGCGGGCAGATCTGCCTGCCCGGCGGGCGCCCGCTAGTGACCAACGCAGACATCGACCGCGAGCGCGCTTCCGGCTTGCACCGTTACGGCGACATGTGGATGCACGTCTCGCCTGGTTTGGGCCAGTCGAAGTACGCGCCGGTGCGCTTCTTCTGCCCGCCCACAGCCGTGCGCCTCCGCATCACCGAACAGCGATAATCCCGCTGAACTGCCGTTTTGGCGGTTGTATCGGGCGGGAGTAGAGTGTTCCGAGTACCGGGATATGGCGCAGCTTGGTAGCGCGCTTCGTTCGGGACGAAGAGGTCGCAGGTTCAAATCCTGTTATCCCGACCAACACGGCAAAACCCGCCTGGCAGTCTGCCCGGCGGGTTTTTCGTGCGCGCTGCGCTCAAGCGCGCGCTGCACGTGGGTTAGAACTTCGGCAGGAATTGAGCCAGCAACGGCTGGATTTGATCCTGGAAGATGAATCCAATCGCACCGAGAACGGCAGTGATGGTGGCCAGCACGCCGACCACGAACAACGCTGGCTTATCAGAGCTGCCCTGGGAGCTGGTGTTGGCGCTCTTGTCAGTGCCCTTGCCAGCATCGTCGCCTGCCTGCTGAGTATCGCCGCTGCTCTTCGACGGATCAAGCTGCAGCGCGTTCATCACGGCATAGAAGATGTCAGTTTCATCGATCTGACCGGTGATGTTCGCCGCACCCGGACCGGAAGCCGCGATTCGCACCTGGGTACCGGTGTGCTCCTCGTAACCCGGCGTGCCCGGCTTGGAGGAGGACTCGAGCTCCGTGGTGTTGGAGTAGTTGATAGTCATCGGGCTGCCATCAGCGGTGAGCACCTTGGAGGTCAGGCCAGCGGTTTCAGTGTCGTTGTAGGTGATCTGCGTGGCGTGAGCGTGGTCCGCGGTTGCGATGATCAACGTCGGCTCGCCGGTCTTCTCTGCCCACTGCTGGACAACGGAGATCGCCTCGTCGAACTGACCGACCTCACCAAACAGACCGCACGGATCGGAATCGTGCGCTGCCTTGTCCGGCGATGCGGACTCAACCTGCAGGAGGAAGCCGTTGTCGTTCTGCAGCAACTCCAGTGCCTTGCCGGTCATGTTTGCCAGCGTCGGGGTCTCGTCAGTGAACTTCGGGTTTGCGGCGCAGACCTTGGAATCCGCGTTCGCGCCATCCTTCGTCGGTACGAGGCGGTCGAGGCGACGCGGCATGTTCCCGTCAGAGAAAAGGCCCAGGATCGGCTCGTCGCTGTTCTGAAGGGCAGCAAGCTCGGAGGCGTTGGAGACAACCTGGTAGCCGTTGTCCTTAGCGTTTTCGAGCACGGACTTGCCTGCAGTCCATTCGGTGCCCGCACCGAATCGGCCGCCCTGCTTCACGTCTGCATCAAAGTACTTCGCACCGCCGCCGAGGGTGACATCTGCACGCAGATCAACGATCTGCTCGGAGATCGAGCCGAGACCGCCATTCTCGCGCAGCTGCTTGTCCTGCGCCTGCTTGAGATCCTTGCCGCCCGACGGAGCGTAATCAGAGCGGGAAAGCGCGTGAGCGGCGAACGCAGCTGGGGTGGCGTCCTGCACCTCTGCGGTGGTGACGTTACCGATCTTCATGCCGTGAGCCTTAGCGATCTCACCCATGGTGGCAACGGGCTTGCCGTTGAGGTCAACGCCGATTGCACCGTCGTAGGTCTTCACGCCCGAGTTCCAGGCGGTGCCGGACGCAGCCGAATCCGTAACGTAATCCGGCAGTCCCGTCTCCCTATCGAGGGAGAAGGTGGTCTGGTAGCCGGTGTAGTCCAAGTTGTCCAGGCCCTCAAAGCGACCAGCGGAACCCTTGAGGTAGTTGCGGGCCGCAGTGATTTCGCTGTCGCCGGTACCGTCGGCGATCATCACGACAACGTTCTTCGCCTTGGTCTTGTCAATGCCCTGGCCGGTCTTGCCAAACTGAGCGCAGTCACCGACCGCCGGCGCGGTGCCAGGCTTCACCAGGTAGCACAACTCGTCGCTGCCCTTCGCCTCGTTGCGTACCGCGAGGGACTGCAGCTTGTTGCCGCTGGTGATGTCCCACGGCTTCTGACCACCCTCGGTCCCGCCGTTGAGACGCATTGCGTTCGCCATCACATAGAACGCATCGGTCTGATCCATCTGACCGTTGAGGTTTTCCGAGCCTGGGCCGAAGCCGGCGATGCGCACCTGAGTTCCGGTGTGCTGCATGGAAAAGCTCGGGTTGTCGAACGGGTCACCAATCTTCTTCGAGGCAAAGGTGTCGTTGCCATCTTTGTCCTGCCATGCCACGGTTCCGAAGGCCACGGACATGACATTGTCCTGGCCGTCGCGGGAATCCTTGGCAACCTTCAATCGGGTCACTGGGGAAACCGACGGCTGGCCGTCGGGGACGATTTCTGCGGTGTGAGCGTGGTCTGCGGTGACCACGACAAGAGTGTCACCGTCTGCCTTGGCAAAGTCGAGCGCAGCCTTAATCACTTCGTCGATCTGCTCAGTCTCGCCGATCATGCCGCAGGCATCGGCGTCGTGGTCAGCTTTGTCGATGGAGGCGGACTCAACCTGAAGGAAGAAGCCCTTCTCGGCGTTCTTGTCATCGAGCAACTCGATGGCCTTCTTAGTCATCTCCGCTGCGGTGGGTTCGTTGCCGTTATCCTGCGTTTTGCAGACCTCCGGCGTGGTGGTGCCATCGGTTTTCACTGGAACTGTCTTCTCGTAGCGACGAGTCATGTTGCCGTCATTGAAAAGGCCAAGAACCGGAGTGTCCTGGTTCGCTACGGTGATCCCAGCGAGGCCGTCCTTGTCGTCGATAAGCTGAAAGCCTTTAGCCTCAGCGTTCTCGCGAACGGTCTTGCCAGCCTCCCATTCCTTTCCACCGTCGTTCTTGTTGGTGAGGAACGGGTTGCGGTTTTCACCGCCTTCTACAACCTCAGTGTCAAAGTACTTGCGGCCGCCACCGAGCGTGACATCAGCGCGCGTGTCGATGATCTGCTCAGAGATCGAACCAAGACCGCCGTTTTCGCGGGCGTCCTCTTCACCGACGACCTTCTTTTCACCGGAAGGTGCGTAGTAAGAGCGGTTTCGCGAGTGGGTGCCCAGTGCACCCGGCGTGGCATCTTGAATTTCGGCGGTGGACACGTTGCCCGTGCGCATGCCGGAATTCTTCGCCATCTCGAGGAGGTTTTCGTGCGGGGTGCCTGCGATGTCCACGCCCAGCGCGCCGTTGTAGGACTTCGTACCGGTGGTCCAGCCCGTGCCCGATGCGGCAGAATCGGTAACGTACTGACGCTTTCCGTCCTTGCCGATAGCAAAGGTGGTGTAGGCGCCCGATGCCGTCAGGTTGTCGAGACCGTCAAAACGACCGTTAGCGCCCTTGAGGTAGTTGCGGGCGGCGGTGATCTCTTGATGGCCCATGCCGTCGCCAAGAATGAAGATGACGTTTCGCGCTTGGGCATCGGAGTTACCCGGGCCACCCTTGCCAAACTGCGCGCACTCGCCTGGTTGGGGTGCGCGAACGTTGCCATTGGAATCGATAGATATGCAGGAGTCCTTGCCGTTGAAGGACTGGTAGGGGGCGGTTTCTGCGGCCGCCATAGGCAGGGTTGCCAGGGTCAGCGCTGATGCGCTGGCGATGGAAGCTGCTGCCTTCAATGAGAAGCGCATGAAGCTATCCCTTCGGAGAGGTGGGAAAATTTAGTGGTTTTTCAACCAATCCTCACGCTATGCCCAGCCGCTTGCCAGTTCCTTAACTCTAGGTAAACACTCGGTTTATCACATAAACTCGCAGATCATCCCGTATATATTCCGTCGTGCCGATGAGAACGCTTTCCAATAAGGCTTATTTCGGCTGGATCTCGCTCTCCACGACCCACTTGTGGCGCTTCATGGTCATCTCGTCGGTGTCGATGTCCACCATGTACACCGTCTCATCAGTCGAGGATACGATCGTTGCCTCCGCGCCCTTCATCCCGCTCATGTGCTCGGCGTTCATGACAGCGGTCGCGCCGTCGGCAAGCCGCTCATCGCCGACGTTGTCCAACTCCTCGTGCACAACCCACTTGTGGTCGACCACCGGGTCGCCGCCGTCGGTCGGGGTGTAGGTGACCGCGTAGATGTAAGTCTTGAACGCGCCGGACACGGTTGCTGGCGCGCCGTCCATGCCCGGCATGTGGTCAGCAGTGAGGATGACCTCCTCCCCCACCGGGTACGTCGGGTTCTCGGCCTCCTCGATGCCGGCCGGTGCCGGGCCGCCATCTTCCGGGTGGTCGTGCTCGTGGCCGCCAGCGCCGTGGCCTTCATGGCCCTCATGACTGCTCTGCGATGCTGCAGTGGTCTCGTCTGCACTGTCGGTAGCGCTGTCCGTCGAGCAAGCGCTCACCGCGAAAACGGATGCGGCTGCACCAGCAACGAGGGCGACGGTTTTGAACGTGTTCAAGGGATCCTCCTTGGTCCTTTCTGGTTCGTTGGCTCTCATTCCAGGCTTACCAGAGGCCGGACACGCCGAACTTGTGTAACTCTTCACACCTGCGTAGCGCTAAGCAAAGTAGAACCGCCTCTATCAACGTTGATTCTGCAAAGGAAGCTTCCCATGTCCGCACGTCGCGCCGTCACCGCCATCGCCGCATGCGCCGTCGCCCTGACCACCATCACCACCCCCGCCCAAGCCGCCACCCTCGGCCCCAGGGGTAGCGACAACCACTGTCAGGTCACTCTCACCCCAGGAGAGAAAAAGTTCGCACAAAAGCTTTTCGACGACTCGAAAACGCTCGGCCCCTACGAGCGTTCGCGCGATCTCGTGAAAGCGATTGAGACTGTCTTCCCTGATGCGGCGAAGGTTGGCTCGACGCTGTTCGAGAATGCCACCGCCACCACGAAGCCGGAGATCTCGACCGAGCAGCGTGAAGCACTCAAGGCAGCAGGTTTGAACGACGACCTCATTTTTGACTACACCAGCGCTCGCCTATTGCTGAAAACGGTGGAGCCTACGACCGCCGTCACTCTCGAAGGCATCGACCTGGACAATCTTCGAGTGAGGGCTGGAACCGAGTCCCCGGTTCTGGATCCGATTCCGCTGAACAACGTGGGCAAGATGGACAAGGCCACCCTGGACAAGCTTGTCGCCGCGTGGGAGGCGACTCCGGCAGGCGACGCGCACAAGCGAAGCAACCAGATTGCGGCATCGGATCGCCAGGCAGCTGAGGCGTGTGCGCTTGGCACCAGCAAACAGGTTGTTTACCCGGAGATCAGCACCGCGCCGACTTTGGACCTCTCCTCGACGCTGAGCTCGAAGCAGAGCAACTTCGACGTGGTGGTCGGTGCGCTCATCACGATCATCGCTGCAATTGTCGGTGGTGCTCTCGCTCTACCGAACCTGGGCATCAAGCTGCCGTTCTAACAAACGCCGAACCCCTCCCCGACTCACCCAGATTGAGTGAGTTGAGGAGGGGTTCAGTTTGTTCAGCGCTGCGTTATAACCGCTGCGTTAGAACTTCGGCAGGAAGTTCTGGATCTGCGGTGCGACGAAGGCTGCGATGCCAGCGAGGGCTGCAAGCACTGCGATGACAATGCCAGCGATACCAGCCGGAGACAGGGAGCTTGCGTCCTTGTCGTCCTTCTTCGGCTCCTCCTTCTTGGAGTCATCCTGCTTCGGCGCGTCGGGCTGCTTGGTGTCGTCCTGCTTCGGCTTATCGGTCGTATCTGCCGACTGCGCGGTCCACCACTTGTCCAGGGTCAGGCGAGCGACGGTGGTGTTGTCGATGTAATCGCCACGGACCTGGTCCTTGTCGACAACGGCCGCCTTGATGTCGGGAGAGCTAGCTAAGGCTTAACAGGTTGATAACCAGGGGTTAACAACCTTAAAGCGGGGCTAGAGGTCGTGGCCGTCGCCGCGGCGCGTCCGAGCGTCGATTGCAGCCAGGCCAGCCGTCGCAAGTACCAGCGACAGGAGCAAGCTAGAGATCAGGGCGCTCAGCGAACCGTTGTTCCCGTTTGCAGAGAGCGCCGCCGTGGTCCAGTGCATCGGGGCAGCCGAGGAGGCCGTCAACCAAGCACCCGCCACCGGTGCAGCCGCAGCGGTGCGCCAAACCCAGCCGACTAGCCCGACCTGCACGAGTGCCAGCGCAGAGGCCACTCCGAACCCAGCCGGGGCACCGAATGCCGACGCCAGCGCAGCCGGGAGGCCGGCCGCCGCGAACGCGCCGAGCAGCAACGCAAGCCCCGCAATCGCGAGCTGGCCCGCATCGAAGCCCGCGCCGAGTACGACAACCAGGATCCAGCTGGCAAGCGCGAGCAGCACAGCACCGCCCGCGAACACAGCGAAGTTGCGGCGCGATAGAGCCATCGCTGCCCCAGCGAGGGCAACGCCGCCGAGTGTGAGTAACGCGGCGATGAGCATTGCGGCCACGGGCGACAGCGAAGACACCTGCACTTGTTCAGCCTCCGCACCCTGACCGTTCGCAGTTTGGCCATTTGCGGCAGCCGCCGGGGCCACCGGCAGCGCCGCGCGCACCGCGGAGACCTTCTCCGAGGACTTCTTCGCCATCTCGTCGATGCGCTCTGCACCCGCGGTCAGCTCCTCGATGCCGTCGACAATTTCACCGGAGTTCTCGTTCATCTCCTTGAGACCCTTGGCCAGTTCGGCGGCACCGTTCGTCGCCGTGTACACGCCATCGTGGTACGCGTAACCAGGCACTGAAAGCTGGTTCGCCAGCTCGCGTGAGCCGTCGCGAAGCTGGTTCATCTGCACCAGCGCATCCGGCGGAATTTCCGCGGTCACAGCCTGGGAGCGCAGCCCCTCCAGGGCCTTGCGCGCCTCAACCACGTCCCGGTCCTTGCTGCCTTTCGTCCCCTCCAGCGCACGGTCGATCGAGGCCACAACCTGGCCACGCACCGCGTCGAAGCCAGCCACCTGGTCGACGACACCGCCGATCGTGTCAGCAACCTGGGTCGCCCCCGTCGCCAGCTGGCCGGTGCCGGCCTGCAGTTGCACCATGCCGTTGGACAGTTCGCGGGAGCCGGTCTCTGCGCTGGACAGGGCGTCGACAAGCGATTGCTTCCCTTTATCGAACTCTCCGACCCCTTCGACAAGCTGCGACGTGCCTGCGGTGAGCAAGCTGAGCTGCGACGCGGCGTCGCTGGTCGCGCGACGAGCGTTGTCGAGGCCGTCCGGACCCCGCGAACCCTGCGGCGCACCGGCGGCTGCGGAAGCGTCGGCGTCGGCTCGTGTCCAGGTGGATGCGGGGCTCATTGGCAAGAGCGCACCCACGACAAGCGCGATTACGGCTACCCAGATCTGCCATTTCATGCCTGGTCATTAAAGTCGCGGCACCCTCGTTCCTTTGGTAGGCGCACCGGGATTGTGGACAATTGGTACGGTCTTACATGCCGATACGTCGGCAGTCCGACCTGTCCCACAATCAGTGAAGGTCTTTTTATGACGCTTCCTCTCGTGCTCGCGCTCGTCGGGGCGACGGTGGTGCTTTCACCAATCCTCGTTCGGGTGATGGACCGAGCTGCCGGCTACCCAATTGCTCTTACGCTTTTCGTTGCAGCGGCTTTGCTTGGCCGCGAATTTCCCGCTGTATCCAACGGCACCCCGCTGACGTGGGGGGTTCGTTGGGCTGAAGACATCCTCGGCCCGGGCACCGCGGTGAGCTTCGCGCTCCGGGCGGACGGCCTGGGCATCTTCTTCGCGCTGCTCGCGCTTGTCATCGGCGGTGTGGTGTTCACCTACTCCGCCGCCTACCTGCCAAAACGCAAGGGCAACATCAGCTTCTACACCATCATGACGGCGTTCACGTTGTCCGTGCTGTTGCTCGTGCTTGCCGACGACGCCGTGTTGCTGTTCATCGCGTGGGAGCTGGTCTCCATCGCGTCGTTCATGCTGATCGCCCGTTCGGGTTCCAGCGGCGAGGACGGCTCCTACCGCACGCTGATTTTGACGTTCTTCGGCGGCTTGACGCTGCTCGCGGCGCTGGCGACGGCGTCAATCGCCGCGGGCACCACCTCGCTCGAAGGCATCCTGGCCTCCGACGTGTGGGCGCAAGACCCGGGCCTGACCACCACGGTGGCGATCCTGATCGCCGTCTCCGGCTTCACCAAAGCCGCGCAGTTCCCCTTCCACTTCTGGCTTCCGGAAGCCATGGCGGCCGCCACCCCGGTCTCGGCGTTCCTGCACGCCGCAGCAGTGGTCAAGGCCGGCATCTACTTGCTCATCCGCTTCTCCACGATTTTCGACGGCACCCCCGCCTGGAACGGGCTGCTGCTGATCATGGGCCTCTTTACGGCCCTGATGAGTGCCACCTTCGCCATCACGAAGACAGACCTGAAGCACCTGACTGCCTACTCCACCGTGTCCCACCTGGGCTGGATCGTGGCCGCCATCGGTGTCGGCGGGACCGTGGGCATTGCCGCGGCGCTGGTGCACACGCTGGCGCACGCGCTGTTCAAGTCGTCGCTGTTCATGCTCATCGGCGTGATCGACCACGAGACCGGCACCCGCGACATGCGCCGCCTGGGCAAGCTCTACGACAAGATGCCGTTCACCTTCGCCTCCGTGTGCGTTGCGGCCGCGTCGATGGCCGCGGTGCCGCCGCTGTTCGGCTTCATTTCCAAGGAGGCCATCTTGGAGGCGTTCCACGAGACGCCGTACGGGATGGTGCTGCTGGTGATTGCGGGCATCGCCGCGTTCCTCACCTTCGTCTACTCCGCCAAGATCGTCTTCGGCGCGTTTGTCGACGGCCCGAAGGACATGTCGGGCGTCCACGAAGCACCGGTTCGCTTCTGGCTCCCGGCTGCTTTGCCGGGCCTGATGTCGCTGGTGCTGCCGTTCATGCTGGTCACCGTGGATAACCCGATTACCGCCGGTGTCCACGCAGTCACCGGCGACGGGGACTACCACTCCCACCTCGCGCTGTGGCACGGCGTGACCGCCCCGTTCATCGTCTCCATGCTGGTGCTCGTCGCCGGCGTGCTGTTTGTCCTTTTCGCGCGCAAGAGCGTCTGGGCGGCGCTGGAGAACAAGGAGCTGCTGCCGGCCACCGGCAACGACGTGCTGCGCGGCACCGTCGGCGTCCTCGCCGCGGCGGGCAAGGGCATGGGCGCGCTTGCCGACGGCTTCAACCCGACGCGCCACCTCTTCCCGCCGGTCGCCCTGGCACTGCTGCTGGGCCTGTGCACGCTGCTGCTTACCGACGGCGTGGACGGCGTCACCCCAGCCCCGCGCCCCGAAGGCATCGACGTGTGGTGGGACCTCATCCCGTTCGCCATCATCGCGGCATCCGTGGTGGGCATGGTGCTCACCCGCTCGCGCCTGGCGTCGGCGATCCTGCTGGGCACCGTCGGCGTGGGCATGAGCTTGCAAATGCTCATGCTGGGTGCACCAGACGTGGCACTGACCCAGTTCCTGGTGGAGGCGCTCACCGTCGTGGTGATCATGGTGGTGCTGCGCTACCAGCCGCGCATGTTCCCGGAGACGCCCACGCCTCGCAAGATCTCCGCGGCCATCTCCGCGCTCATTGCCGGCGTGGTCACCTTCGCCGGTGTGTACACGCTCACGGGCCGCCGCGGCCGCTCCGAGCTGGCCGAGTGGTACCTCACCGAAGGCGGCGACATGACCAGCGCCGACAACATCGTTGCGGTGATCATCGTCGAGTTCCGTGGCTTCGATACCCTGGGCGAGCTCTCCGTCCTGGGCATGGCCGCGGTGGTCATCGCCGCAGTGGTCGGCTCCATGCCGCGCCACACCTTCGAAGCCGGCACCCGCCCGCGCCCGTTCGGCCAGTCGCAGTACAACTCGATTCCGCTGCGCAAGGGCTTGAAGCTGATCTGGCCGGTGCTCATCGTCTTGTCGGTGCTCATCTTCTTCCGCGGCCACACCGCGCCGGGCGGCGGCTTCGTCGCCGCCCTGGTGCTGGCGACCGGCTTCGCGCTGAGCTACCTCGCTGAGGGCGCGGACAACGACGTCGTCGGCGATGAAACCCCGATCAAGCTCACCGGCTGGGGCATCATCATCGCCATCACCTCAGGCTTCCTCGGCTTCATCGAGGGCGGCTTCATGTACGCCATCCACGGCGAAATCTTCGGCGAGCACATGACCACGTCGCTCATCTTCGACTTCGGCATCTACCTCGCCGTGCTGGGCATGGTCACCTCCGCGATCAACGCGCTCGGCGGCTACCTCCGCCCGGGCAAGGACATCTCGGATCTGACCTACACCCGCGACCATGATGCGAACCCGCTGCCGGACGTTCCAACTCCGGAACTGCCCGACAACCCGGCGGACCCCTACCCCGCCCCGATCAACCCGGCGCCAGATCGCACGCTGGCCGGCGCCCCTGCAGACGGAAAGGAACGGTAAGCACCCCATGGTTATGGCACTCACCATCGCAGTCCTCATGGCCGGCGCCGTGTACCTGATCATGCAGCGCGGCATGGTCCGCATCATCTTCGGCATGTCGCTGTTCGGCCACGCATCAAACCTCACCCTGCTGGCCGCCGGCGTCGGCGCGTGGCGCGGCGAGGCATTTCCCTCGCGCACCCCGTTCGAGGACCTCTCGGACCCGCTGCCGCAGGCTTTCGTGCTCACCGCCATCGTGATCGCGATGGCAACCACGACAATCCTGCTCATGCTTTCAGCTCTCGGTAAGCACGACGACACGTCCGAGCACAAGCTTGACGACGACCGGACCTACGACCCAACCCAACTCAGCCCGTCAGCCCTGTCGACCGCCGGCCGAAACGCCCGAGTCAAGACCTTCACCGCAGAGGGGGCGGCCGAGTAATGCAAACCAGCGCAATCCTCCCCGTCTTCGTCGCCCTGCCGCTCATCGTCGCGGCTATCGCGGCCCTCATCCCATCGAAGCGGTTCAACGACATCCTCGCCCTGCTCATCCCGGCGATCAACCTCGCCGGCGGCATCTGGCTCTACAGCTACACCGCGCAGCACGGCACCGTTAGCCACGTCATCGGCCTCTACCAAGGCGGCGTGGGTATCTCCTTTGCGGCGGACCGGTTCTCCGCGATCATGATCGTGACCACGATGATCGTGGCGCTGACCTCGAACTGGTTCGCCATCGTGGCGGGCGAGACCAAGGCCCGCTTCTACACGCCGTTGACACTGGTGCTCATCACCGGTGTTTCCGGCGCGCTGCTCACGGCGGATCTGTTCAACTTCTTCGTCATGATCGAGGTCATGCTCCTACCGTCTTACGGCTTGATCGCTATGAGCGGTACCCGCAACCGTCTCCTGTCCGCCCGCGCCTTCGTGCTGGTGAACCTGCTGGCGTCGACGATGCTGGTGATGGGCGTGGGTTATCTTTACGCCGTCACCGGTGCGGTCAACCTGGCGTCGCTGCAGGGCATCGCCGCCGGCAATGGCCCGGCCACGGTTGCTACCGGCATCGTGGTGATCGCGGTGGCCTCCAAGGCCGGTGTCTTCCCGGTGCACACGTGGTTGCCAAGAACGTATCCGTCGACAAGCGCTGCGGTGATGGGCCTCTTCTCGGGACTGCATACGAAGGTCGCGGTCTACATGATCATGCGTATCTGGGTGATCATGTTCGACATGGACCCGCGGTGGAACACCCTGATCATTGTGATCATGGTGATCTCCATGATCATCGGCGGCTATGCCGGCCTGGCGGAGCACACCATCCGCCGCGTGCTGGCGTACCAGATGGTCAACGGCATGCCGTTCATCCTCATCGTGCTGGCGTTCACGCAAGACAATGCCCGCTACGCTCTCGCCGCCGGCGTGATGTACGCGCTGCACCACATGATCACCGTTGGCGCGCTCGTGCTGAACTCCGGTGCGATCGAGGAAACGTACGGCACCGGCACGATGTCGAAGCTTTCGGGCATCGCCCGGCGCGACCCGTGGACGGCCGCGGTGTTCGTCGCCGGCGCGTTCTCCATCGTGGGCTTCCCGCCGTTCTCCGGCATCTTCGGCAAGGTGACCATCATGCTGGCGGCGGCCGCCCCGGGCGACTGGCGCTCCTGGGTGGCCATCACCGCAATCATCGTGGCGTCCTTCGGTGCGCTGCTGTCCATGATGCGCGTGTGGAAGAAGGTCTTCTGGGGCCGCCCGATGCAGAAGTACCCGGAGAACCTGCGCATCCGCACCGCGTTCATGCTGCCGTCGGCTGCGCTGATGATCTTGTCGCTGCTGATGTTCGTCTTCGCCGGCCACATGTGGGGCTTTGTCACCTCGGCGGTGGACGACCTGCTCAACGTCGAGGCGTACACCACCGCCGTGCTGGGCAGCGACCCGGTGGGCATCCCGGACCCGCAGCAACCTGCCGCTGACATGGAAGGTGCGAAGTAATGAACATCGGACACTGGATCGGCTACACCTTCTGGATCATCAAAGAGATCTTCGTCGCCGGCTGGGACGCCATCGTCGCGGCGTTCAAGCCGAACCCCGGCATGAAACCGATCGTGATCTACTACCCACTGCGCCTGACGGGCGAGTGGGAGATCTTCTGGTTCTCCAGCTCCATCACCGCCACCCCCGGCACCCTGTCCATGGGCCTGCGCCACCAGATCGGCCCGAAGGGCTCTGACATCCTCCTCGTCCAGGCCGCCTTCGGCGACGATCCTGAGGATGTCATCGCCTCGCTGGCGGACATGGAGGAGCACGTGAACCCCGCGCTGAAGGACGCCCCGATCGATCCCGCGGCGGTGCAGTGGGAGCCGTACACGGATCTCGGACCCGACCGGCCCGACTACGCAGTGGCACCGGATGAAAGGAATGACTAGGCCATGTTTGAAACCATTGTGATGGCGTGCCTGGCCGTGATGGCGGTCTGCCTGCTCGTCGTGCTCGTCGCGCTCATCTTGACCAAAGACGAGTTGTCCCGCGCCGTTATGGCAGACGTGATCTTCTACGCCATGGTGGTGATCTTCCTCGTGTGGTCGCTGCAGAAGGAAACGATGATCGGCTACGAAATTCCGATCCTCGCCGCACTCGTCTGCGGTGTCATCCCCACCATTGCCATGGCCCGCATCATCTCGAGAGGACGCCGCTAATGACCATCGCCGAGATCATCGTTGCCATACTCGTGGTCATCGCCACCATCTGCGTGGTCGCGACCATGCTGCTGCAGCTCCGCGCCCCCGACGCACTCACCCGGGTCAACCTGCTCGGCCCGCTAGTGGTCATCGCGTTCCCAATCATGATCGTGGCCAAGCTCATCTACTCCTGGTCCACCACTGGCTTCGACCTGAACGACTTCATCCGCGCGATCATCGCCGTCTTCGGCGTATGGATCATCGGCTCGGTCGCCTCTTACATCATGGGCCGCTCCATCTACGGCGTCACCGTAACCGACAAGCGGCCGGCACCCCCCGAGTACCAGGTGCCGGGCACCGTGTAGCTTTCGCTTATCGACGGCTTACGGGTTGGCCGAGGATGCTTCCTTGTCGTCCTGAGACGAGTCCGCGCGCTTGCGGCCGAGCTCCGAACGGAGCTTCTGCTCCAAATCGTCGGAGATCATGCCCCAGTACTTGAACGTGCGCTCCTCGACATCCTTGTTCTTAATCGCCAGCATCTTGTTGGTGACGTTGTCGATGAAGCGCTGCTTTGCAGCGTCGTCGAAGACGTTCTCGTACAGGTCGCGCGCCTGCGAAGCATCGTCATCAAGCTCATGCTTCACGTACGCCGCGCGCACCAGATCCGTGCCGTGCGGGTCCGGGTTAACGTAGAGGTTCTCCGCCTGGCCGTAGTCCTGCATCGAGGAGGAGTCCTCGCCGTTGTCCAGGTAGCCCATGCCCTTGTCGGTGCGGTTCGGGGAGTAGTTCGGCTCGCCCTCGTTGTTGAAGAAGTACGCCATCGGGCCGCGCTCGGCGTAGGTGTTCACGTCCACGATCGGACGGTTGACCGGCAGGTCGCGGTAATTCGGACCAATGCGGTAGCGCTGCTGATCCGAGTAGGCGAACACGCGCTGCTGCAGCATGCGGTCCGGGGACAGGCCCACGCCCGGCACCAGGTTCGACGGGTCTAGGGCGAGCTGCTCAATCTGCGCGTGGAAGTTCTTCGGGTTGCGGTTGAGCACGAAGTATCCGACGTCGACTAGCGGGTAGTCCTTCTGGCTCCACACCTTGGTCAGGTCGAACGGGTTGTACTTGTAGGTCTCCGCGTCCTCGAACGGCATGATCTGGACCTTGACGTCCCAGATCGGGTAGTCGCCGCGCTCGATGGCCTGGAAAAGGTCCTCGCGGTGCAGGTCCGGGTCGGTGCCGGCCTTCTCGGTGGCCTCGGCATCGGTGAGGGTCTCCCAGCCCTGGCGGGTCTTGAAGTGGTACTTCACCCACACCGGGGTGCCCTCTTCGTTGATCCACTGGAAGGTGTGGGAGCCGAAGCCGTCTTGGTGGCGGGTGGACTTCGGAGTGCCGCGGTCGCCCAGCAGGTAGGTCACCTGGTGCAGGGTCTCCGGGGTGCGGGACCAGAAGTCGAACTGCATCTCGTCGGAGCGCAGACCGGAACGCGGGTCGCGCTTCTGGGAGTGGATGAAGTCGGCGAACTTCAGGCCGTCACGCATGAAGAAGATCGGGGTGTTGTTGCCCACGATGTCGTAGTTGCCGTCCTCGGTGTAAAAACGCAGCGCGAAGCCGTGGACGTCGCGCCAGGTATCCGGGGAGCCGGCCTCGCCCGCGACGGTGGAGAAGCGGCCCACCATCGGGGTCACGGTGCCCTTCTGGAACAGCTTCGCCTTGGTGTACTTCGACACATCCTCGGTGATGTGCAGCTCACCGAACGCGCCGTGCCCCTTCGCGTGCGGGATGCGCTCCGGCACGTTCTCGCGGTTGAAGTGCGCGAGCTTCTCAATCAGGTGGATGTCGTTGAGCACGCTCGCGCCCTGGCGCCCCTGCACCACGGAGTGGTTTTCCGAAGCAACCGGGACGCCGCCGAGCGTGGTGGTTTTGCCGTCACCCGGCGCACGCTCGCCGCGCTGCAGGATGTTCTCGGTGTTCTCTACCTTGTGTTCTTCAGCCACGATGTGGTCCTTTCGTTGAAGTCGTTTACCAGTCTACGCCCGATTCCCACACCCACCGCTGACTCACGGTTTTCGCAGGCTATCGGCTGCTAGGGTTACGGTTCGTGAGCAGGCTTGACGACGACTACGTCACCGACCTCGCCCTCAAGGCCGGTCGAGGCGACGCCGTTGCGCTCACCGAATTCATCGCGCGCACCCAAGACGACGTGTGGCGCCTGCTCGCGCATCTCGCCGGCCGCGAATCCGCCGACGACCTCACCCAGGAAACCTATCTGCGGGTACTCAAAGCCCTTCCTCGGTTTGCCGCGAGGTCGTCGGCACGCACTTGGCTCCTCTCACTTGCGCGGCGCACGTGGGCGGACTCGGTGCGCCACGACCTTGCGCGGCCACAGAGCGCCGCCGCGGGGTACGGCGACGTGGAATACCGCAGCGTCACCGAGACAGCGCCGAGCTCGGACGACGCAAGCGTGTGGTCCGAAATGATGGACGCACGGGCCTTGCTGGATTCGCTGGCCCCGGAGCGTCGAGAAGCATTGGTGCTCACCCAAGTGCTTGGGTACTCCTACGAGGAAGCCGCAAAGATTGCGGGCGTGCGTGTGGGCACGATCCGGTCCCGGGTCGCGCGAGCCCGGCGCGACCTCGTCGCCGGCGACGAGTGAAGGCGGTTCGACGACAATGGGCCTTTAGGTGACAACTGTTATAGGGTGATTTACCGGTTTGTATCCATTCCCTTCCCAGAAAATTTGCACTCTTACCATGTGGAAAAACGCCTTACTCATCTCGTTTGCTTTCATCGGCACCGTCGTCGGCGCCGGCTTCGCCTCGGGCCAGGAGGCCCTCCTCTACTTCTCGGCCTTTGGCACGCAGGGCATGTGGGGCGCAGTCCTCGGCTCCACGCTAATGGTCATCGCCGGAGTGACCATCTTGCAGCTCGGTTCGTACTACCAGGCGAACGAGCACATGGAAGTGCTCGGAGCGATTTCCAGCAAGGTGATGTCCTGGATCTTGGACATCGCCACAATTGTCACGCTGTTCTCCATCGGCTTCGTCATGTTCGCCGGCGCTGGCGCAAACCTGAACCAGCAGTTCGGGCTGCCGGTGTGGATCGGCGCGGTGCTCATGCTCGCGCTGACCATCGGGTTCGGCATGCTTGACGTGGACAAGGTCACGGGCGCAATCGGGTTCCTCACGCCGTTTCTGCTCTTCTTTGTCATCTTCGGCTGCGGCTGGACCATCGTGCACGCAGCGCCGGATTGGGACGCCGTCAACGCAGCTGCCGCGCAGGTGGACACCACCTTGCCCAACTGGTGGATCTCAGCGCTGAACTACACCGGCCTGAACGTGATGTGCGTGGTTTCCATGGCGTTGGTGATTGGCGGCAACACCCTGAACACCCGCGCCGCCGGCCTGGGTGGCCTGCTGGGCGGCATGGGTTACCTTGTCATGCTGATGCTGCTGGCGTTCTCGCTGCTGCTCAAGATTGATCTTGTTTCCGGCAACGACATGCCTCTTCTGACCCTGATCACGGACATCAACCCGACCCTCGGCCTGATCATGTCGTTGGTCATCTTCGGCATGATTTTCGCTACCTCGCTGGGCATGTTTTTCGCCCTTGGCAAGCGCCTCGCGCGCGGCCGCGAGGACAAGTTCCGCATCATCTACATCGCAGCCTGCCTCATCGGCTTCGCGCTGTCTTTCGTTGGTTTCCAGAAGCTGGTTTCTACCGTGTACCCGATCCTGGGCTACCTAGGAATCCTGCTCATTGTCGTGGTATCCGCTGCCTGGCTGCGCGGCCTGCCGAAACTGCGCAAGGAACAGAAGCGCCGCGCTCGTGCGATGGAACTCACCCGGGCCAAGCTGGACCCGCGCGAGCGCTTTACCAAAAACGACGAGCGCGAGCTGGAGTACGTCACCTCCATGTCCGTGGTGGACGACGAAGAGCTCGCCGAGGCGCTTGAAGACGAAGTGATCGCCGAGCTCAGCGCCGACGACGAGATCGATTTCGACCCCGAAGACAAGGACCAAGCCCCCGTTGTCTTCGTCTCCTACACCGAGCCAGTCACCCAGGACCAGTACCAGCCGGACCGGCCGTGGGAGGACACCACTATCGACGAACTGATCGCCGCGGATCAGGCCGAGGAAGCGGAGTCGGACGAGGGCGCATTACCCGCAGACACCGGGACAGACACAGAAGCAGACGCGGACGAAAGCCCCACCGCGGGCTCCACTCGCGTGGAGAACCCGCGCAGCGAGCGCTAGACGCGCGCGGCTGCAGGCTAAACCAGCAGTTCCGCGATCTGGATCGTGTTCAGCGCGGCACCCTTGCGCAGGTTGTCGCCAGACACGACGAACACCAGGCCGCGGTTGCCGTCGACCACCTGATCCTGGCGGATGCGGCCGACCAGGGACTCGTCGATACCCGTGGCGGCGAGCGGCGTCGGGACGTCGACGACCTTCACACCCGGGGCATTCTCGAGGATCTCGGTGGCCTGCTCCGGCGTGATCTCGCGCTCGAACTCCGCGTGCACCACCATCGTGTGGCCGGTGAACACCGGAATACGCACGCACGTACCCGAGACTTTGAGTTCCGGCAGGCCGAGAATTTTGCGCGACTCGTTGCGCAGCTTCTGCTCCTCATCGGTTTCCAAGGTGCCGTCGTCAAGCAAATTGCCCGCGAGCGGCAGTGCATTGAACGCGATGGGTGCTTTGTACGGGCCCAAGCTGGCGGGGCTGACCAACGAACCGTCGCGGGCAAGCTCTGCGGACTGGGCGCCGACCTCTGCGACCTGCTCCGCGAGCGCGTTCACACCCGCGAGGCCCGAGCCGGACACCGCCTGGTAAGAGGCGACGCGCATGGTGGTCAGGCCAGCTGCGTCGTGCAGCGCCTTAACCACCGGCATGATCGCCATCGTGGTGCAGTTCGGGTTGGCGATGATGCCCTTAGCCAGGTTCTGAGCCGAATCCGGGTTCACTTCGGAGACGATGAGGGGAACTTCGTCGTCCTTGCGCCATGCGGAGGAATTGTCGACGACCTTCGCGCCAGCGGCCGCGAACACCGGGGCCCACTCACGCGACGTGGAGCCGCCCGCGGAGAACAAAGCGATGTCGACGTCCGCGACAGACTCTTCGGTGACCTGGGTCAGGTCCTCGACCTCGACGGGTTCGCCGCGGAACTCAATCACCGTGCCCGCAGAGCGCGGGGAGGCGAAGAAACGGACCTTGTCGGCGGGAAACTCACGCTCGACGAGAATGTCGCGCATCACACGGCCGACCTGGCCGGTGGCGCCCACAACTGCAAGGGTGGTCATAGTCATTTTCTCCTTAGCGGCCGGTGCCGGCGTAGACAATGGCTGGTTCGTCGCCGCCGAGCTCGAACTTGGTGTGGAGGGCACGCGCAGCCTCCGCCAGATCGTCCTGGCGCACGACGGCGGTGATGCGGATCTCGGAGGTGTTCATCATGTCGATGTTGATGCCCGCGTCGCGCAGCGCCTCAGTGAAATCCGCGGTCACGCCCGGGTGCGACTTCATGCCAGCGCCGACCAGTGAGACTTTTCCTACCTGGTCGTTGTAGGCGATGTCTTCCCAGCCCTCGGCGTCCTTCATCGCGCCGAGCATCTCCAGCGCCCGGTCACCGTCGGCGGTGGGCAGGGTGAAGGTGATGTCGGTGGTGTTGTCCTCGATCGAGGAGATGTTCTGCAGCACCATGTCGATGTTGATCTCGGCGTCCGCGAGCGCGCGGAACACCTTCGCCGCCTCGCCCGGCACGTCCTTGATGCCCAGGATGGTGATCTTGCCTTCCGAGTTGTCGGTGGCCACACCGGTGAGAACTGCTTCTTCCACGGGGATATCCTCCAATGCTCCGGCAATCAGCGTGCCGGGGTCGTTGCTGTAGCTCGAGCGCACCCGCATGGGCACGTTCCATGCGCGGGCGTACTCCACGCTGCGCAGCACCAAGATCTTCGAGCCGCTCGCCGCCAGCTCCAGCATCTCTTCGAAGCAGAGCTGGTCGAGCTTGCGGGCGTCGCTGACAATGCGCGGGTCCGCGGTGTAGACGCCGTCGACGTCGGAGTAGATCTCGCACACGTCCGCCTTCATCGCGGCCGCCAGCGCCACTGCGGTGGTGTCGGAGCCGCCGCGGCCCAGCGTGGTCACGTCTTTGGTGTCCCGGTTCACGCCCTGGAACCCGGCAACAATGGCCACCTTGCCCTGGTCCACGGCCTCCTGCACGCGGCCCGGGGTGACTTCGATGATGCGCGCGTTGCTGTGGCGCTCGGTGGTGATCACGCCGGCCTGCGACCCGGTGAACGACTGCACGTCCGCACCTTGTGCGGCCACCGCCATCGCCACCAGCGAGTTCGAGATGCGCTCGCCGGCGGTGAGCAGCATGTCCATCTCGCGAGCGGGCGGGTTGGGGTTGACCTGCGCAGCGAGGTCGAGCAGTTCATCGGTGGTGTCACCCATTGCGGAGCACACCACCACCACGTCGTTGCCCGCCTGCTTTGTCGCCACGACCCGCTCCGCTACCGCGCGAATGCGCTCAGCGCTTTCCAGCGAGGATCCGCCGTACTTCTGCACGATCAGGGCCATGTGGTCAACACACCTTTCTGGATGAAACAACGCTGTAAAAGTTTAGCGTCTCTTCACTCTGGTCACACAGCAGCCCGCTAATATCATGCGCCGTGCACAGCAACCTCCTCGCGAGCGCCTTCGCGCTGATCTCCGCCGTACTCATCGCGGTGGGCACGGTGTGGCGCCACCGCATTCTGCGCGCCGGCCAGTCGCGCTCGGAGGCGAACACCGCGCCGCTGAAGTCGCTGAGCAACCTCAACTGGTGGCTGTCCATGGGCATCGCGTTTGTGGCCTATGTGTTCCAGGCGGCGGCGCTCGCGTTCGGTTCGTTGCTGGTAGTGCAGCCGATTCTCGTGCTGTCGCTCATGCTCACGCTGCTGTTGTCTTCGCGCGTGGAGCGGATGCCCATGTCGCGCGCGGAGGGGTTGTGGGCGGTCGTGCTCACCGCGTCGGTCGCGGTTGTGGTGGTCGTCGGTCACCCGCTGCCCGGCACCCGCGAGGTCGCCGCGCGGGAGTGGGTTGCGGTCATCGTCCTCGGCATCTTGGTCACGGCAGGAGCGTTCGCGTTTGCTTCTCGACGCCCCGCCGCCACCAAAGCCCTCACCTACGGCCTCACCTGCGGCGCGATTTATGGGTACCTCGCGGTCTTTGCCAAGGTCGCCATGGACGTGCTGACCCACCGCGGGTGGCTCGCCATGCTAGCTAGCTGGCAGTTCTGGGCCGTGATCGCTACCGCCGTCGCCGGCATTGTGGTGCAGCAGTACGCCTTCGGCGCCGGCGATCTGGCCACTTCGCTGCCCGCCAACAAAGTCGCCGAGCCGATGGTCGCCCTCGCGCTGGGGTACACGCTGCTCGGGGAGGAATTTGACGTTGGGGGTTGGGGATTGGCGTTGATGGGGGCGTCGATAAGCATCATGCTTCTTTCGGCTGTGAAACTGACGCGGGCCTCCCTGCGATGACTTTTGTCACGGCAGATTGCTGACATCCGCCTCTACCAGCGCCGACGCCCACCCGGCACGCTTGGAGGCATGGAAAACGCAATCGAAGTGAGGAATCTGAAGCGCGATTACGGCGGCTTCACCGCGGTGGACGGCGTGAGCTTGCACGTCAAACGCGGCGAGGTCTACGGGCTGCTGGGCACAAACGGCGCCGGTAAAACATCCACGCTGGAGGTGATGGAGGGCCTCGCGCGTCCGACCGCGGGCGAGGTGCGCGTGCTCGGCGGCGACCCGGTCGCGGATCGCGCGCGGGTGCGCCCGTACACCGGCATCATGCTCCAATCCGGCGGCCTCCCGCAGGCACTCACGGTGGAGGAAACCCTCACCATGTGGGCTGGTACATGCTCGGAGCCATTGCTTATCGACGACATCTTGCGCGACGTCCAACTCGACCACCGACGCAATGTGAAGGTGGGGTCCTTATCCGGCGGCGAGCAGCGGCGCCTGGATCTGGCTTGCGCGCTGGTGGGCGACCCGGCGGTGTTGTTCCTCGACGAGCCGACCACCGGCCTGGACCCCGAGTCGCGCCGGCGCGTGTGGGAGCTGCTCGGCGGGCTCAAGGACCGCGGCGTGACCATGGTGCTTACCACCCACTACCTCGAAGAAGCCGAGCGACTGTGCGACCGCATCGCGATCATGCACCGCGGCCGCATTGAGATGGAGGGCACCAAGGCGGAGCTGACCGACACGGTGGCGTCCGAGATCGCATTTTCGCTTCACGACGCCGCGCCGGGTTCGCCCGACCTGCCCCCACTGCCCGACCTCCCCGGCACCACCACGCACCGCGCCGGCGGGCGCGTCACTATCTCGACCTCGCGCCTGCAAGACGACACCTTCGCGGTGCTGCGCTGGGCGGACCAGCACGGTTTGGCGCTTGACGAGTTCGCCGCCCGCCCCGCGAGCCTCGAGCAGGTGTTCCACAACATCGCCGGCGCTGGAGCCGGCACTGGAACCGGCACTGAAGCCAGCACTGACACCCCCACCGGAAAGGAAGCAGCATGACTTCTGTACAGACCTCTCCCTCCCCGACTGCGTTGCCTGAGCGTGGCGGTGGGGCGTCGATAAGCAGACTGCGAGCGTTGGGCCGAGCTGAATGGCTGCAATTCACGCGCAACCGACTGCTGGTGATCCTGGCGCTGCTGTTTCCTGCGGTGCTGCCGCTGTTCGTGTGGGTGGTGGGTGATCAATCGGTGGGTTCGACCGCGGCCGCCGCGGAGATTTTCATCCTTTTTGCGCTGGCTTTTGGGTTATATTATCCGGCGCTTTCAATGGCGGTGACCAGGCGTGATGAGAAAGTGCTCAAGCGGCTGCGCACCGGCGAGTCGCGCGATTGGGAAATTCTCACCGCGATCTGTGTGCCTCTTGCGGTGGCAATGCTCGGGCTTACCGTGGTCATTGTGGTGGCGTTTTCGACGATGTCGATGTTCATACCGATCGAGCCGCCGGTGCCGCACGTGTGGCCGGTGAACCCGCTGTTGATGCTCGCGGTGATGGTCCTGGGCATCGCGGTTTCCCATGGGCTGGCACTGCTCACCAGCACGTTCACGGCGAATGCGGAGAACGCGCAGATCACCTCCATGCCGGTACTGATACTCATGATCCTGTCGCAGTCCACCTTCCGCGAGCTCATGCCCGAAGGCGTGGCCAATGTCCTGGATCGCACCCCGTTTGCGCTCGCGATTGACTTGTTCCGCGAGGGCTGGATCGGTGAGAGCTTCAGCGCAACGCTTGCCGACTCCTGGGTGCAGCTGCTCATCCTTGCCGCGTGGGCTGTGGTGCTGATCTGGGGCGGGTACAAGTACATGCGCTGGGAGACGCATCGCTAGGCGCTACTGTTAAGGGCCACCATGTCAATACCCCCGACTCCGCCTGCACCGCCAGCACCGCCAGCACCTGCGCCCCGCCCGGCCAAGCGAACGACCTGGCGCAACATGGACTACTCGGCACGCTTCTTGGCAGTGAACCGGTGGTCCATAGTCGGAGCGCCGTGGTTTGTCATCTCGGTGATCGCGTTCAATTCGGTTGTTCGAGCCCCACACTGGGGACCAGCGCTGTTCGCAGGCGTCGCAGTCGCGTTCGTGTCCTGCGCCGCCGGGTCGGTTGCCCTGCACACCAACCCGAAACTGCGGCTCGAACCGCACCCACACGGCGAAGCGTGGCTGCGGATCGGCCTCGTGGTGCAGCTGGCAGCGCTGGCCGTGAGCTGCGCGGTCGCCGCGCTGGCACCGGGGACGTACACCTGGGGTGCCGGGACGGCCGCGCTTGGCATCTACTTCATTATTCTCATCGCCTACCTACCGTTTGTGCGTCACAGCGTTGCCTTTTCGGCAGCATTGATCGTGGCCGCCGCGGTGACTGTCGCCACCGTCGCTGGCGGAAACTTCGCGGTTGTGCTGGTGGCATACAGCGTGGCGTTCGGAGCGATGGCGCCCATGACCTTGTGGTACTCCCGCGCGATGATTGAAACGGAGCGCGCCCGCCAGCTTGAAGCGAAGCTTTCCGTCGCCGAGGAGCGCCTGCGCCTCTCTCAGGACCTGCACGACACGATGGGCCAGCACCTCGCAGCGATGACCATCAAGACACAGCTCGCTCAAGCCCTTGCCGCACGAAATGACCCGCGCCTGACCGACGAGCTCACCGAGCTCCACCAGCTCACCCAGACCGCGGCCGCCGACATGCGCCACGTGGTCAACCGCTATCGCACCCCCGACCTCGCCACGGAGCTCGCCGGCGCGAAGCAGGTGCTCACCGACGCCGGCGCCACCGTCACCATCACCGGCACCAGCGCCGACGTGCCCGCCCACCTGCGCGAGACCGCCGCCTGGTTCGTTCGGGAGGCCGCCACCAACGTGCTGCGCCACTCCCAAGCCACGCAGGTCACCATCGAGGTCACTCCGGAAGCCATCACCGTCACCAACGACCACCCGGAACCCTCCGATCGCCCCGGCGCCGGGCTCGAGGGCCTGCGCCACCGCGCCGCAGCACACTCCGCGCACCTCACGGTCGAGCAGTCCCCCAACAGCTTCACGGTCGCGCTTAAGGTAGGCGCATGATCACCGTCGCTTTGCTTGACGACGAAACCTTGGTCGCCAACTCCCTCGCCACCCTGATCAGCCTGGAGGACGACATCGACGTCGTCCACGTCGCCTACTCGGCTCACGAATTCCTCACCTGGTGGTCCACGGTTTCGGACAACCCCGAAACCCGCCCCGACGTGGTGGTCACGGATTTGCAGCTGAGCAGTGATCACAAAGGCGATTCCAACAGCGACGTGGATGGTGCCGGCATGGACGGCGTTGCCGTGGCTGCGCGGATCGATGCCGGGGTTGTGGTGGTGACGAGTCACGCGCGGCCGGGCGTCGTTAAGCGAGCGCTTGCTGCTGGTGTGCTGGGGGTGCTGCCGAAGACTTCCTCTGCCGAGGACTTTGCGGCGGCGATTCGCGCGGCGCACGCGGGCAAGCGGCACATCGACCCCGAGCTGGCGGCCGCGACCATTGCTGCGGGCGACTCGCCGCTGACCGAGCGCGAAGCCGAGGTGCTGTTGCTGGCGGGGCGCGGCGGCTCGATCGACGCGATCGCCGAGGCCGCACACCTCGCGCCCGGCACGACGCGGAACTACGTGTCTTCCGCAATTGCCAAAACGGGAGCGGCGAACCGCTTCGAGGCCTACACCATCGCGCTTGAGCGCGGGTGGCTCTAGCGGGTGCGGGCCGGTTCCATCTGACCTGCACATTATGATGCGCGTGCGAGGGGTTCCGGCGGGGCGCGCGGCGGGTTAGCGTTCGGAGCATGACTTCGTTTGCTTCGTTCCTTCAGGCCATGTCCGGCAGTGTTCTGGACACGCTGGCCGGGTTCGACAAGCAAGCAGCACTCGACGCCGGAATCGAGCCCGGCAAGGTTCGGGATTGGGCCAAGCTTTACGACGTCTACGTCGCCCCCACCACCGCCCACCGCCAGCAAGCCCGCGCGGTGGATCTCGTGCGTCGCGGCACGTTTTCCCTGGACCAGCTGGCGTTGATCGAGCGGCGGCTGGACGCGGTGGGGGCGCGGGAGCGAACACGCACCCGCCTCGACGTGCTGGAGGAGCTGGCGGCGGCGCGGCCGGGATCGTACCAATCGTTCGCGCGAATGCTGAAGCGGCTGGTGCCGGTGGAGCAGGTGGCGCCGAGCGACGGGGCGTCGTTTAGCCGCTCGCGCATGGGCAAGCGAACGGTGACTGTGACTGCCGACGAGCGCGACATCGCGGACCTTGAGCATGCCGTGACCCGCGGGATTGACCCGGATCGGCCGGCCGGCCCGCAGCTGGCAGCCAACTTTGTGCGGATCATGCGCGGTGATGGCTCGCAGGCTGGCGTGCCGTGCGCGGCGCCGCAGCCGCTGGTGCTGGTGCCCGCGCCGGAGCTGGCGAAGGTGCTGAACGACGAAGCTGACCCGAACGAGGTCCGCTTCGGGCTCACCGACGGCACGACCATCACGGGTGCCGAGTACCTGGCCCGCTACTTTTCCAACCCGGCGTACGGGGTGCGAGTGGCGGTGTTTCACGCAGAGGACGGCGCGGTGAACCTGTACCGCGGCGAGCGTTGCGCGAACGAGAAGCAGCGCGTGCTGGCGCGCGCCGCGAACCCGGTGTGCCCGGTGCCGGACTGCCGCCACGGCGCCGACTCTTGCGAAGCGCACCACATCGTCGCGTGGAAACACGGCGGCGAGACAAACATGCGCAACCTGGCGATGCTGTGCCGGTACCACAACCGCACCAACGACGATGACACGCACCGGAAGCGGCGCGGCCGGATAGAAAACGTGCGCGGGGCGCCGACCTGGGTGTCGCCGCGGGGATACGCAGTGCCCAACAACTACCACCCGTACGGCGCGATGCAGACGCTGTTCGGCCGGTAGCTCGGCCCGTAGCTCGACCGGCGGTTCGCCCGCGCGCATTTGCCCGCGCGAAATCGGCCGCGCGAAATCGGCCGCGCGCATTTGCCCGCGCCGAGAATTTTTGGCAATCCTTGTGCCGCAGCCGCGCCAGTTGTGTAGGCTGCGTCACATGTCGCAGCGAGCGCTTCTCCTTCTACGCCGCGGCGGGAATTAGGCTCTGATCAACCCCGATCAACCACACGGCCGGCACCCCGTCGCGGATGTAGTGCTTGCCGGCCGTGGCCTAAACTTTGCTCCAGAAGTGAGCACCGCGTCGAAGGATGTCGAAGGACGTCGAAAGACGTAGAAGGACATAAAAGGACTCTGCAATGACTAACCCCAACTCCAACGACTTTTTCGCGCCCCGTGAGATCGTGACCCCCAATGGGCCACGCAACGAGGGCCAACCGAGCTGGAACAAGCAGCGCGGCTCGCAAATGCCGGTAGACCGCTACCAGCCGTTCGCCGTCGAGGTTGAAGACATCACGCTGCCGGATCGCACCTGGCCGGACAAGAAGATCACGGTCGCTCCGCAGTGGTGCGCGGTGGACCTGCGCGACGGAAACCAAGCGCTGATCGACCCGATGAGCCCGGAACGCAAGCGTCGCATGTTCAACCTGCTCGTGGAGATGGGCTTCAAAGAGATCGAGGTCGGCTTCCCGTCCGCCTCGCAGACCGACTTCGACTTCGTGCGCGAGATCATCGAAAACAACATGATCCCGGACGACGTCACCATCCAGGTGCTGGTCCAGGCGCGCGAGCACCTGATCCGCCGCACCTTCGAGGCGTGCGCGGGCGCAAAGAACGTCATCGTGCACTTCTACAATTCGACGTCGAAGCTGCAGCGCGAAGTGGTGTTCCGCAAGGATCGCGAGGCGATCAAGAAGCTCGCCACCGACGCTGGGGAGCTCATCTTGAACATTGCCGACGACTACCCCGATACGAATTGGCGCTGGGAGTACTCTCCTGAATCCTTCACCGGTACGGAGCTGGATTTCGCGCTTGAGGTCTGTGACGCAGTCGTCGACACTATGGGTGCAACCCCTGACAACCTGATCATTTTGAACCTGCCGTCGACGGTGGAAATGATCACCCCGAACGTGTATGCCGACTCGATCGAGTGGATGCACCGCAACCTGGCGAAGCGCGACTCCGTGATCATCTCGCTGCACCCGCACAACGACCGCGGCACGGGCGTGGCGGCGGCCGAGCAGGGATACATGGCTGGTGCGGACCGCATCGAGGGCTGCTTGTTCGGCAACGGCGAACGCACCGGCAACGTCGACTTGGTTACGCTCGCACTGAACATGCTCACCCAGGGCGTTGACCCGCAGCTCGACTTCTCCGATATCCAGAAGATCCGCCAGACGGTGGAATACTGCAACCAGCTGCGCGTGCCAGAGCGCCACCCGTACGGTGGCGACCTGGTGTTCACCGCGTTTTCCGGCTCGCACCAGGACGCGATTAACAAGGGGCTTGATGCGCTGGCGCAGAAGGTGCGCCCGGGCGCGTCGTCGACCGACGTGAAGTGGGAGGAACTGCGCGAGACCGTCTGGGAGGTGCCGTACCTGCCGATCGATCCGAAGGACGTCGGCCGCACCTACGAGGCGGTGATTCGCGTGAACTCGCAGTCCGGCAAGGGCGGCGTGGCCTACATCATGAAGACCGACCACGGCATCAACATGCCCAAGGCGATGCAGCCGGAGTTCTCCGCGGTGGTGCAGAACATCACAGACACCGAGGGCGGCGAGGTCAACTCCAAGAACATGTGGGACATCTTCGCCTCCACCTACCTGGACCTGGATTCTCCGCTCGAACTGGTCGACTACGAGGTCACCGGCGCGGTTGCCGACGATGACGATGCGGCAGTGCGCGCCACCGTCACCTTCAACGGCGAGGAGCAGCAGATCAACGGCACCGGCAATGGTCCGATCGCCGCGTTCGCGAACGCGCTGGAGTCGCTCGGAATCGACTTCGAGGTGCAGGACTACTCCCAACGTGCGCGCACCGCGGGCGACGACGCCGACGCGGCCTGCTACATCTACGCCGACATCGACGGCGCCTCCGCATGGGGCGTGGGCATCGCAGGTTCGACGACGCGCGCGTCGCTGATGGCGATCGTCTCCGCGGTGAACCGCGGGCTGACCGAGGGCAAGGCTGGCGGCATCTAGCCGCGGGGGTGGCGCCCCGGGGGCAGGAATGACAAATAGGCGATCCGAATCCGACCTATTCGTCTCGCTCCTGCCAAGGAACAGTTGTAATGTAAACGCGGATAAGTAACTACACATGGCCATGGGAGGTGACGACGCATCCGCGCTACGCCGTATGTGATTCCAGACCATGGCCTGGGGGCTGTGCGCAGTGTCTCCGCCATTGACCTGGATCGGGTGATCGTCGCCTACCTCCTCGAGTCCGCCGGCAGCAAGGTCGTTGACCTGCCCGCGACGCTCCTGCCGCGCGCCAACAGCGCAGGGTTTGTCATCGAGAGTGACAATGTCGTGCTCGGAGCAGTCAGCACTGACGACGCCCGTGAGTACCCCGAGCTCTACCAAATCATTAACACCGGCCTGGTCCCCCAGGTCACGGTGCGTGCGACGCGCCTCGATGCGGTCAACTCCGAACTCTCCGTACGCCTCCCGCGCCCCGGCCTGCTGCTGCCGGAGAACCAGCCGCCGAGCGAGCCGTGGGTGTTCCTCGAGCCAGGCCGCCCCACCGACGTCTTCTACACCGAGGACGCGCCCGAGGCGCTGGAGATGGGCCGCAAGCACGTCCTTACCACGGTCGGGTTCGACGACGTAGATGACGTTGTGGTCCGGCTCGACGGCCACGAGGTCGCCCACCTCGATCCGGCCACCAGCGCCGCGCTGGAACCGACATTGCGTGCGCTCGAGCGCCGCGGCCTCACCGCCGTCGCGCGCGGCTACCACGCGCCAGTCGGCGGGCAACCACAGCTGACCATCACCGTCGGCCCGGTGGATGTCGATTTCGTCGATGAGTTCCCCGCCATTTCCCCGCTCCCGGGCCTCGACGCACTGACCCGCCCCGGTTTCCTCGCCGACCCCTCAGTTACCTCCTCGTTCTCCCCCATCAAGCCGGTCGCCGAGCCTGTCGAAGTGCCCAGCGAGCAGCAGTACGAGGCCGACGAGGAAGCCGCCGCGGCCGCATTCGCCGCCGAGACCGAGGACACCGCGCCCACCGACGTGCGCAACCACCGCACCAACCTCATTATCGGCGCAGTGATCACGGTTGCCGCGCTCGCGCTCATCGTCGCCGGTGCCCTCGTGCTCGGACAGCAGACGCAAACTGACGACGACAATTCGGTGACCGTGATCAACCGCGACGAGTCCAGCGACCCGTCGACCACCGCCCCGCCCGCAACGGTCCCGCCCGCCTCCGTTCCGCCGGCCAACGCCCCGGCGACTGGTGCCCCGGCCGCTCCCCTCGGGACTGCTCCGCTGACGGCGCCTCCGACGGCGCCTCCGTCGGTGCCAGCAACAGCTCCGCCCAACGTCCCGCCCAACGTGCCGCCCACGGCTGCACCACCCGCTGCGCCTGCGAGCGCCCCGGCAGGGGCTGCGGGGGTGCCGGTAGGGCGGTAGCAAGGGGGCGTCGATAAGCGAAAAGCCCCTGGCAGCTAAGATGCGAACAATGACCGCCCCGAACGAGCCAGCCCACCCGTATGTGGTGCTGAACGCGCAGACAACCGGGATTCACCCGGGGACTGGGCGCCTGCTCACGCTCGATGCGGTGACGTTCAACGAGGCCGGCGAGATCGGCGAGGAATTCCACCAGGTGTTCAACCCTGGTTGCGACCCCGGGCCGCGCCACATCCACGGGCTCGAGGTCGGCGACTTCGCGCAGGCACCCCGGTTTGCTCGCTCGTTGCGCACCCTGAACAAGCTTATCGACGGCAGGGTGCTCGTCCTTTATGACTCCCCACGCGATTGGGGGTTCGTGGTTTCCGAGGCGCGGCGGGCGATGAACGCGGCGGCCCGAGCGAACCGTTCCCGGCGCGGGAAGGGCAACCGGCGGCGCCAGCGGGTCGGGCACGTGCCGCGGCCGTCGAGCATGGTGGACGTGCTGGGCAGTGCGCGGCTGCAGGGGTTTGTGCCGGTGGATGCGCGGCTGCAGGCGGTGGCGCCGGCGCTGGGTGTCGGGGAGCCGAGCAACGCGGGTGCGGGTGCGGGTGCGAGTGATGCGGCGGCGAACGGCGCCGGTGCGAGGGCGGACCGCCACGAACTCGAGCAGGCGCGCATGCGGGCGAACACCTTGATGCTGATGCAGCTGTTCCTGCAGCTACGCGGTGCGGGTGCGCTGACGGAGCTGGATCCCAGCGAGCTCACCGCCGACGCGTTCGGGCTGCAACGGAGCCACGTGCGCGTCGACGCGCAAAAAGCGGGCGCGGCGGCCGAGAACCCCGGCGTGTACGCCGTAGACGCGGGCCTGCATAAGGGCATGGAAGTGGTGGTCACCGATGACGTGGCCGTGCGCCCCGACACCCTCATTGACGCCGCGGTGCGCGCTGGGCTGACCTACTCCGAGAAGTTGTCACGCCAGACCTCGCTGGTGGTTTCGGACGCGCAGGTCAAAGGCGTGGAGCTGCGTGGCAAGGCGATGCACGCGCACCGCAAAGACATCCCAATTCTCTCCGCCGAAGAATTCACGCGAGCCGTTGCCGAAATGGAGTCCGGTTCCGGCGCACGGCCGGAGTAACGTAGGCCGCATGACCGAGCAAGGACGTCTCGCCCGCATTCGATCTTCGCTAGCCGTGACCGCGGCGCGTGCCGCTACTGCCGCCTCGCGCGCGACCGGCCGCGGCGCTGGCGGCATGATCGGCGGCCTAGTTGCCGGCGCTATCGACCCGGACATCATGGATTCCCTGGGCCGCGGCCGCCCCGCGGTGCTGGTCACCGGCACCAACGGCAAGTCGACCACCACCCGGATGCTCGCCAGCGCAATGCGCACCACCCACACCGTGGCCACCAACGATGGTGGCGACAACATGGATGCCGGCATCATTTCGGCGCTTATGGCAGGTGGTGACGCCAGCCATATTGTCCTAGAGGTGGACGAGCTGCACGTGCCGGCCGTCGCCAAGCGTCTTGCTCCTGAAGCCCTGGTCCTGCTGAACCTTTCGCGCGACCAGCTTGACCGTGTGGGTGAGATCAACTCGATCGAGCGCGCGCTGCGCCAGGCCGTGATGGAGCATCCGGAGGCGACGATCGTTGCGAATTGCGATGATGTGCTGATCACCTCGTGTGCCTGGGACCACCCGAACGTGGTGTGGGTCGCGGCGGGCAGCGGCTGGGCCGGCGATTCGGTGACCAACCCGCGCTCCGGCGGCCACGTCGTGCGCACCGACGACGGCGACTGGTACGCGCTCGAGCCGCTTGTCGACGGCACCGACTTCCGCCGTCCCACCCCCGACTGGTGGGTCGATAACGACGGGCTCCACACCCCCGACGGCCAGACGGTCCCGCTCAGCTTGAAACTGCCGGGCCAGGCGAACCGCGGCAACGCCGCCCAGGCGATCGCGTGCGCCGTCGAGGCGTTCGGCGTGCCACTGGAGAAGGCGGTGGCCGCGGCGGAGGAGATCGACAACGTCGCCGGCCGCTACTCCACTGTGCACCTCGGCGACCACGAGATCCACCTCCTGCTGGCCAAGAACCCGGCCGGTTGGCAGGAGGCGCTTAGCATGCTGGACCGCGAAGCGGACGGCGTGGTCATCGGTGTGAACGCGCAGCAGGGCGACGGCGAGGATGTCTCCTGGCTGTGGGACGTCGCCTTCGAGGATTTCGGCGAGACGAAAGTCATCGCCGCCGGTGAGCGCGGCACCGATCTCGCGGTGCGCCTCCTCTACGCGGGCATTGACCACCAGCTCATCCACGACCCCGTTGACGCGATCCGCGCCTGCCCGCCGGGCCGCGTGGAGGTGCTCGCAAACTACACCGCGTTCCGCGACCTGAAGAAGGCGCTGACCAAGCAGGAGGATTACCGTGGCTAAGCCGACCCGCACGCTCACCATTGGCCTGATCCTGCCGGACATCCTGGGCACCTACGGCGACGACGGCAACGCGCTCGTCCTGCGCCAGCGTGCCCGCATGCGCGGCATCCGCGCCGAAGTCCGCAAAGTGACGCTCACCGACGAAATCCCCGCGGATTGCGACATCTACACCCTCGGCGGCGGCGAGGACTCCGCCCAGGTCATCGCAGCCGCGCGCCTCGCCGCTTCCCCAGGCCTGCAGGCCGCGGCCGCCGACGGCACCCCCATCTTTGCCGTCTGCGCCGGCATGCAGATCCTCGGCCACAGCTTCTTCGCGCACGGCACGGAGGCACAGGGCATTTCGCTTATCGACGCCACCACGCAGCCCCTTTCCAAACGCGCCATCGGGGAAATCGCGTCCAAACCCTCCCGCGTGGGCATCACCGCGGAGCTTACGGAGCCGCTCACCGGTTTCGAGAACCATATGGGCGCCACCACCCTGGGCCCCGACGCGCAGCCGCTGGCGACGGTCACCCGCGGCACCGGCAATGGCGCGAGCGCTGCCGTCCGTAACAACGGCGCAAGCGAAGGGGGCGAAAGGGGCGCAGAGGGCGCAACCAATAGCGCCACCAGTGGCACCCGGATCGAGGGCGTCGTGCAAGGCAGCGTCATTGCCACCTACATGCACGGCCCGGCGTTGGCCCGCAACCCGCAGCTCGCGGACCTGCTGCTCGCCAAGGCAATGGGCTGCACCATCGAAGATCTCGAGCCGCTCGAGCTGCCGACCATCGACCGGTTGCGCATGGAACGCCTGAACTAGCGGCGCGGGCGGTGGCGGTGCGCAGCGAAGGCAGCGCCGGTGGCGTCAACAGCGCTAGCATGCAGAAGCATGTACGTGCACTTGAGCCACATCCTTGAACCCAACGGCCCCGCCTACCCCGGCACCCCGAAACTCGAGACCACCCAACGCACGGTGATCGGTGAAGACGGCGATGCGAACAGCTTTCTCAGCACCCTGCCAAATCACTTCGGCACGCACATGGACGCGCCGCGCCACTTTGTTCCCGACGGCGTGACCATCGCAGAACTTGGCCCTGAACGGTTCAACTTTGACGGGGATGAGGTGCTGCTGGTGGACGTGCCGTCGAAAAGCAAGCCCAAATCGATCCTGACCGTTGAGGACATCGAACCCTACGCAAGCGAGTTTGACGGCATTCGGCTGCTGCTGATCCGGACCGGCTTCGAGCGCTACCGCAGCGAGAACCCGCAGGTCTACCAGGAGGAAGGGCCGTGCCTCGACCCGGAGCTGTGCAAATGGCTGGCGACGGAAACGCACGTGCAATGCATCGGGCTGGATTGGATTTCAGTCGGCGCGCCGTGGAACGACCTGGGCACCGAAGCGCACCGCCAGCTGCTGGGCGCGTACCGCGACAACTTCATCACCGCGATCGAGGACCTGTCGCTGGCGCCGGTCGGCGACAAGTGGATCGACTTTGTCACGCTTGGTCCGCTGCGGGTGGCGGGCGTGGATTCGTCGCAGGTCAGCGTGACGGCGTTCCTCAACGACATGGACTTTCTGATCGAGGACGCCGTGGACGAAGCGACTGAGGGCGGGTTCTAGAGCTTCAACCGGCCGCTGAGGGCGCGGGAGAGCGTGAGTTCGTCGACAAACTCCAAGTCCCCGCCCAGCGGCATGCCGGATGCGAGGCGCGAAACGGTGAGATCCGGGAAGTCCTTGAGCAGCCGGGCGATGTAGGACGCGGTCGCCTCGCCTTCGGTGTCCGGGTCAGTGGCGAGGATGACCTCCGCGATCTCCGGGATTTCCCCGTCCGCGAGGTCCGGTTGCACCCCGCCGATGCGCTGCAGCAGCGACGCAATCGCCAGGTCCTTCGGCCCGATGTTCGCCAGCGGGTCCAACGCACCGCCGAGCACGTGGTAGCGGCCGCTGAACTCGCCGGTGCGTTCAATGACCTGGATGTCCTTCGCATCCTCCACCACGCACACTAGCGACTTGTCGCGCCCGGAATCCGCGCAGATGCGGCACACCTCTTCGCGCGAGACGTTGTTGCAGATGCGGCAGAACGTCACACCGTCACGCACCGCTTCAAGCGCCGCGCGCAACCGGTCGATGTCGTCCGGCTCGGTCTGCAGCAGGTGGAACGCGATGCGCTGCGCCGACTTCGGGCCGACACCGGGCAGACGCGAGAACTCATCGATGAGGTCTTGCAGCGGGCCTTCAAACATCGCGCTCCTTTGAGGGGTGTGCAGGGTGCCCAGGGTTACTGGTGCATAAAGAAAACGCCCGGCGCGTGGCCAGGCGCGTTGAGGCAGTGAAGTTCGGGGCAGCGCCTAGATGATGCCGCCGAACGGCACCTCGCCCGGGCCAGCCTGCGGGCCACCGGCAGCGCCGGTCAGCGGGCCGATCTTCTCCTGCGCGAGCTGGCCAGCCTTGGTGTGCGCGTCGCGGTACGCAGCCAGGATCAGGTCCTGCAGTGTCTCAACATCCTCCGGGTCGACAGCCTCCGGTTTGATCTTCAGCTCGGTGATCTCGGCACCGCCGGTCATGGTCACGGAGACCAGCTCGCCGCCGGCGGTACCAACCACGGTGGTGTTCAGCAGCTCTTGCTGCGCCTGCTGCAGCGCCGCCTGCACCTCAGCGGCCTGACGGATCAGTTCCTGCATATCTGCCGGCATGTTTGGCTGGGTCATGGTGGGATCCACCCTTTCTTTATCGCTAATACAACCTCTGCCCAGTGTACCCGCTTGCTCTACAGCGGTTTCGCGCCGAGCTCGCTCGCCAGCAGCTCCATCGCCACCTGCGTCGCGTCGCGGCGATCGCGCTCCCCTTCCTCGGCTTCAGCCTGGTCAGCCATGTCGCGCTCCTCGTCCTCTTGGGAGTAGGGCTTTGCTTCGCTTATCGACGCCCCACCGCTCCCCCCTTCATCCCCATTCCAGGGGTCGTACGGGGGTTCGTCGTCAATGGGCTCCGGTGGGGGCGGGATTTCTTCACTGTCCCGCTTTGCTTTAGCCGCGGCTTGCTGGCTGGCTGCCTGCGCCGCTGCTTGGGCTGCCGACCGCCAGTCGTTGGGCGCGGGTGACTTCGCCGGTGCAGGTGCCGGCGCAGGGTCGTCAGGCTGATCCGCGCCCTCCGCGTCACCCGAGTTGGCCGCAGCATTCCCGCCGCGCGCAGTGCGCCCACCGCTCTCAGTGCGCCCGGCGACTTCGGGTTTGCCCGGGTTCCACACTGCCTTGCGCTCGGGCGCGCGGACGTTCGCGGCGGCCGGATCAGTGCCGACCACACACCGCACCCCAATCTGCGCACCCAGCTTCTCCGAGAGCACCGCGACGATGTCTGCGTTGTTGTTTTCGGCGTTGATGCGGCCCGCCAGCGCCCCAGTGTTGTGGCCGAGCACCAAGGTCGCGCCGTCAAAGCCGAGCGGGCGTGCCTCGGTGAGCATGATCTCGGCGACCTTGTTCCGCGCGCCCACCGACTGACGAAGCGTCGTCCAATCCCGCTCTATGCGGTGGAACAGCGCATCCCCATCGAACTCGCCGACATCCCCGGTCGCTTCTCCCACATCTGCACCCGCATCCTGAGCAGCCGGGGCCTCGGTCGCGGAAGGCGCCTCCGTGGATTCTCCGCCGGTGGATTCTCCGTCAGTGGATGCTTCGCCTGTGGATGCTTCGCCTGTGGTCGCGGTCTCGTCAGCTGGAGCCATGTTCTCCGCCGCAGCCGCGCCGTCAGCTGTTTGCGGAGTGTGTTCGACATCTCCGAGCTCCTCGCTGGGTGCCGATGCAGGCGACTGCGCGGGTGTCGGTTCAGCCCGATCCGGTGTCGGAGCGTCCTTGTAGGTGTCGTCGATCGCTTGAGCCCGATCGTCGGGCTCGGCTTGCCCTCCCGACTCGGCGTGCGTTGCCAGCTCGGCGTGCGTTGCCAGCTCGGCGTGCGTTGCTGGCTCTGCGGGTGCGGCAGGCGCGACCGGTGGAGTCATCGCCGGGGCGGGCGCGGGCTCAGAACGGGACGGTTCCGGCGCGGGAGGTTGCCCCGGCTCGAAGTCGGGCTGCGGCTCCGGTTCCGGTTCCGGTGTGGGTTTCGCCGCCGTCGATGTGGCTGGCGCGGTCTGCTGCGGCAGTGCGGTCTGCTGCGGCGCCTGAGCGGCGGGTGTTGAAGAACTGCGCACCCCGCGACCTGCGGCCGCTGCAGCCGCTGCCGCCGCAGCGGCGGCCGCCGCCCCGCCTGAGCCGCGAGTGACTGCGGAGCCGGAATGGGTGGCGGTGCCAGCGGAAGAGCTGACAGCGGGAGAGCTGACAGCGGCCCCGGTCGCGCTGGTGTCGGCGCCGGCGCCGGCGCCCGAGGGGAGCGTAAGCAGGTGGGCCATCATCACCTCGAGCAGCAGCCGCGGCGAGGTCGCGCCGCGTAGATCGGAGACGCGGTCGTTGACCTCGGTCGCCAGATCTGCGAGCTGAGCGGGGCTAAAACGCGCGGCTTCAGCGCGCAGGATTTCGGCGCGGTCGACGGGGGCGTCGACAAGGCCTTGCCCGAACGCATCTGGCACGGTGCGGATGATCAGCAAGTCACGCAGTCGATCCAACAGGTCGGTGGCAAAACGGCGCGGCTCGTGGCCGGACTCCATGACGGCGTCAATGGTGTGGAAGGTGGCGGAAGCGTCGCCGTCGGCGATCGCGTCCACTGCCGCGTCCAACAGCGACAGGTCCGTCACACCCAACAGCGGCAGCGCCAGCTCGTAGGTCAGTCCGTCCGCCCCCGCGCCGGAAAGCAGTTGGTCCAGGATCGACAGCGTGTCGCGCGGCGACCCGCCGCCAGCGCGAATCACCAGCGGGTGGACGTTCTCGTCGACGTACACGCCCTCCTCCGCCACCACGCGCTCGAGCAGCTCGCGCATCGCGGCCGGCGCCAGCAGGCGGAACGGGTAGTTGTGCGTGCGCGAACGGATCGTGCCCAGGATCTTCTCCGGCTCGGTCGTCGCGAACACAAAGATCAGGTGCTCCGGCGGCTCCTCCACAATCTTCAGCAGCGCGTTGTTGCCGGCGGCGGAGATCATGTGCGCCTCGTCGATGATGAACACGCGGTAGCGCGAATCCGCCGGCGCGAACATCGCACGCTCGCGCAGCTCACGCATGTCGTCCACACCGCCGTGCGATGCCGCGTCCAACTCCATCACGTCCAGGTTGCCCGGCCCGCCCGGCGCCAGCGCCACGCACGACGCGCACACCCCGCACGGCGTCGACGTCGGCCCCTCCACACAGTTCAGCGACCGCGCCAGAATGCGCGCCGACGACGTCTTGCCGCACCCGCGCGGCCCCGAAAACAGGTACGCATGCGCGATCCGGCCGTTATCCAGCGCTGTCGACAGCGGGCGTGTCACCTGCTCCTGGCCAACCAGCTCGCCAAACGTCGCCGGCCGATACTTCCTGTACAGCGCCACCTATTAGCCCCTGAACCAATCCGTAATGTCCACGCTGCGCCGCCGCAGCTGCTGCTTCAAAATCTCCACGCCCTGCTCAGACGCAATCCGATACTCCGTATCCGTCAGCGCCACCAGCTCCAGCAGCACGGTCAGCTTCCCCTCCTCAGGGTGCACGGGCGTGCCCTTGTAAAACAGGTCCGGCTCGCGCAAGAACCCGTGCCCCACGGTCGCGCCCGGCGGCAGCTCGACATTGGAAAACAGGTTCTCCAAAAGCACCCCAGGCTGCGCAGGAATCCCGAAGGAGTTGATGATCCGGGTCGCTTCAATTGCGGTTTGCGCGAGCAATTGCTTATCGACGCCACCTTTGACCGCCAATTCACACCCCACGAGTGTGCTCGGATCCGCCTCCAGGCGGAGCCCAGTATCAACCGTGGAGAACCCGACCGTCACAGCAACGGGGAGGTCTTGGTGTGTGCTGGTGGCGACGGCGGAGTCGTCGACAAGCGAAAGCTCAATGCCCGGGAAAATGGTGTCGATCCATGCAAGGAGCTCGTTACCTGTCACTGGGCACCTCGGTGCTCGATGGCGGCGAGAAGCACGCAGGTGGCGACGCCGTCCATCGCCTCGGTGACCTCGTCCAGCGGCGGCAGCGACGGGGCAAGCCGGATGTTGCGGTTGTCCGGGTCGGTGCCGTGCGGGAACGCGGAGCCGGCCTTGGTGAGGTTGATGCCCGCCTCTTTCGCCAGCTCCCACACGCGGGTCGCGGTACCGGGCACGACGTCGAGGGAGATGAAGTAGCCGCCCTTCGGCTCGGTCCACTCCGCGACGCCGTAGCCGCCGAGCCGCTCGCCCAGAATGCCGATCACGGCCTCGAACTTCGGCGCCAGCGAGCCGGCGTGCTTGCGCATCAGCGCACGCGCCCCTTCCGCGTCGCCGAACAGCGCGGCGTGCGCAAGCTGGTTCTCCTTGTTCGGTCCGATGCCGCGCACGCCCGCGATCGAGCGGTACCAGTCGAGGTTCTCCTTCGACGACGCGAAAAACGCCACACCCGCGCCCGCGTGCGTGATCTTGGACGTCGAGCTCATGTACCAGAAACGGTTCGGGTTGCCCTTCTCCGCCGCGATTTCGATGACGTTCGGGTTCTCCGGCAGTTCGTCGGTGAACGCGTGCACCGCGTAGGCGTTGTCCCACACGATGCGGAAGTCCGGCGCGCCGGTCTCCATCGCCGCGAGGCGCTCAGCCGTCTCGCGAGAGTAGGTCACGCCGGTGGGGTTGGAGAAGATCGGCACGCACCACATACCCTTCACGTTCGGGTCGCGTGCAAGGTCTTCGACGACGTCCATGTCAGGGCCGTCGGCAAGCATTGGGACGTTGACCATCTCGAACCCGAACTGTTCGGTGATGGTGAAGTGGCGGTCGTAGCCCGGCACCGGGCAGAGCCACTTCGCACCCGGCTCCTTGCTCCACGGCTGCGGCGAGTCGTTCGTGCCGAACGCGAACGCGAAGGAGATGAGGTCGAACATGATGTTCAGCGAGGACGCGTCGCCGGCGATGAGGTTCTCCGCGTCGACGCCGATAAGCTCCGCCCACAGCTCGCGGATGTCCACGATGCCGTCGACCCCGCCGTAGTTGCGCACGTCCACGCCGTCTTTCGCGCGGTAGTTGTCCGTCCCGGGCAGCGCGAGCAAATCCTGGGAGAAGTCCAGCTGCTCGCTCGACGGCTTGCCGCGGGTGAGGTCCAAGTTCAGGTTCTTCGCCTTCAGCTCGGCGTACCGTTCGCGGACGTCTTTGGCCAACGCCTCACATTCCTGCGGGTTCATCTCGTTTAAAGGGGTAGCCATGATGCTCAATCGTACCCGTGAATACAAAGGGGACCCCACGCACCTGCCAGAGCTCGCTGACCCTTGCTGCGTTCCCGCCCTGGGGGAGTTCACAAGATAAGCACCGCGTGGGATCCTGGCCCTCACTGTAGCCGGATCGCCCAGGTGGCACAAAAAGGGGCCGCCAGTTGCCGCATGCTTATCGACGGCCCCACGCCCCCCTCTGTCACGCTGTACCTTCTCGCTGGCGCACACCGTGTCTTGCCGTTTTGTGGCTCGCGGTGGCAATGCACTACAGTATTGCCAGCGATGCAATCGGCGCCGCTTTTCAAGCGGTGCTGCACGTGTCAGCTGGAGGATTCGACTAGCGGCCTATGTCACACGCCTGGAACGCGTGCGGGTAGCAATACCCTCGTGGGTTCAAATCCCACATCCTCCGCAAAATTCGAAACAGGCCCCGCACACTTGGGCCCCCGGTTTTGGTGACCGGCCCGGTGCGGGGCCTGTTTTGTTTCCCGCTACGCTGACACGCATGAGTTTTGCGCCTGGCTACCCTGCGCCGTCGCCCGCGCTGCTGCGCGAGGGCCGCTTGTCCCTATTTACCCGGTTCCTGGCGGCGTCGAACTTCTACGGGCGCCTCGCGCAACCGGTGAACTACCGGGTGGTGCACCAATATGGCCCGACACCGGGCGGCGACATCGCGATCAACCTGCAGGTGACAAGCTCGGTCGGCGTCAGCGAGATCCACCCGGGCATCATCGTGGCGACCATCAGCGGCGGCCATATCCGACTTGTCTCGCAGAACCAGGCCGGCTCCAACGGCAACCCGATCCCCGAGTTCACCCGCCCGGCGCCGTTCCAGGAACCGCTGGCCACGCCATTTCTTCAGGCGCTGCAGACGCGCCACGGCGGCAACCCGATCATCGTGCTGCCCAACACGCTGCCGAACACGCTGCCGAACACGCTGCCGAACATCCATGCCGAGCAGCTGGTCATCGTGGTTCTGCCGAACCTGATGAAGACCGGTGAGCCGGTGGGCTCCGTGGTGCGCCGCACTATCGCGCACACGGTCATGCCGCCGAACGCGGACGAGCTGGAGGCGGTGAGCACGCTGGCCAAGCAACTCGGCGAGCACCTCGTGGGCTCCCAGACCGTCGCCCCGGGAATGCATGAGCTGCGCTTGAGCGACGGCTCGCTGATCGAAGTGCTCAACCGCCCCGGCGCCGGCCCGGCAGGAGCGCACGCGTCGGCAGTGATGAGCGCCCGGCGCGACACCGAAGAAAACGAACCCATCCGGGTGACCAACGAGTCGTGGTTCATGTTCAACGAGCACCGCGCGTACTGCAATAGCATCATCGCCGGCATCACCTTCTCGGATGATTTGCGTCAGGCGGAGGTGAGGTTCGTTGATGGGGGCGTCGATAAGCTTGTGCCGCAAATTGCCGGCTACCTGCTGCCGAATGGGACCTTCCGGTGGGGCTGGACGTACGACCAGGGCCAGCCGAACCCTTCCCTGGAGTTCATCCGGGGTGTGCACGACATGGGCGTGCGCGAGCGCATCGTATCGCTGACGCGCGGGGAGCTACCGACCGTGGTGCTCGAGCAGTACCAGCTCATGCCGTACATCGCGCACATGCAGCGCGGCACGCACCTGTACTACCTCAACCTGCCTGGCGGTGAGACCGCAGTGATTGTGCTGCACTCGCCGCGGTTCAACCTGCCGCCAATCACCGTGCCCGGCGTGCGCGCGGCCCTGGCAGCCCCGCCGCTGCCGCCGCGCGTGGACGTGCACCGCGCGCTGCGCGCCTACGCACACCACCGCCAGCTGACCCTAAGCAAGAGCAGCAAACGCCCCAGCCTGACCCTGCCGAGCGGTGAGGTGGTGCAGCTCAGCGTCACCGGGGGCCAGGTCGCGGTGCTGTAAAATCCGGGCACATGATTGATCCCCGCCTCAAAGAAGCCATCACCCAGCAGGTCACCGAGGAATACGCCGCCGCCTACGTGTACCGCTACCTGGCCAACGAGATGGACGCGCTGTCCTTCCCGGGCCTGTGCGCGTGGTTCACCGCGCAGGCGCAGGAGGAAACGGAGCACGCGCAGAAGTTTGCCAAGCACCTCATCGACCGCGGCGAGCGCGTGCAGCCGCGCACGATTGCGATCGACGCGCCGGAGATCAGCGGCCCGCTCGACGCGTTCCGCGCCGCGCTCGTGCACGAGCAGAAGGTTTCGGAGCAGATCCGCGAAATCACCCGCATCGCGGACGAGGTCGGCGACTTAGAGTCCCGCGCGCTGCTCAACTGGTTCCTCAACGAGCAGATCGAAGAGGAAGCCACGGTCGGAGAGATCGTCGATCAGCTTCAGCTCGTCGGTTCCGACGGTTCGGGGCTTCTGCGTATCGACGCCGCCCTGTCCACCCGCACCACGCTCTCCTAGCGCCTTGCGTGGATTCCTCGAAGCTGCGGCGCTGGCGGCGGCTGGGATCGCCATCTGCATCACGCTGAGTGCCACGCTGGCCGGGTGTGGCGGATTCGGGGATGGGGATGGGGATGGCGGTGAAGTGGCCGTCGATAAGCGACCTGGGGCTGGGGCCTCTGCCCTTGCCGACAGTGACCCCGAGCGGCGGGCCGCTGACCGCGACCACCCCGATCTGATTCCGCCCGGCACCTACTTTTACCGCGAGGACGAGGCGAGCGACCTGGATACGGTGCGGGTCACGGTGAACGAGAACTGGTGCAATTTCACCTACTCGCCGGGCGGAGCGCAGGTGTTTACCACCGCGTGCACGCTGCTGCCGGAGCGGCAGCAAGCGATTGTGGCCGGCGACGTCTACGACCGCGACGGGGAGCTGATGGCGGCCGACGGGGAGTTCCTGTTTGCCTACGAGAACGCGACCTCTGCGGGGTTTGAACTGCACGTCAATGAAGACGAATACGTGCGCCTCAACCGCCGCGGGTAAACCGCCCGCTTGAATTAGGTAAACAACGGCCAAACACGCGGCGAAACCTGCACCAACTTTGTGTCCTGCACTCGCGCTCCAAGCATGAGTGTCCGACCATATGGGGCGTGAGACGAAGCGAGGCCGCCGCAACGAGCCGTTCCGTATCCCGTCGTAACTTCCTCCGCACCGCTGCGGTCACTTCTGGCACCGTCGGCGCGGGCTTCGCCGCGCAGGCGTGGGCGCAAAGCTCCCAGCCCGCGCCGTCGGCCTCCCCGCTCGCGGAACCCGAGCTGCCGCCGCTGCCGTTCGTGCACGGCGTCGCCTCCGGCGACCCGCTGCCGGATTCGGTGGTGCTGTGGACGCGCGTGACCCCGGACGATGCCGCGTGGCCCGGCTCCGGTGGCGGCGCCCCGACCCCGGTGCGCTGGGACGTGGCGACCGACCCGGAGTTTCTCACGATTGTGCAGCACGGCGAGTCCTTGTCACACCCTGATGCCGACCATACGGTGCACATCGACGTGCACGGGCTGGCGGCGGACAGCGTCTACTTCTACCGCTTCGTGGTCACCGACGGCCCGCACGCCGGCGCGACCTCGCCGACCGGCCGCACCAAGACTGCGCCCGCGCCCGGCGCGCCCGTGAAACGCCAGCGCTGGGCAGTCGCGTCCTGCGCGAACTACGAGGCCGGCTTCTTCTCCGCCTACGCCGACATGGCAGAGCGCGGCTGGGCCGGCGACATCGACCTGACCGTCTTCCTCGGCGACTACATCTACGAGTACGCCCAGTACGGGTACTCCGGCTTCGGCCCGGTGCGCCTGCACCACCCGGCGCACGAGATCGTGTCGCTGGCCGACTACCGCACCCGCTACGGCCGCTACCGCACCGACCAAGCGCTGAAGAACGCGCACGCGGCGATGCCGTGGATCGTGGTGTGGGACGACCACGAGGTGGCCAACAACAACTGGCGCGACGGCGCGGACAACCACGACGCGTCGGAAGGCGATTTCTACGCCCGCCGCGACGCCGCGATCCGCGCCTACTACGAGTGGATGCCGGTGCGCACCACCCAGACTAGCACCGAGGGCCACATCTACCGCACGTTCACGTTCGGCGACCTCGTCGAGCTCACGGTCATGGACCTGCGCACCTACCGCGACGTCGAGTTCTGGCGCGGCGGCTCACGCCAGCCCGGCGACGCCCGCACCATGCTCGGCTCGGAGCAGTACAACTGGCTCATCAACACGCTGGAGCGCTCGAAGACCAAATGGAATGCCCTGGGCAACTCGGTGATGTTCTCGCCAATGCGCCTCGGCACCGTCATGCAGAACCCGGCGACCCGCCCGATCGCGAAGGCGTTGAGCTCCAACATCCTCTCCTCTCAGGCCGACATCCCCGCGATCGATGAGCTCCCCCTCAACGGTGACCAGTGGGACGGCTACGACAGCGAGCGCCGCCGCCTCCTGGATGCCCTCGGCCGCCTGGGCAAGAACCCGATCTTCCTCACCGGCGACATCCACACCGAGTGGAGCCACACCATCCCCTACGGCGACACCCAGATCGGCTGCGAGGTGGTGTGCTCTTCCATCACCGCCCCGAACGTCACCGATTCGCTCGGTCTCCCCGCCGGCCACCCGCTGATGCGCACCGCCACCGGCTACATGTTCGCCGCGAACCCGAACCTGCGCCACTGCGCGCTGGACACGCACGGCTACACCATTGTCACCATCGCGGATGCGGACGTGTTCATGGAGTGGCTGCGCGTCGACGATATCCTCGCCCCCCTCTCTCCCGTCCGCACTGCGGCCATGCTGAACTGGCGCAAGGGCGTCGGCTTCACGGCCTAGGCCGAGCCAAACACGTACGGCTCCCGCGGCAAGGCCAGCGGGTCGAAGCTCTTCAGCAGGTTCGTCGCCCCAGGGCACCCAAGAGAAGCAGCAAGCTTATCGACGGCCCGTTGCACGCCCTCCCCACCAGCCACCTCGCCGGCCATTTCGCCGGCCATTTCGCCGGCCATTTCCCGCAGCGTGACCGCGCCGTAGCGCTTCGCCAGGCGTTTGCCCTCGGCGTTGACCACCAGCGGCACGTGTACGTACTCCGGCTGCTGGTAGCCAAGCAGGTGCGCCAGGTACGCCTGGGCGGGCGCCGAGGCGAGCAGGTCGTCGCCGCGGACGACTTGGTCGATGCCGAAGTCGCCGTCGTCGACAACCACGGCCAAGTTGTACGCCCAATCCCCCGCCTGCGCCTGGTTCAAGTTGCCGCCGCGGCGCAGGATCACGTCGTCGACCGCGCCGGTGTACTCGCCGTGGTAGAAATCCGACACCGTCCACTCCCGCGCTTCAGCCCGCAGGCGGATGGCCGGCAGGCGACCTTCTGCGGATAGTTCGAGGCGTCGTAAAGCGCGATGCTCCTCCGAGAGATCGCGGCACGTGCCCGGGTACATGCCTGGCTGGGCATGGGGCGCGGAGGCGGCCTCGCGGATGTCGCGGCGGGTGCAGTAGCACTCGTAGGTGGGCAGCTGCGCGAGCGCGGCGGCGTAGGCGGCGGAGCGGTCGGACTGGTAGATCACCGGCTCGTCCCACTCAATGCCAATCACCGCGAGGTCCTCCAGCTGGCGGCGCGCGGACTCGACGGAGCTGCGTTCGGAGTCGATGTCCTCGACGCGCATGTAGAACGCGCGGCCGGTCTGGCGGGCGAACAGCCACGCGAGCAGCGCCGTGCGCAGGTTGCCGAAGTGGAGGTCGCCGCTGGGGCTCGGCGCGTAGCGGCCCGCGCCGCGGTGGTCATTCACAAGGATCCGCCTTTCCAGCCAGTAACAAGCATGCGTCTAGTCAGTTCTGCGTGCCATGATATTGCGCGTGACTCACCCCGTTTCCCGCTCGCCGTTTTCGTACCTGCTCACGTTCTTCTGCGCGGTGTTCCTCATCTCGAACATCACGGCGCAAAAGGGCGTGACGCTCGGCCCGCTGATCACCGACGGCGCCTTCTTTCTCTTCCCCATCTCCTACGTCATCGGTGACGTCATCGCCGAGGTCTACGGGTTCAAGACCGCGCGCCGCGCCGTGTTCACCGGTTTCGGCGTCGCGGTGCTGGCAGTGCTGACGTTCTATGTCGCGATCTGGCTGCCAGCCGCAGATTTCTACGACATGCAGGAGCCGTTCGCAGCGGTGCTTGGGCTCTTGCCGCGCATCGTGGTGGCGTCGCTCGCGGGCTACGTCGTCGGCCAGCTGCTCAACGCGTGGGTGTTGCAGAAGATGAAGGACCGTCTCGGCCGCGGCAATCTATGGGCGCGCCTGATCGGCTCCACCATCGTCGGCGAGTTCGCCGACACGCTGCTGTTCTGCTCCATCGCCGCCGGCGTCATCGGCATCACCACCGCCGGCGAGTTCGTGAACTACGTCGCCGTCGGCTTCTTCTGGAAGACGATCATGGAGGTCGTGCTCCTGCCGATCACCTACCCCACCATCGCGTGGGTGCGCCGGCAGGAGGAGCAGCTCAGCGCCACCACGGCCTAAGGGCTTTTGCTTGTCGACGCCCCCGGGATGCCCTGAATCAGGCCGTTTACCCCAGGCCGCGACGCTGAGTCTTGGCCCCCGCGTAGTAGCGCCCCATGAATTCGTCGCGGTACGCCTCGTAGTCGCCGGCGTCGATGGCGCGGCGGATGTTGTCCACCAGGCGCACCATGAACTCCAGGTTGTGGATCGTGCACAGCGTGCCGGCGAGGAACTCCTTCGCTTTGAGCAGGTGGTGGATGTAGGCGCGCGAGTAGTTCTGGCTGACGTAGCCACCGAACTCCTCATCGATACCGGCGAAGTCGCGCTTGAAGCGCGCGCCGGTGAGGTTCATGCGCCCGTCGAGGGTGTACACGCCGCCGCGGCGCGCGAGCCGGGTCGGCGCGACGCAGTCGAAGGTGTCGGCTCCAGCCTCGACCGCGGTGAAGATGTCGTCAGGCTCGGAGATGCCGAGCAGGTGCCGCGGCTTGTCCACGGGAAGCTCATCGGTCACCCACCCCACGATGGTGCCCAGGTTCTCTTTCTCCAGCGCACCGCCGATCCCGAACCCGCCGAAACCCCGCTTGCCCTCGGCGCGAGCTTGCTCGTCCAGCTCAAGCAAGCTGCGCGCCGCTTGTCGACGAAGATCCTCGTACTGCGCTCCCTGCACCACGCCCCAGAGCGACTGTTCCGGGCGATCCGGGTGGGTCACTTTGCGCTCGCGTGTGAGCCGGTCATGATCGTCGAGGCACCGCTTCGCCCAGCGGCGGGTGCGCTCCACGGAGTGCTCCTGGTACTGGCGCGTATCCACCAGCGTGGTCAGCTCGTCAAATGCGAAGATGATGTCCGCGCCGAGCTGGTGCTGGATCTGCATCGACTTTTCCGGGGTGAAGCGGTGGGAGGAGCCGTCGATAAAAGACTTGAAGTCGACACCGTCGTCGTCCACGCGGGCCATGCGGTCCTTGTTCGCCGCGCGGATGTCGGCGTCGGTGAGCCCCGCGACATCCATGGCCAGCACCTTCTGGAAGCCGACACCCTGGCTCATCACCTGGAAGCCGCCCGAATCGGTGTAGGTCGGCCCATTCCAGTTCTCAAACGCTGCCACGCCACCTGCCTCATCCACGATGTCGGCGCCGGGCTGCAGGTAGAGGTGGTAGGCGTTGGACAAGATCGCCTGGGCTTCGGTGAGGCGGATCTGCTCCGGCGTAAGTGTCTTGACCGTGGCTTTGGTGGCCACGGGGATGAAGGCTGGCGTGTGAATATCGCCGTGGGGGGTGTGGATCGTCCCTGTGCGACCGTGTTTGCCGGGGGCGTCGTAAAGCTCTTTGCTCAATGTGAACGCGGTCATGCGGGCTGCAACTCCTGGTGATTCTGGTGATCCTGGTGATCCTCGAACTGCTCCTCAAGCTCTGTGCCCTCAACGTCGACTTCCGGCAGGATGCGGTCCAGCCACTTGGGCATCCACCAGGTGGAGCGGCCGAGGAGAAACATGGTGGCGGGGACGAGGCCCATGCGGATGAAAAACGCATCGAAGAAGACCGCGACGCCGAGCGCGAAGCCGAAGATCTGAATGAACGGCAACGGCTGGTTGATAAACGCAATGAACACCGCGATCATGATGATCGCCGCCGCCGTGACCACACGTGCGCCCTGGCGGAAGCCCTCGACGGTGGCCTCCTCGACGGCGCGAAGCTCTGCGTCTGATTCGGCGCCATCCTGGCCGCCATCCTGGCCGCGGAGCTTGAGGTAGTGCTCGCGCATGCGGGTAACCAGGAAGACCTGGTAATCCATGGCGAGGCCGAAGGTCACGCCGATCATGAAGATGGGCAGGAACGACAGGATCGGACCTGGGGTGTTGACCAAGCCGAAGAGGCCCTCCTGCCAGACCAGGACCGTGAAGCCGAAGGCCGCGCCGACCGACAGGAGGAAGCCGAGGCCGGCGACAAGCGGGACCATGATGGAGCGGAAGACAACCATGAGCAGGATGATCGCGAGGCCGACGACGATGCCCAGGTAGAGCGGCATAGCCTCAGCAAGTTCTTCGGTGATGTCCATCTGGACCGCGGTCAGGCCGGTCAGGCCGATGGTCACACCGGTGGCATCCTCGACCTGGAGGTTGTTCTCTCGCAGGCCGTGGGCGATGTCGAGGGTATACGGGTCATCGGGGGCGCCATCCGGGGTGGCAAGGATCTGGGCGGCGGTGAAGTCGTCGTTGACCGAGATGATCTGGGCGTGCACCACGCCGTTCACGGAGTTCGCCTGACCGACGGTGTAGAGGAACGACGCGAGCGCAGCCTGCTCGGCGCGCCCGCCCGCCTGCTCCTCCGGGATGGCAGCCATGTACGGCTGGAGGATCTCGGCATCAGGGTTCACACCGTGCGCATCGACGACGATCAGCAGCGGCGCGTTGACACCCGGCCCGAAGCCTTCGGCCAAGAGGTCGGCGGCCTTGCGCTGAGTGGTGTCCTTGTTGGAGTTGGTGTCGGCGGGCAGCGCCATCTCGAGGCCCAGCACCGGGTAGGACATCGCGCCCAGGCCTAGCACCACCACGGCCATGACTACGGCCGGGAAGCGGCGCACGAAGTTCACCCACGAGCGGCCCATAGAGCGCTTATCCAGGTCCTTCGCCGGACGGTCGCCAGGACCGGGGTGGCCGGCCACGCCCGGGATCTTGCCGGCGAACGCCTTGTCACTCCACACACCGAGCAGGGCGGGCAGCATCGTCAGCGCCACCAGCACCGAGACAAACACAGTGAACGCCGCGGCGATGCCCATCCACGACAAGAACTCGATGCCGGCCAACACCAGCGCGACCAGCGCCACAAACACGGTGGTACCAGCAAACACCACCGAGGAACCAGCGGTGCCCACCGCCATGCCGGCCGCCTCGGGCCCCGGCAGCGACGCCCGCTCCTGCCTAAAGCGCGACAGAATGAACAGCGCGTAGTCGATGCCCACGGCCAAGCCGATCATCACAGCCAGCACCGGGGTCACATCGTTCAGGTCGACCCAGTGGGTGGTGGTCAGCACCGCCATCGCACCGATGCCCACTCCAACTACCGCAGTAATGATGGGCATTGTCGACGCCGCAAGCGACCCAAACGTCACCAGCAGCACCAAAAACGCGATGCCGATGCCGATCAGCTCGGAGGTGGTGTTGACCTCGATCGGGTCGCCGAAACCGGCACCGCCCGCCTCCACTTCAAGGCCCGCGGCGCGCCCGATCTCCATCGCGTCGCGCACGACTTGGCGCTCTTCGTCGGTGACCACGAAGTTCGATTCGGCACCGAACTCGAACGTGGTGTAGCCGATGCGCGCGTCGTCGGAAAGCATGCGCACGTTGTAGGCATCCTTTTGCGCCGCTTCCTCCGGCAGGCCGAGTTCGGTCATCTGCTCCACGAGCATGCGCTGCAGCTCGGCGCTCACCGTCACCGGGTTGCCGAAGCGGTCGGTGCCGCGGATGTCAGGGAGGTTGTCTTCGATGTACGCCACTGTTTCATCTATGGCGGCCATGTAGGCGTCGTTAGTGAGCTGCTCCCCTTCCGGCGCGGCGAACACCAGGTTCACGCCTGGCGCCGTGGCCACATCGCCCTCGCCCGGGAAGTTGCTGTCCAGCGTGTCCAGCGCCTCAATCGCCGGCGTGCCGGAGATGGCGAACTCGGAGGTGAACGGCCGCATCAGCGACACCGCCGCACCCGCCGACGCCACCAGGATGATCAGCCACGCAACAATCACGCGCCACTTGTGCAGGTACGACCAGCGTCCCAGCTTGTACAGCAGTTTCGCCACAAAGATCCTTCACGTTTGGCCACGTTTGGCACCGGCAAGTTACCCGGCCCATCCTATCCGCCGCGCGCCCGATCCCGAATTGGCAAACAAAAACCGGCGCCCGCCCCGCGATGGGGGTGGCGCCGGAATCTGGCGGTAGCGGCGGGATTTGAACCCGCGGAGGTTTTACCCTCACTCGCTTTCGAGGCGAGTACCTTCGGCCGCTCGGACACGCTACCGCTAGCTACAGTAACGGTTGCGTCTCCGGTGAGCCAAATTAGCGCTCGTCAGCCTCGTGCTCTTCGCGCTTGTCCTCGACCTTGCCAGCAACCTCGTTGAACTTGTCCTTCACAGCGTCGCCAGCGTCGGACAGGCCTTCCTTGATGTTGCCCGCCAGGTTGTCGGCCTTGCCCTCGTTCTCGAGGGACTCGTTGCCGGTCAGGTTGCCAGCGGCTTCCTTTGCCTTGCCCTTGAGCTGGTCGCCCTTGCCTTCGAATGCCATGGTGTTCTCCTTTTTGTTCGAACTGGTACTAACCACACCGAGTGTAGGCCCAATCACACTTCGCGACTATAACGATTCTGTCACGGCCTCAAACGGCCGAAGAACTCGCTCATCAGCGCAGCGGTCTCCGCCTCAAGCACGCCCCCGCGCACCTCAACCTGGTGCAGGTGGTGCGGGTCGCGCAGCGCGTCCAGCACCGACCCCACCGCCCCGGTCTTCGGCTCGTACGCCCCGAACACCAACGATCGCACCCTCGCACCCAAGATCGCTCCCGCGCACATCGTGCACGGCTCCAGGGTTACCACCAGCTCGCAGCCGTCCAGCCGCCAGGAGCCCAGGGTCGCCGCGGCTTGCCGGATCGCTTCCACCTCAGCGTGGGCTGTCGGATCGCAGTTTGCTTCTCGACGATTCACCCCACGCCCTACCACCTCCCCACCGGGAGCGAACACAATCGCGCCCACCGGCACGTCCTCGGCCGGTGTGCCGCGTGCCAGCTCGATGGCATCGTGCATGCGCGTTTCGGCGGCGCGCCGCCCTGCGTCAGGCAGGGCCGCGTCGGGCAGGGCCGCGCTACTCGAGGGTGTCCGCGAGTGCATCGGCGAAGCCGAGCTCGGTGGCGATGGTTTCGGCCAGCTCGTCGGGCGCGGGGTCGTCGTCAAGCAAAATGCTCAACCTTTCCTCCGAGAGACCGAGGTCTTCGAAGATGGCGAAGTCGCCCTCGGCCCAGCCGTCGACATCGTCGAGCTCGTCGGGGTCGATGTCGGGGACGTCCGCGCCGATTTCTTCGAGGATGTCGGCGGCGAAGTCGTCGTCAACCGCCATGGTGGCGTCGGAGATGAGCAGGCGGATGCGGCTCGGGCCCGGGCGGACGATGACCAGGTAGTCCTCCTCGACGTTGAGGATCGCGAACGCCGCGCCCTCGCTGCGCAACGCGCGCACTGCGGTGACGGAGGTGGCGAGGTCGGTGAAGTCGTCGTCGAACTCGCGCACCACCCACGCGCCGCCCGCTTGGGCGACCGTGACCGCGTATCCGTCCTGGAAGTCCTGGCTCATGGTCACACAGCGTAGTCCCAGCCGGGCGGTTGTGTGGTGGGGTTAGACTTTGGCGAATGAACCATCTGGGAAGCGAACTGGGAAGCGTCTGCATCATCGGCAACGGCCTGATCGGCGGTTCGCTCTTGCGCGACCTCGCCGCCCGTGGCGTGCGGGTCTTCGGCTCCACTCACTCTGAAGCCGCGGCAGCACGAGCGGTTGCGGAAGGGTTCGAGGTAAGCAGTTCGCTTATCGACGTCCTGTCGCGCGCCGAATCCGAACTCGCCCTGATCGTGGTGGCAGTGCCGTTTGATGCGGTGGCGTCGGTGTTGGACGCGATCGCCGAGCACGCGCCGTCGTGCGGGGTGACCGACGTGGTGTCGGTGAAGGCGCCGGTGCAGGAACTGGTGGCGCAGCGCGGGATGCGCGAGCGGTACGTGGGCGGCCACCCGATGGCCGGCACCGCGGAATCCGGATGGGCCGCCACGCAGACCGGACTCTTCCAAGGAGCGGCGTGGGTGGTTGCGTACGACTACGCACGCGAGTGTGCGGAGGCTGGTCCGAGCGCAGGTCAAGGCGCAGGTGGGCGCGTGCCCGACTCGTGGGTGCGGGTGTTCGGCCAGGTGTGCCGGATGGTGGCGCTGGTGGGCGCCGAGGCGGTGCCGGTGACCGCGCGCAAGCACGACGAGACGGTGGCGCGGATCTCGCACCTGCCGCACGTAATTGCCGAGGCGCTCGCGGTCACCGGCGACCGGGGCGGCCCGATGGCGCAGTCGCTGGCGGCCGGGTCCTTCGCAGGCGCAACCCGGGTCGCAGGTACGCGGCCGGCGCTAGTGGGCAATATGTGCGAGACTAACGCCACACCGCTCGTCGAGGTCCTCGACGAATACATCGCCTTGCTCAACGACGCCCGCGCTACCCTTGCAGGCAACCCGCCGTCCATGCAGGCGCTAGCGGAGGCAGGCCACACCGCGCATGAGCGGATGTCGGCACGCTCCGGGGCGCGTCGCGAATCGGTGTCGCCGGTGGCAGTGTCCTCGCGCCCGGTGATGCGGGTCCACCCCGGAGCCCCAGGGTGGGTGGCCCAGCTCGAGCAGATCGAGGCGCTGGGCGGGCGCGTCGAGGTCTTCTAGGGGTGGTTTAGAGGTGGTCTAGTTTTCGCGGCGGCGGCTGATCACCAGGTACGCCCCGCCGAGCAGCATTGCCAAGATTCCGAGCACGATGACGGTGGTCATCGGAGTGCCCGTGTTGGCCAAGTCGCCGCTGCGGCTGCGCTTCGCGCTCTGCTTGGAATCGCTGTCGTCGGAAGAGTCGTCGCTGTCGTAGTTGTACAGCGACCGGGTCGGAGCCGGAGCAGCCGTGGTGGACACGCTGGTGGTGCGGTTGACCATCCGCGTGTTGGAGTCCCTCGCACCCGTTGTGGAACCCGTCGTTGAGCCAGTCGTAGTGCCCGTGGTGGAAGCGGTGGCGGTCGCCGTACCTGATAGCGGCAGCGGTGTCGCGCTTGCCGAGCGGGTGGCGCTGGTACCCCCACGCTGACCGCGCAGCAACGCGCCGCCAATGGCGGCTGGACCCGCGAGCTCTTTCATCAGCCCCTCGACCTCTTTGACAACATCCATGACCTCGTCGGGCTTCGACTTCGTCGAGGAGGTAGCGGTGGACGAGCGCGACAGCGTGAGGGTCACGTCGTCCTCGTAGCGGTTGACCTGCTTATCGACGGTCTTGTAACCGCTCGGGGCATTGCGCACTGCGAGTCGCACGGTCTGGCCGGTGCCGGAATTGGCGGGTACGACCACCTTGACGTAGCCGCTTGCGTCGGTGCCGCCGTTGGCACGCACCTCTGGGCGCCCCGGGCTGTAGACCTCGGCGTACTGCACTGGGTCACCGCCGTCGGTGACTACGCGAACCAAGATGGTGCTGTCCCGGTGCTGCGGGCTGCCCTGCTGCGACCCGCCCTGCTGAGATCCGCCCTGCTGGGAGGTAGTGCCGAGCTGCACGGTGGCGCTTTGTGCATCAGTTGCCAGGTCAAACGGGGCCTGAACACCGTCCTTCGACGCGGTGAAAGTCAAAGTCTTGTCGGACGCGGATGCCGGCACCTCAACGATGGCTAGGCCTGCGCTATTCGAGGTGAAGGACTTGCCCGCCATCTCTCCGGCGCCTTCGATCGTCGCACCTGCGACACTGTGGCCTGCGTTGTCCTGCACCGCGACCGGGATGGAGCGGGTGCCGCTCGCGGTCGCTGAGGTGGTGGTGTCCTCGGTGCCGGCGTTCGTCTTCGAGTCGGAGTTCAGCGTGACGCGGATGCGCGACTCGTCGGCGTCGATGACGACGGGTTCGCCCTCGACCATCGCCAGCACATCGTCGCCGGGAATGGAGAGAGCTGCTTGGCCGTTACGGTCGGTCTTCGCCGAGGCGTCGGCGCCGACGATCTCGATGTCCGCGCCGGAGACAGCGTGGCCGCGTTCGTTCATGACGGTGAACTTCACGTCGCGGCTATCGCCGGTCTGAGTCTCTGCACCCCCAGCGCCGGAAGCGTCGGCGGCACCGCCAGCATTAGCGGCGGCCTGCGCATCCTGGGCCGGCGCGGCGTTCGGGGAGACGGTCGGCTCGGTGGCGTCTTCAACCGTCGTCGGCAGAGACGAGGCCGCGTCTTGGGCGGCCGGAGCCGGGGTACCAGCATCCGTGTCAGACCCCACGTCCACCGCAGAAACCGAAGGCTGCGAGGCCGGGGATGCAGGGGACGCTGGGGTGATGAACTTGGTCACCGGGTGGTAGGGCGCACCCGTCGGCAAGTACGAGAGCTCCCGGAAGTTATCGACGACGGTGCCTCCGAAGTAGGACGCGCGGATGGTGTTGCCCTCGACCTCCAGCGAGCGGGCCTGGTCGTCGGCGAACACGAGCGTCGTTTCGTTCTTGGTGTACGCGTAGTTGAGCGTGCCGATCTCGTCGAGACGCAGGTTCGGCGCGACCTCAAGCTGGGTGATCTCGACTTTGCCGGTGGTCACATCCAGCGCCCACTTAAAGTAGTCGTTCTCCGGCGAGCGCGAGACCGCGTACAGGGTGTCGACCTCGCCCTTCTCGCCAACGGACGCCCAGGCCCCGGGCAGGCCGTTATCGCCGGTCAGGCCGTTATCGCCGGTCAGGCCGCTTTCGCCGTTGCCGTCCCCAAGCTTGAGCTCGTGGGCCGCGACCTCGATATCTGCGGTGCGGGACACGGCGGTTGGGCTGAAGTCCTTCGACAGATCCAGCACGCGGAACTTCGCGCCGGAGAAAACTACGAGCTGGCCGCGAGAGGTGAAGGCCGCGGAGGCGATGTTGTCGGCTTGAACATCGTCGAGTTCCAGCAGACCAAGATCCGCAATGCGCTTGCCCTTCGGCTGGAAGCGCAGCAGGTGGCCAGCTTCCTTGCCATTGTCGCCGGTGGAGATGGCGTACATCCGCTCGTTCGCCGGGTTGAACGCCACCGCAGTGTAGGTCCAGCCTGCCGAGGAGTAGCGGGCGTTGGCGCTGCCGCTGCCCGGGGTCAGCTTCGGCGAGGCGTTGGGGGTTGCCGGGAACGTTGTCAAGGGGGCGTCGATAAGCGAAGCCTGTGCCTGCGCGCTGACGGGGACGATGCCGAAACTGCCTGCCACCGCCGCAACCAGCGACAAGCGGGCAATAGTGCGAATGTTCCTGTGTGGCATGGGTACCTCTCCGTCGGTTTTGGGCGCGCGCCACCTCCGCGCGGCCCCCAAGAGCCACAGATCAACTTAATGGCCGGGCCAGACGTTCTCAATCGGTGAACCGATTTTTCTCTCTCGCCTGAGCTGCCCCAGAATGCAGAAAAACCCCTGCTAATCAGGGGCTTTGCGTGGTGCGCCCGGAGGGATTCGAACCCCCAACCTTCTGATCCGTAGTCAGATGCTCTATCCGTTGAGCTACGGGCGCTTACAACGTGGGACAACATTACACCGGGACCCCGCACCTACCAAAATGGCAGGTCACGCCACTAAATGCGCGCTAGATGGGAGAGGTGCGCTAAATACCTAGCACGGTCTTCGCGATGAAGAAGTACACGACAAGTCCCGTCGCATCGCAGAACGTGGAGATGAACGGGTTGGAGAACACGGCCGGGTCTGCGCCGATGGCCTTCGCCAGAATCGGCATGAGGCCGCCGACGGTCGCGGACATCGTGCAAATGCACAGCAACGTCGCACCAATGATGATGCCGATCTCCTGGCTGAACACCACCCACGCCAGTGCGAAGCCGATCGTGCCCAGCACCGCTCCGAGAGTGAGGCCGACGCGGCACTCGCGCCACATGACTTTGGCGATGTCGCGCTTGCGGACGTCGCCAAGCGCCAGCGCACGCGTGACGGTGGTGGCAGCCTGGTTGCCCGTGTTACCGCCGGTGCCGGTCAGCAGCGGAATGAACAGCGATAGCACGGTCACCTCCGCGATCGTCGCCTCGAACACGTCGAGCACCTGCACGGTCAAGATCGCGGAGACGGCAAGCACCAGCAGCCACACCACGCGCGAGCGGAACAGCTCCACCACCGGCGTGGACAAGTACGGCTTGTTCAGCGCCTCGGATCCGCCCTGGCGCGCGTGGTCCTCGTTGTCGGCACCCTCGATCACGTCCTGTGCTTCGTCGTGAGTGAAAATGCCCACGAGGCGATGATCCGCATCCACCACGGGAATCGCGATGTGGTGGGTGGACAGGAACCACCGCGCAGTGCCTTCGGCGTCATCGGTCGCCTCCGCCCATGCGGGCTCGTGCATGATGTCGCCGATCGTGGCGCCCGAATTCGCCGCGAACAGATCCTTCAGCCCGGTGATGCCGATCAGCACACGATCCTCGTCCACTACAGGCAGCGTGTAAATCGTCTCCAGGTTTTCAGCTTCAGCTTTCAGCTTGTCGACGACCCCTTCAACGCCATCGGCCGGTTCCACAACCAGCACATCCGGCGACATGTGACGTCCGACGGTGCCGCGTTCGTAGCCCATGAGCGCGTTGGTGCTCTCGCGCTCCTCCTCGTCGAGGCCGGACATGACCTGGTCGGCGATCTCCGCCGGCAGGTTGTCCAGGAGCTGGACGCGGTCCTCGACGCCCAGCGCCGCAAAGAGATCCGTCACATCTTCGTGCGCGAGCGCCCCCACGATGTCGGCCTGGTGCCCAGGATCAAGCGCGTCGAAGGCGGCGGTGGCGCGCTGCGGAGCGAGTAGCCGAAGCAGCACCGCGCCGCGCTTCGACGGCTGACGCTCAATCAGCTCGATGACCTGGCGCAGCGACAGGTTTTCCAGCGCCTCCTGCATCACCGCGAGCTCGTCCGGCTCCAAGTCTTTGCGGGCCCCGAGAACCTTCTCCAGCTCGTAGATTGCCTCGTCTTCGTTGACGAGGGAAGGAGTCTGTGGCGTCGTCATGCTCCTCTTCCTTTCCGCTCTGTCAGGCCCGAGGATTCCGCTGCCCGCTCAAGGCAGAGTAGGCGGATTGCAAGATTCCTGCCAGCTGGAGACAAGGCCCGCCCAGAGCACACCCGAAGAACACCGAAACCCCTGCACATGCAGGGGTTTTTCTGTGCGCCCGGAGGGATTCGAACCCCCAACCTTCTGATCCGTAGTCAGATGCTCTATCCGTTGAGCTACGGGCGCGTGGCGGAGACGACAGGATTTGAACCTGCGGCCCTCCGCAAAGAGGGCAACTCCTTAGCAGGGAGCCCCATTCGGCCACTCTGGCACGTCTCCAGACCTTGGAACATTCTAGACCACACCCCCACCCCAACCAAATACACTCGGCATACACTTAAACCTCATGGACACCACGCCCTGCGACGCATTCACCACCGAGCTGCGCGAGACCCTCGCCGACCACCTCGGCCTGCCAACGGCGCAGGTAGCGGTGGGCAACAACACGTTGGCTCTGCTTGGGCGACTGGTTGGGTCCACGTGTGCGTCGTCAAGCAAAGTGCTCTATACCGAGCGGACCGATGCTCCCCCACCACCTGTACTGGGGCAAGCCTGCCCGCAACCGGTCCCCTTCAAACCGGACGGTTCGCACGACTTGGAGCAGATGCTTTCGCTTATCGACGACTCAACGTGCCTGATTTTCCTCTCCTCCCCCGCGGAGCTGGCGGGGGATTCTATGACCACGCGCGAGCTCACCGAGTTCATGCGCACGGTGCCCGAGCGGGTGACGGTGATGCTGGATGAGACGCACCTGGAGTACCCGGATGAGGGGGCCGGCGATGAGGCTGGCGATGAAGCTGAGGTGGTGAGCACGGATGCGATCGCCGCGCACCCGAACCTGGTGGTGCTGCGCAGCTTCAACAAGGCGTACGGGCTGGCGGACGTGCGCGTGGCGTACGCATTTGGCAGCGAAGCGCTGATCAGCAGTTTTGTTTAGACTTATGCACATGAAACTCAACACCTGGCTGACCTCTGGTTTCTCTGCACGCGGCGACCACTCCGACGCTGCGAACTGGCTTGTCTGGTTCCCGGCTCAAATTGACTCCCTGACCGCTGGGCCCTTGAAGGGCGATAGCGAATCGGTGCCGTTCTTCCTCACCCCGAAGACCTCCGCCGTGTCTGGCGGCGGCGCGGACATTGTGCTGCTCGGCGTGCCGCTGGGCGATTTGGACCGCGCACAAGGCAACTGGCGCTTTAACGATCGCTCCGGCGCCGGCACCGACGTGCGCTCAGTGGAGTCGCTGGACGAGGTCGCCGGGTTGATGGGCACGGATTTCGCGCACCGCACGGACGGCACTGCCGTGGTGCAGCTGCGCGGCCAGTTCCCGATTGAGCAGATCCAAGTGGTCGCCGGCCAGCACCGCGCGGCGACGAAGCGCGCGATTGAGGTGCTGCGCGGTGTGGAAAGCGATTTCGACGGCGAGCGCCAGTTCCACACCATGCCGGAGTTGTTCCCGGACGAAGCGTAATTGGCGGAGACGGGGGGATTTGAACCCCCGGAGGTGTGACCCTCGCCGGTTTTCAAGACCGGTGCATTCGGCCGCTCTGCCACGTCTCCAGCGGTGAGAAAGCTTACCGTATGGCCCTTTGCATCCCGCTATCCTGGGTGGGCATGAAGGCTATCCAGATCACCGACGAATCCGATCCCCGCTCCCTTGAGCTGCGTGACGTGCCCACCCCTGAGCTGCAAGACGGCGAGGTACTGGTGAAGATAGTCGCCGCCGGTGTCAACCGCGCCGACCTGATGCAGGCGGCCGGGAAGTACCCGGCGCCGAAGGGCGAATCCGACATCATCGGCCTCGAGTGCGCCGGCGTGATCGAAGACCCGGGCACCACCGGCCGCGAGCAGGGCGAAGAGGTCGGCTGCTTGCTCGCCGGCGGCGGTTACGCCGAATACGTCGCGGTGCCGGAGGGCCAGCTCATGCCCAAGCCGGATAACCTCTCGCTCGAGGAGCTCGCCGGTGTCGTCGAGGTTGCCTGCACCGTGTGGTCCAACCTCGGCATGCTCGCCGGCGTCCACGAACCGCACGTCGACGGCAGCCCGAAAAAGGTGCTCATCCACGGCGGCTCCGGCGGCATCGGCTCGTTTGCCATCCAGCTGTGCAAGCAACTCGGCTGTGAGGTGGCCACCACCGCCGGCTCCGCCGAGAAGCTGGAGTACTGCACCAACCTCGGCGCGGACATCGCGATCAACTACAAAGAACAGGACTTCGCCGAGGAGCTCAAGGGCTGGGCGGACGTCATCCTCGACGTCATCGGCGGCCCCTACCTCGAACCCAACGTGAAGGCGCTCGCCGTTGACGGGCAGATCGTGGTCATCGCACTGCAGGGCGGCCCGAAGGGCGAGATCTCGCTCGGGCGCATGATGCCGCGCCGCCAATCGCTGCACGCCACCACGCTGCGCGCCCGCCCCCGCCCGATGAAAGCCGACATCGTCCGCTCCACCATCGAGCACGTCTGGCCGCTCGTCGAATCTGGTGCCATCAAACCTAATATCAGCGCCGCTTTCCCCCTCACCGAGGCCGCAAAAGCACACGACAAAATGGACTCCGGCGACAACACCGGCAAAATCGTCCTGACTGTGTAGCCCGCTGTAGCCCGTTGCGCAGCCGTCAGGCAAGCGACGCCACGGTGCGCGTGAGCTGCACGATGTCGGCTTGCGTGTTGAACGGGCTCAGGCCGAGGGTCACCGCTCCACCCATCTCTTCCACACCCATTTCGCGGAGCAGTTTGCTTATCGACGTCTCAGTAGCGATCATCCCGTTCGCCACCAAACGCTGATGCACGGTGGCCGAGGGAACCCCGGTCACCCCGAACGTCATCCGCGGGATGCGGTCGGCGTTGCTGTGCTCGGCAGCCTCCCCGGAGTAGCCGACGATGTGGACCATGGGCAGCGTGCCCAAGAAGGTGTAGACGTCTTCACGCAAGTGCTCCATGTAACGCGACGCCTCACCCATCGAGTCGACAAGGCGGCTGCGGCGCGAGCGGCGGCCGTTCTGCTGCTCCACCAGCGATGCGTAGTGCTCCACCGTTGCAGACACGCCACCGGCCAACCCCGGAGAGATAGGCATGGTGAGCACGTTCTCCTCAAGGCGGTAGAGCATTGCTTCATCCCGGAACACCAGGGCTGCAACTTGCGGGCCGCCGAGTTTAGCCACGTCGATGGCGACGATATCGGCTTCCCAGTCGTCGAAAGTAAGGAGGCGATACGGGGCGTACGCCGAAGCGTCGACAAGCAACCAAGCTCTCGAGCGTTCGCGTATCCGCTCGCCGATCTCGCGGACCGGAACCACCGTGCCCAGCTGCGCGTGGGCGGCGGGAACCGCAACCAGGCGCGTCGAGCCGTCGACAAGCGAATCGAACTGCCACGCCGGCAGCTCCCCGGTGGCGAGGTCGGCCAGCGCCCAGCGCACCTCGGCATCGGCGCGCTCGAGGATGCCGTTGAGCTGGGTGTTGTGAACGTTCGTGAGCACAACCGAGGAGTTATAGCGGTACAGCGGGCGCATCGCCGCTGTAAGCGCCAAGTAGAGCGCGGGTAGGCTCGGGCCGAGCAGCACCCGCTCCGGGGTCACTCCCGCGAGGTCTGCGACGGCCGCGCGTGCATCCGCAACGAACGCGTCGCCCTCCGGCCGGCCAACTCGGTCGCGCGTGTGGATGCCGCGGCTCAGCTCGGGCGCGGAGACACCGCACGCCATCCGGAACGAACGCGCCACCGCCGACGCCACCCGCTCCGGAACCTGCGGGGTGTCGTGCGCGTTCAGGTACGTCCAACCATCCGAAAGAGAGGTGTAGAGGCCGCGGACACCCGCAACATCGTAGGCCACGAAAACCTCCTAGACCTTTTCCGAATTTCTTGCCGAATTCTTATTATGCACGCTGCGTTTCCAACGTGCATACCTCCTGCTCCTTAGTACTCCGTTCGCCGCTTCGCGGAATCCAGTGGACGCGAATCCTTAAATCGCGTTGAGGGGGCGCTAGGGTGAATCACGTGCACGACGTAGAACAACTGCGGGCGGACGTCGCCCGCATGACCAGCGAGCCTGGGGAGGTCACCCCGCCGTCACCGTCGAAAACCATGCGCATGGCGTGGCGCGACTTGGTGCGCGGCTGGGGGCAGCACGAACTCTGGCTGCAGCTGGGCTGGCAAGACATCAAGCAGCGCTACCGCCGCTCCACGCTCGGTCCACTGTGGATCACCATCGCAACCGGCGTGATGTCGCTGGCCCTAGGGCTGCTCTACTCCATGCTGTTCCAAATCGACGTCGCGGTGTTCCTGCCGCACGTCACCGTCGGTTTCATCGTCTGGGGCTTCATCTCCGGTTGCATTAAAGACGGCTCCACCGTGTTCATTGAGAACGAGGGCCTGATCAAGCAGCTGCCCTCGGCACTGTCCGTCCACGTCTACCGGCTGGTGTGGCGCCAGCTGCTGTTTTTAGCCCACAACATGATCATTTGGGCGCTGCTCGTCCTGATTTTCCGCATCCACCTTGGCTGGAACGCGCTGTGGGCGCTGCCTGGCCTGTTCCTGCTGGTACTCAACGGGGTGTGGGTGACCATGTTGTTCGGCATCATCGCCACCCGCTTCCGCGATGTCGCGCCCCTGCTCGAAGCGCTCGTGCAGTTGCTGTTCTACGTCACCCCGATCGTGTGGACCACCCAGACCCTCAAAGCGCAGGGCGGCGAGGTCGAGCAGCGCGCGATGCTGGCGGAGATTAACCCGCTGTACCATTACCTGGAAATCGTGCGCGCACCCCTGATCGGGCATGAGGTCGCCGCATACCCCTGGTGGATAGTGCTGGCGTGCACCGCAGTCGGCTTGGTGGTCACACTCTTCGCAATGAAGCAGATGCGCTTCCGAGTCCCCTACTGGGTTTAAAGACGGGAGCTTCGAAAGGTTCTCATGGTTTCCATCGACACCTACAACGCGTGCGTCGACTTCCCCATTTTCGACGCCAAATCGCGCTCGCTGAAAAAGGCCATGATGGCTTCCGCCGGCGGCAAGATTGGCAAGAACGCCTCCAACACCGTGGTCGTCGAGGCGCTTCGCGACATCAACCTCCACCTGCGCGAGGGAGACCGAGTCGGCCTCGTCGGCCACAACGGCGCCGGCAAGTCCACCCTGCTGCGGCTGCTCTCCGGCATTTACGAACCCACGCGCGGCTCCGCCGTCGTCCGCGGCCGCGTGGCACCGGTCTTCGACCTCGGCGTGGGCATGGATCCGGAGATCTCCGGCTACGAAAACATCATCATCCGCGGGCTTTTCCTCGGCCAGACCCGCAAACAAATGAAAGCCAAAATGGACGAGATCGCCGAATTCTCCGAGCTCGGCGACTACCTCTCCATGCCCCTTCGCACCTACTCCACCGGCATGCGCGTCCGCTTAGCCCTTGGGGTTGTCACCTCCATCGAGCCAGAAATTTTGCTTCTCGACGAAGGCATCGGCGCGGTAGACGCCGCCTTCATGTCCAAGGCCCGGGTGCGGTTGGCGGAGATGGTGGAAAGATCCGGCATCTTGGTCTTTGCGTCGCACTCCAACGACTTCTTGGCGCAGCTCTGCAACACGGCCTTGTGGGTGGACAAGGGAGAAATCCGGCAGGCTGGCTTGGTCTCTGACGTGGTCGCCGCCTACGAAGGCCCCGAGGCCGGCGAGTACGTCGCCGACCTGGTCGAGCGCTTCCACGGCCCCGATGCCGTCGATCGCTAACCCCCGCCCCTCCCCGCCCGACCCCGTCTCACCCTGCCCGACCCCGTCTCACCCTGTAGGAACTTACTGAGACGGGCCTCCGTTGCCGCGTTTCCCCAGGTCGGATCTCGCGCGATTTAAATTCTTACAGAATTTCATCGAGCAGCCCGGCCACCGTCGTAGGCAGCGTGCCCAAGGTCCCCGATGCGAACCTCAGCATCGTCCACCTCAATGTGGCAGCGTCGAGATTGATCTTGGCGTCCTTCTGCCGGCGTTCAAAGTCCCAGTGCTGTGCGCCGTCGTACATCAAGCCGACCTTTGGCTCCATGAAAGCGAGGTCAAGGCGGGTTATCGGCTCACCGTCTTTCCGAATCACCACCTGCTCCTTCAAGGTCAGGCAATACCGATCGGCTAGCTGCTGCGCGAGGAGGCGCATTTCGGTTTCTTTCGGAGAGTCAGCGTTCTTCGAAGATGCCGCGACCACCTCACTCACCCACCGGGAATTCAGCTTTTGACGACTTGCTCGGACGATCTCTTCAGTTTCTACATCGAGGAAGCGCCGCGCGGCGTCCACGAGCTGCACTGCTCTTACGAACGCAGGGTCTCTTCCCTCTACAGGGATCGTTGACCAGCTCGCCTCCCCTTGGCGGATGGCTTTCAGCGCCTGCACCACCGCGATCGCTGGCGCTGCTACTGTGATCGGTCTGCCGTGGCAATGCACGTTCCAGACTTCATCACGCTTCAAATGGCCGCGTACCAGGGTGGGGGTCGTGGCCGTGGCCAGTTGTTTCCGGTCAACGCGGGGCCCTTCCAAGACCGTGTCGCAGGCGTCGACGAGGAAAGGCAGCCCGTAGAGCGCAAGCGCCCCAAACCCGGTCACGGTGAAATCCGGGTGCGTCAGGCCGTAAGCCGCAGCCCGGTACGCCGCGGGAATCTCGTACGCAATCCCGCGCGGGTGGTGGCGGGCGGCGGCACGTGCGATGGCGCGCTCAGTCGCAAAGCGATGCGGAATGGAGTAGCCGCCAGCCACCTCCACCAGGCCACTGAAACCGTCGCCAGGAGCAGCGCCAGGAACAGCACCAGGAACAGCGCCACTCGCCCGGATTAAGAGGTCTCCGGGCACCACGTGCATGCCGTCGAAAAGCTTGTCCACACTGGGTTAGACCTCGGTTTTCCTGCTTCGGTTCCCCGCGCCGACGCGCACTCCGCCCAGCCAGCTCGGTCTGACCAAGGCATAATCGTCGACATGACAAAGACCTTAAAATCCTCAGGAACTACGGCCGCAGTGATTGTCACCCATAAGCGCGTGGAACTTCTGCGCCACTCGTTGGAGCAAGTTGTGAACCAGACCCACCCGGTGGATTGGGTGATTGTGGTGGATAACGGCGCGGAGTCGGAGGTTGAGCAGCTGCTCAGCGACCTCGCACAGGACCGCGGCGTCTACCTACCCAGCCACACGAACCTGGGCGGCGCGGGCGGTTTCGCCTACGGCTTCCTCCACGCACTCGCACTCGGCGCGGACGCCATCTGGTGCGCCGACGACGACGGCCGCCCGGAGAGCCACGAGACCCTCGCGGAGCTCTACCGCGTCGCTGAGGAGCGCAACCTCCACGAGGTCAGCCCGATTGTCGCGGCCATTGACGACCCGAACCGCCTCGCGTTCCCAATCCGACAGGGCTTGACCTGGATGCGCAACACCGACGAGCTGGAGGGCGAGTTCCTGCCCGGCTACGCGTCCTTGTTCAACGGCGCTCTCATCTCCGCCGAGGCCATGGAGCGCATTGGCGTGCCGGATTACCGCCTCTTCATCCGCGGCGACGAGGTGGAGTACCACCGCCGCCTTTCCAACTCGGGCCTGGATTACGGCACCGCGCTCACCGCGTTCTACCTGCACCCAGACGGTTCCAGCGAGTTCCAGCCGATCATGGGCGGCCGCGCGCACGCGCAGTTCCCGGATAATGAGACGAAGCGCTACTTCGCGTACCGCAACCGCGGCTTCATCATCAACCAGCGCGGCATGCGCACGATGAAGTTCCAGGAAGTTGTGCGTTTCGCGTGGTTCTTCCTCCTTCAGCGCCGCGACCCAGCCGCTTTCAAGAATTGGTTGAAGTTACTGCGGATGGGGGCACGGGAGGATTTCCGTCGCCCATAGGGGCTTTTTGCTTGACGACGGGCTCTTGCGACTCAATTATTTTCGTCTCTTCCCTAAAGATCACCCGGCGCTGCAGCACGAAGTTGGTGACTGTGGCGACACCTTGGGCGATGATGAAGCTGATCAGGTCCGTAAAGAACTTGTTCAGCCCCAGCGCGCGTAGCGGCAACGCTGAATAGCGGTACAGCAGGATCTGCACCGCGAAGGTGGTGGCGTACAGGACGAACACCCCGCCAGCCTTCTTGGCGCTGACTTCGGCGTGAAAAGCGAACCGTGAGTTCAGCACATAGGCCACGATCGTGCCCACCACCCAGCCGATGGCCTTTGCCATCTCGCGAGACAGTGACGTGAGCTCATCGACGGGGTAGGTGATGCCGAAGTCAAGAACGGCGCAGCCCACGCCGATGATGACGAACGGGATCAGCTGCTTTTTCACACCGGAAGCACTCACGCGGGCTGAGTCTACAGCGTCTACCCCCGAATCAGATCACGGTAGACATCTAGTCGCTCCGGCAACGAGAGGTTCGCGGTGAGCGCATCGAGATCCGCGAGCGATGCCGCGCACAGCTGCCTGACCTCGGCGGCGGAGAGATCCGCAGCGCGCAGCGCCTGCATAATGGATTCGGTGATCGAGTCTGTGCTTGCCGCATCCCCGCAGCATGCGGCGGCAAGCACCGATGCCCAGAACGCGTCTCGGGCGCGCGGATCCGCCTCCACGGGCAGTCGCGCCAAGCGCGCGCGGGCCACGACTGGCATCTCCCCCGGCGACACGGCGCGCTCCACGCCGAGCGCGTGGATCAGCGGCAAGAAGTCGTGGGTGCTCGCGCGCTCCAGTACGTCGCGGACGTCGTCGCGCACCAGCGACGCGAGATCTTTGACCCGTTCCGCGCCCAGCAGTTGCGCGTTCACGCGTCCGATGTCGAAGCGGGCATCGCCGAACGACCCGGAGCCCGCGACGCACACGGCAGGTGGGGTCGATTCGTCGCGCGGGTAGACGTCGGCAAACTGCATGCCGAACTGCCACAACCCCCACGTAAAGGCTGTGGCCTCCCCCGGCGCGTCCAGCACGTCTCGCAGTTCGCAGGCCCCATCGGCCTCCGCCCGCACCGCATCGGTGCCGTCTTCAGTGGCGCGCAGCTCATCGATCCCGAACACCGTCTCCACGACGGTGCAGCACTCCCGGATCGTGGTGCGCTCATCGATGCCTACCCAGCGGTACACCGTGTCGTCGGACACCAGCACGATGCGCACGATGAGCGTGTCGCCCACATCGGCCGCAGCGGCACTGCCATTGCGGCGGCGCGTCCGCTCGGCGGCGAGGTTGATCACCGGCGCAAGCGATGCGGATCTGTAGATCGTGCTGGACATGGCGCCCAATATAGCTACGGTCGCAGCTGCTTTGCCGCCAGGTAAGCTCCGCCCGCAGCAAGGCCAATCAGAGCATCAGGCTTTGCGACGCCCCGCCCAGCCAGCCAACCGGCAATCCCCGACTGAGCTTTCGCGGCCACAGTCAAAGCGGCAATCGTGCCTGCTCCCAGCCCGGCGAGCACGCCCCAGGACAACGCCACAGATTCGTCTTCGCCTTGTTCCGCGTCCACCCGGGAAGTGAGGTCGTTTCGGGGATCTTCGTCGAACGCATTGAACAGCCCGACCGTCGTCAAGTTCAAAATGCTCAACCCAACGCGAGCCGGAACTGAACGAGTGGCGAAGAATGCTGCGATGAACCCTGCCTGGATGACTCGGCCGCCGAGCGTGTTGTCCAGTGCGTTGTAGTCGATCTGGGTTTCGTCGACTGCTTCCTGGATGGTTGCATTGGTGGTCATGGGTGCCGATGGTAGCGCTACAGTTACGCCCATGGCACAACCCTTGAACCACTTCATGCAACAACTGATGGCACAAGAGCTGCCGGTGCTGGATTCAACGAGCCGCGCGCGGGTGATGCAGCTGCTGCGCGAGCACACGGAGGCGGGGCGGCCGCAGATTACTTCCCAAGAGGAGTTGCCTGCGGAAATCCGCGAGATCCTCGAACTCTAAGCGTTAATTAAGATCACACCTATTGTGCCCGGTATTCGGGTTTTTGGTCGGTAGGCTTGGGTGCCATGGAACTGCACACCGAACAAAAGTCCCTCTACGGGTGGGGTCGCACTGCTCCGTCCACCGCCCACGTGCTGGCCACCCCGGACGTTGATGTGATCCGCGCGGCCGTCGCTCAAGTCGCGGACGAGAATTCCTCCCTCCCCGAATCCCAGCGCCGCGGCGTGATCGCGCGCGGCATGGGCCGCTCCTACGGTGACCCGGCGCAAAACGGCGGCGGCCTGGTCATTGACATGCAGCCGCTGAACCAGATCCACTCCATCGACCCGGACAGCGGCATCGTGGACGTGGACGCGGGCGTGACCCTGGATCAGCTGATGAAGGCGGCGCTGCCGTACGGCCTGTGGGTTCCGGTGCTGCCCGGTACCCGCCAGGTGACCATCGGTGGCGCGATCGGCCCGGACATTCACGGCAAGAACCACCACTCCGCCGGCTCGTTCGGCGACCACGTTGTTTCCATGGAACTGCTGGTCGCCGACGGCCGCGTGCTGCACCTCGAGCCAGAGGGCTCCGCGGACGACCCGGACGGCACCTTGTTCTGGGCCACCGTCGGCGGCATGGGCCTGACCGGCATCATCCTGCGCGCGCGGATCGCGATGACCAAGACCGAGACCGCGTACTTCATCTCGGACACCGAACGGACCGGCACCCTGGATGAGACCATCGCGGCACACTCGGACGGCTCCGAGGTGAACTACACCTATTCTTCTGCATGGTTCGACGCGATCTCCGCACCGCCGAAGACGGGCCGCTCCACCATTTCCCGCGGCTCGCTGGCTACCTTGGCGCAGCTCGAGGAGTACGCGCCGCGCCTGGCCAAGGACCCGCTAAAGTTCAACGCTCCGCAGCTGATGACGGTGCCGGACGTGTTCCCGTCCTGGACCATGAACAAGCTCACGCTGCGCATGATCGGCGAGGCCTACTACCTCATGGGCGGCCCCGCGAAGAACCAGATCAAGAACCTCACGCAGTTCTATCAACCGCTGGATCTCATCGGCGAGTGGAACCGCGGTTACGGCGATGCCGGCTTCCTGCAGTACCAGTTTGTGGTGCCCACCGACGCTGTCGAGCCGTTCAAGGACATCATCTACCAGATCCAGTCCTCCGGGCACTACACCGCGCTCAACGTGTTCAAGCTGTTCGGCGAGGGTAACCGCGCGCCGTTGTCCTACCCGATGAAGGGCTGGAACGTCTGCGTCGACTTCCCGATCCGCGACGGGCTCAACGAATTCCTCGACCGCTTGGACGACCAAGTCATGGAGTTCGGCGGCCGCCTTTACCTGGCCAAGGAATCGCGTACCTCCGCCGAGAAGTTCCACGCGATGTACCCGGGCATGGCTGGCTGGCTGGAGACCCGCCGCGCCATCGACCCGACCGGTGTGTTCGCCTCTGACCTGTCGCGCAGGTTGGAACTCAACTAGGAAACTGCGGATCAGGAAGCAGAAAGGGACCAAATAAATGCTCAACGCAGTAGGACAGGCACAACACATCGCGCTGATCGGCGGCACTTCCGAGATCGGCCTCGCCATCGTCGAGGAGCTGGTGCACCGCGGCGGTGCACCGACCGTGACGCTTTGCGCGCGCGAGGACTCCCCGCGCCTTCAGGGCGCGATTGACGCCGTCACCGCGGCAGGCGCCGGCAAGGTGCGCGTCATCGACTTCGACGCGCTCGACACCGCCGCGCACCAAGGCGTTATCGACGCCGCCTTCGAAGACGGCGACATCGACGTGGCCGTGGTGGCCTTCGGCACCCTCGGCGACCAGGAAGCGCTCTGGCAGGACCAGGCGCTCGCCGTCGAGTCCGCGCAGACGAACTACACCGCGTACGTCTCCGTCGGCGTGCTGCTCGGCCAGGCCATGAAGCGCCAGGGCCACGGCACCATCATCGCCATGAGCTCCGTCGCGGGCCAGAAGGTGCGCCGCTCCAACTTCGTCTACGGCTCGGCCAAGGCAGGTATGGACGGCTTCTACCTCCAGCTCGGCGAGGCATTGCGTAACGACGGCGTGCGGGTCACCGTTGTCCGCCCCGGCCAGGTTCGCACCAAGATGACCGCAGGTCTGGACGAAGCCCCGCTCACCGTGAACAAGGAAGACGTAGCGGAGGCTGCCGTGGAGGCAGCACTTAAGGGCGACCGCTACGTGTTCGTGCACAAGCTGTTCGGCCCGATCTCTATGGTGCTGCAGCACATCCCGGCACCGATCATGCGCAAGCTGAGCTTCTAGTCGCTCATTGCTCGCTAGTCGTTCAACCGGCCCGTTTGCGCCAGCACCCGCTGGCGGAGCGGGCCGGTTGCGTACACGGCAGCCACCGAGACGATCAAGGCGATGGCGACCAGGGCCACGAACTGGATCAGGCTCGTCATGGTGTTCGGCTGCTCGACGGACATCACTGTGCCCATCAGGCCGCCCTGGATCAATCCGATGAGGGACACAATGGCCATTGGGATCCCGATCTCCCGCACAGCGACTGCGGTGTGGAACGATGCTGGCGCACCAATGAAGTACAGCGACCTCGTCAGGTATTTTTGCTCGACGACGGCGAGCGCCTGGCCAAGCAGGGTGGAGACGCACAGCAGCGCAATGCCGAAGGTGACAGTGATGGCGACACCCGTCGGAATGTCGGCGGTGTACATATCGACTGCCACCGATTCGAATTCGGTTTCAACAAGTGACAGCCTGGACGCGAAACCCGCGGTGAAGGCAAGGAAGAACAAAGCAGCGACGCGGCGCCACGTGGTCTTCGCATCGCGTCCGACCCTGCGGGTGGCCACGTAGTTCTTCGACCCCGGCACCCTATAACTCAGGCGCGCAACGAGTTGGATCAGCCCGACGGCAAACACTGCGTTAGCCAGCATGAACGCGGCACCGAACACCAGCACTCCGAGATACACCCCAGTGTCGGCGGACGGCGACAACCCGAACCGGCTCAACATCTTGAGCAGCGCCCAAGTGATCACGAAGGACAGGACGAACGTCACCAGGTTTTGTCCCTTGGGCGGTACTCGTTTGCTGACACCGAGCGGGGTGATCGAAACGCGCCGAAGAGCAAGCCACACCGACGCCGCAGCCAACGCCAGCACCACCAGCCAGACGACAGGGATCAGCCACCAGGTCAACATCTCCCAACGTCCGATTTGCTCCCCTTGGAACGCAATGAGCGACCACACCGGCACCGTCACCGCGTAGAGCACGGTGCCTAGGACGAGGCCTATGGCGGCTTGACGCAAGGCGTCGACAATCATCATGCCCCGTACTTGGCCCGCGGTTGCGCCGAGCAGGCGCAGGGTTGCCAGGTGCGTTTCGCGCCCGGAAAGGTTGGCCCGCGCAGCTTGGGTGAGCAGGTTGAGCAGGGTGGGGATTAACAGTAGCGACGCGAACAGCGCGAGAAAGATGTACGGAATGCCCTGCGGTCCGTGCAGTTCTTCGCTGGCGGCCTGCAACACCTCCCCGGGATTGCGGTGTCGGCCCACAAACATCCAGGTACCGCCGGCCAGAGTGAGCAACATCCAGGTCGACACGGTGAACGCGGCCAGGGAGAGCACACGCACCCAACGTTCACCGCTGGTGCGCTGATCGCGTCCCTCGCGGCTGCTCGACATCGCGGCGCGGGCGAGCGTCATCGGGGTCAGGGAGTGTGACTGCGACTGCGTGGTTGACGGCTTCATCGGCGCATCCCCTCCCGGAACGTCTCGTCGTGGATCAACCCGTCGCGGATCTCAATGCGGCGGTTGCACCAGGCGGCGATCTTCGGGTCGTGGGTGACCAACACCAGGGTCACGCCGAATTTCTCTGCTACCGCAGTGATCTGTTGCATCACCTCGTGCCCGGTGGCCTGGTCGAGAGCGGCGGTTGGCTCGTCAGCGAACACCACCGATGGCGGACCGATCAGAGCACGCGCGATGGCAACGCGCTGGGCCTGGCCGCCGGACAGCTGGCCCGGGAAGCGCTCGGTGTACGCGCCGAGCCCGAGGCGGGTGAGCATCTCCGTCGCCTCGGCGTGCGCCTCCTTCTGCGCCACCCCGCGCATGATTGCCGGCAGCGCCACGTTTTCCTTCGCGGTGAGCTCCGGAAGGAGCTGCCCATCTTGGAAGATGAAGCTGAAGTGATTGAGCCTGAGGGTGGACCGCGCGGCGTCGTCAAGCGAAGAAATGCTCTGTCCCTCGAAGACAACCTCACCGGTGTCGGGGGTGAGCACCCCGGACATGCAGTGGAGCAACGTGGACTTGCCGGAGCCGGAAGGGCCCATGATGGCGAGCGATTCGCCGTGGCCGACTTCGAGGCTGATGCCTTCGAGCACCCGTTGCTGGGTGAAGGACTTGGTGATGTCGTTGAGTACAAGCATGGTGTTCATTCCAATCGGGCGCAGCGGCGAAAGCCATGGTGCGAGCGCCCAAATCAGGGTAGTGCCAGCACTACCCCGCTATTGTGCATGCATATGAGATGGCCCAGAGCACGGCGCGCCCCGGCCGGGACCGGGGTTGAAACTGGGGTCGACCACGAGGCAGCGGCCGCGGCAGCGATCCACCAGATCACGGCCTCGCGGCGGCGCATCGCGGAGGCGTACGAGGTGGAGCGGTTGCGCATCGAGCGCGACCTGCACGACGGCGCGCAGCAGTATTTCGTGGCCGCCGCGATGAAGGTGGGCGAGGCACAGCTCACGGCGAGCGGGGTGACCGCCCAGCTCCTCGACGATGCCGCGAACAACCTGCGCAGCGGACTCGAGGCGCTGCGGCGCACAGTGCGCGGGATCCACCCGCAGGAACTCACCGACCGCGGGCTGGTCGCGGCCGTGGAATCCGCCGCGGCCCACTACGGCCCGCACGTGACGGTGCGCGCCCCGCATCCGCTGCCGCAGATTGACGCCCCGGTGCTTGCGGCAGGTTACTTCTTCGCCGCCGAGGCGCTGACCAACGCCGCGAAGTACGCGCCCGGCGCGCCAGTAAACGTGCTGATTACCTGCGACAGCACGCTCAACATCGCCGTGGCAGACCAGGGTGACGGCGGCGCGCAATTCGTGCCCGGCCGCGGCCTGGAAGGGATGCGCGATCGCATCGCGGCGTTCGGCGGCAACGTCGAACTGCGCTCGCCCAGCGGCGGGCCAACCACCGTCACCGCCCGCATCCCCCTGTTGCTGTACCGAGGAGAAAGCGGGATCGCACCATGAAGATCGTGATCGCGGACGATTCCGCTCTGCTACGCGAGGGTGTCGCGGGGTTGCTCACCCGCCGCGGGCACGACATCGTCGGCCAAGCCGCCGATGCCGAGGAGCTTTGTTCGCTTGTCGACGGCTGCGTGCCCGACCTTGTCATCACCGACGTGCGCATGCCCCCGCAGATGCGTGACGACGGCCTCGTCGCTGCTCTGTCGCTGCGGGAGCGCCACGGCGGGGTGAATGTGATGGTGCTGTCCCAGTACGTCGCCCCAGCGTACGCCCGCGAGTTGTTCAGCGGGGAGCACGCGACCGGAGGCGGCACCGGTTACCTGCTTAAAGACCGGGTTGCCGAAGTGAAAGACTTTGTCGCTGGTTGCGAGACCGTTGCAGCTGGAGGTGTGGTGATCGACCCGCAGGTGGCAAGCGAGCTCATGGCCGCCAGCTCCCGCTGGTTGACCACCCTCACCCCGCGGGAGCGCGAAGTCTTAGAACTCATGGCTGAGGGACTCTCCAATGCGCAGATCGCGCAGCGGCTGTTCCTTTCCGGCGCGGCGGTGGCGAAACACGTCTCCAACATCTTCACCAAGCTCGGGCTGACCCCGGATGAGGAGAATCGTCGAGTGCGTGCAATCCTGATGTACCTCGCGGAGCGCGGTATCGGCTAAACCAGAAGCCTCTTATGCCACACTTAGACGCATGACAACCGTTGCCCCCCGCGAGTTACGCGTAACCTCCTACACCCCAGATGAGATCTCGGGTGGTGCAACGTGGGCGCGCATTATCTCCTACGGATTGATCGGCGGCGTACTCGCGTTCGTGGCGTGGTTCCTGCTGCACACCACCACCCTGCCGGCGTTCAACACGTCGATGGTGACGCGGGCGCTGTCGGTCTCTTTGTCGCTGCTGATCATCGCCCTGGCGCTGATCGCGGCGTGGCTGTGGATCTCTGCGCGCCGCCGGAACTGGTTCGTCGAGGCGGTGTTGTCGCTCGCCCCGGCGGGCATCGTGGTGTCGTCGCTGGGTATCCCGCTATCCGCCACCAAGCTGTGGCTCGACGGCATCCAGGTGGACCAGGGTTTCCGCACCCAGTTCCTGACGCGGATGACGGAGTCCATCTCCTACGCGGACATGAACTACGTCGACCTTCCCACCTTCTACCCCATGGGGTGGTTCTTCCTGGGCGGTCGAATGGCCAACCTGCTCGGCATGCCGGGCTGGGAGGTGTACCAGCCGTGGGCGCTGACCTCGCTTGCCGCCGGCGCTGCGATGCTCACTCCGGTCTGGCGCCGCCTTACCGGCTCGCTTCCGACGGCCGCGGCGATCGCCATGGTCACCACCGCGGTGGTACTCACTGAGGTGCCGGATGAGCCTTACGCCGCGCTTGTGGCCATGTTCGTGCCGGCCGCGGCGATCGGCGCTCAGCGCGCGCTGTCCGGCTCCTGGTTCGCCACCATCGCACTCGCACTGTTCCTGGGCGTCTCCGCGACGTTCTACACACTGTTCACCGCCATCACCGCGCTGACCGTGGTGGTGCTGGCCGTGATCCTCTTCCTCAACGACCGCGGGTTCACCCCCATCAAACACCTGCTGATCATCGGGTTCTCTTCCTTGGCCATCGCGCTCGTGGCGTGGGGGCCCTACCTCTATAACTTGCTCTTCGGCGACTTCCAGGCGCGCTCCACGGCCAACCACTTCCTGCCGCCGGAAGGCACGTACTTCCCGCTGCCGTTCTTCAGCATCTCTATCATCGGGCTGCTTTCGCTCATCGGATTGATATGGCTGGTCATCCGCATGAATGAGCCGGAGATCGCAGCGCTGAGCCTGGCTATCCTCGTCTGCTACCTCTGGGCCATGGCATCGATGGCGGTGACACTCGTCGGCACCTCGCTGTTGGGTTTCCGCGTGGAGGTGTTGCTCATCCTCATCTTCGCCACCGCAGGTGTGCTGGGCATCGCAGAGATTATGCTGGTGGGCTTCGATTTCTTGTACCCGGACCGGTTCAGCGACGAGGCCAACCGCGGCGTTCTCGCCGCAGTGGTGATCCTGATTGCCGCAGGTTCCCTGTTCTACGTTCAGCAGATCCCGGAGGAGAACGAATCCCACATCGACCAGGCGTACGCGGACACCGACGGTTACGGCGAGCGCGCCGACAAATTCCCGCCGGACGCCGCGCGCTACTACGGCGACATTGTGGAGTACCTCAAGACCAACGGTCGCAACCCTGGCGAGGCTGTGATCTACACAGACGAGATCAACTTCATGGCCTACAACTCCTACTACGGCTTCAACGCGTTCACCAGCCACTACGCCAACCCGCTGGGCGAGTTCGACATGCGCAACGAGGACCTGGCCGCGTGGGCGGAGCTTTCCAACACCAACCCGCGCGAAGTCACCGCTGCGATCGACGCGTCCGCGTGGCGCCCGCCGGAAGCGTTCATCTTCCGCGGCGACCTAGCGGCCGGTACGCCGCTGAAGACCCACATCGCCCACGACATCTACCCGAGCCAGCCGAACGTGCGCTACGAGGGCCTGTTCTTCAACCCCGCCGCCTTCCCCGCCGGCGAGTGGAGCCAGGCACAGATCGGCCCGTTCGTCGTAGTAGTCCGCAACTAGATTTGCCCCCGGAAGTAAGGTGACTCTGCGTGACCACCGTGTACCAGGAAACCTCAGCTGAGCCGCCGCGCCGCGTTCCCATGAACCGCCGCACGACCCCCCAGCCGCAAGGCGCCCGCCGCGCACCGCAGTCGCTGACCACCACGGCCGCAGTATCGGGCCTGATCGCGTTCGTGCTACTCATAGCGGTGCCGTTCCTGCCGGTCAACCAGGTGCAATCCTCCCTCTCCTGGCCGCAGAACGGCTCGCTCCAGGCGGTCAACGCCCCGCTAATCTCGGTTTCCCCGCAAGAGGTGGAGCTGGAGGTCCCAGTCGCTGCCGTCGGCGAGGTTCGCGACGGCCAAACGCTCATCCTGGGCACGCTGCCCGAGTCCTCGCAGGATGCCCACGACCGCGGGCTGTTCATCACCGCACCCGACGGCGGCCTGGTCGTCTCCGCGATGAATGAGATCGTCTTCGACCTCACCGCCGAGGAAGTCACCAAACTCCCCGACACCGCCGTGCTGCACGTCCACCAGACCGACGCGGCAACCACGGTTGAAATCCCCGGCACTTCCCACAGCGAGGAATTAGAGGACGACTACCGCGCGCAGTTCACCGGTATCTACACAGAGCTCAACCCAGACTCAGGGCAGAAGCTTATCGACGACGGCCTGCGCGCCGAGATCGACATCAACTCCCGATTCACCTCGTCGCCAAGCATCCTGAAGCTGATCGCCATGATCGGCGGACTGATCGCCGCGGTGTTCGGTCTGTGGGCGCTGGGGCGCATCGACCGGCTCGACGGGCGCCGCATTCCCGTGATTAGCAAGGAGTGGCGCTCCTTCACCCCGCTCGATGCGACGGTCTTGCTCACCCTCGGGTTCTGGCACGTGTTCGGCGCGAACACCTCAGACGATGGCTTCTTGCTCACTATGGCGCGGGTGGCCAACGAGTCGGACTACATGGCCAACTACTACCGCTGGTACGGCGTGCCGGAAGCGCCGTTCGGCTCGCCGTTCTACGACGTGCTCGCGCTACTCGCCAGGGTGTCCACCGCGTCGATGTGGATGCGCCTGCCCACCCTGATCGCCGGGATCCTCATCTGGTGGATCCTTTCGCGTGAGATCCTGCCGCGGCTCGGCGAAGCGATTGCCGGGCGGCGCGTGGCGTTCTGGACGGCCGCGTTCGTCTTTCTCGCGTTCTGGTTGGCGTACGACAACGGCACCCGCCCCGAGCCAATCATTGCACTCGGCCTGATCCTCACCTGGGCCCTGTTTGAACGCGCAATTGCCACGGACAGATTGCTGCCGGCTGCGCTGGGTACCATCGCCGCGGCATTCACGCTCGCTTGCGGGCCCACGGGTCTTTCCGCGGTCGGTGTCTTCCTCATCTGCTTGCCCGCCGTGTTCAGGACCATGAGGCGTCGACAAGCAATGGCTCCTGGAATCGCCCTGGTGGCTCCTTTCCTGGGGGCTGGCCTGGCGGTGATGGTGCCAGTGTTCAAGGACCAGACCCTGGCCACCGTGCTGGAGGCGACCGCTGTGCGCGCCGAGGTCGGACCTGCGCTGCACTGGTACGAGGAGTGGGTGCGCTACGCCACCTTGTTCCAGCAGACCGTGGACGCCTCGCTGGCGCGCCGCTTCCCCATGTTCGTGCTCATCTTCACCGTGGTGCTGATTCTGTGGGGCCTGGCTAAATTCAGCGGCCGCATCCCCGGCACGGCGAAGGGCACGACGGAGCGGATGATGCTGATCATCGGTCTGACATCGTTCTTCCTCATGTTCACCCCGACGAAGTGGACCCACCACTTCGGCATCTACGCGGGTGTCGGCGGCGCGGTGGCCGCGATGGGTGCCGTGGTGCTCTCGCACCTGGCCCTGCGCTCGGCGCGCAACCGCACGTTCGCGCTCGCCGCCAGCCTGTTCTTGATGGCGATGGCCCTCGCCGGCTGGAACGCCTGGTGGTACGTGTCCTCCTTCGGTGTGCCGTGGTGGGACCGCACGGTGCAGTACAAGGCTGTCGAAGCCAACACTGTCATGCTGGCAATTACGCTGCTGGTCTTCCTCATTGGGATCGTGCAGTCGCTGCGCCACAACGCCCAGCGCCTGCAGGCGAAGGAAGCGAACCGCGCCCAGGAGTTCGACCAGGCTGCGCGCGTGGACACCGGCCGCTTCGCGGGCCTCATGTCGGCTCCGCTGGCCGTCTTGGCCGTGCTCATGGTCCTGTTTTCGTGCCTGACATTTGTCAAGGCGTTTGTGGACCAGGCGCCGGCGTACTCGGTGGGCATGGGCAACGTGCGCACTTTCGCGGGTGATTCTTGCGCTCTTGCCAGCGACGTTCTGCTGGAAATGGACCCGAACGAGTCCTTCCTCACCCCAGTTGACGGCGTGCCGCTGGGCCGCTCGCTGGACGCGGGCATCAACCGCGGGTTCACCCCGGATGGCGTGCCGGCGTTCATCGCCTCGGAAAACTCCAACACCAACGACACGGGCGCGTCTGGCACCGGCGGTGGCGGATCGACCGGGTCTACTGGGTCTACTGGGTCTACTGGATCTGCTGGATCGACCGGGTCTACCGGTTCCGGCCAGATCCAGTCCGCCCAGACCGATGCCAACCAGCAGGAAACGCCAGAGGATCAGACCAGCGCTGCGGCACAGTCCACCTCGAGCGTGAACACCCAAGGCAACCGCCCGCCGAGCCTGCGCGGCGTGAACGGCTCCACGGTGCGCATGCCGTTCGGCCTCGACTACACTCGCGTGCCCGTCGCCGGCACCTTCGAGGACGACCCGAGCCGCGCCGCCAAGCTCGAAAGCGTCTGGTTCGAGCTGCCCGCAGCCAGCGAAGATGCACCGCTGTTGGTCACCTCCGTCGCCGGGCGCATCGCGCACCACGACATCAACGGGATCGAGGAAGAAGGCACCGACCTCTTGCTCGAGTACGGGCAATTGCTTAACGACGGCTCGGTCAAACGCCTCGGCGAAGTCGAAATGCTCGACCAGGGCGAGGGCCCGAACTGGCGCAATCTCCGCTATCCCGTCGCGGATCTGCCGGAAGACGCCGACGTCGTTCGTCTGGTTGGCGAGGACACCTCGCTGGCGGAAAAGGACTGGCTGGCGGTGACCCCGCTGCGCAACCCGGTGCTTACGCCGATGAACGAGGCGATCGACCCAGAGACCCCGGGCCTGCTGGACTGGACAGTCGCGTTCCAATACCCATGCCAGCGCACGTTCAACCACTACGCCGGCGTGGCCGAGATTCCGCAGTTCCGCGTCATGCCGGACGCGCCTGGCAAGGAGAAACTCTCCGGCTTCCAGGACTTCCTCGGCGGCGGCGCGCTTGCCACTGCCGAGGCAGTGAATTACAGCTACGATGTCCCGGGGTATCTGCGCAATGATTGGCAGCGCGACTGGGGCTCCGTGGCAAAGTACGAGCTACGCACTGACTCGGTTGGTGTCGCGCCAGTTGAAGCCGACATTGATCATGAAACCCACACCCGCTGGGGCTGGTGGACACCGGGCCCGATGAAGGTCCGCAACCCGAACGAGTAGAAACGTCATGAAACTTCACGCCATCGCCGCGAAAGCTGCGGCCACAATCGCCGCGGCCGCCGCACTGCTAACTCCGCTGGCCACCGCTCCTGCGGCAAACGCATTCCCCGCCCCAATCACGCCGTCGAACCTGGTTGGCGACCTGCTCGGCCAACAGGGATGCCGCGCGCAGTACCTCATTGCCGTTCCAGGCGGCGCGAACACGGTGGAAGGCGTGCCCACGTTCTTGCCGCACGGCGGGCAGGTGTTCTCCACCGGGTTGCGCACCCAGGCTCAGACCGGCGGACAGGTCCAGCCGCTGTGGGTGTCCTACAACTCCGCAGCGTTTGCGAACCGCACGTACTACGCCGCTTCGGCGGAGGCATACACGGCAACCCGCAATGTGGTGACCAGGCTTTCAAATGCGTGCCCGGACGCAACGTTCCACTTCACCGGGTACTCGCTTGGCGCGGACGTAGCCGCGCGCCTCACGCGCGACATCGCCTACGGCTCCGGCCCAATCGCGCCGGAACGCGTGCGCTCGGTAGCGCTGATTGCCAACCCGTACCAGGGTGACAACGGTGCGTGGCTCGCGCCGGGCACCTCCCCCGACTCACGCGGCGCCCTCGGCGAGCTCGAAGGCGGTTACGGCCAGCTCGCGGACCTCGTGCTGGAAATCTGCCGCCCCGACGACATCGTTTGCTCCATGGATGAGGACTACCGCCCGCTGGTGGAACCTGCGATGCGCACCCACCTGAACGCGGGCCGCGTCCCCTTCTCCGAGTTCGCCGGGATCTTTTCCCACCTGGGCGTGGAAGCACTGGGCATTCCGGGAGCGATGGGCGCGCACGGTGATTACGGCCAAGCTGCCCCGCGCGAAGCCGCAGATTGGGTCGTCCTGCACTCCGGAGATCCTGCACCGGAACCGGCATCTGAGGAGTAGCTAAACCGTTACACTCGGGGGCATGCAAGACCTCTTTGAGCTAGTCAACGGCACGTGGGTGCGTGAACACGAGATCCCTGCAGACCGCGGAATCGACGGATCATTCTACGAACTGCGCGATAAATCGGAAGCCGATGTTCACGCGTTGCTCGAAGAGAGCGACAGCCGCGGGGGCGCACTCTATCGCTCCTTCATGGACACCGACGCGATCAACGCCGGCGGCACTGCGCCGCTCGAGGGCGACCTGGAGAAAATTGCGGTGAAAAACGTCGAGGAGTTCGTCCGCAACCTCGGTGTCCTCGAGCGCGATGGCATTGGGGGCCCGCTGACCTACTGGGTGGAAAAGGACTCCCAGGGCGAATTGGCGGTGCCCTACCTAGTGCAATCCGGCCTTGGCCTGCCGGATGAGGCTTACTACCGCGAGCCCCAGCACGCAGAGACGCTGCAGAAGTACGAGGCGCACGTCGCGCGCATGCTCGAGTTCTTGGATCCGAAGTACTTGCTGGGGCTCACCCCGCAACTCGCGGCCCAGCGCATCGTGGCTTTGGAATCGCACCTGGCTGAAAGCCATTGGGATGTCGTCCGTGCCCGTGACGCGGTGGCCACCTACAATCCGACCGAGCTTGACCAGCTGCCAGGCATCATCCAGGAGATGCTGCGCGCCTCGGGCATCCAGGACGGCCGCTTGATTGACATGATGCCCTCCTACACCCAGGACCTCGCCGGCATGCTGCGCCCAGAGACCCTGGCGGACTGGCAGCTGTGGGGCGCGTGGAACATCCTGCGCTCGCGCGCCGGTCTGCTCAGCGAGGAAATCGGCGAAGCGAACTTCGAGTTCTTCGGCACCCACCTCTCCGGTGCCACGCAGCAGCGCGACCGCTGGAAGCGCGGTGTGGGACTGGCGGAGTCCCTCGTGGGCGAGGAAATTGGCCGGGTGTATGTGGAAAAGCATTTCCCGGCTTCGTCGAAAAGCGAGATGCTCGAGCTGGTCTCTTACTTAGTCCGCGCGTACCGTGAGCGGATTGCCAAGCTGGAGTGGATGAGCGAGGCCACGAAGGATCGCGCGCAGGCGAAGCTGTCGCAGTTCACCTCAAAGATTGGCTACCCGGATCGGTGGCGCAGCTTCGATGGGCTCGAATTCGACGAGTCGGGCGAGGCGCTGGTGGACAACGTGCGTGCGGGTTCCGCCTTCGAGCACGACTACCAGCTGTCCAAGATTGGCAAGCCGACTGACCGCGAAGAGTGGGTCTCCACTCCGCAGACCGTGAACGCGTTCTACAACCCGGTGGTCAATGACATCACGTTCCCCGCCGCCATCTTGCAGCCGCCGTTCTTCGACCCGGAGGCGGACGCGGCGGAGAATTTCGGGGCGATCGGAGCGGTTATCGGCCACGAAATCGGCCATGGCTTCGACGACCAGGGCTCGCGTTACGACGGCCTAGGCAACTTGAACTCCTGGTGGACCGATGCCGACCGCGAGCGCTTCGAGGAGCTGACTTCAAAACTCGTGGGCCAGTTCCAAGGCCTCGTGCCCAGCGTGCTCGCGGACCGCGAAGGCATTTCCGGCGTCAACGGCGAGTTCACCCTCGGCGAGAACATCGGTGACCTCGGTGGTCTCGGCATCGCGGTGGTGGCCTACAAGCTTTACTTAGAGGACAAGGGCTTGGGCGACGGCGAGGCGAAGCCGTTCGGCGACCTCGACGGCGAGTTCACCGGTTTCCAGCGCCTCTTTTTGGCGTGGGCCCGCGTGTGGCGCTCCAAGTCGCGCCCGGAGATGGCCGCGCAGCTGCTGGCGATTGACCCGCACTCGCCGAACGAGTTCCGCTGCAACGTCATCGCCGGCAACGTCGAGGAGTTCTACGAGGCCTTTGACGTGGAGAAAGGTTCGCCCGTTTGGATCGCGCCGGAAGATCGGGTGACAATTTGGTAGAGCCGATCAACGAGCAGCTCAGCGACGATTTCCACGTCGGCGGCCGCGACCGCGAAATGCCACCCGAGCTTCAGCTCGAGCAACTCGTCAGCTACATCGAGGCCACCTACGACCCCAGCTCGGAGCAGTACCTCGCGCTGCTTCCCGACCGCATCACCCATGCCGCCATGCTCATGCTCGGCAGCGGCATCGACCAGTCCATGCCGGGCGTCGCCTTCCCCGGCGGCGTCGAGGTCCGCCAGGTGGAGCTCGGCACCCTGTTCGTGCCCAGCTCACCCACCGCCACATGGGGCATTTCGCTTTACGACGGCCCGTCCAACGCCAAGAACAACTCCTGGCGCCCCGAGGTCGCCGGCGTGGCAGAGCTGTCGGGGGCGACCATGCTCGACGTGAACAACCTGGCTGACGCCGAAGCGGCTGTGGAGTTCGCCCGCGCGGAAGGTGCCAAGCGGATCGCGGTGTGGGCATTCGGTGCCGCCGCCGAGTCCATCCCGCCCGACGCGGACGTGCATGTGCTCACGTTTCCCACCGTGGTGCCGGATTCCAGCACCAAAGCGGTGTCGTTTTTGCAGGTCGCGCTGAAGGATGAGGTTGTGGCGCGGGTGCAGCCGCCGCGCCGAGCGCAGGTGGTTGCGTACCATTCGACCCACTACATCGCGACGCCTGCAGAGTCCAGGCGCCGCGTGCGTGACGTCGCTGAGTTCCTTGCGTCGGCCTAAGGCGTCTCGTCCTGATCTTTCTCCGCTTCTTTAGCGAAGATCGGTTTGAAGATGAGGAACCACATCACCCCAATACCGATTGCCAGCACTAGCGCGACCGTCTCACTGCTGAAGGAGTTATGGGTTCCGAAGTAAAACCCGACGCCGAGCAACAATCCCATAATGGCGGCGAGCAGGGTGCTGTTATCTCCCGATGTCTTATTGGCCATGCCCCGCAGCTTAATGCGGTCTTAGCGCCCCGCGCTCGCTGTACCGATTCACCGCTTTTCGCTCTTCGGTGGCGAGTCGTCGACCTGGCTGATGCCCATCCGCGTGTCCACCGTGTTGTGGTACGCCGAACCCGTGGTCAGCGCGGCAACGGCCCAGGTCTCATCGCCGATCTCACCCCAGGACACACTTGCCGTGGCGGTGTCTCGTTCATCCGCCCACCCCATCTTCGAACTTTTCACGCGGTCGAGGCGTGCGGTGCCGAATTCCTGGATGAACCCGTCGGCGGCGACTTCTTCCTGTTGCGCCATGCCGTCGAAAAAGCGGCTTGGCGCGGGGGTCCCACACGATGGCGGCGATGAAGGTAGCCACGTCGCGTGCCGACGTTTGTGTCTTTCCCCAGTAACCGTTGCGTTTCGTTTGGTCAAGGTCGAAATCCTTGGCAACCTTGTCAATGCCTTCGGGGTATTTCGCATCCAGGCGGGTGGCAATGGCGTCGTCGGAGGTAGTGAGCATCTCCTTGATCTCGCCCTTCTCTTTCGCAGTGCCGTGGTAGAGCACGTAGTAGCCGAGGTAGAGCTTGGACAGGCTCAGCGCCGGACGCTGCTCCTCTGCTGTTGGGGAGATGCTCACCCGCCCATCCGGGTGCACGACCGCGAGCGCGGTGCGTTCCCGGTTATACGACGGGTCCACGTGGTAGGCGTGCGCCGCGGGGGCGGCGACGAACATGAGCGCCAACAACGCCATTGCGACGACTGCAGCCGCAATTCCAGAATTCAGTACTCTCGCGCTGGTCATGGCTTTTAAGTCACAGATCCAGGATGGAGTCGGATTCGCGGATGTCGTCGAATTCGGGCACCGCTACTTCGCAGAGGTGAAAACCCGCGCCGGTGGCGTCCTCCGCGATGGCAATCAGGCCGAAGGGGCTGGCCACCGGACCGCTGATCACTTGGCCACCAAAATTGCCGACGGTCATCAGCGCGTGCTCGAGGTTTTCCACGCCGAAATAGGTCTGCCACAGCGACACACCGGCGGTTTCATCGAGCAGCATGCCCAAAAACGGTGCGCCGTCTTCCATCGCGATGAAGTAGTTGCCGTCGCGCACCACTTCCCAGTCGAAAAGCTCAGCGTAGAAGTCGATCGCGTCCTGGCTCGGCGCGATGTATTCGTGCCACACGGGCACGCCCGGCTCCCCGGCAGCCACGAACTGATCTTCCCCGTGCGGCTCGATCAACCCGAACGGGCAGCCGGTGCGGTCTTGGCAAATGGTCATCTGCCCAAGCGCCACGTCCGCAGTGCTGATCACTTCGCCGCCGAGCTTCTCCACCCCGTCGGTGCCCAACCCGAGGAAGTACGGCGTCCAGCCCAACAGGTCGGTCTCCGCGCCGACGATGCCAGCTACCGGCAACCCCTCTTTGCGGGCGACGCGGTACGCATCGTTGGAAACTTCCCAGCCAAGCAGCTTCGCGTAAAAATACGCTGCTTTTTGCGGCTGCGTGGTCACCAAATCCTGCCAGTACGGCATGCCGGGTTTCGCCTCGAATGCGGGCATTTACATGTTCCTCCACTTTTCGGGGTCGAAATCATCGTTGGCGGTGCGCTCGTCGAAGTAGTCGTCCTCGCCGTCCTCCCCACTACACACGACGGTCGCCGAGGTGTCGCCGACGGTGACCCGTGCACCGTCGCCAAGCGAAAAGCCCCTCGAAGAGACCACCTCGCCGTCGACTTGCACCTCACCTTCTGCGATGAGTTCTTTCGCGTGACCGCCGGATTCCGCGAGGTTGGCTAGCTTGAGAAACTGGCCGAGTTTGATGGACTCGCCTGCGATGGGCACCTCGATATGCATGCGGACAAGTCTAAGCCAGATGCTGCGCCGCGGCAGTCACTCCCTCAACCACCATCCACAGCGCGATCGCGATGAACACGGCGCCGGTAGCAATGTCAATCCCCCAGCCGTAACGCTGAATCGGCGCGGCCAGCGCGCGCACCGCCGCCGCGAACGCCACGAACCAGATGATGCCCGTGACAATCAGCGTCAGCGCGATGATGAGCATCCACTGCGCGCCCATGCCGGGGCGGACGAACTGCGCGAAAATCGCGCCGAAGAAGAGGATCGCCTTCGGGTTGGATAGGTTTGTGGCCACACCGATGCGAAACGCCTTCGCCGGAGCGACGGTGCGAGCGTGTTGGGGTGCTCCGGCTGCGGCCGGGTCCGGCCTGCGCCCCGCCAACCCGCCGCGCAACGCGCCAATGCCCATGTACAGCAGGTACGCACCACCGACAATCTGCAGCACCACCAAGATCTGCGGCACCGCTTGGATCAGCGCAGACAGCCCGAGCAGCGAGCCGATAATCCACAGGGCATTGCCCACCATGATCCCCAGCGCGCACGCCACACCAGCCGCGCGGTCTTTCGCGCCGACGCGGATGATCTGGAATACGTCCGGTCCGGGGCTGAGAATCGCCGCGATCCAGGTGGCAAGCAGTGCGGCGAATGCTGATCCCGTCATTTAACGTTCCGCCTGGTCAGCGGGCATAATACTCATGGTGTCTACGTTCACACGCGGCGGCAGCGAGGCCACCCAACGGATCGCCTCGGCGATGTCCTCCGCCTCGAGGTTGAGCTTGCCGTCGTACACCGCGGCGGCGCGCGCCTCGTCGCCGGCGAAGCGGTTGAGCGAGAACTCCGTCTTCACGCGGCCCGGATCGATCTCGCACACCCGGATGTCGGGAGCTTCTTCACGACGAAACGCCCGCGTCATCCCACGCAGCCCGTACTTCGCCGCGTTGTAGCCGCTTCCGCCCTTGTACGCGTCAGTACCGGCCACGGAGCCAATGTTGATCACCAGCCCCTTCGCCTCCTTGAGCTGCGGGTACAGCGCCTTGGTCACCCGCATCGTGCCCAGCACGTTGGTGTCAAACATCCACTGCCAATCTTCGGCGCTCGCGTCGCGCAGGTAATCCAGCTCCTTCGCACCACCCGCGTTGTTCACCAAAAGGTCGACTTGAGGGAGCTCTTTCAGCTTGTCGACGCTTCGTTGATCCGTCACGTCCAACTCCAACGCAATCCCGCCGATCTCTTGCGCGATGGCCTCGCACTTCTCGACGCGGCGCGCGGCGACGTAGACGGTCCAGCCGTCTGCCGCGAGTGCCCGGCAGGCGGCCTCACCAATGCCGGCGGAACCGCCGGTGACTACTGCGAACTTCTCGCTCTCTGGTGCGTTCATAGCCCATTAGCGTACCGGGCGGAAGGGGCGTGCACTTGCCGCATCGTGATGTTGATTCGGCCCTCGGTGAGACCCGTGCCGGCCGGGCCGGTGCCCGCGCGCACGCCCATCACGCCGTGGCGGGCCCGGCGCGCCGGCCCGCCGAACACTAGCGCGTCGCCGGACATGAGCAGCAGGTCGACGGTGCCGCCGGGCGCCTCGATGCGGAAGATAGTCTCCTCCCCGATCGACAGACTCACCACCGCGTTGTCCGACTCTTCCTCCGCATCGACGTGCATGCCCATCGAAGTGCCTGGCGGGTAAAAGTTCACCAGCGCGGTTTCCACCTCGGGCGTGGCACCGACCTGCGGGTCGATCTCGCGCGCTGCCGCCATAACTTTGGCCGCGATTTCCTGGTAGTTCGCGGGTATTGGTGGCGTTGGGTGCCCGTCTACCTCGCGCACCAGCCGGTACGGCTTCGTTGCCCAGAACCAACCGAGTGAGAGCATCCAGGTGGTCATCTGACCGGTGCCAACGTAAGGCCGTCGCATAGCAACCGGCGTGCCCGCCACTGACCGGGCGATTTTGCGCGCCTGCGTAACCAGTGCTTCCTGCTCCTCCAACGCCAAGAAGTTAGGCACGTGCACGACTCCGGGAGCGGGGTTGGAAGGTTCGCGCGGGAGGGCGTCGAAAAGCATAGGCTCCAATTTCCGTACACGGAGAGTTGAGATAGTGAAAGGGCCCCTCCCGATGCTTCGGCGGATGCCGGTATTCGGACGTGGCCCCTTCTACTGGAGTCAATCGGCGGTCATCAGACCACCATCGCTCACTCAACATGGAATAATAGTCCGAAGTTTGGGAGACATCAAGGTCGACTTCTAACACGGGGTGGGGAACTATGCGCGGATCTGCGCATGCACAAGAAGTTCTAAGCGCATTGAGCCAGCCTCGCACAGAAAAGTATCTGCGCTCAGCTCAGGAGCGAGATATTCGAATTCATGAATTGCATGGAGCCGAACGTCCTGGAAGATTATTCGTCCAACGACCCTATTCCCGGCATTTTGAGAGCCGATCCGAGGTCGCGCAAAAAGTAAACGATATTGCGCCGGAGGTGGGTTTGAAGGCTCGCGCGGGAGGGCGTCGAAAAGCATAGGCTCCAATCTATGCACGACATGGAACGCATGCGCTCAGGCCAGTGGTACATCGCCGGCGAGGAAGCGGCTGCGCGACACCGCGAGGTCCGCGAGCTGATCCGCGAGTTCAACGGGCTTGCAAACACGGATCCGGAGCGCTCGCGGGAGCTGCTGCGCGGATTGTTTCCGCACGGTGAGTTGCCCAATATCTGGCCGCCGCTGCACCTCGAGTTCGGTGTGAACACCCGCTTCGGTGAAGGGTGTTACATGAACTTCAACTGCACCATCCTGGACATCGCCGACGTCACCGTTGGCGCTCGCACCCTGTTTGGGCCGGGCTGCCAACTGATTACCGTTGAACACCCGGTGAACGATCATGTTGAACGCGCCGAGGGCTGGGAGCGCGCACGCCCGATCCGGATTGGCGAGGATTGCTGGTTCGGTGCAGGGGTGATCGTGCTGCCAGGGGTCACGGTGGGTGATCGCGTGGTGGTCGCCGCCGGCAGCGTGGTCACTCGCGACATACCCTCGGATTCGTTGGCCGCGGGAGTCCCGGCGGAGGTCAAACGATCGACGAAGGAGCAGTAGATGGAAGCCTTTCACGTCATTGTTGAGCCGCACTCCCAATTCGGGCTTCGTAAAGCCTTCGAGGCTACGGGGGACAACGTGCCGTCGTAAAGCGAAAAGCCTTCCTGCGCCCTTGAGCTCTGCTTAAGATATGGCGCAATCGCGAACTGCGTGATGTGAGTCAACCGATGTGAAGGGAGTGGAAACGGTGGCTGCGGATCAGCTGAAGAAAGAACTCGGCATGTTCACCCTGATTGCACTGGGTGTGTCAGGCGTGGTGGGGTCGAGTTGGATTTACACGAACGGTTCCTTCTTCGAGGAATACGGTGCCGGCGGCATGATCTTCGGCCTCGCCCTGGGCACCCTGCTTGCGGCGTGTGTGGCATTGTCGTACGCGCAGCTCACCGGCCTGTTTCCTCGCGCGGGCGGAGAGGTGGTGTTCAGCTTCACCATCCTCGGGCGGACGTGGGGCTTCATCGCCGGCTGGCTGCTGATCGGGGCGTACGTGTCTTCGCTGGCGTTCTACTTCACGTCGTTCGGTGTGCTGCTGGAGTTCTACATCCCGGCGATGGATGAGATCCCGGTGTACACGCTGGCTGGGTCGACCGTGACGCTGCCGATCCTGGTCGCCGGACTGGCGCTCACGCTGCTGTTCTACTTCCTCAACGTGCGCGGTGCGAGCCTCGGCGGGCAGTTGCAGGTGATCTTGTTCATTGCGCTCATCGGCATCGGCCTGGCGCTGGCGGTGGTGGGTTTCGGCGCGGGTAGCGTCGATAATTTCTGGCCGCCGTTCTACGAGGACCAGAACGCCGCGATGAGCGTGCTGCGCTTCGTGGTGCCAGGCATGACGTATATGGCGGGCTTCGGGCTGATTGCCACTCTTGCAGAGGACGCGAACCTGCCGCCGAAGAAGATCGGTTGGCTGGTCGTGGCGACGGTGCTCATTGCGGGTTCGTTCTACTGCATTGTGCTGGCATCGTCGGCGTTCATCATGCCGTGGCAAGAGGTCGCCGGCATGGAGCAGGGCACGATCACCGCGTTCACGGAGGCGGGCTTCCCCGTCCTGGGCACGCTGGCTTTCGCCATTGCGATTCTTGGCCTGCTCACCTCCTTCCTTGGCCTGTTCATGGCCACCAGCCGCATCGTCGTCGCGCTCGCACGCGTGAACCTGCTGCCCGAACGTTTCGCTGAGATCGACCCGAAGCACGGCACGCCGAAGAACGCGCTGATGCTGGTCACCGCGATCACGATTGCGCTGGGCCTGCTCGGCCGCGGCGCCATGGTGTCCTTCCTGGAAACCGGCGGTATCTATCTCGGCCTGGTCTGGATCCTGGTGGTTGCGTGCCAGTTCCGCTTGAAGACGAAGTACCCGTCGCTGTACGAAGCGTCGAAACTCAAGGCTGGGTTTGTCCCGCTGATCGGTGCCGTAGGCGCGGCGCTGGTGATCATCCTCGCCCTGTGGCCGGGGACCAACATGAGTCTCGCGTGGCCGCTTGAGTACGGCGTGCTCATCGTCTGGGCGGTGATCGGCGCAGTCTTCTACTTCATGAGCAAGCCGATCGACCACGAAGTCGCGCTTGAGCGGCTCCTGGGCGAGCACAAGGAGTCGCTGCCCCGCCAGCTCAAGGAGGATGCAGCATGACCGTGCCCGAGCGCTGGCTGCAGCCCTACGACTACGACGAGCTGCGCGCCATCACCCCGACGGACTTGACGCCGCTACCCGAGCCCCCGTCCACGGATGTGGCACGAACCGTTCCGGTGGAGGAAACCGGCGGCGCGCTGGTGGAGATCCCAGATGACCTGGCCACGTACCACGCATACCTGGAGCTCGGTTCGCAGGCAATGCCGCGGGTCATGCTGGCACGTGAGGAAGTGATTGACCGGATCCGCCGCGCGCAGGCCTCGCTGCCAGCACCGTTCACGTTCCTCATCCTGGACACGTGGCGCTCTGTCGAGGCGCAGGCGGAACTGGCGCGTATCTATAAGCAGAAGTACCCCGATCTCGATGCCCGTTACATTGCCGACGCCTCCGACACCGAGCTCATCGCACCGCACACCATGGGCGCGGCCGTCGACCTCACGTTGTGCGTGGACGGCCAGGGCCTGCCTTTGGGTGCCGACTTTGACCAGTTCGATGAGTCAGCCGGCGCGATGTACCTGGAGCGTCTGGAGGATCCGTCGCCGCAGCAAGTGCTCAACCGCGACCTGCGACGCCTGCTCAGCCACACCATGTTCGACGCAGGCTTCGCTCCGCTGGACAGCGAGTGGTGGCACTTCTCCTACGGCGACCAGCGCTGGGCAACGTTCACCGGCAGCTCGGCTAGCCTCTACGGACGAATCGAAGCGTAGCTATTCACCGTCATATTCCTGCGTTCTTGGAGCGTCATTCTGTTGATCCGGGTGACAGCCGTAGAGATAAACGCGTGACTATAGAACCATCAAAACGGTTTCTGTGCGAAAACTCGCGGCACGGCACTATTGACCCGTAGCCATTCAGCCATGTCTCTATCGAGCATGCGGGCCAAACTCAAAATCTCATCGTGCGCCTCCGACGGAGTCAGCCGTATAACCGACCCATTGCTTGACTGGCCTTTGAGCGGGAATCCGTTAATTACCGGTTCGTGATGGGCAACTCTATTTCGGATATCGTTAACCCTCTTACAGACCTGAAAGACCCAAGCCCTGGAGAAAGTAATCTCGTTGGCATTAGCGGGATTATTCCGGCGCTGCAGCTTAGCCTCTATTCGTCCGCCAGGAAAAGCTTTGAGCAGGGCTGGCCAGTTATCGTCATATGTAATTTGGCGCCGACGAGGGCCAATACCCGTGTAGCCCCCTTGATCAAGCAGATTCGTCCAAAACCCGAACATACAATTTGCTACTAAACGACCTGGAAGATCACCCCTACGGCGATCTTTCCGTAGGTTCTCAGGCAACCGACTCCAAGCTTCCGCCAGTCCTTTTTGCGATCGGTAATCCAAGGGCATCTCTTCATACCAATACACCCCCACTTTTCAGTTGCAGCTCTGTGCAATCCCTCTCTCAGCGCAATCTCCAGAATTGCAAGATCAGCAAGGAAAGCGGCAGCCAATTCACGGTCCCAGATATAGAGTTTCAGAGCCTCGTCTGCCGTTCCATTTGGGGCATTACGCAGGAAAGTCGCCATACGGGCAGGAGGAATAGAACTCCATAACAACGAATCTTGCGATGTCGGAGGTTGCACTGGGTAGGTCACACATGTAGCCTAAAGCACGTAGTCCCTCGGGTTTGGGTTCACGGACATAGACTCCGCGTTCCTCCGAGGGTTTTAATTTTGGGTTAAGGGTCAAAAAGTGTGTCTGGCTCGGCGTGTCGTGGGGGTTAGATGTGGCCTTTTTGGATGCCGATTGAGTGGTTGTAGTTGGTGTCGATAGCGTTGTCGTAGAGGGCTGGTCGTCCTGTTTCGTGGTCGGCTTGGTTCTCGTTGTGGGTCAGGATTTGGACTTTGGCGAGTTGATCCTTTCCCCAGTTGGATTGTCTGGCGATCTTGATGGGGTCGTCAGGCAGTTCTGTTTTCAGGTACAACCACCAGTCGAGCATGCGGCGTTGGTGTTCGTTGGTGCGCCCGCGGTGGGCGTAGGCAAGGGCTTTGACTTGGGCGTTGATCCCGCCTTCAAGACTGTTGGTGGTGGCTTTGACTCGGGCGGGATCGAGCACTTCTTCGGGTGGGTCGAGGTAGACAAACAGCAGGTTGTTTCGCCATAGGTGATGCAAGCTGTTGTAGGCCTTGCGCACACTGGGGTGCGTCCAGGTGGTGACCCACATTCCGGTGGCGGGGTCTTTGCTTCTGGTTTTCTCGTTCATCCAGCTTTGGTAGATGGTGGAGAATTCATGCAGCTGCCCACCCCAGGTGGCGGCCTGGTCCAGTGTGGTGATTTGGGTGAGGTTGAGCGCTAACCGGTAGATCGTTTGTCCTGCGTCGGTGCGTGGGTGTGAGGTGGTGTGACGGCGCACGACGCGTTGGGCGTGGACTAAGCAGCGCTGCACTTTAGTGGTTGGCCAGCAGATTTTGATCGCGCTTGCTGCGCCTTGCCCGCCGTCGAGCACGACGATCAAGGGGGCGGGGATGCGTGAGAGCAGGTGTTGGTAGTCGCGGCTGGTTTCCCGGTAGCACCAGTGCCAGGCGATGACGTGGTCGAGGGTTGCGGCGACGATCAGACATCCGCCTGCGGTGTAGGTGCCGTCGATGAAGATCTGGTCGTAGACGCGCCCGGTGTGATCGATGGTGGGATCAGGCACGTCAACGAGCCAGCACCAGGTGAAACGCCGTTTCAGGGTGGAGTGGCTGACGCCGAGTCGTTTCGCGGTAGCGGAGAGGGTTTCCGTGGTGGTGCAGTGCGTGATGAATTGGGCAAACGTGGCTGCGTTGGTGACATCGAGGCGCTTTTTGGAGGTAGAGAAACCGCAGGCTTTACACCGCCAGCGAGTTGTGCCTTTGGATGTGGTGCCGTTGCGTTTCATCTCAGCGCCGCAGTGGCAGCGTGGTCGGTTCTTTGGCATTGGGTCACAACACCACCAGCCCATACCACATCCCGGTTGCCACACCGAGGATTTCGCCGACCCCAGCCCGGTATACGCCCTGGAAGCGTATACTTTCGCCGAAGAACGAGGTCAGGTACCGAAAATCACCGAATCCAGACACACATTCTGACCCTTAACCCTAATTTTGGGGTTGCCAGTCCAAAAGGGTTAAGTAGCAAAATGTGTGTCCGCTCGGCGTGTCGTGGGGCGGGCACACCGTTTGTTATTTCATGGGGCCTTTTCTGATTCCTATCGAGTGTTCGTATTCGGTTGGGATAGCGTTGTCGTAGAAGGCTGGTCGTCCTGTTTCCTGGTCGGCTTTGTTGTGGTCTTCTTCGGCAAGATCGTTGACTTTGACGAGTTGATCTTGGCCAAAATCGCACTGCCTGGCGATGTCTAGTGGGTCGTCAGGCAGTTGCTTTTTGGTGTGGAGGTACCACTCGAGCATTTTCCGTTGACGTTCTCCGGACCCGCACCTTTTCGTAGAGGTTTTTGGCGAAGTGGGTGCGACAGCGCTGCCACGACGCATCAGGCAGCACTTCAGAAATGGCGTGCTGGATGCCCTCATGAGCATCACTGGTGATAAGGAAGACCCCGCAAAGCCCGCGGGCCTTGAGGTCTTGGAAGAAGCCCTTCCACGACGCGTTGGATTCCGCAGTGGCAACGTGCATGCCGAGCATTTCCCGGTAGCCGTCGGCGTTGACCCCGGTAGCTAGCAGCACGCAGCATTTGACCACACGTCCGCCTTCACGCACTTTGATCGTGAGTGCGTCACACGACAGGTAGGCGTACCCGCCGGGGTCGAGTGGGCGGTTTTTGAAGTCTGCGACCATCTCGTCAAGTTCTTCCGACATCCGCGAGACTTGCGATTTTGACAGGTTAGAAATCCCAAGGGTTGCCACCAGATCGTTCATTCGGCGGGTGGAGACCCCTTTGAGGTAGCACGTCGCGATCACGGTCGACAGCGCGCGTTCTGCTCGTGAGCGGCGCTCTAGTAGCCAGTCGGGGAAGAACGCGTGCGTGGCGCAGTTTCGGCACTGCCACGTCGATCGTGCCGACACGGGTGTCGAGGTCGCGGTGGCGGTACCCGTTGCGGTGGTTGACCCGCTCGGTGGAAGCAACGCCGTATTCGGCGCCGCAGACGGTGTCGGCCTGGGCGGAGAGGATCTGGTTGATAAACCCTTGCAGCATCTGCCGCATCAGGTCAGGGGAGGCTTGGGCGAGCAGATCATCCAAGTAGGTTGCAGGGTCGATAGAATGCGGTGCAGCGGTCATCGTCATGTGCCTTTCGGTGAGATGTGGTAGTTGAGTCGAAAGGTTACTGGCGGTGGCCGCCCCACTATTTTCAAGGGCCCACCATCAGCAAGCGTTACACCACACTAAGGGACGCAACCCCTGATACGACACCCACCGGTTCGTAGCCCGAATCAGGTGCACAATGCAGGTCTGCACCATGGAATTCGGCCAGGTTGCCTCCACGGCTTCCGGCAAGCCTTTGAGCCCGTCGCAGCACACAATGAACACGTCCTGGACACCGCGGTTGGCCAGATCCGCGCACACCGATGCCCAGAATGCAGCGCCTTCATTGTCGGCGATCCACAATCTCAGGATGTGCTTGATGCCGTCCATGTCGACACCAACCGCCATATAGCAGGCTTTGTTGACCACGCGGTGGCCGTCACGGATTTTCACGCGTAGCGCGTCGAGGAAGATCACCGGGTAAAACTCGTCGAGCTGGCGGTTTTGTCAGATCATGACCTCGTCTAACACCGCATCGGTAATGGTGCTGATCGTATCCGGGCTCATATCCACCCCAAGGGTGGTCGCGAGGTGATGCTGGATATCGCGCACTGTCATCCCGCCGGCGTAGAGCGAGACGATCATGTCGTCGAGTTCTGTGAGCCGGCGTGCGCCCTTGGGCACCATCCGGGGAGTAAACGTGCCGGCACGATCCCTGGGCACGGTCACTTCCACCGCGCCGTAGCCAGAATTGACGGTCTTGGTGTACGACCCGTTGCGGTGATTGCTCTCCTGCGCGGTTTCCACCTGGGCTTTGGCCTTGCGGTCGGAATGGCTATAGCCCAAATGCGCATCCATCTCTGCCTTAAGACCAGCGTTGATCGATGCCTGCAACAAGCCTTTGACCAGCTCGCTGGCATCATCAGCAGTGGTCGACAGCTCGCTGATCAGGCTGGCGAGCTCAGGATTTTCCATCAGCTTCTCGCTGATCTCGTTGACCCTCGCCGGGTCATGGTTTTTCTTCGGTGACACCGTAGTCATTATCGGTGAAACTCCTTCTAGATCAGAGCCTCACACACAAACTTCCTGACACCCTTCAGGAATGACAGGCGAGGAGCAATCCGCGGGGACGGATAAGGCCACAGCGCGTTCAAATGTCTCACATGAGTGCAACGGTGAGGGGTGTAGAGAACGCACGGTGGGCGGTTGCGAATAAGTGACCACGCTGGCAGCCAAGAGGTACGAGCGATGAAAGATCAGCTCGAGCATTAGCGAACGTACTGACGTCGCTTTATTAGGTGTACTGACCGGGTACGTTGCGGGCACGCCGGTTCGGCGCACCGCCACAGCCGCTTGCGCCACACCAGCAGCACCGGCCGCCCCGCCGAGGGGATGTCACGCACCAGATGCTCACGCCGGCCGTGGGCCACCGCGACCACCCCGCACCGCGGGCACCCGGTCACCGACTCGGAGGTCTCCACCAACAGCTCCAGCTCACCGCCGTACTCACCGACGGCAAGCACCACCAACCCCGAGATGCCGAGCATCGCAGCGGGCAGGACGGTAGCCTCAACACTCACCTGGGACTCCTCTCGATCCGTTGCTTGGTCGCTACGAATCGTGGAGTCCCAGGCCCGTCTTCACCAGCCCAACCCGGTCAGCGCGTCGCAACCCGGCTACCACGCTTGGTGAGGAAGAGCTGCTAACGTGGTTCGGCGACGGCCCGGGCACGTCCTTGTTCCTAACCGTCGTGCGCTGGGGTCCGCGTGGACCGCTCGGCCAGCGTCCATCCAGTCAGGAGGCAGTCAGCAGATGTTCGACGACAACGGCTCATTCCTACTCGCCATGTTCGAGTTCTTCATCTTCTTCGCATGGTTCATGTCCCTGTGGTGGATCTTCGGAGATCTCTTCCGCAGCAAGGACCTCGGCGGCTTCGCGAAGGCGCTGTGGGTGGTGTTCATCGTCGCGCTGCCGTTCATCGGAATGCTCGCGTACCTGCTTGTTCGAGGTCGGGGGATGACCGACCGCGCGGTCGAGGCGCACCAGGAGCTCCAGCAGCGGCAGGATGAGTACATCAAGTCCGTCGCCGGCGGCTCCGCCGGATCGAGCCCGACCGATGAGATCGCCTCGGCGAAGGCCCTTCTCGACTCGGGAGCGATTACCCAGCAGGAGTTCGACCAGATCAAGGCAAGGGCGCTCTCCTCGGTCTGACCCTGGTCCGCTCCCTCGCCAGCCGCAGCGTCGCGGTCCGAGGGCGGCCATCCGGCGCGGCCTAGGTATTCGCCAAGTGTGCGGCTTGCGCGCGCGAGCAGGCGCATACCGGGCAGAGGGTGTCCGATTGTTTGTGTGCGGGGGGTGGTTTACAAGTAGTCCGCGAATCGGTCGGGGTAAGCCACGGCTAGTTGGTTGATGGCTTGTTTCCACCCGGTGGCTTTCGCTCCTTCAATATAGCCGTTGCATTCAATGTCGCGCTTTGCTTTCTTCGCCCGCTGGGCGGCACGCTTGTTCGATGTTGCAGATCATCAGCCACAGCGTTTTCTGCGCCGCGGTATCGTTCGGGAATTGGCCCCTGTTGCGGGTAGCTTTACGCAGTTCAGCATTCAGCGACTCGATTGAATTGGTGGTGTAGAGCACCCGGCGTGCCGCCGGCGGAAACTGCAGAAACGGCACGAACCGCTCCCAAGCGTCGCGCCAGACTTTGACCGACTGCGGGTATTTCCGGCCCAGTTCACTGGCTTCGAACGCATCCAAGGCGGCACGGGCGGTGTCCTCGTTTGCGGCCGTGTAGACCTCACGCAGCGCCCGGGAGACACCTTTGCGGTCCTGATACGACACCCACCGGTTCGCAGCCCGAATCAGGTGCACAATGCAGGTCTGCACCATGGAATTCGGCCAGGTTGCCTCCACGGCTTCCGGCAAGCCTTTGAGCCCGTCGCAGCACACAATGAACACGTCCTGGACACCGCGGTTGGCCAGATCCGCGCACACCGATGCCCAGAATGCAGCGCCTTCATTGTCGGCGATCCACAATCCCAGGATGTGCTTGATGCCGTCCATGTCGACACCAACCGCCATATAGCAGGCTTTGTTGACCACGCGGTGGCCGTCACGGATTTTCACGCGTAGCGCGTCGAGGAAGATCACCGGGTAAAACTCGTCGAGCTGGCGGTTTTGTCAGATCATGACCTCGTCTAACACCGCATCGGTAATGGTGCTGATCGTATCCGGGCTCATATCCACCCCAAGGGTGGTCGCGAGGTGATGCTGGATATCGCGCACTGTCATCCCGCCGGCGTAGAGCGAGACGATCATGTCGTCGAGTTCTGTGAGCCGGCGTGCGCCCTTGGGCACCATCCGGGGAGTAAACGTGCCGGCACGATCCCTGGGCACGGTCACTTCCACCGCGCCGTAGCCAGAATTGACGGTCTTGGTGTACGACCCGTTGCGGTGATTGCTCTCCTGCGCGGTTTCCACCTGGGCTTTGGCCTTGCGGTCGGAATGGCTATAGCCCAAATGCGCATCCATCTCTGCCTTAAGACCAGCGTTGATCGATGCCTGCAACAAGCCTTTGACCAGCTCGCTGGCATCATCAGCAGTGGTCGACAGCTCGCTGATCAGGCTGGCGAGCTCAGGATTTTCCATCAGCTTCTCGCTGATCTCGTTGACCCTCGCCGGGTCATGGTTTTTCTTCGGTGACACCGTAGTCATTATCGGTGAAACTCCTTCTAGATCAGAGCCTCACACACAAACTTCCTGACACCCTCTACTGGGCATCGTGGTCTGTTTTTACTCACCCGGAAAGCACACCAACCCCCGATTAGCACATGCGAGTGCCATTCCGGTGGATTGAACACAAATCGGGCGGATATAAGGTCTTGCTGCTTATATCCGTCCGATTTACCTAGACTGATCAGCAAGAACGCCGAAACTCAGACACACATTTTGCTACTTAACCCGTGTTTCCATCTAGCAACGCTGTGCAAGAACGTCTAGGTGCGGCCTAATGCCATCCGTGTGTCGAGAATGGACAGAAATCGCCTTAAAGCCAGCCGACTCCAACTGCTTGAGTAGCTCTATCTCTGACCAGTAGTAAGCCGTAGTAATTGCATGCTCGAATGGAGCACCTTGCTCACCTAAAAACGCTCCGAGAAGCAAAGATCCATCCGGCTTAAGAGTCCTAGAGAATTCACTCAAAACCAAGGCCCAGTCATCTGGCCGCAAATGAATCAACGAGTACCAAGCAAGTATCCCCCCGAGACTGGATGACTTAAACGGTATCTCCGACAACTCGCCCAAGACGAAGTTGGTGGAGGGAAATCGATTCTGCGCAATTCCAATGAACTCTGAGACCATATCAAGCCCGACTACTTCACAGTCCAAAGTGCGCAATAGGTCTGTCCAGTGTCCGGGCCCCGACCCCGCATCCAGCACCGGACCACTAACCATTCTTCCCCACTCAGAAATGAGTACTATGTCTTGAGGACTCATATCCTGAATTGAGCCCAAGGCCTCAACGTATTCGGGAGCGCGCTTTGCATAGGCCTGCTTTATGACGTCGTACAACGCGCCTCCGTCAACTCCACAAAGAATGTGCCAATGGTCTTGACTTCTAGAAAGTCTAACTCACAACGCGAGGTACGGGAGCACAACCAAGCCCTAGCTCGCCTGCCGGCGCGCCGGGCCGCGCAGGTAGAACGTGTCCACGACCTCGTACTTCGGCCCGCCGGAGCGGCCTTTGCCCAGGTGCGACTCCATCAGGTGCACCTCGTCGGCGATGAATTTCGGCCCGGAGTACACGCTGAGCGCATGCGCGTGGTCGTCGAGAAGCCAAAAATCGCGCGTCCGGGTTCCGGTACGCGCGACGGTGAGGTGGGCCCTTTGGCGGCCTCGCTGATCTGGTTCGATCATGGAGTCTGCCATCAGCTCGCGAAGCCCCACCTTGTCGCCGCCAACGCCGATCCAGAGCGTCCGCCGGTCGAAGCACCCGGCTCCGCGAAGTTGCAGGTCAAGCGCCGGGGCCCAGGCCGTCGCTGCGGCGAGCGTGTCCGTGACCAACGCCGCGTCGTTCGGCTGCGATCCGTAGAACGCGAGCGTGATGTGCCAGTTATCCGGGTCCGTCCAGCGGGACTCGGTGCCGAAGCTCTCGCGGATCGGTCGCAACGCTGTGACCAGGTGCTCGCGTACTTCGGCGGGTGGGACGATTGCAGCGAACAGGCGTCTCATGCCCATAAAGGTACCCTGGGAGCCCATGTTTAACCTGGAACGAATCGGGGCCGGTTTGCCGGTCGCGTCGGTCATCGGCGAGCTGCCAGACACCGGCCCCCTGGTCGTCGAGGCCCCACCCGGCACCGGCAAAACCACCCTCGTTCCCCCGGCCGTTGCCAACAAGGTCGGAAAAACACTGGTCACCGCACCGCGCAGGGTTGCAGTTCGCGCAGCGGCTCGCAGGTTGCAAAAGCTTTCGCTTGACGACGCCTCGTTACCTCCCGCAGCAGTCGGCTACGCCATCCGCGGTGAGCATGAGCGCGGTGAGCTGGTCGAGTTTGTCACCCCCGGCGTGCTGCTCAACCGCCTGCTTCGCGACCCCGGGCTGGAGGGCATCAACGCCGTCATCATCGATGAGGTGCATGAACGCCAACTCGACACCGATCTGGTGCTGGCCATGTGCATGGAGGTGGCGATCCTGCGCGACGATTTCTACCTCGCCGCGATGTCCGCGACACTGGACGCGGCTGCCTTTGCCGAGCACATGGGCGCGCAGATCCTTTCCACCCGCGCCGAGACGCATCCCCTTGAGGTGCAGTACGCCCCGCACTCGGGCCGTCTCGAGGGCACGCGCGAGTTCTATCGCCATGTCGCCGGGCTGGCATCGGAAGCTCTTCAGGACGATGGCCGCACGCTCGTGTTTGTGCCCGGCGCGCGCGAGGTCGACATGGTGGTCGAGTTCCTGCGCGCGAACGGCCGCGAGGCCACCCGTTTGCACGGGCGGTTGAGCAGCGCGGAACAAGACGAGGCGCTAAACGGCGATGCCTCGGTGGTCGTGGCCACTGCGGTGGCGGAGTCCTCCATCACGGTGCCGGGTGTGCGCTGCGTGGTCGACGCTGGCCTGTCGCGCGAGCCGCGCCGCGACGCCCGGGGCATGACCGGTCTGGTCACCGTCTCCGAATCCAAGGCGAGCGCGAACCAGCGCGCCGGCCGTGCCGCGCGCCTCGGGCCGGGCGCGGTCATCCGCGCATTCACCGAGCCGGACTACCAGCACTTCCGCGAAGATGCCGCCCCCGAAATCGCCACCTCCGACCTCACCGGTGCCGCTCTAGCGATGCACGCCTGGGGCTCGCCCGACCTGCCGCTGCTCACCGCTCCGCCGGCCGCCGCATTCCGCGAGGCGGAAAATCTGCTCGAACTACTCGGCGCAATAGAAGGCACCGGCACCGGCGACACCGCGACGATCACCGACTTCGGCCGCCAGCTCGCCCGCCTCCCCCTCGACCCACGCCTCGGCGCGGCGCTCCTCAGCCTCGGTGCCGGCGCCGCGCCGACGGTCGCGGCCATCGCCGAAGGCATCAGCGGCGACCTTACCCGCGCGCAACCCCCGAAGCGTCAGGTGGAGCGCCTGGCCAAGCTCGCACCCGCTGGCCCGCCGGTGCCGGCAGGCGATGTGGTCGGGGCGGCGTTTCCGCAGTGGGTGGCCAAACGCACCGGCGAAGACTACCTGCTAGCCAGCGGCACCCGCGCCCGCCTCGGCGCAGAGCTGGCCGGAACCATGGGCAGCCCGGAGTGGCTCGCCGCGGCCGAGATCCAGCGCACCAACACCGGTTCAAGCTCCGGCTCAAGCTCCGGCGCCATCATCCGCACCGCCGCGGCGACCACGCTGCCCGAGGACCGCGTCACCGAGGAGTACCGCGCCACCCTCGTCGACGGCCGAGTCCAAGGGCGCAAGGTCAAAGCGGTGGGCGCGATTGAACTGTCCTCCACACCCGTGCAGCTCACCGCCGACCAGGCCATGGAAGCCCTCACCGATCTCAGCTTCGAGCACTTCACACTTGATGACGCCGCGCAGCAGCTCAAGCACCGCCTCGACTTCCTCCACGCCACTCTCGGCGACCCATGGCCGGACGTGACCCAGGGTGATTACGGTGTGGAGATCGGGGAGGTTGCCAAGGGGGCGTCGATAAGCAATGTGGACATGAAAACCGCAATGCTTCGCAACCTTCCTTGGCCCGAGGCTGCGAAACTTGATGAGCTCGCGCCGCAGCGACTGGAGGTGCCCAGCGGCTCGCACCCGCGGGTGGATTATGCAAGCGGGCGGCCGGTGGTGCGTGTCAAGCTGCAAGAATGCTTCGGGCTGGCGCACTCGCCGGTGGTGGCCGGGGTGCGGGTGCAGTTCCACCTGCTGTCGCCTGCCGGGCGCGAGCTGGCCGTGACCGATGACCTGGAGAGTTTCTGGAACGGCCCGTACGCCCAGGTGCGCAAGGAAATGCGCGGGCGCTACCCGAAGCATCCGTGGCCTTTAGACCCGTGGAGCGCGACTGCGACGGCGAAGACCAAGGCTCGCATGGGAAAATAGTTGGCCATTTTAGGAAAGGTGGGCCTGCACCAAGTAATGTAACCCATCATGACCACTGCTCTTTCGACTGCGCAGAAGACGCACACCGTGACGATGTGGACGCTGGTGTCCCTCATCATCGGCTCCACCGTCGGCTCCGGCATCTTCGCGCTGCCGCAAAACATCGGCTCGGTGGCCGGGCCCGGCGCGATGCTCACCGGATGGCTCATCGCAGGTGTGGGCATGCTCTCCATCGCGTTCGTGTTCCAGATCCTGGCGCAGCGCAAGCCGCACTTGGATTCTGGCGTGTACTCCTACGTGCGCGCTGGGCTGGGCGATTTCATCGGGTTCACCTCGGGGCTGGGCTACTGGCTCGGCTCGGTGATGGCGCAGGTGGGCTACGCCACGTTGTTCTTTGGCGCGCTGGGCTACTACTTCCCGGTGTTCAAAAATCAGTGGGTGCTGGCGGTGGCGGTGTCGGCGCTGACGTGGCTGATCTTCGCGGCGCTAACGCGCGGCGTGAAACAGGCCGCGGTGATGAACCTCGTGGTCACGGTGGCGAAGATCCTGCCGATCCTTTCCTTCATCGTGCTGGTGGCGTTCCTCGGGTTCTCGTGGGACAGGTTCACCCTGGATTTCTGGGGGGAGTCGACCGGGTCCTCGTTCTCCAAACAGCTGCAGGGCATCATGCTGTACACGGTGTGGGTGTTCATCGGTATCGAGGGCGCCTCCGTGTACTCGAAGCAGGCGCGCAAGCGTACCGACGTTGGGCGTGCCACCATCATCGGCTTCCTCTCGGTGCTGGCAATGCTGGTCGCGGTGTCGACGCTGTCCTTCGGCGTGCTCACCCAGGAAGAGCTCGCGGCGTTGCCGGATAACTCCATGGGCGCAGTGCTCGAGGCCGTGGTCGGGCCGTGGGGCGGCGTGTTCATCTCCATCGGCGTGTGCCTTTCGGTGCTTGGCGCGTACGTGTCCTGGCAGATGCTCTGCGCCGAGCCGATCGTGCTCATGGCCCGCGACGGCCTGCTGCCGGCGGTGCTGGGACGTGTGAACCGCGCCGGTGCGCCGTTCGCCGCACAGCTAGTGTCCACCGTGGTCATCCAGTTCTTCGTGATCGTCTTTTTCGCGTCTGAGACCTCCTACAACGCGATGGTGCAGCTGGCCACCATCATGTACCTGTTGCCATACATTTTCTCGGCGCTCTATTTGGTCATCTTGTGCCTGCGACCGGAGGACGATCCGACGAAGGGCGAGGTGCGCCCCGGGACTAGCGAGAATCGCCGCCACTTAGTTGTTGGCGTGGTCGCCTTTATCTACTCGCTGTGGCTGATCTACGCTGCCGATCCGGTGTTTGTGCTCTTCGGCGCGCTGGCGGTGCTGCCGGGATTGGTTCCGTACGTGTGGACGAAGCGCGCTCGCGGCGAGCGGCTGTTCAACACCTTCGAGTGGTTCGTCGTCGCGCTCGTGGTTGTGGGTGCCGTGATCGCGTTGGTCGGTCTGCTTAACGGGACGCTGGTGCTGGGGTAGGCGGGTTAGAAGAACTCGTCGATAAGCAACTTGGTGCAGAGCACGACGACGAGGCCGAGCAGCGCATACCGGACCAGCTGAGAGCCACCCTTGAGCACCGTGCGGGCGCCGAGCTGCGCGCCGGCGACATTGGCGACGGCGAGCGTGAGCGCGAGGGGCCAGTGGACGTAGCCGCCGATGATGAACACGGTGAGCGCGCCGAGGTTGGTGGCGGTGTTGACCACTTTCGCCATCGCGGAGGACTCGAGGAAGCTCTGGGTGAAGATGGCCGTGAACGCCATGATGAGGAACATGCCGGTGCCGGGGCCGAAGATGCCGTCGTAAAACCCGATGGCGGCGGCGGCCGCGAGGGCGAGGATCGTGCGCGCGGGTGTGACGGTGCGGGTGCGTTCGCCGGCGCCGAATTGGGGGCGCAGCGCGACGAACGCGCCGACGGCTAAGAGCAGGACGATGATGGCGGGGCGGACGATGTCGTCCGAAATCAAGGCCACTGCGGTGGCGCCGCCAGCGGAGGCTGCAAATGCGGCGACCGCGAACGCCCAGGTCGCGCGTGGAATGCCGACGCGGCGCGCGAGTGTGATTGCCGCAGACGCGGTGCCGGTGACCGCGGCGACTTTGTTCGTCGCCAGCACGGCGGCAGCCGGCATGCCAGTGGTGCTCATCAGCACCGGGATGAGCACGAGACCCCCGCCACCGATCACCGCGTCGATCCACCCCGCGAACGCCGCTGCGACGATGGCGATAAGCAGCGTAGCGAGGTCCATTTCAGAAAGACTACTATGACAGCCCATGAACCGATGGCTCATCGCTGCACCTACGTCAGTGATCCTCGGTGCCTTATTTTCCTGGCTGCACGTGCCGGCGGCGTGGATTCTGGGCGGCATTATCGGCTCGGGTGCGGTGGCGTTGGCAAGCGGCCGTGATCTGCCGCTAAACAAGCACCTGTTCAACTTCGCCCGCGGTGCGATCGGTGTTTTGGCCGCGTTGCCGCTGCTCGGCGTGCCGCTTGGGCAAATTCTCCCGTTCCTCATTCCGGCACTGGTGGCAGCGGCGGCGGCGCTGGCGATGGCGTTCGGGGGCGGGATGGTGCTGGCCAATCACGGGGTCTCGCGCGAAACCGGGATCTTGTCGCTGCTGCCCGGTGGGGCGTCAGTCATGCCGGCCATTGCCGACGAAGTGGGCGCGGACATGCGCTACGTCGCCCTGAGCCAGTACCTGCGCTTGCTCATCGTCTCCATTACGTTGCCATTGGTTTCCGCCGTGCTCGACGCGCCGGCAGCCGGGCCGATCCAGGCTGTACAAGCCGACTGGTGGATGTGGCTGCTGGTTCCCGCGCTCATCGTCGTTGGCGTGCCGCTGGGCAAGCTACTGCACCTGCCGAATGCGTCAGTGTTCGGCCCGATGCTGACGACGGTCGCGGTAGGCAGTGTGCTGAACATTCCGATTGTCTCCCCACGACCGCTGAGCGTGGTGGCGTTTGTGGTACTCGGCTGGATGTGCGGCGGCGCGCTGTCGGTGCCTGCACTCAAGCAATTCAGTCGGCTCCTGCCGGCCACCCTTGCCTACATCGCAGCTCTGATGGCGGCGTGCGCGGGTCTGGGCTGGGTGATGTCGAAGTGGATGGGCATCACGTTCTACGAGGGATACCTCGCCACCAGCCCCGGCGCGCTTGAGACGGTGCTGGTGCTCTCCACAGAGGGTGGCGCGGGCCCGGCCGTGATCGCGATGCAGCTCGTCCGGCTGATCTGCGTGCTCATCTTCGCCGCATACCTGCCGGGGATTCTGAAGCGGATGCGGCGCGGGCGTTAGGCGACAGCCAAAGGCTGGGGCGCTTAGTGGTTGAGCACCTCGTTGGCCAGCATGTCCATCGGCATCGAGCCGAGGCGGAGCGCCTTGTCGTGGAAGCGGCGCAGATCCATACCCTCGGCGAGCGCTTTGTCGCGCAGGGTGAGCCAGTCGCGGTAACCGATCGCGTACGACGGCGCCTGTCCCGGCCAGCCCATGTAGCGGTCCAACTCGAAGGACAGGTTCGCCTCCATCATGGCGCAGTTATCGCGCAGGAAGGCCTTGGCGTACTGCGCATCCCACGTTCCGATGCCATCCGGGGTGGCTTTCTTCAGGTGCACGCCGACGTCGACAAGCACTCGTGCGAGCCGCAACCTGCGAGAATCCAGCAAGCCCATGCGGTAGCCCGGATCGTCGAAATAGCCGTGGTCGGCCATGAGGTGCTCGGCGTAGAGTGCCCAACCCTCGCCGTGGCCGGAGTTCCAGTACAGCGAGCGGCGCCACAGATTCAGGTCGCGGCGCTGCAGCAGCGTCGTAGCGATCTGCAGGTGATGGCCCGGCATGCCCTCGTGGAAGACCGTGGTCAGCTCCTGCCAGGTGTGGAAGACCTCCTGGCCCTCCGGCACGGACCACCACATGGTGCCTGGGCGCAACAGGTCGTCTGACGGCGGGGTGTAGAAGATCCCGCCGGAGCCGGCACCGTCGATGGCGCACTCGACGGGGGGCAGATCCTCAGGGACGGTGAGGTCCTTGCCGTTGAGTTCGCTGCGCACATCGTCATTGACGCTGCGCATCCACTCCATCAGCGCGTCGGTGCCGTGGACTTGGTAGCGCGGATCTTCGTTGAGCTGGCGGTACGCGCCCAGCACGTTGGTGTCCGAGCCGTAGAGTTTGTGGGCGAGCTGCACCTGCTCGTCGACGGTTTTTGCCAGTTCGTCCTTGGCCCAGTTGTACGCCTCGTCGAGGTCGATGCTGCGGCCCAGGAAAAACTCGGAGAACATCTCGTAGCGGTCGCGCCCCACGCCATCTTCATGGGTGGCCTGTGGGGAGAGCTCTGTGGAGAGCCAGTCGGCGAACTCTGAGAACGCTTGCTTCGCTTCCTCCACCACGGCCGATTCAGGCGGCAGGCCCTGGCGCTCGAGCAGGGAGCCGTCGTCCGCAAGCGCCTCGCACTGGCTAATCACGCCGTCGATCTGACGGTGCGAAGCGACATCGCCGGTCTGCGCAGCCTCGGCGAGCGATTCCGCGTAGCCGCGCAGCGCCGTGCGCACCTTGGACATGCGCGAGGCAATGTTGTCGAAGTCTTCCGGGGTGACCTTCGGCATCAGCGCGAACGAGTCGCGGATGGTCTGCACTGGGGAATCAATAATGTTCAGTCGGCGCAGGTATTCGCCGCGGTGGTGCAGGTCCAGCTCAAACGTCATCTGGTCGCGCAGGATTGCAGCGGTCAGGCGGTCGACATCGTCAAAATCATCTTCGTCATCGCACGCGTCGGTGGAGTCGTTGAGTGCCTCCACGTCCTGGACCAAGTCGCGGATGCGGTCCGCGACTGCGTCCCAGAACGCTGGGCTATAGTCCTGCAGCTCCCCGTCGTGGCCGTCGAGGCCGATCTGGGTGCCCACGGTGGGCACGAGTTCGACGAGGTCATAAACAAAGTCTTCGCAGGTTGCGTCCAGTAGCGAGGTTTCGCGTATGGCCGCGGAGAGTGAAGTCATGGCTAGGGATTCTAACCCACGGACCCAAAACCGCTGAACCGTTGCGAGCAGGCCCCATACGGCATACCAAGCGGTCTATTCTGCCTTGCTGGACACGTCAACGAATGGACAAGGCGGTCTACCTTAAGGTAGTACTTGCAACATGGCTTTCTCTCGACCCAGGTCGCCCGCCGCGAAGGCGTTACACCTTGTGCGCCTGGGCGAGCTGACGTCGAGAAGCGAGCTCATCGAAGCCACCGGGCTGTCGCAGCCGACGATCACCCGTGCGGTAACGGCCCTGGTCGAGGCCGGTTACGTTACCGAGCGCATGGACCTCGCCCGCTCGACGGGCCGCGGCCGCCCCACGGTGCCGCTCGAGTTGGCGGAGCCCCGGGCGGTGCACGCCGGGGTGTCTATTGGCACCGACTCCACCTACATCGGGCTGTTCGACCTCAAAGGCCACCTGCTGCGCAGCGTTGACCTCGAACTCTCCGTCGCCGCGCTGGATCAAGACGACTTCATCCAGCACATCATGGCTGGCCTGAACCGCCTTTCAGCGGGTCTGAACCGCCCGCTGGCCACCGTCGGCGTCACTGCCTCGGGCACTGTGACCGACTCCGGCAGCGTCACCGCGCCGAACCTCGGTTGGTACGACGTTGAGCTCGGCGCGCAGCTGCGCGAACAGTTCGCAGTCCCCGTGCAGGTCACCTCGGTGTCCGCGGCCATCGTCGGTTCCGAGATGCAATCCAGCACCGACCTCGCCATGCCCTCGGTGCTCGCGCTTTTCGCCGACGATTCCATCGCCGCGGCGGTGGGCACCGATGAGGAAGTCGCTCCGATCGAAGTGGTCCGCGAGGATTTGACCACCCAGGGGCTCCTAGAGCAGATCAACGAGCCGTCGATACGCACCCTGCGCCAAGCGGTGACCGACACGACCGTGCAGCACGTTTCGCGCGAGGCCCTCGACCGCCGTGCGCGCGGTTTGGGCGAGCTGGTCGGCGAGCTGTGCGAAGCCCACGAACCTGCAACCGTGGTCATTGCGGGCAGCGCGTTCATCGATGATCCGCTCGCCCCCGCCCCCTTCGCGCAGGCTGTGCGCGAGACGTTCAGGGCGAAGGTGGACCTGCGCATGCTGCCCACCCACCGCGAGATGGTGCGCGACATCGCGCGCGCCGTGGCGCTAGATCTTGTGCTCGCGGATCCCGTCGCGATGGCGCCCAGCTAGCTTCACGTACTGCGCGGCGTGGGAAACGCGATCCGCCCGGGTCGCCGGATCCAGCTCCCGCTTCACTTTCGCCGGCACCCCCGCGGCGAGAGAAAACGCCGGAATCTCCTGCCCCTCGAGCACCACCGCTCCCCCAGCGATGATCGTGCCCTCGCCCACTACAGAGCGCGACAGCACCGTCGAGCCCATCCCAATCAAGCACGCTGGGCCCACCGTGCACGAATGCAGCAGCGCCAGGTGGCCGACGGAAACATCCTCTGCAAGCACCGTCTCGCCCCCGGTATCCACGTGCACCACGCAGCCGTCTTGAATGTTCGAGCGCGCGCCGATGACAATCCGGCCGACATCGCCGCGCAGCACCGCTCCCGGCCAAACGTTGACATCGGGCCCGAGCGTGACATCGCCGATGACCGTCGCGCTCGGAGCCACATACGCCGTCTCGTGGATGGTCGGGGCTTTGCCCTCAAAGGCATAAATCATGGGCCCAGCTTAAGGCTTTTTGCTTAACGACGGCACGCTTAAGACAGGTCGGTCTACTTCTAGATCTTGACGTTCTAGGAGAAAAGAGTAGGTTGTGCGCTAGTAATTTCACCTATATGAACTGATCTGTCTAGGAAAGAGCGATCATGCATCTCCCAAAGTGGGCCTCGAACTTCGGTGCCCAAGTCATCGCCGGTTTGATCATCGGCTTGATTCTCGGTTTCGTCGCCGCCGGAATGGGCGACGGTAACGCGCTCGCCGCCACGCTCGCGTGGGTGGGCTCGACCTACGTGCAGCTGCTGAAGCTGCTCATTCCGCCGCTAGTATTCACCGCGGTGGTGACCTCGGTCGCCAACCTGCGCAAGGTCACCAACGCAGCTCGTCTCGCGGTCCAAACCCTGGTTTGGTTCGCCATCACCGCGTTCTTCTCAGTGGTCATCGGCATTGTGGTTGGCCTGGTTGTGCGGCCGGGCATGAACTCCACCGTCGACGCCGCGAACGCCACCGAGCCCAGCTCGACCGGGTCGTGGATGGGCTTCCTCAACTCCGTCGTCCCGTCGAATTTCCTCGGCCTTAGCGCGAAAGTCGGCGACACCGGCGCAGTGAGCGTCTCCTTCAACGTGCTGCAGATCCTGGTGATCTCGCTGCTCGTTGGCGTTGCCGCCGTGAAGGCGGGCAAGGCGGCCGAGCCGTTTATCGAGTTCTCCGGCTCCCTGCTCAAGGTGATCCAAGAGGTGCTGTGGTGGATTATCCGCCTCGCACCGATTGGCACCGCGGCGCTGATCGGCAACGCCGTTGCCGCCTACGGATGGGAAGCGCTTGGCTCCCTGGGCAAGTTCGTGCTCGCGATCTACATCGGCCTCGGCCTAGTGCTCTTCGGCTTCTACCCCGCGCTACTCGCGCTCAACCGCATCCCGGTCGTGGGCTTCTTCAAGCGCGTGTGGCCGGTCACCACCCTGGGCTTTGCCACCCGCTCCTCGATGGGCGTGATGCCAGTGACGCAGCGCATCTCCGAAGAATCCCTCGGTGTCCCACGCGAGTACGCCGCGTTTGCGGTGCCGCTCGGCGCTACCACCAAGATGGACGGCTGCGCCTCGATTTACCCGGCCGTTGCTGCGATCTTCGTTGCCCAGTTCTACGGCATCCAGTTGGAGTTCACGGACTACCTGTTGATCGTGATCGTCTCCGTGCTCGGGTCGGCAGCAACTGCAGGTACCACGGGCGCCACCGTGATGCTCACCCTTACGTTGTCCACGCTGGGCCTGCCGCTGGCCGGTGTCGGCCTGCTGCTCGCGGTTGACCCGATCATCGACATGGGCCGCACCGCCCTCAACGTCACCGGCCAGGCACTAGTGGCCACGATCGTGTCCAAGCGCGAAGGCATCTGGGACAAGGAGGTCTGGGACAACGCTACGCCCGGCGGGGACGCCGAGTCCCCGGCCGAGCCCAAAGCGAAAGCAACTGTCGGAGCGCGCTAGGAGCGCTGCGCCAACGCGCCGAAGGCTTCGCGGGCAACAAACCACACCATGAACCCGATGGGCACCGCGGTGAAGAGCAGCTCCGGCACCATGAACAACCCGTACGACACATTCAGTGCTACGTACGGGAGCATGAACAGCGTGAGTGCGAGCACACCCCACCACCGGTAGATCACCACGCCGAACGGCACGATCCACACCCAGTGGTGATGCCACGAGAAGGGGCTGACGAGGCACGACGCCATCCCGATGAAGGCGACCGCTAGGGCAACCTCGTCCCGTCGTAAAGCAAAGTGCGCGGCCACTGCAGCCAGTACCGTGACTGCTACCGCGAGCGCGAGCCAAACCCCCGTGGAGTCAATGCCGAACTGACGCTCCAACACCTGGCGGATCGCCTGCGCACCCGGGTTATCGGCGGAGCCGACGCGGTCGGAGTTGAACATTGACTCCGTCCAGAAACGGCCGGCATCCTTGACCTCGGCAAAGCCCGTTGCAACCGTGCACAGAAACGTGAACGCCGCAACGAATACTGCGCCCCACTGGCGGCGCAGGGCAAACAGCAAGATGAAAAACGCCGGTGTGAGCTTGAACCCCGCGGCCAAGCCGGTACCCACGCCAGACCAGCGGTTCTTCGGCAGAAAATCCAGGCAGACCAGCGCCATGAGGAAGACATTGACCTGCCCGAAAAACAGCGTGGCGTGCACCGGCTCCGTACACACGACGAAGAACGCAGTCAGCAGGATTACCGGCGTAAATCCGGAACCTTTCCTCCCCGACTCCCACACCACCCAGGCCAGCACAATTATCGACGCCACGGTCCACGCGATCCCGAGCGCCGGGCGGGCCTCGCCGAACCACGAGAACACCACCCCGGCGAACGGCGGGTACGTGAACGGCAGCCCGGGCAAGAGGTCGCCGCCATAAAGCGGCAAACCCTCAGAGACGCGCTGGCCGCCAAGAAGATAGACCTGCAGATCTGTCGGTACTTCTTCAGCCAGGTGGTTCGCGAAAACATTTCCCAGCTCGTCGGCGTTGACCTGGTATCGCCACCACGCGAAGGCGAGGATAGCCACAAGACCCAGGGCATTGACGACGGCTGCGATCATAGGCCCAGCCCGTCGAGGACTTGATCCAGCGCGTCACCCACATTGGTGCGCCAGACAGTGTCCGCCTTGGTGTCCGCCCGGCCGGGTCCCCCGTTGATTACCGCGACCGGCTTGCCCTGGCGCTTGGCATCGAGCACGAACTTGTACCCGCTCATCACCGCCAGGCTCGTGCCAATCGCGATGACGGAGGTGGACTGCGCAAGCCAGCGGTCCGCCTCCGCGCGGCGGGACTTCGGCACGTTCTCGCCGAAGTAGACCACGTTCGGCTTCAACCGCGCACCGCCGCAGGCGGGGCAGGCGACCATTTCGAAGCGCTGCACATCGGCATCGCGCAGCTCCACGTCTCCGTCCGGGTTGATCATGGATCCTTCGACCCGCACCGATTCGAAGAAGTCGGGGTTGGCGGCGTCAAACAGGGCGTCGATAAGCGATCGCTCATGCAACGCGTGGCAGTCGAGGCACACCACATGGTCCATGTCCCCGTGCAACGCAATGACGTTCGCGGAACCGGCCTCGGTGTGCAGACCGTCGACGTTTTGGGTGACGATGCCGGTGGTCAGCCCGGCGCGCTCCAGCTCCACCAGGGCGAAGTGTGCGCGGTTCGGGTGCGCCGCCCGCATGAAGCGAATGCCGACAAAGGCGCGGGCCCAGTAGCGGCGCACCTGCTCCGGCGAGTGCGCGAACTCCTGGAACGTCATGGGGCGGCCCTTGGTCAGGCGGCCGTTCTTCGAGCGGTAATCCGGGATGCCCGATTCGGTGGACATGCCCGCGCCGGTGACAATCAGCACTTTGGGGTGTTCCAGCTGCGCAAGGACGTTGCGCTTCGCCTTCGACGGGTCCGTCGGCACCGCGGTTTCACAGACCACCCGCTCGATCGAGCGCACGGCGCTACGGTGCGCAATCGCGATCGCGGGGTCGTCGAACTGCGGCTGCGTCTGCGTCCTGTCCGGGGAGGTGTGCTGGGCCATCGTTTCGCAGGGTAGTGCGTTTGCGCCGGATTGCGCAGGATTGCCACTCCTAGCGGAACGGAACCTCGCCGATCGTGCGGCGCAGCTTGCGGGTGCGCAGCCGACGCGGATTCCTGGCTAGGCGCTCCATCGCGCGCACGGCGCACATCACGTGCGCCTCCTTCGAGTTGGAGTAAAACGCCTGCGCGCCTGCGGGCAGCTTCGGCACGGCGTGCAGCGGCAGGTCGGACACGGCGAGCAACGTGCCGTAGGGAACGCGGTAGCGGTATCCGTTGGCCGCGAGCGTGCAGGACTCCATGTCCACCGCCACCGCCGTGGAGCCGCGCAGCCAATCCCACAGGTCGCGCGGGGACTTCCACTCCCAGTTCCTATCCCCCGTCGACAGCACGGTGCCGGTGCGCATCAGCGACGTCTCATCGCCGTAGACCTTTTCCACCGCCTTCTCCAGCGTGCGCTGGATCTCGGGCACGGCGGGGATCGGCTGGTCACGGCCGATGTGCTCGTCCAACACATGGTCCCGACGCTCGTAGGCGTTGCCCAAGATCAGGTCGCCGATACGCATGCGCGCGTCCATGCCCGCACAGTGCCCGATCATGATCCACGCCTCCGGGCGCAGCACCGCCAGACAATCCGTAATCGTCTTCGCGTTCGACGGCCCAACACCAATGTTGATCATGGTGATGCCGTCGCCACCTTCGCAGACCAAGTCATAGCGCGGCATCTGGAACTTCGAGCCGAGCTCCAGGTCCTCCAGCGCAACGGTGTCCGACACCGTCTCGCCCGAGGGCAGCACCAGCCTGGTGTAGCGCGAATCCGGGTTGGAAAGCTCGCGCACCCCGAAGCGCACGAATTCGGTGACGTGCATGGCGTAGTTGGTGAACAGGATGTACTTCTGCAACGACTCCGGCGAAATGCCCGTGTAGTGCTCTAGGCGGGCCAGCGCCAGATCAAAACGCTGCGGCCCGAATTGGAACAGCGGTTTCTCTTCGCCGTGGAACGCGTCCCAGTGCCCGTCGACAATCGCATCGTCAACCTCGTCCAGCGTCGGGCGCGGCACGTGCGGGGTGTTGGAGCCGCGCACAGCCGACAGGTCGTCGATGCCGGTGATGTACTCCGGCGGGATGCACACGTCCGATTCCCCGACCCACACCTCGCACTCGTAGTTTGAGGTCAGCGCCTCGAGTTGAGCTAAGAGGTATGGGCGCATGAGGTCGGGGCGGGACAGCACCGCGGAGTAGACCCCGGCCTCGTCCACGTAGCCGAATGGCTCGGAGCGGTTGATCGGATGCCACGCTGTCACGCGCACTGAGAGCTTCGGGTAGACCACGCTGCTGTAGGACTCGTACTTTCCGCTTGCGATTGCGTCGCGCGCGCGACCACACGCGCCGTCGTAAAGCGAGATAAGTTCCTCGACTGCCTGGGCTGCTGTGTCCACCTGGTGCATAGACCCTAGAATACTGATCTGTGAATGCGAAACGGGTGGTGTCGATCGCGGTGCTGGCGGGGATACTCAGCGGATGCTCAACGCATGCTGAGCCGGAGCCGGTAGTGGTAGCGGAGACCAAACCACCAGTTGACGCGGGCATCGATACGCAAAAACTTGACCGCGAGATCGCCCGCATCGAACGGCAAACTTCGACCCGCCTGGGGCTTTCGCTTTACGACGGCACGTCCGAACTCAACTTCGGCTCAGTCCGGTCCCTGCCGGCGTGGTCGACGGTGAAAGTGCCTATCGCGTTCGCAGCCGAGGAGCACTGCGAATACGACGACGACTACATCGCGGACTTGATTGAATCCTCGATTGAAATCTCCGACAACGACGCGACCGACGCTTTGTGGTACTGCCTCGAGGCCGCAGGCGGCGCGCAGGAGCTGGTGCACGACGAGATAGGCGGGCGCGTGGACATCGCGTGGGGCCGCACGCCGTGGCCCTTTGCCGCGCAGGCGCGCTACGCCTACGGGCTTTCGCAGCGCCCGGACGTGAAGTCCAGCCAGGTCATCCGGCACATGCGCAACATTGCCGACGAGCAGGCGTGGGGCCTCGGCGAGTTGAACATTCCGATCAAGGGCGGCTGGGGCGACATTGACGAGGACGGCTCCTGGCAGTCGCGGCAGATGGGTTTCGGCGAGATTGACGGGCAGCTTTACGGCATCTCGGTTGGCGCGGTGAGCGAGGACGGCTCGTTCCAAGACACCATCGACGCGATTGATGCGCTGACCGAGATGCTCGCGCAGCTCTAGCGGCGCTAGCTGCTCTAGCGGCGTTAGCGGCGCTAGCTGCTCTAGCGGCGTTAGCGGCGGTTGCGGCACTAGTCGGTGACGGACTCGCCCATCGAGAACGCGCCGAGTGTGCGGCGCACGTCCTCGATGCGGCGCGCAACCTCGTCCGGCTCTGTGCCCTCGGAAAGTCCGCGGGCGAAGACCTCCTGCGTGCCGGCAGCAAGGAAATGCGCCGTATCATCCATCATCCCGGCATCGACGTCCACGTTCGCGGCTTTGAGGTGGACCTCTAGCTCAGTACGGATTGGGCCGTAGAGGATGTCCACCGCGAAGTGATTGAGCTTGCCTTGCGCGGCGGAATCCAGCAGCGTGCGCACGGTTGCTCCGTGCTCACCCATGCGAGCGAAAAGCTTGGTCACCTGCTCCGGGTAGGTGGTGTCCGGGGTGAACGTGGTGATGAACTCGGTGTAGGCGGGCTCAAAGATCGCCCGACCGGCAGCCAGCACCACCGCGTCTCGGTCGGTGAAGTGCTCGTAGAACACCTGGCGGCTGACCCCGGCGACGCGCACGATGGCGGTGACGGAGAGCTCGTTGGCCGGCTGCGTGGCCAGCAAGTCAATTGTGGCGCTGACCAGCGCTTCGCGGGTGCGAATTGCGCGCGGGTCAATGCTTGTTTCACGACGTGCGATAGGTACAGTCCTTCCGCGAAGAGAGGCTATATACGCCACCGAGTATGCAAATCACTGCAAATCATGCCATAGAGCCGGAAGCGCTGCGACAAGTTGTAGCTATTATCGATTCGCATGGACTCTCGCTCCGCCTCTGATGCCCGAAGCTCCGTTGCCTCTGCGACGATTACGCTGCTCAAAGACCTGATCCGCAACGCGTGCGTGAACGACCTCACGCCGGATTCCGGCCAGGAAGCCCGCAGCGCAGACACGTTGGAGGCATTCTTCGCTGAGGTCGGTGATACCGCGCTTCCGGTAAAAGTACAGCGCTTCGAGCCGCACCCGGGCCGCGTCTCCGTCGCTTTCACCATCGAGGGCACCGACCCGGACGCTGAGCCGCTCACCCTGCTCGGCCACACCGATGTCGTGCCGGTGGATGAGGCGAAGTGGACCCGCGACCCTTTCGGTGCCGAGGAGGACGGCGGGCGCATCTACGGACGCGGGGCGACCGACATGCTCTACATCACCGCCGCCATGGCCGCGGCCGTACGTGATGTCTCCTCCTCCGGAGTGGCCCCGCGCGGCACGCTGACCTTTGTCGGCTGCGCGGACGAGGAGGCTCGTGGCGGGCTCGGCGCTGGTTGGCTCGCTGAGCACGCCCCCGATGCGTTCTCGTGGAAGAACTGCCTGAGCGAGGAGGGCGGATCCCATCTGCCGGTGACGGACGGTTCCGATGCGCTCATCGTCGTCGTCGGCGAGAAAGGCGCAGGCCAGCGCCGCCTAACGGTGCACGGCGACGCCGGCCACGGTTCCGCGCCACACGGGCGTAACCTCGCGGTGGCCAAGATCGCCGAGGTCGCGCGACGCATCGCCGCCATCGAGCCCAACGTCAGCCGCGACGAGCCGTGGCCCGGCTACGTGCGGGCCTTCAAGTTCGATCCAGTCACGGAACAATCGCTTCTCGACGGTTCCTCGTACGACGCCCTCGGGCCCCTGAAGCGCTATTCCCACGCCATGAGCCACTTGACGATCGCGCCCACCGTGCTGCGAGCCGGTCAGGCGATCAACGTCTTGCCGTCGACGGCCTGGCTCGAAATGGACTGCCGTCCGCTGCCCGGCCAGACTCAAGCGGACATCGACGCGCTGTTGCGCGAGGCGCTCGGAGATCTCGCTGACGAGGTTGAGATCACCCACCTGATCACCGAAGATGCCACCGTCTCCCCCACCTCCGGCCCGCTGTACGATGCGATTTTGGCCACCTTCGACGAGTTCTTCCCAGGTGTCCCCGTTGTGCCTACCCTGGCTGCGGGTGGTTCGGACCTGCGCTTTGGCCGCCGCAAAGGTGGGGCGGGCTACGGGTTTGCGCTGCACGGCCGCAATCAGACGCTGGGCAGCGTGCTCGATCTGCTGCACACTCATGACGAATACGTTGAGGTGGAGGACGTCAAGCTCACCGCGGATGCCTATCGCGCACTGGTGCGCCGCTTCGTCGGCGCGTAGGGTCATGCGCATGAAGATCCGCGCATTCGCTGCGTCCGCGCTTGTCGCCGGTACGCTCATCGCTTCCCCCACCGCCTCTGCCGATATCGTCGACGACGCGCTTGCCGCGCTGCCGTCCGGCCCGATCTCCTGCGAACAGGCCCAGCGCTACTGGACCGACGAGGCAGACTACTACAACAAGGTTGCCCAAGCCCAGATGGTGGCCCGCTTCGATCCGCGCGGCCCGCAGATCCTCGCAGCGCTTGCGCGTGTCGACGAAGCCGCCACCCGCTGCGGCCTCAAGGGCGGCGGTGCTGCGCCGGCACAGCAGCAGGCACCTGCGCCGGCACCAAGCCAGCCAGCTCCCAACCAGCCAGCGCCAGCGCAGCCGGTGCCTTCGCAGCCCGGGAATGCGCAACAGGGTCAAGCCCCGGTGCTGCTCAACCTCGCGCCAGCAAACTCGCCGTCCTTTGAACTGCCGGTTGCGGACATGGGCTCGGTCGTTTTGCCGGATGTGTTAGAACTCGTTCGCCAGGCGCTCGCCGGGATCCTCGACTCCTTCAACATCAAGGTCCCTGGCATTAACGCCTAAGACCACTCGTAAAGCGTCTCGCCCCCGGCGTGGATCCGCACGCCAGGTTTTGGCTGCACCCACGCGTCGAGCTGCAGCTCACCGTCGTCGCTGAAGGAGCGGAACGAGATCGTCTCGTTTGTCTTGTCCAGAACCTCCGTCGTGGCGCGGGTAAGCCACCGGTTGCGCCGGCGCACCCCGATCAGCTTTTGGTGCTCGACGTAGATCCAGTTGCCCAATGGGGAGAGCTCTTTCGGTGAGGCGGGCAACGCGGGACGCACGCTGTCGTCGGCACTAAAGCCCTCGGTGCGCAACCCCTCAAACCCTTGCTCATCGCCGTAGTAAATACTCGGCATGCCGGCCACGCTCATGAGGATGGCAAGCGCGAGAATTGCCCTGTCCTGGCCCACCTTGGAGGCGATCCGGTCGACGTCGTGGTTGCCGATGAAGGTGTTAGGCAGTGTCTTCGACGCGATTGCTTGGTGGCGCGCCAGCGCGTGATCGAGTTCCCAGAAGTTTTCGTCGTGAAGCGAGCTCCAAATCCCCTTCCACAGCTCGTACTGGGTGACTGAATCCAAGGTGCCAGCCTGCGCGATCTCGGCGTAGTCGCCGTGGATGACCTCGCCGAGGATGAGCGCGTCGGGGAACTCCTCGCGGACGCGGGCGAGCACGTCGCGCCAGAACTCCGGGGGTACCGAATACGCCACGTCGAGGCGCCACCCGGCGATCCCGCGACGCAGCCAGTGCAGCATGATGCCCGTGACTGCCTGTTTCACCTGCTCATCTCCGTGGTGCAGGGTGGCAAGCTCGCCGTGGCCTTCCCAGTCGGTGTCGCCGGCAAGCCCTTCGGCAACCCACGGGTGGGTACGCGCGACGTGGTTGAACACGCCGTCAAGCATCACGTTGATGCCGCGCTCCTTGCAGGCGGCGATCAAGTGGTCGAAGTCTTCGTCATCGCCTAAGCGGGAATCGATGCGGTAGTGGTCGAGCGTGTCGTAGCCGTGCCCGACCGACTCAAAAATCGGGCCCAGTAGGAGGCCGTTGCAGCCAAGTTCGATGAGGTAGTCCAACCACGGCTCGAGCTGGCGGAGGCGGTGATCTGCGTCGTTTGGGTTGTCGCCGCGGTCGCGGATCGGGGCGCCGGTCGCGCCGAGCGGGTACACGTGCCACCAAATGGTGTCTTCGATCATGCCCACCAAGGTACTACTCGGGGTATTGGCCGGGCCCTACTCGCCGAGGAGCCCAAGCGGAATGACGGCAACTCCATCCGGCCTGCGGTATGCGCGGGTTCCGGTGTTCAGGACTACGAGGTCGGCGACATCATCGGGGATTTGGTCGCGAAACCAGGTCAAGTGCCGAACGTCCTCGTCAGTGACGTTTGCCGTGAGCTTGACCTCTATGGCGATGATGCTGCCGTCCTGATCCTGGGCGATGAGGTCGATCTCTCGATCCCCCTTAATAGTTCGAAAGTGCCCCACCCTTCCGAAGACGGCTTGCACCGCCGCTCTGACGCTGAGTGTGGCCAGAGATTCGAAAAGCGGTCCCAGCATGTAGTTGAAGCGAGTGGTCAATTTCGAGGCAGGGATATCGAGCAGCCGCAAAACAAACGCCGGATCCGCAAGCTGGTGCTTGGGGGATTTTGCCAACCCGGCAAACGGTGAGCGCCGTAGATCCCACGCCGGAACTGGATCGAGCATCCAGATTTGGGAGAGTTTTTCCCGGTACTGAATTGTGGTGGTTTTCGCCGGCTTGTCGGCTTCGCCCGGTGTCGCAGCGTCAAGGATTTCCTGGTAGCTCGTTGTTGTGGAACTCGCTGCTGCGTAGGCTGCCAGCCAGTTCATCAGCGCCGCCGGGTTGCGGGCAGAATATCCCTGCTCCGGTAGGTCGCGGTCAACAATGCGTGCGAGGTAGGAATCGAGTTGCTGGTTCCGCGCGACGGGCGGAGCCTCGTAGAACCCGGGAAATCCGCTGCTCGCAATCGCGTCAACATAATCGCTCAGAGTCTTATCCGTACTGGCGGCCACGTCGGCCGAGCTGGCGAACAGTTCCGTCAAGCTGATCGCTGGTTCCCAGCCGCGTCGCTCAAACAACGCCATTGGACGCATTCGAAGCGAAACGATCCGAGCTGCCCCGCTGTGTGTATCCACGCCAGCGACCGGTGTCGCTGAGCCTGTCATTAGAAAACTACCGGGGCTGGCTCCGGCATCTACAGCACGGCGCACCTGATCCCAGGATTCAGGCTGTTTTTGCCACTCGTCGATGAGCAGGGGGGTTTGGAAGCTGGTGAACGTTGGGTCTGCAGCGATCGCGGCCGCATCTTGGGCTGAGTCCAACTGCATCACCGTTGATGCGCGACGGCTTGCCGTTTCGGTTTTGCCGACGCCCTTTGGACCCTCGATCGCGATTGCCGCTACGTGAGGAAGGAGCTGGTCAAGCTGGGAATCGATGACCCGGTGACGGTAGGACATAGCTTAACCATACGAATTTTCCAGCCTGAACGCTACTAATTTTCCGTCTCGAAGACTACTTTTCTTCCGCCGACAAGACCTCGCCTTCCTCCTCGGCGACGCGGCTCAGCAGCGGTTCAAGCCGCTCCCGCAGGCGGTCGCGCCACGTTTCCTCGGCATCCTCGTAAGCGTCGTCATGCGGGCTCATGCCGCGGTGGGTGAAGCTGACCTTGGTGCTGCCCGCATCGCCCTCCTCGATGTCGAAGATGAGTGAGGTGTCGTCCCAGTCCCTGTCAGCGTTCTCGTCGCCAGCCGTTTCGACGTGCCAGACCACGCGCTTACCGTCGGCGGCTTCCTCGACCTTCAGTGCGACCGTCTGGCCGTCGTTCTCCACGGTGAACTCGGAACCTTCTGCATCGGCCTCGCCTTGGATCCGTTCCTCCCACCAGTGCCGTGGTTTGGTAATCGCGTCGAAGACTCGGCGCGGCGCCGCCGGCACGGAGAAAGACACGGTGAGGTCCTCAACGGACTCGGCGATAGACCCATCGGAAAACTCGTAGTCCGGCAGTGCGCCGTCAGGGTCGTAGATCGCAACAGTCGCGCCCTGGTCTCGGAACTGCATCAAGCCGTCCTTAATCATCTTGCGGCCGGCCTTGTTGAATGAAGTCACCCCAGACACGTCGAGCACCAAGTTCTCCCCAATGAGATCGCGTTGCACCAACTCGTGCAGGATCTTTTCCGCAGCGATGAAGTTGATTGAGCCCTGCAGCTCCACCACAGTGGTCGGCCCTTTGCGCTGCACGGAACGAATCCCCGGCGCGATGTAGAAGTCGGAGGACATCAGGTTGAGCCCCAGCGCGTCAGAGAGCTCGTTGAAGATCTTCACGCCTCGCACGGAGTTGCCCTTCTCGTCCAGGCGGGGGCTGAGCGAGGCAATGCCCATCTGCCCGGGCATGGTGCCAATCAACCCGCCCGAAACACCGGACTTTGCAGGGATGCCCACACGCACCATCCAGCGCCCTGACGCGTCGTACATGCCGGCCGAAACCATCACCGCTTGCGTCACGCGGCAGGCTTCTGCGCTGAGGATCTTCTCACCGGTGATCGGCTGCGTTCCACCGTTCGCCAGGGTCGCCGCCATCACCGCGAGGTCTTGGACATTCACCAACACTGAGCATTGGTAGATGTAGCTGGAGACGGCGTCGTAGGCTTCGTCAACAACCATGCCCACCTCGCGCAGCATGTGCGCAATCGCCATGTTGCGGTCGGCGCCCGCGATTTCGGATTCGAAGATTTCCTCATCTATCGAAAGCTTGCGGCCGGCGAGTCGCGAAAGATAGTCGCGGATCTTCTCCACACGGTCTTTCACCGGAATGTTCGGCCCGCCGATGAGCTGGTTGACTGTGATCGCGCCTGCGTTGATGAGCGGGTTCGCTGGGCGGCCGTCGCGATCCAGCGAAAGCTTGTTGAATCCCTCGCCACTCGGCTCTACACCGACGTATTTGTGCACTTCTTCAGGGCCGTAGATGTCCAGTGCCAGCGCGTACACAAACGGCTTGGACACGGATTGAATGGAGAATTCGTATTCACAATCGCCCACTGCGTACAGGTGTCCGGCGGTCGTGCATAGTGCCAAACCAAGCTTGTCCGGATCAGCGTTTTTCAGCTTCTCTATGTAGTCGGCCCTCTCCCCTTCGTCCTGGTCGCGGACGGTGTCCAAGATGTCAGCGAGGTACTGTGGCACTGGCAATGGCATGCGCTTGAGTCTACAGAGCAGAATCATGTTCGATTCCAGCGTTCGACCAGCCCAAGCCATGTCGGTGCCGTCTGCTTAACTGCGGGTCATGAACTTGGAAACGGCACGCGGCGGCACGATCACCCTTGGTGGCAACGCATTCACCTGGCGCATCACGGGCACCGCGTCACCGCAGCTGATGGACACACTCGAGGCCGACGTGACCGAGTTCCTTCGCAGCTGGGAACCCGCCTCGAACACGCATCCGCTCCCCATGGACACCTACATCGAACTGGCCTACGCGCGCCAGTGTTTCGACCTCGCCCGAGACGCCGCGGAGCTCTCACCGTCCGAGCTGTACTGGCACATTCAGCGGTTGCGCGAGTCCCTCGGTCGCCTCGAGCGGGCCGATGCGCGGTTCACCTACCTCCACAGCACGGCCATCGCCGCCGAGCAGCTCATCGGCGAATGCGAGGTCGATGACGGCATGGGCGCGTGGGAGGAGCTTGCGGCTGTCATGCCGCAGCCCTTGCCCGCCCCGCTTCCCTGGGCCCAAAGCTACGTCGTGATCGACGACGCGCAGACAAACGCCCAGTTCGCCCGCAGCCTCGCACCGAACAAGGCACTCCTGCACGGGCACTTCACCAAAAACCTGCCGGACATCGATTTCATCCGTCCCGGCCGCATGGTTTTTCCCATCGACATCTTCGACGACACCCACACCGCGTTCCTCGCCATCGACCGCTACATCGGCAGCAGTCGCGTCACCGTCGTCGCGCATCTTGTCGACGACGGCAGCGGCGAAGCCTTCAGCTTGGCTCGGGAGCTTCGCATGCTTATCGACGGCTCTTTGCAACGCAAACTCTCCCCCACCACGCCAACCACCCCAACCGTGGAGGCGGTGGCGACACTCGCCTATGTCCACGCCTGCGCCCAGCTCTTGTTTCAGGTCCAGGCGCGCTCCGATATGGCTCGGCAGGCCCAACTGCTTTCGGAGGTTGTCTCGTCTCTGACCTGCATCGCGGATCGCGAGTGGAGTGGATCCGGCGACGCCGCGCTCGCGCGTACCCTCGCCAACCGCGCACTCCATGCCTGCGACGAACACGACGCGCTCGCGCTTGTGGCGTGTGTGAGAGCCATGCGCGCTTCGCTTCCTGAGAACCTCCGCCCGCGAGTTCCCACGGACCGCAGCCACTCGGACATCTGCGACATCGCCGACCAGATTGTCGACCACCTCCGCGTCGAGGAAGGCGCATCACAGTTCTACGGCGTGGTCAACGCGCAGCCCGAAGCGCACTTTGCAGATTCCGGGCTCCCCAGCCGCGTCCACATGGCTGTGTTCCACCTGGGCCCGGACCCCGACCCGGAGGCGTTCACCCGCCACGACTATGTCTTCGGGCTGTGACCCCGGTGATTGGTCAGCGCCAATCGGTCACCCGCTTGGTCTGTCTCTCCGTGAGGGCATCAGGAGTTGCCTGCAAGACGCGGTTGCGAAGCCACGCGACCCTGTGACCTCCTGTGTGTGCCACATCTCCAACCAATCGCGACTGTCGAGCAATGCGCTGGCTTCGTTTCACGCGTTGTTGGTCGTAGAGAGCGAGATCCAGAGTGTCATCCACAGTGCCGTCCCCCGCACCGCCCAGCAGGTCGGCGAGCACCGCTACGTCTTCAAGTCCCTGGCAGGCGCCCTGACCTAGGTTCGGAGTCATGGCGTGGGCGGCATCTCCAACCAGCACCACTCGGCCGTTGGTGTAACTAGGCAGCGGCGACGCCAGCTCCCTGATGGGTAGGAACTGTATGTCCTGTTCTGGGGTCGCGGCGATGAGCTGCGGGATGGGATAGTGCCAATGGTTGAACGCGTCCTTCAACGCGTCTGGGTGGGTCTCCTCGGCCCCGGCTGGAGCTTCCGGACCTGTCTTGACTGCGAACCAGTACGTTGAGCCGTCTTGAAGCGGCACGACCCCGAACCGCGCCTTCGAGCCCCAAGTTTCAGAACCGAACTCGAGGCCGACGATCTTCGGAGCAATCGCACGCCAAGCGTTATACCCGGCATACCTGGTGCCGGGGTCGTCAAAGCATGATCGGCGGACACTGCTATTTATCCCATCCGCCCCAACGACAAGGTCGAACTTCCGGGTCTCACCGGATGCCAGCTCAATTTCACCGGTTTCCGGGTTCGCGCCGACAACCTCCACACCAGTGTGCAGACTCCCATCCGGAAGCCCGTCCTTGAGAAGTTCGTGAAGTTTCGCACGGCTGATCGCGAGTGATTGTGTCGTGACTTCGGCTGGGATGCGGCTCAGCCATGTACCGCGCGGATCCTTCAACCCACCTCGAAGGGGCAACTGCTGCTCCTGCAGCGCGCGGAACCGCTCCCCTAATCCCAAGGCATCAAGCGCAGCAAGACCGTTGGGGGCCAAGGTGATTCCTGAGCCGCCGGCCCTAACTCGCGCGCTTCGCTCGAAGATTTCAACATCGACGCCCCGCTGTACTAATGCGTTCCCCAGAGCAAGGCCGGCGATGCCCGCTCCTACGATTCCAATCTTCATCGAACCTCCTGCGCTACATCTCCCGACTTCGGATTGTCGCGGAAGCACCACCAGGTGCCCAGTGCCAACAAGACGGAGATCACAGCGAGCACGATGAGCACGCGATGGTAGGCGAAGGTGTACGCACCGTCGTATTCAACGGACTGACTCACCAGCTGCCAACGCGCGAGCAACGACCCGGTGATTGCCACCGTCAGCAAGGTACCGAATTCGTACGACACTTCTTCCACACCGGCCGCCATTCCAGAGCGGTGCATTGGCGCTGCGCCCAGGATCGCGATCGAGGACACGCTCATCACTGCGCCCGCAGATAAACCGACAAGCGCGAGCGCGGACACCTCGACGGGCAACGACTGCAGCTGCGAACCCCACACGAGCATGACAACGCCGCCGGCACAGCCAGCGAACCCGCCTGCAATCAATGGCAAGAAACCCACGCGGTGGAGGTTCGCGCCTCCAAGAACCGAGGCGGGAAACGCCCCGGCAGCCATGGCGACTACGGCGAAGCCTGCTTGGAGGGGTGACAGGGCGTCGACAAGCTGAAGTTTTTGTACGGTCTGCAACTCGGCCCCGATGAGTACGAACATGCTTCCTGCTGCCGCGATTACACCACCGGTAAACAGGCGCGAGCGGAAAATGTCGAACGTGAGCAGTGGGTCTACGAGTGTGTTCTGTCGGCGGGTGAAGAGGACAGCTCCGATGAACGCCGCGACGATGGCGACGCTGAGCAGGGCCGGTGTGCGATCCGGGTTGGCGGCCTCTTTGATGGCCACGGTGAGACCGGACAGTGCAATGAGTGCGTAGACCGAGGAGAGCACGTCGAAGTGCTTGTGCGGGTTGGGGAGGTTTTCCGGTGCGAGCCAGACAGTGAGCACGATTGCAGCGACGACGATTGGCACGTTGATGAGGAAGACCGAGCCCCACCAGAACACCTCGAGGAGTGCGCCGCCGATGAGCGGGCCGACCGCGGCACCAATGACAGCGACCGAGCTCCAGATGCCGATGGCGGTGTTGCGCTCCTGCTCGTCGGCAAACGTGAGCCGGATCAGTGCGAGGGTGGCGGGCATCATCGTGGCGGCACCGAGACCGAGGAAGCCGCGCGCGACGACCAGCACCCAGGCGGTAGGGGCAAAAGCGGCGGTGAGGGACGCGATGCCGAAGATCATGAGGCCGGAGAGGAACATCAGCCTGTGGCCGATTTTGTCTCCGAGCGCACCAGTGCCCAGGAGCAGACCGCACAGTACTAAAGGGTAAGCGTTGAGAATCCACAACGCCTGCGTGGGCGTAGTTTCCAGCTGGGCGTTGAGTTCCGGAAGCGCGGTGTAGAGGATCGAGTTGTCCAGACTGATCAGAAACAGCCCGAGCGAGATGACGGCAAAAAACGCCCAGCGTTGGGCGGGTGTCGTTGGCTCGGGTCTGGGCTGTCTGGTCACGAAACGCGACTATAGCCAGTGGGCACTAGCGGTGCGACACCACGGAGACGCGGATTTCGCCGCCCGGGGAGGAGAACCGATCCTCGTATGAAATGAACGATACCTAAATATGTTCGTGCATTGTCGCCCATTGACCACCGAATTCACCCTCCAGCTCCTGCCGCAGATCGTTCTCGGCCCCATACATCTCCGCGGTGATGGCGAGCGACGAACACGCGACTGCGTTGTCCAGGTTCCAGTCGGTGATCACCGCGCGGTGGTCGCACAGCGGGCAGGTGTGCTCCGGCGCAACGCGCGTTTCCCACCACGAGCCCACCACTTCAATGAACGGGTCCGCACTTTCCGCACCGATTATTGGCTCGGCGCGTTCGCCGCACGCCGGGCAAGCGGGCGGCTCGTAGTTCGCCGTTGCGGTGTATGCCCGCCACCCGGAGGTAATGGTCACCGCGATTTCACCGCGCGGTTCGTTGCGCAGCAGCTGCATGCCCTTCGGCGCCAGCGCGTCGGTGAGCCGGAGCAGCCCGCTTTCCGACGTCGTCGGGTGCGGCGCCTTGAACTCAGCTTCGGCCGCGCGCGTCCACGCTCGCTCGCGCAGCCACCGCTGGAGGTGCTGTGCCTGGTCCGGATCGTCGGTGGCGTCGAGCTGCACAAGGTCAATACAGGAGTCGCTCATAGCACAAGAATAACCCCGCAGTACCGTTTGAGCTGGTACTACGGGGCGTTTCGTTTGTGCCCGGGGGGGGACTTGAACCCCCACGTTCTTGCGAACACTGGCACCTGAAGCCAGCGCGTCTGCCAATTCCGCCACCCGGGCGGGCGACTCGATAAATATAGCACCGGAGTGCTGCGAATCACCAAATCGCCAGCGCATCGCGGAATGACCGGCCAAAGAGCGCAGACGCGACTCGAGGGCCGAGTACCGTGACTCCTCCCTCCCAGCAACCCCGAATCACCCCTATCTGGGGGGACTGTTACCTGAAAGTTACCTTTGGGCCAGGTGTACGGGTCGCGACCACGTCACCTACCGCTGAACGCACAGGGTGTGTCGGCGATCCGCCCGCGAGTGGCGACCCAGTACGGCCAACTTTCCACCTGAAAACTAACTTTGAAGATTCCGTTGTCTACACTTCTGGCGCCACCGTATCGCTTCCGTTCACCTCAGAGCTTTCTTAAACTGCGACTTGTTCAATTCAACCTCCAGAAAGGGAAGATCATGACCCAGATCCTCAACAACCTCGTTAACGTTTTCGTCGGCGCAATCTCCGCCATCCTGAAGTTCCCGATCATCGTGATCGACCAGCTCTCCTCCGCCATCTAAGTTGGCGTTGCCCGAGAGGGCTAGCACGCCGCGACCCGGTACCGGGTTGCGGCGTTTGTTTTTCCCGCACCGCCTCGCCGCTAGTTCCACTAGGTTCGATGCGCTCGTGCAACATATAATTACGGCGCTGTAAAACACCCAAAGCGCATGCTGATGTCTAGCGCAATCGCCCAGCGCGCACCGAGTGCAGGAAAGGAGGTGCGGGGATATGTCGTTCATGGACCGGCTCGCCAAACTCGATAGCTCCATCCAGCGCGGACTGGACAACTCCATGGCCGCCGTTTTTGGCGGGAAAGTTGTTCCAGCTGAGATCGAAGAGCTGATCAAGCAGGAAGCGCAGGATTCGGTCGTTGTCACAGACAACGACGAGCTGATCGCGCCGAACGTCTACGCCGTCGGCGTGTCGTCGAAAGATTTGGAGAATCTCTCCCAGCAACGCGAATTGCCCGCAGACCTCGCCGAGCAGCTCACGCGGTACGTACGCAACCAGGGCTGGCTCCTCGACGGACCCGCCGTGGTGCGAATCGCAGAGGAATCCGGTTTGCGCACCGGGCAACTTCGGGTGTCTTCTTACATTGATACCGTGCCCGATGTGGCAAGCGGCTTCGACGCGATCTACGCTGAGCCGTCTCCGAAGGCAGCGCGCTCGCGCGGCCCTCACTCGCAGGAGCAAGAAAGCACTATGTCCGAACCCAATTCCATGAACCCCGGCGCATCCAGCCGACCCACCGTCAGCCTGCTGCTGCAGGACGGTTCCTCGCGCACCTACCTCGTGCACGAGGGCTCGAACATCCTCGGCCGTTCGAACGAGGCAGACTTCCGTCTGCCGGACACCGGCGTCTCCCGCCAGCACGCGGAGATTACGTGGGACGGCGAGGTCGCGGTCCTGGTGGATTTGCAGTCCACCAACGGCACCACCGTCAATGATGAGCCGGTAGAAAACTGGATGCTTGCCGACGGCGACGTGATCACCGTCGGACACTCTCACATCGAGGTCCGCATTATCGAGCCCGGCGCTCAGCCCCCCGCGACTCACTCCCAGCAGGCGCAGCAACCCCAGGCAGCGCAGCGCGGGGAATACCCTGGTACCGAGTTCTTCCGCATGTAGCACTCGGCACGCACCTCCCGCCCAGGCTTCGAAGAGAAAGGCCAGCCCATGGATTCCACGGTGATCTTGAGCGCCCGCTTCGGGCTCCTCGCCCTGCTGTGGCTGTTCATCCTGCTTGCAATGTGGGTACAGCGCAAGGATCTGGTGCGCGCGGCGGGCGCGGTGCGCAGGCAGTCGGCCACCACAACTCCGGTGAGGCGCGAAAAGGCCCGCGAACTCGCCGTAGTCGAGGGCCCGCTTCGCGGCTCGCACATGGAAATCGCCAGCGTCGAAGATGTGACGATCGGCCGCGGGCCGGATAATGATTTCCAGCTCGGCGACGACTTCGCGTCCTCCAGGCACGCGCGACTCTTCCGCCGTGGCAGCGAATGGTTTGTCGAGGATTTGGATTCCAGAAACGGTACGTTTGTCCAAGGGGTGCGAATTGACCAGCCGGAGCGGGTCTCCGTAGGCACCGACATCAAGATGGGCAGCACGATTGTGAGGTTGGTGCCATGACAGACCAGACCAAGCCGACGCTGCGTCTGCACTACGTCACCACCTCGGACCGCGGTCTGGTGCGCGGCAACAACGAAGATTCCGCTTACGCCGGCCCACACCTGCTCGCCCTCGCAGACGGCATGGGCGGCCACGCCGCCGGCGAGGTCGCCTCGCAGCTCATGGTCACCCACCTGGAGCACTTGGACAAAGATCCGGAAGATGCCGACATGCTCGCTCTGCTCGGCGCCGCCGCAGAAGACGGCAACGCCGCCATCCAAGAGTCGGTTTCGAAGCACCCGGAGCAAGAAGGCATGGGCACGACGCTCACAGCCCTCATGTTCAACGGCGAGGTCTTCGGCATGATTCACGTCGGCGATTCTCGGGGCTATTTGCTTCGCGACGGCACGTTGCGCCAGCTCACCGTGGACGATACCTTCGTGCAATCCCTGGTCAAGGATGGAAAGCTCAACCCCGAAGACGTCTCGTCCCACCCGCAGAAGTCGCTGATCCTCAAGGCGTACACCGGCCGCCCGGTTGAACCGCACCTGGAAATCGTGGAGGCCCGCGAGGGCGACCGATACCTGCTGTGCTCGGACGGTCTATCCGACCCGGTGACCAACGAGACCATCGGCGTGGCACTCGGCCAGGGCTCCCCGGAAGTCGCGGCCCAGCGCCTCATCGAACTCGCGCTGCGCTCCGGCGGCCCAGACAACATCACGGTTGTGGTGGCCGATGTGGTCGCAGGTGGGCCGTCGACAAGCGAACAAGCTTCGACCCCTGCTGTAGCCGGCGCGTTGGCTCCAGCCTTTGAATCCACCCACCCGAGTTCTGCTGCGAGCCGGGCGGCGGCGCTGCTGCGCAAGTCCGAGACGATCGAGCCGGACCACAACAAAGCGAAGACCCAGCCCGCGGATGTCGGCGGCGACGACGAGGAGGGTCCCCAACGGCCTAAAAAGTCCAACAAGACTCGGTGGCCGTGGATAGTCGGCGCGCTGCTGCTCGCGTTGATTCTGGTGTTCGCCGGCGTGATGTGGGCGAAAAGTCGTGTCGCTGACCAGTATTTTCTCTCCGTCGAGGACGACGGCGCCTTTGTGATCGAGCACGGCAGCCAGTCCAAACGCGAGCCAATGCAGCGCGCGTGCATCGACGAGCGCAATCGGCTGCAGATTGTGGATATGGAGCACACCGACTGTCACATTTTCGGGCAAGACGATCTGCCGCAGAACCAGCAGGATGCCGCCGAGCGCTTCGGCGGCGGCACCTACGATGACGTTCTCGGGGTGTTGAGCAGGCTGGCTGAAGAGGCGTTGCCGGTGTGCGTCGATAAGCAAGAGAGCTCCTCTGAGGGAGCGGCCAAGTGCCGGGAGGTGAAGAAGTGACGGGATTGCTTGGACGCAGCCGCGAGCTGCTGCTGTTGCTGTGCTCGGCGGGGTTGCTGCTGCTGATGCTCTTTAGCCTGGAGATGAGCCAAGGCCGGGCACTGACCACCGAGATGCTGTATTTGGTGGGCGGGTTTGTCCTGGTGTACGCCATCGCACATGTGGCAATCGGGTTTTTGGCGCCGCATGCGAACCAGACGATGCTGCCGGTGGTTTCCCTGCTCAACGCGATCGGGCTGGTGGTGATCTACCGGCTTGACCTCGCGGAACGGCCGTTGGTGGGACCGCTCGCAGAGCGCCAGGTGATGTGGTCGCTGGTCGGCGTGGTGCTAATGGTGCTCACCCTGATCGTGGTGCGCGACCACAAGGCGCTTGCGCGCTACGCCTACCTGCTCGGCTTGGTGGGTCTGATCCTGCTGGCGCTGCCGCTGGTGTGGCCGCAGCCACCGGGGTTTGAGGAAGCCCGCATCTGGCTCTGGCTGGGACCGTTTTCCATCCAGCCCGGCGAGTTTTCCAAGATCCTGCTGCTGATCTTCATCGCGCAGCTGCTCACGCAGAAGCGCGCGCTGTTCACCGTGGCAGGCCGACGGTTTTTGGGCATGACGTTCCCGCGCCTTCGTGACCTCGCGCCGATTCTGGTGGTGTGGGCGATTGCAATCCTGATCATGGGCATCTCCAACGACTTCGGTCCTGCGCTGATCCTCTTCGCAACGGTGCTGGCTATGGTCTATTTCGCTACGAGCCGTGCTTCGTGGCTGCTCATCGGTGTCGGCCTGGTGGCGGTTGGCGGCTACGCGGTGTACCAGATCAGCTCGAAGATCCAGGACCGTGTGGCCAACTTCATCGACCCGTTTTCCAACTTCGACACGTTTGGCAACCAGCCCGCCAACGCGCTGATCGCCTTGAGCTGGGGCGGACTGACGGGCACAGGACTTGGATACGGCCACCCCGACCTGGTGCCTGTTGCGCACTCGGACTACATCCTCGCCGCGATCGGCGAGGAGCTCGGGCTGATCGGCGTAGCCAGCGTGCTGTGCCTGTTCGCCATCTTCTTCACCTGCGGGTTCCAAACCGCGCTGCAGCTGCGCGACACCTACGGCAAGCTGCTGGCCGCGGGTCTTTCCACCATGATCGCAATCCAGATCTTCGTGGTTGCCGGCGGCGTCTCGTCGATGCTGCCGATGACCGGTTTGACCACTCCGTTCATGTCTGCGGGCGGTTCCTCCATCATGGCCAACTACATCTTGCTGGGCTTGCTGCTGCGAATTTCGAACTTGGCGAACCGCCCGGCAGAGTCCGACGCGGCGGCGCCGACCGCGGCACCTGGCGGGCGTCGACGCCGCGCGGCTCGCGCTGCTGAGGAGGTGGCCGCCCAATGAACAAGTCCATCCGTTTCGGAGCATCGTTTTCACTGCTCCTCATCATCACCCTGCTGATCAGTTACTCGGTGGTTCAGGGCTTCCGTGAAGAGGAGTACGCCCAGAACTCACGCAACGCGCGCATCACCTCGGAGCTAAAGCGGATCAACCGCGGCCAGATCAGCGCCGGCGGCGAGGTGCTGGCCGAGTCGTTCAAGAACGAATCCGACTACTACCAGCGCACCTACCCGAACATGCCGTACTCGTTTGCGCCGGTGTTGGGCTACGTCTCCAACCAGTTCGGCACCGCGCAGTTGGAAGCCGGGTTCAACGCAGAGCTGACCGGTGAAAAGCGCGGCGGCGCATCGCGCTTCCTGCGCACCGGTCAGGAGCAGGACCAGATGGGTAACTCGGTTGAGCTGACCATCGATCCTTCGCTGCAGGCGCTGGCGTACGACCAGCTTTCCAACCCCGGTTACGAAGGTGCCATCGTAGCCCTGCGCCCGTCGACCGGTGAGGTGTTGGCCATGGCGTCGTCACCCTCGTACGATCCGAACCTAATCGCCGACCCTGCCACCGCCGACGAAGCCTGGGGCGCGGTCACCGAGGCGCCGGGCAACCCGCTGCTCAACCACGCGATGCAGGAGCAACTGCCACCAGGGTCGATCTTCAAAATCATCACCACAGCCGCAGGCCTGCGCGCAGGCTACACGCCAGATTCCATGCTCACCGGCGCCGCGCAGACCGTCCTGCCGGGCACCGAGATCCCGCTGACCAACTACGGCGACCAGGCCTGCGGCGGTGGCGGTGGCGGGCAAGTCACCCTAGCCACCGCGTTCGCGCTGTCCTGCAACACTGCGTTCGTGGAAATGTCTCTGGCCACCGGTGCCGACGGGCTGCGCGAGGCGGCAACCGCATTCGGTGTCGGCGAGCGCTACGACCTTGGGCTGCCGGCCGCGTCTGGCTCGCTCGGTGACTTGCCGGGCGAGGCGGAGTTGGCGCAATCCTCGATCGGCCAGCGCGATGTGACCATGACGGCCCTGCAGGCCGCAGTCATGGCATCGGTGGTGGCGAACGATGGCAAGCGCATGGCGCCATACGTGGTCCGCCGCGTGCTGCGCCCCGACCTCACCGAGGTGTCTGCCACCGAACCCAAAATGCTCAACGAGGCCCTGTCTCCCGAAGAAGCTGACACGATTCGGGGACTTATGCTCGGTTCGGAGCGTTCCACATACGGCTACGACGGCAACGCGTTCGCCTCAAAGACCGGTACCGCTGAGCACGCCGAGGGTGCTAACCCGCACGTCTGGTACGTCGCCTTTGACAAGGACAAAGATGTCGCCGTGGCAGTAGTTGTGAAAAACGGCGGCAACGCTGGAGCCGGCGCGACCGGCGGCCAAGTTTCCGCCCCGTTGGGGCGGGCGGTGCTGCGCGCCGCGCCAGCCCCGGCGCCAGCCCCGAACGCCGAAAAGCCCTCGAGGTGATCGAAGATGAACACTGAAAACCGCGACGACCTGCAGGCCCTCATCGGCGCCGACTACCAGCTGCAGTGGATCATCGGCCACGGGGGCATGTCCACCGTTTGGCTCGCCGACGACGTGGCCAACCAGCGCGAAGTGGCGCTCAAAGTGCTGCGCCCCGAGTTCTCCTCCAACGAGGAGTTCCTCGCCAGGTTCAGAAACGAGGCGCTCGCCGCTGAGGGCATCAATTCCCCAAACGTGGTGGCAACCTATGACTACCGCGAAGTGGAAAGCCCCGCCGGGTTCTCAATGTGCTTCATCGCCATGGAGTACATCCGCGGCGAGTCGCTCGCCGATCTCATCGCCCGTGAAGGCCAGCTCGACGAGCCGCTTGCGCTCGACGTGCTCGAGCAGGCTGCACACGGGTTGGCGGTAATCCACCGCATGGGCCTGGTGCACCGTGACATCAAACCGGGCAACCTCATGGTGACCCAGAACGGTCAGATCAAAATCACGGATTTCGGCATTGCCAAAGCCGCCGCCGCAGTCCCGCTTACCCGCACTGGCATGGTGGTCGGCACCGCCCAGTACGTCTCCCCGGAGCAGGCGCAGGGCCTCGACGTGGGCCCTGCCTCGGACGTCTACTCGCTCTCCGTCGTAGGCTACGAAATGCTCACCGGCAAGCGGCCGTTTACCGGCGACTCCTCGGTGTCGGTCGCGCTCGCGCACGTGAGCAACGAGCCGCCTCCGATGCCCATCACCGTCGGGGCGCAGACCCGCGAGCTCATCGAGATCGGCCTACGCAAGGATCCCGCGCAGCGCTTCGCCGACGGCAACGAGCTGCAGCTCGCCGTCCACCAGGTACGCGAAGGCGAGCGCCCAGCACAACCGGGGGGCCGCACCCAGGTCATTGCCACGGAGCCATCGCCCACCGCTTCAACACAGATGCTTGCCGACGTCTCGGAGGAACGCACCACCCGTCCCGCCGGCGCCTACCCTCCATCGGCGGCGCGCGCGGTGCAGGCGAGCCACCAGGCCGCACCACCTCAAATGCGCCCCGAAGCGCATCTGACGCCGGCGCGCGCCGCAGGCTCGGTACCGGGTTCGGCTGGGAGCGCGCAAGGGGCCGTCGATAAGCAAAAGTCCTCGAAAGCTGGGCCGTGGATTGCTGGTTTGCTGCTGCTTGCCTTGGCAGGAGGCGGGGCCGCGTGGGCTTGGACGAGCGGGGCATTCAACGGAATCTCAGGCCAGCGAACTGCGCCGACGTCCACACAGACGACGGTGACTGAGACGGAGACAACCGTTGAGGAGGAGCCGACGGTGACCGTGACGGAGCCCTCGCGGCGACGTCCGTCCCACGAGCAGTCCGAACCCGGCACGCTGAAGGTGGAGTCGGACACCCCGAAGCCGTCGCCGTCCGAGGCCGAGGAGCCCACTGCGTCGCCGTCACCGTCTCCGGAATTGCCGACGGAGCAGCAGACGCCCACGCCTTCGCCATCACCGTCTCCAGTGCCCCAACAGCCGCAACAATCGGCCCCGCAGCAACCGCAGCCGCAAAATCCGGCGGAAGGTCCCGCGCCGCAACAGCCTGGTCAGGGTAACGGTGGGATAGAATTGTCCTACTTTCCACCCGTCACAGGAGGTCTCCCGTAACCCATGAGAATCGCTGACCGCTACGAGCTCGGCGACATCATCGGCACCGGCGGCATGTCCGACGTCTACGCAGCCAAGGACACCATGCTTGGCCGCAACGTTGCCGTAAAGATGCTCAAGGTCGACATGGCCCGCGACGAGAACTTCCGCGAGCGGTTCCGCCAGGAGGCCAAAAACTCGGCTCGGCTCAACCACCCCAATATCGTTGCAGTCTACGACACGGGCTCTCAGCTTGTCGACGACATCGATGTGCCGTTCATTGTGATGGAACGGCTCATGGGCCGTAACCTGCGAGACATCCTGCGCGCCGACGGACCGCTGCCGCCGCCGGAAGCAGCGGCGATGATGATCCCGGTCACCCGCGCGCTGCAATCCAGCCACGACGCGGGCATTATCCACCGCGACATCAAACCGGCGAACATCATGGTCACCAACACCGGCGAAGTGAAGGTGATGGACTTCGGCATCGCGCGTGCGATCGATGATTCCACCTCCGCGATGACGCAGACATCCGCAGTGATTGGCACCGCACAGTACCTCTCGCCGGAGCAGGCGCGCGGGAAACCAGCGGATGCGCGCAGCGACCTCTACGCGCTTGGGTGCGTATTGTACGAAGCGACGACCGGGACGCCGCCGTTTGAGGGCGAGTCGCCGTTTGCCGTCGCCTACCAGCATGTGCAGGAAGATCCGGAGCCGCCGAGCGAGCGGATTGCGTACTCCTTGTCGCCGAACGAAGCGGTCAACGTCGACGCGGTGATTCTCACCGCTATGGCGAAGCACCCGGCCGACCGGTACCAAACGGCCACCGAAATGGGCAGTGACCTCGCGCTTTTGGAGCGCGGTTCCGTGACCAACGCGGCGCGCACATACCTTGCGGCAGCGGAGTCGGACTACGGTGCGACACCGGATGCCACGTCAGTGTCGGGCACCGCCGTACGGGGCGGTCCGCCGGTGCGTCGCGAGCCTGTGCCGCGTGGCGGTGCAGGCGCTGGCGCAGCCGCGGGTGCGGCCGGTGCGGCTGGTGTCGCGGGTTCCCGTCGCGCGGGCAGTTCCGGCGCTTCGGCTGGTTCCACTCGCTACGCGGACCACCGCCGCGCGAACAGCAAGAACGACTCCGGGTGGATGAAGTGGGTTGCTGCCCTGCTAGGTCTGGTGCTGCTGGGCGCCACCGGGTGGTTCGCATACTCGTACTTCTCCGGTGACAACGAAGACCCCGCCAAGGTGCAGGAGAACATGATCGCCGTGCCCGACGTGGCAGGCAAGCCGCGCCAAGACGCGCAGAGCGAACTTGAAGGCTTGGGATTCCGGGTTGTGATCTCTGATGAGCCGCACCCGGAAGTTCCGCGCGGCAACGTCATTGCTACCAACCCGGTCGCTGGCTCGCAGCTGGCCGCTGGCACGCTGGTGACCTTGAACGTCTCCTCTGGCCGTGAGCTGACTGACGTGCCCGACATCACCAGCCTCACCGCCCAGGAAGCGGCCGAGGCATTGGAGGAAGCTGGTCTGGAGCTCAACGAGGACATCCACCGCGAGCATTCCGATTCCGCGCCGGACGGCGTGATCATCTCCCAGCACCCGGCTGCTGGCTCCCAGATCTCGAAGGGGTCGAAGGTGACCGTCACGGTTTCCGACGGTCGCGCGAAGGTGAAGGTCCCGAACTTGGTCGGCCTCGACGTCGACCAGGCGACCGCCACCCTGGCGTCGCTGAACCTGGAATCTACAGTGAGCCGCGTCGACTCCGAACGCCCCGACGGCGAGGTGCTCGCTGTTGCCGGTTCGGGCAGTGAAGTCGACAGCGGAACCACCGTTGAGCTGCGCGTTTCCAACAACATGCTGATGAAGATGCCGGAGATCACCCGCATGACGCCGACTGAGGCGGACAAGCTGCTGCGTGAAGCTGGCTGGACTGGTCGCCTCGTTGCCGGGCCGACCGTGTCGACGGGCGCACTTGTCGACGTCGGCCAGATCGGCCACCAGGAAGTCGAGGCGGGCGAGTTGATCCGCAAGGACCAAACTGTTGGCTACAACCTCTGGGAGTTTGACCCGGCCAAACTCAATCCGATGAATAACTAGGAGATCAGTGCCGGTGATACCATTACGCCGACCGCTTGGTGAGCACGAAAGGACCCGAACGAGCAATGCCTAAGGCAAAAGTCACCAGAGACACCACCCGCCCGGCTTCGACGACCTCAGCGGGTGCTTCGCGCACCCCGGTGAAGATCAACACAGGTGGCACCCCGACCTGGTACAAGGTCATCATGTTCGGCCTGATGCTTCTCGGCCTCGGCTGGATCATTGTCTTCTATCTCGCCGGTGACCAGGTACAGTTCCTCGCCGAGCTCGGCCCCTGGAACTACCTCATCGGCTTCTCCGGCATGATCGCTGGTTTGCTTATGACGATGGGCTGGCGCTAACTCCCTCCCAGCCCACCCAGCTCTCCCAGCTCTCCCATCTCTCCCATCCGTCCGTCCCGGCCTCGTCGGGGCCAAACCCGGACAATTTCGCCAAACCCGGATAGTTGCGATCCCTTACGTGTGCTGCTGCACACATAGAGGGCACTAACTATCCGGGTTTGGCTCTATCAGAGCCAATAGCGGGGAATCCAACCGTCCACCACCCTCGCCACAGCCGCCTCACGCCGCTGCTTCGAATTCCAACCCAACCGAGCCACCTTCCAATCAAAGTGGCGCAATCACCGGTTGAACGAGCGTGCGATTTTGGGCTGGATCCGACACCTGCAATCCGAGTTTTGTGACAGGGCGCCAGGTAAACACTACCCTCGTTTGTTCAGATTTCTTTGGTCACAATTTGCACACACTATGTACAGCTTTATTCACAGGCTGTGGAGTGCGATGAGTCTTTCAAGAATCTCACAACCTGTGGATAAAGCTGTGCACTACTCGCTTCGAAACTAAAATCTGCGGTCCGTAACGGCCTTAAGAGGGGTTCTAAGGCGCCTATGACTCGCTGTTCGAGGAATAACACAGGTGTGAGTATCCACAGTGTGCACAAAACCTGTGGATACTCACACCCCTCCCAAGTTTGGGGACAACCAGTGGAAAGGTTGCAAAGAGGTGAACAGGAGACGTCTTTTCGCAACTGTGGATAACTCCGCGATGGCACCGAATCCGCGCGGAAAAGCGCCGGATTCCGCGGCGTGGAACGAACGTTTGTGCGCACGCACAGGCCGGACGCACACAGGGGCCGCGCGCAGAGCGCATATGCAGAGAGCGCGCTAGCCGCTACGTGTACATCTGCGACGTCGGCAGCGTCGGCAGCCACACCGCTACCGCGGCCAAAACCAGGCCGATCCACGCGGTCCCCCACCGCACCCGCGCATTCGCCGACGTCAACGGCCACGCCAACACAGCGCCCGCGACTAAACCGCCTGCGTGCCCCCAGAAACTCACGTTCGGGGCGATGAAGGTGTACACCACGTTGACGGCGATCAGGACGAGCGGCGCGCGGAGATCGGCGGACCGTCGTGAAGCAACTGCGACAAAGATTGCCATGAGTGCATACAGTGCACCGGACGCTCCCGCGGTGGGGACTGCGAAGTTAAACGCGAGCACGGCGGCCGAGGCGGCAAGCCCCGCCGCCGCATACGCCACCGCGAACGGACCGGTGCCCACCTGCCGTTCGATCGGCGGGCCGATGACCGTCAAGAGCACCACGTTGAGAAACAGGTGCGTGATGTCCAGATGCAGGAACCCGGCGGTGAGGGCCCGCAGGTACCCGGGGCCGTCGACAAGCGGGCCCCACAGAATCATGTTGGAGCCGAGCCAAGAATCCCACACCACATCGGTGATCGATCGCGCCTGCACCGCAGTGATCACAAACACCACGCAGCACAGCACCGCAATCACAGCGGTCGCGGGCGCACCTTTGAACTGGGTCTTCAACATGGGAGAAAAGAGGAAAAGGCCCCCGCGGCCAGTGCGGGGGCTAGAGCTTTTCGCTTATCGACGCCTTAAGCAACGTCCACCGATTCAATCACCACATCCTCAACCGGACGATCCATTTGGCCGGTCTTGACGTTGGCGATCTCGTCGACAACCTTGCGCGACGCTTCATCGGTGACTTCACCGAAGATGGTGTGGCGGTTGTTCAGCCACGGGGTTGCGTCGACGGTGATGAAGAACTGCGAGCCGTTGGTGCCCGGACCAGCGTTGGCCATTGCGAGCAGATACGGGCGGTCGAACTGCAGCTCCGGGTGGAACTCGTCGGCGAACTGGAAGCCCGGGCCACCGGTGCCGGTGCCGGTCGGGTCGCCGCCCTGGATCATGAAGCCCGGGATAATGCGGTGGAAGATCGCACCGTTGTAGAACGGGCCGGACGTGGAACCGGACGCGTTCTGCGCGGAGTATTCGCGCTCGCCGGTAGCCAGGCCGGTAATGGTCTCCACGGTGTTCGGGGCGTGGTTGCCGAAGAGGTCAACAACGATGTCGCCGTGGTTGGTGTGGAACGTAATCGTCTGTGTCTTTTGAGTCATGCGTTCCACAGTACCGACATCCGCGCCCGAGCCGCGTGAGGCCTGCAAGGCCCGACAGACCCTGCAGAAACTACAGGCCCTGGGCCACCTCGTCGCGGGCCGCGATCATGTTGCGCAGCGACGGATCGACCTCGGCGTAGCCGCGGGTCTTCAGACCACAGTCCGGGTTCACCCAGAGGCGCTCGGCCGGCACGTTCTCCAGTGCGGCGCGGATCAGGCCCGCCATCTCCTCGGTGGACGGCACGCGCGGCGAGTGGATGTCCCACACGCCTGGGCCGATCTCGGAGTGGAAGGTCTCGTCAATGTCCTCGAGCAGCTCCATCTTGGATCGTGCGGCCTCGATGGAGGTCACGTCGGCATCCAGACCGGCGACTGCGTCGATGATCTGGCCGAACTCGGAGTAGCAGAGGTGGGTGTGGATCTGGGTCTCCGGCTTCGCCTGCAGGGAAACCAGGCGGAAGGCGCGCACCGCCCAGTCGAGGTAGGCGGGGCGCTCGTCGGCGCGCAGCGGCAGCAGCTCGCGCAGCGCCGGCTCGTCGATCTGGATGACCTTAATGCCGGCTTCCTCGAGGTCACGCACCTCGTCGGCAAGCGCAAGCGCGATCTGGTCGGCGGAGACGGCCAGCGGCACATCGTCACGCTTGAAGGACCACGCGAGGATGGTCACCGGGCCGGTGAGCATGCCCTTGACCGGCTTCTCGGACAGGGACTGCGCGTACTGCGACCACTCGACAGTCATCGCCGCCGGGCGGGAGACGTCGCCGATCACGATTGGCGGACGGGTGCAGCGGGAACCGTAGGACTGGACCCAGCCGTTCTCGGTGACCACGAAGCCGTCGAGAAGCTCTGCGAAGTACTGCACCATGTCGTTGCGCTCCGGCTCGCCGTGCACGAGCACGTCCAGGCCGATCTCCTCCTGCAGCGCGATGACCTGCTTGATCTCCTCGCGCAGCGCCTCGGTGTACTGATCGTCGCTTAAGGTGCCGTCGCGGTGATCGGCGCGCGCCTTGCGGATTTCCTGGGTCTGCGGGAAGGAGCCGATAGTGGTCGTCGGCAGCAGCGGCAGGCCAAGGGCCTCGCGCTGGGCAGCATTGCGCTCGCTAAACGACGGCTCACGCTGGACGGTGCCGGTCGGCAGCGCGTCGACCTTGGCGGCCACGTCTGCGTTGTGGGTGCGCTCGGACTCGGCGCGGGTGCGAACGGCGCGATCGGAACGTGCGAAGGCGTCGGAAGCGCCTGCCTCGCCAGCGACCAGCGCCTGGATCTCGCCGATCTTCTCATCGGCGAAGGACAGCCAGTTGGCCACGTCCACCGGCAGGTTCTTCTCCGCGTTCAGGGAGTGCGGCACGTGCTGCAGCGAGGTGGAGGTGGACACGTGTGCGTCGTCGGCGATACCCAAGGACTCCAGCACCTCCGCCTTCACGCGCAGGTTGGCGGCCCATACGTTGCGGCCGTCGATAAGCCCGGCGACGAGGGTGGTGGAATCCGCAACCTGCGCGCGCACGCGCTCCGGATAGCCGGAATCGGAATCCAGGGTCCACGGTGACAGGTCGACGTGCAGCGCCTCCGGGGCGAGCTCGCCGAGCACTGACAGCGCCTCGCGCGCCGCGCCGTACGGGGTGGTCAGGTAGACCTGCGGGCGGGCTTCCTCGGCGAGCAGCTGGCTCCAGGCCTGGCGCAGGTAGTTGGCAAGCTCCGCGTCCGCGGTGGACAGGTCGGCCACGACGGCTGGCTCTGCAACCTGGACCCACTCCACACCGGCGTCCTTCAGCGCGCGGAAGACCTCGGCGTACGCCTCAACCAGCGCCGGCAACAGCGACCACTCGGCCGGCTTCGACAGCGCGATCAGGGTGACCGGGCCGACCAGGTACGGGCGCACCTTGTGGCCGGCTTCGCCTGCCTCCTCCACCAGCCGAAGCACGCGCTCCGGGGCCGGGGTGATGTCCTGGCCTTCGGCGATCTCGGGCACGAGGTAGTGGTAGTTGGTGTCGAACCACTTAGTCATCTCCAGCGGCACGCGGGTGTCGTTGCCGCGGGCAAGCGCGAACTCCTCATCCAGGTCGGTGCCGCCCGGAATCAGGCCGACAGTCAGGCCGGTCTCCAGCACCTGGTCGTAGTACGCCACATCAGCCGGAATCGCGTAGTCCTCGGTCAGGCCGAGGTCGCGCAGGTGGTTGTAGGTGTCAATGCGCAGCGCGCGGGTGGTGGAGCGGAAGGTCTCCGCGTCAATGCGGCCAGCCCAGTAGCTCTCCAACGCCTGCTTCAGCTCGCGGTTCGCGCCGATGCGCGGGTAGCCTTCAATCGTCGCCTTGGGAAAAGGTACAGTCATTGCTTGTCCTTAAACTAAATTACGGTTGTTGAATGCCGACGCGTCCAAGCAGGTCGCGAGTCACGGCAAGGTTGTTGTGGGTATACACGTGCAGGCCGCCGGTCCCGGCGTCCAAGATCGTCCGCGTGAGCTCAGCCGAAAGCTCCATGCCCAGCTCATACTCCTCCTCAGGGGAAGTTGCGGAAGCAAGTCGCTTTTCGACGGCCTCTGGAACCTGCAATCCCGACAGCTCGCCCATTCGCTTGGCCCTGGCCAAGCTCGTGATGGGCATGATGCCGGGGATGAGCGGAATGCGCACGCCCGCGAGGCGCGCCACCTCCACGAACTCGAGGTAATCCGAGGCGTCGAAAAACAGCTGCGTGATGGCGAAATCTGCGCCGAGGCGCTGCTTCGCCAACAGCACGTCCAGATCGTGGTCGAAGTGCTTCGACTCCGCGTGCCCCGAGGGGTAGCACGCCACCGACAGCGCCAGCTTGCCCGCCGCTAGGCGGAACGCCTCTTCCTCCTGCACCTTATTGATCAGGTTCAGAAGATCGGTGGCGTACGGGAGGTAGCCCTCTGGTAGCGAAGTCTGCCCCGGCTGCAGGTCCCCCCGAAGCGCGAGAAAACCGCGAACGCCGACGTCGATAAGCTGGCGAATCCACCCCTCAAGCTCGACCTTCGGCCCGGCGGTGCACGCGAGGTGCGCGATCGGGCGAAGATCTGTAGTGCTTGCGATGCGCTCGATGAGTGCCGAGGTGCCGGCCAGCCAGTCGCTGCGCATAGAGCTGGTCACCGAGACGTAGTCGGGGTGGTAGGCGGCCAAGCCTTGGATAAGCTCATCGAGCTTGGCGGAATCTGTGCTGTTGCGCGGCGGGATGAGCTCAAAACTCAGCGCTGTGCGCGTGCCGTGGTGCTTCACCACCGGCGAGTACTGGTCAACCTCGAACGGGCTGTCCAGGGGTGCCGAGGCTGACAGCCGAGTCGAAGCAAAATTCCCACGCATGGAAACAGATGCCTTTCGATCTTCTTGGGTGTCTGGCCGGGCTCGGCACTTGACGTTCAACCGTTTTACAACGGCTGTGCAAAACTTATTGCGCCCAAGTTTCAGTCTCAATGTACCTCTCGGTCTTGTGGGTGTTTGCGCTGGTTGAACAGCCGAGTAGGGTGAATAAAATAGCACCGGGCGAAAGGCGGAATGAACCGCTTGGTTCAGTTTGTGTAGCGCGGGGCATTCAGCGTTTTCGCTACCCTGGGAGCGGATTCACGCGCGCGTGCGAATGCATCGCGCATCACACAAAAAGGAGTTATTTCGTCATGAACCGGATCATGCTTCGCTTGGCAATGGGCGCCGCCACCGGCGCGTACAACATGTACCGCAACAGCGACTCGAAACAGCAGCGCAAGACCTACGACGCTCTGCTCGGCGCACTGAAAGACGGCAAGCTGGGCGACCTCGCTGAGGAGCTCGGCATCGACGACCTGGAGGAGCTGCACGGTGCCGCACGCGCGAACGCCGGCGACCTGACCCGCGACGCGCACGACCGCCTCGATCGCCGCCGCGCTGCATTCGCCGCGGCTGCTCCAGACCGCAAGGCGCGCCGCGAGGCGCTGAAGCACGCGGCGAAGCAGCAGGAGAAAGACAACCGCGGCGGCGGTGTCGGCAAGTTCATTGGCATCAGCCTCGGCATCGCAGGCGCAGCTGCCGCTGCGTGGGCCGCGTGGGAGTTCTGGCTCTCCGACAAGCAGGCAGCGACAACCACCCGTCCGGCTCCGACCCGCACTGAAACCGACGAGAAGGGCAACTCGACCCTCGTGTACTCCACCACCACCGAAACCGCAGGCACAGCGTCCGGTGCGCGCGCGACCAACGACCCAGATAACGACATGCGCCCGAAGGCGGACATGCACGGCTCTGCAGGCCCGCTCGGTGAGGAACCGGCTGAGCGCGACGAGGAGCTGCTCACCTCCATCGACGAGCAGCTGACCACCCTTGACACCCTCGAGGATTCGCAGCGTGAGGTAACCGAACCGCGCCACGCGAAGAGTGATGTAAAGAGCGATGTGCTGCGCGACACCGGTTCGGGCAACCGTAGCGATAAGACCTCAGATGCCGACACCACGATCGGCGCGTCCGGCCGCCACGAGCTGCGCAAGGACAACGACGCGAAGCGTTAAGCGCTGTTGCGCTGAGTGTGCTGAATGTCCACTCGCGGCGCACGCCACGCTAGTAAGAGGTGGCGCACGAGCCGCTCCCGGACATCGGGAAACAGGGCATTGAGCTGTTCGTTCATCGGACGGGTGACCACGATCAGCTCGGAGGCGAGTTCTAGCGGCCGCAGACCCGGGTCAACCAACCCGTGTGCGGCCGCATTGTCGAGCAGCGCCTGGACCCTGTCGAAGAATTCGTCGCGTCTTGCCGCTACCTCAGCGTCAATCGTTCCGGGCATCTCGTTGACCAACGCGCCGACGAGCATGCCCACGCCGTAATCCACCAGCTTCCAAACAAAGCTCTCCCACTGCTCGTGGGGAGCATCATCGAAAGCTGCAAGTGAGTTGTCGAGGAACTCGTCGAGCACGTGGATGAGTTCAAGGGCACACGCTTGGCGCAGCTCGGACCGAGACGGAAAGTGGCGATACACGGTGGCGATACCGACATTGGCCTCTGCGGCTATGCCTTCCATGGTCACCGCCGAGGCTGGCCGGGTGCGGAACTGCCGCATGGCGGCGGTGATGATTTGAGCGCGTTTTGCGCGTGCATCTGCGCGCACAGTTCCACCTCCTACCCGTTACTTTTGACACGACTGCTAATGGCGAGGATGATAACACCGGATTTAAGTGATAGCTAACCCTCCGTCTGGAGCAAGGATGACAGTAGTACTCACCACGCAGGACCTTGTGGTGCGCAAGGGTGGCACCCCGGTGACGCTGGTTGCGGAAGAGGGGCTAACCATCGTGCAGACGCGTCGCGAGGCGGGCGGCTCCCGGCTCGCGATGGCGCTCGCGGACCGTTTCAAGCCCTATTCCGGCACCGTGGACGGTCCTGGTTTTAAACGCACCGCATTAGCCGGCGCGGACTTCATTGACACCCTGGAGCGGCATGTTTCCGCTCGGGAATCGATACGGGAACAGGTCGCGTGGGCTCAGCCGTTTTTCGCCCGTGTACCGAAGGACATCCTGGGCCACAAATACGTCCAGCCGTGGCTGGAGCCGCTACGCCTCGAAGAGCTGAACGTTGACAAGACGGTCGGCGAACTGGGCGTGATGGATCGGTTCCGTCTCCGGATCCTGCTTGCTCTCGTATCCCGGCCGAACGCCGAGCTACTCGTGGTCGATGACGTCGACCAGGTGAAGAAAATGGCCCTGCGCCGCCAAATTATGGATGACCTCAAGGTAGTAGCGTCGTACCTGCCCGTCATCGTGACCACCGTGAATGAGGAGCAATGAGCGGACTTCACATCGGCACTAACTTCCGAAAATTCTTCCACGGCACCCTGCCGCCGCTTGCACTGATTGCCATCGCGCTGTTGCCGCTCCTGTTCGGCGGCCTTTTCGTCTGGAGCTACTTCGACCCCCTCGGCAACTTCCACAAAGTGCCGGTAGCGCTGGTGAACTCAGATGAAGGCGACGCGGGCCAAAAGGTCGTCGACGAACTCGTGGCGGAAAGTCCGATGGACTTCCACGTAGTCAGCGCCGATGAAGCGCGAGAAGGCGTGGAAAACGGCACGTACTACTTAGCCATGGAGCTGCCAACGGACTTCACCGATGCCGCGACCAGTGTGCAGTCGGACAACCCGCGTCAGGCCAAGATCAACGTCACGCTGAATGAGACCAACGGTTTCATCCCCACCATGCTCGGCAGCACCGCTACCACCCAAGTTGCGGAGGCCGTCTCGCACAGCATCGGCGCTGAAGTGGTGAACCAGCTTTTCGTTGGCTTCAACACCATCGGCGACGGCATGGACCAGGCCAAGGATGGCGCGAGCCAGCTTGACGACGGAGCGCAGTCGGCAAAGGACGGAGCTGGCCAGCTCGACGACGGTGCTGGTCGTCTAAACGATGGTCTGAACGAGTTCAACGAGAAGGCCCAGCAGCTTCCGGAAGCGGCCGGCGAACTCGACAACGGCGTCAGCGAGCTGCAGAACGGCGCACAGCAGCTGAACGAGAATTTGGGCACCGCCGCAGACGGAGCCCAGCAGCTGTCCGACGGCCTGGGCAAACTCAAGACCGCTACCGATGCCCTCGGTTCCGGTGCCGAGCAGGTTGCCGGCGGCGTGGACAAGATCGCAGACCTCGCTGGTACGTTGAGCGCAGCACAGCAGGCGTACGAGGACATCGACTCCTCGCTGGCACAGGTCATTGAAGACCTCGACCGCTCCCCCATCCCGGGATCCGAGCTGATCGCGGAGCAGGCGCGCGCCACCCGCGCGCAGCTGAACTCCGGCACGCTCGGCGCTGCCGCCGGTTCTGATCTAGTCAGCCAACTCACGCTGTTACAGGACGGCGCGCACCAGGTGGCATACCAGCTCCACGACCCCGAATCCGAATACCTCTCCGGTATGAACACCGCCGTCGGCGCAGCAGAGACGCTGGCCAAGGGCCTTGCGGCACTGGACGAGGGTTCCGGCACGCTCCTGGCCGGCGTGACCAAGCTCAAGGACGGTACATCGGCGTTCGTCGTTGCGGCGAACGCGGCTGCCGACGCCACCTCGAAGCTTGCGGAAGGCTCAGACCAGCTAGTTGTGGGAATGGGCGAGCTTAGCGACGGCCTGGTGCAGCTTTCCGACGGCACCGGCGAGCTTTCCCTGAAGCTCTCCGAGGGCGCAGAGAAGGCGCCGCGGTGGGAAGGCGAGCGTCTTGATATGGCCGTCGAAAATGCCTCGAACCCGGTCGTTGTGAACCAGGTGGGTGACGAGCTGACTTTCTTCGGCCGTGGCCTGTCGCCGTTCTTCCTGTCGCTGTCGCTGTGGTTCGGCGGCCTGATCACGTTCATGGTGCTTCCGCCGCTGTCGCGTCGCGCGATCGATTCCGGCGCCCTGCCGACACGTGTCGCGTTGAACACCCTGGTTCCGGCTTACCTCATCGGTCTCGCTCAGGTCATTGCCTTGTGGGTCGTGCAGGTCTTCGTGCTCGACGTGCAACCCAAGCACCCGGGTTGGCTTTTCGCCGTACTGATGTTCGCCTCCTGGGCGTTCATCACCACCATCTTCGCCCTCAACGCGGTCTTCGGCGCCTCAGTGGGCCGCCTGATCACGATGGCACTGATGTCGCTGCAGCTGGTGGCCTCCAACGGCCTCTACCCACCAGAAGTGCAACCGGAGTTCATCCAGTGGGTGCACAAGCTGGACCCGATGACGTACGTGGTCGACCTCACGCGCTTCGCGCTCTTTGGCTCCGCGGCAACAGATCCGCGCATGCACCGGGCGGTCATCGTGCTGGTTGCGCTTGCCATCGGTTCGTGGCTGGTCTCGTGCCTGGGTCTGCGCGCGCTGCGGCGCCCGACAGAGAAGGACATCTACCCCGAGATCTCGGTCTAGCCGCGCCTGCAAACAGCCCCAACCGGTGGCGGTAGAGTGCTGTCGAAGCGTTTTCGGTACCGTCGTAAAGCGAAAAACTCCTACGACCAAGTACCGAAAAGGATTTCACAATGTTCAACCCCCTGAACCTTCTCCCTGTCAGCATCTTCTCAAAGCAAGACAAGACCAACCTCGGCTTCGCCTCTGCGACGCTGCGCGTGCCCCTCGGCCTGTACATTCTCAACTCCGGTCTGGGTAAGTTCGGCGCCGACAAGGAAACGGCTGAGGGTCTGCAGGACATGGCAGCCACCGGCATCCCGGCGCTCGACGAGTTCGACCCGGAGACCTTTGCCAAGACCCTCGCCGCGAGCGAGGCCGCCCTCGCAGCCGCGCTGCTCCTCCCGTTTGTGCCCAACCGTCTCGCTGGTCTGGGCCTCGCGACCTTCGGCGCGGGGCTGCTCACCATGTACTTCGGTAACGACCAGATGACCGAGGATGACGGCATCCGCCCGTCCCACGACGGTCTGTCGCTGTCGAAAGATGCCTGGCTGGTGGCCATCGGCGCGGCGCTGATGGCGCTGCCGCGCAAGTAGTCGCACGAGCCGCGCTGGGGTCCATGGGGTCCGTGGGGCCATGCGAACGGCCCTAGTCGCGCATCTCCTTCGGCGGGTTCGTTTCGGTGTAGTACTTGATCGCCCAAGCGGCTGGTTTCCACGAGCCGTCTTCACGGATCACGCCGAAGTAGTCCTCTTTGTCCTGGCTAGCGTTGTACTGCTTCTTATCCTCGATGTGATAAAAGAGGATCGGGCCGACATTGTGCGACTGCCCCCAGGTGTTGAGGTATTGGCTGTAGCGTTCCTCTTGAATCGTCTCGTCGGCGGTGCCGCGCACCGTGTCTTGGCCGACCTCTGTGAGCCAAATGTCTTTGTCCCCGTCACCATTAGCCCGCATGAGTGAGTAAAGGTTGTCCGCTGGGGCATTGAGGGTCGGTTGGTCGCCGAACATGTAATCCCAACCGTTCCATACCCACTCTTCCGAATTGATGCCGTACGGGTGGTGCGACAGCGAGTCGAAGTTCCCCTGCGCGCCAGCAGCGTACATCCGCTTGAGGTACTCGGTTGCGCCGATGACGGAATCGTCGGCCTCGGTCGGCAAGACCACCTGCCCGCCGGCGATGACATTTACATCGCGGTTTGCCTTATGCGCCGCCGGGTACGCGTGCTTCAGCAGCTGCGCGTAGCTTTCTGGGCTGGCTTTGGGGTTGTCCGGGCTGTCCTTCCAGAAACCGGCCGATCCGGGCTCGTTCCAGACCTCGTAGTCGCTCACGCCCTTCTTGCTGTAGCGCTTGATCACTTTGGCAAAGAACTGCGCATAGTCGTCGTAGTGGTCCGGTGTCGGAGCATACGTGTCCATTCCGGGTTGGAGTGACTCACGCTCCTCCGGCGCAAGCTTGTCAACCCCGGTCGCCCACTCGGGAGCTGTAGAGACTTGGATGAGCACGTTCATTCCGTGCTTGTTCGCCGCGGCGACGCTCTTATCTGTGGAGTCCCAGTTGTACTCACCAGGGCTCGGCTCAACGTAGTACCAGGGCACGACCACGCGAGTCCACGTCGCCCCCATTTCAACCGCGTTTTCGTAAGACTCTTCGACCTCATCATCCGAGTACCCGTGGTCGAATGCCTTGACAATGACGCCGACGCCGTTGTCATTTTCCGTCTCAGAGTGCTCTGAGATGCAGGTTGACGTGACAAAGACGACCGTGAGTGCTGCGAATACCGCGAGAGCCCGAGTCGCCCGCGACAATCCGCCGAAGCGCGGTCGATTGCTTGCGCTAGAAAAACCGCTACCCATCTCTCTTCTCCCATCCGCGTCATCACTCTATGAGAGTAAGTAAGCGTAACAACTCACAGCGCGGATCAATGAACGGTAGGCGGGTAATCTCCCACCCCCGCACTATTTCAGGTAGCCGGTGAGCCACTTCCAGATCTGGGTGCGGATGAATAGGAGCAGGGCCATACCCAGCGGTGCCAGGCCAATAGCTGGTCCAGTTGTGGCTTCTGGCTGCACTGCTCGCGCTGGTGCGTCTGGCTGGGCTTCCGCAGGTGCAGACGGCGGGGCCGGAGCTTCCGGCCGCGGTTCAACCAATGCTTCCGGAACCGGGGCAGGTGCGGGAACCGGCGCAGGAGCCGGTGCGAGTGTGGGATCCGAAGCGCGCGGGTTTTCCAGCGTTGGCCAAGTCACAGGTGGCACTGGGCCGATGACGGGTGCTTCCTCCGCGAACGCTTCGTCGACAAGCGGTGCCTCTGGGTCGGCTGCAGGGGCGTCTTCCAGGGCGGGAGTTTCCGGAACGAATGGATTGTTCGGCTGGGTAGGTGCCTGCGTCCGCGGCTTGGGGGCTGCAGGCGGTACCGGCGCGCCCTGCTCGACATCCGGCGTGGTGCCGACGGGTGCATCCAGCGGCGCCGGTGCCGGTGCGGGTACTGGCGCCTGATCTGGCGCTGGCGCTGGTGCTGCTGCGCGAGGAACCGTCCCGGATTCTGCGGCGTTGGTGTAGCTCTTGATCGCCATCGCGGCCGGCTTCCAGGAGCCGTCGTCACGGATCACGCCGAAGTAGTCCTCCTTGTCGAAGCTGTTACCGTAGGACTTCTTGTCCTGGAGGCTGTAGAAGATCATCGGGCCGATGTTGGGGGTGTCTCCCCACGCATCGAGGTAGAGCTGGTAGCGCTCCGCCTGCATCTTCTCGTCCACCCATCCGTGCCGGGTGTCCTGACCGAGCTCGGTGAGCCAGATTTCCTTATCCCCGTCACCGTGCGCGCTCATCACCGAGTGCAGGGTGTCCCGCGGAGCGTTGTTCGTCTTCGGTTCGTTGTACATGTATGCCCAGCCGTTCCAGATCCACTCCGGAGAGTCAATGCCGTACGGATGGTGCGCCAGAGAGTCGAAGTAGCCCCCTGCGCCCGCAGCGTACATGCGCTTGAGGTACTCCACGGCGTTGATGCGGGACCCGTCCGCCTCCGTCGGCAGAACAACCTGGCCGCCGGCGATCACGTTGACGCCACTGTACGCACGGTGGGCTGCCGGGTATGTCTCCTTCAGGAGCTGGGTGTAGCTCTCCGGGCTGGGCATGCGGTTGTTGGTGTCTTCCTTCCAGAAGCCCGCGAGCGCCGGTTCATTCCACACCTCGTAATCCACAATGCCGCGGGGCGCATAGCGCTCAACGACGTCGGCGAAGAAGTTCGCGTAGTCGTCGTAAAACTCCGGTTTCGGTGCGTAGGTATCGGGATAGTGACCGAGCGAGCGCTTTTGGGCAGGCGACATACTGCTCAAGCCGGTTGCCCACTCCGGTGCGGTGGTGACCTGCATCATCACGTTGATGTCGTACTTCTCCGCCATTGCGATGGTCTGGTCGAGGAACCTCCAGTTGTACTGGCCAGGTTCGCGCTCAATGTGGTACCAAGCCGCGCCCACACGGGTCCACTCCACGCCCATTTCCTTTGCGGTGCGGAAGGACTCCTCCACCTCAGCGGCACTGGTCGAGTCGTCGAACACCTTCGTCACAATGCCGACACCGTTGGTATCGCGGAATGATGAAGGATACTCCTGTGCGCCTGCTTCCGCCGCACACATTGCTGAGGCGACCAGCGCCGTCACCACGCAGGCCGCAATGGTTGCCTTGGCGGCTCGCGGTGCCGCCAGCATCAGAAACTTCAGCCGTTCGAACTGGCTGTGGGAGACGTGAGTGCCCATAGAGTTTTCCGCCTTTAAACGCGTTTTCCGTCTTTTGTCTCAGAAAAGTAACCTGAGTATAACGTGAGGGTAACGTGAATAGAAGAAAGGCGCAGATAAGTGCATCGAGGTTACACCCTCGGGGTGTACACACCAGCCTCACCAGAACACAAATCAGCAGTGCGCTCACAAGCTTCGATTGCTTATCGACGAATTGCGCCGCCGAGTACCCGCGTCCCCCAAATGGGGACAGTTTCGCCCGTCGCAAGGCGAAAAGCTCCCCCTGCCGAAACAGAGGGAGCGATTTGTGGAGCATAGGAGAATCGAACTCCTGACATCCTGCTTGCAAAGCAGGTGCTCTACCAACTGAGCTAATGCCCCATGAAGTGTGGAACTACATTGTAGCCTACACCGTGGGCCTAGCAGGAATCGAACCTGCGACCTCATCGTTATCAGCGATGCGCTCTAACCGACTGAGCTATAGGCCCGTTGAACGAGATAGAACATTACCCAGCGACGGCGTAGGCACCAAATCGCCAGGTAGCGCCCTATTTCGTCTAGCCGACGCGGTTGGACATCGTGTAGGTAATCCCGCCCACGAGATCCGCGATTGCGTTGTAGATCACGGTGGCCAACGGCGCCATCACTGCGGTGAACACCACACCGATCAGCCCAACGAGGCCGGCTGCAGAAAGCACCAAGCCCATGTCGATGACCTGGTCACCGCCGACTCCGCCGATGAGCGAATTCATGGATTCGATCACGCCGGCGCGCTCGAGACCGAAGTAAATTACGGTCGCGGCGATCATCCACGCGACAAACCCGATCAAGGCGAGGATCGTTGCCACCTTGAACACCGATCCCACCCCGACGTGCTTTACCGCTACTTTTCGTGCGGCCATGCGTTACTCCTCGTCATCATCCTCAGGATCGTAATCGACGTTTGCCTCCGCGTCGCCCTCACCAGATGCATCAGTGATGCCGGTCTCAATCGGGTCGTCGTCCTCCCAGCGCTCTCCGGAGACGCCAAGCTCCGAGCCCTGGCCGTCAGCGGATTGGGTGCTCGAGTTCTCGTGGCCGTGCGCCGATGAGGTCGCCTCCTGGGCTTCCTCCATCGTCTTCTCGCCCTTGGCCACTGCGGTTGCTTCTTCCTCGCCCTCGTCTTCGACGTTCTTGTCGATGGCCAGGAGCTCGACGCCGTCCGCAAGGTCGACGAGTCGCACGCCCATCGTCGCGCGTGACGACGGCCGGATCTGCGCAACCTCCGTACGGATGACACCGCCAGCCGACGTGATGGCGAAGATCTGATCGTCCTCTTCCACTGCGAGTGCACCGATGAGCTTTCCGCGCTTCGGGGTGTACTTGAACGTCATCACACCCATGCCGCCGCGGCCTTGCGGGTTGTACTCCTCGATCGGCGTGCGCTTTCCGTATCCGCCGGAGGTAGCCACCAGCAGGAATTCGCCGTCGTGGACCACGGTCATGGCCAGCAGCTGGTCATCGCCGCGGAAACGCATGCCCTTCACGCCGGCGGTTGCGCGGCCCATCGGGCGCAGCTGCTCGTCATCGGCGGTGAAGCGGATCGACTGGCCTTGCTCGGAGACCAGCAAAACGTCATCGTTCTCGCCTGCGAGCGCAGCGCCGATCAGCGCGTCGCCCTCGTTGAGGTTGATCGCGATCAGGCCGGCGGAGCGAGCGGACTCGTAGTCAGTCAGACGCGACTTCTTCACGCGGCCGTCGCGGGTCGCCAGCACCAGGTACGGCGCGTCCTCGTAGGACTGGATCTGGATCACCTGGGCGATCTTTTCCTCCGGCTGGAACTCCAGCAAGTTGGCCACGTGCTGGCCTCGTGCGGTGCGGCCCGCCTCCGGCAGCTCGTAGGCCTTGAGTCGGTAGACGCGACCGAAGTTGGTGAAGAAGAGGATCCAGTCGTGCGTGGAGCAGATGAAGAAGTTCTTCACCACGTCGTCCTGCTTCAACTCAGCGCCGCGCACGCCCTTGCCGCCACGCTTCTGGCTCTTGTAGGAATCGACCTTGGTGCGCTTGGCGTAGCCGGTGGAGGTGATGGTGACCACCACATTCTCGCGCGCAATGAGGTCTTCCTCGGTGACATCGCCGGTGGCGGCCACGATGCGGGTGCGGCGCTCGTCGCCGTACTTCTCGGTGATCTCGCGCAGCTCTTCGCCCACGATCGCGCGCTGGCGCTCGGGCTTGGCCAGGATGTCCTTGTAGTCGGCGATCTGCTTCTCAATCTCGGCGAGATCGTCAACGATCTTTTGGCGCTCCAGCGCTGCGAGTCGACGCAGCTGCATCGCCAGGATCTCGTTTGCCTGGATCTCGTCGACGTCGAGAAGCTCGATGAGCCCCTGTCGAGCATCATCGACGGTGGCTGAGCTGCGGATCAGCGCGATGACCTCGTCGAGCATGTCCAGTGCCTTGACCAGTCCGCGCAAGATGTGCGCGCGCTTTTCGGCCTCGTCGAGGCGGTACTGGGTGCGGCGAACGATGACTTCGATCTGGTGCTTGACGTAGTAACGCAGCATCTGGTCGAGGCGCAAGGTGCGCGGCACGCCGTCGACGATGGAGAGCATGTTCGCGGAGAAATTCGTCTCCAGCGCGGAGTGCTTGTACAGGTTGTTCAGCACCACACGCGGCACGGCGTCGCGTTTGAGGGTGACCACGATGCGCATGCCGACGCGGTCGGAGGATTCGTCGTCAATGTCCGAGATGCCAGCCATCTTGCCGTCCTTGATTTGGGTGGCAATGGACTGGATGAAATTGTCCGGGTTGACCTGGTACGGCAGCTCCGTGATCACGATGACCTGGCGGTTGCCTACCTCTTCGATCTCGGTGACGCCGCGCATGCGGATCGAGCCGCGGCCGGTGGTGTAGGCGTCCTTGATGCCGGCGTCGCCGACAATCAGGCCAGCCGTCGGGAAATCGGGGCCCTTCACGCGCTCCGTGACGGCGTCGAGCGTGGCGCGCTCGTCGGCCTCGTGGTTCTCCAGGATCCAGATGATCGCATCCGCCAGCTCGCCCAGGTTGTGCGGCGGGATGTTGGTGGCCATGCCCACGGCGATGCCGTTGGAGCCGTTCATCAGCAGGTTCGGCACGCGCGACGGCAGCACCGTCGGCTCCTGCGTCTTGCCGTCGTAATTGGGCACGAAGTCGACCGCGTTTTCGCGGATGTCGCGCACCATCTCCATCGCGATCGGCGTGAGCTTGCACTCCGTGTAACGCATCGCCGCCGGGCCGTCGTTGCCTGGGGAACCGAAGTTGCCCTGGCCGTCGACAAGCGGGTAGCGCATGGACCACGGCTGGGCCATACGAACGAGGGTGTCGTAGATCGCGCTGTCGCCATGCGGGTGATAGTTACCCATCGTGTCGGCGACCGGCTTCGCGCTCTTCACGTAGGAGCGCTCGGGGCGGTAGCCATTGTCGTACATCGCGTAGATGATGCGCCGGTGTACCGGCTTCATTCCGTCGCGCACGTCCGGCAGTGCGCGGCCCACGATCACGCTCATCGCGTAATCGATGTAGCTCGTCTGCATCTCCTCGTTGATGTCAATGGGCTGGATGCGGTCGAAGCCGTCGCCGCTCAGGGTGTCGTCAGCCATAGAATCCCTTTCTTGGTTGCTTCACCTGCATTCTAACGCCCGTAGAGCGTTTCTCCGTCTCCGCCGTGGTATCAAAATGGTATGGCTATGACGCTTCGACTCACCGCCGACGAGGACACCGCGTTGGTCCTCCTCGCCTCCGCATGGGGTTGCTCCAAGCAGGAGGCCGCCCGGCGCGCGGTGCTCACCGCCGCCTCGCGCATGCTAGACACCGCCGCCGTGCAGGCCCTGGCCCGCGAGCACATTCCCGAGTACCGCGCCACCGAATCCCGCATCAGGCAGGCCCGCGGATGACGCGCGCCCTCTCCCCCGAGCAGCTCCTCGCCATCGCGGACGAGTTCTGCGCCGCATATAAGGTGCACATCCGCTCCTTCGCCGCGCTCGCCGCCGCCGCAGCCGTCCCCGGCGCGCGCGTCCACGGGGTTCCGGTTTGTGGGTCAGTCACCGAGGGGAGCAGTTCGCTTCACGACGCCATCGTCCAACTGCAGCCCCTGACCAACCACAACTCAGCCTTTGCCGACGTGACGCGAGACGTGTATTCGCGCTGGGCGGAAGGTGATTAGCCGCCGTAGGTGCCCCCGTGTCCTAGAGTGACCACCATGAAACGATCGCTGACCCCCGCCACGCGGATGAAAACCGCGGCTGCCGCAACCGCTGTCACCGTCGTGTTGGCCACCGGTACCGTCGCCGCCGTCGCCGCCGTCACCATCGCCCCGGCGGCCTCCGCCCAGACCGCAGCCCTCGAGCTCTCGAGCGCACTGAGCAGCACCCGCGGCTCCTCCGACCGGGACTACCGCCTCGACCCGGACAACCCGGGTGTCGACGTGCCGAAGCAAACCCCGCTGGGCAGCGCCTACACCGGCATCGCACCGATTTCCCTCGCGCTCGCGCTGGCCGCGGCCGCCGCTGCCCTGCAGGTCATCGTCGATGCTACCCCGCCGCTGCGCCAGGCCGTGGACAACGCCGCCGCGCAGTTCGGTCTCTCCCAGGTCGCCGGCTCTTCCGAGGGCAACCGCATCATTGATGTCGATCGCGTCCTCGCCCTGATCAACGCACCGCACTAACCCGCCACTTCCCGCCACTCCCCTTCCGATCCCTTCCACCCCAACTTTCAAGCACCAAGTTGGGGCTTATCGCGATCTTTAACACCAACTTGGTGCTGAAGAATTGGGGTTAAAGCGGGGCCGTGCAGTCGCCGAGTAGTGAAAGCGCCAACACTCCCCCGAAAGTGGCGGACCCATGGGACGCATGATACGGTTGTGCCCGTTGTGGTTACAGTGACTCGTGTGACTGATGTGATTCAGGAGCCGGGTGCTGTGGTGGAAGAGCTACGACACCCGATCGAACGGCCCAACGCCAACGCTCACGAGAGCCGGCGAGGGCCGTTTTCGCTTGCCGCTCGTGACACGCTCTCTGCGCGTTCGCAACGAGCCCGCAGCCCACAGCCCACCAGCCGCTAAACTCGGAGCACATGACTAACTTGAATGCCCTGCTTGAGGGCGATACCCGTCAGACCGTTGTCGCTGAGCTGGCAGAGCTGATTGACAAGACCGTGTCCAACCAGTCCGGCCTCACCGGCATGGCCCTGAAGTCTGCCGTCGCTGCAGGTAAAAAGGCCGATTCCGACGCCATCCCCAAGGGCGTCAACCGCCTCCTCCCCCAGATCACCGAAGAGCTCGCGCCGTTCTGGAGCGGCTACGAGTCCTCCGACACCCAGGGCTTTGGCAGCTACTTGGTCTCGCGCGAGAACGAAGTCGTCGAAGCGATGCTCGGCGCCGCGGACAAGGCCACGTCCGACATGCCGTCGGCAATGCAAAAGGCCTACTCCACCCTGCGCGGCAAGGCCGGCAAGATCGTCTCTCCCGCCCTGCCCGAGCTCGGCGACATCATCGAGCGCCACGCCAAGTAACTACAGCTCGTCAGCAAACTCGAGCATTCGCTTAACGACGGCACGCGGTTCCCTCGCCCACCGATTATGGCCAAGCCCACCGTCGAGCTCTTCGACGGTGGCTCCGGAGACCTGATCGGCCAACGACTGCGCGGAAGCGACCGTGCAGTCACGGTCATTGGTGAAACGGGTGAGCACCACCGGCACGTCGATACGCTTCATCGCCTTGATGTAATCCATGTCCGCGCCCGCGAGTTTCCCGCGCTTGCCAGTGCGGTTCATGCGCGCCCACTCATTGATGTAAGTGCGCGGATGGCGGCCCCAGCTGCCGCCGACTGAGATCTTGTCTCCCGGCCAATAGCCCAGGACCTGCGCAACGAGCCAGATGAACTGGATGCCCAAGCCGTACTTCAGCTTGTCACGCAACGGAAACGCCTTGTGCCACGGATTGCCGGCGCCAACGCCGAGCATGCCGACCACATTGCACTCCTTAGCCTCTGGACGCGCCATGAAAAGGGTGCCCACTTGTCCGCCCATTGAATGGGTGAGGAGGATGACAGGCGTGTCGTCGTCAAGCGTAAGCTCCTGCTTAGCCTGCCTGATCGTGGCTGGATAGTCCTCCGCTGCGACGTGGTGGTAGCCCCACTGGTTGGAGCGGGAGGCGACGGCGGGGCTCTCGCCCTGGCCGCGGAGCTCTCCGATAGCTGTGGGGAACCCGGCGTCTGCGAGCGCCCCGGCAATTGGGCGGTAGTAGCGTGCGCCCATGCCCATGCCGGGGAAGATGACGACGAGCGGGCGGTCGCCGTGCTGGCTGGATGCGGGGTAGGTGTCGATGGGTTACGGCTCCTCGGGCTGGGGCGGATACTTTTGCCGAGGATAGCGAAAGTGCTTTAGACGTCGAGGAAGCGAACGTCCTTTGCCTTGCGGGTGATGAAGCTGCGGCGCGCGGCCACGTCATCACCCATGAGGATGGAGAACAGCTCGTCGGCGCGCTGGGCATCCTCGACATCCACGCGGCGCAGAATACGGGTCTCGGGATCTAGGGTGGTCTCCCACAGCTCCTTGGCGTTCATCTCGCCGAGACCCTTGTAGCGCTGGATGCCGTCGTCGGTATTGATCTTGCGGCCAGCCTCCTGTCCGGCAGCGAGCTGCTCGTCGCGCTCGCGGTCGGAGAACGCGTAACCCGGCTGCCCCTTCTGCCACTTGAGCTTGTACAGCGGCGGGTTGGCCAAGTACACGTGGCCTTCCTCAATCAGCTGCGGCATGAAGCGGAAGAGCAAGGTCAGCAGCAGGGTCGCAATGTGCTGGCCGTCCACATCGGCATCGGCCATGAGCACGATCTTGTGGTAACGCAGCTTCTCAATGTCAAATTCGTCGTGGATGCCGGTGCCCAGGGCGGTGATAATGGCCTGGACCTCAGCGTTCTTCAGCACGCGGTCCATGCGTGCCTTCTCCACGTTCAGGATCTTGCCGCGCAGCGGAAGGATCGCCTGGTACATCGAATCGCGGCCACCCTTCGCGGAACCACCTGCGGAGTCGCCCTCCACGATGAAGAGCTCGCTCTTGAGCGGGTCTTTCGAACGGCAGTCGGCAAGCTTGCCCGGCAGGCCACCCAGGTCGGTCGCGGATTTACGACGGACCAGGTCACGCGCCTTTCGCGCCGCCTGGCGCGCCTGCGAAGACTGCACAGCCTTGTTCACGATCGCCTTCGCCTCGGCCGGGTTCGCGTCGAACCAGTCGGAGAGGTTCTCGTTCACCGCGCGCTGGACAAAGCCCTTGATCTCGGTGTTGCCCAGCTTCGTCTTGGTCTGACCCTCAAATTGCGGGTCGGCCACTCGAACCGAGATGACAGCGGCCAAGCCCTCGCGGCAATCGTCGCCGGTCAGATTGGGCTCTTTGTCCTTGAGCAGCTTGTGGTCGCGGGCGTACTTGTTCATCATGCTGGTCAGCGCCGCGCGGAAGCCCTCTTCATGCGTGCCGCCCTCATGAGTATTGATCGTGTTGGCGAAGGTGTGCACCGACTCCTTGTAGGAGGCGTTCCACTGCATGGCGATTTCAGCCTCGTGCTCGCTGCCCTTCTGCTCGAAGCCGATGATCGTCGGGTGGATCTCCGTCTTGCCCTTGTTCAGGTACTCGACGTAATCGATCAGACCGTTCGGGTAGTGGTAGGTCACCTTCTTCTCGCGCTTGCGCTTGGTCTCCGGGGCGACCTCGTCCGCGGAATCCGGGGACGGCGTGTCCACCCGCTCGGTGACGGTGTCGTCGTCGAACGTGGGCTCGTCGAGAAGCGCTGCAGTGTCGCCCTCCTCTGCGATGGCCTCGAGCTCAAGCTCCTCATCGGTGACCCGCTCGTCCTTGAGGGTTATGGTGAGGCCCTTGTTCAAGAAGGCCATTTCCTGGAGGCGGCGCGCGATGGTGTCGTAGTTGAACTCGACGGTTTCGAAGATCTCCGGGTCCGGCCAGAAGCGGATCGCGGTACCGGTGCCGCGGGCGTTGCCGCCTTCGACGAGCTCGTCTGGCACGGCATTGTCGAAGTGCTGGATCCAGTGCTTGCCGTCGCGCTTGATGTCGGCCTCGACGCGGGTGGACAGCGCGTTGACCACGGAAATGCCCACACCGTGTAGACCGCCGGAGACGGCGTAGGACTCCGAGTCGAACTTGCCGCCGGCGTGCAGCTGGGTCATCACGACCTGGACGGTCGGCGCACCCGACGGGTGCATCTCCACCGGGATACCGCGGCCGTTGTCCACGACCTCGACACCACCGTCTGCCAGCAGCGTCACATCGACGCGATCGGCGTAGCCCGCCATCGCCTCATCTACCGAGTTGTCCACAACCTCCCACACCAGGTGGTGCAAACCGCGGACACCAGTGGAACCGATGTACATGCCCGGGCGCTTACGCACGGCCTCGAGGCCCTCGAGGATGGTGATTGATGAGGCGTCATAATGCGGTTCTTGTTCAGCCACGGAAACGGACTCTCCTCTAGTACTTTCTTGACTTCTCAGCACGCTGGCGCGCTGTGAAGCGTTTTAACCCGTCTCATCTTACACCGTTGGGGGTCTATGCCCGGTAGCGCTTCAAACCGCGAGAGGGCGTTTCTCGCGCGGATTTCAGCGTTGGGGTATCTAAACCGGGGCAGGCGCGCGACTCTGCTAGGGGATAAACTCGTCGTGAAAGTTCAATAACCCCGGCGATGTACGTTTCCGTAGGGATCGCTCCGGGGCTTTCGGGGGAGAGTTTACAGGACTATGAGCAATAAAGTAAACAGACCACGCCGAGTGGACCTCGACAGATGGTTCTCTACAGACAGAATGGCCCGGTACAGCTTTCACCAGTCTCCCGAGTCTTTGTATTTGTGGAATACCCACCTGACAAAAGCTTTTCTTGAGGACATTCAACACGTAGAGGTCCTTTTACGGAATCGGGTTCATGACGTATTGGAAGTGCCAGTCGGGCAAGGTGGATACGGACCATTCTGGTTACAGACTTCGCAATCGATGCGCCCACCATGAGTCCTTGGTTTTCCCCAACCAAGCTCATGAGACTGCCAATCTTGACCGTCAGGTGCAGGCCATCAACAATGTTGCGAACTGGATCGAGCCAGCTGCTGCGAAGTGGATCGCTCACCACTCCCGCGTCCAGTTGGTCCGCATGCAGCGACCCTGACGCCCGCTTTTATCCGTACGTATCCCGCGGCCCCCGCCCCGGCACATGCAGCGGACCCTTGCGCCACGACTTCGTTTTCGGCCCGTAGATATGCAGCTTGGTAATCACACCGGCACCAACCTTTTCCGCGATCGCTTTCAGCACCGTCGACTGCATGTACTTCAGCTGCGTCGCCCACGCGGTCGAGTCGCACTCGATGTGCACCTCGCCCTCTTTGATCATCTTCACCTCGGTGTGCTGCGCAATCTTGACACCCACCAGCGATTCCCAATTGCCCATCACCCACCCGTAGGCCATGTTTTCGCTCCAGTCGCGCTTGCGAATCTCGCGCCCCAGCAGCGCACCCAGCGAATCCACCTTGTACCCACGCGGAATCGCACGGCCATCCTGCCCAGTTGGCCGGCCTCGCAGGGGTTGGGGCTTTTTGCTTATCGACGCCTCGTCCAACGCCAATCCCGGAACCTTCACCTGCGATTCCCCTGCCGCGGAGCTAGTCACCGCAGATTTTCCGACGCTGCGCCTCGGCACCACCGACGTGCCCTGCCGCGACAGATCCGGCAAGCGCCCACCCCGCCGCCGAGCTGTCTCGCGCCAGACTTCAAAGGTGTCACTGATCAGATCGCTCAATGCTGCTCACCCCTTCATCCATGGTCACGGCGTAGCGCGCGGTGACTGCGTCGTCGAGGTTGCCCGGTAGATCGTCGCCAACCGCGGCGGTGATCAGCACCTGCTCTGCACCCTCAGCGACGTGGACCAGGCGCTCGCGGCGCTTCGCGTCGAGTTCTGCAAACACGTCGTCGAGGATGAGCACAGGGTCGGAGCCATCTGAGCTGAGCAGCTGGTACTCGGCCAGGTGCAGCGCGAGCGCGTAGGACCAGGTCTCGCCGTGGGAGGCGTAGCCCTTCGCCGGGTTATCACCGAGCATGAGCACGAGGTCATCGCGGTGCGGGCCGACCAGCGTCGTGCCGCGGTCGATCTCCTCCGAGCGGCGCCGGCCCAACTCGGAGAGCATCGCTGCCTCGAAGATCGCTGGGTCTCTGGTTTCCCCGCCCGCGAGCTCGGCGACAGCTCGGTCCAGCGTGGACTTGATCTGTACCGCCGCGGGGCGCGACTCCGGGGCGACGGCGGCGTAGGCCTCGGTGATGAGGTCGGACAGGGCGTCGATAAGCAACATGCGACCGGCGAGCACCTGGCTGCCGTACGCTGCGAGCTGACCGTCCCAGACGTCGAGTGTGCTCAGCGCGCTGGCGCCGGTGTCGTCGCTGTAACCGCGGCGCAGCGCCATGTTGGAGTTTCGGAGCAGTGCATTGCGTTGGCGCAGGACCTTCTCGTAGTCGGCGCGCGCTCCGCCGAGGCGCGGCGTGCGCAGTGCGGCGAGGTCGTCGAGGAAGCGGCGGCGCTCAGACGGCTCGCCGTTGACCAGGCGGAGATCCTCCGGCGAGAACATCACGGTGCGCAGCACTCCCGCGAGTTCGCGGGGCGACTTCAGGCGAGTGCGGTTGATCTGCGCTTGGTTGCCGCCGCTGTGCTGGATCAGCAAGTGAGTGGTCAGCGCGCGGCCCTCGTTGATTGTGGTCGCGGAGATGCGCGCGTTGCTTGCCTGCGCTCCGATCAGCGGGCCGTCGCCGGAAACGCGGTGGCTGCGCAGGTGGGAGGTGTAATAGAGCGCCTCGACGATGTTGGTTTTGCCGTGACCGTTGCGACCGGCGAAGACGGTGACACCCGGCTCAAGATCAAGGTGCAGTTCCGGCCAGGAGCGGAAATCTCGCAGGTCAAGTTCGGCGACGTACAACGGAGTGAGGGTTTAACCCGGCAGGCGCACCGGCATGAGCAAGTAGGTGAAGAAGGTGTCCGGGGTGGGGAACGTGCCGTCGGCATTGGCCTCCGGGAGATCCTCCGGCTCGGGGACCATGATCGCCGGTCGTGAGGCCTCGGTGAAACCGAACATGACGCGATCGGTGCCGATGACGGAAAGCCCATCACGCAGGTAGCCGGCGTTGAACGCGATGAGCAGTTCGTCCGCGCCGGTGAATGCGGCCGGCAGCGTTTCCTGCGCTTCACCGGAATCCGCACCGGAGGCGTGGAGCGCGAGCTCGCCTTCGCGGAAGTGCAGGCGGATCTGCGCGTTGCGGTCGGCGACCAAGGACACGCGGCGGATGGACTCCAGCAGCGGCGCGATCTCCACCGTGGCAATCGAGGTGTGCGCCTTCGGCAGCAGCGGCGCCACGTTCGGGAAGTCCGCGTCGAGCATGCGGGTGGTGGTCTCGCGGTTACCAGTACGCAGACCAAACAGGCCCTCGGCGCCGACGTTGCCGGTTCCACCGACGGCGATCTGCACTGGGTCATCGATGTGCGTGTCCAGCGTGCGCGCGTTATCCAGCAGCGTTTTCGCCGGAATCAGCAGTTTCGCCTCGGTGTCCGCTCCGGCCGGCTCCCACTCCAGGGAGCGCAGCGCCAGGCGGAAACGGTCCGTCGCGGTGAGCTTCAAGTGGTTGCCTGCGATCTCCATGTGGATACCGGTAAGCATCGGCAGCGTGTCGTCGCGGCCAGCAGCAGACGCGACCTGGGTCACCGCAGCAGTTAGCGCAGCCGGGGCGATTTCGCCGGTGACCTCGGGAAGCTCCGGCAACTGCGGGTAGTCGTCGAGGCTCATCAGCGGCAGCTCGAACTTCGCGGACCCGCCCTTGAGCTTCATCTTGTTGCCCTCGGTGGTCACCTCAACCGGCTTCGCCGGCAGGTTGGAAACAATGTCGGCGAGCAGTTTGCCGGCCACCGCGATACGGCCAGGCTGATCCACCTCCGCGCCAATCCGCACGCGGCTGGAAACCTCGTAATCAAAGCCCGCGAATTCCAACCCGTTGTCGTCGGCGGTGATCACCACAGCTCGCAGCACCGGCTGTGTGTTTTTGGTAGGCAAGCTCCTGGCAACCCAGGCCACAGCGTCCGACAGGTCTTCCTTGTGAACGCGGAACGACACGGCGTTGTCACCGGCGATGTCAACCATGCTGCTGGCTGCTCCCTCGAGGTCGGTTGTGCTGGATTCTTGAAATTACGTTTTCACTCTAGGCGGGCATGCTCGAAATTTCTAAAGCTTCCTCGCCGATCCCCGAGCATGCGAGCCTCACACTGAGCCAAGGCGCGCAGTCTTGTGCACACCCTCTCTTTCTCTTGATGAATTACAAGGAAAAAGAACGGTAACAACAGTAAGCGGTGTTGAAACTGTGGATTGAGCCGGGTTTGCCGCGGTCGCAGCACAATTCAATCTTGTGATTCGGCTTGTGGATCGCTTGTGCACAACCCGGCAATCTTGTGGAGCAATTTTCGCTTATCGACGAATCCCACAAACCGCCCCGGTTTCCCCACCGCCAATCCACACGCGGCGCTTTCTTATCCCCATCTCCCGACGCGGACCCCGAATCTGTGGAAAAGCGCCTCTGTGGCCGACGTCACCAAATTTCTCCGTCGTAATTACACAGGTGTGAATAACCCTGTGGATAAGAAAAACCCGGCTGCTGCACTCCGTGATGAAGTGCGACAACCGGGGGATTCGGCTTCGGGAGGATTGAAGCCGAACTATGTCCTAGTTGCTGGAACCCTGCTCAGCGTCCGGGCGCGGCACGCAGAAGTAGAACAGGTAGCTTGCGACGCCGACGACTGCGGCGGCAATACCAGCCCACTGCAGGATCTGCTGGTTTTCTGCACCGATGCGGTTCACCTGGGCGTTGAACTCCTGAACGGCACGTGCAGTGTTCTCGTCGAAGATGCCGAGCTGCTGTTGGATCTGGTTGTTCGCCTGCGTGATGCGCGAGTTGATCTCAGCCGAGTAAGCGTCCAGGCCCGGGATCGAGACCTGCTGCAGCAGATGCAGCGGGATCAGAGCCAGCAACGGGATGGTGAGACCGATCGCTGCCGGGATGCAGCGGTCATCGACGATGCCTTTCGCTGACGAACCACCCTCGCCGCCAATGGAAGATCCGCCTAGAATCCCGCCATCATTGGACGAGCCTGGGAACAGTTCCGCGGTGGTTGTCACCGTGACGGTTTCTTTCGCGCCTGCATTTCCTGCACCTGCGTCGTCAGCACTGACGGTGGTAGTGACGACCTGCGTTTCAGTTTCGGTGACGGTAACAGTTGCAGTCGCGGTAGCCGGCTCACGACCTGGAACCACCGTGGTGGTCTCAGTTTGTGTCTCTGTAACCGTTGCATTGTTGGTGACGGTAACTGGTTCGCCTTCAACGACGGACGTAACTACGTTGTCCACCGTCTTTTCAACCGTCTTCTCGATGGTGTTGTCGACCGTTTCCGTCACCGTATTGTTGACCGTCTGCTCCACGGTTTTCTCAACAGTGTTGTCGACGGTCTCCGTAACGGTGGAAGTATTGGTGACGGTAACTGGTTTACCTGGAATTTCGTTGACCACCGTTACCTCAGCGGTCACTGTCTCCGTTACCGGCGCAGGCGTGACGGTCTCCACCACGGTCACTGGTTCCTCAGTAACTGTCGTCGTCTCAGTGGAGGTAAGAACCTGCATGTCCGTAGCGGTGGTTGTCGCCGTCGTCGTTTCAGTCTCTGTGGCTGTAGCGGTTGTCGTGTCTGTTTGAGTCTCGGTCTCTGTGGCCGTTTCTGTGGCCGTCGCGGTTTCAGTTTGGGTCGCAGTGGCCGTCGCGGTCGCAGTTTCCGTTGCTGTCTCCGACTGAGTAGCCGTTGACATCTCTGTTTGCGTCGTAGTTTGGGTGACGGTGGTTGGAGTCGGCTCTTGAGTTTCTGTTGTCGTCACCGTTACTGTTTCGGTTTCTGGATCTGGTGTTTCGGTCAGCGTTTCGGTGAGGGGATCCGGCACTTCAGTGACTGTGACGGGATCCGGCGTTTCGGTCACAGTCTTCTCAACCGTTGAAGGTTCCGGAATTTCAGTAACAGTTGTGATTTCAACTGTTGTCACCGCTTCGGGAATCTCAGTCACAGTGGTTGTGATGGGTTCTACGGTCGTGGTCTCGGTTACCGGAGGGTGCCAGGAAGTTTGTGTGTGAGGCTCTGATCTGAAGGAGTTTCACCGATAATGACTACTGTGTCACCGAAGAAAAGCCACGACCCGTCCAGGGTCAACGAGATCAGCGAGAAGCTGATGGATAACCCCGAGCTCGCAAAGCTCATCGGGGAGCTGTCCACCTCCACCGACGACGCCAGCGAGCTGGTCAAGGGGCTTTTGCAGGCGTCGATCAACGCCGGCCTGCAGGCGGAGATGGATGCCCATTTGGGCTACGAACACTCCGACCGCAAAGCGAAAGCCCAGGTAACAGATGCTGGTGGTGGCAACCACCGAAACGGGTCGTACACCAAGACCGTCGATTCCGGCTACGGCCCTGTTGAGGTCACGATGCCACGGGATCGCGCGGGCACGTTCACCCCGCAGATGGTGCCCAAAGGCTCCCGTCGGCTCACAGAGCTCGACGACATGATTATCTCGCTGTACGCCGGCGGGATGACCGTGCGAGATATCCAGCACCATCTCGCCACCACCCTGGGGGTGGATATGAGCCCGGATACGATCAGCACCATTACCGATGCGGTCTTAGAAGAGGTCATGATCTGGCAAAACCGCCAGCTCGACGAGTTTTACCCAGTGATCTTCCTCGACGCGCTACGCGTGAAGATCCGTGACGGCCACCGCGTGGTCAACAAGGCTTGCTACATGGCGGTTGGTGTCGACATGGACGGCATCAAGCACATCCTGGGATTGTGGATCGCTGACAATGAAGGCGCCGCATTTTGGGCATCGGTGTGCGCAGATCTGGCCAACCGCGGGGTCCAGGACGTGTTCATTGTCTGCTGCGACGGGCTCCAAGGCCTGCCAGAAGCCGTGGAGGCAACCTGGCCGAATTCCATGGTGCAGACCTGCATCGTGCACCTGATTCGGGCGGCGAACCGGTGGGTGTCGTATCAGGACCGCAAAGGCGTCTCTCGCGCGCTGCGTGAGGTCTACACCGCTCCCAATGAGGAGACGGCACGCGCCAGCCTGGATGCTTTCGAGGCCAGTGAGCTGGGCCTAAAATACCCCCAGTCGGTCAAAGTCTGGCGCGACGCTTGGGAGCGGTTCGTGCCGTTTCTGCAGTTCCCGCCTGCGGCCAGGCGGGTGCTCTACACCACCAATTCGATCGAGTCGCTGAATGCTGAACTGCGTAAAGCTACCCGTAACAGGGGCCAGTTCCCGAACGATACCGCGGCGTTGAAGACGCTGTGGTTGATGATCTGCAACATCGAGGACAAGCGCGCTGCGCAGCGGGCGAAGAAAGCCAAGCGCGACGTTGAGTGCAACGGCTATATTGAAGGAGCGAAAGCCACCGGGTGGAAACAAGCCATCAACCAACTAGCCGTGGCTTACCCCGACCGATTCGCGGACTACTTGTAAACCAAGCCCCCGCACACAAAGAATCGGACACCCTCGGTTACCGTCGACGGTGTCTCGGTCGTAGTTTCCGTGACTGTAACTGTCACAGGTGCAGGGTTAGTGACGGTACACTCAGCTTCGCCGCCAGCCTTTGCTGGGACGATAAAAGAGTTGCCGTTTCGCTCCCAAGGCTCACCATCAGCCGAGGTGCAAGAGACGTTTTTGAACTCCGCTCCGACTTCCTTGATAGTGAAAGAACCGCTTGCTGCGTTATCAGGTGCAACGTAACCGAAGGTCGCTTTCCCATCATCACCGGTGATCGCCGTGGTGTTAGTGAGGTGGAACTTCTCTGAAATCCCTGATGCTTCGAACGAGAAACCCGCGGGAGAATCGTTTGTGAGATTTCCGTTGGCGTCAGTCAGCTGCTTCTGGATGGTAACTTCGCCCGCGCAGCCTTCAGTTGCTTGAGCTACCAATTGTTTTGTCAACTGACCGTAATCATCGACTGGAATTGCATCCCCTGGTCCAGAGATGTATTCGAGGTAAGTGCTAGCGAGATCGCCTTTAACGTCCTTGCCCACCGCGAGTGGCACGATGCGTGTACCGGATGCTTTAAGAGCGTTTGCTGATTTCACAGCTTCCTGGACATCGAGTTTCGCGGCAGCGTAATCCTTGTTCGCTGCACCACCATTAGCGTGATTGAAAGCAGGTCGGTTGTTCGCTCCACGTTGGGTATCGACGCTGCCAACTGCGTCACCGTATGCGGTGGGCAATCCGTCTGTGATGAAGTAGACAACGTCATAGGTTCCGGTGGGAATCTGGCTGATACCTCGATCCCAGTTGGTCCCTTGAATGCGCGGTCGGGCTGGAATCGCTAGCTGCGCGATTTTTTCCTTCAGCACCTCTTCCGAGCCGGTTGCTAGTGGACCTTCCTTCGTCTGTGCGCCTTCGCTGTAGGACGAAGGCGCCTTGGTCCCGAAATTGTAAATACCAATTTGCACAGGTGCATCGTTGAGCGCCGTCACCACCGCGTCCCCTGCAGACTTAGTGTCTCGAAGACCGTCTTCTCCGATTGACGAGGAGACATCGAAGACGAGCGCAATCTTTAGATTGCCATTTTTGCCACCGCAAATCCCAGGAGTTAACGAGGGATTATTTGCGATGTCCTGCCCGGGCCCGAACGGAAGCTTCGGATCCCAAGCTCGAGAGTCGTCTGGATAATCCGGCTGGACGGCCGGTTGCGCTTCCGCCATAGGTGCCGCTGTAACAGACCCCAGCGCAAGCGCTACACCAGTCACTGCGGCAACCACAGATTTTCGAATGCCGGAGAAGGGGCGCGTTTTGCCGCCCGAGCTCCCATTCTGAATTAACATGTATTCCTCCCTGAAAAGATAGGACCTGGTAAGCGTACAGGGAGCTTCCATGCATGTCTACAGGCTGAACATGGAATCTTTCAGGGGTTACACAAGCTTTACCTAGCTAATTAAAAACCCTCTCACCGCTACCGCGTCCGCGCGCGGTTCTTGATTAACTGCGTGAGTTCCTGGATCTCGTCGTAGGTGCCGCGGTTTTCCGTCATTTCTTTCCGGATTTTCCGGTCCGCGTACATCACGGTGGTGTGGTCCTTGCCGCCGAACTCGTCGCCGATCTTCGGCAGCGACAGATCTGTCAGCTCGCGGCACAGATACATCGCGATTTGGCGCGCGTGCGCCACATGCCGGGTCTTACCAGCACCGGTTAGCTGCTCCACACCGACCTGGAAGTACTCAGCCGCGGCGTCCTTGATTGTCGTCGCCGTGACGGTCACATCGTTCTCATCCGGCAGGATGTCCCGAAGCGCCACCTGGGCGACGTCCATGGTGATCGGCTCGTCGATAAGCGACGAATACGCAGACACGCGAATCAACGCGCCCTCAAGCTCGCGAATTGATGATTCAAACTGCGACGCAATGAGCTCGAGCACGTCGTGGCTCACCTGCGTCCCGTCGGCCGCGGCCTTCTTCATCAGAATCGCAATGCGCGTTTCCAAATCCGGCGGCTGAATGTCAGTAATCAGCCCGCCCTCAAAGCGCGTGCGCAGACGGTCCTCCAGCGTCGTCAGCTGCCGCGGCGGCCGATCCGAACTCAGGATGATCTGCTTGTTCGCTTGATGCAGAGCGTTGAAGGTGTGGAAGAACTCCTCCTGCGTACCTTCCTTGCCCTCAAGAAATTGGATGTCATCGACCATCAAGATGTCCAGGTTGCGATAGCGCCGCTTGAACGATTCTTGCCGGTCATCACGCACGGAGTTGATGTAATCGTTGGTGAACTCCTCCGAGCTCACGTACTTGATCTTCAAGTTCGGCTCGAGCACGCGCGCGTAGTTGCCGGCCGCGTGCAGCAAGTGTGTCTTGCCAAGCCCAGAACCGCCCCATATAAACAGTGGGTTATATGCGCGCGCTGGATTCTCGGCCACGGCTACCGCGGCGCCGTTGGCGAAGCGGTTCGAGGAGCCGATCACAAAGTTCTCGAAGGTGTACTTCGGGTTCAGGCTTGCTTCACGGTCTGGGTCGTGCGCAGGTTTCTCACGGCGGATACGCTGCGGCACCGTGGGGTGAACATTTGCTTGTCGACGCTCATTTTCCTCCGTTTGCCTCGCATGCATCTGCGCCAACTCGTCAAGCCCCATCGGGATCTGGTCCCCGGGTGCGGCGAATCCGTACGTCGATTCTGCCGGCGGGTGTAGCGTGTGGGAGCTCTGCGTCGCGGTCCACTCTGTCTGCGGCTGGGCGATCGGCGGCTCCTGCTGCGGCGGGCCGACCTCCTGCACGCCGGGAGCCGCGATCGAGACCGCGAGCGTGAACGGGGTGCCGAGACGCGCTTGGAGCTGAGCCTCGATGTGCGGGGCGAGCGACTCCTCCACCACGGTTTTGGCTGCGGTGTGCGGTGCGGAAAGGATGGCGTAGCCGTCGACAAGCACTACTGGCTTGACCAACTGGAGGTAGGCGCGTTGCTGGTGTGTGAGCGTGGGAACGGGTGAATTTGGGCGTTCGGAGAGTTGGAGGAGTTCTGCAACCAGGTCGCGCCAAAGTGCCTCGAGTTGCTGGTCTGCCAC